>NZ_CP097269.1:2830000-4030000 GCF_028473645.1 Acidovorax sp. GBBC 1281
CGGGCGCGCAGCGGATCGAGCGCGCGTTCCAGCTGCATGCGGCGCTCGTCGCTCGCGCGCAGCTTGGCGGTGAGGTCGTCGTATTCGCTGCGCTGGGCGCCCAGGGCTTTCTCGCGCTCCATCTTGAGGTCCAGCGCCTGCTGCAGGCCGCCCTGCGCCGCGGCGTCGGACAGCCGAGCCATCTCGTCGCGGGCGCGCTGCTGCTCGTCGGCCAGCGCGCGGGTCTGGCTGCCGGCCGTGTCCAGCGTGCGGGCGAGTTCGGCCCGGCGCGCCTCCAGGCTGCGGCGCGAGAACGTGGCCTCCTGCGCCTGGCGCTCCAGGCTGCGCTGCTGCTCGCGGCATTCGGCGAGCTTGCGCTCGGCGGCGATCACGCGCTCGTCCAGCTGCGCGTGGCGCTCCTGGCTGTCGGCCAGCTGCATGTCCAGCTCTTCGAAGCGCGCCTCGGCCGTCACGCGGCGCTCCTGCAGGTCGGCCAGCTGCGCCTCGACCTCGGCCAGGTCGGCGCCGATCTGCTCGCTGCGCGCGCGGGCCTGGTCGGCCAGCTGCGTCAGGCGCAGCGTTTCCACCTGCAGTTCGTGGGCGCGGCTTTGCGCCTCGCTGGCTTCGCGGCGAGCGGCCACGAGGCGCTGCGAGGCGTCCGCGTAGGCCGATTCGGCGCGCACCAGGGCCGTTCGCGACTCGTCGCTGATGAGGGCCTGGGCGCGCAGTTCCTTTTCGAGGTGCTCGATCTCCTGCGCGCGGGCCAGCAGGCCGGACTGTTCGGAGTCCTGGGCATAGAAGCTCACGCTGTGCGCGCTGACCGCGTGGCCCGTGGGCACGTAGACCACCTCGCCGGGTTGCAGCGTGGGGCGGCGGTTCAGGGCCTCGTCGAGCGTCTGCGCGGTGTAGCAGCCCTGCAGCCAGTCGGTGAGCACGGCGCGCAGGCCCGCATCGCCCAGGCGCAGCAGATCGGACAGGCGGGTGGCGGCGCCGGTGGGCTCGGGGATGCCGGCGGGCGGCGCGGTGTAGAAGGCCAGCCGGGCCGGGGGCGCATCGTTACCGCCCGCGCCGAGAAAGCCTCGCACGCTGTCCAGCCGGCTGACTTCGAGGGCGCCCAGGCGCTCGCGCAGCGCGGCCTCCAGCGCGTTCTCCCAGCCGGGCTCGATGTGGATGCGGCTCCACAGGCCCTGCAGGCCGTCGAGGCCGTGGCGCGCCAGCCATGGCTGCAGCTTGCCATCGGTCTTGACCTTCTCTTGCAGCGCTTTCAGCGCCTCCATGCGTGCCGACAGATCGGCCTGGCGGGCGCTTTCCACGTTCACGGCCTGCTGGCGGGTGCGGCGGTCTTCGTCCAGCTGCGGCACGGATTCCTGCAGTTCGGCGAGCCGGGCCTCGGCCATTTCGGCGCCCTCCTGGGCGGCATCGAGCTGGCCGCGCAGGTTGACCAGCCGCGCCTCGTCGGGCGCGGCCAGCGCGTTGCGGTCGGTGCGCAGGCGTTCGTGGCGGGCATCGAGCTGGCGGCTTTGCTCGTCGATGCTGCGCTGCTCGGCGGCCAGCACGCCGATCTGCTGCTGCACCTGCACCACGGCGCCGCGCTGCTCGTTGGCGCGCTGCTGGCCCTGGCGCAGCGCCTCTTCGAGGTCGGGCAACTGCAGGGCCTGTTCTTCGACCTGGGCGGCCAGCAGTTCGGCACGCTCGTCGGCGTCCACGCCGGCACCGGCGAGGTTCTCCATCTCGTGTTCGGCCTCTTCCTTGCGGGCCGACCACTGCGCGATCTGCTCGGCAAGCTGGGCGAGGCGCAGCTCCACGCGCTGGCGGCCCTCGACCACGTAGCGGATCTCGGCCTCCAGGCGGCCCACTTCGGCCGTGGCCTCGTAGAGCTTGCCCTGGGCCTGGTTGACGTGGTCGCCCGCGGCATAGTGCGCCTGGCGGATGGTTTCGAGGTCGGATTCGACCGAGCGCAGGTCGGCCATGCGCGATTCGAGGTCGTTCACGGCCTGCAGGCCGTCGGCGCGCACCTTCGCCTGCTCGGCCTCGGCATCGGCGCGCTTCAAGAACCACAGCTGGTGCTGCTTGAGGGTGACGTCGGCCTGCAGCGCGTTGTAGCGGGCGGCCACCTCGGCCTGCTTTTCCAGGCGCTCCAGATTGGCGTTCAGCTCGCGCAGGATGTCTTCGACCCGCGTGAGGTTCTCGCGCGTGTCCGACAGCCGGTTCTCGGTCTCGCGGCGGCGCTCCTTGTACTTGGAGACGCCCGCGGCCTCTTCCAGGAACAGGCGCAGCTCTTCGGGGCGCGACTCGATGATGCGGCTGATGGTTCCCTGGCCGATGATGGCGTAGGCGCGCGGCCCCAGGCCCGTGCCCAGGAACACGTCCTGCACGTCGCGCCGGCGCACGGGCTGGTTGTTGATGAAGTAGCTGCTGTTGCCGTCGCGGGTGAGCACGCGCTTGACGGCGATCTCGCCGTACTGGTTCCACTGCCCGCCGGCGCGGTGGTCGGCATTGTCGAAGACCAGCTCCACGCTGGCGCGGCTGGCCTGCTTGCGGCTGGTGGTGCCGCTGAAGATCACGTCCTGCATGGACTCGCCACGCAGCTCGCTGGCCTTGGACTCCCCCAGCACCCAGCGCACCGCGTCCATGATGTTGGACTTGCCGCAGCCGTTCGGGCCCACCACGCCCACCAGTTGGCCCGGCAGCATGAAATTGGTGGGTTCTGCGAACGACTTGAAGCCGGCGAGTTTGATGGAGTTGAGACGCACGGGTCTGTGGGCGGGCTGGGGGCGTTGGAGCGCTCAAAACGGCGCGGCCGCGCCGCCGGGCGGGCCAGCGTGGCCAAGCCCCGGATGATACCGTGCCGGGGTGGCGCGACTGCCAGGGAAACGGCCCACTCCTACAGCCGCCGCCGCTCAGAGCCAAAAATGCCTTCAGCGCAATCAGTACTAGGGCATATAGCTATCAAAAAAGTAGCATCAGCCAGCACGGGGCGCGAAGGCGATGATCGCCATGCCGGCCAGGGTGACGGCCACGCCCGCCAGGTCCCACGCGGTGGGGCGCACGCCGTCCACCGCCCAGAGCCAGCCGATGGCCACCGCCACGTAGACGCCGCCATAGGCCGCGTACACCCGCCCGGCCGCGGCCGGATGCAGGGTGAGCAGCCAGGCGAACAGCGCCAGGCAGGCGGCGGCCGGCACCAGCAGCCAGGGGCTCGCGCCCTGGCGCAGCCACAGCCACGGCAGGTAGCAGCCCACGATCTCCGCCAGCGCGGTGACCGCGTACAGCGCCAGGGTTTTCAGCTCGAACATGGGAGGGCTCGGAACGATCGGCAGGGGCCGGCGGACCCGCAGGCGTTGCGGAGTGGCCGGCGCCGGCCGGTGCCCCTCACACGATCAGCGGGCTCTGGCCCGCGGCGTGGTCGATCACCAGGCGTTCGAATCCGTCCACCGGCAGCGGCGGGCTGAGCAGATAGCCCTGCCACACGTAGCACTGGTTGCGCGCCAGGAAGGCGCGCTGCGCCTCGGTCTCCACGCCCTCGGCGATCACGCGCAGGCCCAGGCTGGTGCCCAGGGCGACGATGGTGCGCGCGATGGCGGCGTCGTTGGGATCGGTGAGCACGTCGCGCACGAAGCTCTGGTCGATCTTCAGTTCGTCAAGCGGCAGGCGCTTGAGGTAGGCGAGCGAGGAATAGCCCGTGCCGAAATCGTCGAGCGAAAAACCCACGCCATAGGCGCGCAACTGGGCCATCTTGTCGATGGTGTCCTCCACGTCCTGCAGCAGCAGGCTTTCGGTCATTTCCAGTTTGAGCCGGCGGCCATCGGCGCCGGTGCTCGCCAGCGCCGCCAGCACCTGGCCCACGAAGCCGCTCTGGTGGAACTGGCGCGCGCTCACGTTGACCGACAGGCCCAGGTGCGAAAGCGCCGGCCGCTGCGCCCACCGCGCCAGCTGAGCGCACGCCGCCTGCAGCACCCATTCGCCCAGCGGCAGGATGAGTCCGGTCTCTTCGGTCAGGGGAATGAAATCGGCCGGCGAAACGAAGCCGCGCACCGGGTGGCGCCAGCGCAGCAGCGCCTCGGCGCCGGTGATGCGGCCGTTGTCCATCTGCGGCTGGTAGAACAGCTCGAACTGCTGGAGCGCGATGCCCTCGCGCAGGTCCGATTCGAGGGCCGCGCGGGCCGCCACCGACGCCTGCATCTGCGGATCGTAGAACTGCAGGCTGTTGCGCCCGCCGGCCTTGGCCTGGTACATGGCCAGATCGGCGCGCTGCAGCAGTTCGTCCACCGTCTCGCGCACGCCCTGGAAGATGGTCACGCCCATGCTGAGCGTGCTGTGGTGGGCCTCGCCCTCCAGCACGAACGGGCGGCGCAGGGCCGCCAGGATCTTCTGGCCCAACTCTTCCGCGCGCGCGGCGGCGTCTTCGGGGCTGTCGCCCAGGTCTTCCAGCACCACCACGAACTCGTCGCCGCCATGGCGCGCCACGGTGTCTTCGGTCCGCACGCAGTCGCGCAGCCGCAGCGCCACCTGGCGCAGCAGCATGTCGCCGCGCTCGTGGCCCTGGGTTTCGTTCAGGGTCTTGAAGTTGTCCAGGTCGAGCATCAGCACCGCGCCGCAGCGCTGGCTGCGCGTGCTGGCGGCCAGGGCCTGCTGCAGCCGGTCGAGCAACAGCCGGCGATTGGGCAGCTGGGTGAGCGGGTCGTAGTAGGCGAGGTAGCGGATCTCTTCCTCGGCCGCCTTGTGCTGGCTCATGTCCACCACGGTGATGAGGCGGTCGTCGCCCAGCGCCACGCCGGCCAGGTCCACCGTGCGCAGTTGCCCGCCCTTGCAGGTGATGGCGTGCTCGCGCGGCGCGACGGCCTCCTTGCCGGGCGGCTCGGCGCACACGGCCAGCCAGTCGGCGATGGCCCGCTCGCGCTGCGCCGCATCGGGAAACGCCAGGCGCCACCAGTCGTCCACCGTGGGGGCGTCCTCGGCGGTGTAGCCGCAGATCTGCACGAAGCGCTCGTTGCGAAAGCTCACCCCGCCGTCCTTGCGCACCAGGCACACGCCCACGGGCAGGCGGTACAGGATGCCGCGCAAGCGCAGTTCGCTGTCGCGCTGGCTCTCTTCCATCTGCTTGCGCTCGGTGATGTCCTGCACCACGGCGATGGAATGGTTGGCGGGGTTGCCAGGCATGGGCATGGGCGACACCGTGAGGTCGGCCCAGATGACGCGCCCGTCCTTGTGGAAGTAGCGCTTTTCGTAGCGGAACTCCTCGATCAGCCCCGCGGCGATCTGCTGCATCAGCGACTCGCTGGCGACCAGATCGTCGGGGTGCGTGATGTCGCCCACCGTCTTGGCCGACAGCTCGGCCTCGGTGTAGCCCAGGATGTCGCAGAACTTGCTGTTGGCCCGCACGAAGCGGCGGCTGGTGGCCTCGACCTGCGCCACGCCCACGGCGGCCTGGTTGAACAGCGCGCGAAAGCGCTCTTCGCTCTCGCGCAGGGCCGAGCCGGCGGCGGTGGCAAAACTCACGGCCTGGGTGCGACGGCGCACCAGCAGCGTGATGAGCGCGGACAGCAGGGCCGTCACCAGCAGGCCGCCACCGCCCATGATCGCCGGCAACTGCGCCTCAGAGCGCGACAGGAAGGGCAGCAGGGGCTGGAAGGTGAGCCGCCAGCGCCGGTCGTGCACGCGCAGCTCGCGTTCGTAGCGCTCCACGGCGGGCCGCACGCCGCTCTCCAGCGCCAGCAGCGGCCGCTCGGAGGACGCAGAGGCATCGCGCACCGAGCCGATGTCCCGCACCGACATGCCCACGCCCCGCAACTGGCCCTCGGACTGCAGGGCCTTCACCATGTCGTAGAAGCGGATCGTGGCGGCCACCGAGCCGACGTAGCGGCGCACGCCGCCCGCGCCGTCGTCGAACACGGGCAGCCGGATCACGAAGCCGGCGCGGTTGTCGCGCTCCTGCAGCAGATCGAACGGCTCCGAGGCCACGATCTGCCCGGTGTCGCGGCTGTAGCGAATGGACGCCATGGTGGCCGGCAGCGAGCCGACATCCAGGCCCACGACGTACTCGTTGCCCGCGATGGGCCAGATGTAGTCGGCCACGTGGTATTCCGGCCGGTCTCCGGGCGGGCGGATGGCGAACGTGGACGGAGCGCCCGTTCGCGCGAGGTCATCGGCGCGCACCCGGGCCTCGTAGGCCTCCTTGTCGGCATGCGGCACCAAGCGGGTGAAGGCCACGTTCTTCACGCCGGGATAGTGCTGGGCAAGGCGCAATTCGCGCGCCGCGTGCTCGAAATCGGCGCGCGCCAGGCGCGGGTTGACCAGGAACAGGCTGCGCAGGCCCACCACCAGTTCGGTGTGCGAGGCGATGCGGCTCTCCAGCGCCGTGGTGAACGAACGCGCCTCCTGGGTGAACCGCTCGCGCGCGATGCGCGCCACCGAGTCGCTCTGCTGCTGCCACAGCGCCCAGCTGGCGGCGGTGCCGACCAGCGCGCAGAGCAGCCCTGGCAGCCAGGGCCAGCGTTGCAATCGCAGTGCTTTCGGAAGCGTCATGGGCAGATGGAGGAAATCCCGGGCGCGGCGCGGGGAATCCGTCCACGATAACCCACGAGGATAGCCACAATCGACGTCGGTTTTGGCGTCAATAGCCTTCATGTTCTTTTTTGTAACAATGGCTCGGCTATTTTCCATAGCCATTTCCGTGCGCGCGCCGGTGTTGGCGCCCTATCCTCTCGCCCAGGCGCCGTGCCTGGGCGCCCGTCCCGGCTCCCGAACCCCTCAGAAAGTTGCCCCATGCTGTACAACGCGCTCCAATTGGTCCATGTCCTGGCGATCATCGTGTGGCTGGGGGGCATGGCCTTCGCCCATTTCTTCCTGCGCCCCGCGGCCCAGGCGCTGGAGCCAGCCCAGCGCGTGGCGCTGATGCACGGCGTGCTGCAGCGTTTTCTGGGCGCGGTGCTCGTGGCCGTCGTGCTGGTGCTGTCCAGCGGGCTGTGGATGATCGGCAACGTCGCCCGTGCAGCGGCGCAGTCGGGCGGCCGATTTTCCATGCCGCTGTCGTGGACGATCATGGCCACGCTGGGCATCGTGATGATGGCCCTGTTCGGCCACGTGCGGTTCGCGCTGTTCAAGCGCCTGCAGCGCGCGGTGGCGGCGAGCGACTGGGCCGCCAGCGGCCAGGCGCTGGCTTCCATCCGCACCTGGGTGGGAGTCAATCTGGCGCTGGGGGTGATCGTGGTGGCGGTGGTGTTCCTGGTGCGGTGACAGCCGACCCTCTGCCCGGCACAATCGCCGCTGCCCATAACCACACAGAGGGAGTCCGAGATGAGCCGACCCAAATCCGGCGCCGTGATTTTCGCCAGGGACTTGCCCAAGGTCGCCCGTTTCTACGAGGTGCTGCTGTCCATGCGGCTGGTCGAGCGGCAGCCCGGCCACATCGTGCTGGAGTCGGACGATGTCCAGCTGGTGGTGCACAGCATGCCCGCGGCGGCACGGTCCGCTGCGGGGGCAGCCTCGTCGTCCACGCCCCCGGCCCGCAGAACCGAAGTGCCCGTCAAGCTGTTCTTTGCCGTTGACAGCCTGGCCGCCACCCGTGAAGCCGCGGTGGCACTGGGTGGCGGGCTGAGCCCCGCGCAGCGCGAGTGGGAAGCCCGCGGCTTCCGGGCCTGCGACGGGCACGATCCGGAAGGGAACGTGGTGCAGTTCAGGGAAAGCGCCGGATAGCGCGGCGTGCCGGCAGACGAAAGAAAGAAAGAAAAGCCCCGAGGGATTTAAGCCACGCCTAAGTTGGCGCCGCAATCATGGCACCCAGGCAGCCCGCTTTGATTGATCTCCTCCTCCCTCCTGGGCTGTCTTTTCCAACCCGCTTCGGCGGGTTTTCTTTTTTTGCACGGCGTTCGCGCGCGAGCGTGAAACAGGCAGGAAGCCTGCGGCCCCTGGTCAGCCCCTGGCGGCGTCTGCCCCGCGGACTCGCAGCCACGGAACCAGAAGACCTAGCACGCGCGGGCGCCACGCCAGCGTGAAGGCGATGCACAGCGCCGCGCCCGCCAGCGCCATCACCCAGACCAGCGAGGCCATCGAGCCGTGGTCCACGCTCAGGCACAAGGCCAGCGATCCCGCCAGCGCGGCGGCACCGGCCCAGCGCAGCCACGCCACGGTGCGCCGGGGCTGCGGCACGCCATCGCCCAGCGCCTGTGCCCAGTGCACCTCCATGGCCAGGGCCAGCCAGCCCAGACCGGCCCCATTGGCGGCCAGCGCAGCCAGCAACAGCAACGCGTCAAGCACGGGTGGCCTCCGGCACACCCTGCGCGGCGCGGGCCTGCGGCGCGGCGGCGCCCAGCGCGCGGCGGCGAAGCCTGCGCGCGGCCACCACGGCGAGGGCCGCGCTGGCGAGCAGCGCCAGGTCCATGCCGGCCACGGGCCAGTAGCCGTTGGCGATGGTGCGCAGCAGGTGGTCCCCGGTCGTCGCCCAGTTCAGCAGCACCGCCGCCACCGCCAGCGCAGCAGCGGCCCAGCACTGCTCGTTCCAGGCCGGCGCCATGCGGGCCTGCGCCACCGGGGCCGTGCGCCACACGCCATGCAGGAAGGCCAGCACCCAGACGCCCCAGAACACGGCTTGCTCCCAGCTGCCCCGGCCCGGCAGATCGGTCGGCAGCACCCGGTTGCCGATCAGCATGGAAAAGGTGGCGATGAGCATGCCGGTCACGGTGGTCACCGCGAAGGCGTCCACCCAGCGCGCGCCGGAGAGGCCTTGCCTGGCGTGCTGGCGCTTGCGCTTTTCCACGAAGAAGATGAAGCCGGTGGCGATGCACACGCAGCCCGACAGGCCACCCAGCACGTACAGCCAGCGCAGCAGCCAGTGCCGGAAATGCTGCAGGTGCAGGCCGGTGAGGAAATTGTTGATGCCCGCGACCGCCGTGGGCGGCGGGTCTTCGCGCAGCACCTCGCCGGTGGCGCCCTTGAAGTGGATGCCCTCGCCCGTGAGCGTGACGCGGTCGGTGCCTGCGCGGAACACGCTCACGTAGGCATTGGCATCGCCCACGTGCTGCACGTTCAGGTAGCCGACCTCGCCCGCCATGCCCTTGGCGGCCCAGCGACGCTGGGCCTCGGCCACCATGGCGTCCACCGAGGCGAGCGTGCCGGGCGTGCCCGCGCGCTTGGCCGGCAGGCCGGTCTCCAGCGCTTCGTGCTGCTCATGCAGTTCGTGCAGCGGATGCAGCTGGGTTTCGGTGACGGGAAAGTAGATGCCGCCGAAGATCACCAGGCCCGAAAGCGCGAAGATGAAATGGAACGGCAGCGCCACCACGCCGGTCAGGTTGTGCAGATCGAGGGCGCTGCGCTGGGTGTGCTTGCGCGGCCGGAAGGTGAACATCTCGCGGAAGATCTTGCGGTGCATGACCACGCCGCTGACCAGCGCCACCAGCATCATCAGCGCGGCGAAGCCCACGATCCAGTAGCCCAGGCTCTTCCATTCCAGGTGCAGGCTGTAGTGCAGCGGGTAGAAGAACCGGCTGCCGATCTTGAGGTGGTCGTCCGGCAGCGGCTGGCCGTTGCGCGGGTCGATGGTGCGCGTGCCCCAGACCTGGTCGTCCGCGTCCTTGGCGTTGGGCAGGGCGAAGCTGGCGAACATGCCGAGCACCGGATCGCGGTGGGTGGTGTAGGCGCCCCAGCTGTTCACCACGGGAAAGGTGTCGGCCAGCGGGCCGTTCACCCGGCTGCGCGCCGCCTCGAGGTTGGCGGCATCGGGCCGCGTCATGGCTTGGAAGGCTGGCTGCAGCACGCGGTCGAACGACGGCATGGGCTGCGGGGCGAACCGGGTTTCAGGAATGGCCCAGCGGTCGATCTCGCGGTCGAACACCGACAGCGAGCCGAAGAAGAAAACGACCATGAGCACGAAGCCCAGCACCAGGCCGAACCAGGTGTGCAGCCAGGCCATGGTGAGCCGAAAGTTCTGGAACACGGGACAAATGCCTTTCCGCTAAAGACAGCACAGACAGGACCGACACGGCAACGGGACGGACACGAAAACCGCCGGCACAGGGGCCGGTCAGATCAGGGCCATCTGCACCAGCGACGCGGTGCCGGCCATCAGGGCGCCGCCCCCCGCCAGCACCAGCCAGACGCGGCCGAGCCGGGAATCCGAAAAGGCCCACAGGAAGGCCACCAGAAACACGATGAAGCCCACGATGTAGCCCATGGCCTCGGCATCGTGGAACGGCATGCCTGCCGCGAATGCCAGGCCCACGCACAGCGCGATGAATCCCCAGGTGAACGCGTAGCCGCCCAGCATGCCGGCCGCGATGCGCGAGACCACATGCAGGCGGGACGCTGCAGTGCTGCCAGCCATCGTTTGCCTTGATTTCAAAATGCGATTAGTTCTCAATTATGCCTGCGGATGTTTTCCCCGAAAACCCATGCGCGGCATGGGCCCACCCTGCCGGACCGGACTGTCGCGCCAGCCGGCTATGCTCTGCGCCTTGCCCTGCCCGGCCTTCTTCGCACCTTCTTCGCCTCTTCCTTGCTTATGTCACGTGCCCGCCTCACCCTCCTGACCCTGCTGCTGGCCATGCTGGCCGCCATCGCCGCCACGGCCTGGTGGGTGGCGCAGGGCCGCATGCGCGCTGCGCGCGCGCAGGTCGCGCAGCTGCAGCAGGAGGTGAGCCAGAAGACCGAGCAGTTGCTGGGCTACACGCGCTACACCGACTACCTCACGGTGGGCAAGCAATCGCTGTCGGAGCAGATGAAGCTCATGGCGGCCACCGTGGTGCGCGAGGAAGGCACCACCCAGATCGTCGAAAAATCCGTGCTGGGCCTGGCCTCCACGGGCGTGGTGGCGATCTGGTACTCGGCCGAATACTCGTTCGGCTACGACCTGCGGCCCCAGAGCTACGAGCTGCGCAGCACCCCGGCCGGCATCGAGATCCACCTGGCCAAGCCGACGCTGGTGGCGACCCCGGCCATCAGCCAGTTGCGCCACCGCGTGCTGTCGGGCGGCCTGCTGACCGACAACAAGGGCGCGGTCATCCGCCTCACGCAGGAGGCGTCGCAGCGCGCGGCCAAGCAAGGCGCGGCCATGGCATCGGACCCGGCCGTGATGGCGCTGTGCGAAAAGAGCCTGATCGCGTTCCTGTCGGATTTCCTGGCGCGCCAGCCCGGGGTCAAGGCCGTGCCGCGCATCACGGTGGTGTACCGATAGGCCTTCGGGCAACAGCCGGAGGGCCGCTTTGGCACAGCCGGTCAGCGCAGCGCGACGTGCGTGATCCACAGGGTGAGCAGCGCCGCGCCCAGCCCCAGGGGCATCACCCAGGCGCCCAGCCGCAGGAACTGCCAGCCACTTACCGATTCGCCCTCGCGCCGCAATGCGGCCAGCCACAGCAGTGTGGCCAGCGAACCGGTGATCGACAGGTTGGGCCCGATGTCGATGCCCATCAGGGCCGCAGCCCGCATCGACGGCGAGGCGTTCGCGGCATCCAGCGCCGCCCCCGCCAGCAGGCCGGCGGGCAGGTTGTTGACCAGATTGGCGGCGATGCCCAGCAAGGCGCCCACCCCCACGTCCGCGCCGCCCGGCCAGGCCGTGGCCACCTTGCGCAAGGCATCGGCCAGCAGCCCCACCACGCCGGTGTACTCCAGGGCCTGCACGAACACGAACAGTCCCGCCACCAGCGGCAGAACGCTCCAGGACACCGAGCGCACCGTGGGCCAGACAGCGCTGCCGCACCCGATGCGCAGCAGCGCCAAGGTCACCAGGGCCGCCCCCAGCGTGGGCCAGCCCAGCGGCACCCACAGCCACGCGCAGGCCACCAGCACCACCACCGACACGGCCAGGCCGGCGGCCGCCAGGGCGCCGCCGCGGCTCAAGGGACTGGGAGGCACTTCGGTGCGGATGGTGGCGTCGATGCGGTGGCGCAGCGCGAACCGCAGCGCCAGGAAGGTCGCGGCGATGGACGCCAGCGAAGGCAACGCGAACAGCGCCAGCCACTGCGGCAGCGGCGGCATGTGCCCGCCCCAGAGCACCAGATTGGCCGGGTTGGAGATGGGCAGCACGAAGCTCGCCGCATTGGCGACGAAGGCGCAGATGAACAGGTAGGGCAGCGGCGAGGCACCCACCGCGCGGGCCACGGCGAACACCGCGGGGGTCAGCACCACCGCGGTCGCGTCGTTGGACAGGAACACCGTGACCAGCGTACCCACCACATAGACCCAGGTGAAAAGCCGGCTGCCCGAGCCGCCGGCACGGCGCGCCGCCAGCGCCGCCAGCCAGTCGAACACGCCTTCGCGGCGCGCCATCTCGGACAGCAGCATCATCCCGGCCAGGAACAAGTACACGTCTTCACCGCGCAGCACGCCCTTCCAGGCCTGGCTGGCCGGCAGCAGCCCGAAACCCACCAGCGCCAGGGCACCCGCCACGGCCCAGACCGCTTCGGGCAGGCGCCAGGGACGAAGTATGACCGCACTGGTCGCCACGGCGACCACGCCCCAAATCCACTGCTGCGGTCCAAGCATGAAAGCCTTTTTTCCAAAGATTGATCGACGGCAGGAAAGAGGGCAAAAGAAAGAGCGCCCAAGACACGGGCGGCGCGCCTGCCGTTCGCCCCGGCCGCCCTGCGGGGGGATTCTATGCAGCGGCCCGAGGCGCAACACGTCGGACACGATCGAAGGATCGGGATGGCGAAACAGCCGCGCCAAGACCCCGCGGGCACACGGCCGACCGCAGCCCCTTACGATGGCGGCCCAAGGAGTTGAGCCTGTGTTTGAGTTTTTCGAAAAGCGACTGCCCCCCTACCCCGGCAACGAACCCACCCTGCCCCCCAAGGATTTCATGGCCTTCGTGTGGTCCGGCACACGCGGGCTGCGCCGCTACGTGGTGATGATGGCGGGCCTGTCGGCCGCCATCGCGGTGTACGAGGCCCTGCTGTTCGCCGTGCTGGGCCACGTGGTGGACTGGCTCACCCAGGTGAGCCCCGCGGCGCTGTGGGCCGAGCGCCGGGGCACGCTGGCGCTGGTGATCGGCATGCTGCTGGGCAGCATCGTGCTGGTGACGGTGCAGACCAGCGTCAAGCACCAGACGCTGGCCATCAATTTCCCGCTGCGCCTGCGCTGGAACTTCCACCGGCTGATGCTGGGCCAGAGCATGGCCTTCTATGCCGACGAGTTCGCGGGCCGCATCACCACCAAGATCATGCAGACGGCCCTGGCCGTGCGCGACATGATCTTCACCACGACCGACGTGGTGATCGGCATGGGGGTGTACCTGTTCACCATCCTGCTGCTGGCCGCCGGCTTCGACCTGCGGCTGCTGGTGCCCTTTCTGCTGTGGATCGTCTGCTACGGCCTGGCGTGCTGGTACTTCGTGCCGCGCCTGGGCCAGGTGGGCAAGGCGCAGGCCGACGCGCGGTCGGTGATGACCGGGCGCATCACCGACGCCTACACCAACATCGCCACCGTCAAGCTCTTCTCGCATACCCGGCGCGAGGCCGAGTTCGCCCGCGCGGCCATGGATGCGTTCAAGCACACGGGCTACGCGCAGATGCGCCTGGTGAGCCGTTTCGAGATCGTGAACCACATCCTGATGGTGGCCATGATGATGGGCGCATGCGGCACGGCCCTGTGGCTGTGGTCGCTGGGCCAGGTGGGCGCGGGCGCGGTGGCGGCCGTCACCGCGATGGCGCTGCGCGTGTCGGGCCATGCCCACTGGGTGATGTGGGAGATGACCACGCTGTTCGAGAGCGTGGGCACCATCCAGGACGGCATCAACACCCTCACCCGGCCACGCACGGTGGTGGACGCGCCCGATGCGCGCCCCCTGGCCGTGCCGCGCGGCGAGGTGCGGTTCGACAACGTGACCTTCGCCTACCAGGGCGGCAAGCCGGTCATCGACCGCTTGAACCTCACCATCCGGCCAGGCGAGAAGATCGGCCTGATCGGCCGTTCGGGCGCCGGCAAATCGACGCTGGTGAACCTGCTGCTGCGCTTTCACGACGTGCAGACCGGCCGCGTGCTGATCGACGGCCAGGACATCGCCCACGTGACGCAGGACAGCCTGCGCCAGGCGATCGGCATGGTCACGCAGGACACCTCCTTGCTGCACCGCTCGATGCGCGACAACATCCTCTACGGCCGGCCCGACGCGAGCGAGCAGGACCTGCACGCGGCGGCCCTGCGGGCACAGGCCGCGGACTTCATCGACACGCTGACCGACCTGCAGGGCCGTCGCGGCTACGACGCCCACGTGGGCGAGCGCGGCGTGAAGCTCTCGGGCGGCCAGCGCCAGCGCGTGGCCATCGCGCGGGTGATGCTCAAGGATGCGCCCATCCTGCTGCTGGACGAGGCCACCAGCGCGCTGGACTCCGAGGTCGAGGCCGCCATCCAGCAGAGCCTGGACGGGCTGATGCAGGGCAAGACGGTGATCGCCATCGCCCACCGCCTGTCCACCATCGCCGCGATGGACCGCCTCATCGTGCTGGATGCCGGGCAGGTCATCGAAGAAGGCACGCACGCGCAGCTGCTGGCACAGGGCGGTGTGTATGCCCGGCTCTGGGGCCACCAGAGCGGCGGATTCCTGGGTGAGTCGGAAGAGGACTGAACGCGGCGCGCCGGAGCCCTGCCTCGACAGGGCTCCGGCGCAGATTCCACGCCGGCAGATAGCTATCATTCATATAGCAATCTGGCAACCATGTCCGAGCGCATTACCGGAGGTTACAGGTCGGCGGCGCCGTGCTCTTTAGACTCGCTCCTTTCCTTGCGCAATGCGGTTGACGCCACATGCCGCACCTTCCCTCCCCTTCCTACCCATTCATCACTCTTCAGAGGGAATCCCATGTCCGTTGCATCCATTCTCGGCATCTCGATCGGCGCAGGCGTCGGCACCTATTTTTCGCTCAAGAAAAACCCCATGCCGCAGGGCAAGCGCGTGCTCATGTGCGTGGGCGCCGGCGTCGTCGTTTTCGTGCTGCTCAAGATCATTCTCTGAGCGGCGCGGTGGCCCCGCGCTGCGGTAGCGGGGCCTTGCAGCCATGGCGAGGCGGCCGCCACAGCGCCGCCGCACTCCCCTTCCTCCCCTCTAACTTCCCACGCTTTCAGGCCGTCCTCCGGCGCCCGGGCATCACGTCCCGAACACCAGCGCCTTGTGCAGCCAAACGCCCGCCATCAGCCCGTTGGCGGATGCCAGCGTCGCGTTGTGGCCCGGCATGGCCGCGTCTCCCGCGGCGAACACACCGGGCACCGTGGTCTGCTGCGTGGCATCGGTGCGGATCACCAGGCCGGCCGGCCCCTCGTCGAAGGCGCAGCCCAGCTGCTCGGCCAGCGGGCTGGCCATGTGCGTTCGCGGCGGCACGAACAACGCCTGGATCGGCACCCGGCGCCCGGCGGCCATCTTCCAGGCGCACGCCCGACAAGGCGGGCGCGTCCCCTTCCAGGCCCGCAATGCGCGCCGGCTCGATGGCGATGCCGCGGGCAGCCAGTTGCGCCAGCGATTCGGCATCGGGCGCCTCGTGGCCATTCAGGAACAGCGTCATCGGGCCCCAGTCGGCCACGAGCAGCGCGTGGTGCACCGAAGCGGGCGCGGCGTACAGAGTGCCCAGCGGTCGGCCACCGACCTCGTAGCCGTGGCAGTACGGGCAATGCAGCACGGTGGCACCCCAGCGCTCGCGCAGGCCGTCGACGGCAGGCAGTTCGTCCCGCACGCCGGTGGCCAGCAGCAGCTTGCGCGCGGCCAGCGACTCGCCCGAATCCAGTGTCACGGCGAATCCACCGTCACCGCCCTCACCTGCCGGGCCGATGGCTCGGGCCTGCGTGGCCGTTCCCGCCTTGAACGTGACGGACGGATAGGCCAGGAGCTGGCGGCGCGCCAGCGCGATCATGTCCTGCGGCCGCTCGCCGTCCTGGCCAAAGAACCCGTGCGACGCCGCCGCGAAGCGGTTGCGCGGCGCGCCCGCATCCACCACGCACACGCTGCGCCGTGCGCGGGCGATCTGCATGGCGGCGGACAGGCCGGCAAAGCTGCCGCCGATGACCAAGGCATCAAACCGCATGGGACACCTCCTTCATCGACAGGCCACTCTGGGCGAAGCGGCGGTGGAAATCGCGCGACAGATCGGCCAGGGTGATCTGCTCCAGGCGCGCCAACAGCAGCGCCTCGGCCTCTCGATAAGTGCCGTCGAGCGCGGCGTTCACCGCCTGCTCCACCAGGCATTCCGGGCGCTCGGTGCGGTGGCCGACTGCGAGAAACGGCGGCTCGCCCACGGCGCGGTGGATGTCGGCCAGGCTCACCTCCTCCAGCGGGCACGACAGCACCCACCCGCCGCCATGGCCCTTGGCCGAGGCGACAAAGCCCGCCTCGCGCAGGCCCGCCATCACCCGCCGCACGACGACGGGATGCGTGTGCATGGCCTGGGCCAGCGATTCGGAGGTGGACGGGGTGTCGTTCTCGGCCATGTGCAGCAGCACGTGGAGAACGCCGGATAGCTTGCTGTCTTGTTTCATGCAACATTATTGGTTGCATGAAAAAGATCTGGCAAGCGAAGGGGCATGCGAGGCGGGCGTCTCCCCGCGCCGGTGTTTCAGCCCTGGCGCGGCGGCAGCACCCTGGCCGGGTTGCCCACCACGGTGGCGCCGACAGGTACATCGCGCGTGACGACGCTGCCCGCGCCGATGATCGCGTCGTCGCCCACCGTCACGCCGGGCATCACCAGGGCGCCGGCGCCGATCCACACGTTGCGGCCGATGGTCACCAGGCGGCCGAACTCCAGGCCCTGGGCCCGCTCCTGCGGCGACCGCGGGTGGTCCGCCGCGAGCAGTTGCACGCCCGGCCCGATCTGCGTTCCGTCACCGATGCGCACCTCGACCACATCCAGGATCACGCAGTTGAAGTTGAGGAACACCCCCGTGCCCAGGTGGATGTTGAAGCCGTAGTCGCAGTGGAACGGCGGTCGCACCACGGCCCCCTCGCCCACCGAGCCCAGGTGCTCGGCCAGCAGCGCGCGCCGCTCGGCGGGGTCTGCGGCCAGTGCCGCGTTGTAGCGCACGAGCCAGCGTTTGTTGGCCGCTATGTCGGCCTGGAGTTCGGGATCGCCGGCGTGGTACAGCCGGCCGGCCAGCATGTGTTCTTTCTGTGAGGTCATCGGGCCATTGTGAAGGCGCCGCAGGCGCAGGCGGTCGCCCGGGCGACCCCGTGAAGGGGTTAAAGCCAAAATGGCCTCCAGCACAATCAACACTATGGCATATAGCTATTAAATTGATAGCAAACAGAATGCCGCACGCTGTGACCCGTCAGGCAAGGGGGCCACCGCCGTCGTCCGGCGCCACGGGCTCCACCGGTGCCCGCACCACCCCCAGCCGCAGGCCGAGCACGCCCAGGATGCGGTTCATCGTCTGCACCGTGCCCGGGCTGCGGCCCTGCTCGATGTCCTGCAGCGCGCGGTGCGAGATGCCCGCCAGTCGCGCCAGCTCGGCCGAGGTCAGCCGCAAGGTGCTGCGCAGGTGGCGGATGGACTCGCGCAGGGTCCATTGCGGGTGGTCCAGCAGGTCCTGCACGGCCTGGCGGCGCAGCAGCAGTTGCTGTGCCAGTGGAAGGGGGGTGTAGCGTTTGTCCATGCGAAAGAGGCCCGCTTTTTAAGTGTTCAGGTCACAGGGCCTGCAGCGCCTGCACCTGGGCCGCGATGGCGGGCTGCAGAAAACGGTGCACCTCCGGCTCCAGGCCGAAGCCGCCGCCGTCGCGCGCCACTGCTTCCAGGGGGCCGGCCAGGTCCCGCAAGGCCTGGGCTAGCGGGGCGCGCGGCAGTGCGCATTCCGCGGCGACGGTGTCCAGCACCCGGCGCCAGTCCGGCGCGCCGTCGTCGCCCACCGCCCAGCGGATACGACGCGCGATGCCATCGGGGTGCAGGTACATGGGCGCGAAGTCGAACACCGGCGTGAGGGCGATGCGCCCGTCAAAGCCGCGCTGCACGGCCGTGTTGCGCGCGTGGTTGTCCTTGTTGCCCAGCGCCAGGTTGGCCACGTCGCGGCGCAGGTACTCCGCCACTTCGGCAGCAGGATCGGTGCACACGCGGGCCAGTTGGCGGCACACCTCCTCGTGCGAGGGCACGGCGCCGAAGCCCGCCCGGCCGGTGAGCGTGGCGATGCTCTCCTGCGCCAGCCGCACCACGCCGCAGCCCTGCCCCGAGCCCTGCGCCGCGTCGCCGGCGATGCGGTCGAAGCGCGGAATGAAAAGCGCCCGGTCGCGCAGCACCAGCGGCGCGTGAACGCGCAGTCCCAGGTCCCGGGCGATGTCCATGTAGGGCGCCTCGTGCCGCAGGATGGCCGCGAGCCGCTCGTTCATGCCGCGGCCGAACTTGACGATGAAATGCGCCGCCGCCTCGCCATCGGGCAGCGAGTGGTCCAGGTGCAGCAGGCCATCGCTGGCCGAGCGCGTGAGCAGCACCTTGGGCCATTCGCCCTGCACGCCCGACGATCCGGCCACGAAAAGCCCGTGGCGGCCCAGGTAGTCCATGAAGTCGGACGACCGCTCGGCCACCTCGGCATCGGTGAAGCCGCGGCGCGGTCCGGTGCGCGCCTGCAGCCAATCGGCCGCCTCTTTCACGCGCAGGTGCCCGATGGGGTTGCCGGCCCCGGCCAGCAGCAGCGGCCAGTCGGCCACGGCTTCCGACGCCTCGGGCAGGCCCAGCTGGCGCAGCAGCTCTTCGCGGCCATGGCCCTGGGGCAGCAGGTCCGCCAGAAAGCCGGGCCACTGGCGCAGCTCCAGCGGCTCCAGCCCGGTGGCGAAGCCGCTGGCCAGCGCCCAGGCATCGCGCCGGCCACCGTGCTCGACAGCCCATTCCACCGCATACCCGGTGTAGCTGGGCGTGCGCCAGCCCTGGGCGGAATCACCCAGCAGCAGGACGCTGGCGGCGTCGTGCCACCGGCCTTGGGCGTGGATTTGGAGCGTGCATTGCGGCTGCATATGCACAGAAATATATCAATATTGCTGCGATTTAGCCATGCAATATGGATAGTTTTCTGCCAAAAATGGATAATTGCGGAGCGGAATCTTCCTTGTCCCGCGACGCCATCGGCTTACTTGAGCACTCCGCGCGAAATGTCCATCACCATGCGCGTGGCCAGGTACAGCCGGGGCACGATGGTGTCGATCTGCACGTACTCGGCGTTGCTGGAATGCGCCCCATAGCCCGACAGGCCCATGCCCTCCACGACGGCGCCACGGGTCTTCAGCGCGGCGAACGCGGCGTCGGTGCCGCCGCCGGTGGCCTTGTCCAACACGTTCAGGGGCAGGCCCAGTTCCTGGTAGATGGACTTGCCGTGGCCGGCCACGCGGCGCGAGGCATCGGAGGCCTCCAGCGGCGGGCGGCGCACTTCGAACTTCACCGACACCTTGGATTCGGGCAGCAACTTGGTCTGCACCTTGGCCCGCAGCTCTTTTTCCAGCCCGTCGAAGTCCGCCACGCGCAGGGCGCGGGCATCGGCCTGGGCCGTGGCCTCGGCAGGAATCACGTTGCGGTTGGTGCCGGCCTGGGCCACCGTCCAGTTCAGTTTCAGGCCCTGCTCAGGCTGGGACAGGTCCTTGAGCTGTAGTAGCTGGTGCGACAGCTCGTAGAGCGCATTCACGCCCTTTTCGGGCGAGGCACCGGCGTGCGAGGCCCGGCCCTGCACCGCCAGGTAGGCCGCGCCGATACCGCTGGTGGCCAGGCGCAGGCTGCCGTCCGTGCCGCCGCCCTCGAAGGAAAACACCGCATCCTGGTCGGCCGCGACGCGGGTGATGGTGCTGCGCGCGCCGGGCGAGCTGATTTCCTCGTCGCCGTTGATCAGTACGGTGAGCGTGCCGTACTCGTTGAAGCCGAGCTTTTGCAGCAGGCCCACGGTGTGCAGGATGGTGGCCACGCCCTGCTTGTCGTCCGCGATGCCCAGGCCGTAGGCCTTGCCGCCATCGATGCGAAAGGGCTGGTCCTTCAGCATGCCCTTGAGATACACCGTGTCCATGTGCGCGATGAAGAGGATCTTCTTCGTGCCGGTGCCCTTGAACTCGGCATGCACCGCCGGGCCCACCTTCTCGGGCGTGTCGTCCAGGCGATAGATGTCGGTGGGCTGCAGGATCTCGACGGTGCCGCCCTGTGCCTTGAGTTGCCCGGCGATCAACGCGGCGATCTGGTTCAGGCCCTCGATGTCCTTGCTGCCCGATTCGATGTGCACCAGGTCGCGCAGCGTGTCGAGCAGCGGCTGCTGCTCTTTCTGCGCCAGGGCGTGCACATCGGCCACCGGTGCGGCCTGCGCCAGGGTGCCGGCGAAAGCCAGGGACAGGAGTGCGATCAATGGGCGCACGAACAATGGAGGGGTCTGCGAGGAATGCATGGTGGCACCAGTGAGCATGAATGGGAGAAAAGCCATTATGGGCCGCTGCAACAAAAGCTTCACACCCTCTGATTTCTTGCAATATCCCATTCAAGCCCAAGACTGCTGCAAGGAGGGATCGGGTACGGCCCACTGCGGATCGATGCGCGATGGCCGGGAACGCAGTTCGAACAGCCACATGCCATACAGCGGCAAGGCCTCGGTGAGTTGAAGCGCCTTGACCACCGGCGTTGCGGCGCCGAGCAGTGCCGGATGGGGCACGACGGCCAACAGCTCGGATTGCCCCACCAGATGGAGCATGCTGGCGAAATCGGGACAGCGCACCGCGACCTTGGGCACAGGCATGCGGCGCACGCGGTGCGCCTCGGTGAGCACATCGACGGGACCTTTGACGCTGGGCCCGACGCAGGCCCACGCGGCACCCTGCAGCTCTGCCAACGTTCGGGCCCGTGCCAGGGAATGGCCGCGGCGGGCATAGACCTGCGGCTGCAACTCGTAAAGCAGGCGCTCGGCCAGGTCCGGGTGCGCAAATTGGCGAGGCTTGGGCGCGATGACCGCCATCGAACCGCCCCTGCAGCAGTCCGGCGAGCAACGCGCCCTCGTCCGCCGTCGCCATGTCGAGGCAGCGCCGGGGATGGGGAAGGCACCAGCGCGCATACAGCACGGGCCCCAGACCAGGGCGGCGGATGGCGTCAGCCCGACGCGCAGCACATTCCGGTCGGGCGCAGGCAGCGGCTCCAACCCCAGCGCCCCCATGCGCTGCCCCAGCGACGACGACTGTGCCGCCACCGATCGCGCCAGTTCGGTCGGCACATAACGGCGCCCCGAACGGACCAGCAAAGGGGCGGGAAAGTGCGCCTGCAGCGCCTTCATTCCCTGGCTGATGGCAGGCTGGGAAACGCCACAGGCCTGCGCGGCCCGGGCAAAAGAGCCGTGCTCGACGACCGACCGAAGGTATTGCAGATGGCGCAGATACATAAGCACCCTTTATGTATTGGCACCGATTGTGGCTTGCCGGGCAGCGCCGGGGCCGCCAAGCTACGGCGATCTACCCAGCGACCCAACAAGGACACCGCATGACAACGCACCCGCTCGACACCGTCAAGGCCTACCTGGGCCACCTCCACGCCAGCGATACCGAGGGCCTGATCGCCTGCTTCGAAGACGACGGGCTCGTGCACTCGCCTTTTCTCGGCACCGTGGGCGCCCGCGAATTCTTCCACCGGCTCGCGCAGGCTTCGAATGGCAGCGTGATCACCGTGCTGGACCTCTTCGCCTCGGTGGCACCGCAGGACGGCGGCGCCGTGCGCATCGCGGCCTACTTCCGCTACGACTGGACTTTGAGCGACGGCCGCGAGGTGACCTTCACCTGCGTCGATGTCTTCACCTTTGACCCAGGCAGCCCACGCATCCGGGCCATGCAGATCGTCTACGACACGCATCCCCTGCGCGAACAGGTCGGCGACAAATACGCACCGGCACCGCCGCCGACTACAGCAGCGTGACGGCCTTGAGCGCAACGAAGCTCGTCTCGCGGATCACGCCCACGAAGTCCTGCAGGTAGTGCCGGCCCGACAACTGCGGCAGGCAGGCCGCGTGCAGCTCGCCCATCAGGCCCTGCTCGCCCACGGGCCGGGCGGTGACGTAGCCGCGGTCCAGATAGCTTTGCACCGCCCAGAGCGGCAAAGCCGCCACGCCGCGACCGCTGGCCACGAGCTGCAGCATGGCGACGGTGAGTTCCGTGGTGCGCCGGGGCGGGCGGATGCCGGCGGGCTCCAGCACCTGGCGCACGATGTCCAGCATCTCGTCAGGCACCGGGTAGGTGATGAGGGTCTGGTCGGCGAAGTCCTGCGCGGCCAGCCACGGCTTGTCGGCCAACGGGTGCCCGTTGGCCAGCAGCGCGCGGATCTCGAATCCGAACAGCGGGTGGTGGTCGACTCCTGCCTCGTCGCCGTCCACCTCCGACACGATGGCCAGGTCGGCCCGGTCCTGGTGCAGCAAGCCCACCGGATCGGCGTGAAAGCCGCTCACGATGTCCATCTCCACCTCGGGCCAGCGGCTGCGGAAGGCGTCCATCGCGGGCATCAGCCAGTCGAAGCAGGTATGGCATTCCACGGCGATGCGCAGTTGCCCGGCCGAGGCCATGGACAGCCGCGCCACGTCGCGCTCGGCCGCCTCCACCTGGGGCAGCAAGGCGTCGGCCAGCGCCAGCAGCCGCGTGCCGGTGGCGCTGAACTGTGGCGGCACGGACTTGCGCTCGAATAGGGGCGCGTTGTAGCGGTCTTCCAGCAGCTTGATCTGATGCGACAGGGCCGACTGGGTGAGATTGAGCAATTGCGCTGCGCGCACCAGACTGCCGCTGTCGCGCAGGGCGGCCAGGGTGCGCAGGTGGCGGATTTCCAGAATCGACTGGTTCATTAGATATTCTCAAGATGAAGGCACAAAACTTTCGTTTGAATAATAAATGCAATCACCGGACCATGGCGGCCTGCCTCAGCGCACCACCCATTCAAAGGAATTTCGACCATGGCCCAATCACCCATCTCCACCCACACCCTCGGCTTTCCGCGCATGGGCGCACACCGCGAACTCAAGGTCGCGCTGGAAAAGCACTGGCGCGGCGACCTGACGTCCGAGGCGCTGGAGGCCGTGGGCGCCGATCTGCGCGCCCGACACTGGCAGGCCCAGCGCGACGCGGGCCTGGCCTTCGTCACCGTGGGCGACTTCGCCTACTACGACCATGTGGCCAACCACATCCAGCTGCTGGGCGCCGAGCCCGCGCGCTACGGCTTCCTGCCCAGCCAGCCCGAGCTGGCCCGCTACTTCAAGATGGCCCGCGGCGAGTCCACCGCCACCGCGGCCCCCTGCCAGGGCGAGTCGGGCCAGGGCGCCTGCGGCCACGCGCCCGCCACGCCGCACGCCAGCCAGTTCGCGCTGGAGATGACGAAGTGGTTCGACACCAACTACCACTACCTCGTGCCGGAATTCACGCCGGCCACCACCTTTCGGTTGGCCAGCGAGCGCCTGTTCGAAGAGGTGGCCGAGGCACAGGCCCTGGGCCACCCCGTCAAGGCGGTGCTGCTCGGGCCTCTGAGCTTTCTGTACCTGGGCAAGGAAAAGGCCGAAGGCTTCGACCGCTTCTCGCTGCTGCAGCCGCTGCTGGACGTGTACGAACAGATCCTCGCGCGGCTCAAGCGCCAGGGCGTGGCCTGGGTGCAGATCGACGAGCCCATCCTGGGCCTGGACCTGCCCGATGCCTGGCGCCACGCCTTCGAGCCGGCGTACTGGCAGCTCAACCGCGCCGGCGCCCAGGTGCTGCTGGCCACCTACTTCTCGCCCCTGCAGGAAAACACCCGGCTCGCGTCCCAGCTGCCCGTGGCCGGCCTGCACGTGGACGCCGTGCGGGCGCCGGAGGACCTGGTCGCCGTGACCGACTGGCTGCCCAGCCACAAGCTGCTGTCGGTCGGCATCGTGGACGGCCGCAACATCTGGCGGGCCGACTTGGACGCCGCGCTGGAGCGCCTGGCCGCCATCGCCGCCAAGCACCAGGGGCCGCTGTGGATCGCGCCCTCATGCTCCCTGCTGCACGTGCCTTTCGGCCTGGCGTCGGAAGACCGGCTCGATGCCGAGGTGAAATCCTGGCTGGCCTTCGCCCTGGAAAAGCTCGGTGAGCTGCATACCCTGCAGAGCACCCTCAACGGACAGCCCGATGCGGCGGCCCTGGCCACCGCGCGCGCCGCCATCGACAGCCGCCGCGCCAGCCAGCGCGTGCACCGCCCCGATGTGGCCCGGCGCCTGGACGGCGCCCCGGCCGGTGCCGACCAGCGCACCGCGCCCTTCCCTGTCCGGCAGGCCGCGCAGCGCCAGCGGCTGCAACTGCCGCTGCTGCCCACCACGACCATCGGCTCGTTCCCGCAGACCGCCGAGATCCGCGCCGCCCGCGCCGCCTTCAAGCGCGGCCAGCAAGCACCGGATACCTACCGCGCCGCCATGCAGGCCGAGATCGAACGGGCCGTGCGCACGCAGGAGGCCCTGGGCCTGGACGTGCTGGTGCATGGCGAGGCTGAGCGCAACGACATGGTCGAATACTTCGGCGAACAGCTCGACGGATTCGCCTTCACTGCCAACGGCTGGGTGCAGAGCTACGGATCGCGCTGCGTGAAGCCGCCCATCCTCTTCGGCGACGTCGCCCGCCCCCGGCCGATGACGGTGGACTGGACCGCCTTCGCGCAAAGCCTCACCCCGCGCCCCATGAAGGGCATGCTGACCGGGCCCATCACCATCCTGCAGTGGTCCTTCGTGCGCGACGACCAGCCGCGCAGCCGCACGGCCGAGCAGATCGCCTGGGCGATCCGCGACGAGGTGAGCGACCTGGAAGGCGCCGGCATCGGCATCATCCAGATCGACGAGCCCGCCATCCGCGAAGGCCTGCCGCTGCGCCGCGCGGACTGGAAGACCTACCTGCAATGGGCGACCCGGGCGTTTCGCATCAGCGCCTCGGGCGTGCGTTCGACCACGCAGATCCACACCCACATGTGCTACAGCGAGTTCAACGACATCCTGCCCGAGATCGCGGCCATGGATGCCGACGTGATCACCATCGAGACCAGCCGCTCCGACATGGAGCTGCTGCGAGGGTTCGGGGCGTTTCAGTACCCCAACGAGATCGGACCCGGCGTGTACGACATCCACTCGCCCCGCGTGCCCGGCGTGCAGGAAATGCGGCGCCTGCTGGAGAAGGCCGCGCAGGTCGTTCCGGTGGAAAACCTCTGGGTCAACCCCGACTGCGGCCTGAAAACCCGCGGCTGGCCCGAAACCGAAGCTGCGCTGCGGAACATGGTGGACGCCACTCGCGCGCTGCGACGCGAGTGGCCAACCTCGAACGTGGCAGAGCCAGAGGTGGCAGCCAGCGCCTGAGGGCTTTTGATGGCTTATTTGGGTGCTGCGTCGACCATCGCTTTGGCCGCAGCTTCGATGGTCTTGCGGTGAGCCTCAGCCATTTTGGTAATCACGTCGCGAATGGCTGCTTGTTCCTGAATCCTGACATTCAACTCAGTCAGCGCGTTCGCGTTGACCTCCTGCTGTTCTTGCATCCGTATCAGCCGCAGCGTCTTTTCGTCAACCTGGATTTCTTCATGAAAACCTTGGTTTCCTGGGCCGGCATTGATGTGAACATCGACATCGATGTCGCGCTCATCGTCGGAGCCGCTGTCCGAAGGAGGCGGCCCTTCCATGTGCACATCGATTTCTTCATGGGTGTCATGATTTTTCGGCGCGGTGCTGATGTGGACATCCAGGTCCAGTTCAGTCTCGCTGTCGGAATCGGTGTCCGAAGGAGAGGGCGCGTCCATGCCCAACTTGATTTCTTCCGGGCTGCTGTGGCTCGGCTTCACCGGCAACGGTGGTGGCGGGGGCGGCGTGGGCGGGCCGCTGACAGGCACCTCGGTCGCTTCGGCAGGTACCTGCTCATTAGAAGGAGGCGTCATCGTGATGATCGCGTCTTCATTACCGCTATTGGTCTTCTGCATTTTCTGGAAAAGCGGGCTGCTGTGAATGTCATTCAGCAGGGAGGCTTTAACGTCATCGGAATTTTTACCGTCGCGCGATTTGATCAGGCTGTCGCGTACCGCTTCGGCACTCAGTTCTCGCTTCTGGCTCTGAATCAGCGAGTTCTTTCGCAGCAAATTGATGTTGGAGCGCGGTGCCAAGCTGCCTCCAAGCTCCCCTTTCGATTGGCTATTGGCCTGCAGGCCGTCGGGGCCACCCAGGCTTTTGCGCGATTCCGACCTCTGAAGGGTCGGCTCCTTGATGGAACCTGAATCCTTCAGGCCGGGAAGCCCTCCCAGCTTATTGGAGGAAAGGTTATTCACAGAAGTAGTCATGGCAAGCCTGGGCGTGGATCGATGGTGATCGAAGTGTGCGCAAGCCCGCCGTCCTCCCCCCAAAAGTAGCGAAGGCATCACCCTCGAAGCGAAGGCAGCAGCACAACTTTGCATCGAACCCCTCCTACGAGTGCAGGGCCCCCAGTCCTGCCGAAACAATTGTTTCAGCATTCGACACTTGGTCTACCGCTACTCACCTACTCCAAAGGAAACCATGTCTATTTCTCTCATCCTGCTCATCGTGCTGATCTTGATCCTGGTCGGCGCCCTGCCTACCTGGGGCCACAGCCGCTCGTGGGGATACGGTCCCAGCGGCGGTATCGGATTGGTGGTGGTGATCCTGCTGGTCCTGCTGCTGATGGGCCGGATATAAGCCCCATCGACGCCGTGCTACCGCGGTGTCGATTTTTCAAAAAGGCGGCCTACCAGGGCCGCTTTTTTGCGTCCGCTCATCAGTGGCTCCAGCGAGCACAGCAGCCCGCCATTCCACCACCAAGACGATTGATCACGCAGGCCGCTTCTCTGCCGCGATGAATGCCATCGAGAATCGGGCGAACTCCTTGCCTTCCACCACCCCATTGGCATTGCCCCCCTGATCCATCAACTGCAGGATGGCCTGCGACAGTTCGCTGTTGGCGGTCTTGGCGCCGGAGGTGTCTCCCAGGCCCTTCATGAATTCTTCCTGGGAGATCTTGCCGTCGTGGTTGGCATCGAACCCCGCCGTCAGCTGCTCTTTCTGCGCCTGGGTCGCGCCGAACTGGGTGAGCAGCTCTCCAAAATTCTCCGTGGAGACCGACCCGCCCTGCGACGACGCGAGGGAAGACCGCGCCGCCACGCCCCGGGCGGATGCGGCCGCGCTCTGGCCCGCGACGCCGGACAGCGCCTCGGCTTCTTTGCTCAAGGTGATCTGCGTGGAGGGCTCGGCGGGCGAAGCGCCGCTGCCCCGCGCGGAAGCCGAGGGTTTCGCCGCCCCGGAGGACGACGCGTTGAACAGCAGGGATGCGACCGATGCAAGGCCGGAAATAAGGGGTGTCATCGCCAAAGTACTCCTGTCGGTGGCGAAGCAGTCCACACAAGAAAACGCCCTTCGCCCGGCCCATGCAGGGTAGGCCCTGGCGAAAATTCCAATGCGGTGAAAAAGCCCCCATCTCCAGGCCATTAACCTCCCATGGACTGTTCAGGACCGGGCCCCACCTGGGTCCATGGGTGGCCCAGCCCAGAAGCGGGGCGTGACGGAGCCTGAACGATCCGAAAATCACCCCCGCTCGGGTGCCACGCGGCCGCCCAGTGCTCCGGTCGGAGCATTGCCCGGCAGCGAAGCGTGCGCGCCCGGCGGCCGGCGCCGCACGAACTGATACGCCAGCGCCAAGAGCACGAATCAGGCGGGCGTGGCCAGCAAGGCCTGGCGCGTATCAGCCTCGAACGACAGCAGCACCACGATGCCGGCGAAGAACGCCAGGCACACGCCGCACATCAAGGCGCCGCCCGGCATCTTGTACCGCGAGGCCGCATGCAGCTTCGGCCGCTGGCGGCGGTAGGCGATATAGGACAGCAGGATCATCGACCAGACGAACATGTAGAGGATGGCCGAGACGGTGGTCACCAGCGTGAAGGCCTCCACCAGGTCCGGAATCACCCACATGAGAAAAGCGCCGGCCAGCAGGCAGGTGCACGAAAACAGCAGTCCGCTCGAAGGCACGCCGCGGCGCGACAGCTTCGCGAAGCGCCCTGGCGCCACGCCTTTCTCGGCCAGGCCGAACAGCATGCGGCTGGTGGAAAACACCCCGCTGTTGGCCGACGAGGCCGCCGAGGTCAGCACCACGAAATTGATCACGCTCGCCGCCGCGGGCAGCCCGGCCAGCACGAACAGCTCGACGAACGGGCTCTTGCCGGGCACCACCTCGCGCCACGGGGTGACGGCCATGATGGCCACAAGCGAGAACACATAGAACACGATGATGCGCAGCGGGATGGAGTTGATCGCGCGCGGCAGCGTGCGCTCCGGGTCCTTGGCCTCTGCGGCGGTCGTACCGACCAGCTCGATGCCCGCGAAGGCGAACACCGCGATCTGGAAGCCGGCGAAGAACCCCATCCAACCGTGCGGGAACATGCCGCCGTCGTTCCACAGGTTGTCCACGCTCGCCGTGCGGCCCGAGGGCGAGACGAAATGGGCGTAAACCATGTAGAACCCTGTCGCCACCAGCGCCATGATGGCCACGATCTTGATCATGGCGAACCAGAATTCGATCTCGCCGAAGAGCTTTACCGTGAGCAGATTGAGCGACAGCAGCAGCCCCACGCAGGCCAGTGCCGGCGCCCACTGCGGCAGGTGGGGGAACCAGAACTGCGAGTAAGCCGAGATGGCGATCACGTCGGCGATGCCCGTGATGATCCAGCAGAACCAGTAAGACCAGCCGGTGAAGAACCCCGCCCAGGGGCCGAGCAGATCGGCCGCGAAATCGATGAAGGATTTGTACTGCAGGTTGGACAGCAGCAGCTCGCCCATGGCCCGCATCACGAAAAACAGAATGAAGCCGATCATCATGTAGACGAACACGATCGACGGCCCCGCCAGGCTGATCGTCTTGCCAGAGCCCATGAAGAGGCCGGTGCCGATGGCCCCGCCGATGGCGATGAGCTGGATGTGCCGGTTGGACAGGCTGCGCTGCAGATGGTCGCTGTCGTGCCGGCCCGGAATGTCGGGCGAAACCTGGGTTGCCATGGAAAAACCTCCTGATTGATGTTGTTTCCTCGGTGCGAAAGGCATTCAGGGCAGCCATTGCCGTGCCTGGATGGATCGCGATTCCGGGCTTCTGTCCCAAGACGCAAGGCGCAGTGCGCCGGACTGGCCCGGCTCAGGGTATTCCCTCCCTGACCGATGGAAGGGCGGGAGGATAAACCAGTCACGCCCCAAATGGGTGCAGCGCTGCATCCAAAGGTTGGCGGGTCGGGTCGGCCACCCACCTGTTCGGCCACACGATAAGCCAGGCAGCGGCTCCGCAACGGGGACCCGCCATGGCGCGGTGTATCAAGAGCGGATCGTTCGTCGGCTCGGAATGAGCGTTCCGATTCAAATCCGGCTTTTTTTGAAAGATCGATTATCGAAACAGGCTGGATCGATTATTGGGAGGGCTTTGTTGGGCGCTGTTGCACAAATCGAATTGCAGACGGCATGACCCCAACCCCAGACGGACCTATGCCACAGCAGTCACCGACACGGTGTGAGGACGGCCGATCTGACTGAACCGATTGAGCAAGGCCACGCGGACATGCAGCTCCACAACCTGGCGGTCGAACGTGCGCGCGATCACCCGTTCGCCCAGTCGCTTGAAGCAGTGCATCTTCGTCTCCACAAGGCTGCGCCGGTGGTAGCCGCTCCACTTCTTCCAAATGCCGCGACCCAGGCGCTGGCACGCCCGAATGGCCTCATTACGATGCGCCGAGCCCGGACTCGACTTCTTCCAATGGCTGGCGTTCTTGCGGGGCGGGATCACCGCCATCGCGTGCCGCTCGGCAATGGCGTCCAGGCAGGCGCGCGTGTCGTAGGCGCCATCGGCACTGACGCTTTCGATGGATTCGTCAGTGGGAATCTGAGCCAGCAACCCGGGCAACATCGGCGCATCCCCAATGGCGTTGCTGGTCACCTCGATGGCGCGTATTTCCAGCGTCTGCGCGTCGATGCCCAGATGGACCTTGCGCCATTCGCGCCGGTATTCAGCACCATGCTTCTTGCGTTTCCACTCTCCTTCGCCCAGGAACTTGATGCCGGTGCTGTCCACCAGCAACTGCAGCGGCGAGTTGGTTCGCTGGTAGCTCAGTTCGACCTGCAAGGTCTTTTGGCGCCGGCAAACAGTGCTGAAGTCAGGTACCGGCCAGTCCAGCTTTGCCAGCCGCAGCAGGCTCTGCACCATGCCCAGCGCCTGTCGCAAGGGCTGGCCGAACAGGCACTTGATGCTCAGGCAGAACTGGATTGCTGCGTCCGAGAAGGTTCGGCTGCGTCCACGCCTGCCGGTCGGCGTGCCAAACCACTGCATGCCCTCATCTAGCCACATCGTCAACGAGCCTCGCGCTTTCAGCGCCGCGTTGTACGCCTTCCAGTTCGTCGTGCGGTACTTGCTCCGCTGCCTGTTCTTCGTCTCTGTCACGCAGTCAGTCTACGGGCATCAGCATCGCGATTTGTGCAACAAAGCCCTATTGATGACATGTAGCAGGCCGGTTTCGATTCGTGCAGAGAATCGCTAGAGTGGCTATACAGTACATGGCAGTAGAGATGCAACCATGAAGAGAGTGCAAATATCATCTGGCGAATTCGTCAACGTCTCTGATGCGATGGAGCAACAAGCTGCGCGCATCTTCGCCTCGGGCGCCTCAGTGCAAGCACGGATGCAAGCTGCGAAATTCCCTGAAGCGGCCCGCTCAGCTACAGCCTTGCTAGGTCGTGGGCGTGTGATGTTGCGAGAAGATGAGTCAATCGATCAGACCTCCACCAACGGGCGGTACTATGGCGTTCACACGGCCAAACTCCCCGGCCAACACTGATTTCAGGTTACTCCACCCCTTCAGCCCGCCTCGTGCGGGCTTTTTTCTTTCTGCTGCGACAGTGCTGCTTGGCCAGAGCTGAGGCAGGTCCCGACGCTTGGCGCTGAGGCAATTCGACGGCTGCCCGATCAGCCGGCGAAAGGCTGGTCCGCCGCTACGGCGTATGGCTTAAATTCGCACATGTTGTATGTAGTATTTCTATACAACATACAAATAATACATGGCAGCCTCCAACTCGGCAGGCCGCGCAAGCCCTTTCACTCACCGCTCACAAACTGCATAACCGCCTTGCTGCCCGGGCTGTGGCAGGGTCTTTCGGGATCATGGGCCGGCGCCCCGCCGCCGGCCCATGACTCCTCGCCCTTAAAAGCCCTTTCCCCCCGTCCCCGTAGGCCCTTTCGTGCGTCCGACGATTTAGGAGGACGCACGCCCTTTGGATAGGCCCCTTCACCCCGTAGGAAGCCCTTTGCCCGTAGGCCCCCGCCCTCGGGGGACGCCTTTCTCCTGCATGCGCCTTTCACCCACGGTATTTCACGGAATTCCGCAGCTTTTCTGGCCTACCATCTGACGGAACGCCCGTCAAGCGTAAACCGTCCGCCACGTAGCGGAGGGTTTCGGCTTGAGGCCGCCACCTACAAAAAAGACACTGCCGGCCATTGGCGACGTTTGCCCGGATGGGTGACGTCTTTGGCCCGCAGTCTCTTGGCTTGCGGGCGTTTTCTCTACAGGTGGTGGATTCATGGGGCAGGCGCACGCAAGGGCGGCAAGTGCAGCGGCACGGGTTGCGGTGATGGGCACGGCGATGGGAGTGCTTGGCTGGCTGGCGATGCCGGCCCAGGCGCAGGCAGTGGGCGATGGCTCGGTGCGCATCGGCCGCTACAGCACGCAGCAGGCGGCGCCGGTAGCAAGCGCCGGCGACCCGCTCGCCGTGTTCGCCACCATCACGTTCCCGCGACAGCAGGTGCGCACGGTGGGCGATGCCGTGCGGCACACGCTCCTGCGCACGGGCTGGCAACTGGTGGACATCGCCGCGCTCTCGCCCGAGGCGGCGCGCTTCCTGGCACTGCCGCTGCCCGAGTCGCAGCGCGTGCTGGGTCCGTACCGGGTACAGGACATCCTGGATCTTCTCTTGGGCACCACTTGGCAGTGGCACCACGATCCGGTGCAACGGCGCCTGTGGTTCACCGTAACGCCGGCCTATGCCCAACTGACGCAGGCCAGCCCTGCCGAGGCTTCGGCCGGTGCGACGGCGCAGCCGGTGCCGGACCAGGGTGCCCGGTCTTCATCGGGTGCACCCCTGGAAGCCTTTGCTACCCACGCCAAGGAGGCCCGCGATGCAGCAGCACGTTGAACCGCACATGGCCCGCGACACAGCGCAAGATCCTGGCCAGCACGCCCATCGGGATCAGGAGATCGACCTCCTGCTGGACCACCAGGATGACGTGCATCGTCAGGACGGCCAGCCGATCGATGGCCAGGATGCCGCCAGGGCATGGCACCCAGACACCGCTGCGATGCCGCTGGGCAACGACCCGCAAGCGCCAGCGGATGCCGATGCTCGCCCGCGCCGGCCATTCGGCAAGGCAACGACATTGATCCTGGTCCTGCTGCTGGCCCTGATCGCCTGGATGGCCTACGGCCGCTGGATGCGCTCGGATGTCCCGCTGGCGCCCGAACCGGCCCAACCGGCCGCACTGGCCCAGCCGGCCGAACCTGCGGCCACCACCGATGCCGCCCAGGCCGATCCGGCCTCGGCTGCGGCCAGCCTCGCCGCGGCGGCGCCGCCGCCGGCATCGGCCCCGATGGCGACCGCGAGCGCGGCGGCACCGCAGGCCTTGCCGGAGCCGACGCATCCGGAACTGCCCGCGATCGACGCCGCACCGGCATCGGCCAGCTCGCCCAAGCCCGGCGCCATGGAAGCCGGCGCGGCGGCACCCACCGACGCCCAGGTCCAGCGCCTGGATCGCCTGGAGTCCCAGCTCGCACGCATCGAAGCGCTGCTGACGCAACGCACTGCGAACCAGGTTGTGCCTGCCGCCGCTGCCGCGGTTCCGGCCACCCGTCCCCAGGTCCGGCCCCGCGCTCCAGCAGCCAAGCCTGCGGCCGCTGCCCAGCCGGAGGCTCCGAAGCTCGCCGGCCAGCTGCTGTCCGTGGACCTCTGGGACGGCCGTCCTTCCATCGTCGTGGGAACCGGCGAGACCGCGGACCAGCGCGTGCGGGTGCTGCAACAGGGCGACTCCTACAACGGCATTACCCTCAAATCCATCGACGTGGCCGCGCGCCGCGCCACGTTCGACGTGGGCCAGGGCCGTCAGGTCCAGCTGTCCGTGGAGGGTCAGTGACATGCTGGTAATCCATTCGCGTGCTGCCATCGTTCATTGGTCCCTCGCCTTCCTGATCACGCTGGGTGCTGCGGCGCCCGCCGTCGCACAGCCCAAGACCCAGCAGCAGCGCACGCAGGAGGTGACCAGCCAGCGTGGCGGCGCTGAGCGTGCGGGCACGGTGCTGGACGAGAACGACCAGCTCATCGCTTCCATCTGGGGCCTCTCCGCCGAGGAGATGCTGCGCGCCAAGGTGCTGCTGCAGGGCCCTCGCAAGTCGTTCTCCGTGGAGAACCTCTCGCCCGTCGAGGCATTGGGCATCCATGCCCGCAGCGATGCGGAGCGCCGCAAATACGCAGAGATGTTCGCGCGCACCTTCCACGCGGACGTGGAGCGCTCACTCGCCTGGAATGCCGCCTTCACGGAGGCGATGGCCCGGATGTATCCCAATGAGCCTGTCATGGATTTCAGCGGTCAGGCCAAGGTGGCCGCACCCATCGGCGCGGCGGACATGCTCAACGTGCCGCGCTCCCTGGTGGTCGATACGTTGCCCGGCACCGGCACGCCGAAGGCGTCGAAGGCCCGCTGATGCAGACGATGCTGCCACGCCGATCCATGGTGCTGGGCTTGCTGGCGGGTATGCCTGCGTGTGTCATGGCGGGCGAGTCTGAGCCTGGAGTGTCGCCTGCCTCACCATGGCCCATCGGCCCGTGGCTGCCCTACCGCCCCGAGGACGTGAAGCGGATCGAACCGACAGGAGCGCCACTGCCGCACATTCCCCGCACTGCGGCTGCGCCGACGCGCCGTATCGATCCCGTGCTGCAGGACATGCGCCCGGAGATCCCTCTGCAGCACACACAGGGCCAAGCATCCATGGTGCCGAGCCATCCACCGAAGGCCTACGCGGTCACCGCAGGGCGCATGGGCATACCGCCCTGGCTGCTCTTCGGCGTCGCCCTGCAGGAGTCCAAGCTCAAGTTCGGCGAGCGCACCCTGCCCTACCCCTGGACGCTGTGCGTGCGGGGCCAGGGACTGCGCTACGCCGACTACCCCGAGACGCTGGCCGCGCTCAAGGGCTTCATCGCCCGCCGCGTGACCAACATCGACATCGGCGCGATGCAGGTCAATTGGCACTGGCATGGCGACAAGCTCCAGCAGCCCGAGCGCGCCCTCGATCCCTACCCCAACCTCGCCGTGGGAGCTCAGATCCTGCGCGGGCATTTCGAGGCGGGCGGCAACTGGCGCCGCGCCATCGCGCTTTATCACACGGGCTCGGACAACACCCGCGAGACCCTCGCGCGAGGCGCGCGCTATGCCGATCAGGTGCTCCAGCGACTGGGGCGCATGGGCGTGCCCGTGTCTGCGCTGCTGCAGAGCGCTCCGCGTCTGGCCTTGGGAGGCTCGCATGCGCAGGCTTGATGCAATGCTTTTGGTTTCCGCGCTGCTGTGGACTGCCGCAGCCAATGCGGGCCAACCACCCCTGGAACATCTTCGGGGGAGCGATGCCACCGTGCCCGTGGCTCCCTACCTGGCCGCGCTCGTGGGCGGCGAGGACCAGCAAGGCGTGATGCAAGGCATGACGTTCCCGCTGCGCACCAGCCTGCGCCAGGGCGTGCTGGCGACCGAGGGCATCTCCGTGTTCAACGCCCGCTGGATGACCCAACCCATCGCGGTGATGGGCACCGACTGGGCATCGCTGCAGTGGCTGCATCTGCACCAGGACCGTCTGCGCGCGCTCGGCGCCTCGGTGGTGGTCGTCGCAGCCGGCAGCGAGGACGAGTTCAAGGCGCTGCAGCGCACCGCAGCCGGCGTGCCGGTCGCGCCCGCGCAGAGCCCATGGCTGGAGTCCCGCATGCGTGCAGCTGGCGTTGCCATCTACCCCGTCCTCATCGGCCTGGATGGCCGGGCGCGCCAGATCATCTTCGACGGGGCCGAGGACGATCTCGGGAAAGGCACGCCATGAAGAACCACGCGGTCCTGGAGGCGCTGCTGCGCCCTCCCATCGAGTTGTGGAGCGTGGCCATGGCCTGGGGCGTTGCCCTGGTGGCGGTCGTCGCGCCGTGGGCCCTGATGATGCCGCCCCTGCTGGGCTGGGTGGCGGCATTGATCGCGTTCGGCTTTGGCTACAAGCGCCTGCGCCAGGCGCTGCAGATCCTGCGCTACCAGCACTTCATGAAGTACTACAAGGTCACCCGCATCTCGCCCTCCAAGATTCCGGTAGGCAAGGACGAGTATTACCTGGGCGAGGGCTTCGAGTGGACGCAACTGCACACCCAGCGCAAGCGGGATGCCACGCGCACGGAAGCAGAGCCGTTCGTGAAGCCCAGCGCAACAGAGGTTGCCATGCGCCGCTGGGGCACGAAGCTCAACGAGGACATGCAGGCGAAGCTGCGCAAGAATCCCTCCGAGCCCACCTTGCTCGTGCGCGCCCTCGCGGGCGCCCTGGCCAGCGAGGCCTGGTTCAATCCCCTGCGCTCTTATCCTGACCTGGGCGGCTCGCCCATCCTGCACGGCGTGGGTGCGCTGCAGGAAGGCCCTGTCAAGATGCGCCAGTCCTCGCGCTCCGGCCACATGATCGTCATGGGCACCACGCGCGTGGGCAAGACGCGCATGCTGGAGATGTTCGCCACCCAGGACATCCACGCCGGCCACGTGACCATCGTGATCGATCCCAAGGGTGACGCGGAATTGATGCTGCGCCTGTATGCGGAAAGCTCCCGCGCAGGCCGTCTGGACCAGTTCTACCTGTTCCATCTGGGCTACCCCGAGATTTCCGCGCGATACAACGGTATCGGCAATTTCGCGCGCATCACCGAGGTGGCCACGCGCGCGACCAATGCCCTGCCGTCCTCCGGCAACTCGGCCGCGTTCAAAGAGTTCTCCTGGCGCTTCACCAACATCGTGGCGCAGGCCCAGGTGGCGCTCGGGCGCGTGCCGACCTACGAGACGCTGCTCAAAGACGTGACCGGCATCGACGGGCTGTTCATGGACTACGCCCGGATGATCTTCACGCGCCTGGCAAAACAAGGTCAACACACCGACTGGGAGAAGCGGGTCGCCGCCCTCGAAGCGGTCGTGGGCACAAGGGGCGGGCCGGCCATCTTGCGCAGCCTGGCGGACCGCTCCCCGGACCTGGTGGCCATGTTCCAGTGGATCAAGGACTCCAAGGTCGAGGACACGGTATTGCGAGGCCTGGCCGCCGCGTTCAGCTACGAGCGCTCCTTCTACGAGAAGATCATCGCCAGCCTCGGGCCGTTCCTGGAAAAGCTCACCACCGGAGCCGTGGGCAAGCTGATCTCCCCGGACTACTTCGATGCCAGCGACAAGCGGCCGGTCTTCGACTGGATGACCGTCATGCGCCAGGGCGGCATCGTCTATGTGGGCCTGGATGCCCTGTCCGACTCGGTGGTGTCCTCGGCAGTGGGCAATTCCATGCTGGCCGACCTCGTGAGCGTGGGCGGCAAGCTCTACAAGACCGGGCTCGATCCGCACCACCCGGATGGCAAGCTGCAACTGCCCACCGTGTGCTGCCACTTCGATGAGGTCAATGAGATCGCAGGCCCCGAATTCGTACCCATGGTCAACAAGCTGGGCGGGTCGGGCTTTCGGATCACGGCCTACACGCAGTCGATGTTTGACATCGAGGCGCGCGTGGGCGACAAAGCCAAGGCCGGGCAGATCCTGGACAACTTCAATCACCTGGTGATGTTGCGGGTGCGTTCGGTCACCACGGCCAACCTGCTGGCCGAGCAGGTGCCGCAAGTGGAGGTCGTGCACCTCACGCCCATGTCCGGCGTCACCGACACGGCGGCGCAGGGCACGGGCGTGGACTTCACGTCCCGCAACGACGACATCGTGACCACCACCAAGGTGGCGATGATCGAGGCGGCCGACCTTCTGAGCTTGCCGCAGGGCCAGGCGTTCGCGCTGCTGGAGGGCAACCGGCGCTTCAAGATTCGCATCCCGCTGGCGGACTCCACCAACGATCCGTTCGTTCCCGAGTCGCTCAATAAGGTGGCCAGCGACATGCGCAACCGCTACCGCACCAGCGAGCAATGGGCCAAGGAGACGGACTGGATGGGCGACTGGATGGCCGCGCAGCCGTTGGGCGCTGCGGCCGCGGACCTGATCGCCACCGACCTGGCGCAGGAGGACTCGGATGCAGGCGAAGACGGTGTGGATGCAACGGGGGCAAGCGAAGCCGCGATGACCGGCACGGCCCTGGGCCAGATCATGAGGCACGGATCATGAAGGAGCTGCCATGAGCGACGCGCCTCCCAAGGGACCGGTGCGCCCCCGCACGCGCGGCCCCGTCGAACTCGTGCTGGAGATCGGCATCGGCCTGACCTTCGTGGCGTTGTTCTCCTGGTTCGTGGGCATCCTCATCGAGATCGGCGGGATGTACCTGCTGTGGAAGGACGAGGGGGAGGTCCATGCACGCACGCTGGTGGAGCAGGACCTGGGATACATCGCCGCGGCACCGCGCAGCCTCCTGGTGCCCGACACGGTGGCGTTTTCCCGGCAGATCGTGCGATGGGTGCAGATTCCCTACGAGCGGCTCGGCGTGCTGCGCTGGTATGCGCGCTTCAACGGTCCGCAGGCGGCGCCTGAGCCCACGCCATCGCACGCCACCGCCGCAGTCGGTGGCAATCCGCGCGAGGGCAGTCCCTTGTCCAAGGGTGTGGGCCAGGTCAGCCGCTCCATGGGCAAGCTCCTGTCGCAATGGGCGCTGGTCTCGATGTACGTCGCGCAGGACGTGCTGCTGCGCATGTCGGTGGCGCTCTTCGCCCTGCCCGCCTTCGTCCTCGCCTGCCTGGTGGGGGCCGTCGATGGCCTGGTGCGCCGCGACCTGCGCCGCTGGGGCGGCGGGCGGGAAAGCTCCTTCGTCTATCACCACGCCAAGCGCTACACCGCCTGGTCGCTCACCGGCGGCTTCGGCCTGTATCTCACCTGGCCCTTCGGCGGCTTCAACCCCGCCTACATGGTCCTCGTCTTCACCGTCCTCGTCGCCGCCACCCTCTCGACCACCGTGGCGGCTTTCAAGAAATATGTCTGAACCCATCAGGAGAACCATGATGCAATCCCCGCCCTCCCACGAAACCGGCCAACGCTGCCGCAGCGCCTGGCTGATCGCCCTGCTGCTGGCGGCGGGCGCGGCCGCAACCGCTCCCGCGCACGCCAGCGACGAGGACACCGAGCGTGAGCACCTGGCGCGCATCGCGCACGAGATCGAGCGCGTGCAGGCCATGGTGGCCACCGCCGCGCAGGATGCGCCCACCGGCCAGCGCGTCAAGTTCCGCTACGACTGGCTGGCCAGCGACTTGCAGATGCTGCGCGAGGGCATCGAGCGGCACACCGACACCCCTCGCCAGCCGCGGCCCGTGGCGCCGCTGCGCGGCGACTACCGCCAGTGAGTCAGGTGACGCCATGAACCAGACCATGCGCGAGGCCTTCCGCACCGGCTCGGGCGCCGATCCCGCAGCCTTCAAGACCACGCTCACGCTCATCGTGAGCGCCGTGGTCCTGACCTTCTTCGCCTGGATCGTGCTGCAACTCATGGATGCCTACCGCCACGAGCGCATCACCGCGGTGCAGGCCACCGTCGCCGGCGTCAAGGCCATGGTGCTGCTCTCGCTCGTCTTCTACGTCGTCGTCTAGCCGCGACCGTTGCCTCACGGACATTGCTTCGCCCATGCCCATCACTCCAAAAACGTTCACAGAAGGAACCATTCCCATGCCATCGTCCCGACTTCAACGCCTGCAGGCGCTCGCCCGCAACACCCTGTCCCTCGCCCGGGACCGTGCAGCCCGTGCATTGCTCGCTCCTGCCGTGGCCCTGATCTGCACTCCCGCCCTGGCAGCGCTGCCCACCATGCCCAAGCCCGGCGAGGCCATCGGCGGCGGCACGGTCGCCGAGGGCGACTGGCTGGGCAACATGGGGGCCTTGATGAAGGCCGGCCTCATCATTCTCGGCCTCATCATCGTGGGCTATGGATTCATCCATGTCGTTGCCGGTGCGATCGCGAAATGGCGCGCCTACACCGCGGGTAAAGCGGAAAAAGCCGACCTGGTGGAGTATTTCATCATGGCCGGCGTACTCGGTGGGTTCATGGTGATCATGGTGACCTACGCGCTGGAAACCATCAAGTGAACCGGCAAGTCGCGCTGAATGCCCCGCACTCCCGACAGTCATCCAGACGCACCGCAGCACTTTGCAGCTTCGCGCGGGGCCCCGCTGACCGCTCACGTGAACGTCGAGCCGTCGATCTTCAACGGGATGACCACGACCGAGGCCAAGGTGATCGCAGCCGCGGCACTCGCTGCCTGTCTGTTCATGGGCGCCATCGTCACCGCGTTCACGGGCCTGTGGCAGGTCATGCTGATGCTCGCGATCTTCGGGCCGATGGCGGTGCTGTGGTTCTCCTCGACCTGGCTGGCCCGCATCAAGCGCGGCCGGCCCGATGGCTACTACACCCAGTACCTGCACCTGTGGGCCGCTCGCCGGGGATGGGTCCGGTGCCGCTTCATCGGGCACGAGGGCTGGTGGGACCTGGGGCGCTCCTTCGAGGGTTCCCTCGCCTCTTCCTTGCGGCCACCGAGGGAGGTGCGCAGGGATTCGCACGGCCAGTCCCATGCCGACACACATCACCGACCGGATTGATCCGCCCGATCAACTGAGCCACCGACACCATGAATCCCTACCTCGACGCCCTGGCCTCGGCCCGGGCACAGAACGCCACACTGCGCCACGCGATCCTCATCGTCGCCGCCATGGGCGCCCTGGGCATGTACTACGCCCACTCCATGCCCAAGAACCTGGACCTGCACCTGGCGCCCAACGTCAAGGCCGGCGACAGCGTGCACGTGGAGAGCGGCAACGCGCCCGTGCCCGACACCAACGTCTATGGCTTCGCGTACTACCTCTGGCAGCAGGTCAACCGCTGGCAGGCCGATGGCGCCAAGGACTATGGCTCGCAGATCTTCGCCCTGCAAGCCTTCGTGACGCCGGCCTGCCGGGCCCAGCTCGAAGCGGACATGCAGTCGCGCTACAACAGCGGCGAGTTGCGCTCGCGCACGCGGCAGATGACCGAGATTCCCGGCTTCGGCTACTCCAGCGCGCGCGTGGTCGCGGACGGCCCTGATGCCTGGACCGTGCTGCTGGACATGCAGCTCATGGAGAGTTTCCGGGGCCAGCCCGTCAAGGATGCGTTCATCCGCTACCCGCTGCGCATCGTCCGCTACGACGTGGACCGCGAGAAGAATCCCTGGCGCATGGCCATCGACTGCTACGGCGCCAACCGTCCGGCGCGCCTGGAGATGAGCGAGGTGCAGGCGGTGCGCAGCGGCCAGGCCGCGCCCAAGCTGCCCACCACCCTCACGCCCGCGGCCTTGCCGCGCACGGCCGACCAGCGCGTGGACCCCAACAGTCCTCAGGCCACGCCCCTGCAGGCCGAGGGCGGCGCTTCGCCCTCCGCATCCACCCCTTCGTCCCCTGCCCCCCAATGATGGTCCACCACACCATGACCCGACTCCTGTTCCGACGCCCCGTGCTGGCCGCGGTTGCTGCCGCCTCAATGCTGCCCTGCCTGCCGCAGGCGCAGGAGGTCCGCCAGCTCTCCCTGGCCAACGTTCCACCGGACATGATCGATGCCGGGCCGCAAGGCAGTGCGCAAGGGGGCGGCAAGCCCGCCGGCAGGAACGATGTCGACCTTGGACAGGATCTGTCTCCCGAGGGGACCAGCCCGCAGCCTGGGTCCGTGGGAGCCGCCTCGCCCGCGCGGGCGGCCGCCCAGGCGGCACGCGCAGGGAGTTCCTCGGCTGCTCGCACTCGCCGCCCACCCGCCACGGGTGCCACCGCCCGTGCCGGCGTGGAGCGCGCGGTCTTCGAGCGGGCGCCCATCGCCGTGCCCCTGCCCGTGGGCCGTGAGCGGCTCATCACGCTGCCGGCGCCCGCCGCCCTGCATGTCCCGCGCGACATGGAGTCGGTGGCGCGCCTGGAGGTGATCGACCGCACCCTGTATGCCACCGCCCTCGTCCCCTTCACCACCTTGCGCATCGTCGCGGAACTGGTGGACAGCGGGCAGCAGATTCCGATGGATCTCGTTGCGGGCGAGAGTACGGCTTCGGCCACGTCCGAGCTGGAGGTGTTCGTGGTCGAAGCGGGCAAGGCTTCCGGCCCTGCGGCAACCGCCACCGGTGCCGCGGCAGGGGGCGCAGCCGTCGCCAAGGAGGCCGAGCCGGAGCAGCCCGCGGCCGACATGGTGCAGCTCACCCGCTACGCAGCCCGGATGCTCTATGCCCCACGCCGCCTAGCCTACGACCTGCCCGGCGTGCGCCAGGTGGAGGTGGGCACGCAGCCCGTCACCGGCCTGCTGCGTGGCGCCCGGGTGGAGGCCGCGCCCCTGGGCCAATGGCGCTCGGGCAACCTGTACGTGACGGCCGTGCGCGTGACCAACCGCGCCAGGACGCCCCTGGAGTTGCCTTTGGAGGACATCCGGGGACGCTGGATCTCCGCGACCGCGCAGCACGGACGCATCGGCCCGGCCGGCAGCGACTGGGACACCACCGCCCTGTACCTGGTGTGCGAGCGCGCCTTCGAGGCTTGTCTTTAACGGAATTCGGCATGCACTTGCTCACGCATTTGCTGCTTTGCTAATTGAAGGGTACGAGCGATTTTTATGACTCCAAAGAACAGACTGCTCAGGGATGACAGGGCTATCAAGATGGGCTACAGCGCAGACAAGCGCAAGCGCAAAAACCAGCATCGCGTGAATGCAAAGCAGCTACTGCGCGAAGCTGGATTCTTTGCCCAAGGCGGGCAACGCGGCACCACGATGCACCAGGTTGCCAAGTGGCATCTGGACCAAGCGCGCATGCTCGCCCGGTCTTGACGCAAGGCAAGACGATGGCCACCACCAGCAACAAACTCATTCCCGTCCTGGGCACCGTCGGTGCCGCTGTCATCATCGGCGTGCTGTACCAGCAGTTCTCCGGACCCGCCCAGCCGAAGGCGGACGCCCCCATGAAGGCCGTCCCCGATCCCGCCAAGGCCAAGACCGCCCTACCCAAGGCGGCTGGAGCCGACAACGACACGCCGGCCGAGACCCTCGCCACCGTGGTGGCCAGCAACGCGCAGCTGCGCCAGGACGTTGCCAAGATCATCGAGACGAACAACCGCCTGACCGAAGAGAACCGGCGCCTGGGGGGTACGGGTGGTACTGCAGGCGCGGGTAGCCCGGCGCAGACCAACAACCCCAGTGCCGCTTCATTGCCGGCACCACAGGCCACCGCCATCGATCCCCCCGCCGCCGACAAGTCCGCCCTGGGCAACGCGATCGACACCGCCGCAGAGGCTGCGGACACGCTCATGAAGGGCCTGCCTGGTGCGCCAAGTTCGTCCGGTTCTTCGACCACTCGCGGCCCGTCCACGGGATCGCAGGCCGTGCCAGGCTCGCGTGCCGGTGCGGCGGGCTGGTCGGATGCCGGTGCCACTGCGCAGGCTGATTCCCCCGCCGGTGTGGTCCAGTACAAGCTCATGACCCCCATGGGCTACGTCGCGCACGTGGACCCGGCGCGGGGATCGGGCGCCGTGGCCACGACGCGGTTCGTGCGAACCACGCAGGCGAGCGGCGACGCCGGCATTGCAGGGCCGGCAGGGCCTGCCACGCAGGCCGCAAGAGCCGCCGCGCAGAAGGCTGAAGACACGCCGTTCTTCACCCTTCCAGAGAACTCCACGCTCGCAGGCGTCACAGCCATGACCAGCCTCATCGGCCGGGTGCCCATCGATGGCCTGGTGACGGACCCCATGCAATTCAAGGCCATGGTCGGGCGCGACAACCTCGCCGCCAGCGGCTGGGAGTTGCCGCCCGACATCGCCGGCATGATCGTGACGGGGGTGGCCATCGGGGACATGGCGCTGTCGTGTTCCGAGGGCAAGGTGCGCTCGATCACCTTCGTCTTCAACGACGGCACCGTGCGCACCGTGTCCTCCCGCAACCGGGCCGGCGGGATTTCCACGGGGAGCGGATCGGGCGGTTCATCTGGGGGCGACATCGGCTTCATCTCGGACCTGCACGGCAACCCGTGCATCCCGGGCAAGTTCGTGACCAACGCGGCGAGCTACCTCACCGACATCAGCATGCTGCGCGGCCTCGGCGTGGCCGGCCAGGCCTTCGCCGACGCGCAGCGCACCCAGCGCAACAACAACGACGGATCGACGTCCTCCTCGATCACGGGCGACCGAGGGCGCTTCGCCATGGGCCAGGCCGTGAGCGGCGCCACCGACGAGGTGACCCAGTGGATGCTCCAGCGCCTTCGCAACAGCTTCGATGCGGTGATCGTGCCCTCGGGTGCGCAGCTCGTCATCCACCTGGACCAGGAAATCCGCCTGGACAAAGCCGTCAACGCCCGCCGCCTGGTGCATCGCCAGCAGGGCGGCACCCAAATCGCACGAGGAGAACGCCATGGTCTCGAATGACCCCATCCCGATGACATCACGTCTGATGCCCACAGCCTTGCTGTCCCTGGCCCTGCTGGGCTCCGGCTGTTCTGTCACCGGAAACCGGGAATCGCCCATCAACGAGGTCACCCGTGGCAGCCCGACCGTGCTGGACATCTACCGCGGCAAGGCCGTGGCCAAGGATGACAAGGGTGCCCTCACCGTCCCCACGCAGACCGCGCAGGACCGCCTGCGCGGGGCATCGACCGCGCGGCCCATTGCTGCGGGCGACGCCGACACCCAGCGTTACTGGTCTGCCCTGGAGCCCATGCGCCAGCGATTTGCCCGCGTGCCCAACCCCGATCTGGTCATGGTGGTCTATCCGCATCTGGCGCGCGGCACCTACCCGGTGCCGGGTTACGTGACCACGTTTCCGATGTACGAGCAGACGTTCTACGCGCTGCCGGGAGAGGTCGAGCAGGACCTGCAGGCGGGTCGTGCCCTGCGTCCGGACGCGGGCGCGACTACAGCCAATAGCACTCGCTGATTGCATCAAGGCCGTTTTTACCGAGCCCACCACGAAGAACCTCCGATCCATGCTCCTCGATCTGATCCGACCCAAGCGCGCGCCCGGCTCCCCTGCCGAGGGCGCAGCCGCGACCACCACCTCCTCATCCTCCTCCAATGGCCAGACCGTCGCGCAGCGCCGGCGCATGGCCCTGCGCCCGCCCTCCTTCACCGACATGCTGCCCTATGTCGCCTACGAGAGCGAGGACAAGGTGTTCGTGCTCAAGGACGGCGCCACCCTCGGCGCGATGTTCGAGCTGTCCGCCATCCCCACCGAGGCGCAGGCCGCGCACGTGCTCGCCGAACATGCTCTCAAGGTGCAGGAAGCCCTGCAGGCGCTCCCCGAGTCGGACGCCTCCCCCTGGATCGTCCAGTTCTTCGCCAGCGACGACCGCAATCTCGGCCCTCTGACGGGGGTGCTGCGTGACTACATCGCCGAGCAGCACAAGGACTACCCCGAGCGCTGCCGCGCCATCCTGGATTCGCGCTTCACCCAGTCGGTCCTGTCGGAGATGTCCCGGCACCTGGATCTGGTATCCCGCCCGCAAGGCCTGTTCACCGACACCCTGGTGACGGGCCAGGTCTGGCGCGGCCAGATGCGGCGCGTGCGCTGCTGCATCTACAAGCGCTTCGCGGGCCTGGCCGACGACCCGGCGCCGCCCACCGCGCAGATCGAGTCGGTGGCCATCACCCTCATGTCCACCTTCGGCGAGGCCGGCGTGGCCGCGCGCCGCTGCACCGGCCGCGACCTCTACGAGTGGCTCCTGCCTTTCTTCAACCGGGCCGTGCCCTGGGCCAGCACGCCCACCGACCTGATGCGCCAGGCGCCCTACCCCGGCGACGACAGCGCGCAGGCAGGAGAGGCGCCCCTGTTCGGCTGCGACCTGTCGGACCTGCTCAATCTATCGCCCCCCAGATCCGACCTCGCCGCCGGCACCTTCGAGTTCGACGGTATGCCCGTCAAGGCCCTGGCCTTGCAGAGCATGCGCAGTCAGCCGCAAACCGGCCACTTCTCGGCCGAGTTGCAAAGCGGCAAGGAGAGCTTCGCACGCCTGGACCGCCTGCCCGCCGGCGCCATGCTCTCCATCTCCCTCACCGTGCAGCCGCAGCACCAGTTGGAGCGCCACATCGAGCGCATCCGGGACGCCTCCCGCGCCAAGTCCGCCGCGGCCATGGAAACGCACCGCGAGTGCGAGCATGTCCTTGCCCGGATGGTGCAAGGGGACAAGCTCTACCCCATGATGATGACGCTCTACGTGAGCGGACACGACACCGCCGACCTGGAGCAGCAGATCTCCCAGGTCAATGCGCTGCTCGTGCCCTCAGGCCTGCGGTTCATCGATTCCAGGCACGACCTGGTGCCCCTGGACACCTTCATGCGTGGGCTGCCCTTCAACTTCGATCCGGCATTCGACAACCGTTCACTGCGCCGCTCACGCCTGACCTTCGCCTCCCACGCCGCCGCGCTGCTGCCCGTGTATGGACGGGCGCGCGGGACTCCCCACCCGGGCATGTGGTTCTGGAACCGCGGCGGCGAACCGCTCTGGCTCGATCCGCTGAACCGGCGGGACAGGAAGAAGAACGCGCACATGCTCGTGCTGGGCCCTACGGGCGCGGGCAAGTCGGCCACGCTGAACTACCTGGCCATGATGACCATGGCCATCCACAAGCCTCGCCTTGTGATCGTGGACGCGGGCCGCTCCTTCGAGCTGCTGCTCGCGTACTTCAAGGGCATGGGCCTGTCCACCCACCATGTCACGCTCACGAGCGAAGCGGACGTATCGCTGCCGCCCTTCGTGCATGCCCTGCGGCTGCTGGACGATCCCGATGTCATGTCCTCCTACAACGCCGCCGAGCAGCAGGCCCGGGTCAACGCCGGCGTGCCGGACGACGAGGGCATCGACATTCTGATCGGTGAAGCGCACGAGAGTCCGGTCGGCGCGCAGGCGGGCAAGCAGGCCGAGGCCTCGCCCGACGAAGACCAGGATGACGACGGGACGGAGCGGCGCGATCTGCTGGGGGAGATGCTGATTGCCGCCATCATGATGATCACCGGCGGCGAGGAGCAGGAGGTGGCCCGCATGGGCCGCGCCGACCGCTACCTCGTCTCGCGGGCGATCATCCGCGCGTCCGTGCGCTGCAAAAGGGAAGGCCGCACGCACCCGCTGACCCAGGACGTGGCCATCGAACTCATGGGCATGCACCGCGACGAGACGCTTTCCGGCCCGCGCCAGATGCGCGCGGAGGAAATGGGCCAGTCCATGATGACCTTCACGCAGGCGCTGCGCGGCAAGCTCTTCAATCGCGAGGGACAGGACTGGCCGGACGCGGACGTGACCCTCATCGAGATGGGAACGCTCACGCAGGATGGCTACGGCGACGCCCTGGCGGTGGCCTACACCAGCCTCATCGACTCGGTGCAGTCGCGCGGCGAGCGCACGCAGGCCGAGGGCCGCCCCATCGTCTTCCTGACCGACGAAGGCCACTTGATCACCACCAACGAGTTGCTGGGCCCGAAGATCGCCAAGGGCACCAAGATGTGGCGCAAGCTGAACATCTGGTTCTGGCTGGCGACGCAGAATTTGCAGGATTTCCCGGACTCGATGGAGCGGGTGCTGTCCATGTGCGAATACTGGATGCTGCTCACCATGGACCGATCGGAGATCGCCGAGGTCGCGCGGTTTCGGAGCCTCACGCCCGAGCAGCGCCATCTGATGGAGTCCGCCCGCAAGGAGCCGCCCAAGTACACCGAGGGCGTCATCATCTCGGCGCTCGGCCAGATGCTGTTTCGCAACGTGCCGCCTGCGCTGCCGATCGCCCTCGCCATGACCGAGGGCCACGAGAAGGCGCACCGGCGCCGTCTCATGGACCAGCACGGCTGCACCGAACTGGAGGCGGCCATGCTTGTGGCCGAGGAACTCGCGCGGGCACGCGGATGAGCGCCGTGCATCGGATCTGCTCGAAACTCCGGCCATGGGCACTGGCATTGCCGGCGTTCATGACGGCCTCCCTTGCCCAAGCTCAGGTCATCCTGGGCGATGACCTGTACCGGGGCATCACGCAAGTGGAGGTGTTCGCCAACTCGGCCATGTTCGTCACGCCCCAGCGTTCGGACCGATTCAAGCTCGACATCTACCGCCTGGACGCCATGTCCAGCGTTCAGCAGTCCATCAACCAGGGATTGCCGCAAAACGAGGCCGATGCCCGCGCGTGGCTCGTTGCGAACGAAGCGCGCATCCGCCGGCAGGTGCAGCCCGTGGTCGCCAACGCGGCCAATGGCATCACCCTGGCGATGCACTATCGCATCGACCGGCTGCCGGCCATCGTCGTGAACCGCCAGACCGTGGTGTTCGGGATGACGGACGTGAATGCCGCGCTGGCCGCGTTCCAGCGCGCCCGGGCATCCTCTGTGTCGGCCTCTGGATCGAGGGGCGTGCAATAAATAGGCCATCACCTTTTCGCCGATCAATGGGCAACGCAAGGGGCCCCTTGGCAGCGCTGCGATCCGCCGCCGTTGCACTGGTCCTGTCCGGTTCCTTCGCCATGGCGCCCAGCACGGCCTTGGCGCAGACCACCAACACCGTGGCGATCCTGACCGCCACCTTGCAATCCTTCCCCAGTTGCCTGTCCTACCAGGTCAAGGGCATGTGCTTCTTCCTGCGCTGCAACATCAAGGGCTGTACGGTCCTCTACTCGATCCGCATGAGCCACTACCTGCCCGATGCGATCGTGAGCACCTACAACGATCCGCTGATGCACCCCTGGCTGGAGGTGGGCAAGCCGATCGCCACCGCCATGGCGGGCGTCGGCTCGGCGATGGCCGGCATGCCGCTGGATTCCGCGGCCGATACCGCGCGGGACGACACCGAGATCACCACCTTCAAGGGGGCGGACGCCATCGGCAACCCCGTGGGCATGGTGGCGAGCACGCTCTCCACCGGGACGCTGCCGAACGTGCCCTCCGTGTTCGGCATCCCAGGGATCTCGGAGTTGATGGAGTTCCCCACCGAAGAACTGCCCAACATCCAGCGCGAATGGATGTCCGTGCCCATGGATGCGGCCAATTCGGTCCTGCAGGGTGCGGCGAATCTTGCCAAGGCCCCCATGGACATCATCGGCAAGATCACGAGCCTGCCCGGGCGCCTGTCGCAGCTGCAGTCCGCGGCCGGCAACGTCGGCAGCTTCCTGGGCTCCAGCAGTGGTCTGGCTACCCTGGGCATGGATGCCGCGGCGCTGGCGGGCATCGACCTGGGGCCGCTGCAGCAGGTCGTGTCGATCGCATCGCTTGCCGGCGGCAGCATGGACCTGGGGCCGGGCGGTCTTTTTTGCCCAGGCGGCGCCTCCGCGTTCGGACTGCACTACCAGTCGGAACTCGATGCGCTGTTCTGGCGCGGCATCCTGCCGGTGGAGATGCTGTACGCATCCTCCTGGGTGCCCACCCGCAACGAGGTGAGCCACTCGGGGATCACCAGTACCTGGGGCAGCATCTACCCGCGCACGGGCGAGGTGGTCCAGCAGCACCCGGTCAAGGCCTCGGCCGTACTGGCCGAGCGCGTGGCCAGCATCATCAAGAAGCGCGCCCAACCCCACATCTACAAGCGCCTGGAGACCAGCGGCAACTTCAAGTATTTCTCATCCATCGAGGACTCCGACACCCGCTGGTCGATGGTCTATCCCCGCACCACCCCCAGTTGCGTGCGGTTCGGCGAGAACGACTCCCTGTCCCTGCTGTCCTTCGGTGATGGCCGCACCAGCGCCGTCAACGGCTACGTCTGGAACCTCTGGAACAAGTACGACTGCTGCCAGCGACGCGGCATCTACCTGTTCTCGGTTCCCTGATCCATCGCTTGCACGCCCTCCGCACATTTTTCAGCACTCTCATGCGATTCATCTCGATCTCGAAATCCCCATGGCGCCCTCACGCGCTGGCCGCGGCGCTTGCCCTGGCCAGCATGGGCACAACATCGGCCTTGCATGCACAGCCGGTTTCCAACTCCACCCTGTACTACCGCATGGGCGGCGGCACGCCGGGCGGTGCGGCCAACAACCGCGGGCAGACCTCCCAGGCCCTGGGCCTGCAGGCCAATCTGCGCCTGAACTACTCCTGCGGAAAGTTCGATGTGGGCATGTCCTGGGGCAACATCATGAACAACATCTCGCGGCTGGGTCAGCAGGTGACCAATGCCGTGCAGGCGGGGATCGCCTCGCTGCCGCTGTACGTCCTGCAGCGTGCCCAGCCGGGCCTGTACCAGCTCTTCCAGAACTACAGCCAGAAGGCGGATCTGCTGGTCGCCTCCTCCCTCAAGACCTGTGAGGAAACCGAGGCGATGATCCGCGCCGGCCAGAATCCCTACGAGGACTGGATCAAGATGGCCAAGGGCGATGCCTGGAAGGTCAAGGCCAATACGTCCGGCGACATCGTGCAGGCCAAGATCGACATCAACAAGAACGAGGAGGCGCAGCGCACGGGCGTGAACTGGGTGTTCGGCCAGAAGGCCGGCGGCATCAACTCGCTTCCCCTTCGCCCCATCCGCGATCTCTCGGTGGCGGGCTACAACGCCACGCTGAACAAGTCCGTCACGACCTCCTCCAGCACCAGCTATACCGGCTCGACCGACAAGTCCACGCGCCTAGTGCAGGCCTTCGCATCGCCGGACGACCTGGCCCGGTTCACCACCGAGGTGCTGGGCGACAAGCGCGTCTATACCTGCTCACAAAGCGCGGACTGCCCGGTCGCGACGGCGGTGACCACGGCGTCCGGCCTGGGCCCGAAGTACGAAGCGGAGGTGGACCAGGTGCTGCCGAAGCTGCAGGCCATGGCGGGCGCCCCCTCGGGCAGTCCCTACGCCGATCTGAACACGATCGCCGCGCCCGGCATGGCCATCAGCCCGCAGCTGCTGGACGCGCTGCGCAAGCTGCCTCCCGACACACGCGGCATCGCCGTGACCCGGCTCGGCCAGGAGTTGGCGATGCACCGGGTGATCGACAAGGCGCTGGTAGCACGTGCCGTGCTGCTCACGGGCCTGAGCCTGCCCGAGGTGACGGCCGCGGGCGACGCCATGCGGGACACGCAGTCGCAGATCGACCGCCTGACGCAATTCATCAACGACCTGATGTTCGAGGCCCGGATTCGCAAGGAGCTGACCTCCGACACGGCCCTGGCCATCATGGGCAGCCAGTTCCAGGCCGATTCGCGCTCGATGCGCGTGCCCGATGGGCGGGCAGCCGATCCCCAGCCGATGGAGAACGGCCGCGTAAAGGTGACGCCATGAGCACGCAGCCTCGTGAAACCGAAACGGGAGAGCCAGTGGGTGGAGCAGAGACCGAGCGTCCGGGGTCATCCCGGCGCCGGCGGCTGCTGCGCCTGGCGTTCATCGGCCTGGCCTGGCTGGCCAGCGCCAGCGCGATGGGGTTCGTCCTGGTCGCGCTGCTGTCGCACCTGCAGGTGCAGCCAGAGACCCTGGCCACGTTCCAGATCTGGGCGAGCGGGATTCGGCACTACGGTGCGCTGGTGCAGTGCATGGTCGTTGCCGGCATCGGCATCTGGTGGCAGGCCATCGTGGCCTGGGGTGCGCGCCGCGGCATCGTGCGGCCACAGGAGCATGCACAGGTCATCGCCCTGCGGTGGAAGGTGATGGCGTTCTTGATCGTCTACCTGCTGCTGATCCCGATCGGGCCCAACAACTTGCTGCGCTGGATGCAGGCATGACAGGCCTCCAGACCTTGCTCGATCTCACTGCTCCAAATGGAGCAGTGAGATTCGATAAACCAAACCAGATGAAGTCGATGTCGAAGATCCACCTCAAACCAGCCTCGATCCAATTGAGCGGAACCAAGCCCCTGCCCTGTGTTTGCTCTCGTGCGGTGAGGCTGCGTCACGTCCACCGCCTGCTCGTGCAACTCGTCAATGCCCTGCAGGAGCCCGGTCGCGCGGCCCTGCCCGCCGCCCTCCTGGCCACGCTGCAGGAGCCGACGCTCGAAGACTCGCTCGCCGAGCCCGGCCAGCTGGTCGACACGCACTGCAGATTGCACTGATCCGAACTCACCTTTCGCCACCACCATGCAGCTCGACAGCTACCTCGAAATCTTCACCACCATGTACGGGTGGGCCTTCGCCAACATCATCGGCGAGGTGATCACCGGCACCGGCCTGATCATCGTGCCCTTCGCAGTCATCCTCTTTAACGCTTGGCGCGAGGCCAAGGAGCAGGGCTTGGAGAGCGCCGGCGTGCTGCCCCTCCTGGAGAGCGTGGGCACGAAGATCATCGTCGCACTGTTCGTAATGTCGCTGTGCTTCGCCACGACGCCCATCACGTCGCTCAGCTCCGTCAACCTGAGCTACATGCCGAGCGCAACGCCCCAGGAGCCCAACCCCACCCTGGTCTTGCGCAACGGCGGCACGGGCTCGGGCTACGACGCGGCGATGAAGGATGCGTCGGACGGCACCATGAGCACGGCGGGCAACCTCTCCCAGATGCCGGCCTGGTGGTTCTCCACCATGGCCATCTCCTCGGGCATCAAGCGCGCCGTGCGCGCCGGCATTCGATCGGGCGACCGGCAGATCCGCATGGTCGAGGACATGGCACGCAACGCGACCATCCAGGACCCGCGCGTGCTCAACGCCATCCAGCGCTTCTACAGCGAGTGCTTCATCCCGGCCCGAAGCCGCTACTTGGCGGCCGCCAGCGGCGCCCTTTCGCCGACAGGGCAAAGCCTCGTGGCGGTGGACAACAAGGAGTACGGCCCCACGGACGTGGACTGGATCGGCAGCCAGCTGTTTCGCACGGAGTCGGGCTACTACGCCGACATGCGTTCGTACAACCCGGTGCCGGATTTCCCGGTGGATTTCTCCCGGGACATCGGCTTTGTTGCACAAAGCGATGCAGCTCGCTGGTAGTCTGACCAGATGAGTGAAGGCAAGAAGATGCGGACCCGCTACCGCACGACAAACTGGGCACAGTACAACGCGGCATTGAAGGCCCGTGGATCGCTGACGATGTGGCTGGATAGGGGGATGCAGTGGCTGGCTGAGCCCAAAGGCAAACGCGGTCGCAACCAAACGTTCTCGGATGCCGCGATCCAGTTCTGTCTGAGCATCAAGTGCCTGTTTGGTCAGCCCCTTCGCCAAGCGCTTGGCATGGTCCAAAGCCTGCTCAAGCTGGCTGGGGTGAACTGGCCGGTCCCTGACTTCAGCACGGTCTGTCGGCGCCAAAAGGATCTGCAAGTCCAACTGAACTACCAGCCGAGGAGCTCACCGCTGCACCTGCTGGTGGACAGCACAGGCATTAAGTTCCTGGGAGAAGGTGAATGCAAGCGCAAAAGGCACGGGGCCGAATACCGGCGCGAATGGCGTAAGGTTCATTTGGGCATCGATGCTCAGACACTGGAGATCCGGGCCATCGAGGTCACCAGCAACGCCATTGGAGATGCGCCCATGCTGCCGCAGTTGCTGGCGCAAATTGAGGTCGATGAGCCCATCGCCAGTGTCAGTGTCAGTGCTGACGGAGCTTATGACACGCGGGCCTGTCTGGACACCATTGCCAGACGAGGTGCACAGGCCGTGATCCCGCCACGCAAGAACGCCAGTTTCTGGAAACGGGCCAGTCCCGGGTCAGCCAGCCGTAACGAAGCCGTACGGGCCTGCAGGCGCCTGGGCTGGCGTATCTGGAAGAGCTGGAGCGGCTACCACCGGCGCAGCCTGGTGGAGACCAAGATGCACTGCTTCAAGCGCTTGGGCGAGCGGGTCATGGCACGAACGTTTGAGCGTCAGGTGGTTGAGCTGCATGTCCGAGTTGCGCTGCTGAACCGGTTCAGCCAGCTTGGACGGCCTGAAACCGTCGCGGTGGCGGCTGTGGCATGAGTGCGCCTGGGGCTGGGGTCATAACGCGCTCGATTCGGTTTGTGCAACAAAGCCTGCGTGAGGCACAGCTTACGGGGCAGTTTGCGTTTGTAGAAGTCAATGCCGCAGGCAATGCATCCACGTTGAATCCCGACAACCCGCTCGATTATTTGAACGGATACGTTGTCTGGCCTCAGATGGGCTTTGATGGTCCGATACCGGCCAATCGAAAGGCTGATCTCCACCCATGCGAAATGGTCTCGGACGTATTGAAATCTGTCGACGGCAAATCTAAGTGGGCGACGTATGGAGACTATTGGGAACCTCTCAAAACCCATCCGGTCCCTTGTTGATCGAGAATGCGTGCTCCATCCTTTGCCATGATCACTCCCCGTAGCGCCCTGAAGTTCGACCTGTTCGCTGAGGCCTCGCGCCAACACAAGAGAGATGAGGTGGGCGATCCGCTGCAGGTGATCGCGCGGCACATCGACTTCGCAGAACTGGCCCGGCTGGTGGATGCCTTGATCGAACGCGGGGGTGGCCGCCGGGGCGGTCGGCCCGCCTACCCCACCGAGGTGATGGTGCGCATCCTGGTGTTGAAGCGGCTGTACAACCTGTCCGATGAGCAGATGGAGTATCAGTTGCTGGACCGGGGGAGCTACCAGCGGTTTTGCCTGTTGCAGGATGCGATGAACGTGCCGGACCGCAACACGATCTGGCGCTTTGGCGAGCGCCTTGGCGTGGGCGGGGCAACGGCCTTGTTCCAGGGGGTGGATGCCCAACTGCAGCGCCACGGCTACATCGCCCGGGGCGGGCAGGCCATTGATGCCACGCTGGTGCCCGCGCCCCGACAGCACATCGGCCAGCAGGAGCGGCGAACGCTGGCACAAGGCGGGCAGCCGGACTGGAGCCAAGCGCGACGCAGGCAAAAGGATGTGGAGGCCACGCACACGAAGAAGCACGGCAAAAGCCACTTCGGCTACAAGCTCAGCGTGAGCGTGGACCTCAAGCACGGCTTCATCCGCCGCCTCGCCACGGGCACGGCCAGCGAGCACGACGGGCACCACTTCGATGAGGTGCTGGACATGCACAACACCGGGCGGGCAGTGCATGCGGACAAAGCCTACCCGAGCCGCCAAAGGTGCCAGATGCTGAAAGTGCTGGGATTCGTGGATGCGATGCAGCGCCGTGCGCAGGCGGGCCGACCACAGAGCGAATGCCAGAAGGGGCGCAACCAGCGCATCGCAAAGAAACGAGCCAAGGTGGAGCACGTGTTCGCCGGTATCCGCCACCTGGGGGGCAAGTTCGTGCGCACCATCGGACAGGCGCGCGCCACGGTGGGGATGACGATGATGGCCGCCTGCTACAACATGAAGCGACTGGCCTGGTTCCTGCATCGGGGCGTGGATGCTTTCTTCAAGCCCGCCACTGGCAAGGCACAAGTGCGCCTGCAAACGGTGAAAGCCTGAGCCACCGGGCCTGCAAGGCCCCTCATGCACCCAGGCGCAGACCGTTGCTGGGCCTCATCACGCTCAAACGGCTACTGGCGCCCACTCCTCCCTATTCGGATTCGTCAAACATGGGGTTGTGAGAGGCTCCCTCTTGTCGTTTGCGATTTGACCTTGTCAGCGGCTCGGCGTCCTGGGTTGCTCTTGATCGCTACTTGCAGGACAATGGAATTGAGGTCTCACCATGAATTACAACGCCGTCAAGCACTTGCTCAAGCCCCTGTCCAACGCGCAGCTCGATGCGCTGGAGCAGGCGCATGATCGTGCACGGCCACAACGCGAGAGCGCTGTTGGTCTGGATGACTTCGGTCTGGTGGGCGTTGCACGGGTGGTACAGGCTCGCCGTCGCACCCAAACGGGGCTGGATGGACGCCAGTTCGCTACGAACTTCTTGGTCCGCGACTGACGATGTAGCTACCTCAGAGGGGGGGCGCCCTTCCCTGCCCTGGTTGCGCTGCTTGGCGTTTTCATCAGTCCACTCGGCTGACTCGCCCTAGCCAACGTTCGCGACCTCTAACTTTTGAGCCTTCAACAGTTAGAACGGCTTTCCAGCGTATTTAATCTACGCCGTCCGGACCACGGGCACTTCGCCTCTCCAGTTTGATCGTTTTAAGGATCGCATCGGCTTCTTCACGCGTAGGGAGTGTCCGATCCTTCACGAGTCGATGAAACGCCCCGCAATGCGGATCGGAGCATCCGCAAACCACTGCGCGTACAGGGTGATTCGTACCGCTGCGCTTTTGCATCGCGTTGGTTCGCTCAGCACTTTTGATCGTGCTGATCACCGCATCGCGCCCCATGAATTTTCCGCTCATCAGACCCCTTGTTGTGCTGTCACTGTGTTGACCATTTTGAGCGAGTTCCACGCCCCCGTGGGTGACGAGGTGAGCTTGGACCATCGGCATACGAGTCGAATCCATATACTGTGCTTTCATGCAGTATTTGTGATTCTTATCCGGCAATTTGACCATGCCAGTTCCTGCTCATCCATCTGGTGCCTTTGGCTTAGATGCACTCCCCCGGCACGTGGCCGAGGCGGTGTGGCGCGGTGCGGAAGTCGGTAGTTCGTCATCTCGCACAGTTTCTACAGGATTTGCGGCCCTTGACTCCTTGCTTCCTGGCGGTGGCTGGCCTACCCATACCCTGACCGAGTTGCTCCTGCCCCAAGCGGCCCTGTGCGAGTGGCGTCTGCTGGGTCCATCGGTCCCATCGTTCCTCGATTCTGGCGGACGTGTTTACCTGATCGCGCCCCCGAAGCAGCCGCACGTAGGCGGCCTGATCCAACTCGGACTGACGCCGGACCAGGTGGTATGGATTCATGCCAGCGCCCCGGTAGACCGCCTCTGGATCACTGAGCAACTCGTCAAGTCCGACCCTGCCGGTGCCGTATTGGCATGGTTGCCTCAAGCCCGGCCAGAGCAGATCCGGCGCCTGCAGATCCACGCCCAGTCCTGCGACGCCCCGGTGTTTCTGCTTCGCCCCATCACCGCTTTGAATGATGCCTCGCCCGCTCCGCTGCGGGTCGCAGTGTCGCTCGCTCCTGGCTGGCAGCTGGAAGTGCGCATCCCCAAGCGGCGTGGCGGGTCGCTGGAGGACGCCTTGTATCTGGAGGCCATGCCTGCCAGCTTGGCGGCAGTCATCCCGCCGCGATTGAGGGTCCCGCAGGCGATCCCTGTGGCACGCTCCCACAAGGAGGCCTCCGATGCTCGGGCATTGGGCCGCGTTGCTCCCGATCCCTTTGCCCGCCAGTCCATCGCCCATTGATGTGACTGCTCTCGGCATCTGGGCCTTGCAGTTCACTCCCCGGGTGGCATTGCTGGAGGATTGCGTCGTCGCAGAGGTGTCGGCCAGCGCGCGGCTTTTTAGCGGGATGCAGCCATTGCACGATCTCGTGGAGGCAGGCGCCATGGAACTCGGCGCCCGCATCGCCTGGGCGCCGACAGGCACCGCGGCGTTGGCGCTGGTGCACGATGCCTCCACCCCCGAAGACTGTGACGGATTCCGCGCTCCGCTGGCCCAGTGGCTGGATCGTAAGCGTCTTCTCAGTACCCTCTGTTTTTGCTGAGGGCTGATGTGCAGGATCGGTGGTCCATGTACGCTGCGATGGTGTGCATGAAGAACCGCTAATGCACATCAATGAACGATCAAGACACCCCGAGCAAGCGCCGTCGGCGCGAGCACAGCCCGATGTTCAAGCGCGAGCTGGTCGCACGAAGCCTGGTGCCCGGCGCGTCAGTGGCCGCCGTCGCGCTGCAGGCCGGCATCAACTCGAACCTGCTGTTCGCATGGCGCCGGATGCACCTGAGCACGCAAGAGCAGCCCCAGACGCCAGCGCCGCCGCAGCCCTCGCCGATGTTGCTGCCCGTCACCATCGAAGCTGCTCCGGTTGCGCCATGCCCTTCACCCACGGCGGCGGCGCCTCGTCAGCCTGGCGGGACCATCGAGATCGATGTCGGCGGGGCGAGGGTGCGATTGCGCGGTGCAGTCGACGAAGCCAGCGTGCGCCATGTCCTGCAGACGCTCAAGGCGCTGGCGTGATCGGCCTTCCCACGAGCACCCGCGTCTGGATCGTTGCCGGCCACACCGACATGAGGAAGGGCTTCAACGGCCTGTCTGCGATGGTGCAGACGGCGCTGGCGGCCAACCCCTTCTGCGGTCACGTCTTCGTCTTCCGCGGCCGGCGCGGCGACATGCTCAAGGTGCTGTGGTTCGATGGCCAGGGATTGCTTCTGCTGGCCAAGCGCCTGGAGCGCGGCCGATTCGTCTGGCCGCAGGCGCAAGGCGGCAAGGTCTCGCTCACGCCGGCACAGCTCTCGATGCTGCTCGAAGGCATCGACTGGCGCATGCCGATGCGCACAGATCAGCCTGCGCTCGCAGCTTGAACTGGGCTCAAGAATTCGTCTTCTGAACGCGCTGGTCGCGGTCGATTCCGGGTAGGTCCGATGGCATAGTAGATGGCGTGCCGAACACCGCCAACGCACCCCACACCGTCGACTCGCTGCTGCGTGTCGTGCAGGCCCGTGACGCGGAAGTCGCCCTGCTCAAACTGCTCATGAACTCGCACCGGTCGGCAAGACACCGAAGGCGCAAGCGGCCAACAGCGAAGGCTTCGACCGCAGCCTGCCCACACACCTGCCGCGGGAGAACCATGTGTACCGGCCCGAGACATCGGATGCGCGGCGCGATGCCGCCGGCCAGGCCTGCGGCTGCAGCGCATGTGGTGGTCGGCTGCGGCAGATCGGCCAGGACGTCTCGGAACAACTGGAGTACGTGCCCTCGCGCTTCAAGGTGATCCGCCACGTGCGCCCCAAGCTCGCCTGCATGGCGTGCGAATCGATCTTCCAGGCGCCAGCGCCCAGCCGGCCCATCGCACGCGGCGTGGCCGGCCCCGGGCTGCTGGCCCACGTGCTGGTCGCCAAGTATTGCGACCACCAACCGCTGTACCGCCAGAGCCGGATCTACGCACGCGAGGGCGTCCTGATCGAGCGCTCCACGATGGCTGGCTGGGTCGGCCAGAGCGAGAAGCTCTTGCACCCACTGGTCGCAGCGCTCGGGCGCTACGTGCTGGCGGGCTCCAAGCTCCACGCCGACGACACGCCAGTGGCGGTGCTCTCGCCCGGGCGGGGCAAGACCAAGACCGGGCGGCTCTGGGTCTACGTGCGTGACGATCGGTCATCTGCGAGTGCAGACGCGCCCGCGGCGTGGTTGCGTTACTCGCCCGACCGCAAGGGTGAACATCCTCAGGCGCACCTGAAGAACTTCAAGGGCGTGTTGCAGGCCGATGCGTATGCCGGCTTCGCCAAGCTCTATGCAAACGGCAACGTCATCGAGGCTTCGTGCTGGGCGCATGCGCGCAGACCATTCTGGGATCTGCACGAGAGCCAGGGGCGGGCGCAGGGCTCGGTTGCAGAACAGGCCCTTCGGCGCATCGGTGCGCTGTATGCGATCGAATCCGACATCCGCGGCCGCCCACCGGATGAGCGCTGCCGGGAGCGGCAGGCGCGAGCCGGGCCGTTGCTCGAGGAACTGTTCGCCTGGTTGCGAGGGATGCTCGGGCAGGTGTGTGCCAAGTCGGAACTCGCACGCGCCATCGGCTACACGCTCACACGGCTCCGGTCGTTGACGCGCTACCGTGACGACGGTCGCATCGAGATCGACAACAACGCCGCCGAGCGCGCGCTGCGCGGCGTGAGCCTGGGCCGCAAGAACTTCATGTTCATGGGCTCGGACGCTGGGGGCGAGCGCGCCGCGGCCATCTACAGCCTGGTGGAGACGGCCAAGCTGAACGGGCTCGACCCCGAGGCTTACCTGCGCGATGTGCTCGGGCGCATTGCGGACCATCCGATCAATCGCATCGACGAGTTGCTGCCGTGGAACATCGGCCGACACGCCGAAGACCAACGACAAGCAGCTTGAGCATGGCGAGCAAGGTCCAACGGATCAAGGCACCAGCGGCGATCCTGCAACTGCACATTGAATTGCGCGGCACCAAGCCCAAGGTCTGGCGCCGCGTCCTGGTGCCAGAGACGATCACCCTGGCCAAGCTGCATCTTGTGGTCCAGGCTGCCTTCGGCTGGGGCCACTCGCATCTGCACGAGTTCATCGCTGGCGACGGCGAGCGCTATGGCACGCCAGACCCGATGCACGACGAGCCTGGCTCGATCACCAGCGAAAGCACGCGACTGACCACTGCCCTGAACCGGTCGACGCTGAGCTACGTCTACGACTTCGGGGACTACTGGGACCACCGCATCAAGGTCGAGAAGAAGATCGCACCGATGCCGCAGTTCGTGCTCCCGTTCTGTGCCGGCGGTGCCTGTGCAACGCCGCCGGAGGATTGCGGAGGCGCACCGGGCTATGCGGAGTTCGTGCGGGCCATGGCGAACCCTGACGATCCCGAGCACGACAACCTGGTCGAATGGATCGGTGCCGATACCTGGGACCCGTTGGCCTTCGACAGCATCGAGATCAACGACCGGCTCGCCGCGATCAAGGTCTGAGCGACGATGTCTCGGACGAACTACATCAAGGCCCTGATCGAGGACGGCGGCGACATCACGATCGGTGCGCTGCCACCGCACGAGTGCGTCGCCACGGCCGCCGATGGCAGCAACTGCCTGGCCATGCTCGTGCGTCGCGACGGTGAGAGCCTCAACGTCCTGCTCAAACGCTTGAACAAGGCCATCGGCCTGGCTTGGTCAAACGACACGTTCGTTGACGAGGTCAACGACGGCGAGAGCGACCTGCTGTAGTTCTTCCGTCGATCCCGCGTCAAGAGGGGGGCTGAGACGGCGCCTACCACCATCGCAGCGTACATGGACCACCGATCCTGCACATCAGCCCTCAGCAAAAACAGAGGGTACTGAGAAGACGCTTACCCTTGAACGGCGTGGCGAAGTTCATCGCCATGGCGGGTGGCGGGGGCGTCGCCGCGGCCGGCGCCTTGTCGCCATAGGCCGCCAGGCCCAGGTCCGACGGGCGGTTGCGCACGAAGGCCAGTGCCAGCATGCCCACTGTCGCGCAGGCGATGAAGATCGGCGCGATGGCGGAGCGCCAACCCCAGTGTTCGATCATCCAGGCCGCGAAGGGCAGGAAGGCCAGTTGCCCCGTCGCTGCGCTGGCCGTCAGCAGCCCCACGACCAAGCCGCGCCGTGCGACGAACCAGCGGTTGGCCACCACCGCGCCCAGAACCAGCGCCGTCAGGCCGGTGCCCAGGCCCAGCAGCAGGCTCCACAGAACGAACAATTGCCACAGCTGGCTGGCCAGCGTGACCAGCGCCATGCCGGTGCCCACCAGGGCAAGGCCCAGGCACATCACCGCCCGCAGGCCCCAGCGCTCCATCAGCACGGCGGCGAACGGCCCCATCAGCCCGAACAGTGCAAAGCGCAATGCCAGCGCGGTGGAGATCTGGTCCGTCGTCCAGCCGAACTCTTTGGACAGCGGCTGCAGCATCGCGCCCGGCAGGCCCAGCGCCGCCGACATCGTCAAACAGCTTCGCCGCAGTGCAGATGGAGATCGGGCGATTAGAGTTGTTGTTTGGTTCGAATGATGTTGGCGCCCATAAATCGCCCAGCACGCACAGTGAAATCAGGCGTCGAAGGACTATGTCAATGCTTCCCTTGAAGTCTCGGTCAGAAGTAATCGACCGTCTGTCGAGATGCTGGATAGGATCCTTGACGCACGTTCAAGCGTGATGTAAGGCGCTCCCGTTCCTCGATAGGCAGACGCGAAGGTGGGCCAATCGGCGAGCACCATTTGCCTTAACAACTCAACCTCGGTCTCCGATTCGCAAGCCACGCCAAGAACACAGTCCGACAAGGTCACTCGTCGTCCCTTGCCGAGCACGCACAACTTCCCCGGCGTTACAAGTCCGACGCGAGGGAAGAGGAGAGCCGGACCAGTGAGGACGGCCCCCACGACATGCACTCCGGAGCTCGTTACAGCACCATTCTGCAAATGGTTCGTGTGGACCAACGGCTTGCCTGAACGGGACGAGACCACTTTGCGAGAATGCATCTGGACGCGGCCGCGCACAATCGCAAGCGTCGGTGGGCTGGTGACATGCTCGGTGGCAGCCAAAGGCATCCTCAACTTCGTCATACGAACGAGGCATGTGCGTGCCCTTACGCCCTGGAATGCAGACCGCGCGTTGTCGCGAATCACCTCGACGTGGAACTGCTTGCGCAGAACCCTCCATACAGACTCGTCATGCTCGCTCACCAAGCATCCGTCAGGTAGAACTGCCAAGATGGCGCCATCCGGCCGTAGAAACGGAATGCTGTTGACGACAAACGCCATCGCGATGCTGGTGTGAAACACCTCCTCTCCAACCACAACCTCGAACGTCTGTCGGTTCCTGCGCGAGAACGGAGGGTTCAGCAGGACCAAGTCAACGCCTGCAAGATGATTCCGGAGCGACGACGACCGCACAGAGCGCGGTTTCAGGAAGTCCGAACATGCTGTCCGCCACTGAGGTCGGCTCTTTCGCAGGCTGGCCACAGACGCGGCGGAGACGTCATTGGCAATTATCGAAGCCGCGGGCCAGCGACGCTCGGCGGCCAGTAACAGACTGCCCTCGCCACATGCAAAGTCGGCAATCGAAAGCGCGCTACGACGCGGCGTCGCGAGGCCGACCAGCGCATCGGCAAGCTCGGGTGATGTATAGAAACGGTCCATCAGCGCCGCCCCGCTCCGCTCGTCATTGAGCTGCCGCCTGCACCTGCGGTGATTGCGCCAACGTGATATACCAAGAGCCTATCTAGGCCGTCGGTGCGGCCCTCCTTGCGAATCGGGTTGTCATAGATGAGCTCAATACGGCTCGGCGACGTCAACGCGAACATCACAGCGCCGAGCGCGTGGGGCTTCGTGCCAATCATGGCGACCTTCAACGTGGAGTTGGGATGGCGCCGAGCCAATTCCTGCAGAAGGTAAAAACAGCTGAAGGGGCAATTCGCAGGCACGAACTCGATGTGGTGCCAGGCGCTTGTCTCCTCCAGTGCAGCCCTGTTCCCCATGTAGGTCTCGAAGATGTACCAGGGTTTGAAGCCTGGGATGCCCACCACCGGCACTATCCGCTCGTGGCTTGGCTGCACCTGCTCGATGACATGACGAAACCTTGCCCCCTCGAACCCCAGCAGCGGCACGAAGACTGATTCTTCCGTTGTGGAAATCGTTGCGAAGCCCGGCATTGGCGCGATGCCCGCGATGCGTGCACTCAGGTCGTAGATTTGGCCTTCCAGCGGTGCCGCGCTTCGCTTGTACCGATATGGTTCCACGTAGACAGCACGCACCTCCATCCTCGCGGCAATGGCCGCTCGGATGAGCGCAGCCCAGGTTGGATGGCTTAGGCCGGTGATGTCGACGTAGAGGACTCGACCTATTCCCCATGCAGCAAGTAGCCTGGAAAGCGATGCGGCGCTCCGCAGGAAGAACTCCTCCTCTACGCCGGACACCTGGAAACCAGAGACGGATTCAGTGGTAACTTCGATGAACTGAACATCCTTGCAGCCCTGTCGCCACTGTCCGGTGTGACTGCTGCGGTCTTCATTGCTGACGCGATAGATGTACGCGCTTCCAGGCACGGGCGTAAAGTGACTGACCGACTCAAAGGTGTCGGTCAGAATCGGCTCGCGCTTCAACTCACGCATAGAAGTCGCCGAACAGTTGCATCTGGTCGGGAAGGTCCGCTTCGGACTCCCTGTGGTTGAGCTTCAAAACGGCTTCGATGCCCTCCCTCGGCTTGTCCACCAGGTTCAACAGGTTTGCCGTCGTCAGCAGAATCTTTCGCTTCTTCCGGTGGCTAAAGACAAAGAAGGGCGCAAAGATGGGGTGAATCATGTAGTCGTAGGCCTTGGTATCCCGCTCGTCCAGCAGCTTGCTGCCGGCATACCTGACCAACGCCAAATGCATCACCGAGTGCTTGAGCAGGTCCATGGCCTTCCCATCACTGTCGGACACCTGCTCCTCGCGGAGGTGGAACTGGTTCGCCTCCGGCGTGTGTCCGGCCGGAGACTCAGCCAGAACGCCAAAGACCCGACCGAGGCTCAAAAGTAGCTTCGTCAACCGCGCGCCGTCGACGCTGAGACCCTCCAGTTCGGATAGGTTCTTCCGCCCGACTGCCTGCGCAGCTCGGGTCTGAACTTCGGCGCTAATAGGCGAGAACGGCTCGCCGCCTTCTTCGTCGTGAAGGAGAAGCGCGGAGTGCACCAGCTCAAGAAGGTAGCGGATGTTGCCTTCGCAGAGCGATAGGTAGACGTCCCAGCCACAGTAGTACTTCCGAATACCTCGTTTGCCGTTGCGGATGGCGAACAAAGATGCATGGAAGTGGTTGTTGAAGCGGTCCTTGCTGGAAGAAGTGTCCGTAAGCCACGCGTCAACCTCCTGGGAGAGCGTAGTCGTCCCCTTATGGGAGCTCGCCCAATAGTCCAAGAAGTACTGAACGCCAATCGGAAGTGCCTTTGCCGCCTCGCGCTGCGCTGGCGAGCTAGCCGCTTCAATCGCCTTACGGACGCGAGACTCTTGACCCTTGTCAATCAGGCGCGCGGCCTCATCAAGATCGTCCAGCTTAGGGAATAGCGAAGGGAAATCTGCGACAACAGCCGTACCCTCAACGGTTCCTTGGTATCGAGCCGACAGAACGCCCTCGGCGAACGACTTGAAGCGAGATTCCGTCAGCATCTCCGCGATGGAAATGCGTGCGTAGTCCGCGGGAGAGGTCAGCTGCTCGTTCCCATTCAGCGTTGAACGCTCTCGCCATCCGAGCTCTCGGACACCGACCTTAAATGTGTAGGCACCCTGAGAGTGCTTGATGATAGTGTTGAGGATGCGCTGCTGATAGTCCTCAAAGTTCTCGAACTCGTCGATGAGGAAGAAGAACTGCTTGCCGGCCAGCTCCTTCGTGTGGAGCAACGCCGAGGCAAGCGCGTCCACCGGCGCGCCCTGCATCGACAGAAAGGTCGGTGGCGAGTCCACGATGCTGTTGATAGACGCTTCGAACCCCAACATCTGAAGTCTGACTTCCTGAGCCAGGTCGGCTAGGCGGCCGTCAGACTTGAGGCCGAGGGTCGCGCGGAACGCTGCAAGGTCATTCGGGTCTAGCGACAGATCTCTGTCCGTTTGAAGCTCGTACCAGCAGGCGAACTCCAGGAGCTGGGTACAGAACACCAAATTCAGATAGTGGCCAAAACAGGCGCGCCACCTTTCCTCAGAAAGCTCCGGTCCCCGGAAAGCGGTCACGCGGTTGGTGTTTACGCGGTGGTATAGGCCAAAGAATTGCCAAGTGTCGATGACACTCTTGTCAGATTTGGCAAAGGCGAACTGACCTTGGTACGACAGGCCCTGCAGAACAGTAGTCTTCCCAGTGCCCCGGCCTCCAATGAGTACACACGGCCGATTCGTCTTTAGCAAATCGAAGTAGCCCGGTACGGTGAACAAGTCGAACAGCTGCTCGCGAAGCCATTCCGCCTTGTAGAGGCCAAGCACCGTGCTCAGCTTGTCGATAGACCCGTTCTGGCTCGTCATGGCTATTTCTTCAGGAGCGGCTTCCAGCCGTTCTCTTGGTGCGTAAAGATAGGCAGCACAGCATCTGGCCACCCATGTTCGAAGGCGAGCGCAAGGCCTAATTTTCTGTAGCCCATCCAGCACCCCTCCTGTCCATCGCGAAATGGAATGCCGGCCTTTACGCTCGCGCGCTCGACAAAGAGGGGGCCTTCGACCTTCATGTCGTCCCGCCAAATCACTGAGCTGGGGGACAGGGCACTGTACGTTTCCGGAAGGGCGTGGGCAGGCACAAGTTTCACCAGCGGGCACTTGCGGGCAATGTAGTCACGACCGACATCGGTGCAAATCAACGGGCAGTAATAGAAAGCCACCGCGCCTGACCCGATAGTGGCTACGAGCGACTTGAACGACGCCGCTCCCAGGTCAGACAGCTGGTGAATCTTTGTCCACGTGTTCTCGAACTGTTCGCCGGAACCGACAAAGTCGTCGACAAAGATGACATTGCCGCGCTGGGTTGCCTTCAGCTGGTCAAGTGCCTTCGCTGGCGAGAGCAACTGCTCCTCCTGCACTCCAAGCTTGTTGCGAGCCAGCCGGGCGAAGATAAAGCCACTGTCTGCATCGCTGCTGTAGTTGCCCTCGGCGCGGACGACGATGGCCGACTCCAGGAATTGGGTCCACTGCGAGCTGGCCGAGAAGTAGTTGTCCTTGTTCTGGACAACCAACTGCGAAAGGTTCTGGAAGGCACCCTGGAACAGCGCGCCCACCAGCTCGTCCGCGAAGTAGGTGAAGCCCTCTAGCAAGCGGATGGCGTACTTTTGGTCGGCGACATCGAAGTTCTCGAGCCAGCCTTTGGGGTCAAAACGTGTCGCTCGTGGCCACAGCTGCGCACTGACAAAAAACTTCCAGTTCTCGGCAACGGTTGGCGGCAGCTCAACGGCCACGTGCCACCTCGTCGTACTTTTTCGATAGCTGGCCGTAGAGTTCGGCCGCGAAGGTGGCCGGGTTCTTGTCTAGGCCCGCTGCAAACTCAACCAGCCACACGTTGTCTTCGCGACCTTGCCAAGTCTTGATATAAGTGCCCGCCTTATAGCCATGGTCCTGCCGGAAACCGTTCAGCACGCTCTTTCCCACGTACATCTCGTAGAGTGTCTGCTCTTCAAGGCCAACCGCACTGGCGAGCTCGCAGAACTCGGCCAAGTCGAAGCGCTTCGTGGTCAGGACCGACTTCGCGAAAGCCTCCACCAGGGCGATGCGCTCCGCAGAGTCGTCAACGTCAGCGCCGCTGCGCTTTCCGTAGACGACGTAGGTACCGAGGAGCTTTGTTGCAGCGTCGTCTGCCGCGCCGTGCTGCTGCAAGAGCTCGCTCAATCCGAAATGGAAGATGTCGACCAGTTCCAAACGGACTTGGGGTATGTCTGGGGATTGATGTTTCCACCACTTCCAGCCGATGTGGTCCACGAGTTCGGCGCATTCCGTCCAAATCGCCCGGAACCAGGCGTTGTTCGCGTCGCGCCAATCGGGGCGAATCTTGCTGTTGATGCCATCCTGCAGTTCGAGCATGGACTGCAGCCTGCTCCTGAACATGACGTCATCTACACCGTTCATATCGTTAAGCCTCAAAGTGGTCCTGGGAATTTTAAGTGGGAACCGCGTTATGAAGCCCTCGGACGCTGGCGGATCTCGACGGGCTTTGCTACTGGCGCTTCGGTCGATAGCGGCCAGCCGCGAAGCATGCAGCGAATGGCCGCACCCAGCCTAAACCAGTTGGTCAGAAGCCGGGACAATTGCTAGCTCCCGGCCGGTCGCTGTCGCGGTAGCAATTGTTTGCCAGATAAGGAGGTACCAAGGCGATCAAAAACAAACCGCAACCCACCGACTGCTTGGGGACAATGGCCAGCACTCCCCATCAGCGCCAGCAGTCCATTCGCCTCAAACCTTCGCGCGCAGCGCCACGGCCCCTCGCGCCAACTCGGTCACCCTCGCCCAGTCCCCCTGGGCCAGCGCATCCCCCGGCACCAGCCAAGACCCGCCCACGCAGGCCACATTCCCCAGCGCCAGAAACTCCGCCGCATTGCCCGGCTGGATCCCGCCCGTGGGGCAGAAGACCACATCGCCGAACGGCCCCTGCCACGCCTTGAGCATGGCCAGACCACCGGCCTGAACGGCGGGGAAGAACTTCAGCGCGTTGAAGCCCTCTTCCTGCGCCATCATGATTTCGCTGCCCGTTGCCACGCCGGGCAGCAGCGGCAGCCCCAGGTCGCGGCAGGCGCGGCCGACCGCGGGGGTGAATCCCGGGCTCACCGCGAAGCGGGCCCCGGCGCGCGCAGCGGCCTGGGCATCGGCCACGCTGCGCACGGTGCCGGCGCCGACCACCGCTTCGGGCACGTCGCGGGCGATGGCTTCCATGCAGGCCAGGGCCTGCGGGGTGCGCAGGGTCACCTCCAGCATGCGGATGCCGCCAGCCACCAGGGCGCGGGCCACGGGCACGGCGTGGGCCACATCGTTGAGCACGATGACCGGAATGACCGGCGCGTCGCGCATGACCTGCACGGCGGTGAAGGCCGCGTTGCCGTGGTTCTGGTTGGTGTCGTCGTCGTTCACAGCCACGAGCAGGCTCCCTCTTCTGCGCTAAGCGCGTTGCGCCGGAATCCGGCAAACAGTTCACGGCCCCAGCCGTGGGCGTTGTCTTCGGCCTGTGCGGGCGGCAGCACGGCGGGCGTGCGGGCCTGCCAGGTGGCGGCATCGACCAGCACATCGAGCGTGCCTGCCACGGCGTCCAGCCGGATGACGTCGCCGTCCTGCACCCGCGCCAGCGCGCCGCCGGCGTTGGCTTCGGGCGAGACGTGGATGGCGGCGGGCACCTTGCCCGATGCGCCGCTCATGCGGCCATCGGTCACCAGTGCCACGCGGTAGCCCTTGCCTTGCAGCACGGCCAGCGGCGGGGTCAGCTTGTGCAGCTCGGGCATGCCGTTGGCCTGCGGCCCTTGCCAGCGCACCACGCAGATCACGTCGCGGTCCAGCTGCCCGGCCTGGAAGGCGGCCTGCAGTTCGGCCTGCGAGCCGAACACGGCGGCGGGCGCCTCGACCACGTGACGGTCTTCCGGCACGGCAGAGACCTTGATCACGCTGCGCCCCAGGTTGCCCTGCAGCAGCTTGAGGCCGCCGGTGGCGCTGAACGGCGCGGTGGCCGGGCGCAGCACGCCGTCGTCGCCGCTGGCGCCGATGTCGGTCCAGCCCAGGCGCCCTTCGGCGTCGCTATGGGGCAGCCGGGTGTATTCGCGGATGCCGCCGGGCCGCACGGTGAGCACGTCTTCGTGCATCAGGCCGGCATCGAGCAGTTCGCGCAGCACGTAGCCCGGGCCGCCCGCGGCCTGGAACTGGTTCACGTCGGCGCTGCCGTTGGGGTACACGCGGGCCAGCAGCGGCACGGCGTGCGACAGCGCGGCGAAGTCGTCCCAGTCGATGACGATGCCGGCCGCACGCGCCACGGCCACCCAGTGGATGAGGTGGTTGGTGGAGCCGCCCGTGGCGAGCAATGCCGACATGGCGTTGACGATGGCGCGCTCGTCGATGACCTTGCCGATGGGCGGGCACGCGGGGCCGAGCACGGTGCGTGCCGCCTCGCGGGTCAGTTCCTGCCGCAGCGCCTGGCCGGGGTTGATGAAGGCGGTGCCGGGCACGTGCAGGCCCATGGCTTCCAGCAGCATCTGGTTGCTGTTGGCGGTGCCGTAGAACGTGCAGGTGCCTTCGCTGTGGTACGCGGCGGATTCGGCGGCCAGCAGTTCGGCGCGACCCACCAGGCCTTGCGCGGCCTGCTCGCGCACCTTGGCCTTGGCGTTGTTCGACAGGCCCGAGGTCATGGGGCCGGCCGGCACGAAGACAGTGGGGAGGTGGCCGAACTGCAGCGCGCCGATGAGCAGGCCGGGCACGATCTTGTCGCACACGCCCAGCATGAGCGCGGCGTCGAACACGTCATGGCTCAGGGACACCGCCGTGGCCATGGCGATCACGTCGCGGCTGAACAGGCTCAGCTCCATGCCGGGCGTGCCCTGCGTGACGCCGTCGCACATGGCGGGCACCCCGCCGGCGACCTGCGCGGTGGCGCCGTGCTTTCGGACTTCGTCCTTGATCAGATCGGGGTAGTGCTGCAGCGGCGCGTGGGCCGAGAGCATGTCGTTGTAGGCATTGACGATGCCGACGTTGGGTGCCTTCTGGGCCACCACGCGCAGCTTGTCGTTGCCGGGCATGCCGGCGAAGGCATGCGCCACGTTGGCGCAACCCAGGCGGTCGGCGCCGCGGTCGCGGTGTGCATGGGCTTCGAGCTGGGCAAGGTAGGCGGCGCGGGTGGGCGCGCTGCGCTCGCGGATGCGCCGGGTAACGGCTTCAACGGTGTCGTGGATGGGCATGCTGGCGGGTGTTGGCAACGGGCTGGCGGAGCGCCCATGGTAAACCCGCAGGCCGCTCCGTCTGTAGGCAAAGGGCATGTGTCGGCCCGCCCCGGCCCGTGGCCGCGGGGCGAGCCCATGCGTGCCGGGTTACTGGGCGCCGCGTGCCTGCTTGACGGCCGCGTTCACCGCGTCCCAGGTTTCCTGGCCGACCGATTTGGCGATGCCGGTGTTCACGCTGGCGAGCTTCTCGCGCATGCGGTTGGCTTCCGAGCCGGGCAATTCGTTGACCTGCATGCCCTTGGTCTTGAGGTCGGCCAGGGCCTTGGCGGCTTCTTCGCGCGTGTCCTTGCGCTCGAAGTCGCGGCTCTTGACGGCGGCGTCCTGCAGCACCTTCTTTTCGGCGGCGGAGAGGGTGTCCCACCACTTCTTGCTGACGGTGACGATCCAAGGGCTGTAGACGTGGTTGGTCACCGTGAGGTACTTCTGCACTTCGTAGAACTTGCTGGACACCACCGTGTTGAACGGGTTCTCCTGGCCATCGACCGCGCGCGTTTCCAGGGCGGTGAACAGTTCCGAGAACGGCAGCGGCACGGCGTTGGCGCCCAGGGCCTTGAAGCTGTCCAGGAACACGTTGTTCTGCATCACGCGCAGCTTGATGTCGCCCAGGTCTTCCAGCTTGTTGACGGGGCGCTTGCTGTTGGTGAGGTTGCGAAAGCCGTTCTCCCAGTAGACCAGCCCGACCATGCCCTTGGGCTCCAGCTTGGCCTTGACCTTTTCGCCGACCGGGCCGTCGAGCACGGCGTCGGCCTCCTTCACGTTGTTGAAGAGGAACGGCGTGTCCCACACGGCCATCTCGGGCACGATGCCCACCAGCGTGGCGGTGGAGCCCACCATCATCTCCTGCGCGCCGCCGATCAGCGCCTGCTGCATCTGGGTGTCGGAGCCCAGGGCGGCGTTGCCGATGGTGCGCACCTTCATCTTGCCGCCGGAGGCCTTCTCGACCTCCTGCGCGAACAGGCGCGCCGCGCGGCCCTGGTTGGAATCGTCGACCAGGCCATAGCCGAAGCGCACGAGGCGCGGCTTGAAGTCCTGGGCCTGGGCGGCCCCGGTGGCCACCAGTGCGGCCACCAGGCCGGCGAGAGCGAAACGGATGCGCATGCTTGTCTCCTTGTATTGAAAGCGCTGAAGAGAGAGGGAAAACGAAACCATCGGAAATCGGGGCCGGCGGCGGCTCAATGCAGCCAGCGCAGCGGGCCGGTGATGAGCACCGGGAACAGCACGACCAGCACCAGCAGCACCACGTACATCAGCAGGAACGGCGTGGTGCCCTTGATGACTGTCTCCATGCGCAGACCGCCCACCCCCGCCACCACGTTCTGCACCGTGCCGACGGGCGGCGTGATGAGGCCGAGCGATCCCACATAGATGAACATGAAGCCGAAGTACACCGGATCGATGCCGGCCTTCACCGCCAGCGGCAGGCACACCGGCCCGAAGATCAGGATGGTGGGCGTCAGGTCCATGGCCGTGCCCACGACGAGCAGGAACAGCATCATCAGCGCCATGAACACGATGGGATTGCCCATCACGCCGGAGAAGCTGTCCGCCAGCATGGCGGGCAGGTCGGCCAGGGTGATCATGTAAGCCGTGACGGTGGCCGCGCCGCACAGGAACATCACCACGGCGGTGGTCTTGCCCGCGGCCAGGAACACCTCGTACAACTGGGCCCAGGTGAGTTCGCGGTACACGAACATCGACACGAACAGGGCGTAGACCGCGGCCACCACGGCGGCTTCGGTCGGCGTGAAGATGCCGCCCTTGAGCCCGCCCAGGATGATGACCGGCATCATCATGGCCCAGAAGCTGTTGACCAGCGCCTTCATGCGCGCACCCCATTCCACGCGCTCCATGGACGGCAGCTGGTGCTTGCGGGCGATCCACCACCAGGCCAGGATCAGGAAGATACCCATCATAAGGCCGGGAAACACGCCGGCCAGGAACAGCTTGCTGATGGAGGTGTTGGTCGTCACCCCGTAGATCACGAACGGCATCGACGGCGGAATGATCGGCGCGATGATGCCGCCCGATGCCAGCAGGCCCGCGCTGTAGCTGGGCGGGTAGTTCTGCTGGCGCATCATGGGCAGCAGGATGGTGGCCAGGGCCGCGGTGTCGGCGATGGCCGAGCCGCTCATGGAGGCCAGCAGCACCGCGGCGCCGATGGCCACGAAACCCAGGCCCCCGCGGATGTGCCCCACGAAGGCGCGCGCCAGGTCGATGATGCGGCGCGACAGCCCGCCCGCATTCATCAGCTCGCCCGCCAGGATGAAGAAGGGCACCGCCAGCAGCGGAAAGTTGTCGAAGCCGGCCTGCAGGTTCTGCGCGAGCAGCTGCGAGTCGAAGAAGTCCAGGTGCCACATCAGGGCCACGCCCGTCAGCACCAGCGCGTGGGCGATCGGCATACCGATCACCATGCCGCCGATGAGCACCAGCAGAAAAATCGCGGTCACGATCATGTCCGGCCCCTTATTCGATGTCGCCCGCCGGGCCGGCCGGCGTGGGCGGCTCGCCGCGCAGCAGGTCGAACACCAGGGCCACCAGCAGGCCGGCCGCCAGCACCAGCGTGGCGGCTGCGGCCAGCGCCAGCGGGTAGCCGAGCACCGTGCTGTAGCTGCTCATGCCGGCCGCCACCTGCTCCCAGGAGCCCTTCAGCAGCAGCACCATGCACACCGCCACGAGCAACTGGCTCACCCAGAACAGGCCCTTGCGCGCCCCGCCCTTCACGCGCGAGGTGAGCATGTCGAAGCCCAGGTGCTTGCCTTCGAAGGCCGCGACGATGGAGCCCACCGCCACCAGCCACACGAACAGCAGGCGCGAAACCTCTTCGTACGACACGATGCTGGTGTGGAACACATAGCGCAGCACCACGTTGACGAACACCGCCACCACCATGCCGGCGAGCGCCAGCACCATGAACAGCTCGGCCAGCCGCTGCAGCGCCGGCTTGCGGCGGGGTGGCGCGTGCGGGGAAGAAGATGGTGCGGACGGGGCGGCCAGATCCCTCGTCGGCGGCTGCGGAATGCTCATGCGTTGTCTCCTGCCGCTGGGCCGCGGCCTGTTTTTTCAGGGGCGAAACCCTGGGGGCCGCGCACCCAGGCCACGGCGTCCTGCACCAGCGTGGCGATGGGCTGGGTGGCATCGAGCGTCAGCACGCCGGGCTCGCCCTCGGGCGATTCCAGCGTGGCGAACTGGTCGGCCACCAGTGCGGGCGAAAAGAAGTGGCCAGGCCGAGACTGCACGCGCACCAGCGCTTCGTCATAGCCCAGCTTCAGGAAGACGAAGCCGAGCGCCGGGTGCGCCTCGCGCAGGCGGTCGCGGTATTTGCGGCGCAGCGCGGAGCAGGTCAGCACCACGCCCTGCCCGCCTTCGCTGGAGTCCAGCAACAGGGCCAGACGGCCGAGCCAGCCGGCGCGGTCGGCATCGGTCAGCGGCGTGCCGGCCCGCATCTTGGCGATGCTCTCGGGGGCATGGTAGGCGTCGCCTTCGTGCAGCGTCCAGCCCAGGGCCTGCGCGCAGGACTCGCCGACGCAGGACTTGCCGCAGCCCGACACGCCCATCACGACGATGGCCTGGGGGCGAAACATTGAGATAGCGCTATCCATTGAATTCGAAGAAATGCGGTGGGGCATGGAGCCGCACCGCGGGTGGCTGGGCCGGGTTTGCCGCACGCTACAGCGCCATCGGTCGCCGCATGCTTGTTTACCCTGTGAAAGATAGCGCTATCTTAGGAAACAATGCCACCCAGACTGCTCCGGATTAACCCTTGACCGACGCCACCCGCCGCCCCCGCCGCTCCAGCGGCCGCATCACGCTCGACGACGTGGCGCGCGATGCCGCCGTGAGCCCGATCACCGTCTCGCGCGTGCTGCGCGGCGAACGCAGCGTGGACGCGCAACTCGCCGAGCGCGTGCGCGCCTCGGCCGACCGCCTGGGCTACGTGCCCGATCCGGCGGCGCGCGCCCTCGCCTCCCAGCGCAGCACCCAGGTGCTGGTGCTGGTGCCGATGCTGTCCAACACGCTCTTCGTCGATTTGCTGGAGGCGGTGCACCGGACGCTGTTCCCCGAGGGCTTTCACCCGCTCATCGGCGTGACCCATTACGACACCACCGAAGAAGAGCTGCTGCTGCGCACCTACCTGCCCCACCGGCCAGCCGGCCTGCTGGTCACCGGGTTCGACCGCAGCGAAACAGCCCGCCAGCTCATCGCCCGCAGCGGCGTGCCCTGCGTGCACCTGATGGAGACCAGCACGGCGCCGGACGTCGCGTGCGTGGGCTTTTCGCAGACCGATGCGGGCGCGGCCATCACCCGCCACCTGCTGGACCGGGGCCGTCGCCGCATCGCCTTCTGCGCCGCCCAACTGGACCCGCGCACGCTGCAGCGCGCCGAGGGCTACCGCCGCTGCCTGCGCGAGGCGGGCCTGTACGACCCGGCGCTGGAGGTGCTCAGCCCGGAGCGCTCGTCGGTCGCACTGGGCGCGCGGCTGTTCGAAGAGGTAGTGCGCCGCATGCCCGGTGTGGATGCCATCTTCTTTTGCAACGACGACATCGCCCAGGGCGGGCTGCTGGCGGCCAACCGGCTGGGGGTGGCGGTGCCAGGGCGGATCGCGGTGGCCGGGTTCAACGACCTGGAGGGCAGCGACCAGATGGTGCCGCCGCTCACCACCGTGCGCACGCCGCGCGCCGAGGTCGGGCGCGCCGGCGCGGCGATGCTGCTCGGGCTGATGCGCGGCGCGCCCACCGGGCCGGGGTGCGTCGAGCTGGGCTACGAACTCGTCGTGCGCGGCAGCACCTGATCACCTATCCGCCGGGGGGATGGCCAGCGGTGCGCCGCGTTGGTGCGCATCCAGAACGATCTGCGTGGTGAAGCTGCGCACGTTGGGGTCGTGCAGCAGGCACGCCTTGCAGAAGGCCTCGTAGGCCGCCAGGTCGGGCACGATGACGATCAGCACATAGTCGACGCTGCCGGCCACGCCGTAGCACTGCTGCACCTCGTCGCGCTGCCCCACGGTCTCGCGGAAGGCCTGCGTGGCGCGTGCCGACTCGTCGATCAGGTCGACCTGCACGATGGCCGTGATGCCCAGGCCCAGCCGGGTGCAATCGAGCTGGGCGGTTTCGGCCTGGATCACGCCCGCCTGCCGCAGGCGCTTCAACCGCCGTTGCACCGCGGCGGCGGACAGGCCGACGCGCGCGCCGATCTGCTCGCTGGGCACGCGGGTGTCCCGCTGGTAGAGGTCGAGGATCTGGCGGTCGAAGGCGTCGAGGGGCATGGCGTCGGAGGGTTGCACGAAGGCCGCGTGGAAGGCGCCCACAATGCGGCAAGGCGGCGCTGGCGGGGGCGCAATCGCGGCCCGCCCCACCGCCCCGGTTTGCATACTTTGGGCATGACCATTATCGACACCCCCCACCGCCTGTCGCTGCGCAACATCGAGCGCGCGGCCTCCCTCATCGACCCCGTGTTTCTCCACAGCCCGCAGTACGAATGCGAGCCGCTCAGCCAGGCGCTGGGCGCAGCCCTGACGCTCAAGGTCGAAACGCTGAACCCGCTGCGCTCGTTCAAGGGGCGCGGCGCCGACTTCTTCCTCAAGGACAACGCGGCGGCGCTGGCCGGCCGGCCCCTGGTCTGCGCCACGGCCGGCAACTGGGGGCAGGCCATGGCCTATGTGTGCCGCGCCCGCGGCTGGCCGCTGGTGGTCTATACCGCCACCACGGCCAATGCCTTCAAGGTCGAGCGCATGCGCGCGATGGGCACCGAGGTGCGCCTGCACAGCGACGACTTCGACACCGCCAAGGAAGAGGCCCGGCGCTTTTGCGCGTCGTCCGGCGCGCTGCTGGTCGAGGATGGGCTGGAGACCCAAATCAGCGAAGGCGCCGGCACCATCGCCCGCGAACTGCTGGCGCGCGATGCCTTCGATGCCCTGCTGGTGCCGCTGGGCAATGGCGCCCTGCTCAACGGCATGGGCCTGTGGACGAAAGCCCATGCGCCGGCCACGCGGGTGATCGGCGTTTGCGCGGAAGGCGCGGATGCCACGGCCGCCTCCTGGAAGGCGCGCCGGCTGATCGAGCGGCCCGCCACGCAGACCATCGCCAATGGCATCGCGGTCCGGCGCCCCGTGCCGCAGGCGCTGGACGACATGCAGGGCCTGGTGGACGACGTGCTGCTGGTGAGCGATGCGGCCATCCGGCGCGCGATGCAGCTGGTGTTCCAGACGGCCGGCTTGATGGTGGAGCCCGCCGGCATCGTCGGCGTGGCCGCCGTGATGGAACATCCCGCGCTGCGCTCGCAGAAGCTGGCGACCGTGCTGTGCGGCAGCAACCTCACCCCGCAGCAGATCGTGCAGTGGCTGCATTGAGGCCCCTTTCGGGAACGCGGCGCCAAAGAAAAAGCCCGGCGGACCGGGCTTGCTGTCGAGGGATCGGAGGATGCGGCCGGCGGCCACCCCCTCACGCCCGGATCAAAGCGGCGCCAGCGTGACCTCGACGCGGCGGGCTTCGGCGTTGCTGCCGCCGGCCTGCGTGACGGCGGGCTTGCGCAGGTCGATCTTGTCTTCGGGCACGCCGGCCGTCTTGAGCGCATCGCGCACGGCAAAGGCGCGGTCCTTGGCCAGTTGCGCGTTGGCGGCGGCGTCGCCCGTGGCATCGTGGAAACCGGAGACCACCACCGAGCGGCCTTCGGCCACGGCACGCGATACGTCGGCCAGGGCCGGTGCGGCACCGGGGGCCAGGTCGGCACGGCCCGTGGCGAAGTAGAAGCGGACCACGCCGCCGTCCACCACCACGCGGGCCACTTCGTCCTCGGCCACCACCAGCGTGCCGGCGGGCGCGACCACCACTGCGGCGGGCTCGACCACCGGCGCGCGCGCCAGGCTGCGCTGCTTGTACACCGTCACGCCCACCACCGAGGACACCACCAGGGCAATCAACGCGAACAGGAACCCGAGGGCAAAACGTTGCTGGCTGTCGTCATCGGCACTGCTGAAGGCCATGGGAAGAACTCCGTAAAGTAAATAATGGGGGCTGAAGACAACCCGCGATTGTAGAGTCATGACGCCGCTGCCCGCCCCCTTGCGCGACCCCGCCCCACTGCTCCAGCGCACCCTGGACGAATGGGGCGGCCAGGACGATCTGTGGATCTTCGGCTATGGTTCGCTGATCTGGCGGCCCGATTTCGAGTTCGCCGAGCGGCGTCCCGCCCGAGTGCACGGCTGGCACCGGGCCCTCAAGATGTGGAGCCGCATCAACCGCGGCACGCCCGAGCAGCCCGGCCTGGTGTTCGGCATGCTCTCGGGCGGCAGTTGCCGAGGCATGGTGTTCCGCGTGGCCGGCGCGCAGGCCCGCCAGACCCTCGTCAACCTGTGGCAGCGGGAGATGGCGCTTGCGGTGTACGACCCGCGCTGGCTGCCTTGCCAGACGCCGCAGGGCACGGTGCGCGCCCTCGCCTTCACACTGTCGCGCCGCAGCCCGAGCCACGCCGGGGTGCTGCCGGACGACGAATACCGCCGCATCTTCGAGCAGGCCAGCGGCATCTACGGCACCACGCGCGACTACGCCCAGGCCACCTACGACGAACTGCGCCGCCTGGGCATCGACGACCGGGCGCTGGGCAAGCTGCTGGCGCTGACATCCGCCCACGAACGCTGACCTGCGGCACGCGCCGGGGCACAATCGCCCGATGAGCAGCAGCCCCCTTTCCTCCTCCATCGCCGACCTGCGCAAGAGCTACGAGCGCGCGGAACTGAGCGAAGACGCCTCCCTGGCCGACCCGTTGGCCCAGTTCGACCAGTGGCTGCAGCAGGCCCTGGTCGCCCAGGTCCCCGAGCCCAATGCCATGACGCTGGCCACCGTGGGGGCCGATCTTCGGCCCAGCACGCGCATCGTGCTGGTCAAGGGCTACGACGAGCGGGGCATCGTCTGGTTCACCAACTACGACAGCCGCAAGGGCCGACAACTGGCCGGCAACCCGTTCGCGGCGCTCCAGTTCCATTGGGTGGAGCTGGAACGGGTGGTGCGCATCGAAGGCACGGTGGAGAAGGTGGACGACGCCGAGAGCGATGCCTACTTCAAGAGCCGCCCGCTGGATTCGCGCATCGGCGCCTGGGCCAGCCCGCAGAGCGAGGTGATCGCGGGGCGCGGCGTGCTGGTGGCCAACGCGGCCAGGTACGGCGCGCAGTTCCTGCTCAGCCCACCGCGCCCGCCGCACTGGGGCGGCTACCGCCTCAAGCCCGAACAATGGGAGTTCTGGCAGGGCCGCAAGAGCCGCCTGCACGACCGGCTGCGCTACCGGGACGATGGCGGCCAGTGGGTGCGCGAACGGCTGGCGCCCTGAAGCCTTCTAGCCAGCCGCCAGCGCCGCACGCCCGCGCGATGCGCAGGGTCAGTGAAAGAACCGCTGCGCGACGATCAGCATGAGCGGCACCGTCACCAGCGCCAGCGCCGTGGACACGGCGATGCTGGCCGTCACCTCGTCCTGCATGGTGTCGTAGCGCTGCGTGAACAGGAACACGTTGGCCCCCACCGGCAGCGACGCCGCCAGGAACATCACCGCCGTCGAGGTGCCGCCCAGGCCGAAGGCCCAGGCCAGCGCCAGCAGCAGCATGGGGTGCGCCACGTTCTTGACCAGTGAAATGCGCAGCGCGTCGCGCGCGTGGTGGCCCACCTTGCTGAACGCCAGGGTCACGCCCACCAGCAGCAGCGCCATGGGACCGAGCGCCATGCCCAGCAGTTGCAGCGGCTTGTCCACCACGTCGGGCAGGCGCAGCCCGGTCTGCGCGAACAGCAGACCGGCCAGGATGGGCAGCGGAACCGGGTGCAGGATGCCGTTGCGAACGGCCTGCAGCACCGTGTGCAGCATGGGGCGCGGCGGGCTGCGGCCGTCGCGCTGGCTTTCATGCGCCTGCGCCAGCTCGAACACCACCGTGGCCGCCGTGAGCAGGATGAGCGCGTGCAGCGAGATCAGCGTGAACAGCGTCACCAGCCCTTCCTGGCCGTAGACCAGCCCGACCAGCGGCACGCCGATCATGATGGTGTTGCTGAACATGCTGGCCAGCCCGAACGCGGCCGAGCGGGTGGAAAACCCCATGACCGCCAGCGATACCACGAACACCAGCCCGGCCGCAAGAAAGTACAGGCCCACCGGCTCGAAGTTCAAGTCCTGCACGCGCGACGTGCCCATGGTGCGAAACAGCAGCGCGGGCGTGAGCACCAGGAACACCAGGTTGGACAGGTCCTTGACCGCCGAGGCCCGCACCCAGCCCAGCCGCCCCGCGAGAAAGCCGATGGCGATGAACAGGATCACCGGGATCATGGAGGCGAAGACGGGGGAGTTCACGGTGCGATCCTGCGGGCAAAGCCGTCGATTATCCGTGCCCCGCCCCGCCTTGGGGCCCGTCCGGAACGCATTGCGGACTTTCCGGATTCCGCCGCGCACCCCCCTCTACAATCGCGCCGTTGGTGCTCGCGGCGTGGTTCACATGCCGCAGTTCAACGGGAAGCAGGAGGACACTCCGGCAACCGGCCGCCGATGCGCAGCGCCGGCCTGCCGACCCGTCCCGCCTGCGCTGCCCCCGCAACGGTCAAACGGACGAATGCACACCGGCCATTCCCGCCGAGGTGCCTTCAGCATCCCTCCACACAGCCACTGGACGCCTTGAACAAGCGCTGGGAAGGCGAGGAATGCAGCGCCGTCAGCCCGGATACCGGCCAACGAGGTGAGTGCGCCGCCTGCATACATGAATGAATGCATGAACGGGTGGCGCATTCGTATCGCCCAGACGCCGGCGGGGATGCCGGCCAGGGTTGCTTTTTGATCGCCCCTCCCTTCCCATGAAGCCCGTCCTTCGTGCGCGCGCCGCTGCGCTCCCGTTCGCCCTCGCGGCCGCCTATCCCGGCTTTTGCGCCCATGCCCAGACCGAGGGCAGCGCGGCCCCCGCCACCCTGGCCCCGGTCACCGTCACCGAAGACCGCGGCGTCGCCACGCCGCTGGTGCTGCCCTCCACCGCCGGCAGCCGCCTGGAACTCACGCCGTTCGAGACGCCCGCCAGCGTGGCCATCGTGCCCGGCGAGCTGATCCGCGCCCTGGGCACCACGTCGGTCATCGACGCCAAGACGCTCGCGCCCGGCATGAGTTCGGCCAACAGCCCGGGCAACGGCGGCAATGTGCTCAGCGCCCGCGGCTTCACTGGCGTCAACTCCGTCAAGCAGCTCTACAACGGCCTGGAACTCTCCAACGCCGGCGGCGTGGTGAGCTTCCCCTTCGATCCTTGGAACGTCGAGCGCATCGAGGCCCTGTACGGCCCGGCCTCGGTGCTGTACGGCGCCGGTGCCATCGGCGGCGCGGTCAACGTGGTGAGCAAGCGGCCGGACCCGGCGCAGGCCTCGCACGAGATCGGCCTGGGCGTGGGCTCCGACAACGCGCGGCACGAGGCCTTCAGCAGCACCGGCCCGATGGGCAACAACGGCCTGTCCTACCGGCTGGACCTGAGCCACCGCAGCGCGGACAACTGGGTGGACCGCGGAGCGTCCGACACCCTCGCCGCGTCGGCCTCGCTGCGCTACGACCTGTCGCCCCAGCTGAACTTCATCCTGGCTGCCGACTACGGCCGCCAAAAGCCCATGCACTACCTCGGCACCCCGGTGTTCAATGGCGCGCCCGTGTCGGGCACCGAGACGCTGAACTACAACATCGCCGACAGCGACCTGTTTTTCCAGGACCAGTGGACCACGCTGGACACCGAGTGGAAGCCCTCGGCCGATGTCACGGTGCACAACACCCTCTACCGGCTGACCCACAACCGCCGCTACCGCGACGCCACCGTGTTCACCTACCTGCCCGCCAGCGCATCGGTGCGCCGCAGCAGCTACCGGGACATTTCCTACTCGCGGCAGACGCAGGAGGGCGTCAACACCTACGCCAGGTTCCAGGGCCGGATCGCCGGCATGAAGAACGCGTTCCTCGCCGGCCTCCAACTCGAGCGCAGCTTCTACGACCGCTTCGACAACGTCCGGGGCGGCACCTCCACCGTCGATGCGCTGCACCCGGTGCCGGGCCTCTACCGCGATGCGTGGCGGGGCGAGTCGATCCCCATGTACTACCTGGACCTCGACCGCGTCGGCGTCTTCTTCGAAAACCACCTGACGCTGAGCCAGCGCTGGTCCGTGGTGGCCGGCCTGCGCGGCGACAGCTACCGCACCGAACGCGAAGACCGCCAGCTGCGCAACACCACCCGCGGCAAGGTCAGCGGCACCAGCGGCAGCCTGGGCGTGGTCTTCAACCCGGTGCCGGAGGTGGCGCTGTACGGCCAGATCGCCACGGCGCAGGATCCGGTCACCTCGCTGGCGAGCATCGGCGCCAACCAGCAGGGCTTCGGCCTGTCCCAGGGCCGGCAGATCGAATTCGGCCTCAAGCAAAGCCTCTGGGGCGGCCGCTTCGACTGGACGCTGGCGGCCTACCACCTCGTCAAGAAGGACCTGCTGACTGCCAACCTGGCCAACCCCACGCTCCAGGAACAGGTGGGCCAGCAGTCCTCTCGCGGCATCGAGGCCTCGGCATCCGCCCGGCTGGGCGCCTGGCGGGTGGAGGTCAACGGCACGGTGCTCGATCCGAAGTTCGACGACTTCCGGGCCCAGGTCGGCAGCGGCACGCAGCAGCTGGCGGGCAAGGTGCCGATGACCGTGCCCAGGCGCAGCGCCAACCTGAGCGCCTTCTGGGACTTCGCCCCCCAGTGGACCGCGCGCACGGCCCTGCAGTACGTGGGCCAGCGCTTCGTGAACAACACCAACACGGCCTCGCTGCCGTCGTACACCGTGGTCCAGGCCGGCGTGAACTGGCGGGCCATGCAGGGGGTGACGCTGGACCTGCGGGTGGACAACCTCTTCGACAAGCGCTATGCCACGCAGGGCTCGGAAGTGCAGTGGATTCTCGGCCGGCCCCGCACCGTCTGGCTGACCGGCACCCATGCGTTCTGAGATGCGTTCGGATGCCCCCGTCCCGCAGGGCCCGGGCAGCCGGCGGGCCCTGCTGCGGGGCTGGGGTGCGGCCGGTGCGGCGGGCATCGCCGGCGCGGCCTGGCTGCCGGGCCGCGCGATGGACCAGGCCAGGCAGGCCACGGCCATCACCGACGACCTGGGCCGCAGCGTGTCCGTTTCGCTGCCCCTGCGGCGCGTGGTGGTGTTCAACCGCTACACGACGGAGTTCATCCGCGCCATCGGGGCCATGCCGGCCGTGGTCGGCGTGGACTTCGACGGCCGCAAGCACCCTGACTACTGGCCGGGCGTGACCCCCGGCATGATCGCCGGCAGCGGGCAGTCCAGCGTCCACTACGAGGCCATCGTCGGCATGCAGGCCGATGCCGTCTTCATGCCGCGCAACAGCGACTGGAAACAGGCCGAGCGGGTGCTCAAGCCCTTCGGCATCCCGGTCATCGTGGTCACCGGCTGGGATCTGCTCAAGCACGAGTGGAACGTCGCGCTGCTGGGCCGGCTGTTCCACAGGACCGAGGGGGCCGCGCGGCTCAACGCCTTCTACCGCCACTGGCGCGACACGCTGGGGGACCGCCTGCAGGGGGCCACGCCCCGGCGCGTGTATTTCGAGGAGGTCTGCCCCTACAAGACCGTGCTGCAGGGCTCGGGCTGGCACGACATGATCGAGGCCGGCGGCGGCACCAACGTGTTCGGCGACATCCGGTTGCCCGGCGGCGTGTCCCCGCGCGGCAACGTGCAGAACTTCGAGGTGGACCCCGAGGAGGTGGCGGCCCGCCGGCCCGAGGTCGTCGTCAAGCTGCAGCCCGGCCAGTACCTGCCGCACCCGCGGGCCTTCTCGGCCGACGTGCTCGGCCAACTGGCCGCGCGGCCGGGCTGGGAGGGTACGCCGGCCGTGCGCCACCGGCAGATCCACCACCTGAGCTACTACCTCGCATCGGGCTGCTCCAAGATCACCGGTGCCCTGCAGATCGCGCAGTGGCTGCACCCCGGGCGCATGGCCGGCATCGACCCGGAGGCGGTCATGGGCACCTGGCTGCAAACATTCCAGGGCGTGCCGGCGCAGCGCGGCTACGCCTGTTCGCTGGACCACGTGAAGGGCGGCGCATGAACCCGACCGGTGCCGGACCGGCCTCCCCCGCGTCCTTCCCCACCTCCCCCGCCATCGCGGCGCTGCAACACGCCGTGGGCCGCCTGCGGGCCAGCCGCTGGCGCATCGCGGCCCTGGCGGTGTTCGCGCTCGGCCTGGCCGTGCTGGCCTCGCTCAGCCTGGGCGTGCAGTCCCAGCCGGTCGGCACGGTGCTGCGCCAGCTGCTGTCGCTGCTGCCCGGCCTGGAGGCCTGGGCCCACGACGGACCGCAGCGCAACGTGCTGCTGCAGCTGCGCCTGCCGCGCACCGCCATGGCGCTGGTCTGCGGGGCCGGGCTGTCCATGGCCGGCGTGGCCATGCAGGGCATCACCCGCAACCCGCTGGTCAGCCCCTACACGCTGGGCATCTCACCGGCCGCGGCGTTCGGCGCGTCCATCGCCATCCTGCTGGGCTGGAACACCCTGCCCGCCACCGGCGCCTGGTGGACGGTGGCGCTGGCCTTTGCCTCGGCCATGGTGTGCGCGGCCGGGGTGCTGGGCTTGGCCTCGCTGCGTGGCGTGCATGCCATGGTGCTGGTGCTGGCCGGCGTGGCCTTCACCTACCTCTTCGGCGCGCTCACCGCGGCACTCCAGTTCTTCGCCAGCGAGCAGCAGCTCGCGGCCATCGTGCACTGGACCTTCGGGTCACTCAACGGCCGCTCCTGGAACGAGGTGGGGGTGGCCGGCGGCATCTGCCTGGTGTGCGCGCCGGTCCTGCTGGCCCATGCGGGCGCGCTCAACGCCTTCAGCGCCGGCGGCGACGATGTGGCCGCCTCGCTGGGGGTGCCCGTCGCCCGGGCCCGCATCGCGATCACACTGGCCGCCGTGCTGTGCAGCGCGGCCATCGTCAGCTTCACCGGCGTGATCGGCTTCGTCGGGCTGGTGGCGCCGCACATCGCGCGCCTGCTGATCGGCGGCGACCACCGCGCGCTGCTGCCCTTCGCGGCCGTGGTGGGCGCGTTGCTGGTGCTGCTGGCCGACATGGCGGGCCGCCTGCTCTTCGCGCCGGTGGTGGTGCTGGTCGGCATCGTCGTCGCCTTCCTGGGCGTGCCGCTGTTCCTGCACCTGCTGCTCACGCGGTGCAACGAGATGTCGGCATGAGCGGCGCATCGGCCACCGCGCCGCCTGCCCTGGTGCGCGCCGAGGGCCTGCGCAGCCGTTACGGCGGGCGCGCCTCGCCCGAGGTGCTGCAGGGCATCGACCTGGTGCTGCAGCCGGGCGAGGTGCTGGGCCTGGTCGGCCCCAACGGGTCGGGCAAGAGTTCGCTGCTCAAGTGCCTGGCCGGCCTGCGGCCGCTGAGCGGCGGCCACCTGCAGCTCGAAGGCCGTGCGCTGGCCGGCTGCACGCGCCAGGAGATCGCCCGTGCCGTCGCCTACGTGCCCCAGCACACCGGCCCCGGCATGTCGCTGCGGGTGCTGGACATGGTGCGGCTGGGCCGGCTGCCGCACCGGGGCCGCAGCTCGCCGCAGCAGGACGAGGCCATCTGCCTGGCCGCGATCGAGCGCCTGGCACTGGAGGCGCTGGCCCTGCGCCACTTCAGCGACCTCAGTGGCGGCGAGCGCCAGCGCGTGCTGATGGCCCGCGCCTGGGCCCAGCAAGGCCGCCTGCTGCTGCTGGACGAGCCCACCAGCGACCTGGACCTGCGCCACCAGCTCGCCACGCTGCAGACCGTGCGCGAGCTGTCGCGCCAGCGCGGCGCCGGGGCCGTCATCGCCATCCACGACCTGGCCCTGGCCGCGCGCTTTTGCGACCGGCTGCTGATGCTGCGCGGCGGCCGCGTGCTCGATGCCGGCGCGCCCGCGCAGGTGCTCACGCCCGCCAACGTGCAGGCGCTGTTCGGCGTCGGTGCGCGCATCGGCACCGATGGCGGGCTGCCCTATGTGATCCCGATGGACCCGACCCCCGACGAAAGCCCTTTCCCATGAACCCCAGCGATCCGATCCGCCCTCCCCTACGGCGCGCGGCCATTCTTCTGGCCAAGGCCTCCATCACAGGCGCGGCCGTTCGCGAGATGGAAGAACTCGCCCAGCGCGCCCAGTCCGCGATGGCGGGCCGCTTCGCGGCGGTGGTGCCTGCCTTCAGCGAACAGGGCAGCCCGAGCCTGCGCGAAGCGCTGGACGCCCTGGCCGCTGGGGACGTCGCGGACGAAATCGCCATCGTCCCGCTGCTCCTGCCGATGGAGCCGGGCTTTCGCACCTGGATCACCGGCGCGGTGCAGCGCTGGATGCGCGATGCGCAGGCGCCGCGGCGGCCCGGCGTGACGCTGTGCATGCCACCCGGCGACACCCTGGCCGTCGATGCGCTGGTGCACGGCCTGCTGCAATCCACCACGGTCCCCATCGACGCGCCCGCCGCGGCCCCTTCGGCCGGTTCGGTGATTCCGCCGCAAAAGCGCCGCGTGCTCGTCTGCCAGGGCGGCCCCTGCAACCACGCTGGCGCCGCGCTGGTCTGGGGCCACCTGCGCAACGAGCAAAAGCGCCTGGACTTGCGCAACACCGGCGACGGCATGATGAGCGCCCGCACCAGCTGCCTGGGGCCCTGCAACCTCGCGCCGGTGGTGCAGGTGTTCCCGGAAGGCACGTGGTACGGCGGCGTGGACGAGGCGGGCATCGACCGCATCGTCGAATCCCACCTGCTGCGCGGCGAGCCCGTGGCCGAGCTGGCCTACCCGCAGGTGCCCGGCAAGCAGACCCTGCGCTGAGAGACGGGCACCGCGCTCGGGCAGCGCCACGCCGACGGCTTTCTGCAGCCGCCGGATCGCCTGAACGCATCCACCCCGTTTGCAAGACGGTGCCGGGCGGCCCGCCCCATGCCTGGCGTCCGCCACCGGAGAAATCCCCATCGAAATGGGCTCCAGCGCAATCAAATCTAGGGCATGATGCTATTAAATAAATAGCAAATTGCCCTGACCCCATTCGCCGGGGGCGGACGGCGCCGAGCCGCCCGCCCCCGGCGCCCGCTCAGAACGTCGCCTTCACGCCCACCTTCAGGCTGCGGCCCGGCAGCGGCGACTTCGGAAACGCCGTGGTGGTCAGGATCGACGTGGCGCTGTAGGCCAGCTTGTCGGTGATGTTGTCGAGGCGGGCATACCACAGCAGGTTGCTGCGGGTGGCGCCGAACTGCACCTGCTGGTGGTAGCCCACCGAGGCGTTCCACAGCGTGTAGGCGCCGGTGGTGCGGGTGCCGTCGCTGGGCACGCGGTCCTGGGCGGCCAGGTGGTCAAAGCCCACGCCGGCGCGCCACGGGCCGCTGGCCCAGGCCAGCGTGCTGCCCAGGCGCAGCGGCGCGATGCGCGGCAGCGGCTCGCCCGTGTCCTCGTTGGTGGCGCGCACGAGGTCGCCACGCAACTGCAGGTCGAGCGTCGATGCCGTGTCGCCGAACAATGTGGCGCCGGCCAGCCCGCTCTCGCCCACCAGGCGCACGCTGCCGCTCGCCTCCAGGCCGTAAAACTTGGCGCGCACGCCCTGGTAGCGGTACTCCGGCAGCGCACCATCCGTGCCGGCGGGCACGCGCTTGCCGTCTTCCGTCAGGCTGGCGCCCGTGGGCGTGAGGCCGATGTAGTTGGAGAACCGGCTGTAGAACGCGGTGACGGCGAATCGCTGGGGCCCGCTCTTCCAGGCGGCGCCCACGTCGATGCTGGTCGCCTTCTCCAGGCCCAGGCGGCTGTCGCCCGTCTCCCAGGCGCCGGTGGCGATGTGCGGGCCGTTGGCGAACAGCTCGTAGTCCTTGGGTGCGCGCTGGGTGTACGACAGGTTGGAGGTGAGCTGCCAGTCGGGCGCCAGGTTCACGAGCGCGCCCACCGCCGCGCTGTGCGGGTGGAAGGTGTGCTTGCCCGTGTCGAAGCGGTCGGTGTCGGCGCTGCCGAACGATTCCACGCTCACCTGCTCGGTGCGGGCGCCGAAGGTCAGCTTGCCCCAGCCGGTGGCCAGTTCCTCGTGCGCGAACAGCGCGGTGGACCGGCTGCGGCTGTAGGGCGCGAAGGCCTCTTCGCCCACCGCCGAAAAGCGCGACGATTCGGCCTGCAGCCCGATCACGCCCTGCAGCGCGCCCAGCGGCGCGTGCTTGGCCTCCAGCCGCAGGTCGTTGCCCCGGTTGCGGAAGGTGGTGCCGGCCTCGCCGCCCGCGAATTCGGTGTGCACGTAGTCGGTGTGGCTGGCCTGCATCTTGATGCTCTGCAGCGGGCCCGCGTCGATGCGCCACTCGCCGTCCAGCGCGTAGCGGTTGGAGCGCATGCCGATGGTCACGTCGTCCTCGGCCACGGTGCCGTAGTCGTTGCGGTAGGTGCTGGCCGAGGCGCCCAGGTAGCCGCGGTCGAAGAACACCGTGCCGCCCACCGCGCCGCCGCGCGTGTGGCTGGCGGAGTTGCAGATGCGGCGCGCCAGGCCCGGCGAGCCGGGCTTTTCGCAGGCCAGGTCGGCCGGGGCGCGCACGTGGTCGGTGTCGCGGTCGAACACGTCCACGTGCAGCGCATAGCGGTCGTTGCCGCCCTCCACCATCGCGCCGCCCGAGCGCTCGCCGTTGCCCGTGGCGGCCGCCGCCTCGGCTTTGCCGGCCACGCCGTTGATGGGCTCGCGGGGAATGCGGTTGTCGATCACGTTGACCACGCCGCCCACGGCGCTGCCGCCGTACAGCAGCGCCGCCGGGCCGCGCAGGACCTCGATGCGCTCGGTCACCAGCGCCTCGGTGGGCACGGCATGGTCGAAGCTCAGGGCCGAGGCGTCCAGCGTGGCGCCGCTGTTTTGCAGGATGCGGATGCGGTCGCCGTCCAGCCCGCGGATGATGGGGCGGCTGGCGTTGGGGCCGAAGTAGGTGCTGCTCACGCCCGGCAGGCCGTCCAGCGTCTCGCCCAGGGTGGACTGGGTGCGCAGGGTGAGCGCATCGCCCGACAGCTGCGCGGCCGGCGCGACCACGGTGGCGGCACCCAGCGGGTTGCCGGTGACGGTCACCTCGGGCATGCGCGCGGCCGGCGCCGTGGGCCCGGTCGGCGTGGTGGCGGAGGCACTGGCGGACGCCGCGGGGTCGGACGCGTTGGCCGCCTGGGCGTGCACGGCCGGCAGCAGGCCGGGACCGCCCAGCGCCAGCAGCGCGGCCCAGGCCAGGGGGCGCAGCGTGGCGCGCCGCGCAGCGGGAACGCGCGCCGAAAGCGCGGTGAGGGGCGCAGCAGGCTGCGCGGTGCGGTGGGGGGAGTTCATGGATTCAGGCTTCACGAAAAGGGGCGGCGGCCTGCGCGCGCACGGCGCCGTTCTCCTGCGGCCCGGGCAGGCCCGGGCGGGCGGAACGGCCTGTGCGTGGCGCAGGCAGCCAATCAGGCAAAAAAGTGCCACCAGCGCAAATTCGACTAGGGCAGGTAGCTATCAAAAAAGGAGCATCACCGCGCTGCGGCCAGCGGTGGCCGGGGCGGTGCGGAGACGGCGCGGTCAGCCCCGTGCGGGGGGCGCGCGGGCGAGAAAGGCCGACCGCTGGCGCGTGCCGGTGTGCGAGGCGTGTTCCGGCAGCGGTGCCTGCGCGGCGCCGTGCACCGTCGGCAGCACCAGGGCCGCCAGCAGCGCGCCGCCGAGCAGCAACTGGTCCAGCAGCTGGCAGTCGGCGCCGTGGTGGCCGGCGAACAGCGCATGGAGGCCGTCGCCGCCCTGCCCTGGCAGGACATCCGGCGCCGTGGGGACCGTAGGAGCCACGGCCCGGTGCGCCACGCCCGCTGCCGGCCAGGAGACAGAGGCCGAGGCCAGGCCCGGCGCCACGGCCGACGGCCCCGCTCCCACGCCGTGCACCACCTGGTGCATGCGGCCGAGCAATGGCGCCAGCAGCAGCGCGAACGCGATCCACCAGACGGCGATGCGTCGGCGGTGCGGCAATGGCTGCGGGCGCGCGGGTGTCATGGGGAACGTGGGGACGGCGGGTCTGGGCGCTGTGTCAGCGAAGCACTCGCATCACTGGACGGGCCTGGCGTCGACCATGCGGTAGAACAGGCCGTACTCGTCGTTGCGCAGCGTCTCGAAGCGGCCCTCGACCACCACGGGTTCGAGCGAATACGTGACGGGAGACGAGGCCTTCACCTCGACCATGCTCTCCGGCCCGCCGGGAATGCAGAAGGCGCAGGTCAGCGGCACCGAGGTGAGCAAAAAGTGCCGCTGCTGCGGCTTGGCCGTCATGGGCACCATGAAGCCCTGCACGCGCTGCACGGTTTGGTTCAGCGCCTTCTGCTCGGGGTTGAAGACCGGCTCGATGCGGGTCTTGAGGGTTTTCTTCTGCAGGTTGGTCAGCGTGGACCAGGGGACCACGTCGCTGCGGGTGGGCAGCGGCTTGATCGGGCTTTGCGGGCTGTGGTAGCCCGCGCCGTTGCCCTGGGGCAGCCCACCGCCGCCCAGCGGGGACGACAGCGCCGCGCCGGCACCGTCCGGCGCCTGCGCGCCGGCCACGCCGCAGGCCAGCAGGCAGGCGAATGCGAGGGGGATGGCTTTCATGCGGGGGTCCTCAAAAAGGCGGCGAACGGCGGCCGGGCGCCCTGCCCGGCCTGTGCGATTGTCGCAGGCGCCCGGCCGGGGCGGGCGCGGGGACGGATCAATGCTGGTGCTTCATGCCGCAGAACTTGCCAATGGCCAGGCCCTTGCACGCCGCCTGCAGTTCCTTCTCGCAGGTGTCGTGGCCCTTGCCGGATTCCAGGCACTTGGCGGCGGCCTCGTGCGCGGCGGCCATGGCGCGGTGGCGCTGGATGTCGGCCTGGGTATCGGCGTCGGAATGCTGCTGCGCCTGGGCGGCAACGGTGGCCAGCAGCAAGAGCGGTGCGAGCGCCATGGCGCGGAGTCGGGAGGTGGCGGTCATGGAAAAAAGTCCTTTCAGGGAGGTGGGTGACAAAAACAGAGGGGAAGGGTTCGGGGGCGTCCAGGCATTCCAGGTCAGGGCCGCACCAGCAGGTCGGCCACGTCCACCCGGTACGCCTGCACGGCCGGCAGCAGCGCCGCCACCACCGCCACGGCCACCGCGAGGCTGGGCACCGCCCATTCCTCGGGCAGCCACAGCGCGCCGGAGACGGGCATGGCGTTCTGCGCCTGCAGCATCCAGCCCACCACCGCCGCCAGCGCATGGCCGGCGGCCAGGCCCAGGGCCGAGGCGATCAGCGCCAGCCACAGCGCCTCGGCCAGCAGCAGCCCACCCACACGCGCGGGCGAGGCGCCCAGCATGCGCAGCATGGCCAGGTCGGCGCGGCGCTCGCGCACGGCGTTCCACAGCGCGATGAAAACGCTCAACGCCGCCACGCCCAGCAGCACCGCGCCGAAGGCCTGCAGCACATCGGCGCCCACGCCCAGCAGGCGCAGCAGGCGCGTCACCTCGACGGCGGGTGCGGCGGCCTGCATGGGGGTGTTGGCATTGATGTAGCGCGGCAGGGTCACGGCCGCGAGCGGGCTGCGGTAGCGCACCAGCGCCAGCGTCACCTCGCGCTCCTGGCGCAGCGCCTCCAGATCGTCGGGGTCGTCGGCCTGCGCGCTTTCGTGCACCTTCCACACGGATTCGGTGGCGGTGAGCACCAGCCGGTCCAGCACGCAGCCGCAGGGCGCGAGCACGCCCGCCACGGTGTAGGGGTGGTCGCCGTGCGCGTGCCCGCCGCCGGCCAGGCCATGGCTGCCCACGAACCGCCGGCCCAGCAGCGCGTCGCCCTGCCCCGGCGCGGCATCCTGCGCGGCGCTGGCCATGGCGCGCGCCACCGTTGCGCCCAGCACGGCCTCCATGGGCTGCTGCCACAGGCGGCCCTGGGCCAGCGCGGCGCCGTAGTGCGCGGGGTACTGGGGCGTGGTGCCCACGATGCGGTAGCCGGAGAAGCTGTCGCCCAGGCTCAGCGGAATGGCCTCGGCCACCAGCGGCTGGCGGGCCAGCGCCTCGAAGTCGGCCAGGGCGATGTTGCCGGGCGGCACGTCGATGTGGAACACGCCCGCCAGGATCAGCTGCAGCGGGCTGCCCTTGGCGCCCACCACCAGGTCGATGCCCTGCACGTCGCGTTCGAACGCCTGGTCGATCTGGCGGCTGACCAGCAGCACCAGCGTGACCGCGGCGAGGCCGAGCGCGAGCAGCAGCAGGTTGAGCGCGGCCGGCAGCGGGCGCGACCACAGATAGCGCCACGAAAGGCCCAGGACGTTTGCTATATTTTTCATAGCGATATGCCCTAGGGTTGATTGCCCTGCAGGCCGATTTCATTCAGATCCAGGCACTGGGCGCCCGGCCGGTCCGCCAGGGCCTGCGCCGCGCGCCGGTCGTGCGTGGCGACCACCAGGCTGGCGCCGCAGGATTCGGCGCAGGCCGTGAGCAGCGCCAGCGCGTCGGCGGCGGCCTCGTCGTCCAGGCTGGCGGTGGGCTCGTCGGCCAGCAGCACCCGGGGCGACAGCAGCACGGCGCGCGCCAGGGCCACGCGCTGCGCCTGCCCGCCCGACAGTTGATGCGGCCGGCGGCCCGCCAGGTCGGCCACGCCCAGGCGGTCGAGCGCGGTGTGGATGGCGGCGACATCGCGCAGCAGCCCGGCGGCGAAGTATGGCAGCGCGAGGTTCTCGGCCACGGTGAGCGCGGCGCTCAGGTGCAGGGTCTGCGGCACGAAGCCGATGTGGCGCGCCCGCCAGGCATCGCGCGCCGCGCCGCCCAGGCGGTCCAGCGCCTGGCCGGCCACCTCCACCGTGCCGGCGCTCGCGCGGCGCAGCCCGGCCACCAGGGCCAGCCAGGTCGATTTGCCCGAGCCGGAGCGGCCCTGCAGCAGCAGGCAGCCGCCCTGCGGCAGGTCCACATCGGGAAACCGCAGCGGTGCGGTGCCGGCGTAGGCGAAGGCCAGCGCCTGCGTGCGGATCACTCGCCGTCCCCGGGGTGCGCGGTTTGCGCGCACACGGCGCACCGGCCGCGCACGGCGACGTCCAGCGCCAGGCGGTCGTGGCCGGCCGAGGCCAGGGCCTTCAGCATCTGGCGCGCGGCCGCCTGCAGCGGCGCCGCGCCCTCGGTCACGGGAAACTGCCGGTGGCAGTCGTTACACTCGAAATGCGGCGCGGCCGGCTCGCTCTTGTGGCCCACCAGGGTGTAGCGGGCCACGCGCTGGGCATCAATGTGCCGGCGCATCAACCCGGCGCCGGCCAGCCGGTCCAGCAGCCGGTAGACCGTGACGCGGTTGACCACCACGCCCCGGCGCGCCAGGGCGGATTCCACCTCCGCGCCGGACACCGCGACGGAGGGCTGCGAGGACATCAGCGCCAGCAGGGCGCGCGTGGCGCGGGTGGAACGCAGGCCGGGCGGCAGGGCGCGGGGCGCGGAGGGATCGGGGTGGGGAGAACGGGGCATGGCGGGCGGCCGGCGGCGCGCGCAAAAGGCGCCGGGGATGGCTTGGTAACGCAAACGGGTTGCATTATGGCAGCTTTGACCGGACCGCCCTTCCCGTTCGGCCGTCTGGCGGGTAGCCCGCTGGCCCCACCCGGCCGCTACGGCGCCTGCCCGTCCTGCAGTTTCCGGAGCTGGCGCCGCAGCCGCACGTTGTCCAGGCTGAGGGCCAGCCAGGAGAGGCCGAAGAGTCCGTAGAACACCGCCTCCCCGAAAAATGCGAAGGCCAGCCAGGACGCACCCGCGCACGCCAATGCCGTCACCAGCAGGTACGCGCCGTCCTTGAAAGAAGATGGGGCCATGGAGATCACCTCGCCCGCGACAGGCTCTGGGGGGACAGCGCCAGGGTCATCCGCCCCGCATGCCGGCGCTGGTAGATCTGCGGGTGGGTCTGCAGCACCATGCCCACCTGCGGGTTGAGAAAGCCGTGGCGCGACGCGTAGAACAGCACGTCCGACAGCCCGGTGCCGCCCGAGATCACCCGCCCGGTGGCCACGGCCGCGCTGCCCACCGCCGCCCCGGCGAAGTAGGCCACACCCAAAGCCCCCAGCATGGCCAGGCGCTCGGGCAGCGTGCCGGCGACGACCAGCTCACCCACCGTCACCCGCGGCCCGTGCACACGGGCGGCGTCCACCAGGGTCTTGATGGTGCCCACGATCAACGCGTAGTTCGGGAACGCGGTGGCCGGCACGGGAATCCCGAGCGCCTCCATGTTCTCCCGCCAATAGTCCAGCCACCGGGGTTCATTCTCTGCACCTGCCGACACGGTTCGACCTCCGCCTGAGTCCTTGTTTTGACAGGGCGCAAGTCTAGACAAAAATCGAAGGATTTTGCCGATTAATTACGTAACTGTTGGTCGAATCAGTGGCGCGCGACCGCAGGCCACCGGGGCGCCGCCGGCTCAGTCCGGCTTCAGGAACCGGGTGAACGTCTTGCGGAATTTCTCCACCTTGGGCCCTACCACGAAGGCGCAGTAGCCCTGGCCGGGATGGTTCAGGAAGTAGTCCTGGTGGTAATCCTCGGCCGGCCAGTAGCCCTTGACCGGCACCACCTCGGTCACGATCGGGGCGCCGAAGAGCTTGTCCTGCGACATCTGCCGCACCATCGCCTCGGCTTCGCTTTGGTGCTCGGGGGTCTCGGTGTAGATACCGCTGCGGTACTGCGTGCCCACGTCATTGCCCTGGCGGTTCAGCGTGGTGGGGTCGTGCGTGGCGAAGAAGATTTCCAGCAGGTCGCGCAGCGCGATCACGGCGGGGTCGAAGGTCAGCCGCACCACCTCGGCATGGCCGGTGGTGCCGGTGCAGACGTCCTCGTACGTGGGGTTGGGTTCGCGGCCGTTGGCGTAGCCGCTCTCCACGTCGGTCACGCCGCGAACGCGGTCGAACACGGCTTCGGTGCACCAGAAGCAGCCGCCGCCCAGGGTGATGGTTTGCAGTGTCATGGGATGGTCTTACAGGGTAGGAGTGGCGATCGGGCCATTATGGAAGTCCCACCGCGTTGACGCTGCTCTGCGGGATTGCTACATTACTAACCAGTCAGTCATTAATTATGAATTTGTCCCCCTCCCCCGCCCCCCAGCCGTCCACCAAAGCCTCCAAGCGCGAGCGCCGCAAGGAGGCACGGCCGGGCGAACTGCTGGACGCCGCGCTGGAGCTCTTCGTCGAGAAGGGCTACGCCGCCACCAAGGTGGACGAGGTCGCGGCCCGCGCCGGGGTGTCCAAGGGCACGCTGTTCCTGTACTTCCCCAGCAAGGAAGACCTCTTCAAGGAGGTGGTGCGCCAGAACATCGGCCGGCATTTTCCCGAGTGGGACCTGGAGATCGACCAGTACCCCCACAGCACCGCCGAGCTGCTGCGCTACGCCTACCAGCTGTGGTGGGAACGCATCGGCGCCACGCCCGTCTCCGGCATCACCAAGCTGATGCTCGGCGAATCCAACAACTTTCCCGACATCGTGGCGTTCTACCGCAACGAAGTGGTCGAGCCCGGCCAGAGGCTCATCGGCCGCATCCTGCAGCGCGGCGTGGACCGGGGCGAGTTCCGCGTGCCCGACATGGATTGCGGCATCCACGTCGTGCTGGCGCCGCTCATCTTCATGACGATGTGGAAGCACTCTACGGCCTGCATGCCCGACCTGGAGCGGCTCACACCCGAGCGCTTCATCGCCGCGCAGGTGGACAACCTCCTGTGCGGGCTCTGCGTGCCGGTGGCCGCGCCGCCCGCGGCCCCTAAAATCGAGGGTTGACCCGATCCACGATCCCGCCCGGAGTAACCCCATGAATATGCCCCTGAACACGTCCGCCAACATCAGCGACCCCATCCTGCAGGCCCGCTACAACATGATCGAGCAGCAGATCCGCCCTTGGAATGTGCTGGACACCGACGTGCTGGACCTGCTGTCCGTGGTGCGCCGCGAGGAATTCGTGCCGCCCGCCTACCGCAGCATGGCGTTCATGGACATGGAGATCCCCCTCAACGCCTCCAACGAGCTGGCCCAGCGCCTGGGCCAGTGCATGCTGGCCCCGCGCGTGGAAGCCCGCCTGCTGCAGGACCTGCAGGTCAAGCCGACCGACAGGGTGCTGGAGATCGGCGCCGGTTCGGGCTACATGGCGGCCCTGCTGGCCCACCGCGCCGCGCAGGTCCTGGCGCTGGAGATCGAGCCCGATCTGGTCGAATTCGCCCGCGAGAACCTGCGCAGCGCCGGCGTGCTGAACGCCGAGGTGCGCCATGCCGACGGTGCCCAGGGCGCGGCGGAGCAAGGCCCCTTCGACGTGATCGTGCTCAGCGGCTCGGTGAGCGACGTGCCGCAGGCCCTGCTGTCGCAACTGAGCGAAGGCGGCCGGCTCGCCGCCGTCGTGGGCCAGGAGCCGATGATGCGCGCCACATTTATCCGCCGCACCGGCGACCGTTTCGAGACCACGCAGCCGTGGGACACCATCGCCCCGCGCCTGCTGCACTTCCCCGAGCCATCGCGCTTCACCTTCTGATCCCCTTTCGTCTTTCTCAGGAATCCGCATGATCGACCACGTCCGCCCCGCCCAGCTCACCGAGTGGCTCGCCGCCACCCCCGTCGGTGCCCGCCTGCTGGTTCTGGACGTGCGCGAGCCGTGGGAGCTGCAGACCGCGAGCGTCGCCGCCGAGGACGGGTTCGACGTGGCCGCCATCCCGATGGGCGAGTTGCCCTTGCGCCTGGCCGAACTGGACCGCGATCGCCCCACCGCCTGCCTGTGCCACCACGGCGTGCGCAGCCTGCGCGTGGCGAACTACCTCGACCAGCAGGGCTTCGACCGCGTGGCCAACATCAGCGGCGGCATTGATGCCTGGTCGCACGAGCGCGACGCGGCGGTCCCCCGGTACTGATCGATCCCCGTGGCCGCGGCATCGGGCCCGGCAGCGTGGGGCGCCACGCCTTCCTTTTCCTGAAAGACGTTCATGACGACCTTGCTTCGGTGCATTCCCTTGTCCCTGGCCGTGGCCGTGGCCGCTGCGCTCGCCAGTTTCGGCGCGCAGGCCCAGAGCCTGTCCCAGCTGGTGGAGATGGCGCGCGGCTACGACACGCCCTTCCAGGCCGCCAAGGCGCAGTACGACGCCGCCGGCAGCCGCGCCGAGCAGGCCCGGGCCGGGTTGCTGCCCAGCGCCGGCCTCTCCGCCGGGGCCAACTACGCCAAGACCGAAGTGAACCGCCCGCCGGTGGACCTGAGCGCCCCCAGCCAGAGCGTGGGCCTCACCGCCTCGCAGCCGCTGTACCGCCCGGCCAACCGCATCACCTTCGAGCAGGGCCAGCGCGGTATCGACATCGCACAGGCCCAACTCGAAGGCGTGGCGCAGGACCTCATCGTGCGGGTCAGCCAGGCGTATTTCGACGTGCTGGCCGCTGGCGACACCCTCACCTTCGTGCAGGCCCAGAAAGCCGCGGTGGCCGAGCAACTGGCATCGGCCAAGCGCAACTTCGAGGTGGGCACCTCCACCGTGACCGATTCGCGCGAGGCGCAGGCGCGCTTCGATCTGGTCGTCGCCCAGGAGATCGCCGCCGACAACGACCTGCGCGTGAAGCAGCTGGCGCTCGACCAGGTGGTGGGCCGCCCCGGCGTGACGCCGCAGCCGCTGGCCCAGCCCGTGCAGTTGCCCGAGGTCGCCCCCGCCGACGTGGGCACCTGGGTGCGCTCGGCCGAAGAACTGCAGCCGCAGGTGCGCCAGGCCGCCATCGCGCTCGACGTGGCCCGCCTGGAGACGAAGAAGGCCGAAACCGGCCACCTGCCCACCGTGGACCTGCAGGCCGGCTACAGCGTCTCACGCAACCCCAAGGGCACGCCGACCATTCCCAACGTCAACTCCCGCACCAACAACACCACCGTGGGCGTGCAGCTCACGCTGCCGCTGTTCGCGGGGTTTTCGGTGCAGAACCGCGTGAAGGAAACCCTGTCGCTCGAAGACAAGGCGCTGGCCGACCTGGACAACGCCCGCCGCACCGTGGCGCAGGCCACGCGCGCCGCGTTCTACGGCGTGCAGTCCGGCCAGGGCCAGGTACGCGCCCTGGAGGCGGCCGAAGCCTCCAGCCAGAGCGCGCTGGAGGCCAACCAGCTGGGCTACCAGGTGGGCGTGCGCATCAACATCGACGTGCTCAACTCCCAAAGCCAGCTCTACCAGACCAAGCGCGACCTCGCCCAGGCCCGCTACAACGTGCTGCTGGGCACGCTCAAGCTGCGCCAGGCGGCAGGCACGCTGTCGCAGGACGATCTGCTGGCCATCGATGCGCTGACGGTGCGCTGAGAGGCTGCCGGCCCTTGGCCCGTCCACCGTCTGCATCCTGCCATTGGGACTGTTGAAAGGCAGCTGCCGAGCCTCGGACACTGGCGTTCGAAGGCATCGGCGGTGCCGCCCCCACCATGGAGAAAATATGACTTTTCTGCTTCGACCCAACGCCGCGTGCTGTGGCACCGACCGTGCAGCGCATCGACAACGTGCCTGGCGGAACGCACCATGGGTGCATCCCCGGCGTTTGAACGGTCTGCATCTGCGTTCACCGCGCGGTCGGCTGTCCGGCCCGCCACGGACGCCTTGGTGCGTGCCGAATGAAGCCCGTGGATGAGCCGCGCCCCGTCGCACACCGCTGGTGGCTGGGCGCGTTGCTGGCCGTGTCCCTGGCGGTGCTGGCACTGTGCGCCACCCATCCACCACGCTGGGAGACCAATGACGACGTCGGCATGGCGATGGTGGCGCACGGCTACGGCATGGCCGCCAGCGGCTCGCCGAACCTGATTTTTTCCAATGTGGTCTGGGGCCACATCGTGCGCCTCATCCCTTCGCTGGGCGGCATCAGCGGCTATGTGGTGGCGACGTTCGCGGTTCTCGTTGTGGTCGGCACGGCCGTGCTGTACGGCCTGCGGAGCCTCGGACACGGCTGGTGGCTGGGGGGAAGCGTGGTCGTTTTCCTGCTGGTCCGGCCGTTGCTGCTCCCCCAGTTCACGGTCAATGCGGGCTTGATGGCGGTTGCCGCCGTCATCTGCTTGAACGTGTACATCCAGGCGAGACAGATGCCGGTGCTTTGGCTGAGCGTCGGCCTGCTGTTTCTCAGCGCCATGGTGCGCAGCCATGAATGCATGCTGGTCATGCTGGTGGCCCTGCCCCTGTTGCCCTGGCGTGCGCTGGCACGAGGCCACGCGCCACGCTGGGCTTTCGCTGTGCTCGCCCTGGCCCTGCTGGCTGCCGTATGGCTGGACTGGCAGGCCTACAGGGCGCCGGAGTGGAAGGATTTCAACGACCTGAACCTGGTGCGGGCGGCATTCACCGATTTCGGCGCTGGACAACATCTCATCAACCGTCCCGAGATCCTGGACCGGCACGGCTACACGGCGAACGACCTGGCTTTGGTGGGCAACTGGTTCTTCTCCGACCCGCGCCTGGCCGACCCCATGGCCTTGAAAGCCATGCTGGCCGATGTCGGCTTTTTGGCGCTGCGCACCAATGCGCTGGCCTCGGGCTGGGAAGGAATCCGCGCGCTGTGGCAGCCGGATCTTCGGGTCTCGCTTGCCGCAGCGTTCTTGCTGGGCCTGCTGCTGCCGAATCGCAAGGTGGCCGCCACTTGGTTGCTGTGCATCGCGGCCGTGTTCATGATGGGGCTGCTCGGCCGGCCTGGCGTCCTGCGCGTGTATGTGCCGCTGATGGCCCTGCTGGCCGTCACGCCGTTGCTCTTCAACGGTGCTGAGCGCCATCGGCGGCGCCCCGTCGTCTTCGCCACGGTGATGGTGGCTGCCGTATTGAGCGCCTGGATGGCCGTCGGCTTGTGGCAAGCCTTGCAGCACAAGGACGAACAGGCGCGCAGAGAACTGGATTCGCTGCCGTCGGGATCGATTGTGGTCTGGGGCGCCGCCTTCCCGTTCGAGGCGGTCTACCCGCCGTTCAGCAATGCCGCCGTGCGTGAGCGATACCGGTTGTATTCGCTGGGTGCGTTCACCTTGGTTCCCGATACCGTCGCGCGGCAGGAGGACCAGGCCGGACGCGGTTTCGTCAACCTGCTGCAGCGCAAGGAAGGGGTGGCCATCTTTGCCTTCGATTCGCATCTAAGCTGGCTGGACGTGTACTGCAGCCAGCGTCTGCACGGAGTGCCGGAGCAATTGCAGACATGGCGGGCAGGCAGCCAACTGGCCAGCCGCCGCCGGTGTACCGCAGTGCCATGACCGGAGGCCATCCCATCCCGTATCGGGGCCCACGTTGGCGCAGTGAATCTGCCGAAATGCGTTCGGCAGTGTGCTTTCAAGCCGGGTGCTTCGATCGCTGATAGATGGCATGGACCTCGTCTCGTGGCGGCAGTTCGCTGAAAAACGGGTCACGCAACAGTTCTTCGGCACTAGGGCGCTCGTCCAGCCGCCTGGTGACCATGCGGTTGAAGAACTGCACGATGCCCTCCTTGCTTTGTGCCGGCAAAGTCTTCAACGCATCCATGAATGGAAAGGTCTCTACCGAGGAGGCATTGCTGAGGCCGATCAGCCCCATCGCGCGGGCCGGCGTTTTCAGGAAATGCACGAGCAACTGGGCCACGCTGTAAACGTCGCGCTTGTGGTGGCTGGCTGATGGCCGCATTTCGAAGTAGCCCGCAGTGCCCAATTGGCTGGGTTCACCCTCCTCGCGGCCCAGACCCATGTCGATCAGCCGGAACATCTTCTGGTGCTCGTCGTAGATGACGTTGTTGTGCGAGATGTCCTGGTGCACCAAGCCTTCGTCGGCAAACCGGGAAGCGCCGATCAGGACGTCCGCCACCATTTGCCGCCCGAGGGCCAGGTAGTCCAGCGGCTTGATGAACCCATGGTCCAGGGCGAGGCGGGATCGGTCGATCACCTGGTGGACCGCGGGGCCTTCGATCTTCTCCAGCAAGATCCCGAACAGGGCGTCGATCTGAACCAGGCCATACACCCGCATCACCTGGGCGGTTTCTCCGAGGGATGCGGCGACCTGGAATTCCTTGTAGATCTTGGCTTTCTCCTGTTCGATCGCGTCGGCCAGGCTGTTGGCGCCCTCCGGCAGCGTGTCGAAAAACCTGCGCGACATCGGGTGGCCGGGGTCGGTGCACAGCATCGCCTTGAACACGAAGTCCCGCCCGCAGTCCTTGCCCTCGCGCCAGAAGTTCTCGGCCAGTCGCACGGCGTAGGCCACCCCAGAGGCACCCACGCCGAGCCGCTGCATGCCATGCGCGGCCTGAGGCAATCCCTCGCACGAGGGCTCCAGCGCAATGGCGGCAAACCCACTGCTGATTTCCGCTGCACCCGGTTTCAATGCGGCCAGTCTTTCCATCCGTTCCGGCATGCCGCCCTGCTGGCTCAACTCGTTCACCAGACGCGGGCTGAGCACAACGCCCGGGCTGGTCGAACGCTTCATGCTCTGCAACCTTCGCTCCTTTCCCAGGGCGCTGAGCGCGTTCCATGGATCCGAAGTCCGATGGCGGGAAACCGGCGTGGGCGGGTCCAGCAGGGAGGCAAGGATCGAGGGAGGGCTGGGAAACGCCTTATCGCCCGGGCTGGACCGGGGCGTCGACAACGGGCTGCCGCTCCCCGGCAACGAGCGGGGGCTGACCCCCCCGGCCATGCGGTCGCCGAGCGCGGGAAGCTGCGCATTGAACCGCAACCCCTCCCCGGCCCGCTCGCCCAGTTTCAGCCGCCTTCGCTCCAGCAGGAGCGACGCGTGGCCGGCCCCGGGGGCAGGAGGACTGCGGTTCGTTGGGGGCTGTGGCGCCTGGCTGTCGGATCTCCGGGTGTCTTCCACGCCCTTGGGGGCGCTTCCCGTTGAGGGTGGGGTGATCATGCTGGGCGCGTGCTGGAAGTTGGATGCGGCAAAGGGCACCACTAAATCCCAGCCGGTGAACTGTCAGGTGCGCTGGTGCGAAGCCATGCGCAGATGGCCGAATCCACCCCTCCATGTGCCATTGCGCCTCAGGCGCCCAAGGGCCGGCCGAAGCGCCAGGCGTGTTTGGTGGGCGGTCAGGCCCGCCCTTCGGTATCGGCCTGCGGCGGAGCGGGCAACGCGGGCCGCCGGCGCTGCCAGCGTTCCTGCAAGCCCACGACCAGCACGAAGAAGACCGGCACGAACAGCACGGCCAGCACCGTGGCGGTGACGATGCCGCCGAACACCCCGGTGCCGATGGCGTGCTGGGTTTCCTGGCTGGCGCCGGTCGCCAGCATCAGCGGAACGACGCCCAGCGCAAACGCCAGCGAGGTCATCAGGATGGGCCGCAGCCGCAGCCGCGCCGCCGTCACGGCCGCATCGACCAGCCCGTGGCCCTGCTCGCGCAACTGCTTGGCGAACTCGACGATCAGGATGGCATTCTTCGCCGACAGCCCGATCACCGTGATCAGTCCCACCTTGAAGAACACGTCGTTGGGCAGCCCGCGCAGCAGCACGGCCGCCACAGCACCGATCAAGCCCAACGGCACCACCAGCATCACGGCCGCAGGAATCGACCAGCTTTCGTACAGCGCGGCCAGCACCAGGAACACCACCAGCATCGACAGCGCCATCAGCAGTGGCGCCTGCGCAGCCGACTGGCGCTCCTGCAGGGATTGCCCGGTCCAGGCGATGGCGAATCTGGGCGGCAGTTGCCGGGCCAGGCGCTCCATTTCCGCCATCGCGCGCCGCTGGAGACGCCCGGCGCGGCGCTGCCCGACAGGCGCGCGGCAGGGTAGCCCTGGTAGCGGGCCAGTTGCAGCGGCGTTTCGGTCCACACCGGCGTCACCACCTCGCCCAGCCGTGCCATGCCACCGCCGGCGCTGGGCACGGGCAGTTTCAACACGTCGCCGAGCTGCATGCGCGCCTTGGCATCGGCCTGCACGATGACCTGCTGCATGCGCCCCCGGTTGGGAAAGTCGTTCACATACAGCGAGCCCAAGGCCGCCGAGAGGGTGTCGCTGATCGCGGAAAACGGCACGCCCAGCGCCGCGGCCTTCTGGCGGTCGATGTCCAGGCGCACGCTCGCACCCGGGGGCAATCCGTCGGCATACACGCTGGCCAGCAGCGGGCTGCCGGAGGCCAGCGCGATGAGCCGCGCCTCGGCCGCCTTGAGGGCCGCATGCCCCTGGTGGGAGCGGTCCAGCAGCCGCATCGTGAAGCCGGACGACGTGCCCAGCTCGTCGATGGCCGGCGGCATCAGGCTCATCACCGTGCCCTCCCTGGTGTGGGCCATGGCCTGCTGGGCGCGCGAGACCTCGTCCTGCGCGGTGGCTCCGTCCCGCTGGGGCCAGTCCTTGAGCATGGTGAACGCCAGTGCCGAATTGGGCCCCGAGCCGGAGAAGCCGAAGCCGATCACCGTCTGGTTGGTGGCAATGCCGGGCCGCGCGGCGACATGCGCCTCGTAGTCCTTGACCACGTCCAGCGTGCGCTCCATGGTGGCGTCGGCCGGCAGCTGGAAGGAGGTCATGAAGTACCCCTGGTCCTCCTCTGGCAGGAAGGCCGAAGGCAGCCGCACGAATGCCCAGCCCAACAGGGCGACGATGGCCAGGAAGCCCACCATCACGCGGGCCGGCCGGCGCAGCAGCCCGCCGACCTGCCTGCCGTAGGCATCGGTCAGGCGGGCGAAACGGCGGTTGAAGCCGCCGAAGAAGCCGCGCTTTTCGTGGTGCCCGGCCTGCACAGGCTTGAGCAGCGTGGCGCACAGGGCAGGCGTCAGGCTCAGCGCAAGGAATGCGGAGATGAGGATGGAAGTCGCCATCGACAGCGCGAACTGCTGGTAGATGGCCCCCACGGAGCCGCTGGCGAACGCCATGGGAATGAAAACGGCCGTCAGCACCAGGGTGATGCCCACCACGGCGCCCGTGATCTCGCGCATGGCCTTGGCGGTGGCCTCCCGAGGGCCGAGGCCCTCGGCCGCCATCAGCCGCTCCACGTTCTCCACCACCACGATCGCGTCGTCCACGATGATGCCGATGGCCAGCACCATGCCGAACATCGTCAGCACGTTGATGGAAAAGCCTGCCACCTGCATGACCGCGAAGGTGCCCAGCAAGGCGATGGGTGCCACGATGGCCGGAATGAGCGTGTAGCGGACGTCCTGCAGGAACACGAACATCACGATGAACACCAGCGCCATGGCCTCCAGCAGCGTGTGCAGCACTTTCTCGATCGAGATCTTCACGAAGGGCGCCGTGTCGAAGGGCGTCGTGTAGCGCATGCCGGCCGGCAGCGCACGGCCCAGCTCCGCCAGGCGTTGGTGCACGGCTTCGGCAGTGCGCACGGCGTTGGCGCCCGGCGAAAGCTGCACCGCGGCCCCGGCCGACGCCCTGCCGTCGTCGCGGGTGGCAAAGCCGTACGACTGCGCCCCCAGCTCGACACGCGCCACATCGCCCAGGACCACCGTGGAGCCGTCGCGGTTCGAACGCAGCACCACGGCGGCGAACTGCTCGGGCGTGGACAACTGGCCCTGCACCGTCAGCGGAATGGTCACGCGCTGGCCGGGAAGGCTGGGCGAATCGCCCACGCGGCCGGGTGCGATCTGTGCGTTCTGCTGGGACAGCGCGGTGGACAGGTCGTTCATCGACAGCCCATATGAAATGAGCTTGTCCGGATCCACCCAAATGCGCATGGCCTGCTCCGCCCCGAAAAGCTGGACCCGGCCCACGCCCTCGATGCGGCGCAGCTCCTCCACGCCGTTGCGCGCGAGATAGTCGCTCAGCGCCAGCTCGCCATGGCGGCCGTCCTCGGACACGAGGCTCACGATCAGCAGAAAGCTGGACGTGGCCGATTCGACGGTCACGCCGTTCTGGCGCACCGTCTGGGGCGGGCGCGACTCGATCGCCTTGAGCCGGTTCTGTACATCGACCTGCGCCAGTTCCGGGTTCGTGCCCGGCTTGAAGGTGGCCGAGATCTGTGCCGAGCCCGAGGTGTCCACCGACGACTCGAAATACAGCAGGTTCTTGACGCTGGAAAGCTCACGCTCGATCAGGCTGACGACCGAGTCGTTCATGGCCTGCGGTGTCGCACCAGGGTACGTGGCATACACAATGACCGCGGGCGGCGCCACCGAGGGGTAGCGGGCGATCGGCAGTTGCGGCAGCGCGATCAGGCCCAGCAGGACGATGAACGCGGCAACCACCCAGGCGAACACCGGTCGCCGAATGAAAAATTGGGGCATCTGTGACTCCCTGCCCGCTCAATGCACGCCGGCACGCAGGGCCGATGCCGATACCGACGGCTGCCAAGGCTTCGGTGCGACCTGCGCACCGGCGGTGAGTCGCTCGATGCCTTCGACCACCACGCGCTGGCCGGGCTCCAGCCCGCTTCGAACGCGGTAGTCCGGCCCGATGGCCTCTTCCAGCTGCACCTCGGCAGGCTGGGCGACATCGCCCTCTTGCACCCGCCATACCTGCGCCCTGCCCTCCACGCGCTGCACGGCCTGCTGGGGCACCAGCAAGGCATCGGCGTACTGGCTTTTCACGACTTCGGCGCGCACGAACATGCCCGGCAGCAACTGGCGCTCGGGGTTGTCCACCTGGATGCGCAGCAGCACGTCGCCGGTGCCGGGGTCTACCTGGAGGGCGGAAAACAGGATCCGGCCGTGCAGGGCATAGGGCTGCCCGTCGGCCCGCAGGATGCGGACGGGCAGGCGCGCGCCACCGGCCCGCAATGCCTCCAGTGCCGATGCCGGCTGGCGCACATCCACATAGACCTTGTCGATCTGCTGGATGCGGGCCATGGGTGTGGCATCGGTCGCCCCCACCAGCGCGCCTTCAGTAACCAGCGCCTGGTCGATGCGACCCGCAATGGGCGCATCGATCCGGGCGAACCGCAGGTCCAGGCGACGGCGCGCCAGCACCGCCTCGGCCTGGGCGACCTCTGCGGCCGCCTGGTCGCGCTGCGAGGCGGCGTCGTCGTAATCCTGGCGGCTGACCGCGCCCTCGCGCATCAGCGGCTCCAGCCGGGCCGTCTGGGCCTGCGCACGCCGCCATGCGGCCTGGGTGCGCTGCAAGGCGGCCGCGGCCATGTCCGCATCGGCCTGGAACGGGGCCGGATTGATCTGAAAGAGCGGCTGGCCGGCCGCGATGTCCACGCCCTGCTCGAAAAGCCGGCGCTGGACGATGCCACCCACCTGCGCACGGATCTCCGCCGAGCGGACAGCCGCCACGCGGCCGGCAAGCGCCTCGCGCACGGTGACCGCCTCGGGCTTCAAGGCCAGCACCGTGACCTGCACGGGCTCTGCCGCCTCCCGCTTCTCGGCCGGTTTGCACGCCACCAACCCGGCGGCCAGCGCGCAACCCATTCCCAGGGCGCCCCATCCTCGCATCGTCATCTTTCGGTCCTTCACTTGCATTCATGGCAGACGCGGCAGCGCCAGCAGAGACGCGATTCTGGACAAGCCGCGTCCGTTTTTTCTGGACGAAACATGGAACCAAAATGGAGAGAAAAAACACCGGGCGAAGCCGGCACAATCCGGGCCATGACCGACACCCACCCGTCACCCGCCGATCCCGCGAGCGCAGGCGCACTCGTCCTGGTGGCGGAAGACGAAACGGAAATCGCCGAGATCCTGTGCGCCTACCTGCGCCGCAGCGGCTTGCGGGTCGTGCATGCCATGAACGGCCGCAGCGCGCTGGACCTGCACCTGTCGCTCAAGCCGGATCTGGTGCTGCTGGACGTGCAGATGTCGCGGGTGAGCGGCTGGCAGATCCTGTCGGAGCTGCGCCACCGGGGCGACACGCCAGTGATCATGCTCACCGCCATGGACCAGGACATCGACAAGCTCATGGGCCTGCGCCTGGGAGCGGACGACTACGTCGTCAAGCCGTTCAACCCGGCGGAGGTGGTGGCGCGTGTACAGGCCGTGCTGCGCCGCACGGCCCACCAGGACGGACGCCGGGCCCAGAAGATCCTGCGGGTGGGCACGTTCCAGATCGATCCGGAGACCCTGGAGGCCAGCGTGCTGGTGGACGGCCAGCGGCAGTCCCTGGACCTGACGCTGACCGAATTCAATCTGCTGGCGCACATGGCGCGTGCACCCAAGTGGGTGTTCAGCCGCGCGGAACTGCTGGCGGCCTGCCTGCCGGAAAGCGATGCGCTGGAGCGCACGGTGGACAGCCATATCAGCAAGCTGCGAAAGAAGCTGGAGCTGATCTCGCTGGAAGGCGTGCCGGCAAGCGTGCGGGGCGTCGGCTATCGGCTGGGGATCGCGGCATGACCGCGGCATACGGCCTGCGCCGCCAGCTGGTCGTCTCCCTGGCGGTGATGGCGATCGGCATCGCCCTGCTGTTCCTGCTGGGCTCCTATGCGCTCTTCGCCCTGTTGATGGCGTTCTCGCCTTCCAGCATTTCGGATGACCTCACGCCCTCGCCCATCGAAGCGATGTGGATGCTCTGCACCGTGCTCGTCGCCCTGGTGCTGGCGGTGGTCACCGCGGTCAAGCTCTCGCGCCGCATCGTGGTGCCGCTGAACTCGGTGGCCGAGAGCCTGCGCCGGATTGCCGAAGGCGACCTGTTGGCCCGAGCGACCACCGACGACCACTCGCTGGGCGAAACGGCGCAACTGGTGCGGGACTTCAACAGCATGGCGGAAAGGCTGCAGCACATGGCGCAGCAGCGGGCCTTCTGGAACGCCGCCATCGCCCATGAACTGCGCACCCCGGTGACGATCCTTCGCGGCCGCCTTCAGGGCATGACGGAAGGGGTGTTCGAGCCCACGCCGACGCAGTTCCAGGGCCTGCTGAAAAACGTTGAGGGCCTGGGCCGGCTGATCGAAGACCTGCGCCTGCTCGGCCTCAAGGACAGCGGCCACCTGGAGCTGCACCTGGAGCTGGCCGATCTGGCGGCCGAGGTCGGCGCGGTGGCACAGGCCTTCGAGCCGCAGTTGCGCGCGGCCGGCTTCGCGCTGACCCTGGATCTGAATCCCCAGGAGGTGCTGTGCGACCCGGTGCGAATCCGCCAGGCGCTGCTGGCCTTGTTGGAGAATGCGCTGCGCCATGCCACGCCAGGGCCCATGCGCATCCGCCACTGGGTGGAGAGCGAGATGTGCCATCTGTGCGTAGAAGACAGCGGCCCCGGCCTGAATGCCGACGACGCAGCCCGCCTGTTCGATGCCTTCCAGCGCGGAGAGGCATCGCGCCGATGCATTTCCCATTCACGCCGCCGATCATCCCAACGAATTCGACTTGTTCGCCCCTGCGGCGCTTCGGTGGGCATCGCCACCGATGCCATCGCTTCAATGCCCTCGCGGCCCCACACAGGAAACCTGCCCATGCCATGGAAAAACACGCCCACGCGATTCGGCGCGATCGCCAAGTTCTTTCACTGGACCAGCGCCGTGGCCTTCATCGCCGCGTACGCAGTGGTCTATTACGTGATCTGGTTCATGGATGACACCCTGCCCGAATCCTGGCCTGTCCTGAACGTTCACTGGGCCCTGGGCTTGCTGGTCGGCACGCTGGTGTTGCCGCGCCTGCTGTGGCGGCTGTCGACCGTGCAGCCCGATCACCCGCCCGGCTCGCCGCTGGAACACCGGTTGGCCCAATGGGCGCACTGGGGCCTTTACGGGTTGCTGATCGCCATGCCGCTCACCGGCTACATCGGCACCGACGCACCCACCGACTTCGGCCTTTTCAGCGTGCCCAGTTTTCGCGAGACGGCCATGTTCGAGTGGCTGAGCCGTGCCTTGGGCGTGGGCTAGGACGCATTCGAGCCACCGGTTGACGCGGTGCACCATTTCCTGGGCCAATGGGTCGCCTGGATCGTGGTGGTGCTGCATGTCGCCGCGGCGCTGTTTCACCACCACGTCCGGCGCGACGACGTGCTCAAGCGCATGCTGCCTTGAGAGAGGCACACGCCCGCCTCAAAGCTGGTGCGTCACCAGCTTGAAATCCGGATCGTCCGGGTACGCCTTCACCTCGAAGCCCAGGCGCCGCATCAGCTTGAGCATGCTGGGGTTGTTGGCCAGCACCAGCCCGTCGACCTCGGACAGGCCGCGGTCGCGGGCCACGTCCATGATGCTGAGCATCAGGCGCGATCCCAGGCCACGGCCGTTGAAGTCGTCGGCCACCACCAGCGCGAACTCGCAGCTGGACTGGTCGGGGTTGGTCACGTAGCGCGACACGCCCACGATGCGCTCGGTTCCGATGATCTCGCCGTCCTCGCCCGCGCTGCGTTCGCGGTACACCGCCACCAGCGCCATCTCGCGGTCGTAGTCGATGAGCGTGAAGCGCGCCAGCATCGAGGCCGGCAGCTCGGCGATCTGCGAGATGAAGCGAAAGTACCGGCTCTCGGGCGACAGCTCCTTGACCAGCTTTTGCAGCATCTGCGCGTCGTCGGGCCGCACCGGGCGCACCAGGTATTCGCCGCCGCCGCGCAGGGGCCACACCTGCTCGTAGCGCGCCGGGTACGGCAGGATGGACAGGTGGCTGTAATGCTCGCTGCGCCCGCCCATGGACTGCGCGGCGTGGCCGACCACGATGCGGGCGTCCACGGCGACGGCGCCCTGCTCGTCGACGATCAGCGGGTTGATGTCCATCTCGCGCAATTGGGGCAGCGCACACACCATTTCGGACACGCGCAGCAGCACCTGCTCCAGCGCTTCGCGGTTGGCCGCGCTGGCTCCGCGCCACTCGCCCAGCGTTTCGGCCACGCGCGAGCGTTCGATGAGCCGGCGCGCCAGGAACTGGTTGAGCGGCGGCAGCTCCATGGCACGGTCGTCGATCAGCTCGATCATCGTGCCGCCCGCGCCGAAGGTGATCACCGGGCCGAACGGGTCGTCCGTCACCAGGCCGATGCAGATCTCGCGCCCGCGCCGGGCGCGCGCCATCTTCTGCACCGTCACGCCCTGGATGCGCGCGCCCGGCTGCAGGCGGGCCACGCGCTGCACCATATCGGTATAGGCATCGCGCGCCGCCGCGCCGGTGTGGATGTTGAGCGCCACGCCGCCCACATCGGACTTGTGGCTCACGTCGGGCGAATCGATCTTGAGCGCCACCGGAAAGCCCAACTGCGTGGCGATCATCATCGCCTCGTGCGCGCTGCGCGCCAGCAGCGTCTTGGTGACCGGAACGTTGAACGCGGCCAGCAGCGTCTTGGACTCCATCTCGGTCAGCACGTGCCGGCGCTCGGCCAGCACGCTCTCGATCATCAGCCGCGCGCCCTCGATGTCGGGCTTGGCCAGCGAGGTGAGCGGCGGCGGCGTCTGCTGCAGCAACTGCTGGTTCTGGTAGAACGAAGCGATGTTGCCGAAGGCCCCCACCGCCGCCTCGGGCGTGCGGAAGCTGGGAATGGCGGCCGCGCGCAGCACCTCGCGCGCCGGGCCCACCGAGGCATCGCCCATCCAGCACGCCAGCAGCGGCTTGCCCATCAGGCGCTTGGTCTCGGCCAGCGCGGTGGCGACCGCGGCGGCATCGGTGCCCGGCTTGGGCGAATAGATGGCGAGCACGCCGTCGATCTGGCGGTCCTTCTCGGCCGCCTCGACCGCGCGCTGGAAGTGCTCCGGCCCCGCCTCTTCCGACACGTCGATCAGATCGGCCAGGGATGCCAGCGGTGGCAACTGCGGGGCCAGCGCCTCGGCTGAGGCCGGTGACAGCCGGCCCAACTGCAGCAGGATCTCGTTCACCCAGTCGGCTGCCAGCACGCCCGGCCCGCCGCCATTGGTGACGATGGTCAGCCGTCGGCCCACCGGCCGGTAGCGCGAGGCCAGGCACTTGGCGGCGGAGAACAGCTCCACGAACGACCTCACCCGCACCGCGCCCGCGCGGCGCAGGGCCGCGTCGAACACGTCGTCGCTGCCCACGATGGCGCCGCTGTGCGTGTGCGCCGCCTCGTTGCCCGCCGGCTTGCGCCCGGCCTTTAGCACCACCACCGGCTTGGCATTGGCCGCCGAGCGCAGCGCGCTCATGAAGCGGCGCGCGCTGGAGATGCCTTCCATGTACACCACGATGCTCTGCGTGCGCGCGTCGTTGGCCAGAAAGTCCAGCACCTGGGCGATGTCCACGTCAGTGTTCGGCCCCAGCGACACCACCGTGGAAAAGCCCACCGCGTTCTTGGTGCCCCAGTCCAGGATGGACGCGGTGAGCGCTCCCGACTGGCACACCAGCGCCAGCGACCCCTCCCGCGCCAGCGGGCCGGCCGCGCTGGCATTGAGCTGCAGGTGCGGGCGCTGCAGGCCCAGCGAGTTGGGGCCCAGCAGGTGCATGCCCTCGCGCCGGGCGATGTGCTTGAGCCGCGCCGCCTGGTCCGCGTCCATGCCGTGCGACATCACCAGCGCGGCGCGGCAGCCGATGCGCCCCGCCACCTCCAGCGCCGCCACCACATCCTCGGGCGGCAGCGCGATCAGGGCCAGGTCCGCGCGTGTCTGCGCCAGATCGGCCAGCGTGCCGCTGGTGTGGATGTCCAGGAACTGCAGCGTTCCGGTGAAGCGCTGCGCCCTCAGCGCGGTGTGCAGTGCGCGGGCGCACGGCGTGAGCGACTCGGGCGCATCGGCCCGGCCGGCCAGCACCACGATGGAGCTGGGGGCGAAGAGCGGGGTGAGGTAGTGTTTTTCGATCATGGCAGGCAGGCAGCGGGCAAGCAGACAGGCAGGCAATCCATCGCATCGGTCGGCCAGGACGGACGAATGGGCGCCAGTGGCTGGCATTTTGCGGCATCGCGGTCACCGTGGGCGCCCCGGCGCCGGGCGATGTGCGCCGCCAGGCACGCTCCGTGGCTGCTGGGAGACTTCAGACGGCCGTTACAGGTCCTCGGTGCGGTCGAGCCAGTCCGAGATGATCGCGTGCACCAGCCACAGCGTCTGGAAGAGCATGGCCCCCGCGAACGCGGCGATGGCCACGCAGGCCAGAAAGCAGGCAAAAACGTCCAACAGCCCCAGCGTGACCTGTGCCGCGGCCCCGATGAGCGCCGAGACGATGGACGCAAAAATCAGGTTGCTCACATTGCGGACCTGCGCATAGCGCCGGATGCGCGGGTCGATCTTTTTCAGCTGCGCGAACAGCTCGCGGTAGCCCGGCGTGTCGAACACCGTCTCCTTGAACTTGACCACGATGAAGATCTTGAGCGACAGCAAGAAGCTACCCGTGGTGAGCAGGCCCGTGAACAGGCTGGCGCGGATTTTCTCGCCATAGAACTGCATGGCCCCATCGGCGTCGGGCACCCCATAGACCACACCGGCCACCACGGCGGCCGAGAACAGCAACGCCTGGAGCACATACCGCCTCATCGCATCGGCATCTCGAAAATGTGGCGGTGCTCGCGGCACTGCCGCAGCAACTCCTCGACCACCCAGGCGGTGGAAAAGCGCGTCACGTCCAACTGGTCGAGCCTGGAGGCCAGTTGGTCGTAGTCGTATTCGCCGAAATTTTCCGGGTTGTCCAAGATGGAAATCACTTTCTCGACGCCATGGGCATCCACCCCTTCGATGCGGCCGCGCTGGGGGCGCTCCGCCCTTACACACGCCTGGATGGCCGCCGCCAGCATTCTGCCGGGCGTGCCCGCCACGAAAGTGATCTTGCTCGCGCGGTTCTTGATGTAGGCCGTATGGGCCTTGAACGCGCCTGCGGCACCTCGGGCGTGGCGACCACGTATTCGAAACTCTTCACCTTCTCCAGTTCTTCGATCATGGACTGCAGCGCCTCTTGCCGCACCAGCACTTCCCAGGAGAAGCGGGCATTGTGCTCGCGTCGGATTTTGACGCGCCGTGCCTCGGTCAACTCACTGCCACCAGCCGCCGCGATTTTCTCGGCGATCGCCAGCTCCTTGTACTGGTTGAAATGGGTGCCGGCCAGGTGGCAGAAGGTGCTCACGCTGCAGGAGTGGTGGTAGTACTGGTACATGCCCGCCCCCGTGCGCTTGTGCAGCACGAAGAAGTTGAAATCCATCAGACTGGCATCGCGGCGCACCTGCGCCACACGCACCAGGATGTTGGTGGGCGCGCGCACCAGTTCGCAATAGGTCTTGTGGTCCTTGACGGTGATGACCACGCCCACGTGGTAGTCGGGGTCCGCCGAATCGTTCAGGAAGAACAGGCGCTGCCCATCCGCGGGCGCGCTGGGATCGTAGCCCCGGGCGGATAGGGCCTGGGCGAATGTCTCCAGCGACAGGGGGCCCTGCGGTTTAGAGCGTGTTATGAACTTTGCTCCGTGAGAGCGAAGCCAAGGGTAGAGTTTGCAGATGCCCCGCAAGCCCTACCCAACAGACGTCAGCGATGAAGAATGGAGCTTCGCTGCGCCTTACCTGACCCTGATGGACCAGCACGCGCCCCAGCGCGAGCATGATCTGCGAGAAGTCTTCAACGCGCTGCGCTGGCTGGTGCGCGCGGGAGCGCCCTGGCGGATGCTGCCCAACGATCTGCCGCCCTGGGAAGCGGTTTACCAGCAGAGCCGGCGGTGGCTGGATGCGGGCTGCTTCGAGGCCATGGTCTCTGATCTGCGCTCCATCATCCGCGTGGCCCAAGGGCGCCAGGGCCAGCCCAGCGCCGTGGTGATGGACGGGCGAACGCTGCAATCGAGTTGCGAGAGTGGCCCACGTGCAGGCTATGACGGCTACAAACGCAAGCGAGGCAGCAAGGTGCACATGGCCGTGGACACGCTGGGCCATCTCCTGGCGGTACATGTCACGCCGGCCGACGAGCAAGAGCGCGCTCAGGTGCACCAGTTGTGCGAGGACGTGCAGCAGGCCACTGGCCATACGGTGCAACGGGCCTGGGCAGACCAAGGCTACACGGGTAAGGCGGCATCCAAGGCGGCGCAGGACAACGGCATCGATCTGCAGATCGTGAAGCTGCCCGAGGCGAAGAAAGGCTTTGTACTGCTGCCGCGGCGCTGGGTGGTGGAGCGAAGCTTTGGTTGGCTGGCGAGGTTCCGCAGGCTCTCCCGGGACTATGAGCGGTTGCCGCAAGTGCTCGGCGGGCTGCATTTTCTGGTGTTTGCAGTGCTCATGTTGCCCGCCGCTGCACGGGGGCTAGCTGCGGCGGGAAGTTCATAACACGCTCTAAGGACAAACCGGAATCCCATGAATTTGACTCGCATTGCTTTGCCTCCTGAAAGGGTTGCATGGCCAGCGTGCGTACCCCTTGGCAGGTGTGAGGCGGCGGGCGATGGATGCGAAGCCATGGGGCGGGACGGTTGGCTTCACGGTGGAGTGGAAAACGTGCTTTGGCCCGTGCATGGCCTGGGTTGGCCGAGGTACGGTGGGGTGTCTGGCGCCGAGCTGGCTTCATGCGCCGCCCAGGTCGTCAGAGCGCCACGAAGGATGGGAGAGAATTTGAAAGACTGTACTTAAAATCAGTGTTTCGAACAACCTGAAAATCCCCGAGCGCCAGTGGAGGAATGAATCAGCGCGCAGCAAGTCGTCCGGGCAACGCTGGAAGCAGCGGGTCACGGCAGGCAGCCATCCGGCCACAAGCCGCCGTTCGTGTGCCACAGTTGGGCTTCCTTTGAATCTTGAATCTGGATGTGGCAAATGGGTGTCGTCCGTTGCAAACCAATCACCGCCCCGTTCTGGGTACGGATAGCCATTGCGCTCGTCTTGGCGTGCGCCTCGACCTTCGTGGCGCTTTGGGTGACATCGGGTGGTTTGGATCCCCAGAACAAAGGCACGCTGTTGGCCGCCATCCTGGTCGTTCCTTTGGCTTTCGCTGCAAAGCTGGATTGGCCTTCAGGCGCTTCCATCGCGTTGGCGGGCGTGACCTACTTCTTATTCTGGATGGGTGCGGTCTGGTGGGTGACGCATGGCTTTGTTGCACAAACCGAATCGAGCGCGTTATGACCCCAGCCCCAGGCGCACTCATGCCACAGCCGCCACCGCGACGGTTTCAGGCCGTCCAAGCTGGCTGAACCGGTTCAGCAGCGCAACTCGGACATGCAGCTCAACCACCTGACGCTCAAACGTTCGTGCCATGACCCGCTCGCCCAAGCGCTTGAAGCAGTGCATCTTGGTCATTTGCGCCAGCAACTGCGGCAGCATGGGCGCATCTCCAATGGCGTTGCTGGTGACCTCGATGGCCCGGATCTCCAGTGTCTGAGCATCGATGCCCAAATGAACCTTACGCCATTCGCGCCGGTATTCGGCCCCGTGCCTTTTGCGCTTGCATTCACCTTCTCCCAGGAACTTAATGCCTGTGCTGTCCACCAGCAGGTGCAGCGGTGAGCTCCTCGGCTGGTAGTTCAGTTGGACTTGCAGATCCTTTTGGCGCCGACAGACCGTGCTGAAGTCAGGGACCGGCCAGTTCACCCCAGCCAGCTTGAGCAGGCTTTGGACCATGCCAAGCGCTTGGCGAAGGGGCTGACCAAACAGGCACTTGATGCTCAGACAGAACTGGATCGCGGCATCCGAGAACGTTTGGTTGCGACCGCGTTTGCCTTTGGGCTCAGCCAGCCACTGCATCCCCCTATCCAGCCACATCGTCAGCGATCCACGGGCCTTCAATGCCGCGTTGTACTGTGCCCAGTTTGTCGTGCGGTAGCGGGTCCGCATCTTCTTGCCTTCACTCATCTGGTCAGACTACCAGCGAGCTGCATCGCTTTGTGCAACAAAGCCTTCGAAACCCAATTCCGTCGCCGCGGACTTGATTTTGCTGAAGATTCTGTTCTTGCAGGTTTCATTGGAGAAACATTCGGAAACCTCCCGCTGCCACGATTGTGCTGCCATCACCACCCCCTTTTTGATTAACTATTTATTAATCAGTCTACCCAGCAATGTTTTGGGAGGGCGCCCTTTCGCCATGCCGATTGGGATGCGCAAGGCTTTGTTGCACAAAGCGATGCAGCTCGCTGGTAGTCTGACCAGATGAGTGAAGGCAAGAAGATGCGGACCCGCTACCGCACGACAAACTGGGCACAGTACAACGCGGCATTGAAGGCCCGTGGATCGCTGACGATGTGGCTGGATAGGGGGATGCAGTGGCTGGCTGAGCCCAAAGGCAAACGCGGTCGCAACCAAACGTTCTCGGATGCCGCGATCCAGTTCTGTCTGAGCATCAAGTGCCTGTTTGGTCAGCCCCTTCGCCAAGCGCTTGGCATGGTCCAAAGCCTGCTCAAGCTGGCTGGGGTGAACTGGCCGGTCCCTGACTTCAGCACGGTCTGTCGGCGCCAAAAGGATCTGCAAGTCCAACTGAACTACCAGCCGAGGAGCTCACCGCTGCACCTGCTGGTGGACAGCACAGGCATTAAGTTCCTGGGAGAAGGTGAATGCAAGCGCAAAAGGCACGGGGCCGAATACCGGCGCGAATGGCGTAAGGTTCATTTGGGCATCGATGCTCAGACACTGGAGATCCGGGCCATCGAGGTCACCAGCAACGCCATTGGAGATGCGCCCATGCTGCCGCAGTTGCTGGCGCAAATGACCAAGATGCACTGCTTCAAGCGCTTGGGCGAGCGGGTCATGGCACGAACGTTTGAGCGTCAGGTGGTTGAGCTGCATGTCCGAGTTGCGCTGCTGAACCGGTTCAGCCAGCTTGGACGGCCTGAAACCGTCGCGGTGGCGGCTGTGGCATGAGTGCGCCTGGGGCTGGGGTCATAACGCGCTCGATTCGGTTTGTGCAACAAAGCCCTTCACCCCCCACAGCAGCAATCCACCCAAACCCGTGGCCACGCCCAGCCAGTTGGCCCATTGCGTCGCGCCCACCTCGGGGTGGCGCTGCACCCAGGCCGAATTGAGGATGGCGAACGCGGTCCAGAAGACCAGCGCCACCAGCACGATGCCGATGCCGCGCCACCAATACGCACCGCCGCCCGCCGCCGGCGATCCACCCTCGCCGTGCGGCGCGAACGCCATCAGCGCCAGGCCCGCCAGGGTCAGGGCCAGCCCCGGCACCAGGGCCGCCCAGCGCAGCCCCTTCGGCTTGCCCAGCAGCATCACCCACACCGGAATGGTGCCGATGATGAGGGCCGGCACCTCCACCCCCGCATCGCGGATCGCCAGCACCAGCAGCAGGTAGTAGCCGGTGAACCCCAGCACGCTCAGGCCCAGGGCGGCCCCGGCCTGGCGGGCGGTGGGCCAGCGCACCGCCGGGCGCGTGCCCGGGCGCAGGCCCCACAGCAGCATGCCCACGGCCATGGCGCCATAGGCCACAAAACGGCCGGCGGTGAGGTCCACCGACGCGAACCCGGCCGCCATGCGTGGCGCGACGAACACCAGCCCCCAGAGCGCGCCCGCGGCGAGCCCTGCCAGGATTCCAGTCAGCATCGGCCGGCGGTCAGACCGCGAAACCGTCGTCGGCGGCGATCACCGCGCCGTTCACGAAGTGGCTCTGGTCGCTGGCCAGCATGACGATGAGCGCGTCCAGGTCCTTGGGCTGGCCCACGCGCTTGCGCGGGAGCATGTCCAGGAGCTTGCGGCCCTGCTCGGTCTGCCAGTGGTGGTGGTTGATCTCGGTGTCGATGTAGCCCGGGCACAGGGCGTTCACCGTGATGCCGAAGCGGCCCCATTCGAGCGCCATGGCCCGCGTCATGTGCACCACGGCCGCCTTGCTCATGCAGTACGCGCCGATCTGCGGCAGCACCTTGAGGCCTGCCATCGAGGCGATGTTGATGATGCGCCCGCCGGTGAAGCTGCCCGGCGCCGCCCCGCGCGAGCGCGCCAGCATGCGCTTGCCGACCTCCTGCGCCACGAAGAAGGCGCCCTTCACGTTGGTGTCGAAGATGAAGTCGAAATCCTCGGGCTCCACGTCCTGCAGGCGCTGGGTGGTGGAGACGCCCGAGTTGTTGACCAGGATGTCGATGGAGCCCATCTCCGTCTCGGCATGGGCCACGGCCGCCTTGATGGAGTCGTGGTCGGTCACGTCCAGTTCGATCACATGGGCGTCGCCGCCCTCGCCTTCGATGCGCGCGCGCAGCTCCTTGAGCTTTTCCACGCGCCGGCTGGCCAGCACCACGCCGGCCCCTGCGGCGGCCAGCGTGCGGGCGAACTGCGCGCCGAGCCCGCTCGATGCCCCGGTCACGAAGGCGACGCGCCCTTCCAAATCGATGCTGTAAGCCATGGGATGTCTCTCTTGTCAGAAAATAGAACGATCGTTCGATTGTCGGTTTTCCGTGAATACAATCTGTCCGACCGACGGACTGCGCGCAGGCCAGTCGCCCGCGGCGGATCACCCATTATCAAACCACCACGAGACACCCATGACCCCAGAAGAAATCCTCGCCCAACACGGCCCCCGCGAAGCCATGGAGTACGACGTGGTGGTCGTCGGCGGCGGCCCCGGCGGCCTGTCCACCGCCATCCGGCTCAAGCAACTCGCCACCGAAAAAGGCCAGGACATCTCGGTCGTGGTGCTGGAAAAGGGCTCCGAGACCGGCGCGCACATCCTGTCGGGCGCCATCATGGACCCGAAGGCGCTGACCGAGCTGATCCCCAACTGGAAGGAACTGGGCGCGCCGCTCAACCAGCCCGTCACCGACGACGCCATGATCTTCCTGGGCGAAAAGTCGTCCTGGCGTACCCCCAATTTCCTGCTGCCGCAGTGCTTTCAGAACCACGGCAACTACATCGTGAGCCTGGGCAACGTGGTGCGCTGGCTCACCACCCAGGCCGAGAACCTGAGCGTGGAGATCTTCCCCGGCTTTCCGGCCGCCGAAGTGCTCTACAACGAAGACGGCTCGGTCAAGGGCGTGGCCACCGGCAACCTGGGCGTGAGCAAGGAAGGCGAGCCCACCGCCGACTTCCAGTTGGGCATGGAACTGCACGCCAAGTACACGATCTTCGCCGAGGGCGCGCGCGGCCACCTGGGCCGCCAGCTCATCAGCCGCTTCAAGCTGGACCAGGGGCGCGACCCGCAGGCCTATGGCATCGGCGTGAAGGAGCTCTGGGAAATCGACCCCAAGCGCCACCAGCCCGGCTTCGTCATGCACACGGCCGGCTGGCCCATGGACAGCGACACCTACGGCGGCGCGTTCCTGTACCACGCCGAGGACAACAAGGTCACGCTGGGCTTCATCACCGGGCTGGACTACTCCAATCCCTACCTCAGCCCGTTCGAGGAATTCCAGCGCTGGAAGACCCACCCCAACATCCGCTACTACCTGGAAGGCGACGAGGCCAAGGGCATCAAGCCGGCCAAGCGCATCGGCTACGGCGCACGCGCCATCACGGCCGGCGGCCTGCTGTCGCTGCCCAAGACGGTGTTCCCGGGCGGCGCGCTGGTGGGCTGCGAGGCGGGCTACCTCAACGTGAGCCGCATCAAAGGCAGCCACGCGGCCATCAAGACCGGCATGCTGGCGGCCGAGGCGGCCTACGACGCGGTGCACGCGGGGCGCCAGCACGACGAACTCACGGCCTACCCCGAGGCGTTCGAAAAGAGCTGGCTCTACGCCGAGCTGAACAAGGCGCGCAACTTCAAGGCGTGGTTCAAGAAGGGCCTGGCCACCGCCACGCTCATGAACAGCATCGAGCAATTCGTGCTCAAGGGCAACATTCCCTGGACGCTGCACCGCGACAAGCCCGACCACGCTTACCTGAAGCCCGCGGCCGAGTGCAAGCCCATCGTGTATCCCAAGCCCGACGGCAAGCTCACCTTCGACCGGCTGTCCAGCGTGTTCATCAGCAACACCAACCATGCCGAGAACCAGCCGGCGCACCTGACGCTCAAGGACCCGAGCGTGCCGGTCAACATCAACCTCGCCAAGTACGCCGGCCCCGAGGCGCGCTACTGCCCCGCCGCCGTGTACGAGTTCGTGCCCGACGAGGCCAAGGGGGGCGATGCCCAGCGGCTGCAGATCAACGCGCAGAACTGCGTGCACTGCAAGACCTGCGACATCAAGGACCCGACGCAGAACATCGTCTGGGTCACGCCCGAAGGGGGCGGCGGCCCGAACTACTCCGGCATGTGATGCCTCCCCCGCCCTCGCCAGGGCGACCCGAAGGGCCTGCTTTGCAGGCCCTTTTTCGTGGCGATTCCGACGGCCTTTGCAGGAACGCGCCTACAGGGTCGCCCTGCCCTGCCGGCGAGACTGTCTGGCCTTTCCGCGCCGCGCACTGCAGCGCAGCATCAAAACCCACCACGCCATCGAAGCAGGAGACCCCATGGCCCGTTCCCCCGCCCCACGCTACCGCACCCACCGTCGCCCGCTCTGGCCCTTGGCCGTGGGCGCAGCCGCCGTGGGGGCAGCGCTGGCATTCTCGGCCAGCGCATCCGTGCGGGCCCCGCGGGGCGTCGAGGTGGTGGAGGATTTCAACGTGGACCGCTATGCCGGGCACTGGTACGAGTTGGCCCGAATCGACCACCGCTTCGAAAAGGGCCTGGTCCAGACCAGCGCCCACTACAGCCGGGGGCCGGACGGATCGGTGCAGGTGCTCAACCGCGGGTTCGATCCGGCCCGCAAGCGCTGGCGCGAATCGCGCGGCCGGGCGGTGTTCATCGGCCGCCCCGACCAAGCCTCGCTCAAGGTTTCGTTCTTCGGCCCCTTCTATGGCGGCTACCACGTGGTGGCGCTGGACGAGGACTACCGCTGGGCCATGGTCGTGGGCGCGAGCCTCGACTACCTGTGGATCCTCTCGCGCACCCCCACCCTGCCCCGCGGCGTGCGGCCCCGCCTGCTGGCCCAGGCACGCGCGATGGGCGTGGACATGGACCGCATCGTCTGGGTGCCGCAAGATGAGGACGGCGCCGTGCGCATCGCGGCCTGACGCGGCGTCAAGCCAACGTTTCACCCCATTGCTACAAAATCAATAGCAACCAAGACAATAAAAACTATGGCAAGTGGCACTTTTCAGCAAAATCCGCTGGCCGTAGCGCGCTGGAGCCCCGCACAGCCCCTTAACCGTCACTGTGCGAACAAGGGCAGGTCGGCCCGCTTGAGCGTGCGCAGCACGAAGCTCGACCGGCTGTGGCGAATGCCCTTGATCTTGTAGAGCTTCTCGCGCAGCAGCCGCTCGTAATCGCGCGTGTCCTTGACCACGACGCGCAGCAGGTAGTCGTAGTCGCCCGACACCAGGTGCGCCTCGATGACCTCGGGAATGCTGGCCAGGGTTTCGCCGAACTTCTCCAGCGTGTTGTCCGAATGGCTGTCGAGCGTGACCTGGACCAGGACCGTGTCGTTCAGATCGAGCGCCTTGGGGTTCAGGCGCACGGTGTAGCCCTCGATCACGCCCGCCTCCTCCATCTTCTTGATGCGGCCCCAGCAGGGCGACGGGCTCAGGCCCACGGCGTTGCCGATCTCCTGCAGGCTGGCGCGGGCGTCGGCCTGCAGGACGGAGAGGATTTTTCTGTCGAGGCGGTCCATGCACCGCATTATTCTTCCGATTTCCATATTTCAGAAGAATTTTCTGCATAAAGATCATTTTTGAAGAAATTCAGAAAATCCATCCAGCGAGCGCACGGCACACTTCATCCATCAAGGCGCCCTTACCGGGGCGCACGAAACAGGCAGGGCCCCGGCGGATTACCGTTCGCCGGGGCACTTGGCTTTTTTGCAGGGCATTGGCTTTCTCGAACACGGCAAGCCCCCGCGCACACCGCGGTCGGATCGCCCGGCGCGCACCGGCGCTGCAGTTAGAATCCGCCCGGTCAGGAGAGAGCGCCGCCCCGTCACCGGGAATGCCGGCGCCGCCGAAGGCGCAGGGTGACCCCGAACGCTCAGGCAAAAGGACTGGCAAAGCGCCCGCAGGGATGCGGGCGTTCCCCTTGCTGGAGAGAGGTCCGCCACGTGCGCGGGCCCACCGAAGGAGCAAGCCCCGCGCCGCCTTGGCACGTGGGTGAATCTCTCAGGTAAAGCGGACAGCGGGGCAAAGGCGTGGCCATGGGGCCGCGTTCCCATTTGCCCTTGCTGGAGATTGCCATGTCCGCCGCCGACGCTGCCCTGCTCACCACCCCGCTGAACGCCCTGCACCTCGAACTCGGGGCCCGCATGGTGCCGTTCGCCGGCTATTCCATGCCCGTGCAGTACCCCGCCGGCCTGATGGCGGAGCATCTGCACACGCGCCAGGCCGCCGGCCTGTTCGACGTGTCGCACATGGGCCAGTTGCGCCTGGTGGGCAGCGATGCCGCGGCCGCCTTCGAATCCCTCATTCCCGTGGACGTGATCGACCTGCCCGTGGGCAAGCAGCGCTACGGCCTGCTGCTGAACGACGAGGGCGGCATCATCGACGACCTGATGTTCATCAAGCAGGGCGAGGGCGACATCTTCGTGATCGTGAACGGCGCCTGCAAGGCCGGCGACATCGCGCACATCCAGGCCCGCATCGGCCAGCGCTGCGAGGTCGTCCCCATGCCCGACCATGCGCTGCTGGCGCTGCAGGGACCGCAGGCCGTTGCGGCGCTGTCGCGGCTGGCGCCCGGCATCGAGCAGCTCGTCTTCATGACCGGCGGGCGCTACGAGATTGCGGGCTGCGATGCCTTCGTCACCCGCAGCGGGTACACGGGCGAGGACGGGTTCGAGATCTCGGTGCCCGCATCGCAGGCCGAGGCGCTGGCGCGCGCCCTGCTCGCGCAGCCCGAAGTGAAGCCGATCGGCCTGGGCGCGCGCAACTCGCTGCGCCTGGAAGCGGGCCTGTGCCTGTACGGCAACGACATCGACACCACCACAACGCCCCCCGAAGCCGGCCTGAACTGGGCCATCCAGAAGGTGCGCCGCACGGGCGGTGCGCGGGCCGGCGGCTTTCCCGGCGCGGCCAAGGTGCTGGCGCAGATCGACGACCCGGCCACCCTGACGCGCAAGCGCGTGGGCCTCACCGCGCTGGAGCGCGTGCCCGTGCGCGAGCACACCCCGCTGCAAAGCACCGAGGGCGAGGCCCTTGGCGAGGTCACCAGCGGCCTGCTGGGCCCGAGCGTGAACCAGCCCATCGCCATGGCCTACGTGCCCCCGGCACTGGCCGCCATCGGCACGCGCGTGCAGGCCATCGTGCGCGGCAAGCCGGTGCCCATGCAGGTGTGCGCGCTGCCTTTCGTGGCGCCCCGCTACTACCGCGGCTGAAGCGGGCAGCCGGGGCCACCGCCAAGGCGGCGGCCACCGCTACATTCCAGATTCCTTTTCTTCATTTTTCAGGAGCCCCCATGACCGTTCAATACTCCCGCGATCACGAGTGGATCGACGCCGCCGATGCCAACGCCGCCGTGGTCGGCATCACCGTCCATGCCCAGGATGCCCTGGGCGACGTGGTGTTCGTGGACCTGCCCGAAGTCGGCAAGACCTTCTCGCAGGGCGAAGTGGCCGGCGTGGTCGAGTCCGTCAAGGCCGCCGCCGATGTGTACATGCCCGTCTCGGGCGAGGTGGTGGAAGTGAACGAGGCGCTGCGCGCCGACCCGTCGCTCGCCAACTCCGACCCCTTGAACACCGGCTGGTTCTTCAAGGTCAAGCTGTCCGATCCAGCCCAGTTGTCCGGCCTGATGGACGAAACGGCCTACACCGATTTCGCCAAGAACGCCTGAGCCTTTTCCTTCCCCTTTCCTTTTCCGTCCACGGTCCTCTTCCATGCTGATGCAATCCGCCCTGCCGCTTGGCGCGCTTGAAAACGCCACCGAGTTCCTGCCCCGCCACATCGGCATCGACGGGGCGGACGAACAGCACATGCTCTCCGCCATCGGCGAGGCCTCGCGCCGCGCGCTGGTGGACGGCATCGTGCCGCGCTCCATCGCGCGCAGCCGGGCCATGGACCTGCCGCCCGCCACCACGGAAGCCGCGGCGCTGGCCGAGCTGAAGGCCATCGCCGCACATAACCAGGTGCTGCGCAGCTTCATCGGCCAGGGCTACCACGGCACGCACACGCCGGGCGTCATCCTGCGCAACATCCTGGAGAACCCCGCCTGGTACACGGCCTACACGCCGTACCAGGCCGAGATCTCGCAGGGCCGCATGGAGGCGCTGGTCAACTTCCAGACCATGGTGTGCGACCTCACGGCCATGCCCATCGCCAACGCCTCCATGCTGGACGAGGCCACCGCGGCGGCCGAGGCCATGACGCTGGCCAAGCGCTCGGTCAAATCGAAAAGCACGCGCTTCATCGTGGCCGGCGACGCGCACCCGCAGACCATCGAGGTGATCCAGACGCGCGCCGCGCCGCTTGGCATCGAGGTGGTGCTGGCCAACTCGCTGGCCGAGTGGAATGACGCGCTGGACGGCGACTACTTCGCCGTGCTGGCGCAGTACCCTGCCACCAGCGGCCGCATCGACGACCTGGCGGCCGATGCCGCCCGGGCCCATGCCAAGGGCGCGGCCTTCATCGCCGCGGCCGACCTGCTGGCCCTCACCCTCATCACGCCGCCCGGCGAATGGGGCGCGGACATCGTGGTGGGCACCACGCAGCGCTTCGGCATGCCCATGGGCGCGGGCGGCCCGCACGCCGCCTTCATGGCCTGCCGCGACGAGTACAAGCGCTCCCTGCCCGGCCGCCTGGTCGGCGTGAGCGTGGACGTGCACGGCAAGCCCGCCTACCGCCTGGCGCTGCAGACGCGCGAGCAGCACATCCGCCGCGAAAAGGCCACCTCCAACATCTGCACGGCCCAGGTGCTGCCAGCCGTGGTGGCCAGCATGTACGCCGTTTACCACGGGCCCCAGGGCCTGATGCGCATCGCCCAGCGCGTGGCCGCCTACACCGCCATCCTGGCCAAGGGGCTGGAGCAACTGGGTGCGCCGCTGCGCCCGCAGGCCGCCTTCGACACGCTGTCGCTGCACACCGAAGGCGCCACGCAAGCCATCGCGGCCCGCGCTGTCTCGCTGGGCGCCAACCTGCGCGTCTATTTCGAGAACTACCTGTGCATCTCGCTGGACGAGACCACCACGCGTGCCGACATCGAGCTGCTGTGGAAGGTGTTTGCCCGGGAAGGCCAGGCGCTGCCCACCTTCGCCGCCTTCGAAAAGGGCGTGGAGCCGCTGATCCCCACGGGGCTGCGCCGCACCAGCGCCTTCCTCACGCACCCGGTGTTCAACACCCACCATTCCGAGACCGGCATGCTGCGCTACATCCGCCAGCTGTCCGACAAGGACCTGGCGCTGGACCGCAGCATGATCCCGCTGGGCAGCTGCACCATGAAGCTGAACGCGACCAGCGAGATGATCCCCATCACCTGGCCCGAATTCGCCAACGTGCACCCCTTCGCCCCGGCCGACCAGCAACGGGGCTATCGCCTGCTCGACGAGCAGTTGCGCGCCTGGCTGTGCGAGGCCACGGGCTACGCCGGCATCAGCCTGCAGCCCAACGCGGGCTCGCAGGGCGAATACGCCGGCCTGCTGGCCATCAAGGCCTACCACGCGGCCCAGGGCGAGGGCCACCGCAACATCTGCCTGATCCCCAGCAGCGCGCACGGCACCAACCCCGCCAGCGCCCAGATGGTAGGCATGCAGGTCGTGGTGACGGCCTGCGATGCCAACGGCAACGTGGACCTGGCCGACCTGCGCGCCAAGTGCGAGCAGCACAGCGCGCATCTGGCCTGCGTGATGATCACCTACCCCAGCACGCACGGCGTTTTCGAGACGCAGGTGAAGGAGCTGTGCGCGCTGGTGCACCAGCACGGTGGGCGCGTGTACGTGGACGGCGCCAACATGAACGCCCTGGTGGGCGTGGCCGCCCCCGGCGAGTTCGGCGGCGACGTGAGCCACCTGAACCTGCACAAGACCTTCTGCATCCCGCACGGCGGCGGCGGCCCCGGCGTCGGCCCCGTGTGCGTGGTGGCCGACCTGGTGCCCTACCTGCCAAGCCACCGCACCGCGGCCGCGCAAGGCGCCCTGGGCGCCGACACGAACGCCGCCGCCAACGGCGTGGGCGCGGTCAGCTCCGCCCCGCTGGGCAATGCCGCCGTGCTGCCGATCAGCTGGATGTACATCCGCATGATGGGCGCCGAGGGCCTGCAGGCCGCGACCGAGACGGCCATCCTGTCGGCCAACTACATCAGCGCACGCCTGAAGGACCACTACCCCACGCTGTACGCGAGCGCCAACGGCCACGTGGCCCACGAGTGCATCCTGGACCTGCGGGGCCTGAAGGAAACCAGCGGCGTGATGGCCGAGGACGTGGCCAAGCGACTGATCGACTACGGCTTCCATGCGCCCACGCTGTCGTTCCCGGTGCCCAACACGCTGATGGTGGAGCCCACCGAAAGCGAAACGCTGTCCGAACTGGACCGCTTCATCGACGCGATGATCGCCATCCGCGAGGAGATCCGCCAGATCGAATCCGGTGCCTGGCCGCAGGACGACAACCCGCTCAAGCATGCACCCCACACGGCCGAGAGCCTGCTCGCCCCGGAATGGACGCGGCCCTACGCCCGCGAGACCGCGGCCTTTCCGGTGGACGCCTTGCGCCACAGCAAGTACTGGTCGCCGGTCGGCCGCGTGGACAACGTCTGGGGCGACCGCAACCTGTCGTGCAGTTGCATTCCGGTGAGCGACTACGCGTGACGGCGAGGGGGGCGCCGGCCGCGCCATGGGCCCGGCCGGCCTGGCCCTTCAACATGGGGTTACAGGGCCGCGGGCAGACTCTTTAAGATCGCGGGCTACCTTTTTTCAGGAGATGCTTTCGTGCGAAATTCCTTGTGCGCCCTGCTTGCCGGGCTTGTGATCGTTCCCGCCGCCATGGCGCAGACCGCCCCCGTCACCCTGCCCAGCGGGCTGGTGTACGAGTCGCTGAAAGAAGGCACCGGCGCCTCGCCCAAGGCCACGGACACCGTCAAGGTGCACTACAAGGGCACACTGCCGGACGGCAAGGAGTTCGACAGCTCCTACAAGCGCGGCGAACCCACCGAGTTTCCGCTCAACCGCGTCATTCCCTGCTGGACCGAAGGCGTGCAGCGCATGAAGCCGGGCGGCAAGGCCAAGCTGACCTGCCCGCCGGCCATCGCCTACGGCGAGCGCGGCGCGGGCGGCGTCATTCCCCCCAACGCCACGCTGAACTTCGAAATCGAACTGATCTCGGTCCGCTGACCGGCCGGGGGCCCGCCACCCATGCTGCTCCAGGTCGGCGAGCTGGCCCGGCGCACCGGCCTCACGGTGCGCACGCTGCACCATTATGACGAGGTGGGTTTGCTCAAGCCCTCGGGCCGGTCCGAGGCGGGTTACCGCCTTTACAGCCCGTCCGACGTGCAGCGGCTGCACGGCATCCAGACGCTGCGCCAGATGGGCCTGCCGCTCAGCGACATCGCGGCCCTGCTGGCGGGCGACGGCATGGCGCCCGAGCAGATCATCGGGCAGCAGATCCGTGCGCTGGACCAGCAGATCGCGCAGGCCACCGAGCTGCGCGGCCGCCTGTCGCTGCTGCGCGACGGGCTGGAGGCCGGCGCCGAGCCCGACATGGGCGACTGGCTGCAGGCGCTGGCGCTCATGGCCACCTACGGCAAGTACTTCAGCGCGGCCGAGCTCAAGCACATCTTCTCCCATTGGCACCGCATCGAAGCGGACTGGCTGGTCGTCAGGGACCGGGTGTGCCAGGCCATGGACGAGGGCCTGCCGATCGATGCGCCCGCGGTCCAGGCGCTGGCCTACCGATGGATGGCGCTGATGCTGCACTGGATGGACGGCGACATGGACCTGCTGGAACGCTGGGGCCACATGTTCCGCACCGAGCCCAGCACCCAGGGCCGCAACCATGCGCCGCCGGGCGACATGATCCGGTACATCGAAGGCGCCATCCAGTTGCGCATGGACCTGCTGCTACGCTACCTGGACCGTGACGACCTGCGCCGGCTGGGCCAGGTACACCACACGCAATGGCAGCAGCTGGAGCAGGAAGTACAGCAGTTGCTGGACCAGGGCATTCCCCCGGGCCATCCCCAGGCGAGGGATGCCGCTGCGCACTGGGACACACTGTTCGCCACCCTTTGCCGCAACGACGCCGGGCTGCGCGCCAAGCTGATGCGCGCATCGGCCAGCGAGCCCCTGCTGCGCGCCGGCTCCCCCTTGAGCGAGCCCGTGCGCCACTACCTGCACGCCGTGCCACGCCTGCCGGTCGCCGCGCCATCGCCCTGAAAAAAGCTTGACCCTCACGCTACGTGAGACTTCACAGTCGGCCCCCATCGCTGCCCCTGCGCAGTCAACGGACCGACCCATGACCCCTTCGCCCCACCACCCTCGCGCCGCATTGCTGCAGGACTCCAACTTCCGCTGGATGGTCAGCGGCACGGCCCTCACCCTGCTGGGCGACCAGTTCACGCTCATCGCCCTGCCCTGGCTCGTGCTGCAGATGACCGGCGACACGCTGGTGCTCGGGACGGTGCTGGCCCTCATTAGCGTGCCGCGCGCGCTGTTCATCCTCATCGGCGGTGCCCTCGTGGACCGCCACTCGCCCAAGCAGGTGCTGATGCGCACCAAATACGCCAACCTGGCCTTGCTGGGCGTGCTCAGCGGGCTGGTGCTGGCGGGTGCGCTCACGCTGTGGATGGTCTATGCCCTGTCGCTGGCCATCGGCTTGGCCACCGCCTTCAGCATCCCGGCCGGCACGGCCATGCTGCCGCACGTGGTGCCGCGCACGCAGTTGTAGGCGGCCAACGGCATCAGCATGGGCATCCGGCAGCTCACGATGTTCCTGGGGCCATTGCTGGCGGGCCTGCTGATCGCCCTGTTCGGAGACGGCAACCGTACGGACGGCGCCGGCACCGGCGCCATGGCCAACGCGACGGGCATCGGCATTGCCTTCGGGCTCGATGCGCTCAGCTTCGGCGTGTCGGCCTGGACCCTGTCGAAGGTGCGTCTGCTGGCTGCGGCGCAGGCCCCCTCCGGCCGCACCGACGGCCCCACCGCCTCCACCCCACCGGCCACGCCGGGCACGGCTTCACCGGCGGTGCTGGCTTCGGTGGCGCAGGGCCTGGCGCACTTCTGGCGCGACCGCGAATTGCGCACCTGCTTTCTCTACTGGAGCGCCGTGGCCATCCTCATCATGGGGCCGCTGCACATCGCCATGCCGGTGCTGGCGAGCAGCCTGCCCCACCTGGGCGCCGCCGCGTTCGGCACGCTGGTGGGCGCCCACGGTGCCGGCACGCTCGCGGGCATGGTGGCCTCGGGCATGCTGCCGCGCCTGCGCTGGGGCAGCCTGGGGATGACGCTGCTGGCGTTCGACGCCACCATCGGCCTGCTCTTCATGCCCATGGGCGTGATCGGCGCCCTCTGGCAAGGGGTTGCGCTCATGCTGGCCATCGGCGTGCTGGGCGGCTTCATGCAGGTGCGCATCTTCACGTGGATCCAGCAGCGGGTGCCGCCGGCACTCATCGGCCGGGCGATGGCGCTGTTCATGTTCATCTTCATGGGGCTGGCGCCAATCTCCGCCGCCGCCACGGGCTGGGTCATGAAGGGCATCACGCTGGCCCAGCTGTTCGCGGCCTGCGGCGGCGCGCTGGTGGCGGTGGCAGCGCTGGCCTTCCTGCTCACGCCGCTGCGGCAGGTGAACGACGCGCCAGGCACCGTGCCGCGCTGAACCGCGGCGTGGCGTTCACCGGCCCGGTGGACGCTTGCCGATGGCCGGAAAGGGCTTCGCGCGCCGCCGCGTGAAAGGCACTTCCCGCAGCAGGCCTGCGGCTGGCCGTCACCCAGGGGCGGGCGTACACTGAGCCCCTTCCGTGCGGCGCTGGCGCCGCTGCCGCTCTGCCTGCCGTCGCTGCCTCGCCCATGAGCCGTCCTGATCTTTCCCTGCTCCTGCCCCCGGGTTCGGAGAACCCGCCCGCGCCCGTTCCGCCCGAGCGCCGCGCGCCCGCGAGCCGTGCCGAGGGCCCCGTGGCCGCGCTGATCGGCGAATTGCGCGCCTACCAGGCCGAGCTGGAAGTGCAGAACAAGGTGCTGCGCTACAGCCAGGCCGCGGCGGAAAGCGCTTCCGAGCGCTTCGAGACGCTTTTCGCCAGCGTGCCGCTGTCGCTCATGGTGCTCGACGAGCACGATATCGTGGTGCAGGCCAATTCCATGGCGCACCGCTCCTTCCAGCCCACCGAGGCCGACCGCCCCGTCACCTCGCTCATGCCGTTCGTGAGCGCGGCCGATGCCGAACGCGTGCGCGAGGCCTTCGCGCAGGCGCGCGAACTCGGCCACAGCGAGGCGACCGAAGTGGTGTTTCCCGTGGGCTCGGGCGGCACCATCACCGGCGACCTGCACATCGCCCGCATCGAGGCGCCCCAGGAAAGCGGCCCGCCGGTGCTGCAATTCCTGTGCGCCGTGATCGACCAGGGACCGTTGCTCACCGAGCGCCAGGCGCTGCAGCAAAGCGCCCAGGCCCTGCAGGAGCGCAATGCCCAGCTGCACGCCAGCGAGCGGCGGCTGGAGGCGGTGATCAACTCCGCCCTCGATGCCATCCTGTGCGTGGACCAGCACCAGCGCATCACTGTCTTCAACCCCACGGCCGCGGCGCTGTTCCAGTGCGCCACGGCCGACGCCATGGGCAGCCGGCTCGACCGCTTCCTGCCCGATGCGGCGCAGGCGCTGGCGTTCGCGCAGCTCACCACGCAGGCCGTGCTGGGCGAGATGGTGGCCTGCACCGCCAGCGGCAAGGAGCTGGCGGTGGAGGTGAGCATGTCGTTCGAGCGCCATGCCGAGGGCGAGACCACCACCGTCTTCGCGCGCGACCTCACCGGCCGCAAGAAGGCCGAGGCCCACCGCAGCGAGCTGGAAGCGCAGCTGCGCGAGTCGCACAAGATGCAGGCCGTAGGCACCATGGCCGGTGGCATCGCGCACGACTTCAACAACATCCTGAGCGCCATCCTGGGCAACGTCGAGCTGGCCAAGGCCGACTGCGATGCCGCCTCGCCCGTGCTGGAGAGCCTGCGCGAGATCGACAAGGCCGGCCGGCGCGCGCGCGATCTGGTGCGCCAGATCCTCACCTTCAGCCGCAACGAGCCGCCGCAGCGCACCGCCGTGAGCGTGCACGACGCCATGCACGACACCGAGCGGCTGCTGCGCGTGACCCTGCCGCCCGCCATCGAGCTGCGCATGCGCCTGGATGCGGGGCTGCCGCCCGTGCTGGCCGACGCCACCCAGGTCGAGCAGGCGCTGCTCAACCTGTGCACCAACGCCATCCATGCGATCGGCGAGGCGCGCGGCATCGTCAGCATGGAGGCCTCGGCCCTGGAGCCCGACTTGCGGCTGTGCGAGCGCCTGGGCCTGCCCCTGGGCGAGTACGTGGCGCTCACCGTGGTGGACAACGGCCCGGGCATCGACGCGGCCACGCAGCAACGCATCTTCGAGCCCTTCTTCACCACCAAGCCCGTGGGCCAGGGCACCGGCCTGGGCCTGGCCGTGGTGCACGGCGTGATGCGCACGCACGGCGGCGCGGTGGACGTGCACAGCGCTCCCGGCGAAGGCAGCCGCTTCACGCTGTACTTCCCCGTGGCGCCGGATTCGGCACCGAGCGCGCCGCCGCACGCCCCCCAGCCCGCCGCCCCGCCGCCCGTGCAGAGCGCCGACGAGCGCATGCGCCACGTGATGTACGTGGACGACGACGAGGCACTGGTCTTCCTCGTGCGGCGCCTGCTGCGCCGCCGCGGCTACCAGGTGACCGGGTTCACCGATCCGCACGAAGCCACCGAAGCCCTGCGCGCCGACCCGCGCAACTACGACCTGCTGGTGACCGACTACAACATGCCCGGCTACTGCGGCGTGGACCTGGTGCGCGAGGCCAAGCGCATCCGCCCTGACCTGCCGGTGGCCCTGGCCTCGGGCCACGTCACCGCGGAGATCGAACAATCGGCCCTGGCCGAAGGCGCCAGCGCCCTCATTCACAAGCCCAACGACGTGGAAGAGCTTTGCGCCACCGTGCACCAGCTGGTGCATGGCACGGCCAAGGGCCCCGATGACCCGGCCGATGGCGGACGCCACTGAGGCGGCGCCAGGCGCCGGGGAAGCCGCACCGCCGCCCGGTTGCCTGTACGCCGACGACGACCTGCTGGTGCTGGCCAAGCCCTCGGGCCTGCTGTGCGTGCCGGGGCGCGGCCCCGACAAGCAGGACTGCCTGAGCGCCCGTGCGCTGCAGCACTGGCCGGACGCCCTGGTGGTGCACCGGCTGGACCAGGCGACCTCCGGCATCGTGCTCATGGCGCGGCATGCGACGGCCCAGCGCACGCTGGGCGACGCCTTCGCCGCACGGCAGGTGGACAAGCGCTACGAGGCCGTGGTGCAGGGCCCCGCGCCCGCACCGCCCGCCGCCGATGGGACCGCCGGCGGCTGGCAGGCCATCGACCTGCCGATCGCCGCCGACTGGGAGCGCCGCCCGCTGCGCGTGATCGACGCCGCACAGGGCAAGCCCAGCCTGACCCACTGGCGCGTGATCGCCCATGACACCGCCGCCCACAGCACCCGCGTCGAACTGCAGCCGGTGACCGGCCGCACCCACCAGTTACGCGTCCACCTGGCGGCCATCGGCCACCCGATCCTGGGCGATGCGCTGTACGCGCCCGCGGCGGTGCAGGCACGCGCGCCGCGCCTGCTGCTGCATGCGCGCCAGGTGGCGTTCACGCATCCGCGCACCGGGCAGCCCATGGCGTTTTCGTGCCCCACGCCTTTTTAGTGTTTCGGGCCACCAGCACAATCAACACTAGGGCATAGTGCTATATTTTTAATAGCATACTGAGCCACGGAAACCGGAGCGCGCCCGAAGCCCCCGCCGGCCACGACCGTGGACCACGCAGTACCATCGCCGGATGCCAAAACACCTCACGATCTTGACCGGCGCCTCGCGCGGCATGGGCCTGGCGATGGCCCGCCAGCTGCTGCAGCCCGGCCACGCGCTGCTCACCCTCTCACGCAACGTCCATCCCGAACTGGCCGCCGAAGCCACCCAGGCCGGTGCCACGCTCGAGCAGTGGGAGCAGGACCTGTCCCAGGGCCTGCACGCCGCGGCCCGCCTGCGCACCTGGCTGGCCAACGTGCCGGCCGGCGAGTACGCCAGCGCCACCCTCATCAACAACGCCGGCGTGGTGCCGCGCATCGCACCGCTCTCGGGCAGCGACCCGGCCGACCTGGCGCACGCGCTGCGCGTCGGGCTGGAGGCCCCGATGCAGCTGAGCGGCGCCTTCCTGGGCGCCACCGAGAACTGGCCGGTGCCGCGCAAGGTGCTGAACATCTCCTCGGGCCTGGGGCGCCGCGCGATGGCCTCGCAGGCCGCCTATTGCGCCGCCAAGGCGGGCATGGACCACTTCACCCGCTGCCTGGCGCTGGACGAAGCCGCCAAGCCGAACGGCGCCAAGGTGTGCTCGCTCGCGCCCGGCGTGATCGACACCGACATGCAGGCCCACTTGCGCGATGCGAGCGCCGCCGACTTCCCTGACGTGCAGAACTTCGCCAACCTCAAGGCGGGCGGCCAGCTCACCTCGCCCGCCGATGCGGCGGCGCGCGTGCTGGCCTGGCTGGAGCGTGCCGACTTCGGCGAAATGCCCGTGGCCGACGTGCGCGACGCCTGAGGGCCACCCCCGTGCAAACGCTATGCTTTCAATAGCAATATGCCCTAGATAATATTGCGCTGAAGGCCATTTTTGCCTTGCATCGACTGGCTTGAACTTCCCCCGCAAAAAATGGAGACACGACCGATGATCCGCAGCCTGCTTTCCTTCACCGCGCTCGCCCTGGCGCTGGGCGCCACCGCCCAGGCGCAGACGCCCCCGCCCGCTGCCACGTACCCCACCAAGCCGGTGCGCCTGATCGTGCCCTTCCCGCCCGGCGGCGGCACCGACATCCTCTCGCGCCTGGTGGCCACCAAGCTGACCGAGGTGACCAAGTGGACCGTGGTGCCCGACAACCGCGCGGGCGCCGGCGGCACCATCGGCATCACCGAAGCCGTGAAGGCAGCCCCCACCGGCTACGACCTGGTGATGGGCCAGAAGGACAACCTGGTCGTCGCGCCCTGGCTCTACAAGAACCTGCCCTGGGACCCGACCAAGGACCTGGTCGCCGTGGCCCACGTGGCCTACACGCCGGTGATCATCGCCACCGGCGCCAACTCCCGCTTCAAGACCCTGGCCGACGTGGTGGCCGCCGCCCGCGCCGAACCCGGCAAGATCACCTACGGCTCGCCCGGCAACGGCACCACCATCCACCTGGCCGGCGACCTGTTCGAGAAGGCCGCGGGCATCAAGCTGAGCCACATTCCGTACAAGGGCTCCAACCCCGCGCTGATGGACGCGCTGGCGGGCAACGTGGACCTGCTGGTGTCCTCCGTGCCCTCGGCGATGGGCCAGATCAAGTCGGGCAAGCTGCGCCCGCTGGCCGTCACCTCGGCCAAGCGCAGCTCGTCGCTGCCCGACGTGCCCACCGTGGCCGAGTCGGGCTACAAGGGCTTCGACGTGAGTTCGTGGTACGGCATCTTCGCGCCGGCCGGCACGCCCGCCAGCGTGGTGACGACGGTGAACGCCGAGGTCAACAAGCTGCTGGCCTCGCCGGAGATGCAGGCCGCCATCCAGGCGCAGGGCGCCGAGCCCGAGTCGCTGTCGGCCGCGCAGTTCTCCACGCTGCTCAAGACCGACTACGCGAAGTGGAAGGGCATCGTGGAAGCCTCCGGCGCGAAGATCGAATAGGCACGGCACGGGGCCTTGTGCCCCCTGCTGCCTGCAGGCAACGCGCCCCATGCAAAACGGCTCCCGAGGGAGCCGTTTTGCTTTGAGGGCCGGGTCAACGCCGGCCCCCATGACATCGACTGGCGATCAGTCGCGCACTACCAGCACGGGCACGTGCACCGCGCCCAGCACGCGCTGCGTCACGCTGCCCAGCACCAGCTTTTCCAGGCCGCGGCGGCCATGCGAGCCCATCACGATCAGGTCGGCCTGGCTGGTCTCCAGAGCGCGCAGGATGCCGTCGTGCACCGCATGGCCCTCGCCCACCACCGCTGTCACCGGCACGCCGGCTTCCTGCATGGCCTTCTTGACGCCGTCCAGCGCCACGTTGGCCTCGGCCGTGGCAGCGCTCAGGTACTGCGACTGGCCATAGGCAAAGTCCGCGCCCACGCCCGTGAACGGGTACGGGTCCACCACGTACACGGCGGTCACGGCCGCACCGAACGCCTTGGCCAGGCCGGCGGCCTTGGACACCGCGGTCATGGAGGTCGGCGAGCCGTCCACGGGAATCAGGATGTGCTTGAACATGGTTACTTCTCCTTCGGTTGATGGATCAGGCAGGGCCTGGGCCGGGGGGATCGCCTGCGCGATCCGTTGCCCGCGTCAGGCCCCAGTGTCGCGGCGACCGGTTGGCCGGCCGTTGATCCGCATCAAGTCATGGGCCTCAAGCCGGCGCGTCCTGGAAGCCCCCGCGCCGGCAGGTCACGACCAGCGTGTCGCGGAACCCACCGTCGGCCAGCGGCTGGATGGGCGTGGTCTCGTGGATCATGCGCGCATCGTCCAGCAGCATCAGCGACCAGGGCTCGCTGAGCGTGAAGCGCTGCCCGCTGGGCCCGGACGCTTCGAATATACGCGTCTCGCCGCCCTTGACCCGCTCGCGGCCGACGAGGAAAACCGCCACCAGGTCCACGCCGTCGCGGTGCGCACCCTCCGGCGTGGGCCGGCCGATGCCGTCGGTGGTGTCGATGCGAAACTGGTGCGCCTCGACGAACCAGCGCTCGGGCTGCGTGGCCAGGGCCTGCTGCGACACGCGGGCCAGCGCGGCGATCAATTGCCGCCAGGCCGGGCGCGCCACGGTGGTGTCCAGCATCGGCGCGAACATCCGCTGCATGCCGCCATGCAGCGCGTTGTATTCCACCGGCTGCCAGTGCGCGCGGTGGGGCACCGCCTGCACGCTGTCGCCATCGACGACGAAGCTCGCGTGGCGGCGGCGGCGGTACCGCCCGCCGTCCTTCAGGAACTCATCGGGCGGCAGGCCGCTCCAGTCGGCGTGCAGCGCCTGGAGCTCGCCCAGCGGGCAACCGATCCACGCCGCGGTGTCGGCAGGCCGCAGCACGGCATAACCGGCGCTGCGCAGATGGCTTGCCACTTGGGCCGGTGGCAGGTACGGAGGGGAGAAGGTGATGTGCGCCATAGGCGGCCAAGCTTAACCCGGCCTGCCCCTGGAACCTGCTGCAAAAGTGCCAGCCATCCGCTGGCGGCATCACAACCGTGCAGTAGCATGGCGGGGCCTTCGCCATTCCAGGAATCCGCCATGCCCCATGAACGCCGCCACTACGTCCGTGTGGCTTTCGATGCACCCGCGCTGCTCACCACCGGCCTGGGCACGTTCGACGTGCAAGTGCTGGACCTGTCGCTGCAAGGCGCGCTGCTCGCCCTGGGTACGGAGCCCGCCGCCGCCCAACTGCCAGCCGGCGCGCCGTGCCAGTTGGTGATTGCCTTGTCGGCCGACAACGACCACATCGCCATGACCGGCGACATCGTGCACATCGAAGGCCCGCATGCCGGCCTGCAGTGCCGCACGATGGACCTGGACAGCGTGACCCACCTGCGCCGCGTGATCGAGCTCCAGCTGGGTGACCCCGCCCTGCTGGAGCGGGACCTGGCGGAGCTCATTGCCGCGCACGCGGCGCAGTGAGCGGCGCGGCGCTGCCCATCAGGCGGCAGCAGGGCTGGCCAGCTCGGCCTCCTGCAAGGCCCGCCACATCACCTTGCCGCTGCCGCTCTTGGGCAGCGCGTCCACCAGTTGCACCACTCGGGGCACCTTGTACACCGCCATGTGGTCGCGGCACCAGGCGATGATGTCCTCGCCGGTCACCTGCCCGAGGTGCTCCTGTCGTAGCACCACCACGGCCTTGACCGTTTCGCCGCGGTAGCTGTCGCGCGCGGCGATGATGCAGGCCTCCTGAATGGCAGGGTGGCGGAACATGAGCGCCTCCACCTCGGCCGGCCAGACCTTGAAGCCGCTGGCGTTGATCATCCGCTTGAGCCGGTCGGTCAGGAAGAAATACCCTTCGTCGTCCACCCGCCCCAGATCGCCCGAGCGGAAGAACCGCTTGTCGTCCAGGTCGATGAAGGCCGAGGCCGTGGGCCCTGGCAGCTTCCAGTAGCCGCTGAAAACGCCCGGGCCGTGGATCACGATCTCGCCCTGCTCGCCGGCGGGCAGCTCCTGCAGCGTGTCGGGGTCGATGATGCGGGCATCGGTGCTGATGAACGGAATGCCCAGGCACTGCTGCTTGGGGTGGTCCGGCGGGTTGGTGTGCGACGGCGCGGCGGTCTCGGTGAGGCCGTAGCCCTCGGTGTAGCGCAGGCCGTACTGCTCGAACAGCCGCTGCGCCACCGCCTGCGGCATGGCCGCGCCGCCACCGCCGATGTACACCAGGCTGGACAGGTCGTACTGGCCGAAGTTCGGGCTGCCCATGAGGTCGATCACCATCGTGGGAATGTTGGTCCAGTTGCTCACGCGGTAGCGGGAGATGAGCCGCCCGGCCAGGTCCCGGTCCCAGCGCGGCATGAGCACCAGGGTGGCCCCCACGTAGATGCAGGAGTGCATCACGCTGACCATGCCGGTGATGTGGAACATGGGCACGACGGCCAGCGTCACGCTCTCGGGCGTGGCGGTGCCCCACAGGCTGCTGGCCACCGCGTTGTGCATGAGGCTGCGGTGCGGGTGCATGCAGCCCTTGGGCAGGCCGGTGGTGCCGCTGGTGTAGGGCAGCACGGCCAGGTCTTCGGGCCCGACCGTGAGATCCGGGGCGGGCGCCGTGCAGGCCAGCGCATCCGTCCAGGCATGCACCTGGCCGCCGGCCAGGACCGGCAGCGGGTGGCGGGTGCAGAGCCAGTCGCGCCACGCCGGCGGAATCGCGTCGGCGCCGGCCCCCTCGGGCGAGAACGCATCGGTGAACTGCGTCACCACAATGTGGGCCAGGCCGGCGCCCGGCACCAGCCCATCGCTGGCCTGGACCAGTTCAGGGGCCAGGTCGGCCGTGGTGATGGCCACGCGTGCGTCGGGGTCGGTGATGTAGTGGGTGAGTTCCTGCGCCCGGTTCATCGGGTTGACCGGCACGACCACCGCATTGGCCCGCAGGATGGCGAAGTGCGCCAGCACCAGTTGCGGACAGTTCTGCATGCACAGCAACACCCGGTCGCCCTGCCGCACGCCCAGGGCATGCAGGTGCGCGGCCATCCGCTCGGCGCCGTCGGCGAGCGTGCGGTAGGTCAGCGTGCGCCCGAAGAACACCAGCGCCGGCTTGTCCGGGTAGCGGCGGGCGCTGATCGCCAGGTTGTCCCAGAGGGAGGTGGCGGGCGGCGTGAGCGCGTGCGGCAGGCGGCGGGGCCAGAAGGCGTGGTGGGCAGGCATGGGCGATTCGGTTCCTTTCGCTTGCAGCCTAGTGACCTGCCCTGGGCCCGGCATCGGGGATGCCCCCTACAGCCGGTCGCGTGGGCGACTCGGTCTGCCCATGGCCCGCCGAGGGACGGCAATGGTGCCAGGATGGAGACTTTTGTAACCGCGTGTCCCGCACCGGCGCTTTGAGCGGGCTCGCGCGGCGACGCGGCCGCGCGCATCAACGACAATGTGCGGCTGGGCCAAGCGCCCTGCCCCGCCGGCACCGCCCGGGCCCGGCAGGCCGCGCGGCACGATTCTTTCGATTTCTGCGGCAGGGCCCTCCCACAGGCCCTGCCCGCAGCTTGCGGGTTTTACGGACAACATGAACATTGTCATTCTCGACGACTACCAGGACGCAGTGCGCAAGCTGCATTGCGCCGCACGCCTGGACCCCTACAACGCCAAGGTGTACACCAACACCGTCAAGGGGCTGGGCCAGCTTTCGGTGCGCCTGAAGGACGCGGACATCATCGTACTGGTGCGCGAACGCACCCACATCTCGCGCCAGCTGGTCGAGAAGCTGCCGCGCCTCAAACTCATCGCGCAGACCGGCAAGATCGGCCCGCACGTGGACGTGACGGCCTGCACCGAGCGCGGCATCGCGGTGGCCGAAGGCGTGGGATCGCCGGTGGCGCCGGCTGAACTGACCTGGGCGCTCATCATGGCCGCGATGCGCCGCCTGCCCCAGTACATCTCCAACCTCAAGCATGGCGCCTGGCAGCAGTCGGGCCTGCGCGCGGCGTCGATGCCGCCCAACTTCGGCGTCGGCACCGTGCTGCGGGGCAAGACGCTGGGCCTGTGGGGCTATGGGCGCATCGGGCAGATCGTCGCCGGCTACGGCCGGGCCTTCGGCATGAACGTGCGGGTGTGGGGCCGCGAGGCCTCGCGCGCCCAGGCCCTGAGCGACGGGCTGCAGGTGGCGACCACGCGCGAGGAGTTCTTCGCCCAGTGCGACGTGATCTCGCTGCACCTGCGCCTGAACGACGAGACGCGCGGAATCATCCGGCTGGAAGACCTGTCGTGCATGAAGCCCACCGCGCTGCTGGTGAACACCTCGCGCGCCGAACTGATCGAGGCCGATGCGCTCATCGCTGCGCTGAACCGCGGCCGCCCCGGCATGGCGGCCGTGGACGTGTTCGAGAGTGAGCCCATCCTGCAGGGCCATGCCCTGCTGCGGCTGGAGAACTGCATCTGCACGCCGCACATCGGCTACGTGGAGCAGGACAGCTACGAGCTGTACTTCGGGGCCGCGTTCGACAACGTCGTCAACTACATCCGGGGCACGCCCACCAACATCGTGAACCCGGGCGCGCTGCAGGTCCGGCGCTGAAGCGCCCATCCCCCGGCCACACCGGAATCGAGCGCGGCCCGTTTCGGCCGCACCATGGAAAAAAGGCCTCCGAACCGGAGGCCTTTTGCTTGGCGTGGACCACCGGTCTTTCAACCGGCGGTGCCGCTGCGCGCTCAGTTCAGAGGCGTCTTCTTGCCGTCCTTGTACACGTAAAGGGTAATGGCGGGGTTCTTCAGTTCGCCATTGGGTTCGAAGGCGATGTTGGCCGTCACGCCCTTGTAGTTGGACTTTTGCAGTTCAGGGATGTAGACCTTCGGATCCCACGAGTTGGCACGCTTCATGGCATCGACCAGCAGCATGGTGGCGTCGTAGGTGTAGGGGCTGTACACCTGGAACTGGTTGGGGTACTTGGCGTCGTACTTGGCGCGCCATGCGGTGCCGCCAGGCATCTTGGCCAGCGAAGCGCCGCCTTCGGCGCAGACCACGTTGTTCAGCGTCTTGGCGCCGGCAGCCAGCTTGGCCACTTCAGCGGTACAGATGCCGTCGCCACCGAAGTACTTCACGTTGCCCATGCCCAGCTGTTCCATCTGGCGCAGCATCGGGCCGGCTTGGGGGTCCATGCCGCCGTAGAACACCGCATCGGGGTTCTTGGACTTGATGGCCGTCAGGATGGCCATGAAGTCGGTGGCCTTGTCGGTCGTGAACTGCTCGTCCACGACCTTCATGCCCTTGGCAGCCGCCGTCTTCTTGAACACGTCGGCAACGCCCTGGCCGTAGGCCGTGCGGTCATCGACGATGGCCACGGTCTTGAGCTTCAGCGTGTCGGCCGCGTAGAACGCCAGGCCAGCGCCCAGGGCGTTGTCGTTGGCGATGATGCGGAACGTCGTCTTGTAGCCTGGCTTGGTCAGGTTGGGGTTGGTGGCGGCGCCGGTGACGTGCGGAATGCCGCAGTCGTTGTACACCTTGGAGGCAGGGATGGTCGTGCCGGAATTCAGATGGCCCACCACGCCAGCAACCTTCGCATCGCACAGCTTCTGTGCGGCGGCGGTGCCTTGCTTCGGATCTGCAGCGTCGTCTTCCGCCTGCAGTTCGAACTTGATCTTCTTGCCGCCAATCGTGACACCTTGGGCATTCAGTTCTTCAACTGCCATGCGGGCGCCGTTTTCGTTGTCCTTGCCGTAGTGAGCTTGTGGGCCGGAGACCGGTCCCACGTGACCGATCTTGACCACCTGCTCTTGTGCAGAGGCCGCGCCGGCAAAAGCCGCGATAGCGGCAACCACGGTCAGTTTCAACTTCAGTTGCATATGAATCTCCATTAAGGGGTGAGCGCTGAGAAGTATTGTTGTGTCTCAACGCCGGAAACATATCGCAATTTATGGGCCAGATCACTAGGGAACACGATGACATGCGGCAGAAACCACAGGGGAATACCCTGTCACTGACCCAACGCACCTGCAGCAGAGGTCAAACGGGGGGCGTTCCGGCGTGTCCGGCCAGCTCTTCGGCCACGGCTTCGTACACCGCATGGCGCACCACCGACTCCACCTCTTCGCGCAACCGGGGCACGATGGAGCGCGTCTGCTCCAGGACGACGGTGGCGATCGCCTCGCGCAGCCGCTGATCCAGCACCACGTCCACCCGCTGCATGACACGGTGGATCACCACCTCTTCGATGTCCTTGAGGCCTTCCGCCGACCGCCCGAAGTCCATCGGCGAAGGCACCGCGGCGCGGGGCGCTACCGGCGCAGCGGGCGGCACCACGGGCCGCGCCATGGACGGCGCCATGGACGGCGCCACGACAGGGGACAGCACCGGCCGGGGCGGCAAACCGGCGACCACCGGGGGCTTCGGGAACGAAGGCGAAACCGCAGGCGCTGCGGGGGCCGGAGAACCGTGCATCGCGGAGCCCGGCTGCCCCACGCCGGGTACGCCGTCCGAAAGCTGCACCACATCGGTGAGCGTGGGCACAAATCTGGGGGGTGCCTTGGGTGGGGAAGACATCACGCGCCTTTCAGCACGAGGTCGTGCCGCACGATCTGGTAGCCGCGCGACGCATAGTGGCGCCACCGGTCGCGCGCACCGCTGCGGTCGGCCTCATCGTGCGCGCTCACCACTTCCACCAGCTTGCCGAACCGCTCGAAACCTGGCGGCACCGCACCGCCCAGGTTCAGCAGCACCTCGTGGTGGGTCGCCAGGCGCAGGTCCTGCGCCAGCAGCACGGGCGAGGCCTCGCGCAGGTCTTCACCGTCGCGCTCGTTGCAGTGGGCCACGAAATCCTGCGGGGCCATCGCCCAGAGCGCGCGGTCCAGGCCGTCGAGCGCGGACTCCGGCCCCGTAATGACCAGCCGGGTATCGCTGCGCAGCACCTTGCGCGCGAAGCGGCAGGCATAGGCCAGCTTGTCCGGCGCATTGAAGTGGAAGGCGATTTCCGTCATGGCCAGCCGGTCGGCGCGATCAGCGGGCCGACACGCGCGGCGCGCGCGCGGCCTTGGCCGCCGGCTTGCGGGCAGGCGCCTTGGCCCGGGGTTGCGCGGCCGCATCGAGCAGGTATTGCACCAGGAGGCCGACCGGCCGGCCCGTGGCGCCCTTGGCGGCACCGCCCTTCCAGGCCGTGCCGGCGATGTCCAGATGCGCCCAGGGCGTGTCGCCCACGAAACGCTGCAGGAACTTGGCTGCCGTGATGGCGCCGCCAGCCCGCCCCGCCACGTTCCCCATGTCGGCGAAGTTGCTCTTGAGCCCGTCGCCGTATTCGTCGTCCAGCGGCATGCGCCAGCAGGGGTCGAGCGCCGCGTCACCAGCCGCCTGCAGGCTCTGCGCGAGCGCGTCGTCGGTGGCGAACAGGCCGCTGCGTAGGCCGCCCAACGCGACCACGCAAGCACCGGTCAGGGTGGCGATGTCCACCATGGCCGCCGGCTTGAAGCGCGCCGCGTAGGTGATGGCATCGCACAGCACCAGCCGGCCTTCGGCATCGGTGTTCAGCACTTCGATGGTCTGGCCGCTCATGCTGGTGACCACGTCGCCGGGCTTGACCGCACGGCCATCGGGCATGTTCTCGCACGCGGGAATGAGGCCCACCACGTTGATGGAGGGCTTGAGCTCGGCCAGTGCGCGGAACACGCCCAGCACACTGGCGGCGCCGCCCATGTCGAACTTCATCTCGTCCATCTCGGCCGCGGGCTTGATCGAGATGCCGCCCGTGTCGAAGGTGATGCCCTTGCCGATCAGCACCGTGGGCGCCTGCCCGCGGGCGCCGCCGTCATAGCGCAGCTCGATGAAGCGCAGCGGCTCTTCGGAGCCGCGCGCCACCGCCAGGAAGGCACCCATGCCCAGCTTGGCGGCTTCGGCGGGGCCCATGACCTTGCACTGGATGAACGGGAACTTGGCCAGGGCCTTCGCGGCGCCTGCCAGCAGCGTGGGCGTGGCATGGTTGGCCGGGCGGTTGGCCCATTCACGGGCGTATTCGATGCCCGACACCAACGCTGCGCCACGCGCGAACTCGGACTTGGCCGCAGCGGCGTCCGCCACGCCGACCACCACGCGCGACAGCACGCGGGGCTCGGTCTTGGATTTGGTGGCGGTGTAGATGTAGGTGGCTTCGGCCAGCGCCTGCACGGCGGCGCAGACGGCCCCGCTGGCGGGGGGCGCGGCAAAGCACACCGCAGCGCGCTTGACCTGGGGGGATTTGAGCAAAGAGGCCGCAGCTAGGATGGCCTGGCGCGTGGCGCGCGCGGAGCCGTCGCCACCGCCCAGCAGCACCACGCGGCGTGCAGCCACGGCGGGCATCTGGTAAAGCTGCAGGCTCTTGCCGGCCTTGGTGTCGAAGTCGCCGTTTTTGAGGGCATGGGCGATCAGGCTGGGCAACGCACCGCCGGCGGGTTTCGCGCCGTCGGCCACCACGATGGCCAGCAGGTCGCATTTCTCGGCGGCGGCGCCGTCAAGGCTCAGGGTCTTCAGATCGAAGTTCATAATCGGTGTTTTCCTTCGAGCCAATGTTATTCGATTCATCCATTCGCAAGGAGCTGGCGCGCAGCTTCGGCGCGACCCTGGTGGTGCTGGTCACCGTGGTCATGACCATGATGCTGATCCGCACGCTCGGCCAGGCCTCGCGCGGCAGCGTCAATCCCTCCGACGTGATGCTCGTCATGGGCTTCACCGTGCTCGGGCAGTTGCCCACCATCCTGAGCCTGAGCCTGTTCGTGGCCGTGGTCGGAACGCTCTCGCGCATGTACCGCGACAGCGAGATGGTGATCTGGTTCGCCAGCGGCCGCGGGCTCATCAACCTGCTCACCCCGCTGCTGCGCTTTGCCTGGCCCGTGATGTTGGTCATCGCCACCCTGGCCCTGGTGATCTGGCCCTGGGCCAACCAGCAGATCCAGGCCCTCAAGGTGCAGTACGAACAGCGCGGGGACGTGGACCGCATCGCGCCCGGTGAATTCCAGGAGTCCGCCAACGGCAGCCGCGTGTTCTTCATCGACCGCGAAAGCCCGGACAACGAACAGGCCAGCAACGTTTTCATCGCCTCGACCGAGCGCGGCCGCGAGACCGTGACATCCGCCCGCAGCGCCCGGCTGGAGACGCGAAACGGCGAGCGCATGGTGCTGCTGAGCGACGGCCAGCGCCTGGAGACCACCGTGGACAAGCCCGGGCTCAAGGTGAGCGAGTTCATCGAGTACGGCACGCGCATCGGATCGGCGCCCCCGGGCGCGCAGGATGAACAGGCCGTCAAGACCATCTCCACCCCTGCCCTGCTGGCCTCGGCCGAGCCGGCCTTCCGCGCCGAACTGGGCTGGCGTTTCGGCCTGGCGGTGGCCGCCCTCAATTTCGTGGTGATGGGGCTCGCGCTGGCCAGCGTGAACCCCCGCGCCGGTCGCAGCAGCAGCCTGGTGCTGGCGCTGTTCGCCTTCGTCGTCTACTACAACCTCATGACCCTGGGACAAAGCTGGATCAGTTCCGGACGGCTCGGCGTGGTGCCGTTCATGCTGCTGCTGCACGGGGGCACGCTGGCCCTGGGCCTGGCGCTGCTGACGGCGCGCCACCATCGCTGGTCGCCCAGCATGCTGTGGCGCCGCGGAGGCCGCGCATGAAAACCATCCGCCGCCTGATCTACCGCGAAGCCCTGTCGGCCGTGGCTTTCGTCACGCTGGGCTTTCTCGCGCTGTTCTTTTTCTTCGACATGGTCGATGAACTGCGTTGGGTGGGCCGCACGGGGCCGGACGGCTACCAGCTGTCCCATGCCATGCTGTTCGTCGCGCTCAGCATTCCCAGCCACCTCTACGAGCTGCTGCCGATCACGGTGCTGATCGGCACGATCTTCGTGATGGCGCGGCTGGCGCAAAGCTCGGAGTTCACCATCATGCGCACCAGCGGCCTGGGGCCCTGGCGCGCGCTGCGCACGCTGCTGGTGCTGGGCCTGGGGTTCGTCATGCTGACCTTCGCCGTCGGCGATTACATCGCACCGATGACCGACCGCGCGGCGCAGCTGGTCAAGGCGCGGCACTTGGGGCAACTGACCACCGGCGCGACGGGCGCCTGGCTCAAGGAGCGCCAGGGCACCCATTCAATGGCGGTGAACGTGCGTGCGCTCAGCCCCGATGGCGGCATGCTCAACATCCGCGTGTTCGAATTCGATGCGGACGGCCGGGTGGCCTCCACCCTGCAGGCCGCCAGCGGCACGGTCGGCAGCGACCAATGGGAGCTGAAACAGGTCAAGCGCAGCGTGTTCCATCGCAGCGGCGAGGCGGAGGCGCGGGTGGAGCGCCTGCAGGAGGCCGAACTGCGCTGGCCCACGCGCATCAGCGCCGACATGGTGTCCGCGGCGCTGCTCAAGCCCGACCGCATGGCGACCATCGACCTGTTCCAGTACATCCGCCATCTGGAGGCCAACGGCCAGTCGGCGCAGCGCTATGAGATCGAGTTCTGGCGCAAGGTGTTCTACCCGCTCAGCTGCCTGGTGATGGTGGTGCTGTCGCTGCCGTTCGCCTACCTGCATTTCCGCTCCGGCGGCATCGCGGGCTACGTGTTCGGCGGGGTGATGGCTGGCATCAGCTTCTTCCTGCTGAACAACGTCTTCGGCTATGCGGGCAACCTGCAGAACTGGTCGCCCTGGCTCACTGCGGCGGCGCCGGGGCTGATCTATTCGGTGCTTTCGCTGGCCGCCTTCGGCTGGCTGGTGCTGCGCCGGTGACCCAAGGAGCGCACGCGTTGACTGCTACTCCACCCCGAGGCGTCGTGCTGTTCGCCCATGGTTCGCGCGACCCGCTGTGGCGCGCCCCGATGGAGGCGGTCCAGGTCCACCTGCAGCAGCATCGCCCCGAACTGCGGGTGCGCTGCGCCTATCTCGAATTGAACACGCCCGACCTCACGGAGGCCGTGCAGTCGCTGGTGGACGAAGGTGCCGATCATGTGACGGTGGTGCCGATGTTCCTGGGCACGGGCAAGCACGCCCGCGAGGACCTTCCGCTCTTGGTACAGACCCTGCGCGCCACGCACCCCGACGTGCAGTTCGAAGTCCAGGGCGCCATCGGTGAGGACCCGCGCATGACCGCATTGATGGCGGAGATCGCCGGCTCGGCCTGACGCGGACATCCAGGCGGGAAGGTGGCATGACTGACGCCACCCGGGCCCTTTCAAAAATTGGACAGCCGCTGTTCTTCCTTAGACGGCTGCAGCATAATGATCGCCTTCTTTAGCAGCGATACGATATGAATCTGCACCAATTCCGCTTCGTTCAGGAAGCCGCGCGCCGCAACCTCAACCTGACCGAAGCCGCCAAGGCGCTGCACACCTCGCAGCCCGGCGTGTCCAAGGCCATCATCGAACTGGAAGAGGAATTGGGCGTGGACATCTTCGCGCGCCACGGCAAGCGGCTCAAACGCATCACCGAGCCGGGCCAGCACGTGCTCAAGAGCATCGAGTTGATCATGCGCGAGGTCGGCAACCTCAAGCGCATCGGCGAGCAGTTCAGTGCGCAGGACAGCGGCACCCTCAGCATCGCCACCACCCACACGCAGGCGCGCTACGTGCTGCCCCTGCCCGTGGCCAAGCTGCGTGAAGCGTATCCCAAGGTGAACATCAGCCTGCACCAGGCCACGCCGCACGAGGTGGCGCGCATGGTGATCGACGAGGTGGCCGAGATCGGCATGGCCACGGAGTCGCTGGCCGACTATCCCGATCTGGTCACCCTGCCCTGCTATGAATGGCAGCATGTGCTGGTGATGCCCACCGCCCATCCGCTGGCGCAAAAGGAGCGCCTGGGCCTGGACGACATCGCGCACGAAGCCCTCATCACCTACCACCCGTCGTTCACCGGCCGGGGCAAGATCGACCAGGCGTTCGCCGCCCGCAAGCTGCAGCCGCGCATCGTGCTGGAGGCCATCGACTCCGACGTGATCAAGACCTACGTGCGCCTGGGCCTGGGCATCGGCATCGTGGCCGAGATGGCGATGCGCGACGACCCGCTGGGCGACTTGGTGGTGCGGCCCGTGGGTCACCTCTTCGGCCAGAGCGTGGCACGCGTGGCGTTCAAGCGTGGCGCCTACCTGCGCAACTTCGTCTACAAGTTCGCCGAGCTGCTGAGCGACCGCCTGAACCGCGAACTCATCGCCCGGGCCATGACCGGCCACGTGAACGATTACGAACTCTGAACCCACCGCCCGCATACCGAGCGACTTTCGCTCCGCATCGAACCCGCTTTTTTCCCAGACCGTCTTTCCAGCCAGCCCCTCGCGCCATGACTTCCACCGACATCGCACTGCGCACACCCGCCTTTCCCAGCAAACTGCCCCAGGTGGGCACCACCATCTTCACGGTGATGTCGGCCCTGGCGGCCGAGCATGGCGCCGTGAACCTGGGCCAGGGCTTTCCGGATTTCCACTGCGACCCGGCGCTGATCGATGCCGTGGACCGCGCCATGCGCGCCGGGCACAACCAGTACCCGCCCATGGCAGGCGTGCCTGCGCTGCGCGAAGCCGTGGCTGCCAAGATAGAAGCGCTCCATGCCCGCCGGTATGACGCCAACACGGAAATCACCATCACCGCTGGCGCCACGCAGGCGATCCTGACCGCCATCCTGGCGACGGTGCATGCGGGTGACGAAGTGATCGTGCTCGACCCCTGCTACGACAGCTACGCACCCAATGTGGAACTGGCAGGCGGCATGGTGGTGCGGGTGCCGCTCACGCCGGGCAGTTTCCGGCCCGATTTCGGCAAGATCGCCGCGGCCATCACGCCGCGCACGCGCGCGCTCATCATCAACAGCCCGCACAACCCCAGCGCCACCATCTGGACGGCCGAGGACATGCGCACGCTGGAAGAACTGCTCGCTCCCACTGATGTGCTGCTCATCAGCGACGAGGTGTACGAGCACATGGTGTTCGACGGCGCGCAGCACGAGAGCGCGGCACGCTTTCCCGGCCTGGCAGCACGCGCGTTCATCGTGTCGAGCTTCGGCAAGACCTTCCATGTCACCGGCTGGAAGGTCGGCACCGTCGCGGCCCCGGCCGCGCTGACGGCGGAGTTTCGCAAAGTGCACCAGTTCAACGTGTTCACCGTGAACACTCCGATGCAGCACGGCCTGACGGCCTATCTGCAGGACCCGGCGCCCTACCTGCAATTGCCCGCTTTCTACCAGGCCAAGCGCGATCTGTTCCGCCAGGGGCTGGAAGGCTCGCGCCTTCGGTTGCTGCCCAGCACGGGAAGCTACTTCCAGTGTGTGGACATCTCGGCGGTGAGCGATCTGAACGAGTCCGACTTCTGCCAGTGGCTGACCCGCGAGGTGGGCGTGGCGGCGATCCCGCTGTCGGCTTTCTATGGCGACGGATTCGACCAGCGCGTGGTGCGGTTTTGCTTTGCGAAGCAGGACGACACGCTGCGCCAGGCACTGCAGCGGCTGCGCAAGCTCTGATCACAAAGGGCGATCATTCTGGTTGACCCGCCAACGCGTCGCGCAGCCAGTCGAGAAAAGCCGGCCCTGTGCGACAGGGCATCAGCAAAGGCGCCATGGGGCGCGATGGGACGCCGCGCCCAAGTGGGCTGATGGAAGCCGTCAGGTGTCCTTTGCAAATTCTGTGGACCTGCAGGCACCCAAAGACGGACCGTTGGGGCACTCACGCTGCGACACCTCTCAAGGCGCCCCGTGCGTCACGCCATGCTCCTCAAGAATGCGCTCGTCTTCGTTCACCTGCTCGCCATGGCCGTTGCCGTGGGAAAGATGCTGGAGTATGACTTCCGGTTTCTGCGCTCCGTCCACCGCCCGATTTCAGCGCAGCAGTGGGAGAACCTGCTCCATACCAAGCGAACGATGACGGTGGCGTTGGGCGTGCTGTGGTTGACCGGGCTGGGCTTTCTCTACGTCGGCCAAGCACAGTACCCCGGGTATCTGGCCAACGAGAAACTCTGGATGAAGGTGCTCACCGTGTGCGTGTTGACGCTGAGCGGAATGCTCATGCACCATTTCGCATTTCCGCACATGCAGCAGGGCACGGTCTTCCTGCAGTGGCCTCTGGGCCGGGTGCTGCTGCTGACCGTGTTTGCCACCGTGTCTTCAATCTCGTGGCTGTACGCCTCGTTTCTCGGCATCGCACGTTCATGGAACGACACCGTGGCGTTCGAACATGCGCTTGGCGTCTATGTGGCGCTGCTGCTCCTGGCAGCCGCTGGCACGGCAGGGCTCATGGCTTTTTTGCACCACCGCCACGCCAGGGGCATTCAGCCGGGTCCACTGCCATGCACCGGCCCCCGTGGCGGCTGCCCGCGTTGAGTGGCATGCGCCGTCCGTGAATGTCCTGCCGCGCGAAAACCAGCGAATTCAGTCGGCAAGCCAGTTCCACAGGCAAGGCGCGACCAGGAGGCTGGCGCGCATTCGATGGCTTGCCAAAAGCGCTGATGGCCCGCCCTGCGCCCTTTCAGCCCACGCGGACGCCAAGGCCACCGATGAGTGCAGCGGCCTGATCCATCGACAGCATCGCACCCTTGAACGATTGGGCCACGGTGGTCACCGTCAGGCCGCCCAGGTCCACCGAGCGCATGTCCGCGCCATCGAAGCGTGCATTCTTCAGGTTCGCATCCCGCAGGCTGCCGCCTTCGAAGACCGCGTCGCGGAAATCGCATCCAGCCAGGTCGGCTTCGGACAGATCCAATTGCTCCAGGCTGCGCTTGCGGAACGAAAGGCCGCGCAGGTCCGCGCCCACCAGTCGGCACTGGTGAAACTCCAGCCCCAAGGTGCTCGCTTGATTGAAATGCGCCCCCGTCAGCTTGGCCTCGGTGAACAGCACGCCCGCCAGCTTGGTGCCGGTCCAACGCGTGTTGTTGAAATCACTGCTGCACAGCCGGGCGCCGGACAGATCGGCCAAGCTGAAATCCGCTTGCCGCGCCTTGCAATCGAGCCAGCGCGAATCCGCCAGCATCGCTTTCTCGAAGCGGATCTCGGCGAAGGTGCAATCCAGGAACCGGGCACCGCCCAGGTCCAGGCCGGAAAGGTCTTCTCCGTCGAACCGGCAGTGCTCGAACGCCAGCGGGCCATGCGGGCCTGCGAGGGCTGCCACCAGCGCACCGCGCGAAAAAAACTGGTCGCTGAAAAGCGCGGAATCCATGTCGGAACGGGCCATCACGATTCAATGCCCCGTGCTCTTGGAAAAGAGATTGACCACCAGCACCCCCGCGATGATCAGCCCCAGGCCGACCATCGCCGGCGCATCGAGCCGCTGCCGAAACACCACCCAGCCCACCACCGAAATCAGCACAATGCCAACGCCCGACCAGATGGCATAGGCGACCCCCACCGGAATCGTCTTCAAGGCCAGCGAGAGTGCATAGAAAGAGGCGGCATACGCCACCCCGGTGATCAGGCTGGGCACCAGGCGAGTGAATCCGTCCGACGCCTTGAGCGCGGTGGTGCCCACCACCTCCAAAGCGATGGCCAGTCCCAAGATGAGATAGCTGGGATGCACGGTCATGGCACGGTTCCTTGGGTGATTTCGAGCAGAAGGGAAAGAAGGCGATCCTTGCGGTCTGGCGGCGTGCCGTAGACATCCAGCAACTGGTCGAACCAGAAGCCGTCGGCCGCCAGGCGGCACAGGAACAATCGGTCCGCGGCGGCGGGGTCGGCACGGTCCTCGGCCAGCAGGACGCGCATCTTGGCGCTCCAGCGCTCGCGGCAGGCCGGCAACGCCAAAGCCAGCAAGGCAATGGCACGCTGCGTGAGGCGCTCTTCGGCAGTCTGGCCGCCTTGGAAACAGGTCTTCAGGTAGGCCCGCGCATGCCGCCCTGGAGCTTCGGGCTCGGATTCGAGTGCCGCGGCGTAGAACACGTCGAATGCATCGAACAACTGATCGCACAGCGCATCCAGCAGCGTTTGCTTGGTGCGAAAGTGGTGCTGCAAGCCGCCTTTGGTCACGCCGGCACGGTGCGCGACGGCGTCCAGAGTGACCGCTTCCGGGCCATCCTGCACCAGCAGATCGGCTGCCACGGCAAGCAACTGGGTTCGCACCCACTCGGGTTGTTTCAGGCGTTTATGGGCTTCAGACATACATACAAACCATCCAGATGGATTGTTTATTATGGCGTCGGCATCCACCATGGCGCTACCGATCCCTTGTGTTTTCCGGGGCTGATCCAGGGGCCGCTTGACCGCGCCCCGATAAGGATTGCAAGTTGGCTGGTTGGGGCGGCAAGCCCGCTTCTCAGAGCAGCACGATGTCGTACTGCTCCTGCCCCACCGCCGTTTCGGCCTGCAACGAGATGGGCTTTCCGATGAAGTCCGACAGCCCCGCCAGGTGCTGGCTCTCCTCGTCGAGGAACAGCTCCACCACGCGCGGCGAGGCGACCACGCGAAACTCGCGCGGGTTGAACTGGCGCGCCTCGCGCAAGATTTCGCGCAGGATGTCGTAGCACACGCTGCGCGCGGTCTTCACAATGCCTTTGCCCTGGCAATGCTCGCAGGGTTCGCACAGCATGTGGGCCAGGGATTCGCGGGTGCGCTTGCGCGTCATCTCGACCAGGCCCAATTGCGAAAAGCCCCCGGCCATGGTCTTGACCCGGTCGCGCGCGAGCTGCTTCTTGAACTCCGCGAGCACGGCCTGCTGGTGGTCTTCACGCGCCATGTCGATGAAGTCCGCAATCACGATGCCGCCTAGATTGCGCAGCCGCAACTGCCGTGCGATGGCCTGCGCCGCCTCCAGGTTGGTCTTGAAAATGGTGTCGTCGAAATTGCGCGCGCCCACATAACCGCCCGTGTTCACATCGATGGTGGTCAGTGCTTCGGTCTGGTCCACGATCAGGTAGCCGCCCGACTTCAGATCGACGCGCCGGCCCAGGGCCCGGCCGATTTCCTCGTCGATGCCATACAGATCGAAGATGGGTCGCTCGCCCTTGTACAACTGCAGCTTGGGCGCTGCAGCCGGCATGAACTCGTGCCCGAAGGCCTGCAGTGCGGAAAACTGTTCGCGCGAGTCGATGCGGATGGTGGCCGTCTCCTCCCCCACCAGATCGCGCAGCACGCGTTGCAGCAGGCTCAGGTCCTGGTGCAGCAGCGACATGGGTGGCAGACGCAGCGAGGCATCCTTGATGCGCGTCCAGGTCTTGCGCAGGTAGGCGATGTCTTCGGCCAGTTCGGCGTCGGTGGAGTCCTCCCCATTGGTGCGCAGGATGAACCCGCCGCCGCCGCCCGACGCCTTGTCGCCCACCAGTGCCTGCAGCCGCCCGCGCAGGGCATCGCGCTCGTCGGCGGGGATCTTCTGCGACACGCCCACATGGTCGTCCTGGGGCAGAAACACCAACAGCCGTCCCGCGATGCTGATCTGCGTGGACAGGCGCGCGCCCTTGGTGCCGATGGGGTCCTTGATGACCTGCACCATGAGCGACTGGCCTTCGAATACCTGTTTCTCGATCGGCACCGGTGGCTCGCCCTTGCGCGCGAACATGGGTGCCTCGCCGCCTTCCTGCCGGTGCCACACGTCCGCCACGTGCAGGAACGCCGCGCGCTCCAAGCCGATGTCGATGAACGCCGACTGCATGCCGGGCAGCACGCGCGAGACCTTGCCCAGATACACGTTGCCCACCAGGCCCCGCTCCAGGGTGCGTTCCACGTGCAGTTCCTGCACCGCGCCGTGCTCGACCACCGCCACGCGGGTTTCTTGGGGGGACCAGTTGATCAGGATGTCTTGTTGCATGGGGTCGGAAAAAAGTGGCCACCCATGATGCCTGAAACCCGCCTGAATGGCGGGCTCACCAAACCCACATCGGCATTCAGTCGCGCAGCATGCCGGCCGAGCGCAGCAGTTGCGCCGTCTCGAACAGGGGCAATCCCATGATGCCGGTATAGCTGCCGGCCAGGTGCGACACGTACTGCGCCGCGGGCCCCTGGATGCCATACGCCCCGGCCTTGCCCATGGGCTCGCCGCTGTCCACATATGCCGCGATCTGGGCGGGAGTGAGCGCGGCAAAGGTCACTTTAGAGACCGACAGCGCGACCGACCGCGTTTCGCCGTGCTGCAGGGTCACCGCCGTGAGCACGCGGTGCGTGCGCCCCGACAACTCGCCCAGCATGCGGCGCGCGTCGGCGGCATCCTCGGGCTTGCCGTAGATCGTGCGGCCCCAGGCCACCGTGGTGTCCGAGCAAAGGATGGGCGCATCCGGCAACCCGCGCCGGGCACGGCGGGCGACGGCCGCATCGAGCTTGAGCCCCGTGACGCGCTGCACATAGCGGGCGGGCGGCTCGCTGGCCAGCGGCACCTCGATGGCCTCTGCATCTTCCGCCACATCGCCATCGGCATTGGGCAGCAGCAGTTCATGGCGAACCCCCAACTGATCGAGCAGTTGGCGGCGGCGCGGGCTTTGGGATGCGAGATAGATGAAGGAAGGAATAGAGGACGGCACGGGGCGCGAGGATAGCCGATCGTTCTCGCTGCGCCGCTTCGGTTCGCCGTCGGCTGCTTCGGGAACCGGCGGCCCTGCGCTGCCAGCCTTTTCAAGAATGGCGCATGACCTTCTTTCCCACATTGGAGACACCGCGGCTCAGGCTGCGCAAGATGGTGGCGGCCGATGCCCCGGCCATGCTCGCCATGCATGCGGATGCGGAGTCGAGGCAGTGGGCCGGCTACAACGCGATCCATGACCTGGAGGGCGCGATGGATTTCGTGAACTGGACCGATCAATTGACGCAGCGGCCCGTTCCGGGATTCTGCTGGGCCATCGAGCGCAAGGACGCGCCGGGCATGATCGGGCAATGCAACTTCACGCAATGCGACGCCGCCACGCTCAGCGCCGCACTGGGCTATGAACTGGCGGCGCCATACCAGGGCCTTGGCTTCATGAACGAAGCGATCGGCAGGGTGCTGAACTGGTGCTTCCTTCATCTCCAGCTGATGCGCATCAGCGCCACGGTGCATCCCGACAACCTGCCATCGATCCGCATGCTGCAGCGCTGGATGTTCCAGCGGGAAGGGCTGCTGCGCAGTGCAGGATTCTGGAGCGGACGGCACCATGATCTGCTGTCATTCAGCCTGCTGGCCATGGAGTTCGCGCCCGCCTATGCCCTGCAGGCGCAAGGACACGCCGCCGCCCTCAGCGCAACGGCTGCGCGGGCCGAAGAATTGGCCGAGGCCTGACAACACCGCCGTCAGCCGCTTATTCGCGGTGGTAGGGGTGCCCCGCGTTCACCGACCACGCCCGGTAAAGCTGCTCGATCAGCAGCACCCGCACCATGGCGTGCGGCAAGGTCAGGTCGGACAGCCGTATGCGCTCGTGCGCAGCCTGCCGAAAGGCGGGATCCAGGCCATCGGGCCCGCCGATGACCAGGGCCACGTCGTCGCCCCCCAATTGCCAGCCTTTGAGGCGCTCCGCGAGTGCTTTGGTGGTGAGGGACGTGCCCCGCTCGTCCAGCGCCACCACGCGGGTGCCGCGGGGTATGGCCGCCTCGATGCGCTCGCGCTCGGCGGCGTAGAGCGTCTCCAGCGTCTTGGAGCCGCGCGGCTCGGTCTTCACCGCCTTGAGCTCGACCTTCAGTTCCGGAGGAAACCGCTTGGCGTAGTCGTCGTAGGCCGTCTGCGCCCAGTCGGGCACCCGCTGGCCCACGGCCACGATCAGCAACTTCATCGATCGCTCAGGCGCTGGTTCAGCCCCTGCGGGTCGGCGACTTCTTGGCGGCGGGGCGCTGCTTGGCCGCCGTCTTCACGGTGCCAGCACGGGGCGCCGCCTTGGGGGCCGCAGCGGCGGTGGAGCGGCCCGGAGCCTTCTTGGCAGCGGGCTTGCCCGCCGTCTTCTTGGCGATGGGCTTGACCACCAGGGTCTTGATGGGCGCCTTGGCCACCGGCTTGGCGGTCGTCTTGGCCGCCGTTTTCGCGGTCGTCTTTGCAGGCGCGGCCTGCTTCACGGCGCCACGGCCGGCCGGCTTTCCGGTCGTCTTGGCAGCAGTCTTGGCCGGGGCTTTCGCAGCGGGGGCCTTGGCGGCGACCTTGCTCACGCCGGGCTTGCGGGGGGGTTGTTCGGGAGCGGCGGCGGCCTTCTTGGCGGCGGGCTTTTTCTTGGCAGTGCCTGCCGCGCCTTCCACAGCCTTGGGTTTGGCAGCGCCGAGCTTCAGGCGCACGGGGGTATCGCCCCAGATCTCTTCCAGGCGGTAGTACTGGCGGATGGCCGGCTGCATGATGTGCGCCACGGCGGCGCCGCAGTCTACGATGATCCACTCGCCGTTGTCCTCACCCTCGATGCGGGGCTTGCCGAAGCCCGCTTCGCGCACCGCATCGCGCACGCTGGCCGCCAGCGCCTTGGTCTGGCGGTTGGAGGTGCCCGACGCCACGATCACGCGCTCGAACAGCGGCGAGAGGTGCTCGGTGTTGAACACCTGGATGTCTTGCGCTTTGACGTCTTCCAGTCCATCGACGATGGCGCGCTGGAGCTTGGTGACGTCTTTCTTGGCAGCGGATTCCGATTTGGAGGAGGTGGTCATCAGGCGTTTGTCTAAAAAGGATGGGCCAATACTAGCGTGCAACCCGGGCATCGGCCAATGCGGCGGGCCCGGGTGGCGATTCGGCCATCCCGTGCACATCAAGGGTGTTTTTGGCCTTGGGCGCTCATGGGATGAGCGCGGGCAGCTATTGAAATTATAGCTTTCGGCCTTTTTGCGAACGCACGGGCTGGGTCAAAGCCAGTCCCGCCGCACCAGAAAGCGCCGCGTGAGCTCGGCCTCGGGCGAGCCCGGAGCCTCCTGGCGCTGGTACGACCAGCCCGCCATGGGCGGCATCGACAGCAAGATCGATTCGGTGCGCCCGCCCGACTGCAGGCCGAAGTGCGTGCCCCGATCCCACACTAGGTTGAACTCCACGTAGCGACCGCGCCGATAGCACTGGAACTCGCGCTGCCGATCACCGAACGGGATCGCCTGGCGCCGATGCACGATGGGCAGGTAGGCGCCCAAGAACGCGTCCCCCACGGACTGCACCATGCCCAGGCTGCGCTCGAAGCCCAGCTCGGAAAAGTCGTCGAAGAAGATGCCGCCCACGCCACGCTGCTCGTTGCGGTGCTTGAGATAGAAGTACTCGTCGCACCAGCGCTTGAAACGCAGGTACAGGCCCTCGCCGAAGGGGTTGAGCGCATCGCGGCAGGCGCGGTGAAAGTGCACCGCGTCTTCCTCGAAACCGTAGTAGGGCGTGAGGTCCATGCCACCGCCGAACCAGCACACCGGCGCGCCTTCGGCCGGAGCCGCCACGATCATGCGCACGTTCATGTGCACCGTCGGCACATAGGGGTTGACCGGGTGGAACACCAGCGATACCCCCATGGCCTCGAACGGCGCACCGGCCAGCTCGGGCCGGTGCTGCGTGGCCGATGGCGGCAGCGTGGCGCCCCGCACGTGCGAGAAGCCGCAGCCCGCGCGCTCGAACACGCGGCCGCCCTCCAGGATGCGGGTGATGCCGTCGCCCTGAAGCGGTTCGCCCGGCGCCTTGCGCCACGCATCGTTTAGGAACCGGCCACCGCCGCGCGCCGCGGGCCCTTCGATCTCTTCCAGGGCCGAGGTGATGCGTGCCTGCAGCCCTTCCAGGTAGGTCCGCACGCGGGTGGCCGTGTCGGCCGCGTTCAGGGCAGGCGCCGGTGCGGGTGCCGCCATCAGCTCTTCACCGCACGGTGGCCGATGTCGCGGCGGTACTGCGCGCCATCGAAATGGATGCCACGGGCCACGTCGTACACGCGCTGCTGCGCCTGCTTCACGCTGTCGGCCAGCACCGTCACGCACAGCACGCGCCCGCCCGTGGTGTGCGGCACGCCGTCCTTCAGCGCCGTGCCGGCATGGAACACCATGGCTTCGTCGGCGTCCGCAGGCAGGCCCGTGATCGCATCGCCCTTGCGCGGATCTTCCGGGTAGCCGTGCGCGGCCATCACCACGCCCAGCGCAGTGCGGCGGTCCCATTGCAATTCGACCTGGTCGAGCTTGCCGTCCACCGCGGCGCCCAGCACATCGACGAAATCGCTCTTGAGGCGCATGATGATCGGCTGGGTCTCGGGGTCACCCATGCGGCAGTTGAACTCCAGCGTCTTGGGGTGGCCGGTCGAATCGATCATCAGGCCGGCGTACAGGAAGCCCGTGTACGGAATGCCATCCTTTTCCATGCCACGGATGGTAGGCAGGATGATCTCGCGCATGGCCCGGGCGTGCACGTCGGCAGTCACCACGGGCGCAGGCGAATACGCACCCATGCCACCGGTGTTGGGGCCCTGGTCGCCGTCCTTCAGGCGCTTGTGGTCCTGGCTGGTCGCCAGGGCGGTGACGTTCTTGCCGTCGCACAGCACGATGAAGCTGGCTTCCTCGCCCTGCAGGAACGCTTCGATCACGACGCGTGCGCCGCCTTCGTTGTGCGTCACGCCGTACTTGTTGTCCACCAGCATGAAGTCCACCGCGTCGTGGGCCTCCTGCAGCGACATGGCCACCACCACGCCTTTGCCGGCCGCCAAGCCGTCGGCCTTAATGACGATCGGGGCGCCCAGCCGCTCCACGAAGGCATGGGCCGCCGCCGGGTCGGTGAACGTGTCGTAGTCCGCCGTGGGAATGCCATGGCGGCGCATGAAGGCCTTGGAGAACGCCTTGGAGCTTTCAAGCTGCGCGGCAGCCTTCGTGGGGCCGAAGATGCGCAGCCCGTGCGCGCGGAATTCGTCCACCACGCCGGCGGCCAGAGGCGCCTCGGGGCCGACCACGGTCAGCGCGATCTTCTGGTCGTGCGCCCAGGCGCGCAGTTCGCGCACATCGGTGATGGCCACGTTCTCCAGCTTGGGGTTCAGGGCCGTGCCGCCGTTGCCCGGCGCCACATAGACCTTCGTGACCTTGGGAGACTGCGAAAGCTTCCAGGCCATGGCGTGTTCACGGCCGCCGCCGCCAATCACAAGGACTTTCATACCGGACTCCGATGGGCCGCTGGCGGCAGGCAGGTGGGCCCTTCGGCGGGCAGGGATCGATTGCAGAGGTTCAGGCTCATGTTCATAAAGCAGCGTTGTGATAGACCTCTTGCACGTCGTCCAGGTCTTCCAGCACGTCGAGGAGTTTTTGCATGCGCGCGGCGTCTTCGCCTTCGAGCTCGATGGTGTTTTCGGCGCGCATGGTGACCTCGGCCACCTCGGGCACCAGGCCCGCGGCCTCCAGCGCGTTCTTCACCGCTTCGAAATCGGCGTAGGCGGTGAGCACTTCGATGGCGCCGTCCTCGCCCGTGACCACATCCTCCGCGCCGGCCTCCAGGGCCACTTCCATCACCTGGTCCTCGCTGGTGCCGGGTGCGAAGATCAGTTGGCCGCAGTGCTTGAACTGAAAGGCCACGGAGCCTTCGGTGCCCATGTTGCCGCCATGCTTGCTGAAGGCGTGGCGCACTTCTGCCACGGTGCGCACGCGGTTGTCGGTCATGGTGTCCACGATGATGGCCGCACCGCCGATGCCGTAGCCTTCGTAGCGGATTTCCTCGTAGCTCACGCCCTCGGCATTGCCGGTGGCCTTGTCGATGTTGTACTTGATGCGGTCGGCCGGCATGTTCGCGGCCTTGGCCTTCTCGATGGCCAGACGCAACCGGGGATTGGCAGAGACATCGCCCCCGCCCGCCCGTGCCGCCACCGTGATCTCTCGAATGATCCGGGTCCAGATCTTGCCGCGCTTTTCATCCTGCCGACCTTTGCGGTGCTGGATGTTTGCCCATTTGCTGTGTCCTGCCACAGGAGTCCTTCTGGTATTGATTTAATCTACTGCCCGCGATTTTACTTTTGACGCATCCACCCCACTCCGCACCCTGACGCCATGGCCGAACCTCTTCTCATTGCCAAGCACGGCACCACCGAATGCCACCTGCTGCCCGGCCTGGCCAACCGCCACGGCCTCATCACCGGTGCCACTGGCACGGGTAAGACGGTCACCCTGCAGACGCTGGCCGAAGGCTTCTCGCGCATCGGGGTGCCGGTGTTCATGGCCGACATCAAGGGCGACCTCACCGGCATCAGCCAACCGGGCAGTATCGGCGACAAGCTGGCGGCCACGCTCAAGGAGCGTAACCTTCCGCTGCCGGAGCCCCTGGCCTGCCCCACCACCCTGTGGGATGTGTTCGGCCAGCAAGGCCACCCGGTGCGCGCCACGGTGTCCGACATGGGGCCGCTGCTGCTGGGCCGCATGCTCAACCTGAACGAGACCCAGCTGGGCGTGCTCAACCTGGTTTTCAAGATCGCCGACGACAACGGACTGCTGCTGCTCGACCTCAAAGACCTGCGGGCCATGCTCCAGTACGTCGGCGACAACGCCAAGGAATTCACGACAGGGTACGGCAATATCAGCGCCGCCAGCGTAGGCGCGATCCAACGGGGCCTGTTGCAGATCGAGCAACAGGGCGGCACCCAGTTCTTCGGCGAGCCCATGCTCGACATCAACGACCTCATGCAGACGGTGGACGGGCGAGGCGTCGTGAACATCCTGGCCGCCGACAAGCTCATGAATTCGCCGCGCCTGTATGCCACCTTCTTGCTGTGGATGCTGTCGGAACTGTTCGAGCAGTTGCCCGAGATCGGCGACCCGGAAGTCCCCAAGCTCGTCTTCTTTTTCGACGAGGCCCACCTGCTGTTCAACGAAGCGCCCAAGGTGCTCGTCGAGCGCATCGAACTGGTGGTGCGGCTGGTGCGGTCCAAGGGCGTGGGCGTGTACTTCGTCACCCAGAACCCGCTCGACATTCCCGACAGCGTCCTGGCCCAGCTGGGCAACCGCGTGCAGCACGCGCTGCGCGCCTTCACACCGCGCGATCAGAAAGCGGTGAAGGCCACGGCCACCACCATGCGCCAGAAACCGGGCCTGGACATCGAAACCGCCATCACCGAACTGGCGGTGGGCGAGGCGCTGGTGAGCTTCCTGGACGCCAAGGGCCGGCCCAGCGTGACCGAGCGCGTGTTCGTGCTCCCCCCCGCCAGCCAGTTGGGACCCATCACGCCCGCCCAGCGCCAGGGGTTGCTGGCCGGTTCGCTCGTCGCCGGCGTGTACGAGAAAGCCGTGGACCGTGAATCCGCCTACGAAAAGCTCCAGGGCCGCACCGAAGCCGCCGCCACGGCGCCCGCCAGCACGAAGGGCGGCGCCACCGATGGCGCGGGCGGCGGTGTCATGGGCGGGCTGAACGACGTGCTGTTCGGCTCGACCGGCCCGCGCGGCGGCAAGCACGACGGGCTGGTGCAGACCATGGCCAGATCCGCCGTGCGCACCATGGGCACCTCGCTGGGCAAGGAAATCCTGCGCGGCGTGCTGGGCAGCCTGTTCGGCGGCCGCAAGCGCTGAGGGATCTGCCCCCTCGCAAGAAAAACCAAGGACCCCTGCCATGATCGACCTGCACTACTGGACCACACCCAACGGCCACAAGATCACAATGTTCCTTGAAGAGGCCGCATTGCCTTACCGCGTGCTGCCCGTGAACATCGGCCGGGGCGAGCAGTTCCAGCCCGACTTCCTGCGCATCGCGCCCAACAACCGCATCCCCGCCATCGTGGACCATGCGCCCACGGGGGGCGGCGAGCCCATTTCGGTGTTCGAGTCCGGCGCCATCCTGCTGTACCTGGCCGACAAGACGGGAAAGTTCGTTCCCCAGGACCTGCGCGGCCGCACCGGAGCCCTGCAGTGGCTGTTCTGGCAGATGGGCGGCCTGGGCCCCATGGCGGGCCAGAATCACCACTTCACGCAATATGCGCCGGAGCCCATCGCCTACGCGATCGACCGCTACGTGAAGGAGACCGGGCGCCTGTATGGCGTGCTGGACAAGCACCTGTCCGATGGGCGCGAGTACATCGCCGGCACGTATTCCATCGCCGACATGGCCTGCTACCCCTGGATCGTGCCGCACGAGCGCCAGCGGCAGAACCTCAACGACTTTCCGCACCTGGCGCAATGGTTCGAACGCATCCGCGAGCGCCCCGCCACCGTCAGGGCGTACGACCTGGTCCAGCGCATCAACACCGCCCCCACCGTGGACGAAGACGCGAAGAAGGTGCTGTTCGGGCAGGACGCCAGCACCGTGCGGCGCTGAAACCGCCAGTGCCTTCCAGCAGCGGCCTCAGACCCGATCGCTGCGCGCCAGGTGGCTTTCCAGCCTGCGCAGGGCGCCGGTCAACGCGAGCGTCATGATCCAGTAGGCCAGGGCAATCGCCAGATACGGCTCCCAGTAGCGCGAATAGGCCCCGGCCACGGTGCGCGCGGCATAGGCCATCTCGGCCAGGCCGATGGCGGAGATCAGCGAGGTGTCTTTCAGCAGCGCAATCGCGTTGTTGCCCAGCGGCGGCAGCATTCGGCGAAAGGCCTGCGGCAGCACCACGTAGCGCATCACCTGCCCGGGTGTGAAGCCCAGCGAGCGCCCCGCATCGGACTGCCCACGCGCGATCGACTGGATGCCCGCGCGGAACACCTCCGAGATGTACGCGGCGGAATTGAGCGTGAGCGCCACGATCCCCGAGATCAGCGCGCCATGCTCCTGCTTGAGCGTGCGCGCGAAGTCGCCCGTCACCAGCAGGCCCGACGTCGGATGGATGAACAGCGGCAGCACCGCGAAGTGCATCAGCAGGATCTGCACGAACAACGGCGTGCCGCGAAAGAAGCTCACATACACGGTGGATGGCCACCGCAGCAGATAGCGGCACACCCAGCTCAGCGGCGCATGGCGCGCCTGCGCCAGGCGGGCCAGCGCGAGCAACAGACCCCATGTGCCGCCCAGCAACACGCACACCACCGTCACGCCGATCGTCATCCACGCGCCCTGGATGAACAGGTCCTTGTATTCCACCAGGATGTCCGGCCGGAACCAGCCAAACCACTCAACAGGCTCCATGGCCTCTTCCTCTCATTGGTCGCGTCGGGCGCACAGGCGCCCGCAAAAACGGCCGCAGCGCGGCCGTGGTGTCATGCCGAAAAGCGGCGTGCCGATCAGCGATCAGCGTGGCTTGTATTCCTTACCGAACCACTTCTTGTAGATCTCGTTGTAGCTGCCATCGGCCCGTACGGCGGCCAGGCCAGCGTTGAGCTTGTCCTGCAGTGCCTTGTCGCCCTTCTTGACGACGATGCCGAAGCCCTCGACGGGGAACGCGGGGTCTTCCACCGTCTTCAGCGCAGCGTTCTGCGCCACGCGGTAGGCGATCACGCCGTTGTCGCCGATGGCCGCATCCACGCCGCCGCCCGCCAGTTCGGAAATGATGAGCGGCGTACTCTCGAAGCGCCGGATGTTCGGGCTGGTCTTGCCGAACTCGCGCGAGGCCACGTCGTCCGCCGTGGAGGCATTCACCACGGCGATCTTCTTGCCTGCCAGGTCCTTCAGCGAGGCCACGGAGCTCGCCTTGGGCACGGCGATCAGCTGCTGCGCGGCAAAGTACGGCTCGGTGAAGTCGTAGCTCTGGCGGCGCTTGTCGTTGATGGTCACGCCGGAGATCACCAGGTCCACATCGCCGTTGTTCAGCGCCGCGAAAATGCCGCTCCAGGGGGTGTTCACCACCTTGATCTTGAGCGACTGCTTCTTCGCGATGGCGTTGATGATGTCGATGTCGAAACCGACGATCTGCTTGTCCTTGTTCTCGAAGGCGAACGGCGCGTAGGTGGCGCTGGAGGCCACGGTCAGCTCGCGGTCCTGCGCATGGGCAGCCAGCGGAGCGGTCATTGCGGCAGCCAGGCCAAGGCCCAGGGCGAAAAGGCGGCGGGAGATTTGCATGGGGAGATGGGGCGGGAAAGCCCGGAAACAGGACCAGGAAGTATATCGGCCGCCCCCCCCGTGCCTCCCTTGCGGTGCCGCCCCGAGGCCGCCGTCGCACAGGTGACGGCGGCCCACAGTCCAACCCGCCTAGAGTGCCCCGCATGACCGATACCACCGCCTTCCCCGCCCTCACCTGCTTTTCGCTCGCCATCACCGACCAGATGGCGCATCTGGTGCTGAACCGGCCGGAGGCCCTGAACACCATGCACCCGGCGTTCTGGCGCGAGCTGGACACCGTGCTGGCGCGGCTGCACCGGTCGGGCGAGGCGCGCGCGCTGGTCATCAGCAGCACGGGCAAGCACTTTTCGGCCGGCATGGCGCTGGATACGTTCGGTGGCGCCATCGCCATGGACGACCAGAGCCCCGAAGGCCGCGCCGCCCTTTTCGACCTGCTGACCGACATGCAGGCCACGTTCACGCGCATCGAATCGCTGCGCATTCCCGTGATCGCCGCCATCCACGGCGGCTGCATCGGCGGCGCGGTGGACATGGTGACGGCCGCCTGCATCCGCTACGCCACGCAGGACGCGTTCTTCTGCATCCAGGAGATCAACATCGGCATGGTGGCCGACGTGGGCACGCTGCAGCGCCTGCCCAAGCTGATTCCGCTGGGCATCGTCAAGGAGCTGGCCTACACCGGCCGGCGCCTGCCCGCACCGCGCGCCCTGGCCTGCGGGCTGGTCAACGAATTGTTCGACACGCAGGCGGCGATGCTGGACGCGGCCCTGGCCTGCGCCCGCGAGATCGCCGCCAAGCCGCCGGTCGCCATCTGGGGCACCAAGCAGGCCGTGCACTATGCGCGTGACCACTCGGTGGACGACAGCCTGCGCCAGATGGGCTGGCTGCAGGGCGCGATCTGGAGCAACCGGCATGTGGGCGAGGCCGTGGACGCGATGCGTGGCAGGCGCGAAGGCGCCTTTCCCGCGCTCGCGCCGCTGCAGCGCTTCAGCGATGGAGAGTGAGCGATCGGTCCGCTCGGCCTGCGGGCTGCGGCAGGCGGGCCTTTGCTATCAAATTCGATAGCTGCCTGCGCTTGCTGGGCTTGCGCTGCAGCCCATTTCGGCGCTTCGCCACTCGCTGGCGGGCTATGATGCGTGCTCTTTCCGATCCCGTCTACGCGAGGACGCAGCCATGCCTACGCACATCCCGGCCCTGCCCACCTACACCGACGTCGCCGACGCGGCCCATCGGCTCCAGGGCGTCGCGCACCGCACACCCGTGGCGCGCTCCAGCACGGCGGACCAGCAGTGCGGGGCACAGCTCTTTTTCAAGTGCGAGAACCTGCAGCGCATGGGCGCCTTCAAGTTCCGTGGCGCCTACAACACCCTGGCGCAGTTCGACGCCACCCAGCGCGAAGGCGGCGTGCTGGCTTTTTCCTCCGGCAATCACGCGCAGGCCATCGCCCTCTCCGCACGCCTGCTGGACATGCCGGCCGTGATAGTCATGCCCGAGGACGCGCCCACCGCCAAGATGGCGGCCACGCGCGAGTACGGCGCCCAGGTCGTCACCTACAACCGGTTCACCGAGGACCGCGAGGCCATCAGCCATCGGCTCGCGCAAGAGCGCGGCATGACCCTGGTGCCGCCGTTCGACCATCCGCATGTCATCGCCGGCCAGGGCACCGCCGCCAAGGAGCTGCTCGAAGAAGTGCCCGACCTCGACTACCTGTTCGTGTGCCTGGGAGGTGGTGGACTGCTGTCCGGCAGCCTGTTGGCCGCGAAGGCGCTGGCACCCGATTGCCAGGTGATCGGCGTGGAACCGGCAGCCGGCAACGACGCCCAGCAATCGCTGCGCGCGGGCCGCATCGTGCGCATCGACACGCCCCACACCATCGCCGACGGCGCGCAGACCCAGGCGCTGGGCAGCATCACCTTTCCCATGATCCAGCGCGACGTGGCCGACATCGTCACCGCCACCGACGAGCAGCTGGTGCAGGCCCTGCGCTTCTTCGCCGAGCGCATGAAGATCGTCGTGGAGCCCACCGGCGCCCTCGCCTTCGCGGGCGCCCTGCATGGCGGCGTGGACCTGCATGGCAAGCGCGTGGGCATCATCGTGAGCGGCGGCAACGTCGACCTGGCGCGGTACGCACGCTTTCTGGCAGACTGATCCGCGCCCCGCGCCGCCCCTGGGCGGCGACGCACGCACCTTTTCTTTCCCCTGCCCCCTGCAGACCGGTTTTCCAGCTTTTCACTTTCCCAACAAGAGGCCCCAGCCCATGAGCAATGTCCACGTCATCACCCATCCCCTGGTCCAGCACAAGCTGACCCTGATGCGCAAGAAGGACGCCAGCACCAATAGCTTTCGCCGCCTGCTCGGCGAACTCAGCACCCTGATGGCCTACGAGGTCACGCGCGACATGCCGCTGCAGGACGTGCAGATCGAAACCCCGCTGGAAACCATGACGGGCCAGGTGATCGACGGCAAGAAGCAGGTGCTCGTGTCCATCCTGCGCGCCGGCAACGGATTTCTGGACGGCATGCTCAACGTGATCCCGGGCGCCCGCGTGGGCCACATCGGCCTGTACCGCGACCCGCAGACCCTGCAGCCGGTCGAGTACTACTTCAAGATGCCTTCCGAGATGGAAGAGCGCGACATCATCGTCGTGGACCCCATGCTCGCCACCGGCAACTCCGCCGCGGCCGCGGTGGACCGCCTCAAGAAACTCAACCCCCGCTCGATCAAGTTCGTCTGCCTGCTGGCCGCACCGGAAGGCGTGGCCACCTTGCAAAAGGCCCACCCCGACGTGCCGATCTACACCGCCGCGATCGACCGCGAACTGAATGAACACGGCTACATCCTGCCCGGGCTGGGCGATGCTGGCGACAGGATCTTCGGGACGAAGTAACCCACGCCGCCGTCACAAAAACCCTGGGGCGCCGCCCCAGGGTTTTTGTTTGTGCGCGAGTCAGGTTTACTGCCAATGCGCAGCAATGACCTTCCATTGGCCGTCCTGGGCCGCTGCCCCGCCCTTGGCATCGATGCCTGCAGGCGGTGCAAACTGTGCCATCGCGTCCGCCAGCAATCGGGCCTGGCTGTCCAGTGAAGCGGAGGCGCCATCCGCCTCGATCGAGTGAAACAACGGCTTCCACTGAACGCCTGCGGAGAGCTCCAACGGCGCGATGCCCCAGTCGAGCGGCGTCACCGTGCTGACCGATGCTTCTTTTTCCAGCGGCTTCAGCGCCACGAAGTCGGCATCGTCCAAATCCGTGAACAGATCGGGCTTGTTGGTGCCGGACATGCCGGCAACGCCATCGTCGAACACGTAAGGTCTTTCGCTGTTTAACTCCGTCGAATCGTTGGCAATCATTGCGTCCTTGCCTGCTTGTGATGTGGACGCAACCGCCAGCTGGTTTTGAATCGCTGCCAGATCCCAGGCTGTGCCATCAGCGAACTGGAACCGCTGCACAGAACTCTCAATCGCCACCGGGTCGCCGTTCTGGAAGAACCCGTTGATGACCACCTTATCGGCTGTGCCAGCAATCGATACCTCCAGCGCGCCATTGGATTCATAGCGCTCCTGGTCATAAACCCGGCGCAGCGTCACATCCGAGGCCAGCACGCCATCCTTGAATTGCAGCACACCGATGTTGCCGTCGTTGGCCTTGCGCTCGATCACGTCCTGGCCATCGCCCTTGCCGAACCGGTACGTGTCCGCACCTGCCCCGCCATTGAGCCGGTCGTTACCTGCCCCGCCGTCCAGCGTGTCATCGCCCGCCGCGCCATACAGGGCGTCGTCGCCTCCATTGCCCTGGATCGTGTCGTTGCCGGACGTGCCAACGATGGTGTCGGCAGCATTGGTGCCCGTGAGCATCCGTTGCGTCATCGCCGCCAGGTCCCATACCGTGCCGTCGGCGAACTGAATCTGCTGCACCGAACTGTCCGTCGCCACCGGATCACCGTTCTGCACGTTACCGAAAAACCCGTTGACGATCACCTTGTCGCTCGTGCCGGCGATGGACACCTCCAGCGCGCTGTTGTACAAGGCCCGTTCCGTGTCATACACACGGCGCAGGATCACCTCCGAGGCCTGCACCCCGTCCTTGAGCTGCAGCACGCCGGTCTTGCCGTCATTGGCCTTGGTTTCGATCACGTCCTGCCCGTCACCCTTGCCGAAGCGGTAGGTGTTGGCACCCGCTCCACCATTGAGCCGGTCGTTGCCTGCCCCGCCGTCCAGCGTGTCATCGCCCGCCGCGCCATACAGGGCATCATCGCCTCCATTGCCGTGGATCGTGTCGTTGCTTGACGTGCCAACGATGAGATCGGCGCCATTGGTGCCCGTAAGCATCCGTTGCGTCATCGCGGCCAGGTCCCATACCGTGCCGTCGGCGAACTGGATCTGCTGCACCGAGCTGTCCGTCGCCACTGGATCGCCGTTCTGCACATTACCGAAAAACCCGTTGACGACCACCTTGTCGTTCGTGCCAGCGATCGATACTTCCAGCGCACTGTTGTACAAGGAACGATCGGTGTCATACACGCGACGCAGGATCAGCTCCGAGGCCTGCACCCCCTCCTTGAACTGCAGCACGCCGGTCTTGCCATCGCTGCCGTCGCGCTTGAACGCGATGGTGTCCTGGCCATCGCCCTTGCCGAAGCGGTAGGTGTTGGCCCCCGCCCCGCCATCGAGCCGGTCATTGCCCGCACCGCCGTCGAGCACGTCGTCGCCTGTCGCACCGTCCAGCAGGTCATCACCCGCACCGCCGTACAGCACGTCATCGCCCGCCGCGCCGTAAAGGGCGTCGTTGCCTCCATTGCCGTGGAGCGTGTCGTTGCCGGACGTACCGACGATGGTGTCGGCGGCATCCGTGCCGTTGAGCATCCGTTGCGTCATCGCCGCCAGGTCCCACACCGTGCCGTCGGCGAACTGGATCTGCTGCACTGCGCTATCCGTCGCCACCGGATCACCGTTCGCCACGTTCTGAAAGAACCCGTTGATGACCACCTTGTCGTTCGTGCCGGCGATCGACACCTCCAGCGCGCCGTTGTAGACGGACCGCTCATAGTCATAGACCCGACGCAGAACCAGCTCCGAGGCCTGCACGCCGTCCTTGAACCGCAGCACGCCGATGCTGCCGTCGCTGGCCTTGCGTTCGATCACGTCCTGGCCATCGCCCTTACCGAACCGGTAAGTATCTGCGCCTACTCCGCCGTTCAGCCGATCGTTGCCCGCCCCGCCGTCCAGCGTGTCGTCGCCCGCCGCGCCGTAGAGGACATCGTCGCCCCCGTTGCCACGGATCGTGTCGTTGCCGGACGTACCGACGATGAGGTCGGCTCCATCGGTGCCCATGAGCATCCGCTGCGTCATCGCGGCCAAGTCCCACACCGTGCCGTCGGCGAACTGGAAGCGCTGCACTGAACTGTCGGTCGCCACCGGGTCGCCATTGCCGTTCTGCACGTTATCGAAAAACCCGTTGATGACCACCTTGTCGTTCGTACCAGCGATCGACACCTCCAGCGCGCCATTGTGCACGGACCGCTCATAGTCATGGACCCGGCGCAGAACCAAGTCCGAAGCCTGCACGCCCTCCTTGAACCGCAGCACACCGATCTTGCCGTCGTTGACCTTGCGCTCGATCAGATCCTGCCCATCCCCCCTACCGAAGCGGTAGGTGTTGGCACCGGCCCCGCCGTTGAGTCGGTCGTTGCCTGCCCCGCCTTCCAGCATGTCATCGCCCGCACCGCCGTACAGCTGGTCATCGCCTGCACCGCCCTTCACCTGATCGTCCCCATCCCCGGCCAGGAAGGTGTCATTGCCCGCGCCGCCCAGGTAGAGGTCGTTGTGGCCCGTTCCCGGAGCAGCACCGGACAGGACCATGCCCGCCAATTCGCCGCGCAACGCATCGCCCGCCGGCAGGGCATCGATCCACTGCGCCAGCGTGCCCAGCCCGTCGAAGCCCACGGCGGTGAGCAGGTTTCCCTGGTAACGGGTCAATTCCACCAGATCGATCAACCCATCGCGCTCGCTGACTGCCTTGCGGGCATCCAGCATGGCAGACAGCCCGGTGGTGTCGAAGCCGACGCCTTGGTCGTCAATGGTGAGCGCCACGCTGTCCAGGTAGGGCTTGAGGCGCGTCTGCACGACCAGGGCGCCATAGACGCTTTCGCGCAGTTCGTCGTAGCTTTGGTTGAGCAAGGCGGCCTGGGGGGCGGAAAGGGTGGCCGTGTAGCGACTGATGCCATCCGACTCGCCGCCCGAGCCGCCGCCGCCCGGGGACGCCGCGCCGCCCCCACCGCCACCGGAGCCGGTCTGGAACGGAATCTGGAAGAACTTGGTGCCGTTGAAGACCTCCAGCACGTTCATCCGGCGCAGCAATTGGCGACCGGCTTCGCCCAGGATTTCATCTGACTGGCCCGTGCCGCCGGCCTGGGGGTTGGGCACCATCATGCCGGCCACGGAAGTCAGGTTCAGCATTGCCGTGGTGACGTAGGTCGGGTCGGCATCGGGCTTGTCGGCGGTGACCAAACTGCCATGGCCGTCCGATACCAAGTCATAGCTTGCAATGCCGTGGATGAGTTTTCCCGAGGTACCGGCCCAGTCGGCGAGCAACTCGTCGATCAGCGCCATCTGCGCATCCCGCGTGCCCGCTGCCGCGAACCGCCCCACGCTGTCCTGCAGGCCCTGCGCCGCCTCGCCGGGCAAGCTCATCGCCTCGCGCAGATCGCGCACCCATCCGCTGCCGCCCATCTGGGGCAAGGCACCTGCCGCCGCCGTCACGGCCGGGTCGTCGGAAAACTCGCGGTAGAAATTATTGGAGGCCAGCAGCAGGCTGCCGGTGACCTCGGCCACGCCGCTCGCCCCGGTGGTGCCGTCGGTGCGGGTGAAGCTACCGCTCAAGGGCTGGGTATTGCCGTTGCCCAGGTTCACATTGCTGGCGGTGCCCGCCACGCCGATGCGGGCGATGCCCAGGTCGGCCAGGGTGTGCAGTTCGCCCGCCTGGGAGATTCCATCCTGGTTGGTGTCCTTCCAGATGCGCAGTTGCGAATACACCGCATCGTTGGCGTCGATCACCTTGTCGCCGTTGCCATCCTCTGCCGCCAGGGCCTCGTAGCCGTTGGCATGGTTCTGCGCCCGGCCATCGCTGCCCACGGGTTTCAAGGTCTGGTCGCCGAACAGTTCGCGCCCGGAGTCGATGACCCCGTTGCCGTTGCGATCCAGCACGACGATGCCGTCATCACCCTTGATCCAGCCGGTGGCGTTGCGCGTGCCGTCGCCGTAGTGGTCGAACAGGATGGGGCGGGCGGGGTCGATGCCGACGGCTTCGATGCCGTCTCCGTCCAGGTCCAGGACCAGGGGGTCGCGGGGGAAGACCCAGTTGCGGGCGCTCAGGTACAGGTCGTTGGCGATCCGGGCCACCGTGCCGCCCCAATCGCCGAACGTTCCGGACCATGCCTTGGAGAACACCTCGGTGAAACGCCCGATCTGGGCCCAGTTGGCCACGCCGGGCACCTTGTCGATCCAGTCCTGCGCCATCTGCCGGATATCCGCATCGGGCGACACGCTGGCGTGGCCCACGGTGTTGGCCAGCCCGGTGCTGATCAGCAAAGCGTCGATGCCATCGCCTCCGGTGTCCCGGATGCGGGTCCACAGCTCTTCCACCGCCTGGTCACCTTGCTGGCGGCGGATGATTTCCATCGGGACGTTCAGGGTCCAGTTTTCCAGGGTGAGGCCGCTTTTTTCGAAGGCTGATTTGTGGAAATCCGCAGTCTCATCAAATTTCACATCGCGGCTCAATATACCGTTCTCATTTTCTGCGACTACAATCAATGTATCGATATATCCTAAAGACATATTTAAGCGGATCGCATCGATTTGAGCGGGCGTCAGATTGCGGCAAGCATCGCCCCCGAGGCCAATCATGGCTGTGCCGCCAAGATAATCCAGCGCCGACTGCCCCGTGATGGTATTGCCGGTGGCTACGCCCAATGCCCAGCCTGCGTAGTTGTAACCTTGGGAATAGAGATCGGAGTAAACCACTCGGGCGGCACTCACGCCTCCCGTTTCAATAGCATGACGATAAGACGTTAATTGCGAAACTGTCAGGTTATTCATATCTTCCCTTTCAAAAATATTGGTATCAATTCTTCTCATTCACCGAAAAACCCAGGACTGTTTTTTTGACCTTTTCCTGAATCTGCTGCCATTCGGGGAGCAACCCCCGCCGATAACTAACGGTGACCGATGTGCGCATCTCCGGTTCTAGATCAAAGAATTGCTTACATGGAGGTGACGGGATTTCCAAATTGCTACATTTGATAAATGTCTCTATTTTTCCAGCATCATTCCTTTTGATGAAAATATCCTCAGCATTGCGATGTTCTCGGGCTGGTTTTCCTTCCTTAGGGTCCACGCCAACGAGCGCATAAACCTCCAGTCCGTGCTCCTTTTCTTTTAATTTTTCATATGTATTCCACCAATATTTTGATACTGAATCAATAGATCCTTTTCCTATTCGGTCAGCACTTCCAGCGCCGTTATATATTTCACCAGAATTAAATCCAACATGAATCCATTGATTGGTCGCCAGTCTCCTTTTTTTATAGTCATCCCATAATTCAGGCGTACTCTTTCCCGCCATGTCGGGATAGCGCACGTCAAAGCCAAAACTCGTGATTCTGGATTCCTGCGTCCTGACAGGCTTCGGCCCTTTTCGCTTTTCCCCCCAACCTGGGTCGCCGTCATATTCCACGTACTCCGCAAAATACGGTGGAATCGCCACGGGCACCCCGCCCAGATTCGCGCGCACCGTGCGGTCGGTGTATTGCGCTGCCGCCATTTCCGGTGGCTGAAAGCCTGCGGCAAAGGCGTTGTTTCCGACTCTGGCCAACCGCCATGCCACATAGCCCATGTACAGAATCATCAACGCCAGCACGACGATGATCCATCGCCCCTTGCGCGGCACCTTGCTTTTCTTAAAAACCGAATCCATTACCAGAACTCCCTTTCACGTTGAAACACCGTTGAGAAATTATTCAAGATTCACATTCCTTCCGTTTCATCGAAACCCGATTTCAAAGCACTGGCGGTCAACCCGCAAGGCTTTGAAACCGGTTCCAGTTCACAAGGCGCTCGGATTTTCCGCGTTCGTCCGGGTGTTTTCGAGGTTTTTTGCATGAAATCCCTTTCATCCCGGCGTATCGATTGCCTACCTTGCTCTTTTTTCGATAGCAATTTCCTAGCATGAGGCGCCAGCGACGCCGATAGGGGGGGCCGGACCCACCGGGACACCGCGCAACCATGACGCGCTTCCAGTGGCTGGGATGTTCATGTGAACAATAAATTACGTTACTTTGAAGTCTACATCCTTTGCGTTGCATCGAAACCCATTTCAAAGCCCTGTCGGCCTGCCCACAAGGCTTTGAAACGGGTTCCCGTTTGTTTTTTGCATGAAATCCCCTTCATGCCGGCGTATTGATTGCCTGTTTTGCTCTTCTTTTGATAGCAATTTGATATGGACTGCGCCGCCTCGCCGGGCAAGCTCATCGCCTCGCGCAGATCGCGCACCCATCCGCTGCCGCCCATCTGGGGCAAGGCACCTGCCGCCGCCGTCACGGCCGGGTCGTCGGAAAACTCGCGGTAGAAATTATTGGAGGCCAGCAGCAGGCTGCCGGTGACCTCGGCCACGCCGCTCGCCCCGGTGGTGCCGTCGGTGCGGGTGAAGCTACCGCTCAAGGGCTGGGTATTGCCGTTGCCCAGGTTCACATTGCTGGCGGTGCCCGCCACGCCGATGCGGGCGATGCCCAGGTCGGCCAGGGTGTGCAGTTCGCCCGCCTGGGAGATTCCATCCTGGTTGGTGTCCTTCCAGATGCGCAGTTGCGAATACACCGCATCGTTGGCGTCGATCACCTTGTCGCCGTTGCCATCCTCTGCCGCCAGGGCCTCGTAGCCGTTGGCATGGTTCTGCGCCCGGCCATCGCTGCCCACGGGTTTCAAGGTCTGGTCGCCGAACAGTTCGCGCCCGGAGTCGATGACCCCGTTGCCGTTGCGATCCAGCACGACGATGCCGTCATCACCCTTGATCCAGCCGGTGGCGTTGCGCGTGCCGTCGCCGTAGTGGTCGAACAGGATGGGGCGGGCGGGGTCGATGCCGACGGCTTCGATGCCGTCTCCGTCCAGGTCCAGGACCAGGGGGTCGCGGGATGGAGCCCAGCTTTTTGCGGCGAGATAGTCCGTATTTGTGCCCAAAGATATAGCATTCAAAACACTATTTGCCGTATATCCATTTTGATTTGCAACGGCTTTGTTGCACAAATCGCGATGCTGATGCCCGTAGACTGACTGCGTGACAGAGACGAAGAACAGGCAGCGGAGCAAGTACCGCACGACGAACTGGAAGGCGTACAACGCGGCGCTGAAAGCGCGAGGCTCGTTGACGATGTGGCTAGTGTCCTGTCCCGTTAATTCGCAGGCACGATAGCTGCATGGTTTCGGGCCATCCTTGAGGTGCCGCCATGCCCAATGCAACGACCCGAACAGAAATTGCGCTTAGTGAAGTGGAGCGCGCGGAACTGACGTCCATGGCGCGATCACGTTCGCTGCCAGCGGCGTTGTCGCTCAGGGCGCGCATCGTGCTGACTTGCGAAGGCACAGATAAAGCCAGCACCGCGGTTGCGCAGGCTCTGGGGATCAGTCGTAGCACTGTCACCAAGTGGCGCGGGCGCTATGCGCGCCATCGCATTGCAGGGCTTTACGACGAGTTGCGCCCGGGTCGCCCCCGCACGGTAGATGACGAGCGTGTTGCTGAGTTGATTACCAAGACGTTGCACACCAAGCCTGCTGATGGGGGTACCCACTGGAGCACCCGCACGCTGGCCGCCGATACGGGCATCAGCAAGAGCACGGTGGCGCGCTATCTGCAGACCTTCAACCTCAAGCCGCACCGGGCCGACAGCTTCAAGCTGTCGACCGATCCGCTGTTCATCGAGAAGCTGCGCGACGTTGTGGGGCTGTACCTGAACCCACCTGACAACGCGCTGGTGCTGTGCGTGGACGAGAAGAGCCAATGCCAAGCTTTGGAGCGTACGCAGCCGATGCTGCCAATGGGGTTTGGCTATGTCGAAGGTGTCACGCACGACTACGTGCGCCACGGCACCACCACCTTGTTCGCGGCCCTGAACGTGATGAATGGCCAAGTGATCGCGCAGTGCCGGCCCCGGCATCGTCATCAAGAGTTCCTTGCCTTCCTGCGCGCCATCGACAAGGCAGTGCCCGACGAACTGGATGTGCACTGCATAGCTGATAACTACGCCAGCCACAAGCATCCAAAGGTGCGCGCTTGGTTGGCCGAGCGGCCTCGCTGGCACATGCACTTCGTTCCGACCTATTCAAGCTGGCTCAATCAGGTCGAGCGCTTCTTCTCGATCATCACCACGCGGGCAATCCGCCGTGGCTCGTTCACCAGCGTGAAGGATCTGATCAACAAGATCGACACATTCATCGCGAATTACAACCAGTCCTGCCAGCCGTTTACTTGGACAGCTACAGCAGACTCCATCCTCGAAAAACTCGCCAGACTATGCGGGCGAATTAACGGGACAGGACACTAGATGAGGGCATGCAGTGGTTTGGCACGCCGACCGGCAGGCGTGGACGCAGCCGAACCTTCTCGGACGCAGCAATCCAGTTCTGCCTGAGCATCAAGTGCCTGTTCGGCCAGCCCTTGCGACAGGCGCTGGGCATGGTGCAGAGCCTGCTGCGGCTGGCAAAGCTGGACTGGCCGGTACCTGACTTCAGCACTGTTTGCCGGCGCCAAAAGACCTTGCAGGTCGAACTGAGCTACCAGCGAACCAACTCGCCGCTGCAGTTGCTGGTGGACAGCACCGGCATCAAGTTCCTGGGCGAAGGAGAGTGGAAACGCAAGAAGCATGGTGCTGAATACCGGCGCGAATGGCGCAAGGTCCATCTGGGCATCGACGCGCAGACGCTGGAAATACGCGCCATCGAGGTGACCAGCAACGCCATTGGGGATGCGCCGATGTTGCCCGGGTTGCTGGCTCAGATTCCCACTGACGAATCCATCGAAAGCGTCAGTGCCGATGGCGCCTACGACACGCGCGCCTGCCTGGACGCCATTGCCGAGCGGCACGCGATGGCGGTGATCCCGCCCCGCAAGAACGCCAGCCATTGGAAGAAGTCGAGTCCGGGCTCGGCGCATCGTAATGAGGCCATTCGGGCGTGCCAGCGCCTGGGTCGCGGCATTTGGAAGAAGTGGAGCGGCTACCACCGGCGCAGCCTTGTGGAGACGAAGATGCACTGCTTCAAGCGACTGGGCGAACGGGTGATCGCGCGCACGTTCGACCGCCAGGTTGTGGAGCTGCATGTCCGCGTGGCCTTGCTCAATCGGTTCAGTCAGATCGGCCGTCCTCACACCGTGTCGGTGACTGCTGTGGCATAGGTCCGTCTGGGGTTGGGGTCATGCCGTCTGCAATTCGATTTGTGCAACAGCGCCTTCCGAGAGCGCTGGGTCCTGTGCCGAGTCCATCCCCGACCCGTAAGCGTAGGGACGCATGCTCTCCACGCTGGCGATGGCCTGCGAAGCCGCCTCGGTGCCAACCAGTTCGCCCAGCACGCCGTTCTGGCCACGCGAGTGCAACGCCTCCAGGTTCCATTGCACGGTGTCTGCCGCAGTGGCCGTCGCCTGTGCAATGGAGGCCTGCGTCAGCCGCGCTTCCTGCGCGGCGGCAGAGAGCGCGGGTGCGGCAGCGGTGCCGCCAGCAGGAAGCACCACCGTGCTGGCGAGCTCCGCCGCAAGGGTGGATTCGGCATAGCTTTCCTTCCAGGGTGTCACGCCCTGTGTGCCCTGGAAGCGCCACGAAACGGCGGGGGCGTTCTGGTTGTTGTTGCTGCTCATCGGGATTCCTTTCGTTGTCAATGGATCTGTAAAACCCACGCCCATCGCTTCACAGCCGCGGCTGTGCGATGGCTCGCAGGAGGTGTTTCGTGGTGCGGACACGCTGTCTGCCTGTGCCACGTTGGAAGATGGCAACCGATGGCAGTCCCGTGCGTCCGTTGTGCCGTCAGCGTTCCCTCAAGCTCTCGCTGCCCGCCCGCTGGATGGGGCTGAGCAGGTATTCGATGACCCGCCGCTGCCCGGTCTTGATTTCCGCGGTCAGGCTCATCCCCGGCGCCAGTCGGATGGGCTTGCCGTCGACGTCGATGTGGCTCTGGTTCAAGGTGATCAGCGCCGGGAAGATCGCGCCGCGCTTTTCATCGGTGACCGCGTCCTGCGTCACCTTGTCCACCGTGGCCTTCACGGTGCCGTAGCGCGTGAACGGGAAGGTCTCCAGCTTGATGGCCACCTCCTGCCCTGGCGCCACGAAGCCGATGTCCTTGTTTTCCAGGGTCACCTCGGCGCTCACGCCGGCGCTGTCGGGCACGATCACCATCAGCGCCTGGGCCTGGGTGACCACCCCGCCCTCGGTGTGGGCGGCCAGTTGCTGCACGGTGCCAGCCACGGGGGCCGTGAGCGTGGCGAGGTGCTCGCGCTGGGTGGCCTTGGCCAGTTCCTGGCCCGATTGCTGGCGCTTCAAGTCCGCCTGCGCCTGGCGATCGCTCAGGGCGCGGCGGGTTTCGGCCAGGTAGGCGCCACGGGCCTGCTCGGCCTCGCGCAGGGCGGCTTGGGCCTCTTGCAGCCGGGCCTGCTGGGTGGCCAGGTCCCGCTCCTGTTCGATGCGCTCGCGCGTGCGGTCCTGGTTGGCGTGGCCCGACACGAAACCCTGGCTGGCCAGGGCCTTGAAGTCCTGCTCGCGCTGGCGCGCGATGGGCACGGTGGCCTCCAGCTTGCCGATCATGGCGTGCACGGTGGCCATCTCCGCCTGGCGGCGCTGGCGTTCTGCGGCCAGCTTGGCCAAGCGCGCGGTGATGTCGCTCCACTCGGCAGCCAGGTAGGCATTGGCCTCTGCGGTTTCTTCCCGGCTCCATTCGGCGGGAAGGTCCTTTGCGGTCAAACGGGCCACCACCGCATTACCAGCAAGGTTCTTTTGCTCCTGATTCGATAGCATCTGCTGCAGTGCCCGGCTGCGCACCCATTCCGAATCTGCGGACCGCCGCGCTTCGTGGAAGCTGGCCTTGTCGGCCCGCGCGGCGGTGGGGTCCAGCTCCAGCAAGGGCTGGCCGGCCTGCACGTGGTCGCCGTCCTTGACCAGGATGCGGCGGATGACGCTGTTCTCCAGCGGCTGCACGAGCTTGGTGCGGTCGCTCACGATGACCCGCCCGGGCGCCACGGCCACGATGTCGATCTTGCCGAAGATGGCCCACAGCAACGCGATGGCGAAGAGCGCCATCAGCACGAAGGCGATGCGCCGGGGCGCCGGGTGGACCGGCGTTTCCTGCAAGCTCAACGCGGCAGGCAAAAAGGCCTGCTCGTCCGCCAGGCGCGAAGGGCCGGCCAGTTCGGTGCGGTGCGCCCAGGCGGCACGAAACACGGCGCGGTAGCGGCCCAGCAGTTCAATGCCAGGGTGGCGCTGCGTTTGGGGTTTGGCGACGGGGGCACTCGCGGGGGCATTCCCAGGGGTATCCGACGGCACGGCGGCGCTGGCGATCACGGTGTCCGTCATGCGATCGCTCCTTCGGCAGCGGGAGCGGCCTTGCTGCCGTCCTGCATGCGCCACAGGTGGGCATAGAGGCCCTGCTGCCGCTGGATCAGCGCATCGTGGGGCCCGGCCTCGACGATCCGCCCCTTGTCCATGACGATGATGCGATTCGCATGCCGCACGGCGCTCAGGCGGTGGGCGATGATGAGCACGGTGCGCCCTTGGCAGATGTGCGCCATGTTGCGCTGGATGATGGCCTCGCTCTCGTAGTCGAGCGCGCTGGTGGCTTCGTCCAGGATGAGGATGCGGGGATTGGTGAACAGGGCCCGCGCGATGGCGATGCGCTGGCGCTGGCCGCCCGACAGGCTGCCGCCCTGCTCTCCCACCAGGGTGTCGTAGCCTTCGGGCAACTCGCTGATGAAGTCGTGCGCGCCGGCCAGGCGGGCGGCGTGCACCACGGCTTCGATGGGCGCAGCGGGGTCGGCGATGGCGATGTTCTCGCGCACGCTGCGGTTGAACAGCAGGTTCTCCTGCAGCACCACGCCCACCTGGCGGCGCAGTTGGGCGGCATCGATGAGGCTGATGTCGATGCCATCGACCAGGATGCGGCCCTGCTCCGGCACGTACAGTCGCTGCACTAATTTTGTGAGGGTGCTCTTGCCCGAGCCCGAACGGCCCACGATGCCGATGACCTCCCCAGGCCGCACGTCCAGGCTCACACCGCCCAGCACGGGCGAGGCTTCGGGCCGGTAGCGAAAGTGCACGCCGTCCAGGGTGATGCGGCCCTGGATGGGGGGCAGCTGCGCGGCGCTGGAAGGCGGCACTTCGGTGCGGGTGTTGAGGATGTCGCCCAGGCGCGCCATGGAGATGCCGGTCTGCTGGAAGTCGGTCCACAGCTGGGCCATGCGCATGATGGGCTGGGCCACGCGCTGCGCGAACATGTTGAAGGCGACGAACTGGCCCACGGTGAGCTGGTTGTCCATGACGAGGTGGGCCCCGTACCAGAGGGTAGCGGCGTTCACCAATTTGCCGATCAGGTTGACGGCCTCGTGCGCCCAGGCGGCGACGTTCTGCGTCTTGAAGCTGGCGCTGACGTAGGCGGCCAGTTGATTGTCCCAGCGGCGGGCGAACGAAGGCTCCAGCGCGCTGGCCTTGACGGTCTGAATGCCGGTGACGGTTTCCACGAGCATGGCCTGGTTCTCCGCGCCGCGCGCGAACTTGTGGTCCAGCCGGCGACGCAGCACGGGCACGATGGCCAGGCTCAGGCCGAAATACAGCGGCAGGCTGACCAGCACGATCAACGTGAGCGGCACGCTGTAGAACAGCATCACGGCGATGAAGATGACAGAAAACAGCACGTCCAGCACCACGGTGAGAGCGTTGCCGGTCAGGAAGCTACGGATGTTCTCCAACTCCCGCACGCGGGCCACCGAATCGCCCACGCGGCGCGCCTGGAAGTAAGACAGCGGCAGCTGCATGAGGTGGCGGAACAGCCGCGCGCCCAGTTCCACGTCGATGCGATTGGTGGTGTGGCTGAAGACGTAGCCGCGCAGGCCGTTCAGCAGGCTCTCAAACACCACCACCACGACCAGGCCGATGACCAGAACATCCAGCGTGGTCACACCATGGTGGACGAGCACCTTGTCCATCACCACCTGGAAGAACAAGGGGCTGATCAGCGCGAAGAGCTGCAGCATGAAAGAAATCAGCAGCACCTCGCCCAGCAGCTTGCGGTGCTTGACGAGGCTGGGAATGAACCACGAGAAGTCGAACTTGGCCAGCTCGCCCGCCAGGCTGGCGCGGCTGGTGATCAGCAGCAACTCGCCGGTCCACTGCGCGGCGAAGTCTTCCAGGGATTCGATGGTGGGCCGGTTGCCGCCGGGGCCGGCGGAAGGGTCTTGCAGCAGCACACGCTGGCCGTTGCATTGCGCCAGGACGATGGCCCGCACCTCGCCGGCTGCGTTGCGCACCATGGCCAGGGCCGGCAAGGGGCTGAGGGCCAGCCGGTCGGGGGTGGTGACACTGATCTTGGCTTTCAGGCCGATGTGCTTGGCCGCGCGGACCAGATCCTGCAGCGTGGGTACCTCGCTGGGTTGCAAGCCCATTTGATGTGCGAGGGTGCCCGGATCGGCTGCCACATGGTGCATTCGGGCGACGAGGCAAAGGGCGGCGATGCCGCCATGTCCTCCCCTGTCGGTGATGGGATCCGCCGATCGGCGCTCCTCGGTTGATCCACCGGCCATTGCCGACACATTAATCGCCACCATCACACACTTTCCTGCCTATCGAAAGGCGAAGATGCTATACGACAAAATCTTGCAATGTTTATGTAGGACTAGCACCTATTCTCATATTTTCCAAAAATAGTCACGCAAACAACAAATTACGCAATCGCATTGACTTTCCATCAATTTCGTTGCACCGCATCCACTTTCAAAAGCTTTGTTGGGCACGTATATTGCGTTACCTCGGCATCGATTCCTCGCATAGAAAGACGCTCCATGACCTCTCGCCGCCTCTTCACCGGCCGCCTGTTCTGCACCTCCCTGGCCATCTCCGCCACCTTGGGATTGGCGCCCACGCTGGCCTTCTCGCAGGCCAAGCTGAAGGTGGCGGCGATCTACACGGTGCCCTATGAACAGCAATGGGTGAGCCGCATCCACAAGGCGCTCAAGGCGGCGGAAACGCGTGGCGAGATCGAATACAAGAGCAGCGAGAACGTGGCCAATGCCGATTACGAGCGCGTGATGCGCGAGTACGCCACCGGGGGCAACCAGCTGATCTTCGGCGAGGTGTTCGGTGTGGAGGCCGCCGCGCGCAAGGTGGCCAAGGACTTTCCCAAGACGGCCTTCGTGATGGGTTCCTCCGGCAAGCCGCAGGCGCCCAATTTCAGCGTGTTCGACAACTACATCCAGGAGCCCGCCTATCTGTCCGGCATGGTGGCAGGCGGCATGACCAAGACGAACAAGATCGGCATGGTGGGCGGCTTTCCGATTCCGGAGGTCAACCGCCTGATGCACGCCTTCATGGCCGGCGCGAAGGAGGTGAACCCGAAGGCCGAGTTCACCATCACCTTCATCAACAGCTGGTTCGACCCCCCGAAGGCCAAGGAGGCGACCTTCGCCATGATCGACAAGGGCGCCGACGTGCTGTATGCCGAGCGTTTCGGCGTGTCCGACGCCGCCAAGGAAAAGGGCAAGCTGGCGATCGGCAACGTGATCAACACGCAGGCCCAGTACCCGGAAACGGTGGTGGCCTCGGCGCTGTGGCACATGGAGCCCAGCGTGGACCGCGCGATCGCGTTGGTCAAGGAAGGCAAGTTCGCCGCCGAGGACTACGGCCCCTATTCGATGATGAAGCACAAAGGCTCCGAACTCGCGCCGCTGGGCACGTTCGAGAAGAAGGTGCCGGCCGAGGTCGTGGCCAAGGTGAAGGCCAGGGAGGCCGACATCCTGGCAGGCAAGTTCACCGTGAAGGTGGACGACAGCCAGCCCAAGTCCACGGCCAAGTGATGCGCGCGCGCTGCGCCGGGCGGAGCACGCCGCGTGGGTGAGCCCGCCGCCCGCCCGCCGTCCACCGAGGCCGCGCCGCCCGTGCTGCGCCTTCGCGGCATCACCAAGCGGTTCGGCCCGCTGGTGGCCAACGACGGCATCGACCTGACCCTCGCCCGGGGCGAGGTGCTGGCGCTGCTGGGCGAAAACGGCGCGGGCAAGTCCACGCTGATGTCGATCCTCTTCGGGCACTACCGGGCCGATGCGGGGCACATCGAGGTCTTCGGCCAGCCGCTGCCGCCGGGCCAGCCCCGCGCGTCGCTGGCGGCCGGCATCGGCATGGTGCACCAGCACTTCACACTGGCCGACAACCTGAGCGTGCTCGATAACGTGATGCTGGGCAGCGAGCCGCTGTGGCAGCCGTTCTCGCGCCGGGCCGCGGCCCGCGCGCGGCTGCTGGACGTCTCGGCCCGATTCGGCCTGCCGGTGGCGCCCGATGCCCGCGTGGGCAGCCTCTCGGTGGGCGAACGGCAGCGCGTGGAAATCCTGAAAGCGCTGTACCGCGGCGCCCGCATCCTGATCCTGGACGAGCCCACCGCGGTGCTCACGCCGCAAGAGAGCGAGGCGCTGTTCCACACCCTGGCCCAGATGGTGGCGCAGGGCCTGTCGATCGTGTTCATCAGCCACAAGCTGGGCGAGGTGCTGCGCGTGTCGCACCGCATCGCCGTGCTGCGGCAGGGCCGCCTCGTGGCCGAGGCACCCGCGCGGGGCACCACGCAGGGCCAGCTCGCGCAGTGGATGGTAGGCCACGCGGTGGAGGTGGCGGCGCGCAGCCCGGCCCGCGCGGTGGGTGCGCCGGTGTGCACCCTGGACGACGTGCGGACGCAGGCGTCGGCGCGGTCGGCGCACGACGCGCTGCAGGGCGTGAGCCTCACGCTGCATGCGGGCGAGATCGTGGCCATCGCAGGCGTATCGGGCAATGGCCAGGTGGCGCTGGCCGATGTGCTATGCGGCGTGCGTGCCCCCACGGGCGGCACCGCCACGCTGCTGGGCGCCCCGCTGGCCGCCCGGCCCACCCGGCTGGTGGCACAGGGCGTGGCCCGCATTCCCGAAGACCGCCATGCCGTGGGTGTGGTGGGCGATCTGCCGGTCTGGGAGAACGCGGTGTCCGAGCGCCTGTCCAGCCGCTGGTTCTCGCGCGGCGCGTTCGCCGGCTTCTGGATACGGCGCGGCGTGGCGCGCCAGCATGCCCGGCGCGTGGCCGAGACGTTCGACGTGCGCGGCGGCGGGCTGGACGCGCCGGCGCGGTCGCTGTCAGGCGGCAACATGCAAAAACTCATCCTGGGCCGGGCCCTGCTGCCGCCGGGTGACGGAACGCAGCCGGCCCCCCGCCTGATCGTGGCGCACCAGCCCACCTGGGGCCTGGACATCGGCGCGGTCACGTTCGTGCAGCGGCAGTTGGTGGCGGCGCGCGATGCCGGCGCGGCCGTGCTGCTGATCTCCGACGACCTGGACGAGGTGCTGGCGCTGGGCGACCGCGTGGCGGTGATGCACGCCGGGTACCTGAGCGAAGCCCGCCCCGCCGAGGGCTGGACGCGCGAGGCCATCGGCCTGGCCATGGCCGGGGCAGACCCCGGAGGGGCCCGCGGCACCGCCGACGCCGCACCGGCCACCGTGGCGCCCGCCCCTGAAAGCGACACCCCATGAGACTGGAAAAACGCGAGCGCACTTCGGCGCTGGCCTATGTGGCGGCCCCGGTCGGCGCGGTGGCCTTCACCCTGCTGGTGAGCGCCCTGCTGGTGCTATGGGCCGGCGCCCCCGTGGGGCGCACCTACGCGCTGCTGGCGCAGGGCGCGTTAGGCTCGGTGTTCGCGCTGACCGAGACCTTGACGCGCGCCACGCCGCTCATCCTGACGGGGCTGTCCGCGGCCGTGGCGTTCCGCGCGCGGCTCTTCAACATCGGCGCGGAGGGCCAGTTGTATGCCGGCGCGATCGCGGCGGTGGCGGTGGGCGGCATGCACGGCGGCACCGGCCTGCAGTGGCCGGTGCCGGTGCTGTTCCCGCTCATGATGCTGGCCGCCGCGCTGGCCGGGGCCGCCCTGCTGCTGGGGCCGGCGCTGATGAAGGCGCGGCTCGGGGTCGACGAGGTGGTGACCACGCTGCTGCTGAACTTCGTGATGCTGCTGCTGGTGTCCGCCCTGCTCGACGGTCCCATGAAAGACCCCCTCGCCCTCGGCTGGCCGCAAAGCGTGGCGCTGCAAGGCGAGCTGGAACTGTCGCGCCTGGTGCCGCAGACGCGGCTGCACACCGGCCTGCTGTGGGCCGTGGGGCTGGCCGTGCTGCTGTGGGCGCTGCTCACGCGCACGGTGCCGGGTTTCGAAATCCGCGCGGCGGGGGCCAATGCCCGCGCGGCGGCGTTCGCCGGCGTGCCCATCACGCGCACGGTGGTGCTGGTGGCCCTGCTCTCGGGCGGCCTGGCAGGGCTGGCAGGCGCCATCGAGGTGGCGGGCCGCACCAGCTACGTGACGCTCGACATGTCGCCAGGCTATGGCTACAGCGGCATCGTGATCGCCATGCTGGCGGGCCTTCACCCGCTGGGCGTGGTGGCCGCGGGCGTCTTCGTGGCGGGGGTGCTGGTGGGGGCGGACAGCATGAGCCGCGCGGTGGGCGTTCCCACCTACATCGCCGACGTGATCGTGGCGGCCTCGCTGATCGCGGTGCTGGTGGCGGGGCTGCTCGCGCAGTACCGGGTGCGCTGGAAGTGATGCGGGAGCATGCCATGACCGATTTCAAGCCGAATCGCCCCCATGCCCTAGTCATAATTGCCCCCGATGCTATTAAAACAATAGCAAATACCCAAAAGGCGCCGCCCGCATGACCGAGCTGATGGACATCCTGGCCAACCCGGCGTTCTGGATCGCCACGCTGCGGGTGGCCACGCCGCTCATCCTGGGCACGCTGGGCGTGCTGCTGTGCGAGCGCGCAGGCGTTTTGAACCTGGGCATCGAGGGGATCATGGTGGCAGGCGCCTTCACGGGCTGGCTCACTGTGTATGCCGGCCATGGCCTTTGGACCGGCGTGCTGGTGGCCGCGCTGACCGGGGCGGCCTTCGGGCTGCTGCACGCCTGGCTGACCGTGGGGCTCGCGCTGTCGCAGCACGTGTCGGGGCTGGGCATCACGCTGCTGGCCACCTCGCTCAGCTACTACGGCTACCGCGTGGGCTTTCCGAAGGTGACCACGCCCCCCACGATCGAGCCGTTCGCGCCCATGGCCTGGCTGGGCATTCCCATCCTGTCGGCCCAGACGCCGCTCACGCTGCTGGCCCTGCTGCTGGTGCCGCTGCTGGCCTGGGTGCTGCTGCGCACCCCGCTCGGGCTGGCGGTGCGCATGGTGGGCGAGAACCACCAGGCGGCCGAGGGCCAGGGCATTCCGGTGGCGGCCACGCGCACCGCTTCGGTGGTGGCGGGCTCGGCCCTGATGGGCGTGGCGGGCGCGTTTCTCACGCTGTCGGCGTTCAATGCGTTCTTCTTCAACATGGTCAACGGGCGCGGCTGGATCTGCGTGGCGCTGGTGGTGTTCGCCTCGTGGCGGCCCGGCAAGGCGCTGCTGGGCGCGCTGCTGTTCGCCTTTTTCGATGCGCTGCAGCTGCGGCTGCAACAGGCGGGCGATGCGTGGCTGCCGTACCAGGTCTACCTGATGCTGCCCTACCTGCTGTCGATCCTGGCGCTGGTGCTGGTGGCCCGCAAGGCGGCGTATCCGCAGGCGCTGATGAAGCCCTACCGCAAGGGCGAGCGCTAGCGAACCTCGGGCGGCCGGGCCTCGGCCCCCTCTTGTCTCCCATAACATCGGCGCATGCCGACACCCCAGCCCCCGGACACCTTCGTCCCCATCGCCCCGGAGTCCCTGGCCACGCCGCGGCTGCGCCTTCGGCCATGGACTGCCGCCGACCGCGCGCCCTTCGCCGCGATGAATGCCGACCCGGCGGTGATGGAGCACTTTTCCGCGCCGCTGGCCCGCGACACCAGCGATGCCATGGCCGACCGGATCCAGGCGCTGATCGCGCAGCGCGGCTGGGGTTTCTGGGCCGCGGATTGCCTGTTGAGCGACGGTGGCCCGCGCTTCATGGGCTTCGTCGGCCTGCACACGCCCTCGGCCGAACTGCCCTTCGCGCCGTGCGTGGAGATCGGCTGGCGGCTCGCCCGGCCCTTCTGGGGCCAGGGCCTGGCCAGCGAGGCGGCGCGCCTGGCGCTGCGGGCAGGCTTCGAAGACTTGGGCCTGGCGGAGATCGTGTCGTTCACCACCCTGGGCAACCAGCGCTCGCGCGCGGTGATGCAGCGCCTGGGCATGCGCGAAAGCCCCGCCGAAGCGTTCGACCACCCGGCCGTGCCGGTGGGCCACCCGGTGCGGCCGCATTGCCTGTACCGGCTCGCCCGCACCGACTGGCTGGCCGGCGTGCATCGCGGCTGAAGGGCTCCGGCCTCCCATGGAACGCCCCCTGCTGCCCGCCTGCCCCACCGCGGTGTGGCTGCCGCCCACGGTGCTGGAACGCTGGCAGCACCAGGGCACCGAAGCCGGCGTGACCTGCGTGCTGCCCGACGGGTGCCGCGACCTCATCGTGCAGATCGACGCACACGATACCGTGCACTGGATGGTGTCGCATTTGCCGCAGCAGGCCTACGGCGTGCCCGCCAGCGCCGGCGAGGACTGGCTGGGCTTTCGACTGCATCCCGGCGTGGGGGTGGACGCCGATGCGCTGCTGCAGACGGTGCAGGCCATCGACCTGGCCAGCGATCCGTCCGAGACCACCGCCCGCGTGCATGCGGCGCTGGCCGACTTCACGCGGTGCGACGCGCGCGTGCAGGAGGCACTGGCCGCCCTGGGGCAGGCCCCGACCGTGGGGGCCGCCGCGCGGGCGCTGGGCGTGTCGGAGCGCACGCTGGAGCGGCTGATGCGCACCGCGACCGGCGAGCCCCCACGCTACTGACGCGCGCTCGCGCGGGTGCGCCGAGCGGCCCAGGCCCTGGCGGGCGATGAAGCCCCGCCGCTTGCCGCCATCGCGGCGGACCATGGCTACGCCGACCAGGCGCACTTCGGCCGCGAATGCCGGCACTGGCTGGGACAGACGCCCTCCCGGCTGCGGGCATCGAAGGACCTGCTGGCCTCCGTGCAGTCCAGCGGCTACGGCTGAACGCTGCCTTGCCATCGGCCACATCGAACCAGCCGCGTTGAACGGCGCAGCGCCGCCCAAGCGCCGCCCCCCCGTCAGTTGCCCGCGCCCATCGGCGTGCACAGCTCCACCAGAAAGCCGTTGCAGTCGTGCACATAGGCCACCGTCTGGCCCCAGGGCATGGACTCTGGGGCCTGCACCAGGGTGGCGCCGGCCTGGATCGCGCGGTCCACGGCCGCGGCGACATCGGCCGTGGTGAAAGCGATCTCGCACTGGGGCGCGCCCGCCACCGCCCGCTGCGGGTTCTTGCCCAGCTGGGCCATCAGCTGGAGCGACGAGAACGCCAGCGCGGTGGCGCCGGTCTCCATCTCGCCGAAATCGCCCGCCTCGTGCACGAAACGGCGCGAAAGACCGAACGCGGCCTCGTAGAAAGCGACGGTGCCGGGCACGTCCTCGACGTAAAGAATGGTGTAGCCGAACTGCATGGGGTCTCCTTCAGCAAAAGACAGGGTGGATCGAACGTGCCCGCAGCATAGGCGGCCTTTTCCGTGCGGTCTGGAAGAAATCCGACATGGGCCGTCATCCCGGCCGGCGCACCCGGCCCGGCCATCGGGCTGCGCCACGGCACCCCCCGCGGCCTACACTGGCAGGCCCGGTGGCGCCGCAGGCAAGCCTTTTGCATGCCGGCCTGCACCGCTCCCGCCAACCCCTCTCACCCTTGTCCGGCCCCACACACCATGCTCGACCTGCTCATCCACAACGCCATCCTGCCCGATGGCCGCACGAACGTTTCCGTGGCCGTGCAGGACAGGCGCATTGCCGAAGTGACCGAGGGCCTGCAGGCCCCGGCGCACGAGACCGTCGATGCGGGCGGCCTGCTGCTGAGCCCGCCGTTCGTCGATGCGCACTTCCACATGGACTCGACGCTGAGCTACGGCCAGCCGCGCGTGAACGAGAGCGGCACGCTGCTGGAGGGCATTGCGCTGTGGGGCGAACTGAAGCCCCAGTTGACGCACGAGGCCATCGTGGAGCGGGCGATGCACTACTGCGACTGGGCGGTGGCGCGCGGCCTGCTGGCCATCCGCTCGCACGTGGACACCAGCGACCCGCGGCTGCTGCCCGTGCACGCACTGCTGGACGTGAAGCGCCGCGTGGCGCCCTACCTCGACCTGCAGCTCGTCGCCTTCCCCCAGGACGGCGTGCTGCGCGCCGCGGGCGGCCTGGACAACCTTCAGCGCGCGCTGGACCTGGGCGTGGACGTGGTGGGCGGCATTCCCCATTTCGAACGCACCATGGCGCAGGGGGCGGAGAGCGTGCGCATCCTGTGCGAGCTGGCCGCCAACCTGGGCAAGCGGGTGGACATGCACTGCGACGAGACGGACGACCCGCTCTCGCGCCACGTCGAAACGCTGGCCTTCGAAACGCAGCGCCTGGGCCTGCATGGCCGGGTGACGGGCTCGCACCTCACCTCCATGCACAGCATGGACAACTACTACGTGAGCAAGCTCATCCCCCTGATGGCCGAGGCGCAGCTGGGCGTGGTGGCCAACCCGCTCATCAACATCACCCTGCAGGGCCGCCACGACACCTACCCCAAGCGCCGCGGCATGACCCGCGTGCCCGAGCTGATGGCCGCGGGCCTGACGGTGGCCTTCGGCCACGATTGCGTGATGGACCCGTGGTACGGCGGCGGCAGCGGCGACATGCTGGAGGCGGCCCACATGGGCCTGCACGTGGGGCAGATGACAGGCCAGCAGGCCATGCGCCAGTGCTTCGAGGCAGTGACCACGAACCCGGCCCGGCTGCTGGGCCTGGAGGGCTACGGCCTGCAGGCCGGCTGCCATGCCGACTTCGTGCTGCTGCATGCGCGCGATCCGGCCGAGGCGATCCGGCTGCGCGCCACGCGCCTGGGGGTGTGGCGGCGCGGCCGGCGGGTGGCGGGCAGCCCGGCGCCCGTGGCGGCGCTGCATCTGCCCGGCCGACCCGGTCACGCGGACTTCCTGCTCGGCTGAAGGGCGCGCGGGCTGCGCCGCCGCAGCCCGGTTTCACGCTGGCCCTGTTGCCTTATTCAGCGGCGGGGGGCGCCGCAGGCGGTGCGCACGGGGCTTCGGCCGAGACCGGATACCCCACGATGTCCGTCAGCGCCGGATAGCCGCTGATGGCGTACGACGCCAGCCGACCGCCCATGGTCGCGCCCTCGGCGCTGCCCACGTTCAGCCCGGTGTAGATCCAGTCGCCCGCCAGCACGAGGTTGCTGAAGCCGGACTCCCAGGCCTTGAGCCGCGCGGCGGTGCTGCCCGGCGGGCTGATCACATAGCGCTCGGACGGGTCGATGTTGGCGCGCCAGAACTGCTGGTCAAAGCGCTGCACGCCCAGCCCGGCATTGGCCGGGTCGTGGTCCTGCAGCAGGCTGAAATCCATGCCCGTCGGGTCACCCGGGGGCGAGACCACGTTGGTCGTGGATTTCGGCAGCAGCGGTCCCATGCACACCTGCAGGTACTGGATGCACTGGGCTTTCACCCGGGCGTGGGCCCGTGCGGGGTAGCCGGTGTCGGTCAGGGGCGGCGGCGGCTCGTAATCGGCCATGGCGCCCGAGAAGTACCACAGCGATTTGGGCATCTGGCTGGCCGGCCACGACTCCCACTGCAGCAGGTGGGTGAAGTCCACCTGGCCATCCAGCGGGTTCATGTAGGTGGCGCCGATCACCGTGTCGGTGGGGTTTTTGAGGGGAATGTCCCAGCCCAGGTCGGTGGTGCTGCGGTTCAGCCAGACCTGCATGGTCTGCGTCTGCACAGTGGGCACCTTCTCGACCATCGCGCGCCATTCGGGACGCGCGGCCAGCAGCTCCTTGCACAGGTAGGGCACGGCGCCCACCGCGATGGCCAGCATCACCTGGTCGAAATCTTCGCCGGCCTTCAGGGTCTTCTGGCCCACGTTCTTCCAGGGCGTCCAGTAAGACTCCAGTTCGATGTCCTGCTCGCGCAGCGCATCGCCCTCCACCAACTGGTCGTAGCAGGGGCCGGACGGCCAGGATGGCAGGCCCTCGACCGGCACGAGCGGCTCGTAGGGCGCATCCGGCTTCACCAGGGTGGCCTGCACGCCCATCTCCACGGCAGCCACCGATTGGCCGTCCGCCGACAGCGCGAGGTTCTCGACCTTGTGGAAGAACTCGAACTGCACGCCGCGCTGGCGCAGCACCAGGTACAGCGGCGCGATCACCGTCTCGCCCGTGCCCGCCGCGAACAGCCAGGCGAACGCACCCATGTACGCATAGCTGCGCAGCGACCAGTGCAGGTAGGCGCCTGCCGCCATGCTGGCGGTGCGGGCCGTGTCGCCCTGCGGGTACTGGTAGGACAGGTTCACCGTGTTGAGCGCGAGCGGGGACGACACCGTCATCACCGAAGCGCCGTGGCGCGCCAGCCAGTCGCTGAAATTCTCGTTGTCCACCGCGTCGAAGCCGCGCTCGATGATGCGGTCGGCCAGCACGCCGCGCACGATGGCCATCAGGTATTCGAGCAGGATGTACAGGCGCCGCAGGTCGTCGTTCTCGTCGATCAGGCTTTTGAGCCGCGCGTGCAGCCAGTCCCACACCTCATCGAGCGCGGGGTGGCTGGTGCCCAGCTCGGCGTTCTCGTCGAGGATCGCGGTCTGCAGACGCTCCAGGATGTCCTGGCCGGCGCGCAGCTCCAGCTTGTGGATCTCGCTCAGGCCGGGCGTGGCCTCAGGGTCGATCAGTCCTTGCGTGGTCTCGATCAGCCCGCCGATCCACTGGCGGATGGTCTGCAGCGACGAGGCATCGTCCGGGGTCAGCGAATTGGTCGGCACGGTCATGGGCCAGCGCTTGAAGCCGCCGTTCTCGAACTCCCACATCAGCACGAAGCTCTCGGGAATGAAGGCCTGCTCGAACGTGGCCAGCTTGGCGTCCGCCGGGCGGCCCAGGGCCTTGTAGCAGTCGGCCATGATCGGCAGCGCGTTGTAGTAGCTACCCAGGAACCCGTGGATGCCGTGCTCCTCGATGCGGTTGTTGGGCCCCCGCTTGGTGGCGCACTTGCCGCCGAGCCGCCAGCCCATCTGGTACACCGTGATGGCGTATTTCTCCTGCCAGCCGGGTTGGCTGGTCAGTTCGTAGGCCGCCGTCAGGGCGGCCAGGCCGCCCCCCAGGATGGCGATTTTCTGGGGTGCATTCGCTTCAGACATACCGTTTCCCTCTCTCTTTTGGATTGCCGATGGTTGGGTTTCTCGTGGACGACCGGGTGGATGCGCGCCTCACTCGCTCCAGCCCGCCTGGCGCAGGCAGTCGGTGTAATGGTTCAGATGCTCGTCATGCACGAAAGGGTGGCCGGCCTTCAACGCCTGCAGGGAGTACGGGCCGAACTTCTGGGCCTGCCGCAGGGTCTGCTGCCCGTCCTCCGGGCGGCCGGACGCGACCTGGCACGCGGCCAGCAGGTAGTGGTTGAAGAACCAGTCCGGGCGCTTGGACAGCGCCTGCAAGGCGAAGCCCAGCGCAGCCTGGTAATCGCCCTCGATGAAGCTCGCCAGCGCCCGTGTGCGAATCCACAGGCTCAGGTGCGGATCGAGCGGGCTGGCCTCGCAGGCCTGCAATGCGTAGCTCGCGGCCTCCTGCGTGCGCCCGCAAAACGCCAGCAAACGCCCCAGTTCGCCCGCCGCCGCGGCGAACTGCGGATAGATCGACAGGGCGTGCTCCTGCTCGGAAATCGCCTGCGGAAAATTGCGCGAGAACGAAAGCACCGTGCCCAGCGTGAAATGGGCGAAGGCGTCGGTGTCGTCGTGGCTCACCGCCTGCAGGGCATGGCGGTTGGCTTCGGCGATGTCCATGCGGGCGGATTCGGACCAGCCGGCCCACACCCGCGACATCAGGATGAATGCCAGCAGGGCCAGGGCCGGGGGATCGTCGGGCTTGGTGTCCAGCGCCTTTTGCGCGAAGTACTCCGCCTTCTCCATGTGGTCGCGCGTGGAGCGCCAGAAATGCCAGCGCGCGCGCATCAGCAGTTCCCAATGCTCGCGGTCGCGGGGCGTGGTCTGGCTGCTGACCCATTCCTCGCGCCGCAGGTACACCGGCTCGATGGCGCTCACGATGGCGGCCGATATCTCGTCCTGCACCTGAAAGAGGTCGTCCACCGGCCGGTCGAAGCTTTGCGCCCAGATGGTTTCATTGCGCGGCCCGTCGATCAGCTCCGCGGTCACGCGCAACCGGTTGCCGTTGAACCGGATCAGGCCTGACACGAGGTAGCGCACGCCCAATTCCTGGCTGATGGTGCCATTGGGTGGCAGCGGATGCCGGTAGCTCACCGAGGAGCTGCGGGCGATCACGTACAGCCAGCGCGAGCGGGAAAGGCGGTTGATGATGTCCTCGGCCATGCCGTCGGCCAGGTAGCCGTCTTCGGCCAGACCACCCGCCACACCGAACGGCAGCACCGCCACCGAGCGGGAGGCGCTGGACACCATGGCGACCGGCAGCGGCTCAGGCACCTGGGTGCCACTGGCCACCGGCGCGACACGCGCGACGAACCGGTAGCCCTGCCCCGGGATGGTCATGATCAGGTCGGAGCCCAGCAGCTTGCGCAGCGAGGACACATGCACCTGCAGGTTGTTTTCCTCCACCACCATGCCCGGCCAGACGAGGTTGAACAGCTCCGATTTGGTCACCAGCGCGCCGGCTTTGTGGACCAGGGCGCACAGCACATCGAAAGCGCGGGCTCCCAGCAGGACAGGCTTACCGTGGGCCAGCAACTGGCGCTCGTGGACCCTCAGCGTGAAGTGGGAAAACGTGAATTCAGTGGTCATGGCCCGCAAGTTCTTGTCGCCTCTAACAACCCAGCCTCCCCGGCGGGTCTCTCACTCTACACCAAGATTGTTTCAGAACGCTTCAGGTTTTCCAAGGCCGCTTTAAGGGCAATAAAAGGGGGCGAAGAACAAAATCCGCCCACTCATGAATCGCAACCGAGGGGGATTTTTAAGCGGCGTTAAAAGCGCCATTAAAAAAATAATCGAGGGGCATCATGAGAAAGCAACCGGCCACGCAATCTTGCTGAAGCCGGTATTTTGTTCAGAGAAAACAAACCCTCTAGGAAACATAATGTCCGACTGTAATTGCAACCAAAACGGCGCCCAAGACGACTCGACCCATGTGCCGAACTTCACGGCCGTGGGTTTCGCCGAGGGCAGCAGCCACGCACCTGCACTGCTCAGCAACGCTGCCGCCGGTCCCAACCTGGAAGGCGTGGAAGCCCTGAAGCTGTCCGTCTGCGTGGGCGCCAGCTACAACCCGGCCACCAACCAGATCTGCTTCTCGGTGCCGATCTACGGCAACCTGTGCATTACCTCTCCGATCCGCATTCCCGTCGGTGGCCAACTGAAGGCCTGCGCCCAGACTTGCGGCTCTTTTATCCCCACGGGTCTGAAAGTCACCATTTACCTCAACGGCAATCCCATTTTCAGCGGCACGGTGGTGGGCCGCTGCTGATTTGCCACCAAGGGAGGGGCCGAATCAAAAATAAAATCAATTCGGCCATTTTTCATTACGCAGGAGAAAAACCATGGCTTCATGCAGCCCTTTCAATGTGAGCTTCACGGGCAGCGCCCAGGACCTGTTCGTCAAGATCGCCGCCCTCATTCACCAGAATGGCGGCGTCATCTCGGGCGGTCCCGCGGGTGGCAGCTTTTCGGTGGGCACGCCACTGGGTACGGTGGCTGGCACGTTTTCGGTGAACGGCCAGACCTGCACCGTGACGATCACCCAGCGGCCGTTCTTCCTGCCCTGCAGCACCATCCAGTCGTTCGTGCAGTCGCACATTCCGACCGTGGTGCAGTCCAACATCCTGGACTTCTGAAGCGTCTCCTGGCGCATTGAAAAAGCCGCCCCGGCCTCACGGCCGGGGCGGCTTTCTTTTTGGAAGGCAGGCGTGCCGGAGGCGCTCAGCCCGCCAGCGCCACGAACACGTTCTGCACGTCGTCGTTGCCGTCGATGGCGGCCAGGAACGATTCGACCTCCTCCAGTTGCTCCGCGCTGAGATTGGCCGGGTTCACCGGGTTCTTGGGCCGGTAGCCCAGCTTGGCCGACAGCACCGTGAACCCCTGCGCCGGCAGCGCGCGGCACACCAGGTCCAGGTCGGTGGGATCGGTCCAGAACGTGGTGTTGCCCTCTTCCTCGCCAGGCTCGAAATCCTGAGCGCCCGCCTCGATGGCGGCCATTTCGGGGTCCGCATCGGCAGACGCCGGCTCGGCCTCGATGATGCCCACATGGTGGAAGTCCCAGGCCACGGAGCCGGACGTGCCCAGTTGGCCCTTGCGAAAAAGCACCCGCATTTCCGGCGCCGTGCGGTTCACGTTGTCGGTGAGGCACTCCACCATCACCGCCACCTGGTGCGGGGCGAAGCCTTCATAGATCACGCGCTCGTAATTGACCGCATCGCCGGACAGGCCCGCGCCCTTCTTGATGGCGCGCTCCAGGGTGTCCTTGGGCATGGACACCTTGCGGGCCTGCTCCACCACCAGGCGCAGCCGCGCATTGCCCGCCGGATCGGCGCCGCCGCGCGCCGCGACCATGATTTCCTTGACCAGCTTGCCGAACAGCTTGCCCTTGGCATCCGCGACCTGTGCCTTGCCCTTTGCTTTCCACTGCGCGCCCATCGTGACGATTCCTTGGTTTGCGGCGCTCCAGGCGTCCCGCGTCGTTGATTGATTGATTGATCGATTGGTTGGATGGGCCGGGCGACGGCATGGGAGGAATGCCCCCCGCGCCCGCATGCGCTGCACGGGCGCCCGACCCGGAGGGCATCGGTTATACACCCGCGACCCCGCGCCGCCGCGGTTACCGCCACCCTTGAGGCGAAAAAGAGCCCACGCCGGGGTTTTGATTGCCCTGGTAGCTATCAAATCAATAGCATCGAACGGCGCGGTGGCTCACCGCCCCTTTTTGTCCACCGAACCACCCGGCCTGCGGCTTGCCGCCGGCCCCGGCCTGGAAGCCGACCGCAGCGCGGCCTCCCACGCCCGGCCGGCCCACTCCACCGCTTCGGCCGGGCCTTCGTACATTTCCGCCGGGGCCTGCCGGTACGAAAGCGCCACCGGGCGGCCATGGCGCTCGTAGACGAAAGGCTGCAGTCCAAGGGCGTCGAACACCGGCGCGGTGAGCGCGTCGGCCTTGAGGTACAGCGCATCGTTCACCACCAGCGCCAGCATGTGGTCTTCGTGAAAGACGCCCCAGCCGCCGAACATGCGCCGCAACCGTATGGAGCCCCAGGGCGCGAAGACCCCAGGGAGTTCCTGGGCGAAGGCACTCACGGGAGCGGAAGGCGGCTTTTTCATCGGAGAGGCGTGCAGCGGTTCGGGAGGGAGAAATACGCCCATTGTGCGGGGCTCGGCGATGTTCCACATCGACCCGCGAACTGTTCCGCAACGGAACACCCGTTGCGTCACGGCGCGCAACCGCGTTCTATACGGTTTTGAACGAATCGAAGAGAAATCGGGCACCACCGCCTTCCCCGCTTGGCTTTCTTGCTATCCATTTTGACGGCTTGCCTGCCCTGACCCGGCTGGCACGTGCATTGCGCCAACAAAGAGGCCCGCGCCGCCCCGGTGGCGTGGAACACCCCAACCGACCACAGGAGACACGCACCATGAACATGGCAGAAATCGCCAGCCTCGGCATCGCCAACCCTTACAAGAAGCAGTACGGCAACTACATCGGCGGGCAATGGGTGCCGCCCGTCGACGGACAGTATTTCGAAAACACTTCGCCGATCAACGGCCAGGTGTTCACCTCCATCCCCCGCTCCAACGACAAGGACATCAACGCTGCGCTGGATGCCGCCCACAAGGCCAAGGCCGCCTGGGGCAAGACCTCCACCACCGACCGGGCGAACGCCCTGCTGAAGATCGCCGACCGCATGGAAGCCAACCTGCTCACCATCGCGGTGGCCGAGACGCTGGACAACGGCAAGCCGCTGCGCGAGACCATGGCCGCCGACATTCCCCTGGCCATCGACCACTTCCGCTACTTCGCCGGCTGCATCCGCGCGCAGGAAGGCGGCATCAGCGAGATCGACCACGAAACCATGGCCTACCACTTCCACGAGCCGCTGGGCGTGGTGGGGCAAATCATTCCGTGGAACTTCCCGATCCTCATGGCGGTATGGAAGCTCGCACCGGCCCTGGCCGCCGGCAACTGCGTGGTGCTCAAGCCCGCCGAGCAGACGCCCGCCTCCATCCTGGTGCTGCTGGAACTGGTGGGCGACCTGCTGCCGCCCGGCGTGGTCAACGTGGTGAACGGGTTCGGCCTGGAAGCCGGCAAGCCGCTGGCCAGCAGCCCGCGCATCGCAAAAATAGCCTTCACGGGCGAGACCACCACGGGCCGGCTCATCATGCAGTACGCCAGCCAGAACATCATCCCCGTGACGCTGGAGCTGGGCGGCAAGAGCCCCAACGTGTTCTTCGAAGACGTGATGGCGGCCGACGATGGCTTCTTCGACAAGGCGCTGGAAGGCTTTGCGATGTTCGCGCTCAACCAGGGCGAGGTCTGCACCTGCCCCAGCCGCGCGCTGGTGCAGGAATCGATCTACGACAGGTTCATGGAACGCGCCTTGAAGCGCGTGGCGGCCATCAAGCAGGGTCACCCTCTGGACAAGAGCACCATGATCGGCGCGCAGGCCTCGCAGGAGCAGTTGGAGAAGATCCTCTCGTACCTGGACCTGGGCAAGCAGGAGGGCGCGCAGTGCCTGATCGGCGGCGAGCGCAACCAACTCGACGGCGACCTGGCCGGCGGCTACTACGTGAAGCCCACGGTGTTCAAGGGCCACAACAAGATGCGCATCTTCCAGGAGGAGATCTTCGGCCCCGTGCTGTCGGTGACCACCTTCAAGACCGAGGAAGAGGCGCTGGAGATCGCCAACGACACGCTCTACGGCCTGGGCGCCGGCGTGTGGAGCCGCGATGGTGCACGCGCCTTCCGCATGGGCAAGGGCATCCAGGCCGGGCGCGTGTGGACCAACTGCTACCACCAGTACCCTGCGCACGCGGCCTTCGGCGGCTACAAGCAATCGGGCATCGGCCGCGAGAACCACAAGATGATGCTGGACCACTACCAACAGACCAAGAACCTGCTGGTGAGCTACTCGCAGGCGCCGCTGGGCTTCTTCTGATCGCTTGATCTGCATCAGCCCAGCCACCGGGTGTCGGGCCTACCGTGAAGGCCCGACACCCCGTTGAACCCGCTGCACATCCGCTGCAGACGAAAGGATTTCCCCACCCATGACCGCCAAGACCATGAAGGCCGCTGTCGTTCGCACATTCGGCCAGCCGCTCACCATCGAGGAAGTGCCCGTGCCCACGCCTTCGGACGACCAGATCCTCGTGAAGATCGAGGCCTCCGGCGTGTGCCACACCGACCTGCACGCCGCGGAAGGCGACTGGCCCGTCAAGCCGAACCCGCCGTTCATACCGGGCCATGAGGGCGTGGGCTTCGTGGCCGGCGTCGGCAAGAACGTCAAGCACGTGAAGGAAGGCGACCGCGTGGGCGTGCCCTGGCTGCACTCGGCGTGCGGCTACTGCACGCATTGCATGGGCGGCTGGGAGACACTGTGCGAGTCGCAGAGCAACACCGGCTATTCGGTCAACGGCGGCTTTGCCGACTATGCCCTGGCCGATCCGAACTTCGTGGGCCACCTGCCCAAGGACATCGGCTTCGTGGACATCGCGCCGGTGCTGTGCGCGGGGGTCACGGTGTACAAGGGCCTCAAGGTGACCGACACCAAGCCCGGCGACTGGGTCGTCATCTCGGGCATCGGCGGCCTGGGCCACATGGCCGTGCAGTACGCCAAGGCCATGGGCCTGAACGTGGCGGCCGTGGACGTGGAGGACGACAAGCTCGACCTCGCCAGGCAACTGGGTGCGAGCGTGACGGTGAACGCCAAGACCACCGACCCCGCCGCCTACCTGCAAAAGGAGATCGGCGGCGCCCACGGCGCGCTGGTGACGGCCGTGTCGCCCAAGGCCTTCGAGCAGGCCCTGGGCATGGTGCGGCGCGGCGGCACGGTGGCGCTCAACGGCCTGCCGCCCGGCAACTTTCCCCTGCCGATCTTCGACATGGTGCTGCGCGGCGTGACGGTGCGCGGCTCCATCGTGGGCACGCGGCTCGACCTGCAGGAGTCGCTCGACTTCGCCGCCCGCGGCCAGGTGAAGGCCACCGTGGCCACGGAAAAGCTCGAGAACATCAACGACGTGTTCGACCGCATGCGCCAGGGACAGATACAGGGGCGCATCGTGCTGGACATGGCTGCGGCCTGATCCCCATGAACACGCCGGCCGCTCCCTCCACCCCGGTACCCGCCCCGGAGACCGGGCCCGTGGGCCGCGTCTCTGCCACGCCGGCGGCCGTCGCGCTCATCGAGCGCCTAGTCGCGCAGCACGGCCCGCTCATGTTCCACCAGTCGGGGGGGTGCTGCGACGGCAGCGCGCCGATGTGCTTCGCGCTGGGGGAGTTTCTGCTGGGCGATTCGGACGTGCTGCTGGGCGAGATCGCGGGGACGCCCTTCTACATGAGCCGCTCGCAGTTCGCCTACTGGGAGCACACGCACCTCATCATCGATGCGGTGCCCGGCAACGGCGGCATGTTCTCGCTGGAACGGCCCACGGGCCTGCGCTTTCTCACACGGTCGCGGCTGTACAGCGACGCGGAATGGGAGGCTGTCAGCGCGCTCGGGCCGCCGACGCAGGGGCCTCGGGCCTGACCGCGGCCTGCGCCGCCTTGAGGTGCCGGTACACGGTATTGCGCGACACGCCCAACGCACGCGCCGAGGCCGATACGTTGCCGCCATGGGCCGCGAGTGCCTGCGCCAGGGCCGCTGCGGTGGTATCGCCCAGGCGCGGCACGGCGACGGGGCTGCGCGCCACCGGGGGACTGCCCGGCATTGTTGTAGCCGCCGGGACGGTAGCTCCCTTGGCCGCGTTGCCAGTGCCGTTGGCATGGGCCAGCAGCAGGTCGCAATCCTCCAGGAAATCCTCGGGCAAATGCGCCCGCTGGATCACCCCGGCCTCGCCCCGCGCCATCAGCGCCGCGGTGCGCAGCACGCTGCTCAACTGGCGCAGGTTGCCCGGCCAGGCATGCGCGGCGAACAGCGCCATGGCCTCGGGCGCGACGCGCGGCACCGCGCTGGCGGGGGCGTCGGCCTGCGCACGCAGAATGCGCTCGACGATCACGGCCAGGTCGGTGCGCTCGCGCAGCGCGGGCAGCCGCACCACGAGCCCGTTCAGCCGGTAATACAGGTCGTCGCGGAAGGTGCCCTGCGCCATCATCTCGCGCAGGTTTCGGTGCGTGGCGCAGACCACGGCCACATCCACCGGCACCTGCCGCGCGGCGCCCAGCGGCGAGACGCTGCGCTCCTGCAGCACGCGCAGCAGGCGCGCCTGCATCGACAGCGGCATGTCGCCGATCTCGTCGAGGAACAGCGTGCCGCCATGGGCCTGCACGATCTTGCCGGGATGGCCCTTGCGCCGTGCGCCAGTGAAGGCGCCTTCGTCGTAGCCGAACAGCTCGGACTCGATCAGCGTCTCGGGAATCGACGCGCAATTGACCGCCACGAAAGGGCCGCCCTGCCGCGGCCCGTCCTGGTGGATGGCGCGGGCCAGCAGTTCCTTGCCCGTGCCGGTCTCGCCCAGGATCAGCGTGGACACGTCGCTGCCCAGCAGCCGCGTGACCCGGTCGATCACCTGGGCGAGCTGGGCATCGCCCGTGTCCAGGTAGCGCAGGCTGGACAGCCGGGCCGGCTTCGCCGGTCGTGGCCGGGCGGGCAGCGCGCCCGGCGCATCGCCCTCCCCTGGCTGGATCGCCGTTGGCGCCCCGGCCCCGTCGGACCGATCAGACCGATCGGGCCCATCGCCCGGATCGACCCAGGGCAGCAGCGTGCCCGAGCGCGGCCGACCCTCCACCAGCGCCTGCACCGCCACGCCGCCGGGCAGCTGCAGGCGCAGCGGCTCCGGAACGGCCTGGCGGGCATGCGCGAGCAGCGCCGCCATGGGCATGCCAAACAGCGAAGAGAACGTGTGCGCCTGCAACGCATTGGCCGACATGCCCAGCTGGAACTGCCCGCTGCGGTTGGCAGCGAGGAACCGCCCGTCCGGCGTGAACGCGGCCAACCCCTCCACCAGCGTGCCGAGGAACTCCTGTCGCGCATGGAAGCGTAGTCGCACGGCGTCTTCGAACACCTTGCCGAACAGGTGGTTCTCCACCATCTTGGCCGACATGCGCACCAGCGCCATGGTGTGGGCGCTCTGGCTGCGGTGGTCGCCGCTCACGTCGAGCGCGCCGATCACATGCCCGTGCGGGTCGAGGATGGGCGCGCAGGAACAGGTCAGGAAATGGTTGGCCTGCAGAAAGTGCTCATTGCCGTTGACCTGCAGCGCCTCGCCCAGCGCCAGGGCCGTGCCGATGGCATTGGTGCCCTTGCTGCGCTCGGACCACGCCGCACCGGGGCGCAGGGCGACCCGGCTCGCCCGGTCCAGGAACTCGTCGTCGCCCAGGGCGTGCAGCACCACGCCCTGCGCATCGGTCAGCAGCACCATGCTCTGCGTGCCGGCGATCTGGGCCGACAGCGTTTCCATCACGGGGCGGGCGTGGGCGAACAGCGCTTCGTTGCGGGCCACCATCCAGGCCAGGGCTTCGGCATCCAGGGGCCGCAGGTCCGCCGACTCGTGCCGCCGCAGGCCGAAGGCGGTGGAGCGCTCGTGCGCCTGCGTGATCCGCTGCGCCGCCGAAGCGGCCACCTCGCCCGGCGTCGGGCCGGGCGCACCGAGGAATGCGTTCGTCTGCATGCTGTCTCCTTGGGGCTCTGTCATCGCCCGGCGCTGCGTGGCGCCAGGGTGTTGCTTGGGCGACTGGCACCTTACACCAATGGCAGGGCCAGGATGTTTCCAAAGCCCTGGCGGCGCCCTCGGATCATCCTGAAGCCCCCAATCCGCGCGCTCCCATGCAGCATGCAGCCCTTGATCAAAGCAGACCGGCAGCCCCTTCAGCCAGCACCCGGGCCACCGCGCCCAGCGCCGTTCCGACATCCTGCTCGACCTTGAGCGACAGCAGCGGATCGGCCCGCGTACGGCCCCAGTTGACGGTCGCCACGGGCTTGCCCGCATCCGCCGCCATCTGCACGAAGCGAAAGCCCGAATACACCATGAGCGACGAGCCGGCCACCAGCATGGCGTCGGCGCGCAGCAGCGCATCGCGGGCGGCCTGCACGCGATCGCGCGGCACGCTTTCGCCGAAGAACACCACATCGGGCTTGAGCGGGCCGGCGCCGCAGCGCGGGCACGGCGGCACATCGAACGCGCTGAAATCCTGGCCTTCCAGGTCCGCATCGCCATCGGGCGCCGCATGCGCATGCAGCGCGGCCCAATCGGGATTGCGGCGCAGCAACTCGTCCTGCAGTTCGGCGCGTGGCAAACGGGCTTCGCAGGCCATGCAGCGCACGGTGTCGATGCGCCCGTGCAGATCGATGGTGCGAAGGCTCCCCGCAGCCGTGTGCAGGCCGTCCACGTTCTGCGTGAGCAGCAGTTCCACCCGGCCGGCCGCTTCCAGCGCGGCGAGCGCATGGTGCGCCGGTGCAGGGCGCGCCCGCCCCATCACACGCCAGCCGATGAAGCTGCGCGCCCAGTAGCGTCGGCGCGTGGCCTCGTCGCCCATGAAGGCCTGGAACGTGAGGGGCGGCGGCCGCTTCCATTCGCCATTGCCATCGCGGTAATCGGGAATGCCCGCAGCCGTGCTGCAGCCCGCCCCGGTGAGCACGAACACCCGAGGGTGCGCCGCCATGAACTCCGCCAGCGCCTGCACGCCGGCCTCGGCGGTGGCGGCCATGGCCTCGGCCGGGTTTGGCGTGGTGGTGCTATTCAAAGGGGACGGAGTCGTGGACATCGAAGTCTCCCGCTACATCGCGGGCGCGATGCGTTCCGCGTAGTCGTACAGCGCGCCCAGGATTTCCTCGCCCCGCTCGTCCGCCTCGGCGCCCAGTTCGTCCAGCTTGGCGAACAATTCGTTGAAGGTGAGCGCGCCGCCTGCCCCTTCCATCAGACAGGCCACGCGGTGGCCCTCCCAGCGCTCCTGGTCGGCCCCGTCCAGCGTGTGCGGGAAATTGCGCGCACGGTAGCGCCACACCAGCTCTTCGAGCCGCTCGTCATCGAAGCCCGTCTTGGCCAAGGCAAGCCCCTGGGGTGGCAGGGCACGCAGGCGGTTCAGGCGGCGACGGTCCTCGTTGCCGACGAAGCCGCCGTACAGGTCCTGGTCCACGTCCGGTGCGGCTTCCTGCGGCCGCGCGAACACGCTGGCCCAGATGGCGCTCATGTCGGGCAAGGCGCGCGCCACCTCGGCGTGGCCGGCGGCCCGCTCCAGATCGACGGCCCAGCGCTGGGCCATCTGCGGCGTCAGCGTGTTGACGTTGCCCACCACCATCGGCGACTTGTTCAGGTGCACGGTCTTGATGGGCAGGCGCGTCACGCCTTCGGGCAACGCATCCGCCCGGCTGAACAGCCGCTCGCGGATCGCATCGGCGCCCAGCAGGGCCAGTTCGGACGGATCGTGGGCCAGGTCCCAGGCGATCAGTTCGTTCTTGTTGGTGGGATGGCTGGCGAGCGGCCACATCACCGCGACGCAGCCACGCTCGGCAGGGAACATGCCCGAGATGTGCAAAAAGGGCCGTGCGGTGTCGGCCGTGGCGGGCAGGCGCAATTCGGCGGCCACGCGGTCTTTTTTATGCAGCCCCAGCGCGAACTCGAACAGCTTGGGCTGCCGGTCGCGGATCAGCCGGGCCAGGGCGATGGTGGCGCGCACGTCGGAGAGCGCATCGTGCGCGGCCTCGTGCGCCAGGCCATTGGCTTTGGACAGGTGCTGCAGCTTGAAGCTGGGCGAGCCGTCTTCCTTCTTCGGCCAGACGATGCCATCCGGGCGCAGCGCGTAGGCCATGCGCACCACGTCGAGCAGATCCCACCGGCCGCACTGGTTCTGCCATTCCCGGGCATAGGGGTCCATCAGGTTGCGCCAGAACATGAAGCGCGTGATCTCGTCGTCGAACCGGATGGTGTTGTAGCCGACGCCGATGGTGCCGGGCAGCGCCAGCTCGGCCTCGATGCGCGCCGCGAACGCATGCTCCGGCAGGCCACGCTCCAATGCGACCTGCGGCGTGATGCCCGTGATCAGGCACGACACCGGGTCGGGCAGGTAATCGGGCGCGGGCTGGCAATAGACCATCAGCGGTTCGCCGATTTCGTTCAGGTCCGCATCGGTGCGGATGCCCGCGAACTGCGCGGGGCGGTCACGGCGCGTGTTGGCGCCAAAGGTTTCGTAGTCGTGCCAGAAAAAGGTATGCATGAAATCGTGCAGCCGGTAACACCGAAGCCCGCAAGTATGCCGGGGCGCGGGACAATAAGGCATGCAACGACGCCTTGCCCCCCCATCGCCCCTCCGCCCCTCCACCAGAACCCGCGCAGCCCACTGGCTGGTTCCCCTGGCCGCTGCGGCGGCCCTCGCAGGCTGTGCATCGGCGCCGCGCGCCCAGCCTCCGGAAGCGGCCCTGGCCCACGCCGCTCCCGCCATGCCGCCTCCGCAGCCCGCAGTGTCCCCACCGGCTGCGATGCCTTCTGCCCCGCCCCCTCCCCTGGTCCAGGACACCGCGGCGCCTGCGGTCAGCCCCGAAGAAGCCGCTGCGGCCGAACAGGCCGGTTTCACGGCCTGGATCGCGGCCTTCACCCAGGACGCACTGGCGGCCGGGATCCGGCCCGACACCGTGCAGACGGCCTTGGCCGGCGCGCAGTTGCAACAGCGGGTGATCGAGCTGGACCGCGCGCAGCCCGAGTTCACGCGCACTCCGTGGGCCTACCTGGACAGCGCTGTTTCTGCCCAGCGCATCGCCCAGGGCCAGGCCAAGCGGGCCGAATACGCGGTGCCCCTGGAAGCCGCCGCCGCGCGATACGGCGTGCCGGCCTCGATCGTCACCGCCATCTGGGGCATGGAGAGCAACTACGGCGGCAATTTCGGCACCTTCCGTGCCGTCGATGCGCTGGCCACGCTGGGGTTCGAGGGCCGCCGCGCCCAATGGGCCCGCAACGAACTGCTGGCGGCACTGCGCATCCTGGACCAGGGCGACATCGCGGCCGACCGCATGATCGGATCGTGGGCCGGGGCCATGGGCCACACTCAGTTCCTGCCGTCCGTGTTCCTGGCCTACGCGGTCGACGCCGACGGAGACGGCCGCCGCGACATCTGGGGCAGCATCCCCGATGTGGCGTCGTCCACCGCCAACTACCTGGCTAGCTCAGGCTGGCGCAGCGGGCAGCCCTGGGGCGTCGAGGTGCAGCTGCCACCGGGCTTTGATCACGCCCGCGCCGAGAACACCGTGCGCCAGCCGTCCGCCCAGTGGGCCGCGGAAGGGGTAGTGGCCATCGACCGGCAACCCCTGCCCGACCTGGGTGCGGCGTATGTCATCGCCCCCGCGGGTGCGCACGGGCCAGCCTTCCTGGTGGGCGACAACTTCCGCAGCATCCTGCGCTACAACAACTCGGTGAACTACGCCCTGGCGGTGGGCCTGCTGGCGCGGCAGATCGAGGGCGGCACGGGCGTGGTGGCCCCCTGGCCGCGGGACCTGCAGCCCCTGTCGCGCAGCCAGGTGAAAGACCTGCAGACGGCATTGAACCAGCGGGGGTTTTCCGCAGGCACAGCGGACGGCGTTATGGGCCCCGCCACGCGCGCCGGCCTGCGCCAGTTCCAGCAGAGCATCGGCGTGGTGGCCGACGGCTATCCCACCTTGGAGTTGCTGCAGCGGCTGATGGCGCCGTGATGCGGGCCGGCGCCGCCTGACCTGCCCTGAGCGGCCTGCAAGCCAGGGCAAGGGTCGAAAACAAAAAGCCCGCGGCAAACGCGGGCTTTTTTCACATCAGGCGGCCACCATGGGAGGCCACGCGATCCATCGGCAGATCAGTCTGCCGTCGCCTCTTCCGGCTCGGCCGGCTCGGATTTCGCCGAGCGCTCCCGCTTGGGCAGCGGCTGGATGTCCAGCAGCACCTCGGGCGTTTCCACGCCTTTTTCGTCCGTCTTCACTTCGATGTCCACCGTCAGGCGTCCACCTTCGGTCAGTCGGCCGAACAGCAGTTCGTCGGCCAGGGCGCGGCGGATGGTGTCCTGGATCAGGCGCTGCATCGGGCGAGCGCCCATCAGCGGATCGAAGCCCTTCTTGGCCAGGTGCTTGCGCAGCGTGTCGGTGAAGGTCACCTCCACCTTCTTCTCGCTCAACTGGGTCTCGAGTTGCAGCAGGAACTTGTCCACCACGCGCAGGATGATCTGCTCGTCCAGCGCCTTGAAGTTCACGATGGCATCCAGCCGGTTGCGGAACTCGGGCGTGAACAGGCGCTTGATGTCGCCCATTTCGTCGCCCGCCTGCCGCGGGTTCGTGAACCCGATGGTGGCCTTGTTCATGGTCTCGGCACCCGCGTTCGTCGTCATGATGATGATGACGTTGCGGAAGTCGGCCTTGCGCCCGTTGTTGTCGGTCAGCGTGCCGTGGTCCATCACCTGCAGCAGCACGTTGAAGATGTCCGGATGCGCCTTTTCGATCTCGTCGAGCAGCAGCACCGAGTGCGGCTTCTTCGTGACCGCCTCGGTCAGCAACCCGCCCTGGTCGAACCCGACATAGCCCGGAGGCGCACCGATCAGGCGGCTCACCGCATGGCGCTCCATGTACTCGGACATGTCGAAGCGGATCAGCTCGATGCCCATGATGTAGGCGAGCTGCTTGGCCGCTTCGGTCTTGCCGACGCCAGTGGGGCCGCTGAACAGGAACGAGCCGATCGGCTTGTCGCCCTTGCCCAGGCCCGAACGCGCCATCTTCACGGCGGAAGCGAGCACCTCCAGCGCCTTGTCCTGGCCGAACACCACGCTCTTGAGGTCGCGCTCGATGGTCTGCAGCTTGCTGCGGTCGTCGTTGGACACGTTCGCGGGCGGGATGCGCGCGATCTTCGCCACGATTTCCTCGATCTCGGCCTTGCCGATGGTCTTCTTGCGCTTGCTGGCCACCTGGATGCGTTGCGCTGCGCCGGCTTCGTCGATCACGTCGATCGCCTTGTCGGGCAGGTGACGGTCGTTGATGTACTTGGCCGACAATTCGGCCGCTGCCTGCAGCGCCGCCGCGGCGTACTTCACGCTGTGGTGCTCTTCGAAGCGCGACTTGAGGCCCTTGAGGATGTCCACCGTTTCCTGCACGGTCGGCTCCACCACATCGACCTTCTGGAACCGGCGCGACAGGGCCGCGTCTTTTTCGAAGATGCCGCGGTACTCGGTGAACGTGGTCGCGCCGATGCATTTGAGCTGGCCGCTGGAGAGCGCCGGCTTGAGCAGGTTGGACGCGTCCAGCGTGCCGCCCGAGGCCGCACCGGCGCCGATCAGCGTGTGGATTTCGTCGATGAACAGCACCGCGTTGGGCTTGTCCTTGAGCGACTTGAGCACACCCTTCAGGCGCTGTTCGAAATCACCACGGTACTTGGTGCCCGCCAGCAAGGCGCCCATGTCGAGCGAATACACCACCGCCTCGGCCAGGATCTCCGGCACGTCGTTCTGCGTGATGCGCCACGCCAGGCCCTCGGCGATGGCCGTCTTGCCCACGCCGGCTTCGCCCACGAGCAGCGGGTTGTTCTTGCGGCGCCGGCACAGGATCTGGATCGTGCGCTCGACCTCGTAGTGGCGGCCGATCAGCGGGTCGATCTTGCCGTCCTTGGCCGCCTGATTGAGGTTCTGGGTGTATTGCTCGAGCGGCGAGGCTTTCTCGTTGCGCTCGCCACCGCCACCGCCCTCTTCGCCTTCGGCCTGGTTCTCAGGCTTGGCAGGTTCCGGCGGCTCGCCTTTCTTGATGCCGTGGGCAATGAAATTGACCACGTCCAGGCGCGTGACGCCCTGCTGGTGCAGGTAGTACACGGCGTGCGAATCCTTCTCGCCGAAGATGGCCACGAGCACGTTGGCGCCCGTGACTTCCTTCTTGCCGTTGCCCGTGGACTGCACATGCATGATGGCGCGCTGGATCACGCGCTGGAAACCCAGCGTGGGCTGCGTGTCCACCTCGTCGGTGCCGGCGACCTGAGGGGTATTGTCTTTGATGAAATTGGCCAGCGATGAACGCAGATCATCGATGTTGGCCGAACATGCGCGCAGCACCTCGGCTGCGCTGGGGTTATCTAGCAGTGCAAGCAGCAGATGCTCCACGGTAATGAACTCGTGGCGCTGCTGGCGGGCCTCGACAAAGGCCATGTGCAAGCTGACTTCCAGTTCCTGGGCAATCATGTGAACTCCTTTGTGCTTGCGTGGAAGGGATTACTGTAGATCGGGACCAAAGGCCGTTTATTCAACAGGCTCGCTGAGGCATTGCAGCGGATGCCCCGCCTTGTGGGCCGCCTCGCGGACCTGCTCCACTTTGGTGGCGGCGACATCGCGGGAATACACCCCACATACGCCTTTGCCGTCCAAATGGATTTTCAGCATGATCTGCGTGGCGGCTTCCCGGTCTTTGCTGAAGAATTCCTGCAGCACGACGATGACGAATTCCATCGGCGTGAAGTCATCATTGAGCATGACCACCTGAAACATTTGCGGCGGCTGGGTCTTTTGCGTGCGACGTTCGAGCACGACCGAACCGCCATCGTCCCGCGCTGGCGTCCTGGTGGGCGGAGCGGGGGTGGGGGAAGGTGGTTTAGTTGCCATGGATTTCATTCTAGCGAGCCACGGCGGTCGACGCAGCCTCTCCCATGTAGTGATCACCCAACGGTGTTTCAAGCCTTACCCCGCGCTCCGTCTAGCCCGCGTCGTACACCACATTGACCGAACCGGTGCCGGCCTGGGCGCTCCACGCCGCCAAAGCGGCATCGGAGGGGAAGAAACGGCTGCCCTCGCCCAGTTGCAACTCCGCCACGGCCTGGCCCTGGCCGGCCTTGCAGCGGATGCCCATGCGCACCCGAAGGCCGTGCACCAGCACCTCGCCCTGCTCGGTTTCCTGCCGGCGGGGTGGGAATTCACGCACCAGGCGCTGCACGTCCGGCGCGGTATCGCCGATGGCAACCTGCAGGTAGCGCCCGAACTTGGCCCGCGCCGCCGCCAGGTCCCACACCTGCTGCACCTTGACCCGCAGCCCGCCGCTGAAATGGTCGAGCTGCAGGCGGCCGCTCATGACCACGAATTCGTCGTCCTTCAGCATGTCCCGGTGGGCATTGACCACGTTCTCGTCAGCCGAGGCTTCGATGGTGGCGGACTTGTCGTCCAGCTTGAACAAGGCCAGCCGGCCCCGCTGCCCGTTGATGACCCGGAAATCGCTGATGATGCCGGCCAGGATCTGGGGTTCTCGGCTGTCGAGCAGTTCCTCGATCTGCGTGCGCACGAAACAGCGCACCTCGCTGGCCACCTCGTCGAACAGGTGGCCCGACAGGTAAAAGCCCACGGCCGTCTTTTCCTGCGTGAGGCGTTCCTTCACGCCCCAGGGCACCATCTCGACGAGTTCGGGCTCTTGCGTGCTGGAGCCGTGGGCGTCCTCGCCCATCATGTCGAACAGGCCGCCCTGGTTGGCGTTGGCCAGCGTCGCGTTCGCGAAGTCGAACGCCCGGTCGATCGAGGCAACGAGCGAGGCCCGGTTCATGTTCATGGCATCGAAGGCGCCCGCCTTGATGAGCGCCTCCAGCGTGCGCTTGTTCAGGCGCGTGCGGTCCACGCGCACGCAGAAGTCGAACAGGCTGGTGAAAGGGCCCTTGGTATCGCTGCGCGGTCCCGCCCCGCGCCCGTCCCGGGCCGCGATGATGGCCTCGATCGCCTGCTGGCCCGTGCCCTTGATGGCACCCAGGCCGTAGCGGATGACCTTGTCCGTGACCGGCTCGAACCGGTACATGCCCCGGTTCACGTCCGGCGGCTCGAACGTCAGCCCGAACTTCTTCATGGCGTCTTCGAACAGCACCTTGAGCTTGTCGGTGTCGTCCATTTCCACCGTCATGTTGGCGCAGAAGAATTCGGCCGTGTAGTGCACCTTGAGCCAGCCGGTCTGGTAGGCCAGCAGCGAGTAGGCGGCCGCGTGCGACTTGTTGAAGCCGTACCCCGCGAACTTCTCCATCAGGTCGAACACCTCGTCGGCCTTTTCCTGGCTGATGTTCTGCTTGGCCGCACCCGCGCGGAAGATCTCGCGGTGCTCGGCCATCTCCTCGGCCTTCTTCTTGCCCATCGCCCGGCGCAGCATGTCGGCGCCGCCGAGCGAGTAGCCGCCCAGCACCTGGGCGGTCTGCATCACCTGCTCCTGGTACACCATGATCCCGTAGGTTTCCGACAGCACCTTCTCGACCAACGGATGGGGGTACTCCACCACCTCCTTTCCGTGCTTGCGGTTCACGAAACTGGGGATCAGGTCCATCGGACCCGGCCGGTACAGCGCGTTCAGAGCGATCAGGTCTTCCAGCCGGCTGGGACGTGCCTCCTTGAGCATGCCCTGCATGCCGCGGCTTTCAAACTGGAACACGGCTTCGGTCTTGCCATCGGAGAACAGCTGGTAGGTGCGCGCATCGTCCAGCGGAATGTTCTCGAACGTGAAGTTCTCCTGGCCCTTGTGGCGCTCGACGATGAACTCCTTGGCGATCTCCAGGATGGTCAGCGTGGCCAGGCCCAAGAAGTCGAACTTCACCAGGCCGATGGCTTCCACATCGTCCTTGTCGTACTGGCTCACGGCGGAATCGCTGCCCGGCTGCTGGTAGAGCGGGCAAAAATCGGTGAGCTTGCCCGGGGCGATGAGCACGCCCCCGGCGTGCATGCCGATGTTGCGGGTCATGCCCTCGAGCTTTTGCGCCATCTCGATGATGGTCTTGACGTCTTCTTCCTTCTGCACGCGCTCGGCCAGCAGCGGCTCCAGTTCGAGTGCGTAGTTGTTCTTGTCGCCTTCCTTCTTGGGGTTGGGCGGGTACTGCAGCGTGTACGACATGCCGGGCTTGCCGGGCACGAGCTTGGAAATGCCGTCGCAGAAGGTGTAGCTCATGTCCATGACCCGGCCCACGTCGCGGATGGCGGCCTTTGCGGCCATGGTGCCGAACGTGGCGATCTGGCTCACGGCATCCTTGCCGTACTTGTCCTTCACATAGTCGATCACGCGGTCGCGGTTGGACTGGCAGAAATCGATGTCGAAGTCGGGCATCGACACCCGCTCGGGGTTCAGGAACCGTTCGAACAGCAGGTTGTACTGCAGCGGGTCCAGGTCGGTGATCTTGAGCGCATAGGCCACCAGCGAGCCCGCACCGGAGCCCCGGCCCGGCCCCACCGGACAGCCGTTGTTCTTGGCCCACTGGATGAAGTCCCCCACGATCAGGAAGTAGCCCGGGAACCCCATCTTCAGGATGGTGTTGATCTCGAACTCCAGCCGCTCCAGGTAGCGCGGGCGCTCCTGGTCGCGCTCGGCCTCCTTGGGGTACAGGTGCGCCAGGCGTTCTTCCAGCCCCTCCAGCGAAGCCACCCGGAAGTACTCGTCGATGGGCATGCCACCCGGGGTGGGAAAATCCGGCAGCTGCGGCTTGCCCAGCACCAGGGTCAGGTTGCAGCGCTTGGCGATCTCCAGCGTGTTGGCGATCGCGGACGGCACGTCGGCGAACAGCGCCTCCATCTGCGCGCTCGATTTGAAGTACTGCTCGCGCGTGAACTTACGCACGCGCCGCTGGTTACCCAGGATTTCGCCCTCGGAGATGCAGACGCGCGCCTCGTGCGCCTCGTAATCGTCGGCCGTGGCGAACTGCACGGGATGGGTCGCGACGACGGGCAGGTTCAGCCGGGCGGCCAGTTGCACGGCCGACACCACGTGGGCTTCGTCGTCGGGCCGGCCCGCGCGCTGGATCTCCAGGTAGAAGCGATGGGGGAACAGCCCGGCCAGCCGCAGTGCCAGGCGCGCGGCCCCCGCGTCGTCGCCCTTCACGATCGCCTGTCCCACGGGACCGGCCTGGGCACCCGCCAACGCGATGAGGCCCTCCCCCAATTCCTCCAGCCAGGCCCAGGTGCACAGGGGCTGGTTCTTCACCACATTGCGCGTCCAGGCGCGCGCGAGCAGTTCCGAGAGGTTCAGGTACCCCTGCTTGCCCTGCACCAGCAGGATCATGCGGGAGGGCGGATTGCCCGGCTCCTCGGGCTCGACGAACACTTCGGCGCCCAGCACGGGCTTGACGCCCTTGCCCCGCGCTTCCTTGTAGAACTTGATGGCGCCGAAAAGATTGCCGAGGTCGGTGATCGCCAGGGCGGGCTGGCCGTCCTTGGCGGCCGCCTTGGCCACTTCATCGATGCGGTTGGTGCCGTCGACGACGGAAAATTCGGTGTGCAGGCGCAAATGGACAAACATGGCGGGTATTGTAGGAACGCCCGCTTCCCTGCCCCGCACCAGAGCCCCAGCGTTTCGTTCAAGCCGCCGGCTGGCACGCCGGTACAATCCGGCTCCTGCCCGATCGCCGCGGCCAGCCCCCTGTGGCCGTCCCGGCCCCTGATCGGAAGCGGGAACCGATGCCCTTCTTTTGCCTGAAAGCTGCCTCCATGCCGCGTTTTCCCCTGCCCCTGTTGTCCGCCCTGCTGGCCGCCGGCCTGATGGCGGGCTGCTCCAGCACCCCCGAAGACAAGACCGCCGGCTGGAGCCCCAATCGCATCTACTCCGAAGCCCGCGACGAACTCAACAGCGGTGGCTACGACAAGGCCGTGCCCCTGCTGGAGAAGCTCGAAGGCCGCGCAGCCGGCACGCCGCTGGCGCAGCAGGCCCAACTGGAAAAGGCCTACGCCCAGTACAAGGCCGGCGAAAAAGCCCAGGCCATCGCCACGCTGGACCGCTTCATGAAGCTGCACCCCGCCAGCCCCGCCTACGACTACGCGCTGTACCTGAAGGGCCTCGTCAACTTCAACGACAACCTGGGGCTGTTCTCCTGGCTGTCGCGGCAGGACCTGTCCGAGCGCGACCAGAAGGCGGCCAAGGATTCGTTCGAGTCCTTCCGCGAGCTGACCACGCGGTTCCCGGAATCGCGCTATGCCCAGGACTCGCGCCAGCGCATGACCTACATCGTCAATTCCCTGGCGCAGTACGAAGTGCACGTGGCCCGCTACTACTACGAGCGCGGCGCCTATGTGGCGGCCATCAGCCGGGCCCAGATCGCCCTGGCCGACTACAAGGAAGTGCCTGCGCTGGAAGAGGCCCTGTACATCCTGGTGAAGTCCTACGACGCGCTGGGCATGACCCAGTTGCGCGACGATGCGCAGCGCGTCATGGCGAGTTCCTATCCGCAGAGCGAATTGAACCGCGATGGCCTCAAGGCCAAGTCGGAGCCGTGGTGGAAGGTGTGGTGAGCGCGCGCAGCGCCGCATCGAATTCCTGCGCCGTGTGAAGGCGCCGCATGGGTGGCAAGGCTGACAGCAGGCGCTTGCCGTAGCCCATCTCGACCAGGCGGGTGTCGGCCACCACCAGTACGCCCCGGTCGCTCTCATTGCGAATCAACCGCCCCGCACCCTGTTTGAGGGCGATCGCGGCCTCCGGCAGCGAAAAGTACCGGAAGGCACTGCGTTTGGCCTGCTCCAGCCGCTGGGAGCGCGCCTCCACCAGCGGATCGCCCGGTGGCGGAAACGGCAGCTTGTCGATCACCACCAGTTGCAGGGCCTCGCCCGGCACGTCGAACCCTTCCCAGAACGTGGCGGACGCGACCAGCACGCACCCTGCCCGCCCCTCGGACGCGCCTTCGCGGAACCGCTCCATCAAACGCCGCTTGGGCCACTGGCCCTGCACCAGCACCTCGATGCCGGAATCCGCGGCGAACCGGACCTGCAGCGCATCGCCGATGGTCCGCAGGGCCTTGAGCGTGGTGGTGAGCACCAGGGTGCGCCCTCCGAGCACCACCACCGCGCCGCCCACCCAGGCTGCCAATGCCGCGCTGTGGACGGGGTCGGAAGGCTTGGGCAGTTCCAGGGGCACATGGAAGGCCGCCTGCGATGCATAGTCGAACGGGCTCTCCACCCGCAGGATGCGCGCGTCCTGCAAACCGCAGGGCTCGGTGAACCAGCGCAGGGTCGCATCGTCCCCCAGGGTGGCCGAGGTGAAGATCCATGCGCGGGGCTTGCCCTGAGACAGCACCGCGGCCGCTTCCGGCTCGTCCCAGGCCGATGCCTCGGTCTCGGGCTCACCGGCAGGCAGCTGCCACAGGGACCGCATCGGGCCCGCGATGTCGAGCGGCGCTTCCACGAGCCGCAACGCACCCGCCACATCCACCCATCGGACCGCATCCGCGCCGCAGGGCTGCGAAAAGCCGTCCATGCGCTCCATGAGCTGGAGGGCACGACCATGCAGGCGCACGAAGTCCGGGGCGATCTCGCTCACGGTGTCCAGGGCCGACAGGGCGGCGCGGCAGGCACCGACCACCTGATGCATGGCCGCATGCCATTCGCCGGGATCCACCCCGTCGGGCACCTCGCCGGTCCAGCGCAACCGAGAACCCGCCGGGGCACGGCCCGCGGCCAGGCGCAGGTCGCGGCCGGCGCGGTCCAGCGCGGCGGCCACCCCCAGCCAATCGGCCAGCCCGCGGGCGAACTGCAGGCCCACCGCCATCACGTCGCGCGAAAAGTCCAGCAACTGCGCGGTGGAGGCTTGCCGGCCCATGAATTGCACGCCGGTTTCGTTCAGTTGGTGCGCTTCGTCGAAGACGACGACGCGCACGGAAGGCAGCAGTTCGGCCATGCCGGAATCGCGAACAGCCTGGTCCGCAAAAAAGAGGTGGTGGTTGATCACCACCACATCGGCAGCCAGCGCCTCGCGCCGGGCACGGTGGACATGGCAGGCCCGAAAGCGCGGGCACGGCGAACCCAGGCAGTTCTCGCGGGTGGAGGTGACCAGCGGAATCACCGGAGACCGCTCATCCAGCCCCGGCAGCTCGGCCAGGTCGCCGCTCACCGTGCCCTGCGACCAGGTTTCCACCCGGGCCAGCACCCGCGCCACAGCCGCATCGTGCGCGGCGCCGTCCTGGCGCGCCAACTCCATGCGGTGCAGGCAAAGGTAGCTGGCCCGCCCCTTGAGCAACGCGGTGCGCACCGGCAAAGCCAGCGCCTGAACAAGGCGGGGCAGGTCGCGTGCGAACAGCTGGTCCTGCAGCGCCTTGGTGGCGGTGGACACCAGCACCCGCTCGCCACTGAGCAACGCCGGCACCAGATAGGAAAACGTCTTGCCGACGCCCGTTCCCGCCTCCACCACCAGGGCGCCACCCTGCTCGATGGTTTCGGCCACCGCCAGCGCCATCTCGGTCTGGCCGGCGCGGGGCGAGAAATGCGCCTGGGCCAGCGACAGCACGCCGCCCTCTTCGAACGCGGCCTGCACGCCATGGACGAGCGATTCGATGCGAGGCAGTTCCATGCCGTTCATCCCCGCCTGCGCTCGCGGGCGACCGCACTGGACCGCATGGTGGGACCGGGAGGAGACGGACAGGAAAAAAGGCGGTGCAAGGAAAGGAGGAAGGAGAGGCGTCGCATGGCAAAACTGCCAAAGGGCGCCCGATAATACGTGCTTCGCCCGGCCCTTCGGCCGGCCCGCGCCTTCCACCATTTCTGCCATGACCAAACCGTTTCGCCTCACTGCGTCAACCGGCATCCACAAAGGCGATCGTGAATACCAGCAGGACCAGGTCGCGTTGATCGCCCACCCCCGCTACAACGGCTGCGTGCTCGGGGTCGTGGCAGACGGCATGGGGGGGCGCAGCGGAGGGCGCAAGGCGTCCGATCAGGTGATGCTCACGGCCCGGCAATGGTTCGAGCGGTACTCGCCGGACACCGACGACACCGCGACGATGCTCAAGCACATGGTGGAAGAGGCGCACATTGTGATCCGCCTCACCGCCATCTCGGCCGAGCAGGAGCCCCACAGCACGGTGGCGGCCTTCATCATCAATCCCCGGGGCGACTGCCACTGGGCGCATGCCGGCGATTCGCGCATCTACCACTTCCAGGGCGCGCGGCTGGCCCATCGCACCAGCGACCACTCGTATGTGCAGGCCCTGGTCGACCGCGGCGAAATCACCGAGGCCGAGGCCAACACCCATCCGCACTCCAACATCCTGGTGGGCTGCCTTGGCACCGAGAGCGATCCGCCGGTGGCCCAGCACATGATTCCGCAACTGCTGCCGGGCGACGTGCTCCTGGCGTGCAGCGACGGTGTCTGGCACTATTTTTCGCCCACGGAACTGGCCTCGGTGGTGGACTCGCTGTCCCCGCGCGAAGCCACGGAATTCCTTATCGAGAAAGCGCGGTCACGGGCCCGTGGTGGCGGAGACAACCTCTCGCTCGCCATCGTGAAGATCGAGGCGCTGGCCGAAGAGAAGAAGCCGGCCCGGCTCGTCCGCTGAGCCGAGCGCCCGGCGCCCCCCGCTCCAAGGGCCCGGCCCACCATGGCGGGGCAACGTGCCTGGTGCGAGACGCGGTTCGCCGCCGACTTCAGGGGGCAGCGCTGGCCGATGGAACCGGCGGTGGCGGCGGCAGCGCCGCTGCCGGCTTGCGGCCCTGGGCTTCGGCATCGGCCCGCGCCTTCTCGTGCTTTTCGCGCCGCTCCTGGGCGGCCTTCTGCTTGGCCTCGTAGCGGGCACGCGCCTCGGAAATCTGGCCGGGTTGCGCCGCCGCGCGCTCGGCCTTGGCGGCGTCGTGCGACTGCTCCCGCGAATGCTGCTGTGCGGCGCGTTGCTGCGCGTCGTGCTCGCGCTCCGCACGGCCCTGCGCTTGCGCCTGGGCGCGGGATGCGGCCTGCATGGGCGCCGGGCGTTCGCCGGCTTCGAGCTTCTCGCGCTGCTCCTGCTGCTTTTGCTCGATCGACTGCACGCGCAAGGCCGCCTTTTCGCGGCGATCGGCGTCATTCAAGGCCACTTCGCGCTGCCGCAGGGCGCTTTCCTGGTCCCGCACCTGCGCCCGCACGCCGATCAGGCAGTCTTCGACGGAAAAGCGCTGATAGCAGACGGCCTCTTCCTTGATGCGCCGCGCCTCCAGTGCGCGGCGGTCGCGTTGGATCTGGTCCCGCTCGGCGCGGCGCTCGGCCTGCGCGGCATCGGCAGCGGCGCGCGATGCAGCCAGCGGTGACTGGGCCACCGCCAGCGTCGAGGCGAGCGCCAGTGCGGTGGCAAAGAAAAAGCGTTGGAAGGATGGCATGGTGAGAAAAGAGGTTACGTCAGTCCGGTGTCCACCACGCGCCGCTCGAGGTCCAGGAACTCCTTGGACTGCATTTCATTGAGCCGGGAGACGGTGCGCGGAAATTCATGGGCCAGAGGGCCCTCGGTGTACAGCGCTTCGGGCGGCACGGCGGCGGACAGGATGAGTTTGACGCGCCGGTCGTACAGCACGTCCACCAGCCACGTGAAGCGCCGGGCCGGCGACGCCATCGACACGGGCATGTGGGGCACGTCCGACAGCAACACGGTGTGGAACTGCGTGGCGATTTCCAGGTAGTCGTTCTGCGAGCGGGGCCCGCCGCACAGCACGCTGAAATCGAACCAGACGACACCGCCGGCCTTGCGGCGCGCACGGATCTCGCGTGCCTCGATGTGCAGCACCGGGTCTTCGTCGCGCACTTCGGCCAGTTGGTCGAACGCCTCGGACATCTCCGCATCGGCCTGGGGCCCGAGCGGCGTGTGGTACAGCCGCACCATCTCCAGCGTGCGGCGACGGTAGTCGGTGCCGTTGTCCACATTGACCACTTCCATCCGCTGGTTCAGCAGCTCGATGGCCGGCAGGATGCGGTCGCGGTGCAGCCCGCCGGGGTACAACCCGTCAGGCTCGAAATTGGAAGTAGTGACGAAACCCACGCCGTTGTCGAACAGCGCCGCCAGCAGGCGGTGCAGGATCATCGCGTCGGTGATGTCCGCCACATGGAACTCGTCGAAGCAGATGAGCTTGTAGCGCTTGGAAATGCGCTCGCCCAGCACATCCAGCGGATTGACGGTGCCCTGCAGGCCCGCCAGTTCGCGGTGCACTTCGCGCATGAACTCGTGGAAATGCAGCCGCACCTTGCGGCGGATGGGCACGGCGTTGAAAAAGCAGTCCATGAGAAAGCTCTTGCCCCGCCCCACGCCGCCGTACATGTACACGCCGCGCGGCACCTCGGGCCGGTTGATGAGCTTCTTCAAGGCGTTGGAGCGGCGCTCCTTGTACAGCGCCCAATCGTCGGCACACCGCTGCAACGCCTCGACGGCGCGCAGCTGGGCCGGATCGCTTTGATAGCCCTTGCTGGCCAGCTCCGCCTCATACGCCTGCTTCACATTCACACGCACACTCCAAACGCTATAAAAAAGATAGCTGCCTGCGCTAGTGTTTCAAGCGCAGGCAGCCATTTTTACCCAAAGTCCCGGGATCAGAAGTTCAGCGTGCGCTTGTCCACGGCCAGGGCCGCTTCCTTGGTGGCTTCGCTCAAGCTCGGATGGGCGTGGCAGATGCGCGCGATGTCTTCGGCGCTGGCCTTGAACTCCATGGCGACCACGGCTTCGGCGATCAGTTCGCTGGCCATGGGGCCGACGATGTGCACGCCCAGGATCTCATCCGTGGCCGCGTCGGCCAGGAACTTGACCATGCCGGTCGTGTCGCCCAGCGCGCGGGCGCGGCCGTTGGCCAGGAATGGGAACGTGCCGGCCTTGTACTTCACGCCGTCCGCCTTGAGCTGCTGCTCGGTGCGGCCCACCCATGCGATCTCGGGGTTGGTGTAGATCACCCAGGGGATGGTGTTGAAGTTCACATGGCCATGCTGGCCCGCGATGCGTTCGGCGACGGCCACGCCCTCTTCCTCGGCCTTGTGCGCCAGCATCGGGCCACGCACCACGTCGCCCACCGCCCACACGCCCGGCAGGTTGGTCTTGCAATCGGCATCGACCACGATCGCGCCGCGCTCGTCCAGTTGCAGGCCCACGGCTTCGCCGTTGAGACCGATGGTGTTGGGCACGCGGCCGATGGACACGATGAGCTTGTCCACTTCCAGCGTCTGGGCTTCGCCCTTGGCGTTGGTGTAGGCCACGCTCACGCTCTTCTTGCCGGTCTTGATCTCGCCGATCTTCACGCCCAGCTCGATCTTGAGGTTCTGCTTGTCGAACGCCTTCTTGGCTTCCTTGGCGATCTGCTCGTCCACCGCGCCCAGGAACGTGGGCAGCCCTTCCAGCACCGTCACTTCGGCGCCCAGCCGGCGCCAGACCGAACCCATTTCCAGGCCGATCACGCCGGCGCCGATCAGGCCCAGTTTCTTGGGTGTCTCGCCGATGCGCAGGGCACCGTCGTTGGAGAGGATGTGCTCTTCGTCGAACGGCACGCCGGGCAGCGCGCGGGCGTTGGAGCCCGTGGCCAGGACGATCTGCTTGCCGGTGATGGACTCTTCGGCAGCGCCGGCCACGCGGATTTCATAGCCACCGTCGGCGGCCTTCACGAACGAGCCACGGCCGTGGAAGAACGTGATCTTGTTCTTCTTGAACAGGTACAGGATGCCGTCGTTGTTCTGCTTCACCACGCTGTCCTTGCGGGCGATCATCTTGGCCACGTCCATGCGCACGTCCTTGACCTCGATGCCATGGTCGGCGAAGTGGTGGTTGGCCTGGTCGAAATGCTCGGACGACTGCAGCAGCGCCTTGGAGGGGATGCAGCCCACGTTGGTGCAAGTGCCGCCCGGTGCAGGGCCACCCTTGCCGTTCTTCCACTCGTCGATGCAGGCCACGTTGAAGCCCAGTTGCGCGGCCCGGATGGCAGCGATGTAGCCGCCGGGGCCGCCACCGATCACGATCACGTCGAATTGTTTGCTCATGTCAATCTCACTCAATCAGTTGAAGAAAGACCCACCGGCGGGCGCGGCCAACGGCCGGGCCACGCGGGCGGGTCCATCCAGGGGGATCAGATGTCGAACAGCAGGCGCGAAGGATCTTCCAGCGCTTCCTTCATGGCCACCAGGCCCAGCACGGCTTCACGGCCGTCGATGATGCGGTGGTCATACGACATGGCCAGGTAGTTCATCGGGCGGATGACGATCTGGCCGTTTTCCACCACGGCACGGTCCTTGGTGGCGTGCACGCCCAGGATGGCCGACTGCGGCGGGTTGATGATGGGGGTGGACAGCATGGAGCCGAACGTGCCGCCATTGGAGATCGAGAACGTGCCGCCGGTCATCTCTTCGATGCCCAGCTTGCCGTCCTTGGCCTTCTGGCCGAACTCGGCGATCTTCTTTTCGATGTCGGCGAACGTCATCTGGTCGGCATTGCGCAGGATGGGCACCACCAGGCCGCGGGGCGAGCCCACGGCGATGCCGATGTCGAAATAGCCGTGGTAGACGATGTCGTTGCCGTCGACCGAAGCGTTCAGCACCGGGTACTTCTTCAGGGCATGCACGGCCGCCTTCACGAAGAAGCTCATGAAGCCGATCTTCACGCCGTGTTCCTTGGTGAAGGCGTCCTGGAACTTCTTGCGCATGTCCATCACCGGGGCCATGTTCACTTCGTTGAACGTGGTCAGGATGGCATTGGTCGATTGCGACTGCAGCAGGCGCTCGGCCACGCGGGCGCGCAGGCGGCTCATGGGCACGCGCTGCTCGGGGCGGCCGCTCAGGTCTTCCTTGGCGGTGGGTGCAGCCACCTGCGGCAGCGCCTTGGTGGGCACGCCCGTGGGGATAGCGCTCGGTGCGGCCGCAGCGGCCTTGCCCGTGCCCGATGCCACGGCACCCAGCACGTCGCCCTTGGTCACGCGGCCATCCTTGCCCGTGCCGGCCACGGCCGAAACGGACAGGTTGTTGTCGGCCAGCAGCTTGGCGGCGGCAGGCATGGCCACGTCGCCCTTGGAGCCGCCCGCGGCAGCGGGGGCTGCAGCGGCTGGTGCGGGCGCCGTAGCGGCTGCGGGAGCGGGAGCGGCAGGAGCGGCGGCGGCGCCGGCCTTGCCTTCGGTGTCGATCTTGGCGATGAGCTGGTCGGCCACCACGGTGGCGCCGTCGCCTTGCACGATTTCCGCCAGCACGCCGGCCGAGGGAGCGGGCACTTCGAGCACGACCTTGTCGGTCTCGATTTCGATCAGGATTTCATCGACGGCGACAGCCTCGCCGGCCTTCTTCTTCCACGTGAGCATCGTGGCTTCCGCCACGGATTCGGACAGTTGGGGGACTTTGACTTCAACGATAGCCATGGGAATTCTTTCGGGGTTTGTTTCTGCTTTTTGTGTGTTCGGGTTTCCGGCCTTACTTGGTCAGGACAAACCCCTTGAGCTTGGCGAACGCGCCGTCCACCAGGGCCTTTTGCTGCTCCTGGTGCAGGTGCGAATAGCCCACCGCGGGCGATGCCGAGGCGGCACGGCCGGAGTAACCCAGCTTCTGGCCTTCGAGCATGTTCTCGTGGATGTAGTGCTGCACGAAGAACCAGGCGCCCTGGTTCTGCGGCTCGTCCTGGCACCACACGATGTCGGTGGCGTTAGGGTACTTCTTCAGCTCGGCGGCGAAGGCCTTGTGCGGGAACGGATAGAGCTGTTCCACGCGCAGGGTGACGACGTCGTCGGCTTCCTTCTCTTCGCGCTTCTTGACCAGGTCGTAGTACACCTTGCCCGAGCAGGCGATCACGCGCTTGACCTTCTCGGCCTTCTTCTCGATGGCTTCGTTCTGCTCCGGGATCACCGTCTGGAAGCTGCCCTTGGTGAACTCGGACAGCGGCGAGGTCGCGTCCTTGTTACGCAGCAGCGACTTCGGCGTCATGATGATCAGCGGCTTGCGCAGGTGGCGGACCATCTGGCGGCGCAGCACGTGGAAGATCTGGCTGGCGGTGGTGGGCTGAACCACCTGCATGTTGGCGTCGGCCGACAGCTGCATGAAGCGCTCCAGGCGGGCCGAGCTGTGCTCGGGGCCCTGGCCTTCGTAGCCGTGCGGCAGCATCAGCGTGATGCCGTTCACGCGGCCCCACTTCACTTCGCCGGAGGCGATGAACTGGTCGATCACGACCTGCGCACCGTTGGCGAAGTCGCCGAATTGCGCCTCCCAGATCACGAGCGTGTTGGGGTCGTTGGAGGCATAGCCGTATTCGAAGCCCAGCACCGCCTCTTCGGACAGGATGGAGTCGATCACGACGAACGGTGCCTGGTTCTCGCTCACGTTCTGCAGAGGCACATAGGTGCCCGTGTCCCACTTCTCGCGCTTTTGGTCATGGATGACCGAATGGCGGTGGGTGAACGTGCCGCGGCCGCAGTCCTCGCCGGACAGGCGCACGGGGAAGCCGCTGGCCACCAGCGAGGCGAAAGCCATGTGCTCGCCCATGCCCCAGTCCACCGGAATGTCGCCACGGCCCATGGCGGCGCGGTCGTCGTACACCTTCTTGACCAGTTGGTGCGGCGTCACGCCTTCAGGAATGGTGGTGATCTTTTCGGACAGGCGCTTCCACTCGGCCAGCGGGATGGCGGTGTCGCCGGCATCGGTCCACTTCTTGCCCAGGAAGGGGCTCCAGTCCACCGCGTACTTGCTCTTGAAGTTGGTCAGCACCGGATCGACCGTGTGCTTGCCCGCATCCATGGCGGCGCGGTAGGCCTTGGACATGTCGTCGCCCAGGGTCTCGCCCAGGCCCTGCGTGGCCAGCTTGTCGGCGTACAGCTTGCGGGTGCCGGGGTGCGCACCGATCTTCTTGTACATCAGCGGCTGGGTGAGCGCGGGCGTGTCTTGCTCGTTGTGGCCCAGCTTGCGGAAGCAGATGATGTCCACCACCACGTCCTTCTGGAACTCCATGCGGAATTCGAGGGCGAGCTGCGTGGCGAACACGACCGCTTCGGGATCGTCGCCGTTCACGTGCAGCACGGGCGACTCGATCATCTTGACCACGTCCGTGCAATACAGCGTGGAGCGGCTGTCGCGCGGATCGGAGGTGGTGAAGCCGATCTGGTTGTTGATGACGATGTGCACCGTGCCGCCCGTGGAATAGCCACGGGTCTGGGCCAGCGCCAGCGTTTCCTGGATGACGCCCTGGCCGGCGAAGGCCGCGTCGCCGTGCACCAGCACGGGCAGCACCTGCTTGCCATGCGGGTCGGCGCGGCGGTCCATGCGGGCGCGCACCGAACCTTCCACAACGGGGTTCACGATTTCCAGGTGCGAGGGGTTGAAGGCCAGCGACAGATGCACCGGGCCGCCAGGGGTGCTGACGTCGGAGCTGAAGCCCTGGTGGTACTTCACGTCGCCTGCCGGCAGGTCTTCCGGAGCGGTGTGGTCGAACTCGGCGAACAGGTCCTTGGGCATCTTGCCCAGCGTGTTCACCAGCACGTTCAGGCGGCCGCGGTGGGCCATGCCGATCACGATTTCCTGAACGCCCTTGGTGCCGGCAGCCTGGATGAGTTCATCCATGGCGGCGATGAAGCTTTCGCCGCCTTCGAGCGAGAAACGCTTTTGGCCGACGTACTTCGTGTGCAGGAAACGCTCCAGGCCTTCGGCGGCCGTGAGGCGGTCCAGGATGTGCTTTTTCTTGTCGGGACCGAAGCTGGGCTTGCTGCGGATGGTCTCGAGCTTTTCCTGCCACCAGCGCTTCTGGTTCTGGTCGGTGGCATACATGTACTCGACCCCGATCGAGCCGCAGTACGTTTCGCGCAGCGCGTTGGTCAGCTCGCGCAACGGCATGGCTTCCTTGCCGAAGAAGGTGTTGCTCGTGTTGAACACCGTTTCCTGGTCGGCGTCGCTGAAGCCGTAGAAGGAGGCTTCGAGTTCGGGAATTTCAGGGCGCTCGGTGCGCTTCAGGGGGTCCAGATCGGCCCAGCGCTGGCCGACATTGCGGTAGGCCGAGATCAGTTGCTGGACGGCGGTGCGCTTGCGGCCCATTTCGGAGTCGGCGCCGGTGGCACCGACGACCTTCGTGCCGCCTTGCTTGGCGCGCTCGGCGAAGGCATTGACCACGGGCAGGTGGGGCACGTCCTTGGCGTTCGATCCGTCGACGGCAGGCACGTGCTGCAGGGCATCGAAGTATTCGCGCCACGTGTCGGGCACGCTGCCGGGGTTGACGAGATAGTTCTCGTACATCTCTTCGACATAGGGCGCATTGCCGCCGAAAAGATAGGTGTTGCCTTGGTAGGCTTGGTATACGGATGTCGTATCGCTCATATTCCGCTGACCTCCGCTTCCCTGAGGGAAGCATTAGCTGGTGGGTAAAACCTTCCGCGACACGGCTGAACCGATTGGCGGATGCGACTGTGGCTGGGGAAGGGCCGGGGGTGCGGGCGCCATTGTGCCACCGAACGCCCAGGAGCGAGCCCTACACGGCGTAAGCGCGTGTTCCTTCGCCGCCGTGTCACTGCGGTCGCTTACATTTCGTCATTATCCGTACCCCGCCTCTATGAACTCACCCACCCTTCAGAGCCGCACGCTGTTGCTTCTTCTCATCGCGGTCACTGTCGCGTTCTTCGCCATCCTGTGGCCGTTCCACGGAGCGGTTTTCTGGGGCGTCATCCTGGCGATCCTGTTCACGCCGCTGCACCGGCGGCTGCTGCGGCGCATGCGGGGGCGGCGCAACCTGGCCGCCCTGTGCACCCTCGGACTGTGCCTGGTGATCGTGATCCTGCCCATGACCTTCATCAGCATTTCGCTGGTCCAGGAGGCCGGGCTCATCTACGAACGCATGAAATCGGGGCAGCTCAACTTCGGCGCCTACGTGCAGCAGGTGCTGAGTGCCCTGCCCTCCTGGCTGCTGGGCCTGCTGGACCGCTTCAACCTCACCTCGGCCGCCGAGGTGGAGGCCAAGCTCTCGTCCGTGTCCGTACAGGCCGGCCAGTTCCTGGCCACCAAGGCGCTGGACGTGGGCCAGAACACGCTGCAGTTCATCGTGAGCTTCGGCATCATGCTGTACCTGCTGTTCTTCCTGGTGCGTGACGGCAGTTCGCTGGTCAACCGCATCCGCCAGGCCGTGCCCCTCGACGAAGAGCACAAGCGCCAGCTGGCCAGCAAGTTCACCACGGTGATCCGCGCCACCGTCAAGGGCAACATCGTGGTGGCGGCCGTGCAGGGTGCGCTGGGCGGGGGGATCTTCTGGATCCTGGGCATCCAGGGCCCCATCCTCTGGGGCGTGCTGATGGCCTTCCTGTCGCTGCTGCCGGCCATCGGTGCCGGTCTGATCTGGGGCCCGGTGGCCATCTATTTCTTCGCGACCGGCGCCATCTGGCAGGGCTCGGTGCTGGTGGCTTTTTGCGTCTGCGTGATCGGGCTGGTGGACAACGCCCTGCGCCCGGTGCTGGTGGGCAAGGACACGAAGATGCCGGACTACATCGTCCTCATCTCCACCCTGGGCGGCATGGCGCTGTTCGGGTTGACCGGTTTCGTCATCGGCCCGGTGATCGCAGCACTCTTCATCGCCACCTGGGATTTGTTCTCCCAACCCACCGATTCCCCGATAAAGTAATCGCGCAGCATCCGCCGGCCTGCGTGCCGGCCGCATTGCGCCATGCCCCAGATTTCGCCCCGTCGCATCGTCCTGCTGGCCCTCGTGCTGTCGGCAGGCATCGGTGCGCTCTTCGTGCGGGCGATCCTCACGATCCGCGACGATGCCTGGTCGTACGCGCTGCACACCAACAGCAGCCTGGCACGCACCATCGAGCAGAACATCCAGCGCACCCTGAACGGCTTCGACTACTCGCTGGTCGGGGTGGCCAAGAGCCTGTCGGACCCCGGCCTTCCGAGCCTGACCCCGCAGATGCGCAACACCTTCCTGTTCGACCACTCCCTGCACACGCCCGGCCTGGGCGCGGTCGCGGTGCTGGATGACAAGGGCAACTTGATAACGCGCTCCACCAGCCTGGAGCCCCTGAACCTCAACCTGGCAGACCGCGATTACTTCCAGGTGCACCAGACCAGCCAACGCGAGGGGCTCTACATCGGCCACCCCATCCGGGGCCGGGTGTCGGGCTCGTACAACCTGCCCATCAGCCGCGCGTATTTCCGCAGCGACGGCAGCTTCGGCGGCGTCGTGGTGGGCACCGTGAGAATCAACTATTTCAAGGAGCTGTTCGCCTCCATCGACGTCGGGCCGATGAGCCGAGTGGAGCTGTGGAGCACCCGCGATGGCATTACCGTCGCGCGCTTTCCCTACGCCGAAGGGGATGTCGGCCAGCCGATGGACGACGCCGGCCTGCTGGCCCGGCTGCAGACGGTCGACAGCGGCAGCTACACGGCGCAGGACCCGCAGGACCGCACCGAGCGGCTGCACACCTTCCGCCGCATCGGCAACTACCCGCTGGCGGTGAGCGTTGGGCAGTCGGCGGACACCATCCTGGCCAAGTGGCGCGCCAGCGCCAAGGTGCTGGGCGCTTTCGCGGTGCTGCTGATGGCCGCCTGCCTGGGCCTGTCCGCACTGTTCGCGCGGGAGCTGCAGCGCCGCCAGGCCATCGCGGCACAGCTGAAGCAGGCCGAACACGACACGCGCACCATCCTGGACAACCTGCCTTCGATGGTGAGCTATTGGGACAAGGACCAGCACAACCGCTTCGCCAATCAGGCGTACATGGACTGGCTGGGCGTCTCGCGCGAGCGCATGCCCAACGTGAAGCTGCTGGACGTGCTCGACCGGGGAACCTACGAACACGCGTTGACGCACATCCGGCAGGCGCTCAAGGGCCACAAGCAGGTCTTCGAGCGGACGATGCCGCTGCCCTCCGGCGAGGTGCGCCACACGCTGGTGTCGTACATCCCGGACAAGGAAGGCGACGAGGTGCAGGGCATCTTCGTGCAGATCGACGACCTGACCGACCGCAAGCGCATGGAAGACCTGCTGTTCGAGGAAAAGGAGCTGATCCGGCTGACGCTGCAGTCCATCGGCGATGCGGTCATCTGCACCGATGCCCAGGGCTGCGTCACCTACATCAACCCGGTGGCCGAGAAGATGACCGGCTGGCAGGCCTTTCATGCCGCCGGATCGGACATCGACGACGTCGTACCGCTGCAGGAAGCCGGCAGCGACAGCGGCTTGAGCCCCACCCGCCAGGCGCTGGCCGAGGGCCGCGCCCAGCCCTCGAAACGCGGCGTGGTGCTCCAGTGCCGCGACGGACGGCGCATCGACATCGAGAAATCGGTCAGCCCCATCACCGACCGGCACGGGCAAGTCACCGGTACGGTGATGGTGCTGCGCGACGTGACCGAGGCCATGGAGATGTCGCGCCGCATGGCCCACCTTGCGCAGTACGACGTGCTGACCGACCTGCCCAACCGCGTGCTGCTGCAGGACCGGGCCCAGCAGGCCATCGCGCACGCCCTGCGGGACGACCGCAGCCTGGCGCTGATGTACATCGACCTGGACGGGTTCAAGCAGGTGAACGACACCCTCGGCCACGATGCCGGCGACCTGCTGCTGGTGCAGGTCGCCCGCCGCTTCAAGGGCGCGGTGCGGCATTCCGACACGGTGTGCCGCCAGGGGGGCGACGAGTTCGTCGTGCTGCTGCCCAAGCTGGACAACGCCGACCAGGCCTGCCTGGTGTCGCAAAAGATCATGGCCGCGTGCGAACCGCCGTTCGATCTGCAGGGCGAGGTCCGGCAGATCGGCCTGAGCGGCGGCATCGCGCTGTTTCCACAGCATGGCCGCAATTTCGAGGAGCTGTCGCGCAGCGCGGACATGGCGATGTATGCGGCCAAGCGCGCGGGGCGGGGGCATTTCCGGCTGTATGCCGGGCCCGACCAGGAGCCCACCATCGTGCCGGCGGACAAGAAATGACCGAATAAAAGCCGGCAAGGCCTACAGTTTCGTCCCCGACCGGCCGATACTCCTTCATGTCCCTGTCCATCTCCTCCGCCTCCAGCACCTCCTCCACCAGCGTTTCGGGGAGCCGCTCTTCGGGCCAATCGAGCGGCGACATCGCGGCGCTTCAAAAGCAGCTCAAGGACCTCACGGCCGATCTCAAGCAGGCGTCGGCAGAAGCCAGCCAGGCGTCCGACCCCAACGACGCCAAAGCCAAGCAGCAGAAGTTGCAGGCGCTGCAGAACCAGATCCAGCTCGTGCAGCAGCAGATCGCAGCCATCCAGCAAGCCCAGCAACAGGAACAGCAACAAAAGGCCATGGAAAAGGCCATGGAACAGCAGCAGTCGGCCGACCAGAAGAAGACCCCGCCCGCCGCCTCCACCACGCTGGGCACGCAGGTCGATACCTTCGCCTGATCGCCGCGCACGGCGCCCAGCCGACCGCACGAACGCGCGGCGCGACCCAACGCCTCAAGCCTGCGATTTGCTATTTAATTGATAGCAATCAGGACAATCAATACCCCGGCATGGGGCCGAAAACACCCAAAATCGGCTCAACCCTCTCCATCCAGCCCGGCCGCGGACACCAGCCGCTGGGTATAGGGATGCCGGGGTGCATCCAGCACCGTCTGCACCGGGCCCGACTCCAGCACCTCGCCATCCTTCATCACGATCACGTCGTGCGCCATCGCACGGATGACCGCCACGTCGTGCGTGATGAGCAGGTAGCTGAGCGAACGCTCCTTCTGAAGGCGCTGCAGCAGTGCCAGCACCTGCTGCTGGATGGTGACGTCGAGCGCGCTGGTGGGCTCGTCCAGCACCAGCAGCCGGGGGCTCAGGATGAGCGCACGGGCAATCGCCAGCCGCTGGCGCTGCCCTCCGGAAAACTCGTGCGGATAGCGCGCCAGCAGGCCCGGGAACTGCGCGTCGGTCAGTCCCACGTCCTGCAGCGCCGACTCCACGCGCGCGCGGCGGTCGGCGGGCGACAGGCCGGGCTCGTGCACCTGCAGTCCCTCGCCCACGATCTCCTCGACCGTCAGGCGCGGCGACAGCGACGAAAACGGGTCCTGGAACACCACCTGCACCTGCCGGCGCAAGGCCTGATTGGCCGGGGTGTTGCGCTGGGCCGGCAACTGCCAGCCCTGCCCTGCGATCCGCAGGTCGCCCTGGTACGGCAGCAGCCCCAGCAGCGCCTGCGCCAGTGTGGACTTGCCCGAACCCGATTCGCCCACCACCCCGAGCGTGCGGGCCGGCGCGATGGAAAAGTCGGCCCCCTTCACCGCCACGAACTCCCCGCGGCGGAACCAGCCGCGGATGCCGGGCAGCGGCGTGGCATAGGCCACGCGCAGCGCGTGCGCCTGCGCCGCGGGTACCGCGGTGGCCGAGGCCTCCGGCTCCAGCACGTCGCGTCGCGGCACGCTGCCGATGAGCCGCTGCGTGTACGCGTGCTGCGGCGCGCGGAACACGTCCGACACGGCGCCGGCCTCCACCAGCACGCCGTGCTCCATGACCGCCACGCGGTCCGCGAACTTGCGCACCAGGTGCAGGTCGTGGGTGATGAGCAGCACGGCCATGCCGGTCTGGCGCTGCAGGTCGGACAGCAGGTCGAGGATCTGGCCGCGCAGCGTCACGTCCAGCGCGGTGGTGGGCTCGTCGGCCAGCAGCAGGCGCGGGCGGCTGGCCAGGGCCATGGCGATCATCGCGCGCTGGCGCTGCCCGCCCGACAACTGGTGCGGGAACGCGTCCGCACGCCGGGCCGGCTCGGGAATGCCGGTGCTGGCCAGCAGTTCGACGGCCGCCTGGCGGGCCTGGGCGCGCGAGAGCGCCTGCTTGAGCTGCAGCACCTCTGCCACCTGGTCCCCCACCGCCATGAGCGGGTTGAGCGCCGTCATGGGCTCCTGGAACACCATGGCGATGTCGCCGCCGCGCACACCGCGCATCTCGCGCTCGGACAAGGCCAGCAGGTCCTGCCCGTCCATCAGCGCCCGGCCGGTGATGTGTGCATCGCCCGCCAGCCGCAGGATCGACAGCGCGGTGATGGTCTTGCCCGAGCCCGATTCGCCCACCAGCGCGAGCTTCTCGCCCGCCGCGATGTCGAAGCCGACCCCGCGCACCACCTCTTTGTCGCCGAAGCGCACGTGCAGGTCCTGCACTTGCAGCAGCGGCGCCGACGAGCCGGAAGACGAAGTGCCGGCCGAAGACGATGAAGCAGAAGAGCCTGGAATCGGCGCAGTGCCGCGCATGCGTGCGTCGCTCATGAATGGTCTGCCTTGCGGGGGTCGAGCGCATCGCGCAGCGCATCGCCCATGAAGGTGAGCAGCAGCAGCGTGACCACCAGCGCCGCGAACGTGAACAGCGAAATCCACCAGGCGTCGATGTTGTTCTTGCCCTGGTTGAGCAGCTCGCCCAGCGACGGCGTGCCGGGCGGCACGCCCAGGCCCAGGAAGTCCAGCGAGGCGAGCGCCAGGATGGCCGCGCTCATGCGAAACGGCAGAAAGGTCACCACCGGCGTCATGCTGTTGGGCAGGATGTGGCGCCAGATGATCTGCCCGTTGGGCACGCCCAGCGCGCGGGCGGCCTTCACGTAGTCGAGCTGGCGGTTGCGCAGGAACTCCGCGCGCACGTAATCCGACAGGCCCATCCAGCCGAACAATGACAGCAGCACCAGCAGCAGCCCCACGCTGGGGGCGAACACGGCGCTGAAGATGATGAGCAGGTACAGCTCGGGCATCGAACCCCAGATCTCGATGAAGCGCTGGAACGCCAGGTCGGTCTTGCCGCCGAAAAACCCCTGGATCGCCCCGGTGATGACGCCCAGCAGCACGCCCACCACCGTGAGCGCGATGCCGAACAGCACGCTCACGCGAAAGCCGTAGATCAGCTGCGCGAGCAGGTCGCGGCCCCGGTCGTCCGTGCCCAGCCAGTTCTGCGCCGTGGGGCCCGACGGGTTGGCCGACTTCGCGAAATAGTTCAGCGTGTCCGGACCGTAGGGGTTCAGCGTGTACAGCGCCCAGTTGCTGCCTTGCTGCAGCCGCTCGCGGATGAACGGGTCCAGGTAGTCGGTGGGGGTGTCGAAATCGCCGCCGAAAGTCTTCTCGGGGTAGTCGTGCAGCATGGGCAGGTAGGTCTGCCCTTCGTAGCGCACGATCAAGGGACGGTCGTTGCTGATCAGTTCCGCCACCAGGCTCAGGGCCACCAGCGCGCTGAACAGGATCAGGCTCCAGTAGCCCAGCCGATTGCGCTTGAAGCGGCGCCACGCACGGCGGCCGGGCGAGAGCGACGGGGCCACGGGCGCGGCGCCGCTCGGGGGGCGGCCACCGGCCGACTCCGGGGGGTTAGTCAAACTTGACACGTGGGTCCACCCATACGTAGCAAAGATCGCTCACCAGCTTGGTCACCAGTCCGATCAGCGTGAAGAGATACAGCGTGCCCAGCACCACGGGGTAGTCGCGCCGGATCACGCTTTCGTAGCTCAGCAGGCCCAGGCCGTCGAGCGAGAACAGCGTCTCGATCAGCAACGAGCCGGCGAAGAACGCCCCGATGAACGCCGCCGGAAAGCCCGTGATGATGGGAATGAGGGCATTGCGGAACACGTGCTTCCACAGCACCTGCCGCTCCGACAGCCCCTTGGCGCGGGCCGTGAGCACGTATTGCTTGCGGATCTCTTCGAGGAAGGCGTTCTTGGTCAGCATGGCCGTCACCGCGAAGCTGCCCAGCACCATGGCCGTGACCGGCAGCGTGATGTGCCACAGGTAGTCCACGATGCGCGCGCCCCAGGTCATCTCATCCCAGTTCGCCGAGGTGAGTCCCCGCAGCGGGAACCACTGCAACTGCCCGCCGAAGATCACCAGGAGCGCCACGCCCAGCACGAAGCCGGGAATGGCGTAGCCCACCAGCACGATGAGCGTGGTGACGAAGTCGAAGCGCGAGCCCGCCCGCACCGCCTTGGCCACGCCGAGCGGCACGGCCACGAGATAACTGATGAAGAAGGTCCACAGGCCCAGGCTGATCGACACGGGCAGCTTTTCCTTCACGAGCTGCCACACGTCCTTGTTCTGAAAGAAGCTGCGGCCCAGGTCGAAGCGCGCGAACTGCCCGAGCATCTGGAAAAAGCGCTCATGCGCCGGCTTGTCGAAGCCGTAGAGCGCCTTGATCTGCTCCAGCCGCTTCGGGTCCACGCCCTGCGCACCCCGGTAGGCCAGGCCGCCGCCTTCGGCCCCGCCGCCGCCGCGTCCCATCCCGGCCTTGGACTCGGCCAGGTACTGCTCGACGGGGCCGCCGGGCACGAACTGGATCACCACGAAGGTCAGCAGCAGCACGCCCAGCAGGGTGGGCAGCATGAGCAGCACGCGCTTGAGGATGTAGGCGAACATGGCGGCGGTGGTGGGTCGGAAAATTGGGCGGGTCTGGACGGTGCTGGGGGTCGAACGGATCAGCGCCGCGCGGGGTCCGGCGCCGTCTGGGGCGGCATGCGCGCCCACCAGGTGTCGATGGCCCAGGCCTCGCCCGTGGAATACGGCGGCAGGGTGGCCGGCCGCTCCAGGCGCCAGGCGTTGTAGACCATGCGGTGCGAAGGCGCGGTGTACTGGGGAATCAGGTAGTGCCCGTGCGCGATGACGCGCTCCAGAACATGGCAGGCGGGCAGCAGCTCGTCCAGCGTCTTGGCCGACACGATGCTGCGGATCATCGCGTCCACGGCCTTGCTCTTCACGCCGGGGAAGTTGCCCGAGTCTTCCGTGTCCGCCGCCTGCGAGCCGAACATGTCGGCCAGTTCCTGCCCCGGGTTGTTGGTGCCCTGGTACGCGATGGTGGTGATGTCGAAGTCGAACTTGCTCAGGCGCTGCTGGTAGAGCGCGAAATCCACCGCCCGGAAGTTCAGCGTGATGCCGAGCTTTTGCAGGTTGCGGATCCACGACGACAGCGACCGCACGCCGCCCTCGCTGCTGTCCAGGTACTCCAGCACCATGGCCTGGCCCTGCGCGTTGCGCAACGCGCCGTCCTTCACCTCCCAGCCCGCCTCTCTCAAAAGGGCCTGGGCACGGCGTAGGTTGTCGCGCAGCGTGGTGCCGCCCTCGGTGCGCGGCGGCGTGGTCATGGGTCCGAAAGCGCTGGCGGGAAGGCTCTGGCGCCAGGGCTCCATCAGCGCCAGCTCCTCGGGCGTGGGTGTGCCGCGGGTCTCGCACAGGGTGTTGCCGAACAGGCCGTTGATGCGCTGGTAGGCGCCGTAGAACAGCTGGCGGCTCATCCACTCGAAGTCGTAGGCCAGTCCCAGCGCTTCGCGCACGCGGGCATCCTGCAGCAGCGGCCGGCGCGTGTTGAGCACGTAGCTCTGGAAGCCCGAAGGCAGCTTGTGCTCGAAGTTGCCCTTGACCAGCTCGCCGGTATCGAACTTGCGCCCCGTGACGCGGCGCGCCCAGTCGCCCGCGCTGAAAAAGCGCATGAGGTCGAACTCGCCCGCTTTGAGCGCCTCCAGCCGCGCGGTGTTGTCGCGGTAGATCTTCACCAGGATGCGGTCGAAATTGGCGGTGCCCTTGCGCACGTTGAGATCGCGCGCCCAATAGCCGGGATCGCGCACGTAGGTGATGTCCTTGCCGAAGCGCACCGGCCCGATCTTGTAGGGTCCGCTGCCGATCGGGATGTCCATCACCACCTGATCGAAGCGCTTGGCCTTGCCGTTCTCCACGCCCCAGTCGCGGCTGAAGACCGGCAGCCCGCCCACCGTGAGCGGCAGCTCGCGGTTGGGGTGCTTGAAGCGGTAGCGCACCGTGCGGTCGTCGATCACGTCGATGCCCGCCACGTCGAACAGCGCCGTCTTGTAGGCCGGCGAGGTGTAGGGGCCCATCAGCGTGTCGTAGCTGAACTTCACGTCCTGCGCCAACACCGGCTTCCCGTTGTGAAAGCGCGCTTCGGGCCGCAGGCGGAACACCACCGAGAGGCCATCGGCGGCCACCTCCACGTCCTGCGCCAGCAGGCCGTAGCCGGTGGCGGTCTCATCGAGCGAGCCGGTGAGCAACGTATCGAACATCAGGTCCGACAGGTAGGCCGGGGAATTGCCCTTGATGGTGAACGGGTTGTATTTGTCGAAGGTGGAGACGCGCAGGTTGCTCACCAGCCGCAGTTCGCCGCCCTTGGGCGCATCGGGGTTGACGTACCCGAAGTGGTCGAAGCCCGCAGGCATCCGGGGCTCGCCCCACAGCGCATAGGCGTGTCCCGCCCACACGGGCATCGCACTCCCCCACAGCAACAAGATCGGCCAAAGACGCATGCGACAATTCTGCACTACGCTGGCGGCGCCCCGACGGGTCGCATGTCACATGCCCCGGTGGGCCATCAGCGGCGCACGCGCCGCCGCCACGCCCCCAATCCCCCGCATTCCACAGGAGAAGAAACATGGGTTTTCTGACCGGCAAGAAGCTGCTTATCACCGGCGTGTTGTCCAACCGCTCGATCGCCTACGGCATCGCCCGCGCCTGCCACGCGCAAGGCGCAGAACTTGCCTTCAGTTACGTCGGCGAGCGCTTCAAGGACCGCATCACCGACTTCGCCGCCGAGTTCGACTCCAAGCTCATCTTCGATTGCGACGTGGGCAGCGACGAGCAGATCGACCGCATGTTCGCCGACCTGTCGCAGGCCTGGCCGAAGTTCGACGGCTTCGTGCACAGCATCGGCTTCGCGCCGCGCGAGGCGATCGCCGGCGATTTTCTCGAAGGGCTGTCGCGCGAGTCGTTCCGCATCGCGCATGACATCAGCGCCTACAGCTTTCCCGCCATGGCCAAGGCCGCCCTGCCCTATCTCAACGAAAAATCGTCCGTGGTCACCCTGAGCTACCTGGGCGCGCTGCGCACGGTGCCCAACTACAACACCATGGGCCTGGCCAAGGCCAGCCTGGAGGCCAGCGTGCGCTACCTGGCCGAATCGCTGGGCCCGCGCGGCATGCGCGCCAACGGCATCAGCGCCGGCCCCATCAAGACCCTGGCGGCCAGCGGCATCAAGGACTTCGGCAAGCTGCTGGGCGTGGTCGCCGGCGCCTCGCCCCTGCGCCGCAACGTGACGATCGAAGACGTGGGCAATGCCGCCGCCTTCCTGCTGTCGGACCTGGCCAGCGGCGTGACGGCCGAGATCATGTACGTGGACGGCGGCTTCAGCCAGACGGGCGGCATCAGCCGGGAAAGCGCCGAGCTGTCCTGAGATTCAAGCCGAATCGGCCACCAGCGCATATTTCCCTAGGGCATACTGCTATTAAAATAATAGCAAAATAGTCCCATGCTTCGCCGCATCGCCATCACCGTCCTGCTGGTCTGCGGCGCGCTGCCGGCCTGGGCGCAACCCCCAGCGCCGGTATCGCCCGCCTCGCCGCCGCCCCTGCTGCTGGCCAACGTCTACCGCGCCGGGCTACCGCTGGCGGACTACTGGGTGAGCGAAAAGTACGACGGGGTGCGCGGCTACTGGGACGGCCACCAGTTGCACACGCGCGGTGGCGAGCGGGTGAATGCGCCCGCCTGGTTCACGCAGGGCTGGCCCGCGATCCCGATGGATGGCGAGCTTTGGGCCGGCCGGGGCCGCTTCGCCCAGGCGCAGTCCACCGTGCGGCAGCAGCGGCCCGACGATGCGGCCTGGCGCCACCTGCAGTTCATGGTGTTCGACCTGCCCGCGCAGGGCGGCCCGTTCGACGAGCGCCTGCCGGCATTGCAGACCGCCGTGGCGCGCATCGGCCATCCCTGGGTGCAGGCCGTGCCCCAGCAGCGCATCGCCACCGATGCCCGGTTGCAGGCCCTGCTGCACCGCACGGTGCGCGATGGCGGCGAGGGGCTGATGCTGCACCGTGGGGCGTCGCTCTACCAAGCCGGCCGCAGCGACGATCTCATCAAGCTCAAGACCCATGAAGACACCGAGGCGCGGGTCGTGGGCTACGTGCCCGGCAAAGGCCGGCACCGGGGCCGCATGGGCGCCTTGCTGGTGGAGATGCCCGGCGGCCAGCGCTTTCGGCTGGGCGCCGGCTTCACCGATGCGGACCGGGCGCATCCGCCGCCCCTGGGCAGCTGGGTGACCTACCGCTTTCGCGGCACGCACGAGGGCGGCCTGCCGCGCTTCGCCAGCTTCCTTCGCGTGCGCGAAGACATGCACGCCGCTGCGCCCTAGTGTCCTGTCCCGTTAATTCGCAGGCACGATAGCTGCATGGTTTCGGGCCATCCTTGAGGTGCCGCCATGCCCAATGCAACGACCCGAACAGAAATTGCGCTTAGTGAAGTGGAGCGCGCGGAACTGACGTCCATGGCGCGATCACGTTCGCTGCCAGCGGCGTTGTCGCTCAGGGCGCGCATCGTGCTGACTTGCGAAGGCACAGATAAAGCCAGCACCGCGGTTGCGCAGGCTCTGGGGATCAGTCGTAGCACTGTCACCAAGTGGCGCGGGCGCTATGCGCGCCATCGCATTGCAGGGCTTTACGACGAGTTGCGCCCGGGTCGCCCCCGCACGGTAGATGACGAGCGTGTTGCTGAGTTGATTACCAAGACGTTGCACACCAAGCCTGCTGATGGGGGTACCCACTGGAGCACCCGCACGCTGGCCGCCGATACGGGCATCAGCAAGAGCACGGTGGCGCGCTATCTGCAGACCTTCAACCTCAAGCCGCACCGGGCCGACAGCTTCAAGCTGTCGACCGATCCGCTGTTCATCGAGAAGCTGCGCGACGTTGTGGGGCTGTACCTGAACCCACCTGACAACGCGCTGGTGCTGTGCGTGGACGAGAAGAGCCAATGCCAAGCTTTGGAGCGTACGCAGCCGATGCTGCCAATGGGGTTTGGCTATGTCGAAGGTGTCACGCACGACTACGTGCGCCACGGCACCACCACCTTGTTCGCGGCCCTGAACGTGATGAATGGCCAAGTGATCGCGCAGTGCCGGCCCCGGCATCGTCATCAAGAGTTCCTTGCCTTCCTGCGCGCCATCGACAAGGCAGTGCCCGACGAACTGGATGTGCACTGCATAGCTGATAACTACGCCAGCCACAAGCATCCAAAGGTGCGCGCTTGGTTGGCCGAGCGGCCTCGCTGGCACATGCACTTCGTTCCGACCTATTCAAGCTGGCTCAATCAGGTCGAGCGCTTCTTCTCGATCATCACCACGCGGGCAATCCGCCGTGGCTCGTTCACCAGCGTGAAGGATCTGATCAACAAGATCGACACATTCATCGCGAATTACAACCAGTCCTGCCAGCCGTTTACTTGGACAGCTACAGCAGACTCCATCCTCGAAAAACTCGCCAGACTATGCGGGCGAATTAACGGGACAGGACACTAGCGGGACCGGGGCCGGGCTCCCACGAAAAAGCCGCAAGGCGCCCGCCCCGGGTGCCGTGCGGCTTCGTTGCATCAAGGCCTGACCCGCACAACGGCTGGCGGCCATACGAGGGCCAGCGATGCGAACGGCCTGGCAGTCTTACTTGGGCAGCAGCACCTTGTCCACGACGTGGATCACGCCGTTGGACTGGTACACGTCGGCGATGGTCACCTTGGACGTACCGCCCTTTTCATCCGTCAGCGCAATCGAGGAACCGCTGGCCTTGGCCGTCAACGTGCCGCCGGCCACGGTCTTCAGACTGGCCGAGCCCTTGCCGTCGGCAATCATCTTGGACAGCGCGGCCGCATCGACCTTGCCCGCCACCACGTGGTAGGTCAGGACCTTGGTCAGCGTGGCCTTGTTCTCGGGCTTCAGCAGCGTGTCCACCGTGCCGGCAGGCAGTGCCGCGAAGGCGGCGTTGGTGGGCGCGAACACCGTGAACGGACCGGGGCCCTTGAGCGTGTCCACCAGGCCTGCGGCCTTCACGGCGGCGACCAGCGTGGTGTGGTCCTTGGAGTTCACCGCGTTGTCGATGATGTCCTTGGTCGGATACATCGGCGCACCACCGACGGTCACTTGCGCGAAGGCGGGCATCGCGGCGGCAGACAGGGCGAGCGTGAGGCTGGCGGCGGTCAGGCGGGCATTCAGGCGAAAGGTCATGGATATCTCCGTTGGGTCAGTGGGTGGAATGCCGCCCGAAGATTCGCGCGGCTGAACACTGATACGGGGCAGGACGCCGCCTGGATTCAGACCCGTGACATTCCCATACAAAAAGCCCGGAGGCGCTTTCGCACCGCCGGGCTTTCGGGGTCAAGGCCCACGGCCTCGCGCAGCGATCAGACCTTGCGGCCGAACGGTCCGTCGCTGCCCACCTGCACGATGTCCTCGGCGGCGGGCGCGTTCTTGCGGCTCTTGCGCGCGGACGGCGGCTGCGGCGCGGCAGCCACGCAATCGGCGTAGTAGCGCACGTTGCCGTTGTCGTCCTCGATCTCCACCAGCCCGTGGATGTCGGTCTCGAAGCCGGGGCACAGCTTGGAGAACTCGCGCGAGAACTTGAGGTAATCCACGATCTTCTTGTTGAAGACCTCGCCCGGAATGAGCAGCGGAATGCCGGGCGGGTACGGCGTGATCAGGCTGGTCGTGATGCGGCCTTCCAGCGCATCGATCTCCACGCGCTCGGTCTTGCGGTGCGCGATGTGCGCATAGGCGTCGCTGGGCTTCATCGACGGCGTCAGGTCCGACAGGTACATCTCGGTGGTCAGGCGCGCGATGTCGTACTTGGCATAGAGCTGGTGCACGTGCTGGCACAGATCGCGCAGGCCCATGCGCTCGTAGCGCTTGTGCTGCTGGCAGAACTCCGGAAGGATGCGCCACATCGGCTGGTTCTTCTCGTAGTCGTCCTTGAACTGCTGCAGCGCCGTCAGCAGCGTGTTCCAGCGACCCTTGGTGATGCCGATGGTGAACATGATGAAGAAGCTGTAGAGCCCCGTCTTCTCCACCACCACGCCGTGCTCGGCCAGGTACTTGGTCACGATGGAGGCGGGAATGCCGTTCTCGTCGAACTTGCCGTCCAGGTTCAGGCCCGGCGTGACGATGGTGGACTTGATCGGGTCCAGCATGTTGAAGCCGTCGGCCAGCTGGCCGAAGCCGTGCCACTTGCTGGCGTGGTTCTTCTTGCCCTTGCCGTCGCTGCGGATGACCCAGTCCTCGGCGCGGCCCAGGCCCTCGTCCACGAGCTTGTCCGGACCCCACACCTTGAACCACCAGTCGTCCTTGCCGAACTCCTCTTCCACCTTGCGCATCGCGCGGCGGAAGTCCAGGGCTTCGAGCAGGCTTTCCTCGACCAGCGCCGTTCCGCCGGGCGGCTCCATCATCGCGGCGGCCACGTCGCAGCTGGCGATGATGCTGTACTGCGGCGAGGTCGAGGTGTGCATCAGGTACGCCTCGTTGAACAGCGGCCGGTCGAGCTTCACCGTCTGCGAGTCCTGCACCAGCACGTGGCTGGCCTGGCTGATGCCGGCCAGCAGCTTGTGGATGGACTGCGTGGCATAAACCACCGAGTGCTTGGGCCGCGCGCGCTTCTTGCCCATCGCGTGGTAGCTGCCGTAGAACGGGTGGAAAGCCGCGTGCGGCAGCCAGGCCTCGTCGAAATGCAGGTTGTCCACGTAGCCGTCGAGCATGCCCTTGATGGTTTCGGTGTTGTAGAGCACGCCGTCGTAGGTGGATTGCGTGAGCGTGAGAACGCGCGGCTTCACAGCCTTGGCATCCACGCCCTTGAGCAGCGGATTGGCGCGGATCTTGGCCTGGATCGCCTCGGGCTCGAACTCCGACTGGGGGATCGGGCCGATGATGCCGAAGTGGTTGCGCGTGGGCTTCATGAACACCGGAATGGCGCCCGTCATGATGATGCTGTGCAGGATGGACTTGTGGCAGTTGCGGTCCACCACCACCACATCGCCGGGCGCCACCGTGTGGTGCCACACCATCTTGTTGGACGTGCTGGTGCCGTTGGTCACGAAGAAGCAGTGGTCTGCATTGAAGATGCGCGCGGCATTGCGCTCGCTCTCGCCGATGGCGCCGTTGTGGTCCAGCAGCTGGCCCAGTTCCTCGACCGCATTGCACACGTCGGCGCGCAGCATGTTCTCGCCGAAGAACTGGTGGAACATCTGTCCCACGGGGCTCTTGAGGAACGCCACGCCGCCGGAGTGGCCGGGGCAGTGCCAGCTGTACGAGCCGTCTTCGGCATAGTCCAGCAGCGCCTTGAAGAACGGCGGCTGCACGCTCTCCAGGTAGCTCTTGGCTTCGCGGATGATGTGGCGGGCCACGAACTCCGGCGTGTCCTCGAACATGTGGATGAAGCCGTGCAACTCCCGCAGGATGTCGTTGGGCAGGTGGCGGCTGGTCTTGGTCTCGCCGTGCACGTAGATCGGCACGTCGGAGTTCTTGCGGCGCACCTCGGCGATGAAGGTGCGCAGGCTCAGCACGATGGGGTCCAGGCCCGAGCCGAGGGTGAACTCCTCGTCGTCGATCGACAGGATGAACGCGCTCGCGCGGCTTTGCTGCTGCGCGAACTGCGACAGGTCGCCGTAGCTCGTGACGCCCAGCACCTCGAAGCCCTCCGACTCGATGGCCTGCGCCAGCGCGCGGATGCCCAGGCCCGACGTGTTCTCGGAACGATAGTCCTCGTCGATGATGACGATGGGAAAGCGGAATTTCATGCGCAGCCTCCGAGCGAGCGGGCCCAAAAAACGAAACAGGCGCGAAGTGTAAGGAATAACGTTGTCACGCCTTTGACGGTCCGGTCTTTTGACCCAGAATGTGGTGCACTAAACACAACGAGGAGCGCGCAGTGATAGAGCAATCCACCCTCTGGTGGCTGATGGCGGGAGGGGCCGTTGCCGTGGAGCTGTTCACGGGCACGTTCTACCTGCTCATGCTGGCCATCGGCCTGGCCGCCGGCGCCCTCGCGGCCCACGCGGGCGGCTCGGTCGCGGCGCAACTGCTGGCGGCGGCCGTGGTCGGTTCCGCGGGCGTGGTGAGCTGCTATGTGTTCCGTAAAAAGAACCCGGGCGCCCAGCCCGCATCGAGCAACCGCGATGTGAACATGGATGTGGGCGAGTCCGTGAACGTGGAGATCTGGAACTCCGACGGCACCGCGCAGGTGCGTTACCGCGGCGCCCAATGGACGGTGGTCCTGCGCCCCGGCAATGCCCCCTCCTCCGGCATGCACCGCGTGGCGGAAGTCATCGGCAACCGGCTGCTGGTCGACAAGCTCTGAGGCCGGCCCCCCGCCCCCTCACGCACCGCCACAAAGCAACGCACCCACCCGAATCTTCACCATCGCAAAGGACCCCATGGAAATCATCGCCCTCGTCATCGTCGTCATCGCCGGCATCTTCATCGCACGCTCGGTGAAGGTGGTTCCCCAACAGAACGCCTGGGTCAAGGAGCGGCTGGGCAAATATGCCGGCACCCTCACGCCGGGGCTGAACTTCCTCGTGCCGTTCGTCGACCGCGTGGCCTATAAACACAGCCTCAAGGAAATTCCGCTGGACGTGCCCAGCCAGGTCTGCATCACGCGTGACAACACCCAGCTGCAGGTGGACGGCATTCTCTACTTCCAGGTGACCGACCCCATGCGCGCCAGCTACGGCTCCAGCAACTACATCATGGCCGTCACCCAGCTGGCCCAAACGTCGCTGCGCAGCGTGATCGGCAAGCTCGAACTCGACAAGACCTTCGAAGAGCGCGACATCATCAATGCCCAGGTGGTCCAGGCGATCGACGAGGCCGCTTTGAACTGGGGCGTGAAGGTGCTGCGCTACGAAATCAAGGACCTCACGCCACCGGCCGAAATCCTGCGATCCATGCAGGCGCAGATCACGGCCGAGCGCGAAAAACGCGCCCTCATCGCCGCCTCGGAAGGCCGCCGCCAGGAGCAGATCAACATCGCCACCGGCGAGCGCGAAGCATTCATCGCACGGTCGGAGGGCGAAAAGCAGGCGCAGATCAACAACGCCCAGGGCGAGGCCGCCTCCATCACGGCCGTGGCCGAAGCCACCGCCCAGGCCATCGAGCGAGTCGCCGCGGCCATCCGGCAGCCGGGCGGCGAACAGGCCGTGCAGCTGAAGGTGGCCGAGCGCGCCGTGGACGCGTACGGCAAGGTGGCCGCGGATGCGACCACCACGCTGATCGTGCCCAGCAACATGAGCGAAGTGTCCGCCCTGATCGGCTCCGCCATGAAGATGGTTCAAACGACCCAACGCGCGCCTTGAACGGCGCTTCAACGGTTTTTCCAAAAACAGGGCAAAACCACTGCTACAATCGCGGGCTTCGGAGAGGTGGATGAGCGGTTTAAGTCGCACGCCTGGAAAGCGTGTGTGGGCTAATCCCCACCGCGGGTTCGAATCCCGCCCTCTCCGCCAGTTGGCCTAAGTCGTTGATTTATAACGATTTTTTGGCAAATCGGCAAAAGGACTGGTAGCACTTTTGGTAGCAAAAAGTGCTCACACTCCCTGTTTACAGCCGCAACGGCATGTTCTACCTGCACACGCGTGTAGGTAAGAAACAGTTCAAACGTTCCCTTGGTACTCGTGATCCACAGCTCGCTAAACTGCGAGCCTTGGACTACCTGCGTGCCATTGCGATGGGCGCTGTTGCACAAATCGAATTGCAGACGGCATGACCCCAACCCCAGACGGACCTATGCCACAGCAGTCACCGACACGGTGTGAGGACGGCCGATCTGACTGAACCGATTGAGCAAGGCCACGCGGACATGCAGCTCCACAACCTGGCGGTCGAACGTGCGCGCGATCACCCGTTCGCCCAGTCGCTTGAAGCAGTGCATCTTCGTCTCCACAAGGCTGCGCCGGTGGTAGCCGCTCCACTTCTTCCAAATGCCGCGACCCAGGCGCTGGCACGCCCGAATGGCCTCATTACGATGCGCCGAGCCCGGACTCGACTTCTTCCAATGGCTGGCGTTCTTGCGGGGCGGGATCACCGCCATCGCGTGCCGCTCGGCAATGGCGTCCAGGCAGGCGCGCGTGTCGTAGGCGCCATCGGCACTGACGCTTTCGATGGATTCGTCAGTGGGAATCTGAGCCAGCAACCCGGGCAACATCGGCGCATCCCCAATGGCGTTGCTGGTCACCTCGATGGCGCGTATTTCCAGCGTCTGCGCGTCGATGCCCAGATGGACCTTGCGCCATTCGCGCCGGTATTCAGCACCATGCTTCTTGCGTTTCCACTCTCCTTCGCCCAGGAACTTGATGCCGGTGCTGTCCACCAGCAACTGCAGCGGCGAGTTGGTTCGCTGGTAGCTCAGTTCGACCTGCAAGGTCTTTTGGCGCCGGCAAACAGTGCTGAAGTCAGGTACCGGCCAGTCCAGCTTTGCCAGCCGCAGCAGGCTCTGCACCATGCCCAGCGCCTGTCGCAAGGGCTGGCCGAACAGGCACTTGATGCTCAGGCAGAACTGGATTGCTGCGTCCGAGAAGGTTCGGCTGCGTCCACGCCTGCCGGTCGGCGTGCCAAACCACTGCATGCCCTCATCTAGCCACATCGTCAACGAGCCTCGCGCTTTCAGCGCCGCGTTGTACGCCTTCCAGTTCGTCGTGCGGTACTTGCTCCGCTGCCTGTTCTTCGTCTCTGTCACGCAGTCAGTCTACGGGCATCAGCATCGCGATTTGTGCAACAAAGCCATTGCGATGTACAAACCCAAGATCACAGACTTCGACCTGGCCAGTAAGCTCTCAAAGTACGAGCTAGACCTCAGTCGTGGCATTGCACGATCTGATGGACCCGAAGATCACGCACGTTTGCTCGAAGCAATTGAGGCGATTGGCCCTATCTATAGGCTTTGTTGCACAAAGCGATGCAGCTCGCTGGTAGTCTGACCAGATGAGTGAAGGCAAGAAGATGCGGACCCGCTACCGCACGACAAACTGGGCACAGTACAACGCGGCATTGAAGGCCCGTGGATCGCTGACGATGTGGCTGGATAGGGGGATGCAGTGGCTGGCTGAGCCCAAAGGCAAACGCGGTCGCAACCAAACGTTCTCGGATGCCGCGATCCAGTTCTGTCTGAGCATCAAGTGCCTGTTTGGTCAGCCCCTTCGCCAAGCGCTTGGCATGGTCCAAAGCCTGCTCAAGCTGGCTGGGGTGAACTGGCCGGTCCCTGACTTCAGCACGGTCTGTCGGCGCCAAAAGGATCTGCAAGTCCAACTGAACTACCAGCCGAGGAGCTCACCGCTGCACCTGCTGGTGGACAGCACAGGCATTAAGTTCCTGGGAGAAGGTGAATGCAAGCGCAAAAGGCACGGGGCCGAATACCGGCGCGAATGGCGTAAGGTTCATTTGGGCATCGATGCTCAGACACTGGAGATCCGGGCCATCGAGGTCACCAGCAACGCCATTGGAGATGCGCCCATGCTGCCGCAGTTGCTGGCGCAAATTGAGGTCGATGAGCCCATCGCCAGTGTCAGTGTCAGTGTCAGTGTCAGTGTCAGTGCTGACGGAGCTTATGACACGCGGGCCTGTCTGGACACCATTGCCAGACGAGGTGCACAGGCCGTGATCCCGCCACGCAAGAACGCCAGTTTCTGGAAACGGGCCAGTCCCGGGTCAGCCAGCCGTAACGAAGCCGTACGGGCCTGCAGGCGCCTGGGCTGGCGTATCTGGAAGAGCTGGAGCGGCTACCACCGGCGCAGCCTGGTGGAGACCAAGATGCACTGCTTCAAGCGCTTGGGCGAGCGGGTCATGGCACGAACGTTTGAGCGTCAGGTGGTTGAGCTGCATGTCCGAGTTGCGCTGCTGAACCGGTTCAGCCAGCTTGGACGGCCTGAAACCGTCGCGGTGGCGGCTGTGGCATGAGTGCGCCTGGGGCTGGGGTCATAACGCGCTCGATTCGGTTTGTGCAACAAAGCCCATCTGCTCATCGGACAGGTTGTACAGCCGCTTCAACACCAGGATGCGCACCATCACCTCGGTGGGGTAGGCGGGCCGACCGCCCCGGCGGCCACCCCCGCGTTCGATCAAGGCATCCACCAGCCGGGCCAGTTCTGCGAAGTCGATGTGCCGCGCGATCACCTGCAGCGGATCGCCCACCTCATCTCTCTTGTGTTGGCGCGAGGCCTCAGCGAACAGGTCGAACTTCAGGGCGCTACGGGGAGTGATCATGGCAAAGGATGGAGCACGCATTCTCGATCAACAAGGGACCGGATGGGTTTTGAGAGGTTCCCTGTAGGTGTCTCCGGCGTTGTGCTGGGGAGCTTTGCAAACCATCTTTCTAACCATATTTTATGGCTGGATACTACTGGATTTTCTGGAATTCAGCTGGAGGTTGTTTAAAGGGGAGATCGTTCACAAAGCAAGTGCTGGCGCGGAGTTAGCGTACTTCTGCGCATCGAACCAGACTACTTCGGATTCGTGTTCATGCGGTCGCCCTCTCCGCCAAAGACAGTCCTGATTCCAAGTCGGGAACAAAAAAGCCACCCTCGGGTGGCTTTTTTTATTGCGTGCCGCAACGCAGCGTTGACGCCCCTTTGCCCTACATGACCAAGGTGGCGAGATTCGCAGCCGCGACGCCAAGCACTTCCACCGCACGGCGGTTGGCCGCCTCCAGCGAGGCCCGGACCCCACGCCCCGAAAACCAGTGGAAGGCAAACGCCGACGCATAGGCGTCCCCTGCACCCAGTGTGGATACGACGGTGGTGGGCTCTGCAGGGTGGTGGTGGCCGTGCCGCCCATCGAAGAACGCCGCACCGCCAGCGCCGAGGGTAACCAGCACCCCTTGCCCCTGGCGGCGTACCAATGCAGCGGCAAGCGCCACGGCCTCGTGGGCATCCATCTCCGGGGTGCAGGTCACACCTCTGTGCGTGGCCAGCCACTGCGCTTCGATCGCGTTCAGGCAGACCAGGTCAGCCGCTTGCAGCAACCGTTCCAAGGAGTCGGGCGATTGGCGCAGTGAACGTGCGCCCGGATTGATCACCAGTTGGAAAGGCCGGGACGGCAGGCCCGCCAACGCGTGGCTCAACTCGTCGGTGGCGGCATCGGCCAACGCGGACACATAGACAAGCTCGGCTTGCATGAGCATTGCAGAGGCATCCGCCAACGACAGCCGGGTACTGGCACCGCGCTGCGCGAACACGGTGGCATCGCCCTGCGGGTCCAGGTGGATCACGGCCTTTCCCGTGGGGCATCCGGGGATGGTCTGCACACGTTCCACCGCGATGCCTTGCCGGTCCAACGTGTCGCTCAGCCATCGCCCTTCCACATCCGCGCCGACAGCGCAGCAGGCCGTGACCTGTGCGTGAAAGGCCGCAAATCCCAGCGCCGCGTTCACCGCGCCGCCCCCGCTGGACCATTGCACGCTGGCCACATCGTGTTTGGCTCCGGTGCCACGCATCGCGTCCACCCCTGCAACCACGATGTCGAGCGTGGCACCACCAATCGTCAGGACACGCACTTCAAACCCCGACCATGGCAGCGCCGATCACACCAGCCGAATTGCCCAGCCTGTTGCGCAGCACGGGGGTGTGGAAGTCATCGTTGAAGACCATGCGCTGCAGCCGAAGAGCCCCCTCTTCATACAGTTCATCCATGCTGGCAAGCCCACCGCCGATGACGATCACATCCGGGTCCAGCACGGCGACCACGTTGGCGACCGCGCCGGCAAATTGGCTGAGAAATCGGTCCAGCAATTCGACGGCTGCGCCATCGCCATGGCGCGCCATTTCAACGACGCGGGCGACATCGGCAGACTGGCCGGTGGACTGCCGGTAGCTGGCCTCCAGCGCAGTTCCGCTCAGATAGCGCTCGACGCATCCTTGGCGGCCGCAATAGCAGGCAGGCCCGCCCGGATCGATGGACATATGGCCCCATTCTCCGGCGATGCCATGGCGCCCGCTCCACACGCGACCATCGACCACGATGCCCGCCCCCACCCCCGTGCCGAGCACGAGCCCGAGCACGCAGCCGTGCCCGCTGCCTGCGCCTTGGAGGGCTTCGGCCATCGCAAAGCAGTTGGCATCGTTTTCCATGGCGAATGGGCGGCCCAGCCGCTGGCGCAGATCCGCCTGCAGAGGATGGCCGTTCAACTCGGTTGCATTGCAATTTTTCAGCAAGCCGGTGGTTTTCGAAATGGACCCCGGGGTGCAGATTCCCAATGTCGCTTCTTCACCCAAAACCACAGCAGCCAGTTGGGAATGCATTTCGATAATGCGCTGCAAAACTGGAAGATAGCCGTCGCTGGCCCGGGTCTCCATTCGGATTCGCCGGCATTCTCGATATTGATGGTCGAGTACGATGCCTTCGATTTTCGTCCCGCCCAGATCGATCCCGATATGGAATCTTTCCTTCGAATTTTCCTTATCCGCGTCCATGCGAAAGATACCCCCCATCCATTTGATTCTTGCGTTCGACGCTGTGGCACGCATGCGCAGCTTCAACAAAGCGGCAGACGAGCTGAATATTTCCCACAGTTCCGTCAGCCACCGGATTCGTGAACTGGAACGACTGCTGGGCAATAGCCTGTTCACACGGACGACCCGTTCGGTCGCGATGACCCCCGAAGGCGAGCATTTGCACCAGCAGATGAAAGACGCGTTGGACACGCTGGAAGAGGCCTTTTCCGGCTTCACGCAGGAGCGCAGCGTGATCCGAATCAGCGTGTTGCCTTCTTTTGCACGCTTTCGGCTGGTTCCAGCGCTCACCGAATTCCAGCGCGTGCACCCTGCCGTCTCCATCGAGGTGTCGCCGACCACATGCAAGGTGGACGTCGATCAGGGAGAGGCAGACATTGCCATCCGGTTCGCCAAAGCACGGCCCCAGGCCCACCATTGCGAACCGCTGCTGGAGGACGAGTGGTTTCCGGTGGCTGCACCGGCCTATCTGAAACGTTGCGATGCGCCCAGTGTCCAGGACCTGTTCAAACGCGCGGTGTTCCTGTCCCATAGCAGGCAGCCCTGGGAACCCTGGCTCAAGAAGGCCGGCATACAGATCTCGCCGGCGCAGCGCACGCTGACCTATTCCGACACGGGCTTCATGCTGGATGCAGCCCTCAATCTGCAAGGGATCGCACTGGGTCGGCGTTCTCTGGTGAAAGGCCTTCTTCAAAACGGCAGTCTGGTGCGGGTTTCCGACATCGCCATTCCGGCGGAGCAAGCTTATTTCTTGCTCGCATCGGAGCGGGCCCTGATCTCTCGCCACGGCAGCACGGTGATCCATTGGATCCGCGCATTGGTGCAAGATGGCTAATGAACGATGGTCAGCACGATGCCGACCAACACGCCTGAAATTGCCAGCATTTTTTGCCGAATGAATCGCTCGGCGAAGAACAGGGCGCTCAACGCGAACACCATGACGAGATTGGTTCGCCGAAGCACCGATATCACCGAGATCAAAGCGCCCTCGGTCTGCACGGCCGTGAGATAAATGAACTCGGCCAATATGTACGCGGCGGCAATCGCAGGAACCGCCCAATTTCGGGACAGCAGGCTTCGGCATTCCATCGCCCCGAAAACCCAGGGCAATAGCAGCAGCGCCATGCCGCCCCGCTGAATGGCCGAATACGCCTGGACGGCGGCCAAGTCCAATTGCAGGGTTGCCAGAATGTGCTTGTCGTAAAGCGCGTTGGCCGAAGACAGCAACGTGGCCGCGAGCATGCACAGCACCCACCCGTTGCGCTGAAACCGGATGCCCTCTTTTTGCCCGATCAAAGAGAACAGGTAGTAGGACCCCATGGAGACTGCGAGCCCCATCCATTGCCACCAGTTGAGTTGCTCGGACAGAAAAACGATGGCACCCACCGCCGTCCAGAGCGGCCCAGAAGCGCGCACGCCCGCGGAGAGCGACAACGGCAAGGACTTGACCGAGTAGTACGAAAGAATCCACGTGGCCACCATCATTGCGGATTTGGGCAGCAAGGCCAACTGCTCGGCCCGGGTCAACGCGGCAGGGTACAACCCCATGGGTTGCAGCGTGCCTGCCCAAGCGGCCGGCAGGAAAAAGAACGGAGCCCAGATCAGCGCGCCGAGAACGGACGACCACAGCACCACCTCCAGGACCGTTTTTTCCTTGAGGGCGAGTTTGGTCAAAAAGTCGTAGGTTCCCAGCACCAACCCGGCCAGCAGGCCCAAAGCAATCCATGTCATGTTCGGGCATCAAAGTGCGAGAAAGCCGCCGTCTACGGGAACCACCGCGCCCGTCAAAAAAGAGGCCTGGGGACTGCTGAGCCAAAGTACGGCTTGCGCCACGTCATTCGGCTCACCCACGCGCTTCATGGGCAGCCGCTCGGCCCATCCCTCCAGACCGCCGGAGACAGCGCTGGAGCGGGCCAGCATCTCCGTGGAAATCGGCCCAGGGGACACGGCATTCACGCGCACACCATAAGGCGCCGCCTCGACTGCGGCGGCCTTGGTCAGCGCAAGCGCTGCATGCTTGGAAGCGGTGTACGCGCCCGTTCCTTCCAGGATCGTGCGATGGGCGTGTACGGAAAGGTTGTTGACGATGCAGCCCGAACGCCGCTCGTACATCGGTCTGAGCAGATGTTTCATGCACAGCATGAGCCCTGTGCAATTGGTGCGCATGACCGCTTCAAACGCGTCGATGTCTTGGTCGACGATGGCCGAGGCTGTTCCAACGCCCGCATTGAGGAATGCGATGTCCACGACACCAAGGCGGCGCTCGACATCGTCCATCAGGTTCATCACGTCGTTCTCGCTGCCGACATCGCAGGCCACCGCGAAGCCGATGCCGCCGGCGTCCAGAATCATCTTGGCGGTCTCAGCGCAAAAAGACACCGTGCGGCCAGCGATGGCCACGTGGGCGCCTTGCTTGGCGAAAGCAAGCGCCGTCGCCCTCCCGATGCCCGTCCCTCCGCCAGTGACCAGCACCACCCTGTCCTTGAAAGCGTTCATGGGGTCCGACCTGACAACGAGTTCAGCAACGATGCGATGGCCCGGGCCAGCACCCCATCCTGGGCAGATGCGGCACCGCTGATTCCGAGTCCGCCCACCAAGGTTCCTCCCACCAGCAGCGGAACGCCGCCTTCCAGGGGCAGGACGTCGGCCAGGGCGAGATAGGCGGTCTTGCCCTGTTCCAGCGCCTGCTGCATCGCGGCGGTGTCCCTGCGGAAATAAACCGCTGTTCGCGCCTTCGCAATCGACGCGTCGATCGATCCCAGAAAGGCATCGTCCGCACGGGCAAACGCCAGAAGGTGTCCGGAACTGTCCACCGCCGCCGCCGAGACGGCCAGGCCTTCGTCCAGGCCTGTGATCAGCGCGCTCTGCACCAATTGCTGCGCCTGACTGGCGCTCAGCCGCGAAAGACCGGTTTCAGGCATCTGCATGCGCCATCTCCTCGGCAGCAATGCCGATGGCATCGGCGTCCACATCATTCACAAAGCGGCATGCGCCGATCCCGTCGGGCAGTGGCAGTCGCTGCCGGCCATCGCGATGACGCATCGTGTCGGCCAGCGCCTCCTGCAGCAGGCCGGGCTGCTCGAAAAAGCGATGCCGCAAAGGCAATTGCATGGATTTCATGACACGCACGACCCGACGCACATCCTGGTCTGCAAGAAGCCCTCTCGCCCGCGCCAGGCGGCAAGAAAACAGAACATCCAAAGCGACCGCCTCGCCATGCAGCAATTCGGGCAGCGCCTTCATCTCGATCAGCGGAGCAAACGAGTGTCCGAAATCGACGCATCGGTCCAGCGTGAGCTCCCACAGGTTGGGAGCCAACTCTTCCAGCATGCCCTCCACCGCCAGACCGATGACCTCAGGAGCGACGATCCCGTCCTGGAAGCGGGTCAGCAGCAGCATCTCGGAGTGCCGCTCCAGCAGGTCGAACAACCGAGGGCTCTTGATCACCGCGAGTTTGAGCAACTCTCCCATTCCATTGGAGAGTTCGCGGGACTCCACCGTCGACAAGAAGCTGCGATCCAGCAGGGCAACGGTGGGCGCGTGGTAGGAGCCCAGGCGGTTGCGACGATCCAGCGCATTCACGGCCGTCTTGATACCCACCGCGGCATCCCACAGCGCCATGGCGTTGGTGGGAACCTTGACGTAAGGAATCCCCCGCCGATAGAGCCCTGCTGCAAAACCGACGAGGTCGAGCAACACGCCACCTCCGATGGCAACCACGGGCTCCGAACGGCGCAGCACCCCTGCCGATTCGAGGTGGCGGGCGATCGTCATGGCCGCATCCAGGTCTTTCGTTTCTTCCGAAACGGAAAGACTCAGGATGGAAACCTCGACTCCATGGTGACCATAGTACGCACGCATTTCTTCGCCGTAGAGCTGATCCACGCGTGCATCGATCACGATGGCTTGGCGCAAACAAGGCTGGGCCCTGCCGCAGGCGATCAATTCGAGGGAGTCGAGACCGAAGATGCCATCGATCTGGCGCACTTCATATGAAACCTCCTGGGTCGCATGCACCCTCCAGCCATGCGCCTCAAAACGGGTCAGCGCTCCCATGCTTGCCGGCCATATCACCCGATCGTTCATCCATGCCCTCCCTTTTTTGTAGGGGGCCAAGCGTATTGCTAAGCGATGTCGGCATTGCTGAACGTTTCGCGAGCTTTCTACGGCTCGGTTGATGAATCCCTCACAGGCAAGCGGGCCAAAGCCGGGTCCCGGTTTATCTGGAGCGCCCCTAGCGAGCACGGGGTCGTAGATCGCCTTGATGCCGACTGACCGAGCAACGATCAATGCGGGTGCAGAGAGGAATGGAGAGGTCGACCCTGCACTGTGGGAACCGCAAAGCCCAGAGGGCAAGAGAATGCGGTAAGACAAAGAAAAAACGGGCTACCGCTTTTGGCGATAGCCCGTTGATTTTTTATAAATGGTCGGCGTGGCGGGATTCGAACTCGCGACCCCTTGCACCCCATGCAAGTGCGCTACCAGGCTGCGCTACACGCCGACAAGACTTAGATTATATGCACAAAAAACTCAGTTCAAGGAAAGCAGCGCACGAATTTCAAATAATTCCCGCCGCAGGACCTGAGCATCCAGGAGGGCAATCGAGGGCAACGCTGTTGTCGGGCTCGACAGGTCGGTCCCATGTGCTGTCTGCAGGGCAAAAGAGGAGTTGCCGTCCATTTCCGGCGGCAGGGAGTCGACCTCCTGAAGGCGATTGCGCGCGCCGCTGATCGTGAAGCCTTGCTCGTACAGCAGATCCCGGATGCGACGGATCATGAGCACCTCGTGGTGCTGGTAATAGCGGCGGTTTCCCCTGCGCTTCATGGGCCGAAGCTGCGTGAACTCCTGCTCCCAATAGCGCAGTACGTGCGGTTTGACGCCACAGAGCGCGGCCACCTCTCCAATGGTGAAATACCGTTTGGCCGGGATGGGAGGAAGCGGTGTGCCCATGGGACGCGGTTTCTAGCGAATAAACAAGCAGCGTACTGCAGCCGGAACAAAGGCGCCAGCCACTTCCGTTCAGTGGCAGGCGGGAAAGAGACAGCGCTTCAGCCAGCAGCGCCCGCGTTCTGGATCTGCTCCTTGAGCTTGCTGCTGGCATGGAAAGTCACGACACGGCGGGCCTGAATCGGAATCGCCTCGCCCGTGCGGGGATTTCGCCCCGGCCTCGGGGCTTTGGTACGGATCTGAAAGTTACCGAAGCCCGACAGCTTCACGTCTTGACCGTCCACCAAGCGCTGCGCAATCAGATCGAAAAAAGCATCGATCATGTCTTTCGATTCACGTTTATTCAGACCAATGTGATCGAACAGAAGGTCCGCCAGCTGCGCCTTCGTCAACGCAGGGGTTTCCAGGCTTTCTACCGCAAATTCCATCACGTCAGCGCTCCCGTTCAGCATCGTCATCACCGCAACCTCGCGCCGGTACGGCTCGACAGTTGTTCGACCACCGACTGAATCGTCGCTTCGATTTCAGCATCCGTCAGCGTGGCGCCATCAGCCCCCAGCGTCAGGCGCACGGCCAAGCTCTTTTCACCGCTGGCGAGACCACCAACAGCGGCTTCGCCATCACGCAAAGGCTTGGGCCGGAACACGTCAAACAGCACCGCCGCGCGAAGCCGTGTAGGAGGCACGGCAGCCTGAATGGCTGCCATCACATCGGCGTGCGTGATCCGCTCGGCAACCACTACGGCCAGATCCCGCTCCACAGCCTGGTGCTTGGCCACTGCATGAAAACGAGGGACCTGCCGCTGCATGACCGCATCGAGTTCCAGCTCGAACATGACTGGGGCTTGGGGAAGCTCCCAGGACTGGCGCCACCGAGGGTGCAACTCCCCGATGAACCCAACGGCTTGGCCATCCAACAGCACGCGGGCACACCGGCCAGGGTGCATGGCCGGGTGCGTTGCAGGCTCAAAAACGGGCTTCAGGGGAGCAAGCAGCGCCTCGACATCGCCTTTGGCATCGAAGAAATCCACGCCCTGCTCTCTGCGGCCCCACTGAAGAAGGTCGGCTGCGCCGTACGCAAGACCAGCCACGCGCATGGGCTGATGAAAACCTTCTACCGTGGTATCAGACCCCGCAACGGATGCATCGCGCAGAAAGACCCGGCCCAACTCGAAAACCCGCACGCGCGGTGCCTTGCGATCCAGGTTGAACTTCAAGACCTGCAGCAAGGAGCCCAACAGCGACGAGCGCATCACGCTCATCTGGCTGGCAATGGGGTTCAACAAACGGATGGGCTGTGGATTGCCCGCCAGCTCGTGTTCCCACTGCTCCTCCACGAAGCTGAAGTTGATGGTTTCCTGATATCCAAGTCCCGCCAGTGCACGACGCACGGCAAAAGGCCCCCGACGCTCTTCGGCACGCAGCTTGGGCGTGATGGGCGCCAATGGCGGCGTGGTAGGCAATTGCTGGTAGCCCACCATGCGAGCCACTTCTTCGATGAGATCTTCCTCGATCGCGAGATCGAACCGATAGGCAGGCGGCAGAACCGTCAACGTGCCCTCGCCAGAGGTCACTGGCAGTCCCAGGCGCTTCAGCGCATCGGCACACTGCTCTTGCGTCAATGGCATGCCGATCACCTTGACGGCTCTGGCAACGCGAAGCGTGACGGGCTTGGCTTCAGGCATGTTCGGACACTGGTCGTCCATCGGCCCGCAAACGGTTTCAGGCGTGCCGCAGATGTCGATCACCAACTGCGTGATGCGCTCAATGTGTTCCACGGTCTGGCTCGGATCCACGCCACGTTCGAAACGATGTCCGGCATCGGTCGAGAAGTTATAGCGGCGCGAGCGGCCAGCCACGGCCTTGGGCCACCAGAAAGCGGCTTCGATGTAGATATGGCGGGTGTCGTTCGACACGGCCGTCGCATCGCCCCCCATGATGCCCGCCAGCGATTCGACCTGGCTTGCATCCGCAATGACGCCCACCTTTTCGTCGAGGGCGACGGTGTTGCCATTCAGCAATTTGAGCTCTTCGCCTGCACGCGCCCAACGCACATCCAGGGCGCCGTGAATTTTGTCCAGATCAAAAATGTGCGAGGGGCGACCCAGCTCAAACATCACATAGTTGGAAATATCGACCAATGGGGAGACGCTTCGCTGCCCGCAACGTGCAAGCCGGTCCAGCATCCACTGCGGAGTCGCAGCCTGCGTGTTGATGTTGCGAACGATACGTCCCGAGAATCGCCCACACAGATCCGAGGCGCTGATCTTGACTGGCAAAACGTCGCCATGACCCACCAGTACCGACGGAAACTGCAGCGGCTTCAGCGGCGCTCCAGTCAGCGCAGAGACTTCACGCGCGATGCCGTAAACGCTCAAGGCATGTGCCAGATTGGGCGTGAGCTTGAGGGTGAACAGCGTGTCGTCCAGGTTCAGATGAGTCCGAATGTCCTGCCCGAGCGGAGCATCGGCCGCCAGTTCCAAAAGGCCTCCATGGTCTTCCGAGAGCTTCAACTCCCTGGCGGAGCACAGCATGCCCTGGCTTTCCACACCGCGAAGCTTGCCCACCTTGATCAAGAACGGTTTGCCATCCTCCCCGGGAGGCAACTCCGCACCGACAAGCGCGCAAGGCACTTTGATACCGACGCGTGCATTGGGCGCACCACAAACGATGTTGAGCAAAGCACCCTGCCCCGTATCGACCTGGCAAACGCGCAGGCGATCAGCATTTGGATGCTGCATCGCCTCCTTGATTTCTCCCACCACGATCTTCGTGAAAGGAGGCGCCACAGGCTGCAGCTCTTCCACTTCGAGCCCTGCCATGGTCAGTGTCTCGGCCAATTCTGTGGTCGAAAGTGGAGGATTGCAGAACTCGCGCAGCCAGGATTCTGGAAATTGCATATTCAGTCTTCAGTGATTCTTAAGCGCAGCAGCCCTCGTTAGGTGGGCCGCCTGTATGGAACGCGGCGTGCGGTTTACTGGAACTGCGAAAGAAAACGAATGTCGCCATCAAAGAAGAGGCGCAAATCATTGACCCCATAGCGCAGCATCGTCAGCCGGTCAGGACCCATGCCGAACGCAAAGCCGATGTATTTTTCTGGATCGAGGCCCATGTTTCGCACGACGTTCGGATGCACCTGCCCGGAGCCCGCCACTTCGAGCCAGCGTCCGGCCAAAGGGCCCGTCTGGAACTGGATGTCTATTTCGGCACTGGGCTCGGTGAAAGGGAAAAAGCTGGGCCGAAAGCGCAAGACCAAATCATCGCTTTCAAAGAAAGTACGGCAGAAGTCGGTGAAGACGACCTTCAGATCCTTGAAGCTCACGTTCTCGCCGATCCACAGGCCTTCGCACTGATGGAACATGGGTGAGTGCGTGGCATCGCTGTCCACGCGGTACGTACGGCCCGGGGCAATGACGCGGATCTCCGGCATGGCCTGGCCCGAGTCGATCAACGCGCGGTGTTTTTTGACATGCTGAACGGCATGGCGGATCTGCATGGGGCTGGTATGCGTGCGCAACAGGTTCGGAGCGGTGGCCGTGCCGCCCTCGACATAGAACGTGTCGTGCATGGAGCGCGCCGGGTGGTCTTCAGGCGTATTCAACGCCGTGAAATTGAACCAGTCGGATTCAATCTCGGGCCCCTCGGCCACGTCAAAACCCATCGAGCCGAAAATGCCCTCGATGCGCTCCAGGGTCAAGGACACGGGATGCAATCCACCTTGCCCCCGTTGGCGTCCAGGCAAGGTGACATCCAACGATTCCGCCTGCAGTTGTGCTTCCAGTTCGGCATCCGCCAACGCTTTTCGGCTTGCGTTCAGGGATGCTTCAATGGCCTGCTTGGCGACATTGATGGCGGCACCGCGGGATTTCTTTTCCTCAACGGACAGCTGGGCCATGCCCTTCATGAGCTCGGTCACTCGCCCCGACTTGCCCAGGAACTGCGCCTTGGCATTTTCCAGATCGGCAGGGGTGACGGCTTGCGCGAACAGGTTCCGCGCGCTTTCGACCAGGGAGTCCAACTCGTTCATACCAGCTCTCATCGTCTCTTGGAAATGAACAAGGGCTAGTGCCTTTTCAAGCCCTAGCCCTTGCGTTTATTGCGCAAGCAGCTATCAATAAGATAGCTACCAGTCGTGAACTCAAGCAGCAGCCAGCTTGGCCTTAACTTGCTCCACGATGCTGCCGAAAGCAGCCTTGTCGTGCACAGCGAGGTCGGCCAGCATCTTGCGGTCGATCTCAATGGCAGCCTTCTTCAGGCCGTTCGTGAATTGGCTGTAGGTCAGGCCCAATTCGCGCGAAGCGGCGTTGATACGGGCGATCCACAGTTGGCGGAACACGCGCTTCTTGGTGCGGCGGTCACGGTAGGCATACTGCCCAGCCTTCATTACCGCCTGTTTGGCGATACGGAAAACATTACCGCGGCGACCACGGAAACCCTTTGCAAGGGCCAGAACTTTCTTGTGACGGGCACGGGCCGTTACACCACGTTTGACGCGAGGCATGTGAGTACTCCTTGTTCGTCGTTGTTAAAGGCCAGCACCAGGCAGCATTTGTGCAATGGAGCCCATATTGGTCTCATGCACAGAAACTGCACCACGCAGATGGCGCTTATTCTTGGTGGTCTTCTTCGTCAAGATGTGACGCTTGAAGGCTTGACCGCGCTTGACGGTGCCACCGGGACGAACGCGGAAACGCTTTTTCGCGCTGCTCTTGGTCTTCATTTTGGGCATGTGAATGCTCCTTTTGTTTGTGCTCGCGAGGCGTTTGCGAACCGATCCGCAACCTTGTTGGCCCCGAGTCACTTTTTGACGGCAAGGCCTTGGCCTGCCGTTCGGTGCCGCTTTCACGGCCCCTATGCCCGAGCCAGCCTTGAGGCTGACCCGGTCAATTCACTTAACCACTTGGCTTACCGGCCACATCAAGCAGCGGTGGTGGCGCCTTCCGCTGCAGGTTTGCCAGCGGGCTTCTTCTTGCCGGGCGCGATCATCATGATCATTTGCCGACCTTCGAGCTTGGGAAACTGCTCGATCAGGATGGTGTCGCCCAAATCATCGCGAATGCGATTGAGCAAGGCCAAGCCCAATTCCTGATGGGTGATTTCCCGACCGCGAAAGCGCAAGGTGATCTTGCATTTATCACCTTCCGCCAGAAAGCGGCGAATGTTGCGCATCTTGATGTTGTAGTCACCATCATCCGTACCAGGACGGAATTTGATTTCCTTGATCTCGATGACCGTCTGCTTGGCCTTGGCCTCTGCCGCGCGTTTTTGCTCCTGATACTTGAACTTGCCATAGTCCATCAGGCGACACACGGGAGGGTTGGCCGTGGCGGCAATCTCCACCAAGTCCACATCCAGCTCGCCCGCCATGCGGAGGGCTTCCATGAGGCTCACGACCCCGAGCGGCTCGTTCTCAGGGCCGGAGAGGCGAACCTCAGGGGCCATGATTTCACGGTTCAGGCGGTGCTTGCGCTCTTCGCGCTGGCGACGATCACGAAATTCAGTAGCGATGGCTATTTTCCTTCAATCAAAATGCTACGAATAACGTAGCGAGTACCGCACAGCTCACGCGGGCTAAAGCCAAGTTTGACACCAAATCAAGCTTTAGAAGCGATGTCCTGGGCGATCAGCGCTACGAACGCTTCGAGGGACATCACACCGAGGTCTCGATTGCCCCGGGCGCGCACTGCGACAGCTCCTGCTGCCTTTTCCTTCTCACCGGCGACGATGATGTAAGGCAGCTTTTGCAACGAATGCTCTCGTATTTTATACGTAATCTTTTCGTTACGCAGGTCAAGCGCCACCCTAAGGTCTTGATTCGGCAGTGCTTTTTGAAGCTTTGCGGCGATTTCACGACAGTAATCGTCCTGTGCACCCGTGATGTTCAGCACGGCCACCTGCACTGGCGCCAACCAGACCGGCAACGCGCCTGCGTGCTGCTCGATCAGAATTCCGATGAAACGCTCCAGGCTGCCAACGATGGCACGGTGAAGAACGATGGGGCGATGGCGGGCACCATCTTCCCCAACGTACTCGGCACCCAGCCGCTCAGGCATGGAAGGATCGACCTGAATGGTGCCGCATTGCCAGTGACGGCCAATGGCATCGCGCAGCGTGTATTCCAGCTTGGGGCCGTAGAAAGCGCCGTCACCGACGGCGATTTGGTAGTCGCAGCCAGATGCCTTCAGGCTTTCAATCAATGCATTCTCTGCCTTGTCCCAGCTTTCTTCGGAGCCGATGCGCTTTTCGGGCCGGGTGGCGACTTTGTAGATGATGTCCGTGAAGCCGAAGTCTTTATAGACCTTTTGCAGCAGCGTGGTGAAGTTGATGCATTCCTGCTGGATCTGCTCTTCGGTGCAGAAGATATGTCCATCATCCTGGGTGAACGCACGCACTCGCATGATTCCATGCAGGCCGCCCGTCGGCTCATTGCGATGGCACTGGCCGAACTCGCCGAAGCGCAAAGGCAGATCGCGATAGCTCTTCACGCCTTGGTTGAAGATCAGGATGTGCCCGGGGCAGTTCATCGGCTTGAGCGCGTAGTCGTGCTTTTCGCTCTCCGTCGTGAACATGTTCTCGCGGTACTTGTCCCAGTGCCCCGTTTTTTCCCACAGGTGCTTGTCCAGGATTTGCGGGCCTTTCACCTCTTGGTAGCCGTTGTCGCGATACACCTGCCGCATGTACTGTTCGACGCCCTGCCAGATCGTCCAACCTTTGGGGTGCCAAAAAACGGTACCGGGCGAGTGCTCGTCAATGTGGAACAGGTCCAGCTCTCTGCCGAGGCGACGGTGATCGCGCTTTTCGGCCTCTTCGATGCGCTTGACGTACGCGTCCAAGTCTTTTTTGTCGGCCCACGCGGTACCGTAGACGCGTTGCAATTGCTCGTTCTTTGCATCGCCACGCCAGTAAGCACCGGACACCCGGGTCAGCTTGAAGACTTTCAAGAATCGCGTGTTGGGTACATGGGGGCCGCGGCACATGTCCACGTACTCCTGGTGGTAGTACAGGCCCATTGCTTTCTCTTCGGGCATGTCCTCCACAAGACGCAGCTTATAGTCTTCCCCACGCGCCTTGAACACCTCAATCACCTCGTCCCGCGGGGTCATCTTCTTGATCACGTCGTAGTCCTGCGCAATCAGCTCCTTCATGCGCTGCTCGATGGCAGCGATGTCGTCGGGCGTGAAAGGCCGCTCATAGGCGATGTCGTAGTAAAAGCCTTCGTCGATGACGGGGCCGATGACCATCCGAGCCGTCGGATAGAGTTGCTTCACGGCGTGGCCGACCAAGTGAGCGCAGGAGTGGCGGATGATCTCCACGCCTTCCTCATCGCGCGGCGTGATGATTTGCAGGCGGGCATCGTGGTCGATCACATCGCTGGCATCCACCAGGCGCCCATCCACTTTGCCTGCCACCGTCATCTTGGCCAGTCCTGGACCGATGGACTGAGCCACCTCTGCCACCGTCACCGGGCCAGGATATTCGCGTTGGGAATTGTCGGGGAGCGTGATCTGAATCATTGAAGAATCCTTGTCGAGGGGGGGGGTGGCGCGCGGTGCCACAAAGCAAAAAGCGCGGAACGAAGTCCGCGCTTTTGGAAGAAGAGTGCAAATCTGTGCAGGCGCGAACAGGCAGCCTTAAAGGCCGGTCAACATCTCCGTTGTAGTTCGCGGTGTCATAACCAGATGTGCCTTTCTCGCTCTTGTGCTGATGGGATGGTCGCGGGATTCTAACCTGCCCCCAATGGAAAAAGCCTGGGGCCTTGAAGCCCCAGGCCCATCGACAACACCAGGTCAGTGGAACTGCTCTTCTTCGGTCGAACCCGTGAGTGCCGTCACGCTGGATTTGCCGCCCTGGATCACCGTGGTCACATCGTCGAAATAACCGGTGCCCACTTCTTGCTGGTGCGACACGAAGGTGTAGCCCCGATCGCGCGCTGCAAATTCAGGCTCTTGCACCTTCTCGACATAGGCCGACATACCGCGCTTCACATAATCCTGCGCCAGATCGAACATGTTGAACCACATGCTGTGGATGCCGGCCAGCGTGATGAACTGGTACTTGTAGCCCATGGCGCCCAGTTCGCGCTGGAACTTGGCGATGGTGGCATCGTCGAGGTTCTTCTTCCAGTTGAATGATGGCGAGCAGTTGTACGCCAGCAGTTTGCCGGGGTGCTTGGCATGCACTGCATCCGCAAACTTCTTTGCGAATTCCAGGTCCGGCGTGCCTGTCTCGCACCACACCAGATCCGCGTAATCCGCGTATGCAACGGCGCGGCTGATGGCCTGATCCAAGCCCTTCTTGGTCTTGTAGAAACCTTCGGCCGTGCGCTCACCCGTCAGGAACGGCTTGTCATTGGCGTCGTAATCGCTGGTGATCAGGTCGGCGGCTTCCGCATCGGTCCGGGCGATCACCAGGGTCGGCACGCCGTAGACGTCTGCAGCCATGCGTGCAGCGATCAACTTCTGCACCGCCTCCTGGGTGGGAACCAGCACCTTGCCGCCCATGTGGCCACACTTCTTCACAGACGCCAACTGGTCTTCGAAATGCACGCCGCCGGCCCCCGCGCGGATCATGGCCTTCATCAATTCGTAGGCGTTCAGCACGCCACCGAAGCCTGCCTCCGCGTCGGCCACGATGGGCGCGTAGTAGTCGACAAAACCGGCGTCGCCAGGATTGGCCCCTTTGGACCATTGAATTTCATCGGCGCGGGTGAAAGCGTTGTTGATGCGCTCCACCACCTTCGGCACCGAATCGACGGGATACAGCGACTGGTCTGGGTACATCGCCGCATATTCATTGTTGTCTGCCGCAACCTGCCAGCCCGACAGGTAAATGGCCTTGATGCCGGCCTTGACTTGCTGCATGGCCTGGCCTCCCGTGAGTGCGCCCAGGCAGTTCACATAAGGCTCGTTGTTGACCAACCCCCACAGTTTTTCGGCGCCACGCCGTGCCAGCGTGTATTCCACCTGGAAGGAGCCCCGAAGACGCACGACATCCGCAGCGCTGTAACCGCGCTTGATGCCCTTCCAACGCGGGTTCTGTGCCCAGTCTTTTTCGAGGGCGGCAATTTGCTGTTCGCGGCTGAGCTGTTCATTGAAGGATTGCGGCATAAGTCACTCCGTGGGTTGGTTGATGAGCCGGGCTGCGAGAGGCCGCCCTTGGAGATCACTTTAAGTCTTGCACAAGACTTGATCAAGCTCTTATGTCTTATATAAGAGATAAAATTTATTGTTTTAAATCAATAAGTTACTCAGATAATTTCTTATGGTGAAATTTAATTTCTCATATCAAGAAATTTTTCCGCAGCGCAACATAATTTAATTTTGCAATATGAAAAGCAAATTCTGCGATGCAAAAATTAGGGACGGCGACCGCTCATCCAGTCGCCATGCACGATCCGGGTTGCGTTCTGCAAGTATTCGGAATTGATTTCATACACCAGGCATTGCAGCTGCTGCCCCCCCACGGAGACTGAGATCTCCCGCTTCTCGTACTCACCATTGGGCTCAGGCAGCAGCCCCTCGATTTCGTCCAGCCGGATCTCCAGCTCGGGCGAAATCGCATAGACCTCGCCGTGCACCGAAAAATCGCCCTGCTCCGCTACGTCCACCAAATGCAGCGCAATGCCGGGATAGGCACCGAGGTCATAAAGCGTTCCGCAGACGGTGGCATCCCCCAAAAAGGCCGCGCGGGGCGTCAAGCGGGTGATGTCATTGCTGCCGCCACGGCGCAAGGTGCCATAGACAAAAACGTAGCGTGAAAAAGGATGAAGGGTTTCGTCGGGCATGATGGCGCGCTCCAGGGTACTTACCCGCAAAGTCTAGCCAACACGCGAACATGCCAAGCCGCCCCATCGCCTATCTCTGCCTAGCATTGAGCATGTCGCTCGTGGGCAGCTATGTCGCCTTGTCCAAGCCGCTGGCGGCCGCGCTGCCGGTCTTCCTGCTGGCTTGGATGCGGTTCGGTATTGGGGGATTGGGAATGCTCCACTGGCTCAAAAAACCAGCGGATGAAGGCCCGATGACACCGCAGGTGCGGCGCCTGCTGTTTCTCGAATCTTTTCTGGGTAACTTCCTCTTCACCCTTTGCATGATCTCGGGCGTGACTCTCACTAGCGCCGTATCGGCAGGGGTGACGATGGCCGGAATACCTGCCGCAGTGGCGGTGATGAGCTGGTTCTTCCTGAAGGAAAAGGTCTCTGCGCGGACCTGGATCGCGGTCGGGTGCGCCGTCGTTGGCACCGCGCTCTTTTCGCTATCAAATTCAGAGCATCACACCCAATCAAATCAACGGCATGAGGGCGAAAACGCTCCCAACCTGGTTTGGCTTGGGCAATTGCTCTTGCTGGGCGCCGTTCTGTGCGAGGCAGCCTATTCGGTCATCGGCAAGAAACTGACGGGCACGCTGGGGCCGCGCCGAATCACTTCGTTGATCAACCTGTGGGGATTCGCGCTGGCAACCCCCATGGGACTGTACGCAGCATGGCATTTTGACTTTGCCAGCCTCACACCCGGTCTTTGGACGTTGCTCGTCTTCTACGCACTGGCCGCGAGCATGTGGACCGTGTGGCTGTGGATGACGGGGCTCAAGGCGGTGCCTGCCGCACAAGGCGGCGTCTTTACGGTGATGCTTCCCATCAGCGCGGCGTTGGTGGGGGTGCTGGTGCTCGGAGAGCGTCTTGCCCCGGTTCAACTGATCGCTTTCGGTATTGCGATCGCCAGCGTCGTCCTGGCCACGCTTCCTGAAAAATCTTCAGTGCGCCAGCGTTCATCCGAAGCCAATGCCAAAGCGATGGACTCGCAATCACCTCGGCATTGATTCCGCCTTCTGCTCCAGGGGTTAACGTCCCGTCACTTTGCGGATGGGGGGCTTGATGCTATCGCGCCGCGCCGGCAACACCTGCGCATGCTCGCGAGGGGCGTTGAGCACGATGCACGTGGAGGTTTCCGCCAGCAGGCAGAACCCCGTCACTACAGCATCCAGATGGCTGACATCGATCACTGCGATTTCCAGGACCCAGCTGTCTTCCCCCGTGACGTTGTAGGCATTCAAGACCTCGGGCGTCTCTTCGATCAGTCGAACCACCCGGGCATATTCCGCCCGGCCCACGCGGATGATGGCGCGAATGCCATAGCCCAGGCGGGCGTAATCCAGACGAACGCCATAGCCCCGTATCACCCCCGAAGCTTCCAGTTTGCGAACCCGTTCGGTCACCGCGGGCTGACTGAGATGCACCCGCCGGCCCAGTTCTGCCATCGAAATGCGCGCATCCTGCTGCAATTCGGCCAAAATCCTGCCGTCATGGGCATCTAGTTGAGAAACTTCGGTCATGGCATTATTTAACCATTGAAACAAAGGCGATCCATATCTTCAGCCTTGCAAATGCCATGGAAGAGCACACTCTGCCTACATAGCATCTGCAGCATGACTTCACTTTCCACATCCCCCGCCAGCCCCGCTGCACGCGGCCTCCCCACGGTGCTGCTCCTGGCCCTTTTGGCCTGCTATCTCATCTGGGGCTCCACCTATCTCGCCATCCAGGTGGCTCTCAAAAGCTTTCCACCGTTCTTCCAGATGGGAACCCGCTTTCTCGCTGCAGGTGCACTGCTGATGGCATGGGTGGCATGGCGCAAGCCCCAAAGCGGCAACCCACCGAAGTGCCCGACGAAGCGGCAATGGCTCCATGCGCTCATCGTCGGTGCGCTGATGTTGGGCGGCGGGATGGGGTTGACGGCCACCGCCAGCTTGCACGTCGGCTCCGGCCTCATCGCGGCTTGCGTGGCCGTAGTGCCCATGATGATCGCCGCATGGGGGCTATTGTGGGGAAGGCGGCCGACACGCGGCGAGACGATGGGCATGCTGCTGGGCGCCCTGGGTGTTTTGGTACTGATGCAAGGCGCCAGCTTTTCTGCATCCCCTATCAGCATGGTCTGCATCCTCGCGGCGACCTTGTCCTGGTCTTTGGGCTCTGTGCTGTCCACCACGCGCTTCCCGCTGGCCGACGGAGCCAGTGGTTTCGCCAGCGAGATGCTGTGCGGAGGCGCCGTGCTGATGGCCGTGTCCCTGGCGCTGGGCGAGCAGCCTGCGTGGCCGCCGCGACCCGAAGCCGTGCTGGCATGGCTCTACCTGGTGACGCTGGGCTCGCTGGTGGGATTCAGCGCCTACCTTTATCTGTTGCGCCATGCGACGCCGGCAATGGCATCGAGTTATGCCTTCGTCAACCCGCTCATCGCCTTGCTGCTCGGCAGCGCCATCGCTGGCGAGCACCTGACCGCCGGCGAATGGGTCGCCTGCGCGTTGATCCTGTCCGCGGTCGTGGCCATTTTCGTCTCGCGTCGATCGCGATGAGATCGCTGCCGATGCGCCACCGGAGAGCATGCGCACCTCACTGCAGTAGCCGTGACGGGCGCCAGCACCGTGGCGCTTGCGCGGTACCCAAGCAACAAATGGAGGCAAAAAAAGCCATGCCTCGCTTGGAAACGCGTTTTTTTCCCAGTAGCATCTGCGGGCCAGTGGAGAAGCAGGTTTTCGCTGGTGACGATATTTCACTTCCAACAAGGAAAACCCAACATGGCAACTGCAAAGAAAGCGCCGGCCTCCGAAGCCAAGGCCGCAGCCCCCGCGAAGAAGCGCACCCCGAACGCCGCTTTCATGAAAGCCCTTACGCCCAGCCCTGCCCTGGCTGCCGTCGTGGGCTCCACGCCCTTGCCCCGTACCGAGATCATCAGCAAGCTGTGGGTCTACATCAAGGCCAACGACCTGCAAGACGCCAGCAACAAGCGGATGATCAATGCCGACGCCAAGCTCAAGGAAGTGTTCGGCAAGCCCCAGGTTTCCATGTTCGAAATGGCTGGCCTGATCGGCAAGCACGTGAAGTAAGCATTCCATCGTCTGCACGTTCAGCAGGCGGCGAATGAAAAACGAAGCCGGCACCACTGCCGGCTTTTTTTCGCCTGCACCACCGGGAACCCATGCGCGGCCGGTGTGTCAATCCAATGCTTTTCAACAAGCAAGAAACCAAAGGATTGCAAATGCGATGAATTCGCATTTATAATGAACTATTGTCAACAGCCAGCCAACACTGCCTGCACCATGATCGTTTGTGTCTGCCGCCGGGTTTCTGACCGCGAAATTGCACGCCATGCACATGCTGGCATGAGTTTCGACGAGATCCAGTTCGAGCTGGGCGTGGCCACCCAATGCGGCCGTTGCGAAAGCTGCGCACGGGATGTCGTGGCCCAATGCAGCGTTTCGCATCCGGTCGCCGCGCTGCACAAAGAGATCGCCTCGCAGACGATCCAGCTTGCCAACTCCATCTTGGAAAGCAAAGCATGGAACTGCTCTCAACCCTCGCAGGCAGCCTGATTCTCGTCATCGGCTCCGTGTGGTGGATCTTCCGTAAGTAACTTGGCCTTCTAGGCCTCTGGCGCTTGTCCTGTGGGCGTTGGCAGCTATCATTTTTATGTCCCAATTTGATCGATATGGCTCCTCACGGGGTGTGAGCCGCAACGCCGTGATCGCAGGTTCCGTCGTGCTGTTGCACGTGGCCGGATTGTGGGCACTTCAGTCGGGCCTGCTGCGCAAGGCCGCAGAGGTCATCGTGCCTGCCGAAGTGCTGAGCGAGTTCATCACGCCGCCAGCGCCCCCTGCTCCACCCGTTCCACCGCCCCCCAAGCCGGCGCCGCCGCCTCCGCCGAAACCGGCCCCCAAAGCGCCTGCCCCGCGTCCGGCGCCCATGCCGGTGGCCATTCCCGACCGCACACCTGCGCCCAATGCGCCAACTGGAATCACCGAACCCCAGCCTCCTGCGCCGCCGATCGCGGCACCAATGGCGCCCCCTGCGCCACCGCCCGCTCCTCCAGCGCCGCCAGCACCTCCAAAGATCGAGTTGCCTTCCAGCGATGCGGCCTACCTGAACAACCCCAGGCCGACCTACCCCGCCATCAGCAAGCGGCTGGGTGAACAAGGCAAGGTCGTGCTGCGCGTGCTCATCGGCACGGACGGGCTTCCGCAGAAGGTGGAAATCAACAAGTCCAGCGGCTTCGACCGGCTGGATCGCCAGGCCCAGGACGCCGTGATGCGCTGGCGCTTCGTGCCGGGCAAACGCAACGGCGAGCCCGAGACCATGTGGAACCTGGTCCCCGTCAATTTTGTTCTCGAATAATTTTCAGGAGTTTTCATGGAATCGCATTTCGGCATTGCCAACGTTTGGATCCAGGGTGACTTTGTCACCCGCGCTGTTGCCGTGCTGTTGCTCGGCATGTCTTTGGCCTCCTGGATCGTCATCCTGATCAAGGCAATGGACATCTTCCGCTTCAAGAAACATGCGCGTGGCGCACGTGATTTCTGGCACAGCGAAGACTTCGCCGCCGGCCTGAGCAAGCTCGGCGACGACCCTGCCAACCCCTTCCGCCATCTGGCTCTGGAAGGGCGCGAAGCCACGGCGCACCACCGCAATACCAAGGCGCATCTGCATGACAGCCTGGATGTGAGCGACTGGGTCACGCGCAGCCTGCGCAATTGCATCGACGAGTTCACGGCCCGCGTGCAATCGGGCCTGGCCGTGCTGGCCTCGGTCGGCTCGACCGCCCCGTTCATCGGCCTGTTTGGCACCGTCTGGGGCATTTACCACGCGCTGGTGGCGATCGGCACTTCGGGCCAATCGACCATCGACAAGGTGGCCGGCCCGATCGGCGAGGCACTGATCATGACGGCCCTCGGACTGGCCGTGGCGATTCCTGCCGTGCTGGGCTACAACGCGCTGGTGCGGGGAAACAAGTCCATCCTGAACAACCTGAACAGCTTCGCGCATGACCTGCACGCCTACTTCGTGACGGGCGCACGCGTCAGCGCCCCTGGCGAGCAAGCCAAGGTGCTGCCGATCAAGAAGGGCTGAAAACCATGTCTTTCGGAACCCAGGACGACTCCGACGAGGTGATGAACGAAATCAACATGACGCCGCTGGTGGACGTCATGCTGGTGCTGCTCATCATATTCATCATCACGGTGCCGGTGATGAAGCATGCCGTGCCAGTGGATCTGCCACGCGCTTCCAATCAGCGCGAAGACGTCAAGCCCGAGACCATTCGTCTCAGTGTCACCGCCGATGGCAAATACCACTGGAATGAACTGACGATTGGCGACGACGAACTCGAACCCCGCCTGAAAGCCGAAGCGGTGAAGGATCCGCAACCCGATCTGCACATCCGTGGCGACAAGGAAGTCCGCTATGAGCGCGTGGCCCAGGCCATGTCTGCCGCCCAACGGGCCGGTGTGCGCAAGATCGGGTTCGTGACCGAGCCTCAGTGATAAATATTTACAAGATAGGCAGGCGCTTCACTTGACGAACAATTGAGAATGGTTATCATTAAATCAATCGCAAAGCACAGAGGATTTCTCATGCACGCCAGTCTCAACGCCCTGCCTTCTTCGTCTTTTTTTGGCTCCACCGTTTTTCAGGAGCGCGAGCCGTCCGGCGCCGCGCACCTGGCAAGCTCCGCACCCGCTGTCGATAGCCGGGAACTGCTCAAAGGCCAGAAGACCGTGGCCATCTGCCACAACGGTTTGGTCTACCGCCTGCAGGCCACCAAACTGGGCAAACTGATTCTGACCAAATAGGTTTCATCGTGGGGCGACTCCAGGGCACCTCAGTGCCTGAAGGGTCGTATTTGCCAGCCAACGGGTTGCCCGCGTAGCCAGGCTTTTTTTCACCCCACCCAAAACAAAACCGGCCCTAGGGCCGGTTTTTTCATGTGCCATGCGGATCCGGCGTCTGCCGCGCGTAATGCCCGACACGGCATTGGCTCGGCATCCCGACGACGGTCGATTCAAAGGCCCAATGCGGCTATGCCCGCCTTGGCGATCTGCGCGTCTTCCGTCGATTTCACGCCGCTCACGCCCACTGCGCCCAGGCACTGACCGTCCTTCATGATCGGCACGCCGCCTTCCAGCAGGCCGTCGATGAATGGAGCGCTCAGGAAGGCCGTGCGCCCCCCGTTGACGATGTCTTCGTAGACCTTGCTTTCACGGCGCCCCAGTGCGGCCGTGCGGGCCTTCCCGGGAGCGATGTGGGACGACACCGGAGCGGCCCCATCCAGGCGCTGAAGGGACAGCAGATGCCCACCATCGTCCACGATGGCAATCGTGACCGCCCATTGGTTCTTGAGGGCTTCGGCCTCGGCCGCCGCAGCGATCTTCTTGACGTCGGCGGCTTCGAGTTCGGGTTTGGTTTTCATGGCGGTAGCAGTCCAGTCCAGTTCAAATCAGGGAAGGCAGGGCCGATGGCTCAACGAAGTCCACGAGCATACCGGCTCCCCATGGCGGCGCTCTGCGGGCCCAAGGCAAAAGACTGCATCCTTAAAGTACGGGATCGAGAGAGGGTATTTGAAAGCGCCGGGATCGGCACCACCTAGAATTTGTATGTCTGCGCTGTGCAGGCCTCAAAGGAGAGATAGAAGATGAACGACCAAGTCACCACCCTGGGCTCAGCGGGATATGGGGTCTCGCAGGAGCAGCGGCAGAAAGTGCTGCGCAATACTTATTGGCTGCTTGCGCTGAGCATGCTGCCGACGGTGCTGGGCGCGTGGGTCGGCGTCGCAACCGGCATCACCCAGTCGCTGCGTGGCGGTGTCGGGCTGATCGTGTTCCTGGGCGGCGCTTTCGCCTTCATGTATGCGATCGAGAAGACCAAGCACTCTGCTGCGGGCGTTCCCGTGCTGCTGGCCTTCACGTTCTTCATGGGGCTGATGCTGTCTCGCCTGATCGGCATGGTGCTGGGCTTCAAGAACGGTACCGATCTGATCATGACCGCCTTTGCCGGCACGGCAGGCGTGTTCTTCGTGATGGCCACCCTGGCCAGCGTGATCAAGCGCGATCTGTCGGGCATGGGCAAATGGCTGTTCGTGGGCGCGATGGTGCTCATGGTCGGCGCCATCATCAATGTGTTCGTTGGCTCTTCGGCCGGCATGATGGCGATCTCGGTCGCCGCCATCGGCATCTTCAGCGCCTACATGCTGTATGACCTCAAGCAGATCCTGGATGGCGGCGAGACCAACTACATCAGTGCCACGCTGGCCCTGTACCTGGACATCTTCAACGTGTTCCAAAGCCTGCTGGCCCTGCTGGGCATCGCGGGTGGCGAGCGCGATTGATGCGCTGCTCTGATTGAACGTTGACGCAAAAAAGGCCTCGCAAGAGGCCTTTTTCCATGGTGCAGGGGGTGTTGCATCAATGCGTTCGGGAATATTCCACGGAAAAGCAGGGCCTCGCCCTCAATCCTCCAGGCGCCGTGCCGATAATCAAGTCACATGGCTCATCTTCCAGCCCCCCTCCTCCGTCCGCGCTACGCCGCTGCATCCCTGGCATTGGTGCTTTTGTCCGGCTGCGAGATTCCGGGCCTGGGACCTGATCCCCGATTGGTTCAGAAGGAGGCCGAAGCCAAGGCGATCGGCGGCGCCTGCCGGCATGCGCTGCGCGGCCTGGAGGATTGCTTCACGCTGAATCCCAAGGCCGCCAAGGCCTCTGTCTTTGCCGGCTGGAAAGACATGGATCAATACATGCGTGACAACAAGCTCGAGGGCTCGCCCTCGGTGCTGGGCAAGCTGGAGGCCAAGCCCGATCGCGCCAGCCGCGGCAGTGAAGCCGGGGAGTCTGGCGAGTCCGGCGCCGCCTCCCGCAACCGCAGCTGACCGCCACACTGGTCAGCCAGCGTCGACGGCGCCGTCAGGCGCGCTCGAACACTGCCATGCTTTCCACGTGCGCCGTGTGGGGAAACATGTTGACCACGCCCGCGGCCACGCACCGATAGCCCGCCTGGTGCACCAGCAGCCCCGCATCGCGTGCCAGCGTGGCCGGATTGCAGCTCACGTACACGATGCGCTGGGGCGGCACCCAACCTTCGGCCCCTGCCGGCAGCGCAGGCGCCTCTTCAGCACCCAGGCGTGCCTGGTGGATGTCCGCCAGGGCTTTGGCGAGGGCAAAGGCCCCTTCGCGGGGTGGATCGACCAGCCATTTGTCCGCCACGCCATCGGTCACCAGCATCTCCGGGGTCATTTCGAACAGATTCCGCGCGACGAAGTCCGTCGGGGCCAGGGGCTGCCCTTCGGCGGTCAAGGCTTGGTTGTACCGGTAGTTCTCGCGCGAGCGGGCCACGAGGGCCTCACTGCCTTCGATGCCCAGCACTTCGCGCGCCTGAGTGGCGATGGGCAGCGTGAAGTTGCCCAGGCCGCAGAACCAGTCGATCACCCGCTCCTGCTTGCGCGCGTCCAGCAGGCGCAAGGCACGCGACACCAGGACGCGGTTGATGTGCGGATTCACCTGCGTGAAATCCGTGGGCTTGAACGGCATGGTGATGCCGAAATCAGGCAGTGCATAGGACAGCTGCTCGCTATCGGCATCCAGCAGCTTCACGGTATCGGGCCCCTTGGGCTGCAGCCACCATTGCACGCCCTGCTCGGCCGCAAAGGCTCGCAGCTTGGCCAGGTCGTCCGTGCTCAGGGGTTCCAGGTGCCGCAGGACGAGGGCGGTGACGTGGTCGCCGCAGGCCAGTTCGATCTGGGGGCAGGTGTCGCGGGCCTCCATGGAGGCGATCAGGGCGCGCAACGGCACCAGCATGGCGCTCACATGGGGGGGAAGCACGGGGCAGACCTCCATGTCGGCCACGTAGCGGCTCTTGCGCTCGTGGAAGCCGACGAGCACCTGGCCTTTCTTGATCACGTAGCGGACCGAAAGGCGCGCACGGTAGCGGTATCCCCAGGCCGGGCCTTCGATGGGCCGCATGATGGTCTCGGCCTTGACCTTGCCCAGGTGCCAGAGGTTGTCCTCCAGCACCCGCTGCTTCACGGCCACCTGGGCAGCCACGTGCAGGTGCTGCATCTTGCAGCCGCCGCAGGCTCCGGCATGCAGGCCGAAATGCGGGCAGCCCGGGCGCACGCGTTGCGACGATTCACGGTGGATTGCCGTGAGGCTGGCCTGCTCCCAGTTGTTCTTCTTGCGGTGGGTATTGGCAGTGACGAGTTCCAGGGGCAATGCGCCGTCGATGAAGACGACCTTGCCGTCGGGCTTGCGGGCCACGCCCTGGGCGTCCATGTCCATGGACGTGACTTCCAGCCAGCCTTGCGGCCATTCGTTCGTGGGGATCGGTGTTTCTGTGGGGTCGCTCATCCCCCGATTGTCTCAGGCCGGGCCGCCCTTACCGGCGCGAGGCGTCAGCTGCGGTCGGCGCGTGCGCGGCGCGGGGTGGCAGGCAACGCTTGCACCGAAGCGCCGCCCATGGATGCAGACACGGGAAGCCGGTTGATCTCCAATTCGCAGCCATAGTTGTCCAGCGTGAACACCAGCGTGCCTCCGGGAACCACGCGGGGAAGCGTTTCGTGCACCTGGCGGGCCAGGTCCACTGGAGGCCGTTGCGAGCGGTAGAGCACCTGCTGGTCGGCGCCATAGACGAGGTAGCAGGCGGCAGACGCGCCCTGGGAGAAAAAGCCGGCCAGAAGCGCGGCGGCGGCATAGCGGATGGCTAGCATGGTGGGATCCCTTCCTCGGTGCGTTATCACAGGTGAATGGCGCCGATTATTGCGGACTTCATGCCACGGCGGATCAGCGATGGGAGCCCCGGTGCGACAGACGGCGCCCCGTTCAGCCCAGATTCAGGTGGGTGGAGTGCTTGACCTCCTCCATGACGGCGTAGGTTCGCGTCTCGCGCACGCCGGGCAGTTGCCAGAGCACATGGCCGGCAAATTCGCGGTAGGCCGTCATGTCGGCCGAGCGGGTTTTGAGCAGGTAGTCGAACCCGCCCGCCACCATGTGGCACTCCAGGATCTCGGGGTGCACCTGCACCGCCGCCTTGAATTGGTCGAACACATTGGGAGTCGTGCGGTCCAGCAACACCTCCACGAACACCAGCAGCCCGGCCCCGAGCTTGAGCGGATTGAGCCGCGCCTCGTAACCCAAGATGTATCCGTCGCGGGTGAGGCGCTGCACGCGGGACAGCACGGCCGTGGGCGACAGCGCCACGCGTTCCGCCAGTTTGAGGTTCGCGATGCGTCCGTCTTCCTGAAGCGTTTTGAGGATGCGGCGATCAATGCGATCCAGGGAGGGTTCGGCGTCTTGCATCTTTGGATTTTTATTCTGTTCTATCGGGTTTTTTTGGAAAGTAATTCAAATTAATCGCTTGCATGATGCACAGACCTCCAGCTCACTGGTCTTCCTACGCCGCCATGTCCCTCTCCGCCGACTCTGCCGCACCCGCAACCGACGATTTCGCCTTCGCGCCCCGCCCCCTGGACAGCCATCCGTTGCGCCATGCCATTACCGCCGCGTACCGGCGGCCCGAGCCGCAGGCGCTGGCCCCCTTGCTGGATCTGGCGCGCCTGCCGGGCAGTGTGTCCGGCGACATCCAGGCGCTGGCCCTGCGCCTGGCCGACACGTTGCGCCACCGCAAGAGCGCTGGCGGACGGGCGGGCATCGTGCAGGGCTTGCTGCAGGAGTTCGCCCTGTCGTCCCAGGAAGGGGTTGCGCTCATGTGCCTGGCCGAGGCCTTGCTGCGCATTCCCGACAGTGCCACGCGCGACGCGTTGATCCGCGACAAGATCCGCTCGGGCGACTGGGAGCCCCATCTGGGCAAGAGCCCCTCGCTGTTCGTGAACGCCGCCACCTGGGGCCTGCTGCTCACCGGCAAGCTCGTGGCCACGCACAGCGAGCGCGGCCTGACCTCCGCGCTGCGGCGCCTGACCGCCAAGGGCGGCGAGCCCCTCATTCGCAAGGGCGTGGACATGGCGATGCGCATGATGGGCGAGCAGTTCGTCACCGGCGAGACGATCGATCAAGCGCTCTCCAACGCCCGCACGATGGAAGCACAGGGCTTTCGTTACTCCTACGACATGCTGGGCGAGGCCGCATTGACCGCGGACGATGCGGCGCGCTATCTGCGCTCCCACGTGGAGGCGATCCACGCCATCGGCAAGGCGTCCGCCGGCCGCGGCGTGTACGAGGGACCCGGCATCTCGATCAAGCTGTCGGCGCTGCACCCGCGCTACAGCCGGGCGCAATATGCCCGCGTGATGGACGAGCTGTACCCCAAGGTGCTGCAACTGGTCGAGCTGGCCCGCCAGTACGACATCGGACTGAACATCGACGCCGAAGAGGCCGACCGGCTGGAGCTGTCGCTCGACCTGCTGGAGCGGCTGTGCCGCGCCCCGTCGCTGGCGGGCTGGAACGGCATCGGCTTCGTCATCCAGGCCTACCAGAAGCGCTGTCCGCACGTGATCGACTGGGTGATCGACCTGGCGCGCAACACCGGGCACCGCCTGATGATCCGTCTGGTCAAGGGCGCCTACTGGGACAGCGAGATCAAGCGCGCTCAGCTGGACGGCCTGTCCGACTACCCGGTGTACACCCGCAAGGCGCACACCGACGTCTCCTACATCGCCTGCGCACGCAAGCTGCTCGCCGCCACCGACGTGGTGTACCCCCAGTTCGCCACGCACAACGCGCAGACGCTGGCCACCATTTACCAACTCGCGGGCCCCGGCTACCAGCCAGGACAGTACGAGTTCCAGTGCCTGCACGGCATGGGCGAGCCGCTGTACGAGCAGGTGGTGGGCGCACCCTCGGACGGCAAGCTGGGCCGCCCCTGCCGCATCTATGCGCCAGTGGGCACGCACGAAACCTTGCTCGCCTACCTCGTGCGCCGATTGCTGGAAAACGGTGCCAACACCTCGTTCGTGAACCGCGTGGCCGACACCACGCTGGCGCTGGAATCGCTCGTGAGCGACCCCGTCGCCACGGTGGATGCCGCCGCGGCGGCGGAAGGCACCACCGCTCTGCCCCATCCCCGCATTCCGCTGCCCAAGGACCTGTACGGGGCCCGCCGCGCCAATTCGGCGGGAGTGGACCTGTCCAACGAATCCGTGCTGGCCCGGCTGTCGAATGCGCTGGCCGCTGAAAGGCAGCAGTTCTGGCAGGCCGAGCCCCTCATCGACGGACCGGTGGCCGACACAGGCACAACGCTCGCCGTGCGCAACCCCGCGGACCCCACCGATGTCGTGGGCCACGTGCAGGAGGCGACCGATGCCGACGTGGACTGCGCGCTGCAGGCCGCCTGCGATGCCGGCCCCGGCTGGGCCGCCACGGCGCCCAACGCACGGGCTGCTGCGCTGCGGCGCACCGCCGGCCTGCTGGAGGCGGGCCTGCCCCAGCTGATGAGCCTGCTGATGCGCGAGGCCGGCAAGACCTGCGCCAACGCGGTGGCCGAAGTGCGCGAGGCGGTGGACTTCCTGCGCTACTACGCCGTGCAGACCGAGGGCCATTTCGACAACGAGACCCACCGCCCGATCGGCCCCGTGGTCTGCATCAGCCCATGGAATTTTCCGCTCGCCATCTTCATGGGACAGGTGGCCGCCGCCCTGGCCGCCGGCAACACCGTGCTGGCCAAACCGGCGGAGCAAACCCCGCTGATCGCAGCCGAAGCCGTGCGCCTGCTGCATGAAGCAGGTGTGCCGCACGGTGCGGTGCAACTGCTGCCAGGGCGTGGCGAGACGGTGGGCGCCCGGCTGGTGGGCGATGCCCGTGTGATGGGAGTGATGTTCACCGGTTCCACCGAAGTCGCGCGCATCCTGCAGCGCAGCGTGGCCGGACGGCTCGACGCGCAGGGCCGCCCGATTCCGCTGATTGCCGAAACCGGCGGGCAGAACGCGATGATCGTGGACTCCTCCGCGCTGGTGGAGCAGGTGGTGGGCGACGTGGTGGCCTCGGCCTTCGACAGCGCCGGCCAGCGCTGCTCCGCCCTGCGCGTGCTGTGCGTGCAGACCGATGCAGCCGACCGCGTGATCACCATGCTCAAGGGCGCCATGGCCGAGTTGACCGTGGGCGATCCCGGCCTGCTGGCGGTGGACGTGGGCCCGGTGATCGACGAAGAGGCCCGCGCCGGCATCGAAGAGCACGTGGCCACGCTGCGCGCCCAAGGCCGCGCCGTGTTCCGCCCAGCGGTGGATGCCGAAGTGCTGGCGCGCGGCACCTTCGTCGTCCCGACGCTGATCGAGCTGTCCAGCATCGGCGAGCTCAAGCGCGAAGTGTTCGGCCCCGTGCTGCACGTGGTGCGCTACGCCAGCGATGGGCTGGAGACCCTGCTCGACCAGATCAACGCGACGGGCTACGGCCTCACGCAGGGACTGCACACGCGCATCGACGAGACGGTGGAGCGCGTGGTGCGCCGCGCGCACGCGGGCAATGTCTATGTGAACCGCAACATGGTGGGCGCCGTCGTGGGCGTACAGCCTTTCGGTGGCGAGGGGCTGTCGGGCACGGGCCCCAAGGCCGGCGGGCCGCTGTACCTGCTGCGCCTGCTGTCCCAGCACCCGGCCGACGCCGCGTGTGCCGCGATCGGCAGCACGGCCGCCGCCCCACCGGACGCCGCTGCGCGCGCCGTGCTGCAGGCCCCGCTGCAGGCCCTGGCCGCCTGGGCGCCGGGCGCAGGCCATGGCACGCTTGCAGCCACCTGCAAGGCCTTGGCCGATGCCGCGGTGGCCGGCCTGGCTTGCACCTTGCCGGGCCCCACGGGCGAGCGCAACCAGTACACACTGGCGCCCCGCGCCCGCACGCTCTGCCTGGCCGACAACGACAGCGATCGGTTGACCCAGCTGGCGGCGGTGATGGCCGTCGGGGGCAGCGCGGTGTGGCCGGCGGCCGAAGCCAGCGCCCTGCATGCCCGGCTGCCCGCCAGCGTGCAGACGCGCGTGGCCTTGGCGAACGACTGGCGCAGCCCCAGCGTGGCGCTGGACGCCGTGCTGCACCAGGGCAGCGCCGAGGCCCTGGCGGCGCTGTGCCATCAGATGGCGCAGCGGCCGGGTCCCATCGTGGGCATCACCACGCTGGCGGCGGGGGGCACCGTGGTACCGCTGGAGCGGCTGGTCATCGAGCGTGCCCTGAGCGTGAACACCGCAGCGGCCGGCGGCAATGCCAGCCTGATGACCATGGCCTGACACGGGACTGATGCGTGACAAGAGGCTGATAGTCAAAATGGCCTCCAGCACATGATCGACTAGGGCATATAGCTATAAATTTCATAGCAACCGATCATCAGCCGCTACCGATCGCGCCCGTCCGAAGCCCGCGGTGCGTGGGCTACTTGCCTACCGCTGCAGCACGGGCTCGTCCTGCGGATGCGCCAGCCCCCGCATGATCTGAACGACCTGGGGCTGGTCCACCAGCACGCACGGTTTGCCCGTGCGCTTGCAGTGGTCCTGCACCCGCCAATAGTCGTCATGGCCGACGCAGCCGGTCTGGCAGATCACGAAGTCGGCGGCGATCAGGCTGGCTTCCAGCGCCGCATTTCCGCCGGGCAATGCGGCGGCGCTTTCTTCCACCGCCGCTTCCGGCTTGCGGCCCACCGGCTGCGCGATCAGGCTGCCCGCGGCATCCGGCGCAATGCAAACCACGGACCGCATGCGTCCTGGCCGGGCCGACAGGCCCTCGGTCGCCACCGCCCGCAACGCCATGGCAGGCAATGGCATGGTGTGATGGGAACGCGCGGCCCGCCACTGCCAGTGCAGCACCTCGCGCATCAGCTCATGGATGCGCTGCCCCAGGGCTTCGATCTGCCGGCCCATGGCACGCCGCCGCGCCGGGCCCTGGAGCGCAGCGGCATTCCCTTCGGCGGCCTCCTCCCGGGCGAATGCCAGCGCCGTCTCGGCCACGATGGCCCGTGCCCGCAGGCGGATGGACTGGGCCTGCAGGCGCTCGATCTCTGAAGCCTGCATGGCCAGTAAACGGCTGCAGCGGATCTGCGCCCGCCCATACCCGTCCAGAAGGACCCGGTGTTCCTCGATGAGATCTTCCAACGGCGTGTCGGTCATCTGCGCTCCCTTTTCAAACCGATGCGGGACGAGCCCGATGCCAGCAAGGCGCACCCGGCTGCGCCCCTGCTCGACCCACAGTGAACTGCTGAGGTGCCGCTGCAAGCGCGGCACATTTGATTGATAACCATTCTCATTTAATGATACACTGGCGTCAATCGCTGGCCAGGGTGTTCGGTGGTTCTTCTCAGAATCCACCGCCAATCCGGTCAGCCCCCAATCGGTTTCATCGTGGGGCGACTCCCGGACTCTCCGTCCGAAGGGTCGTTTTTTGCCAGCCAACGGGCGTGCTCGCGTAGCCAGGCTTTTTTTGCGATGAATGCATCCGTTCGAACGAATGAACGGCGTCCTTTCCAGACTGCAATGCCGCGCGGCCTTCACCGGCGTGCGAACGCCTGCCGCCAGCACCATTCCCTCTTCCTTGCTGGTCGTCCTGGGGCTGGCGCCAGCCTCCATGGCCCCTGCGCCAGGGGCCATGGAGCGTCGGCATCAACCGAACACGATCTCGAAATCGCTGTCCGATGCGCTGAGCTGGATCTGGCGGATCACGTGCGCGTCCACGGACGATTGCAGGAACTGCATGGCCAGGCGCGGCAGCAGGTTCTGCGTGATGATGCCGTCCACCATGCGCGCGCCGGATTCGACCTCGCTGCAGCGCTGGCGAATCAGCTGCACCGCGGCCTCGTCGAACGTGAACTGCGCGTTGTGCCGCTCCAGGATGCGGGTCTGGATGCGCTGCAACTGCAGGCGGATGATCTGGTCCAGCATCGCGTCGGAGATGGGGAAATACGGCACCACCACCAGCCGGCCCAGCAACGCAGCCGGAAACTTTTCGAGCAACGGCTGGCGCACGGCCTTGGCCAGGGCCTCGGGCGGCGGCACCAGATCGGGGTCGCGGCACATGCCGGCGATCAGCTCCGAACCCACGTTGGAGGTCAGGATGATCACCGTGTTCTTGAAATCGATGTAACGCCCTTCCCCGTCTTCCATCCAACCCTTGTCGAACACCTGGAAGAACAGCTCGTGCACGTCGGGGTGGGCCTTCTCGATCTCATCGAGCAGCACCACGCTGTAGGGCCGACGGCGCACGGCTTCGGTCAGCACACCGCCTTCGCCGTAGCCCACGTAGCCGGGCGGCGCGCCCTTCAGGGTCGAGACCGTGTGCGCTTCCTGGAACTCGCTCATGTTGATGGTGATGAGGTTCTGTTCGCCACCGTACAGCGCCTCGGCGAGCGAAAGCGCGGTCTCGGTCTTGCCTACGCCCGACGGGCCCGCCAGCAGGAACACGCCGATGGGCTTGCCCGGGTTGTCCAGCTGCGCGCGGGCGGTCTGGATGCGCCGCGTGATGGCCTCCAGGCCATGCCGCTGGCCGATCACCCGCTTTTCCAGCGTGTCCGCCAGCGTGAGCACCGATTTGACTTCGTCGCGCACCATGCGGCCCACCGGAATGCCGGTCCACTCCGCCACCACGGCGGCCACCACGCTGGCATCGACCACGGGCTGCAGCAACGGGTCCTCGCCCTGCATGCGCAGCAGTTCACCGCGCAGGCCGCTCAACTGCTGGACGGCCGCGGGGTCCGCACCATCGCCCTGCGCTGGCGCAGGTGCCGAATCGGCCGGGCCCTGCACATCGGCGGATGCCACGGTGCCGCCCTGCGCGGCGCTTTCGGCGGGCGGCGCAGCTTGGGCCGCGGCCTCCTTGGCCACGCGGCGGGACAGCACGGCTGCCTCCGCGTCCACGATCTGCTGCACCATGGCCTTTTCGCTTTCGAAGCGGGCCTTGAGCACCTCATGCTCTGCCTCCAGCCGCGCCAGCGACGCATTGATTTCGTCGAAGCGCTCGGTCTCCCCCACGCCCAGGTCCAGTTCGCGCTGCACGATGTCCTTTTCGACCGCCAGCGACTCCAGTTGCCGGATCACGGCCTCCAGGCGCGCCGGGGTGGCATGCAGGCCCATCGCCACGCGCGAGCAGGCGGTGTCCAGCAGGCTCACCGCTTTGTCCGGCAGTTGTCGCGAGGGGATGTAGCGGTGCGACAGGCTGACGGCGGCGGCCACCGCGTCGTCGCCGATGCGCACGCGGTGGTGGCCTTCCAGCTTGGCGGCCACGCCACGCAGCATGAGCACGGCCTTGGCTTCGTCCGGCTCGTGGATCTGCACGAGCTGGAAGCGCCGGGTGAGCGCCGGGTCTTTCTCGATGTACTTCTTGTACTCGGCCCAGGTGGTGGCCCCGATGGTGCGCAGCACGCCGCGCGCGAGCGCGGGCTTGAGCAGGTTGGCCGCATCGCCCGTGCCGGCCTGCCCGCCCGCGCCGATCAGCGTATGGACCTCGTCGATGAAGAGCACGATGGGCGCCGTGCTGGCCTGCACCTCGTCCAGCAGGGCCCGCAGGCGGTTCTCGAACTCGCCTTTCATGCTGGCGCCGGCCTGCAGCAGGCCGATGTCCACGACGCGCAGCTGCACGTCCTTGAGCGGCGGCGGCACGTCGCCCGCCGCGATGCGCAGCGCCAGGCCTTCGACCACGGCCGTCTTGCCCACGCCGGCCTCGCCGACGAGGATGGGGTTGTTCTGGCGGCGGCGCATCAGGATGTCGACCATCTGGCGGACTTCTTCGTCACGCCCGGTCACGGGGTCCAGTTCCTGCTGGCGCGCGCGCTCGGTCAGATCGACCGTGTATTTCTGCAGCGCCTCGCCACGCCCCGTGCCGGTCGGGCCCGTGGCACCGCTGGCCTCGCCGGGCACGCCCGAGAGGCCGGAACCGTCTGCCGCGCCCAGGCGCGATTCCGGCGAATCGGGCAGCAGCTTCGCGAACGCGTCGCTCAAGGCCGGCTCCGTCAAACGGCCCAGTTCGCTGGAAATGGCCCGCAGTTCATTGGCCATTGCCCGCGTGCGGACCATGCCGGAGAGCCAGTAGGCGCTGCGGATCTGGGACTCGCCGAACATCAGCGTGGCATAGACCCAGCCGCGCTCGATGGCGGTCTCGATCTGCGCCGAGAAATCGCTGATCGAGGTGGCCCCGCGCGGAAGGCGGTCCAGGCTCTGCAGCACGTCGGCCGCGAGCTTTTCAGCGTCGATCTCGAAGTGCCGGAACACGCGCACCAGATCGGAATCGGTTTCCTGCAGCAACTGGTGCAACCAGTGCACCAGCTCCACATACGGGTTGCCACGCAGCTTGCAGAACACCGTAGCGCTTTCCAGCGACTTGAACAGCAGGGGATTCAATTTTCCGAAAAGGGCTTGCCGGCTAATTTCAGACATGGGACCTCGGTGAGTCAGTTTTTAAAAAGGGAGCGCATCAGGCGTGCGCGGATGTGGGTGGCGAGGTGGCGCGGCGGGCAGCGCCCTTGCGCAGGGTCAGCCAGTGCTCGGGGTCCAGGCGGAAGTCGTCCGGATCGCGGGTGGCGGGCGCCGACAGGGACCAGGTCGTCCACCCCAGCCGCGTGGCGCCGCCGAGCTGGCAGGGGGGCACGTCTTCGCGGCGCAGCACCAGTTCGAAGTCCCACGCGAACTCGATGCCCAGGTAGTTGCGCACCCAGTCCACCAGCGCCTGGAAGTCTTCGCCCGAAGGCAGGAAACGTTCGTACTGCGCCAGCGTGAGCGGCCCGATCCGCAGCCGGAACTTGCTCTGTGCATCGGGCACCCGGCTTCCGACCACGGTGTCCACGCCCAACTGTGAATTGCAGGCATTGCGCGACAGCCGCGTTTGCTGGCGGGGTTCGAGTTCCAGGTAGTGCAGTACGTATTCGATCAACTCCACCGGCACGCCGAAATACAGGCGAATGGCGGCGGTCAGGCCTTCCGGGTTGCGCGTCCAGCGGGTGAGGTGGCCCGCCATGTACTGCTTGGCGTGGTCAGGCACCGCGTCGCGGGACCGCTGTGTGGGCTCGCCCAGCCCCACCAGACTGCGCACATGCCGGCCGAAGGAGTCGTCGCCCGCCCGGTCCAGCGAGGTGGTCGGCTGCGGGTCCGACCACGCCCGAAAGAACAGCAGCAAGAGCCGGTGGTGGAAGATGTCCGAAAAGCGCGCAAGCGTCGGGTCGTCGTACTGCCGCAGGCGCTCGCGCACGTACTCTGTTAGGTGCGTGGGCATCGGCCCGTTGGGCCCGTAGAGCCCGAAATTCCACACCATCAGCCGCTCTGGCTGGCCCGCCACAGCGGGCAGGACCTCCGCGAGGGTCGCCGGCGCAAAAGCCAGCGACGGGTCCTGGCCCAGGCGCAGGGACTCGCCCTGGGGCCGCAGTGCCCGGCCGAACCGGGGAAACTCGGGCTGGCGGGCCTGCAGCAGCCGCAACGTGAAGAACAGATCGAATTCGTGCGGGTTGTCTTTCAGCTTCTGCCAAAAGAGCGCCACCCCGGCCTCGCTTGCCGGCCGTGCAATCCGCGCCTGCCGGGCGTCGCCCGCGTCGAGCGTGGGCAAACGGCTCATGTGCAGGGCCTTTGGCCAGGCCGCACCCGCCACTGCGCGATGCGGCCGCGCTGGCGCGAATCGAGGGCCAGTTCGGTGTAGCTGTTCACTCCCACGTGCCGCGCGAAGAAGCGCTCCAGGACGGCCATCAGCGGCCAGGGGCTGACACCGGCCAGGGAGCTTTCGTCCACGCCGACCGAGACCCCCACGCCACGGCCATAGACCAGTTGCCCATGCTGAGGCAGGCGGCGGGTGATGGCGGAAATGCCCACGCCCTTGATGCTGGAGACCTGGCCGGACAGGTCCTTGTCGCCCAGGTCGAGGTACAGCCGCAGCAGATCGCGCAGCGTGGCCGCGCCCTCTTCTTCCGACAGGTCGGTCATCGCCAGGTAGTTCAGGGACAGGTGCGAGATGAGGCGCCAAGTGATCTCGTTCTCGGCCACGCTGGATGTGGGCCGCGTGGGGCCCGCTACAGTGCGAACGCGGTCCACCGGCACGGATTCCACCGTGGTGAAGTCGCCCTCGCTGCTGCGCCCGCCCATCAGCAACGGCAGGTCGCGGTTGGTGCACAGGGTGCGCACGCTCAGCTGCTTGAGATCGTCCGAAAACGGGGCTTCCCGCTGATCCACGAGGGAGATGAACACCTCGCTGCCCAGGTACTGCGTTCGGGGGCCGAAGCGCGCCGCATGTTCCGAAAACAGGCGAGGCTCTCTGCGCGCAGCAAAGTAGGCCTGGTCGCTGGACCGGATGCCATGGATGGAAGAAAACAGCGGCACGAACTCGCGGTCGTTGAGTTGCCCCTCGCGGTGGCCCGTCACGCCCAGAACGCTGTAGATCTCGAAATCCCGAGGGCGGGTGCGGTCGGGCACCACGTGGTATTCGTTGACGTTCGGCGCCACATGGATGCGGTCGGCCGGGCGTTCGAACAGGTTGATCGCGGGCACGCAGTGCAGCAGGAACTTGTGCCGATCCACCTGGGCTTCCAGCGCAGGCTGGGCACGGCGCAGCAGCAAGGTGATCGCAATGGCCTTGGTCTCGGCCTTGGCCAGAGCGGTCTGCAGCCCGCGAATCGAGAAGAACCGGAACCGCGCCGGGAACGCGAAATACTCATGGAGCAGCCGGTGCCCCTGGAAGCTGCGGTGCGAGTACGGCAACAGGGCCTGCGACTGCTCGTAGCCTTCTGCCTGCAGGGCATCGGCCGGCAGGTGGGCCCAGACCCGCGAGGGGTCCTGCGCATCGTGCACCACGATGCCGATCAGCGACTCGTGGATCAGCTCCTGCAGGTGCGATGCCACCGCATCGCCTGCCGAGATGTGCACCTCCAGCCGGTCCATGCGCAGGTCGCAAAAACGCAGCGCTCCACGGGTGGACAGGTCGATGCGCAGGTGTGCCGCAGGCTCTTCGGGCAGGCGCAGCCGCGACAGCGGCAGGTCCAGCGGCGGGCCGCCAAGACGGGCCTGCGTGAGATCGATCGGCCACAACGTGAGCTCGTGCCCGGTGCGGAAATCGCATGGCGTCTGTTCCTCCGCCGTCTTGCGCGCCCTCAGCACGCTGCCCACCGGCAGCGTGTAGCCATCGGCCAGGCTGCCTTCGCTCGCGCTGGGGTCCATCTGCACCACCACCATCGACGGCGTGGGGGCCAGATAGTGCGGACAGACCATTTCCAGAATGCGCTGGGAGAGCCGCGGAAACTCCGCGTCCATCTTCATCTGGATGCGGGCGGTCAGGAAGCTGAACCCTTCCAGCAGGCGCTCCACGTAGGGGTCGGCCACCTCCAGCTCGCGCAGCGACAGGCGGCCGGCCACCTTGGGAAAGGCGGCCGCGAATTCGGCGCCCAGCTCCCGCAGATAGCTGAGCTCCCGGTTGTAGTACTCGACCAGGCGAGGATTCATCGGGACATGCCCTCCGGCACATCGAGGACCGGTCGGATGGCGCAAATATGATGCATGGCCTGGATCACTTCACCGTAAATCAGAGACGACCACCTGCCCGGTTTCCAGGTCCAGGCTGGTCTTGAGCAGCAATTCCATCGGATAAGGCGCGGACCAGAACTGGCAACGGATTTCGAACTGCAGCGTGTTGTGGTGGCTGAACAGCTTGCTGGAGGGGGCCAGGGCCACCGTCAGCGTGTCGCGAAGGATGCGGGGCTCGTGGGCCAGGATGGACTTGCGGATGGCTTTCTCGATGTCCTTCCAGTCCAGCTCGGACAGCAACTGGCCTGCCAGTGGCGTCATGCCGAAGTTGATCACCGACCGTTCGGCCTCGGGAAGGCCTTCGAAATCGATGTGCGAGGTCGCATCCGAGGCGTTGAGCAACCAGTTCAGATCCCGCAACAGGGCCTGGCGCAGGCGGACCTCGGTGACATAGACGGCATCGGCACGCTCGGTGCGCTTGCTGGGCTCGTGGTCCGTCAGGCGGTCCAGCAGGGCCGGCTGCAGGCGGTCCTTTCCGTTGCCGAAGTTGTCATTGGGGCGCGTGGTCGCCATGGATCGGGTCAGCCCTGGGTCGATTCGGCCGAGAACTTGATGCGGCGCACGTCGAGCAGTGCATGGTCTGCCTGCTCGGAAATCCACACGCGCTGACCGAGGCCAGCCACCTGCTCCTGCCCCAGATCGCTCCACTCGGTGGTGCGCGACAGGCGCACGCCATCGGATGCCACGCTTTCCGAGCCCGGGTACCGGGTGGGAATGAATCCGAGCATCTGCCCGCCGTTGACCAGCGTCACCTCGCAGGCCGACCAGACCAGATCGCGCAAGTCCTGCGGTTTTTCGAAGTTGATCTGCTGGATCGCGGTGAAAGGAACCCAGTAGTACCCGCCGTTGGCATACAACTCGCAGACCGGGCCCAGCCGTGCATCGGAATCCGCCAGCCACTCGAACGGGCTGCCGTCCAGTTCACCCGGCGAAGCGGGTGCCTCGTCGAAGGCACTGCTGCGCAGTTCGGCGGCCTTTTCGGCCTGGCCGTCCGCCGCGCACTGGAGCGCCTCGACCATCCAGCCCAGCCAGGCCGGTGGGTCCCCCAGAATCTGCGGCGTACGCCGGCCAGCGAACACGTCCCGCCGAGCCACTTCGCAAAGAATCACCTCGCGGTAGGCCTTGGCCATCGGCGCCGTCTTGCTGTCCAGTTGCGCGCACATCTGCAATTGGTCGAGCGCCTTCTGCCACTCGCCGAACAGCACCAGCATCTGGAAGTAGTAAACGCGCAGAGACGCATCCGCCGGATCCTTGCGAATGGCCTCCTTCAACGAACTCAGCTGCGTATCCAACGGAAGCTTGGAATCAAAGATCATGGGACGGATGGGACCTTGAACGAAAGGGCATGAAGACAGCGCCGCCGATGCATCCTCCCGGCGGGAAGCCGGCGCGAGACCAGGGCCGATGCCATGTCAGGCACCCCGTGGTCTGCACCCATCGAAAGTCAGCGCTGTGGTGAATCCAAAGGCGTGGGAGTCATGACCCCCGACGCCTGTCGCAAGAGCGCTGGATCAGTTGCCGGCTTGCTTGACCGACGGCAGCTTCGAAACCAGGCGCAGCGAAACAGTCAGGCCTTCGAGCTGGTAGTGCGGACGCAGGAAGAACTTGGAGGTGTAGTAACCCGGGTTGCCCTCGACCTCTTCCACTTGCACTTCGGCAGCCGCCAGAGGCTTGCGGGCCTTGGTTTCCTGCGACGAATTGGCTGGATCGCCATCGACGTAATTCATGATCCAGTCGTTCAGCCACAGCTCCATGTCGGAACGCTCCTTGAACGATCCGATCTTGTCGCGCACGATGCACTTGAGGTAGTGCGCAAAGCGGCAGCAGGCGAACATGTAAGGCAGGCGCGCGGACAGATTGGCGTTGGCCGTGGCGTCAGCGTCGTAGTACTCGGCCGGCTTGTTCAGCGACTGCGCACCGATGAATGCGGCCACATCGGAGTTCTTGCGGTGCACCAGGGGCATGAAGCCGTTCTTGGCGAGCTCCGCTTCGCGGCGGTCGCTGATGGCGATTTCGGTCGGGCACTTCATGTCCACGCCACCATCGTCCGTTGGGAAGGTGTGGGCAGGCAGGTTGTCCACCGCACCGCCGGACTCGACACCGCGGATGGACGTGCACCAGCCGTAGTACTTGAACGAGCGGTTGATGTTCACGGCCATCGCATAGGCCGAATTGGCCCAGCAATACTTGCTGTGATCGCCGCTGGCGGTTTCCTCTTCGAAATCGAATTCGTCCACCGGGTTGGTCTTGGCGCCGTAGGGAAGGCGCGCCAGGAAACGCGGCATGGCCAGGCCGATGTACTTCGAATCATCGGACTCGCGCAGGCTGCGCCAGGCGGCGTACTCGGTGTTGGTGAAGATCTTCGTCAGGTCGCGGGGATTGGCCAGTTCCTGCCAGGATTCCATCTGCATCATGGCGGGCGAGGCGCCGGAAATGAAGGGGCAATGCGCCGCGGCGGACACCTTGGCCAGTTCGCCCAGCAATTCCACATCGGTCGGGCTGTGGTCGAAGTGGTAGTCGCCAACTAGGCAGCCGAAGGGCTCGCCACCGAACTGACCGTATTCCTCTTCGTACACCTTCTTGAAGATGGGGCTCTGGTCCCAGCCCACTCCCTTGTAGCGCCGCATGTTGCGATGCAGTTCCTTCTTGGAGATGTTCATCACGCGGATCTTGAGCATCTCGTCCACTTCGGTGTTGTGGACCAGATGGTGCAGACCGCGCCATGCGCCTTCCAGTTGCTGGAATTCGCTGTGGTGAATGATCTGGTTCACCTGCTCGGACAGCTTGCGGTCGATTTCCGCAATGATCGCCTGCACCGTTTGATAGGCGTCATCCGACAGCGTGGCGGAGGCCGCAAGGGCCTGCTGGGCCAAGGTCTGCACCGCGGCTTCGACGGCCTCGCGTGCCTGATCGGTCTTGGGCTTGAATTCTTTTTGCAGCAGCGAAGCGAATTCGTTGCCTTCGAGTGTCTGGGCGGCTGGTGCCGCTTCCATTTGGCGTGCATTCATGGTCGGGTCACTCCTCGCTTATTTCACGTCCGTCGATGGTTCAGCGCTGTCGGCCGGCTTGGGCATGGCGGCGAGCGATTTGAGCAGTGCCGGATCCTTCAAGACCTTGCTGATCAATTCTTCGGCCCCTTGCTTGCCGTCCATGTACGACAGCAGGTTGTGCAACTGCGTGCGTGCCTCGAGCATGGAATTGAGCGCACCGACCTTGCGGGCGATGGCCGCGGGGGAAAAATCCTCCATGCTGTCGAACGTGAGTTCGATGTGCAGGCGGCCATCGCCGGTCAGGGTATTGGGCACGTTGAAAGAGACGCGGGGCTTGATGGACTTCATCCGCGCATCGAAATTATCGATGTCGATTTCCAGGAATTTGCGGTCGGCAATCTCCGGCAACGCTTCGACAGGCTTGCCGGACAAGTCGGCCATCACGCCCATCACAAACGGGATCTGCACTTTCTTTTCAGAGCCGTAGATTTCCACGTCGTATTCGATCTGGACCCGGGGGGCGCGATTGCGAGCGATGAATTTCTGACCACTCTTGCCCGTTTTGCTCAGTGTCATGATGTAACTTCTCTTTTCCTAGGATTTATAAAACGTGAGCGTAGGGTCTTGTGAAGGCATCGCAATTACAACGACTTCGCAACAACACCAACTTACAAATTCATAACAAAATGGAACGCCCATTTCTTTGGGCACGCCGCATCACCGTTCTTGGTCGGCTGGATTACCACTCCGATACTGGAACATACCGCAGAGAGGGTCCGCGGATCCAGACTCAAACCCATGAATGGAACTTTGGACAGGCTGTAGTATCCGCACTGCGCTCCGTCCCGCAAGTATCTCCAGCCCTTCGCGCTTAGATGCTACAAAACGTTTACAGAGGGCTCTTCACGCCAGTGATATTTTCCACTTGGGCCACGCTGTCTGGAGACAGTTCACGAAGAATGTCAAGAAAGTCCAGGCTCATCAGTCGCACGGCCCTTCGGATCAGCAAGGGAGCAGGATTGGTGGGCTCCGTGCGTTCCAGAAATTCAGCAATCTCCATCAGGCGCGACACGGCATCGGACCGCGTGCGCAGCGCAAATCCCTGGTTGGATGCAGTAGCCAGAGGAGTTTCAACAGGTACGCCCCCCGCCTCTTCCTCCGCGTCCGACACCGGCGCGGCAGCATCGGCATCCTTGGGAATCAGATCGCGAAGCACGCTGAACACGCCGCGAATCTGCTCCAGATCGGGTCGTTGGTCCGCGTCGAGTTGATCGCGGAAGATGGCTTGCATCGAATCGAAAGCCTCGCTGGCCACGACCCACGCGCGGAGCGTCTCGTTGCCCTGCCGCCAGGCGTCGAACACGGCGCCACGCAATTGATCCAGCGACATCTTGATGGTGCCATCAGCTGCCGTGCCGCGCGCCAGGGCCTCCGCATCCCGGACATTGATCGCACCTGCAGCAGACCGCAAGAAATCCTGTTGGCGAAGATCCCGCAGTTGCCCGGTCACGTCGTTCAGCGAAGCCACTGCATTCATTCGCATGAAGTGATCGCCGTCTTCCGGCAGCGGATGGAGGTGATCCCAATGCTGGCTGAACATGGCAGACATCAGCTGCACCCCCTGGGACATGCCGCGAACGCCCTGCGTGTTGGTCAGGGCGTGGGACAGCTTGGCCAACACCCGGATGTCTTTGGTGCGGGAAAGGAGCGCCGTGGAGCGCTTTTCCACGTCACGCCAGTCCGGCGGCTCCGCCGGGATCACGGTCTCGCCGAACTGCTGCTCCGGCTTGCCATTCGCGGCGTTTTCCAGGGCAAGAAAGTCGGCGTCGTACGTCAGATCCTCACCGCAAGGTGGGGCATCGCTGGTGGGCGCCAGCAGGGCGTCAAGATCGATCATTCAAATACCTGTCAGTTCGCATCGAAGATGCTCGCTCGGGCTCAATAAAAGAAGAAAGAAGGGCACCGACATGGCTAGGGGGCCTTTTTGAAAAGCCGAGAGAACAGATGGCCATCGAAGGCACCTCCGTGCTCCACCATTTCGCTGCCCCCCGCCGCATCGGACCACCAGACGCTGCGCGCCTGTTGCGAGCGCAAGATATCGCGCCCGGCGCTCCAGGGCCGGCCATTGACGGTGCCGCCACCGGACGATGGGCTCAGCCCCAGGTCCGCCAGGATGCCCGCCATCGAAGGCGCAGCCGCTGGTGCAGGTGCAGGCTTGTCTGCGTGAAACGGCCATGGCAACGAAGAAAGCCGTGCATCCAGCTCTTCCGCAGGCAGGGCCAGCCTGCGGGCCTCGATGATGGCGTCCCGCGTGCCAGAGAAGAACCGCTCCAGCGTCGGGTCGGATACCAAAGCGCTGGTCCGATCGGTGGCGATGGCCACCGCCGTGATGGGATAGCACCGCCCGATGCGGTCCGCACTCGGGGCCAGCACGCCGCACACCGGCAAGGTCTTCCCGCCCAGGCTGGCAATGAAGAACCACAGCGGTGATTGAATAAAGCCAGGCTCCCATTGCCCCGGGCCCTGCGCGCGCAATTGCTCCAGCCCACGGCTCAACCAGGCGTCCCATTCGTCACCGATGGCACGGGGCATCCTGCGTCCCACGAAATCGCCCTGCCCCGGCAGCTTTCCAAACCAGGCGATGCGGGACTGCACTTGCGGCGACGCTTGACTCACAGGTTGCCAGGACACTCGAACTCCTCCATGGCTTTGAGACGGAAAGGATTCAGCACGCTGCCTGTGGTGATCTCGAATCGCAGGCGACGCCCATCGATATTGAAAGCGGCGATGAAGCGCTCAGGTGCGTTGCCAGACAGAATCTGCGCCCGGTCGAAGAACCGGTGCAATGCCCAAGGCCCCTCGGTGACCAAGCCGGTGTTTTCGGCCCCCGATCCGGTCAACTGCAGCCGGACCTGCCCCGTGCCACGAGCACCCGGCCAGTTCACCGACTTCGGAATCTGAGGCCCGTGCTGGTAGCGCAGTACTTCGCCATCGACATCCAGCACCATTTGCGTGATGGCAGCATCCATCTCCAAGGGCTTGATGTCCAGCCGGATCGAGGGAGCCTTGCCGCCGGCCCGGAAGTAGACATCCCGAATGACGGAGGCGCGCTGGAACGAAGCCAGCGCGGCAGAGCCGCCCACGGGCGAACCGTCCACCCCCTGCTTGAAGCTCCAGGGATTGGTGGAAATATCGACCATCGGCTGCAGCGTGGTGCGGAAAAACTCATCCATGGTGCCGCCCACGGAGAACAGGCGGGCGAAGTCATCCGTCGTCACATCGCGGCCTGCGCTGCGTGTGAAGGGATAGCGACCCAGGATCGCGCGCCGGCAAAAGGCGCCGATCGTGGCGTTGAGACTTCCGCCCACCGCGGCGCGCACATCTCGCCCCACGAAAGCCGAAGTGGCTCCTGCCAGATCTTCGTACATGACGTTGAGGGGTGGCGGCACGCGCTTGGCTTCCGTGCGCACCCGTTCCAGCGTGGCAGAAAGCGAAGGCGGCACCGTGCCACCGGCACTGACCTGCTGCCTCGCCGATGCGATCACCGCCGCCGCCTCGTTCAGCACCTGCAGGCTCGCGGTCATGGGAGAAGGGCCCGAACCGTTCGAAGTAGCCAGCCGCCGATACTCGCGGAAGCGGAAATCGACCAGATCCGCCTCCAGCGTACCGCTGGAGGTCAGCCCCGCCACATTCACCTGCTTGCCGGTCAGGCGGCTCAACTGCTCCTGCTCTTCCTTGATGCGGTTGATTTTCTCGCCCAGCCAACTGCTGGTTCCGCCCCCCGCGGAAGGGCGCTGGCCGAGGGTGGTTTCCTTCGCGACGGCTCGAATGAACTGCTCCAGGCTGGAATTGGCGGCAGAGTAAAGGCGAGCCTGCTCGCCCGCCTGATCGAGAGATGCGATGCGCACCGGGCGCACATCGGCCAGGAAGTCCTCCCAGAGCTTGGCGTACTCCATCAGATAAAGCCGCTTGACCTCGAGCGCCAGCTGACCAGTCAGCACTTCGTTGGCCGTACTGCGCCGCCCATCGGCCTTGCCCAGCACCCAGCTTTCCTCCTGGGACAACAACGCCGTGACCTTGGGCAGCTCCTGCGCGAACGCCCCGTAGTACCCGTCATAGGTGAACAGGCCGGAAATGCCCTGGGTCAGCGGACGGCCACTGCGGCGGGAGAACACCTGTGGCGCCTCGGGACCGCTGGCGCGAACCACCGTGAATTCGGGCGGCAACGAATTGCCCGTGAGCAGCAATTGCTTGAGCCGGCTGTAGGCCCGTTGTGCCGGCGACATCTGGGCCAGCCGCTGGCGCACTTCGGCCACCAGCTGCTGATCCATCGGCACCGGGGCCACCAGCGCGCGGTCTTCCATCAGATTGTCGAGGTGATGCGCGAGCTGGTTGACGACGCCGGATTGCACCAAACCAGGCGGAAGAGACGTTTCCCAATCGTTGACCATCCATGCACGGATGGCCTTGGCATTGAAGCGCTCGGGCTCGTACAGCATCAGGTAGACCTTCAGCGCTTCGAAGCTCGCCTCCGGGTTGCTCGTGGACGTCTGCTGCAGCGACCGGCGCAAATGCCGGGACAGGCGCGGCAACCAGGCATCTTCGAGCAGGCGCATGTAGGTGGCATCCGCAGCCGTCTGGACCTTGGGCACCTGCAGCAAGCCCTGGCGCCAGCTCAACGGGGCGGAGTCGCCCTCGTAGCGTTGGCTCACGGCCAGGGACTCCGCATTGTTCAACAGCGGCAGCAAGCTCACCATGTCTTCGGGGTCGGCGTCGCGGGCATCGTTGACCGCCTGCTTGAGCGCGGGAACCCGGTCTTTCACTTCTCCGATGTAGGCCACGTTGTTGTCGTGGCTGACGGTCCAGGCCACGGTCACACCGACCAGGGCCAGAACCAGGGCAATGAGCCCTCCTGCCTGGGCAAGGCGCAACTGCCGTTCTTTCTTGGCATTGCGGCCAGTCAAGCCCGCTTCATTGAACATCACGCCTTTGAGCAGCGTTTCAATGAAATAGCTCTTGCCGCTTTTGGCACCCACCGAAGCCCCTGCAGGGGAAGGAACCGCGAACCGGCGCGAGAGTGCCGAAAGCACCCGGTCGAACGGCATGCCCTCTTGCGTTCCGCTGGTGAAATACACGCCCCGGAAAAGCGGCTTTTCCTTGAACCGGGACGATGCGAAGATGGTGGAAAGCGTTTCCTGCAACACATCGCGCAAACCGACGAACTGCTGCGGCAGGCCATAGATCAGGCCCCGGCGCGCCAGATCAGGCTCGGAGAGCAGGCGCTGCGGCAACAGGCGATTGATCTGCCCTGCCAGTTCGTCGAATTCAGCGCGGAAGCGGGCTGCCGGCTCCTCTTGCACCCCCCCTTCGTTGTATGGGCTGGTGAACCCCCAGACCTGGGCCCGCTCCTCACGGTTCATGTTGCCGAAGAATTCGTTGAACCCCGCCAGCAAGTCGGTCTTGGTGACCAGCACATACACGGGGAACTTGATCGCGAGTTCTTCGCACAGTTCGCCCAGGCGCATGCCAATCAGCCGCGCCAAGCGTTCACGCTCCGCGTCGGTGCTGCTCAGCAACTCCTGAACACTCAACGTGACCAGCACGCCATTGACAGGCTGCCGCCCCCGAAATCGGCGCAGCAAAGACAAGAATCCGCCCCAGGCGGCCTTGTCTTGCGTCTCATCGCTTTCCTGGGTCGTGTAACGTCCTGCGGTGTCCAGAAGCACCGCCTGATCGGTGAACCACCAGTCGCAATTGCGCGTGCCACCCACGCCTCGAATCGAAGCCTTTCCGAACTGCGCCTCCAGCGGAAAGTCCAGACCGGAATTGACCAGCGCCGTGGTCTTGCCCGAGCCGGGCGAGCCGATGATCAGATACCAGGGCAACTGGTAGATGTAGCGGCGATTCAGCCGTCCGAACCAGCCTTGTTCCGTTTGTCCAAAGCGCGTCTTGCTCAAAACGCTGATCGCTTCCTTGAAGCGGGTTTCGAGTTCGGCAACTTCTTCTTCCCCTGGACCGGCTTTTTCAGCCGGCCGGTCACCCGTGCCGAAACGGGCCAGTTGGGACAGCAGGCGAGCGTTCACCTGCTTCGCTCGCCACCATTGAACCAAGAGCTTCAAGAACCAGAACGCGAAGATCGCAAAGATCAACCAGCCACGGACCTGAGGGCTTTCCAGGGGTTGGTAAGGCTTGATGTAGATCAGCGGTCCGATGAACCAGATGACCAAGCTCAAGAGCACCAGTCCCAGCAGGACCAGCGTGAACCGGTTGAACAGGAAATCGAATATCTTGCGGAACATGCTTATTTTTGATTGGTGGCGCCGCCCCGGGGATTGGCACCCGGGGTGATCTGCAGCTCGCTGTCACGGGTCTGCGGGGCAACATGCAAAACGATCTCCACGCGGCGATTGAGCGCCCTGCCCTCCGGTGTGGTGTTGGGCGCCACCGGATCGCTTTCTGCGCGGCCTTCGGCATGCAACCGGCGCCCATCGGAGACGCTCTTCGTCAGCATGGTGGTGACGGCCTGCGCACGCTCCTGGGACAAATGCCAGTTGGAAGGAAACCGAGCGGTGCGAATGGGAGAGTTGTCGGTGTAACCATTGACCACCACTTTCCCGGACACCTCGTTCAACGCGGCGGCAATGCGCTCGATCACGCCGACATACCGAGGCTTCACCACCGTGGCCCCGGCATCGAACAAACCATCACCGCGCAGGATGATGATGCTTCGGTCGGCCAGGTCGTTCACCTCCACCAGGCCCTCTCGAATTTCGGGCTCCAGGAACTGGCGCAATCTGGGCTTGGGCGCAGCGGCGATGACGGCAGGGGCCTGCGGAAGGCGAATGCCGTTGATCGAAGCGAACAGATCGTCGGACCGCGATGCTAAACGGTAGTTGAACCAGAGGAAGATCAAAAACGCGATCAGCAAGGCCAGTGCGGCCGCCACCCAAAAGGGAATCAAGGTCCACGGCGGCACCGCCGCGCGCTGAACGCCACGCCAATGCAGCGACAAGGCACCGCTGCGGTCCCCCCTCGCCCCTTCGATGACCTGAAGCAGACGGGCTTTGAGGCTCTCCAACTGGCTCTTGCCGTTTTCGACGACGTGGTACCGGCCTTCGAAACCCAACATCAGGCAGAAATACATCAACTCGATGAGGTCGATGTGCTGGTTGGGCGTTTGCACCAACTTGGAGAGCAGCTGGAAAAACTTCTCACCGCCCCAGGTTTCGTTGTGCAACGCGACCAGCAGGCTGTATTTGGGCCAGACACCCGAGCCACCCCAAGGAGTCTGCGCCGCCGCTTCGTCGATCGCCGTGCAGATGCAATACCGAGCGCCGATGATGGTCTCCATCGGCACGCCGGTGTTGCCGGCCCGGCTTTCGAACTGCCGTATGTTTTCCAGCAGAAACTGCTGAAATCCGCCAGGGTCGCCATTGGTGGCCATGGCCCGGATCTGAGGGATCAGATTCAGCAGCGTGTTGGAGGCAGCCACCAGGGGGTTGCCCCCGCTGACGACATCCGGAAGCGCCGTTTCGCGCACCGCGCCGCCAGAGGCTTGGGGTGCCGAGGCCCCAGCCCGGGGCACGGCGGTTCCGGTGCCCGTATCGAAGGCAAATACATTGCCAGAGGTTTGAATGGACATATCGGTTCTTAACGGCGAATGGCCCACATCTCAAGCTGCAGTTCAGGAAACTCGCCGGAGACGTGCAAGGCCAGGCCGCCGGAGTTTTGAAGTTGGCGCCACAGGTCGTGCGCCGTATCCAACTCGAAATACGAGTAACCGGCGTGGTAGGGAATTTCGCGGGGAGCGACCGGCAGGGACCGCAGAGTGACGCCAGGCAAATGCAGATTGACCAAGTCCCGAATGCGCTCCACCGGGCCCAGTTTGATCTGGGTCGGAAAGTGCGCCCGCAGAAACTCCACCGTCGCCTGCGAATGCACCGCCAACACGAAGTCGCAACTGGTCAAGAGTTCGGTGCTCGGGATCAGTGCAACATGCACGCCATACTGGCGTTCCTGCAGTTCGATCTGGATGGCGTTTTGCTCCAGCACCGAAGACAGGCCACGCCGCAGCTCCAGCATCAATGGCAGGAAAGAGCTTCGCAAATCGTCATGGTCATAGGCAGGCATGGGCGCAGGACGCCGCTGGTCGCGCGTGAAGGTAGCCAGTTCGCCCGCCATTTTGAGAAGGTCATCGAACAGCCGCTCCGGATGGATGGCGCGGATACGAACCCAGTGTTCCACCGCCGGCTCCCAGCGGTTCAGGAACTGGAGCATCAGGAAGTCACCGACCTCCCCCACGCCGCCGCGACCCGGCTGGGTCAAGCGCTCTTCCAACGCAGCGCCACGCTGGCGCAGCAGGCCAAACAGCTCACGGCAGAACACTGCGAGGTTGGACATGTCGGCATTGGTGACGACCGTGGGTATGAAGGTGGGGTCCAACAGCAGCGAGCCATCTGCGCGGCGCTCCACCACCTGCACCAACGGCAGGCTGACCCAGCCATCGGCAATGTCCTGCGATGCACGCAGTGCGAGCTTGATCTGTCCGACCTGCACCTCGGCCGCCTGCGCGCCGACGTCGTTGGAATCCGCCACTTCGATCACTTCTGCGGCATAGCGCACGAGCGCGCTCGGCTCTGACCCCAGGGACACCTCAGCAGCCATGCGCCGGCGCATCGGCAAAGCCAGGTGAATGACCGTGTCTTTGACGTCTTTGCCGATGCTCAACGCGGGCGGGGGCTCGTCATGATAGGGAAAGCTGAAAGGCGTGCCGTCCGGCAACACCCCTTCGGCAGAGATCAAGCCGATCTTGCCCAGCGCGAGAAGCTCCGTATCCAGGACGAGGCTCGAAAACCCCCAGAAGAAGAACTGCGTGGGCAGCGTGCGTGCCTGCACCAGAAAATCGGTGAATCGATCTTGCTGCTGAAAATGCTGAGGGCGCAAGAACATGCCCTCCGCCCATACGACCTTGCGCTGCCAGACCATGATAGTTACTGCGATTTTTCTTGGATTTGAACTTTGACGGCGTCCTGGGAGACGGTGACTAAATAGCGCACGGGCTTCAAGCGTTCAGTCTCACCCAGTCCCCACCAGCGCCGGCGCATCTCCACCGAATTGGGTGCCGGCGCAGTGGCGCGCCAAGTGCTTTTCTCCAGGTCACGGTAGCCCGCGAAAAATGCAAAGGCACGGACCTCGGCACTTCCCTTGCGCTCGAAGACGCGCCGCTCTCCGGGCACCACCAGAAACTCTTCGCGTCGCACGAAGTCGCTTGCCAGTTGCGTTTCGTCTTTTTCTTGAAGGTCTAGAAAACTGGCTTTGTCGAACGCCGCGGTGGCACGCAATTCGTACATCCGAAGCAAGATAGGCTTGGGAGCGCCATGCACATCGGGATTGAGCTTGGCGTCGGCGACCACTTCGAAAATGGCCGGCGGAACGGCAGTAGGGGCTTCCTGGGGGCGATTCATAGAACTGATGACACCGCATCCGGCAAGGCCCAGTACACCGACACCCACGGCCCCTCCGAGCAAAGCACGGCGCAATCCATAAACCCGATCAAGCATCGTCGATTCCTTTGTTGGTAGAATTGTTTTCACAGCCCGTCTTCACTGGGTGACACCCAAATGGCGAATGCGCTGAAGTTGTCCTGATGCGGCTTCCCCTGCGCACGCAGCGTGGCCTCCATGTGCTCCAGCCAATCTTCCGGGTTCTGGCTGAGCCGCAATGCCTCTTCCATATCGTCTTCATGAATGCCTTCCCAAAGCCCATCCGAGCACAGCAGGAAGGCATCTCCTGCAACCAGATCGACGGCCTTGGAAAGCACCGTGGGAGGAATCTGCGACTCGGCCCCGATGGCGCCCGCAAGAACGCTCCGGTTCGGAAGATCCCGAGGGTCCTCGTTGCGATAGACCCCCGCGTGCAGCAGTTGCTGCACCACGCTGTGGTCTTCCGTCATGCGATGCACTCGCTGGTCCCTGAACCAATACAGGCGTGAATCGCCCCAATGCGCCCAGAGCGCACGGCCTTTGGCCAAGTCCAGGCAAAGCAGGACCACCGTGGCACTCATGTGTCGACGGGAAACCGACAACGGTTGCTCCACCGCGACCGTATGCTCGGCCAGCGAAATCAACGAGGCCAGGCCTGCGGGCGCGAACAGCGGGTTGTGGCGAAAGCCATCCAGAACCGCGTTGACCGTCAGCCGCGCAGCCAATCCGCCATGGCCGTGGCCGCCAGCCCCATCGGCCAATGCGCAGCAAAACCCGCGGCCTCCCACATCCACCATTCCCAGGAAATCGTCATTGGTCGCGCGCGAGCCCCTGTCCGAGAGCGACGCTGCGGTGAGACGGAACCGATACTGATCGCCAACAACATGTGCAATCACAACTTGGCCTTTGCAGCGGCTTCCGCGTTCTCATAGGCTTCCAGGAAAGCCTGGCCAGAAAAGGCGGTGAGATCGTCCTCCGCATCCCGGCGGATGGCATCAAAGTTTTTCTTGTATTCGTCCCACAAAGCCGCCTTGCGGCCGATGGAGGAAACCTTTCCAAGCATCCCGCCGATGGAAGCAGCCTGCTTTTCCAGTTCGACCGGATCAAAGCGCGCCAGCGCCTCGGCATAGGCCGCCCGAATACCGGCCATCAATGCCAACTGGTGCACACACAGGTCCTGGTAGGCGTCCTTCATGGCCGGAACTGGCTGCATGAACCCCGGAAAATTCTGTCCAATCATCTGCATGATGACGCCATCCGGTGTTGGCAAGAACTTCAGCGGGTTGTTGGCACCGGAGGCGATCACCGTGACGCCCGCGCGAAACTCCCGCTTGATCTCGGAGCGGGCTGCCAGCAAGTCAATGGTTCCCTGCACTGCGACACGGAACGCCTCGCCAAAAGATCGCATGAACTCCGGCGTGAGCGTGGGCTCCAGTTTCTTCGGCAACACCCCGGCGCCGTCCAGAAAAGCGGTGACCAACGCGCTCAACTCCGCGGGAGGCATGGCCGCCAGTCCTGGCAAGGTAGCCGGTGCAGGAAAGTCGGAAGAAGGCGAAGGCGAAGGCGAGAGTGCAGGTGCAGGTGCAGGTGCAGGCAAATTGGATGGCGGAAGCGGCTCCACAGGTGCCGCAAAGGACATGATTTCGTCCCGGTGTTGCACTGGCCGATCCTCCAAGAAGGCCGGCGGGACTGCACTTTTTTCCAAGACCGGAGACACCGGCTCGATGGGAGGCAGCCAATTGGAATCCGCTGCAGGCAATCCGCCTCCGAAGCTGTCCAGGTTCAGCCCTTCCACCTTGCGAAGGCCTGGCAAAGGCGCTACCAAAGGCTCGTTCGGTACCGGTATCGCCAGATCGACAGGCGCGACCTTGGCCTTCGTGGAGGACACCGCCGCATCGACGCTGATGGCCTCGATTCCCAACGCCCCCACAGGAAGACGCTCGTCCATACCGCTTCCAGCCATCGCGCTCTTCGGCATGCTGAAAGCCTGCGATAGATCGCATCCAGGCACTGCGAGTGAATTGTCTTGAAGGGCTGGCGTTTCGCGGTCCTGCTGGAACAGACGCAACGGGTCCAACTCGTTGCGGGGTTCAAGCGCCTTGGGCAGGCCTGTATGGGCAGGATTGTCCATCTGATGCTCAAAGCGTCCGGAGACCGGCAACGCTTTCAGCAACTCGTCATGGCGAAGATTGGCGACGTCCGTCAGACTCTTCGTCTGCAAGCCACCGGCCCAAGGGTCGCCCTTTTGCGCCTGCTTTTTCGGGTCCTGTGCAAACAGATCGAAATCGTCCGGGATGACCAGTGCACGATGCGCAACTGCTGGCGCGCTCCGAGGCAAGGGGGTGTCGTCCCATCCGGAAGGCCGCGGCGCAGTGCCAGCCCCTGCGGCCGGAGATAGGTCTGCCGGCACTACAGGCACTTGCAAACCGGCGTCCCGGGAGGCATCGGAGACGAGAGTCTCGGCTGCCACACCTGAGGGCAGCTCGGCAGTGCCCGCCGCTTCTTGCGGCATCGCCATGAACGCAGGCACGGCCGGCCGTTCTGCGTCGGCGGATGCATCCATGGGATTTGATACCAGGCCCAGGATGGCAAAAGGATTGCTGTCGCCCGCATCAGCCGGGGCTTGCAACTCCTCCAGGAGGCCGCTTGCAGGCGCCTGCGGAGCGGCAGCGGGGGCCTGCAGGGGTGCGACTGGCGCAACGTCTGCTTTGACGGCTGGCACGAAAGCTGGCGCTGCTGGTGCAGGCAAGGCCTGCCCTGGCAGCAACGCGTACAAGCGATAAGGGCCGATGACCACTTCATCACCGACCGCCAGCGGCACCTCTTCGCCAGAGCGTACCTCTTGTCCAGCCACAGTGATGGAGCGGCGCTCGCACAGGTTGGCGATGAAAGCCGCCTCGGACTCCATGCGGACCATCGCATGCACGCGGGCCACACTGGCATCGGAGTCGGGCAGCACCAACTTGTTCTGCCCTCCTCGGCCGATGGTGCCTCCGGCAACGCCGAAAACTGCAGACCAAGTCCGATCCACTGCAAGATCGGCCTGTTGAACGACTCTGAGTTCGACTTTATCCATGGACGGTGCCTGACTGATCCGCTTTGCTTAAGGGGCTTTTCGATTGCTGCGCTGCTTTGCACGGGCTGCCGCAGCGCGCGCCGCATTGAACTCCCGGCCCCAAACGGGGTGCCCCTTTTCCGCCTCGGTCAACTGAAAGGTGGGATCTTGTTCGAGCGCCAGATCGAAATGCTGGCGGCATTGCCTGAGCCGGCCCATCGCACAGTGGCTGAAAGCGATGAACTTGAGCACTTTCACCTGGGAGGCAAGTGGCCGTTCAGGAGCGCCGATCAAAGGGGTCAACGCAGCAATCGCATCGTCGTAACGACCATCTGCGTACACATCCAAAGCACGCGCCAGCGCTTGTTCCTTGGCTGCCACCGGATCTTGCTTGGCAGGTTCAGGCACGGCAGGCTGCTGGATTGCGGCATCCGCTCCCGGCGTCGCCGCGCCCTGAGGGGGCGTCTGGCAGGCAGTCAGCAACAGGCCGAGCATGCACTGGCCAACAATCAAAGGAAATCTGTATTTCATGCTACCTCGCATCAAAATCATGTTCGATGGTGAACGTTTCACCATCGATGACCGTGATCACTTTCTTAACGGTTTCAAAGCCTGGATTAGACAACTCCAGCGAATGGGAGCCAGCCGGCAACTTCAACTGTGTCAATGGAGGACTCACCCCCATCGCCTTGCCATCGACTTGCACTTGGCCCCAGGGCGACAGCCGAATGCGGACATTGAATGCGGCGTCTTTCTCTGCGGTCTTGAACAGCGAGCTGACCGGCACGGAATTCGATGTCTGAGCGGCAGTCACCCCGGATGCGGGAACCGCGGCTGCGGCGACCGCATCCGCGGCACGGGTAGTGCCCGGTGTTGTCCCAGGGTCTGCAGAGGCATCCAGCACCGGTTTACCGCAGCGGGTGGCCCATCGTGCCTGCGAACGGAAATAAGCGCTGCGCCAGGGCGTGTTGTTGAGTTCATAACCATCGATCTTGAAGGAAGGGCGTACTGCGAACGCCGCGTCGAATTCCGATTCGCAGCGCTTGCCCTCTCCGTTCGTGCAATAGATGAATGCCAAATACTTATGCGCTGACGCGCGCGCCTGTCCATCCGGAAGGCCGGCAAACAGGGCCGATTGAAACGCCCACTCGGCGGTCTGAAAGTCTTTGGCGTCAAACAGCGCAATGCCTTGACCCAAATATTGCCGACCGGTGTTGACCGGGGACGTTTCAGCCCTGCTTGGTGCAGCCTTTTCGTCGCAATCTGCAGCGGCGTGGAGCAACGGCGCGTGAATCAGCGCCACCAGACAAGCAACGCGTCCAAGCGCAATGAATGGCCTGAAATGCATCATTCGAACTTGTGCGTTAAAACGACCGACTCGCCCTTTTTCACCAACACCATCTGTGTCACGGTGGGTGCCACCGGGTTGGAGATGTCGATGCGGTGAAGCCCCTCGGACAGGGTCAACTGGGTCAAGGGTGGAGTCGTTCCTGCGGGAACCCTGTCGACCGACACGTTCCCCCATGGCATGACGCGCAAAATAATCTTGCCTTTGTTCTCGGCATCTGCCATGCGGGTCGCCTGCGCAGGTACACGCACGGCCTCTTCAGGCGTGGGCAGAGCACTCGGCGCTGCCGGGGCCGAAGCCGCCGGCGTCGGCACGGATGCGGGAGGCACCTTCGCGGGCGCAACATCCGCCACCACCATGGGTGCCGATGCGGCGACCACGGGCGCCGAAGCCGGGACCTGCTGCGCCACGGGGGCGGAGGCCGGCGCCACGGCCGACGTCAGCGCAGCGATTCGCTCTTCGGCTTCAGCACGGTGCGCACCATTGGGAAAAAGACTCAAATAAGTCCGCAACGAATCGGGCGTATTGATGCGGGCGGCCAACATCCACTGGTCCGATTCCTGGGCATCCTGGGCCACGGCCGCTGTCTTCGCGGCGTCATCACCGCTGGTTATCCACCATGCACCGCCTGCCACAACAACCAACGCAGCGAAGCCCAATGCAGGAATCAGCCACACGGGGCGCTTGGTGGGCGGTGAGTGCCCGGCACCTTGCTGGCTGGCTGCAGGCTTGGTTTTCCGGGAATGCGCTTTGGCAGATGACTCTGCAGAGGGCGATGGCGGCGCATGCAGCGGCGCATTGACAGCCTTGGAGGGCCGAACTTCGGTGGATGGGCGGTGCTGGTGCGTGGTATCCAAGCCGGACACAACGGGGGCATGTGCCTCGCTGGGCACGGCGCCATGCCGCGCATCGGGGTGAGGAGCGACCGGCGCAACGGCCTCTGCAGGAAGCTGCGGTGCGGTAAATGCCGCTGGAGCCGCGACCGCCGATGGGACGTGCACGGGCGCATCCATCGAAGGATCACTTTCCTCGGCCGCACTGAGCCCCATCAAACCGGAGCTGGGCCACGACAAGGTGACCGTCTTCAAACCCAGGAGGTGCCGCAGATCGCCGATGGACTGCGGGCGGTCCTGGGGTTTGATCGCCAAAGCGTGGTGCACGCCACTGAGGAATCTGGCACTGAAACCTGGACAGTTTTCAGGCACGAGGGTGGACACCGGATCGTTGATCATCCGAGCCACCGACGTTGCGGGCGGGCGACCGGTGATCGAGAGATAAAGCAACGCGCCCAACTGGTAGATATCCGTCCAGGCGCCTTGCGGCATGGCGCCGTCATCGACGTACTGTTCGATGGGCGCAAAGCCCGGCTTCAAGACCATGGTCAGGGCCTGGGTCATGTCCCCGATGATTCGCCGCGCTGCGCCGAAATCCAGCAGCACCGGCATGCCGGAAGATTGCAGGAAGATGTTGTCCGGCGCGATGTCCCGGTGGTAGCAGTCCGCAGCGTGCAACATCTCCAGCACATCGAGGATGGGGGCGATGATGGTCGACAGCCATTGTTCGTCCATGGCCTTCGGCTGCTGGTTCAAAAACGTCCGGAAAGTCTGGCCTTCGTAATACTGCATGACCATGTATGCAGTACCGTTCGCCTCAAAGAAGCGATAGACATGCACCAGCGCAGGATGCGAGAACTTCGCCAACAGACGCGCTTCGTTGATGAAACTGCGCAGCCCCGCATCGAAAGCACCACGGTGCTGGGAGCGGACGTGGATCTGATTGGACTCCTTGCGGCCCGCCAACGTCGATGGCATGTACTCCTTGATCGCCACGATGCGATCAAGACTCAAGTCTCTGGCCCGGTAGACGATGCCAAAGCCGCCCTCTCCAATGACATCGCTCAGTCGGTATTCACCAACCTGGACACCGGGAGCCAGGCAGTTCGCCGAACCACTTATTTCCTTGTGCATGTTTTCACGCTTTTGCGCATCTATGTCGTGGAAGTTGAAGAACGAATCAAGTCAACTCTGAGTGCCCTGCGCACCGAGCCCCAAGGCAGAGATGAAAAGCAGGGGCACTTGCCGCCAAACAGGCCAAGTGGGATTGTGGACGGGGTTCCTGCACGCACGACCCGGGTCTAGCCCTGGCGTGCTGCCGCAGCATCATAGAACAGCGATAGGCCCGGGACGCTGTAGACCCCTCAGATCGCAGCATCCAAAACAAGACCCCTTGCCATCACGTCCATTTTTTGGAAATGGCGAGTCTACCTTCACATGCGGTAACCCCGTTACCTATTGAAGCCAATTCAAACCACAAAACAAATTGTTTCTTCTGTTTCTTTGAGGCGCCAATTAGTCCGAACTTGTATCACCGAAATGACACGTGGCACTCTTATGATCGCCGGCAGATAAACAGATCACGGATCGGCATCGCAATCGCGGTCCAGAGGGAGATCGCCCGCACAGGCATTTATCTTCCCCTCTTGCTGCCTTTCTACACAGTGACTGTTTCTTCAGGTCAGCGCGTCCCGTCTGTTGAAGGGCCCGCAGACTTTTCATTGACTTTGCGTACCAAACATCGCAACTACAGGAGAAGCAATAATGTCAGTCGATATGTTCATGAAGGTCGAAGGCGCCAGCGGTGAGTCGCAAGACTCCAACCACAAGGGCTGGACTGACATCAACTCGTTCACCTGGGGTGCCACCCAGCCGAACTCCATGGCCAGCGGCGGTGGTGCCGGCGCCGGCAAGGTCACCTTCCATGACCTGAACATCGTGGCCTCCATCGACAAGTGCTATCCGGCCGTGCTCAAGCACTGCTCCACCGGCAAGCACTTGGGCCAAGTGGAAATCTCTCTTTGCAAGGCCGGCGGCACGCAAATCGAATTCGGCAAGATCACCCTGACCGACGTGATGGTGACCAGCGTGACCGTCAGCGGTACCGACGGCAGCGACTCTGTCCTGGTGAACTATGCTTTCCAGGCAGCCAAGGTCAAGACCCAGTACTGGGAACAAACCAACCAAGGCGGCAAGGGTGCGGAAAGCCAAATGGGCTTCAACATCAAGGAAAACAAGGAAGCCTAATACGCTTCTTAGCCAACAAAAAAAGCCACATTCGTGTGGCTTTTTTATGGCTTGCTTTTTTCTTCGACGATCCATTATTCGGAGTCGAACACGACTTATCGTGGGCTATATCCATACACGCCTGACCGTTATAAGTTGCGCCCCGAATGAAAGTCAAAGACGCAAATCAGAACTAACCGCCAGCGGTTTAGATGCCCCTGGGCGCTGTTGCACAAATCGAATTGCAGACGGCATGACCCCAACCCCAGACGGACCTATGCCACAGCAGTCACCGACACGGTGTGAGGACGGCCGATCTGACTGAACCGATTGAGCAAGGCCACGCGGACATGCAGCTCCACAACCTGGCGGTCGAACGTGCGCGCGATCACCCGTTCGCCCAGTCGCTTGAAGCAGTGCATCTTCGTCTCCACAAGGCTGCGCCGGTGGTAGCCGCTCCACTTCTTCCAAATGCCGCGACCCAGGCGCTGGCACGCCCGAATGGCCTCATTACGATGCGCCGAGCCCGGACTCGACTTCTTCCAATGGCTGGCGTTCTTGCGGGGCGGGATCACCGCCATCGCGTGCCGCTCGGCAATGGCGTCCAGGCAGGCGCGCGTGTCGTAGGCGCCATCGGCACTGACGCTTTCGATGGATTCGTCAGTGGGAATCTGAGCCAGCAACCCGGGCAACATCGGCGCATCCCCAATGGCGTTGCTGGTCACCTCGATGGCGCGTATTTCCAGCGTCTGCGCGTCGATGCTCAGATGGACCTTGCGCCATTCGCGCCGGTATTCAGCACCATGCTTCTTGCGTTTCCACTCTCCTTCGCCCAGGAACTTGATGCCGGTGCTGTCCACCAGCAACTGCAGCGGCGAGTTGGTTCGCTGGTAGCTCAGTTCGACCTGCAAGGTCTTTTGGCGCCGGCAAACAGTGCTGAAGTCAGGTACCGGCCAGTCCAGCTTTGCCAGCCGCAGCAGGCTCTGCACCATGCCCAGCGCCTGTCGCAAGGGCTGGCCGAACAGGCACTTGATGCTCAGGCAGAACTGGATTGCTGCGTCCGAGAAGGTTCGGCTGCGTCCACGCCTGCCGGTCGGCGTGCCAAACCACTGCATGCCCTCATCTAGTGTCCTGTCCCGTTAATTCGCAGGCACGATAGCTGCATGGTTTCGGGCCATCCTTGAGGTGCCGCCATGCCCAATGCAACGACCCGAACAGAAATTGCGCTTAGTGAAGTGGAGCGCGCGGAACTGACGTCCATGGCGCGATCACGTTCGCTGCCAGCGGCGTTGTCGCTCAGGGCGCGCATCGTGCTGACTTGCGAAGGCACAGATAAAGCCAGCACCGCGGTTGCGCAGGCTCTGGGGATCAGTCGTAGCACTGTCACCAAGTGGCGCGGGCGCTATGCGCGCCATCGCATTGCAGGGCTTTACGACGAGTTGCGCCCGGGTCGCCCCCGCACGGTAGATGACGAGCGTGTTGCTGAGTTGATTACCAAGACGTTGCACACCAAGCCTGCTGATGGGGGTACCCACTGGAGCACCCGCACGCTGGCCGCCGATACGGGCATCAGCAAGAGCACGGTGGCGCGCTATCTGCAGACCTTCAACCTCAAGCCGCACCGGGCCGACAGCTTCAAGCTGTCGACCGATCCGCTGTTCATCGAGAAGCTGCGCGACGTTGTGGGGCTGTACCTGAACCCACCTGACAACGCGCTGGTGCTGTGCGTGGACGAGAAGAGCCAATGCCAAGCTTTGGAGCGTACGCAGCCGATGCTGCCAATGGGGTTTGGCTATGTCGAAGGTGTCACGCACGACTACGTGCGCCACGGCACCACCACCTTGTTCGCGGCCCTGAACGTGATGAATGGCCAAGTGATCGCGCAGTGCCGGCCCCGGCATCGTCATCAAGAGTTCCTTGCCTTCCTGCGCGCCATCGACAAGGCAGTGCCCGACGAACTGGATGTGCACTGCATAGCTGATAACTACGCCAGCCACAAGCATCCAAAGGTGCGCGCTTGGTTGGCCGAGCGGCCTCGCTGGCACATGCACTTCGTTCCGACCTATTCAAGCTGGCTCAATCAGGTCGAGCGCTTCTTCTCGATCATCACCACGCGGGCAATCCGCCGTGGCTCGTTCACCAGCGTGAAGGATCTGATCAACAAGATCGACACATTCATCGCGAATTACAACCAGTCCTGCCAGCCGTTTACTTGGACAGCTACAGCAGACTCCATCCTCGAAAAACTCGCCAGACTATGCGGGCGAATTAACGGGACAGGACACTAGATGAGGGCATGCAGTGGTTTGGCACGCCGACCGGCAGGCGTGGACGCAGCCGAACCTTCTCGGACGCAGCAATCCAGTTCTGCCTGAGCATCAAGTGCCTGTTCGGCCAGCCCTTGCGACAGGCGCTGGGCATGGTGCAGAGCCTGCTGCGGCTGGCAAAGCTGGACTGGCCGGTACCTGACTTCAGCACTGTTTGCCGGCGCCAAAAGACCTTGCAGGTCGAACTGAGCTACCAGCGAACCAACTCGCCGCTGCAGTTGCTGGTGGACAGCACCGGCATCAAGTTCCTGGGCGAAGGAGAGTGGAAACGCAAGAAGCATGGTGCTGAATACCGGCGCGAATGGCGCAAGGTCCATCTGGGCATCGACGCGCAGACGCTGGAAATACGCGCCATCGAGGTGACCAGCAACGCCATTGGGGATGCGCCGATGTTGCCCGGGTTGCTGGCTCAGATTCCCACTGACGAATCCATCGAAAGCGTCAGTGCCGATGGCGCCTACGACACGCGCGCCTGCCTGGACGCCATTGCCGAGCGGCACGCGATGGCGGTGATCCCGCCCCGCAAGAACGCCAGCCATTGGAAGAAGTCGAGTCCGGGCTCGGCGCATCGTAATGAGGCCATTCGGGCGTGCCAGCGCCTGGGTCGCGGCATTTGGAAGAAGTGGAGCGGCTACCACCGGCGCAGCCTTGTGGAGACGAAGATGCACTGCTTCAAGCGACTGGGCGAACGGGTGATCGCGCGCACGTTCGACCGCCAGGTTGTGGAGCTGCATGTCCGCGTGGCCTTGCTCAATCGGTTCAGTCAGATCGGCCGTCCTCACACCGTGTCGGTGACTGCTGTGGCATAGGTCCGTCTGGGGTTGGGGTCATGCCGTCTGCAATTCGATTTGTGCAACAGCGCCCCAGCCAGACGTCATACACCTTCAATACACCATCAGAAGTGCGAGTGAACACTATGGAATCCATTCTCTGGAAATTGAGTTGTCTTGCGGTAGGTCTCATACTGTTTTTGTTGGTGATTTGGCCCGTCGGTGGACTTTTATTCGGTTTTTGGAAGGACAAACGCGGTGGTTGAACTCACGTGATCTTTCTTTGAGGATGGCGCTCAAGCGCACGTAGCAAGGGGAAGCTGGTGCGAAACAGCAGGAGCCATGCGAGCGGGAAGGACAGGATGACCATTGCGATGAAGAACGCACCCCAGCCCTGTGTGAGGGTGAACGAAGTGGCGGAAGTGCATTGGCCGAGGGTGACCATGACGGAATTGACCGGATCGATGCGGCCGGTGAGAACGATGTAGGCCATGGTCAAAATAGCAGGCCCGCTCACGGGCACCGTGGCGACCACGGCAGGGAGCCAATTCAATCGGAGCCATGGCCAATACAAGACCTTCAAATCGTGGGACCGGCCTTCGCGTGCGATCCAGATCGCAGCGTACGCAGTTAGAAGGACCATCATGCCCAGGGCGAGTACGAGGATCAGTTGCGGCATGAAGTACATCATCCAGGCGTCGGTTGCCTGGAACTGCCCATCGGCAGAGCAGGAAGCCTCGAAGAAGACGATGGACAAAAGTTCGAACTGGGCCTGACTGGCGGTGGTTGCCATGGCCGTCGTCGTGCCGGCCGAGGCCAGGACGGCGCCTGCCCACCGCAGGCAGGATCGAAAAACACCGATACGCAGCATCACGCGGCATCCTCGACGGCGGACGCAGCAGCGGCGGCAGAGTCGTTCCAGGCTTGCAGGAACGCGAAATCCTCTCTGCGCATGCCGGGCAGCGTGTTGCTTACGGGCTGCTGGAGCAGTTCCATGACGGCATCGCGGTCCACCGTGATGAGGGTCGCAGTCTTGGCGTGGATGCGCACTTCGATCAGGCCCAACTGGGTAAGACGGTCCAGTGCGCGCTGTGCCTGCCACTTGTTGATCTGACCGTCCAAAGCGAACTGCGAAACCTGAGTGACTGCGGTCTTCCATTCTGCGACATCTGCTTGCTCCCGCAGCGCGGTATGAAGCATCAATGCATCGCTGTACTTGCCCAGACGGTGCAAAAGCTCCACGAACAGGCGGTCGCTGGTCATTTTTCTAGCCATGGTTCTTCCCTTTTATTGAGTTGATGAAATAGTGAATTGAGTGGCCTAGGAACAGGTTGGTGCAAAACGCTCCACGTGGTAACGGTTACCGGTTGGTGCAAAACGCTCCACGTGGTGATGACGTGTTCCTGCCCCATGCTGAAGTCGGCTGCAACGGCTCATCGTGACCCAGCCTTTCCCCGCCAGATGCCGGTCGTTCCAGTCTTCTGCCGAAGCTCCTGGCGCAGCTTGTCCAGCTTGGCCCGTGCGGACAGCGCGGTGTCCGAGTCGTTGCGGTGCGGCTCGGACGCGGCAGCCTGTTGCGCCTCGGTGCATTCCCTGGCCGAACGGGCTTCTTGCTTTGCCGTGCGCTCGCGCTCGACCTCGCGCCGAGCCGCTACCCGATCGGCCATGGTCAACACCAGCGTGCCCTTTTCGTGGTGTCGCACCAGGGCGTGCAGCCAGGCGGGCGGGTTATGGATCGCCTTGTTGCCGGCCAGATGCCCTTGCAACTCGTCCAGCAGCTGCTGCCGAATGGCCTGCGGCGCAGTAGCCATGACCTTGTTCACCCCTACGTGCCATTCCGACTCCAGCCGTTCGGGCATGACCAGCGAATCGCCTTGATGGGTCGGCTCGGGTGCCGGCTGGTGGACTGGCTGGTCGGCAAGACTTCCCGGTGGCCCCGATGCCTCTCGCTGTTGGACAACGGGTTCCTGCTGCACTGGTGCTGGCGCAGCGGTCTCTTCGCGGCTGTCCGGGGAAGGATCAACGTTCCGACCACGACCACACTCCGCGTCCTGCTGTACCGCCGAGTTGTCCACAGGGCGAGGCTGCCCAGGGTCGCGCGTAAGAGGAGTTGGAGGTTTATTGAATACCCTATTTATATGGTTTCGACAAAACGGCAATTTAGTTTCGACGTTTGGGCATTCAAGTTTCGACGTTTCGGCATTTGTCGATTCAAGTTTCGACAAAAGGGCAAACGATTGACACTCGGGCGTGTCCGAACGTGGAGCGGACGCGGATGGGACCGCGTTCTGCCCTGTTGAATTCTGTGTACGTTGGCGGATCGACGTGCTGGGCGCCCGGGGAGCGAACATACTCATGACCTGGGAGACCGGCGCGCTGCTGGCCGCGCGGCCCTCGGATTGCGTGTCGATCGCACCAGGTACTGGCCGCGCCACCATGGGACCGAACAGCGGGAGCTGCTTTGCCGCGGGCTTGTCGGGCGAGGCCAGCCAGCGCCGCAATGGCTCGGCCGGGATCGCCGACACTTGGCGCACGGGTTGTGCGATCGGGGCGACCGACGTGGGCTTCGGAACGGACGGGACCGTGGCCGGAGCCGGCACGAGATGCATCGCCTGCTGCGGCTTCCTGCCCCGGGAGGGCAGCAGCTTTTGCTCCTGGCCCTGCAGGCAGGCCATGATCGCGCCCAGGTTGAGCCGGACCGTGGTGGAGTATTCATGGACGAGACCGGCCCGCTTGAGCCGATCGCGCGCATTGCGCTGTGTCTTGGGGCCAAGGCACAGGGCGATGCGGATGTCCTCTTGGGAGACGCGGAAGTAGCCGTCGCCCTGCGGCCCTCGGCATGACGCCCTGGCCACCAGCGCGCGGCGCTGCTGCTGCAGAAGATAGGACAGGTACAGGCCACCGGCCACGCTGCCCGTGAGATCGGACAGCGGCCGGTAGAAACTCACGCACTGGCCGAACCAGGGTGCGAGCGCCTCCCAGCCCAGCGGTGAGCCAGGTTTGGAAACGATCTGCTCCTGCGGCAGGTTGGCCCAGGTGGCAAGCTGCTGCAGGTTGACCTTGAAGTGCAGCCGTGCGGGCTTGCCCGCCAGATGCTCGGAGAGCAGTTGCTCGCGCACCAGCAGTTCGCGCACGGTCGTCTGCTCGCGCGTCGTCAGGCCGGTGGCCTGCTGCCACTGCTTGGCGGTGAGGAAGAACCATCCACCGCGGTGCGCGCCGGTCTTGGCCAGGTGCCGCGTCCAATACAGCGCGTGCCCGAGGAACACCGCGGCCTTGAAGTTGTCCAGCCGCTCGGCCAGGGCCGGGTGGAACTGGATGAACCCCTGGGCCGCGAGCAGGCGCAGCGCCTCGTCCGGCGCTGCTGAGCCGTGGAACGAGGGCTGCTCTGGGGCGGATTCGATCCGCCGAAGGCCTGTGATCACTTGGCGATTTGCCGCGCAGCAGGCAGCGCAGGAAAACCAGAATCCATTGCGGCATCCTGCGGCTGCAGCAAATGGAGCATCTGCGCGAGCGGCTCGGCCTGCTCGATCAGGGCCCGTGCGATGGCATCCAGGTGCAGGCGATAGACGATGGGCTTGCGCTGGCCGGACTGCTCCGAGACCAGGCCGGCTGCGATCAGCTGACGGCGGCAGGTTTCCTGCTGTCCGCGGCTGATGCCGGTTTCCTGCTCGCATTCCTGAGCCGACATGGCGAACACGAAGGTGTCGCCCTGGAAGCTCTCCCGAGGCGCATGGACCATGCGCGCCATGGCGCTGGACAGCCACAGCGCCGGCACCACGCCACCGGCGATGTCCACGTAGGCCCGGTGAAACGAGATGGGGGCCTGCCCGAGCCAGTCGAGCAGGACCGCCTGGCCGAGCAGCGCACCGTGCAGATCGTTGGCCGCGGTCGGGCTGGGCGTCAGGCCCTGCATGGATGTCTGTTCCATGGAGGAGGGGTCCGTGGGCGCGATCGCCATATCCACTGCCGTGCTGGTCGTCCGGCGCGCGCGCCGCTCATGCCGGTTGGAGAGGTGGGTGACTTTGTTCGCGCCCATGGGTGTGTCCTTTCAGAGAGAGCCGAAGTTGCTGCTGGGAGCACCGACCGATCCGCCGACCGTGGCCACGGCCTCGTCGAACTCGGTCACGGTGGCGTGCAGGGCCTGGATGCGCAGGTCCGGAAAGCGCTGGTGCAGCGCGTAGATGCGCTCGCGCAGCGTGGAATGCTCGCCCGAGCGCTCCATCTCGTGCCAGACCCGGTGGATCTCGTCGCGCAGCCGCTCGCTGGGCATCGAGGGCCGGCCGCTGGGCACGCCATCGGGGACCAGCAGTTCCCGCAGATCGCGGAATTCATCGGCCGTCAACTTGAAGAACTGGCAGACCATCTGGCGCGAGGCGCCGTGGCGGATGAAGTATTCGCGCAGATGCGCGTCCCGGCGCTGCCAGTCCAGGCGCTGCAGGCAGGCGGCGATCGCGCGCTGCGGCAGCGCGACGCGGATGTCCAGCTCGGTCTGCGCGATGTTGATCAGGTCGCGTGCGGGCCGGTGGCGCAGACTGTCCAGGAACTCGGGCGTGAAGCCTGCGGTCAACAAGGCATCGAAGCCGCCCTGGTCCATGTGCTCCACGAGGTGCTCCAGCAGCATGCGCTTGAGCATGGGGTTGGTGATGGCCAACATAGGTCAGCAGTTCCCGTTCGATTGAGGAGCACTGCGCCAGGCCATGCGCGCGACCTGTTCCAGGCGATCGGCCTCTTGCTTGGCGTCCACGGCAACCTGGTTCAGGCGCTCGAATTGCGAGTGGTCCCAGCTCTCGCACTGGAAGACACGATCGGCAGCGATGCGCCACCTTGCCAGCGCCTCCTGCCAAGCAGCGTGCTTGACGGGCACCGTATGCGGCGCATCGATGAGGAAGAATTCGACCGCCATCAGAGCGTCCCTCCTGGGGTGACCGCATCCGGCATCGCGCAGACGATGCGATTCATGTCTGCGCCCCGGGTCAAAGCGCACTCCACGGCCTGTTCCAGCGTCGGGAACGATCCCCAATTGGTGGAGCGGTCCCAGGCGCCGCCATCCAGGCACCGCACGTCGTAACGGGTGCCCGAGGGCCAGGCGGCGAGCCACTTTGCGCGGTTCTCGCGCCAGTGGGCCCGGCCTGCGGCGGCGTATTCGTCCGTTCGCTGGGCGTAGAACGCATCCATCGCTTCGATGGTCTCGGTGCGGATGAAAGGCAAGTACCACCACTTGCCGTGCGAGGGCGGACGCGCATCGTTGGGCGTGTCGTCAAACCCCTCGGGCATCCCGGGATCGATGGGGATGCCGTGGGCGAGGCCCTCGGCGATGAATTCGGTGCCGTCGCTGTGGACGAACGTGGCGGGCATGTGACCTCTCCTTTTGCTTCGATTTCTTGCAGTGCCGCGTTTTGTGGATCTGACCTGGCGTGTCAGGCCGGGTGCATCAAAAGAGCGGCTCCCACCCGGGCAGGAATCGCTCGGGGTGGTTGAGCCGGATGCGCTCCATCACGGCCATGAGCCGGGTGAGCGAGAAGCCCACGTCGGGCGCGGCCAGGACCTGGTAGAGGTCCGGCAGCGCGATGGCTGGCTGACCATCGAGGGACTGCACCTGCACGGTCGCGGCCTCCAGGCACGCTTCCTCGAAGCCCTGGGGACCCTTGGCCACGGCCTGCGTCCAGCGCGATGCGTTCACGTCGGTAATCGTTGCGGTGACGCGCCGGTCGTACTGGCCCGACAGGGCGGCAAGCACCTTCCAGAGCGCGGCGCGCAGCACCACCTGCGCCTCGGGCAGGGCTTGCCCACTGGCATGGGCGATATCCTGCTCGGGCAGATCGGCCAGGTAGCCGAAGGGCATGCTCTGGGCGTGGCACAGGATGTCGTGCAACGGCACGACGTCGTTGAGATTGCTCAGGTGCTCCAGCACCAGGCCCTGCAGGTTGGCATTGGGGGATTCGGCCATCAGCAGGGACGAGTCGGGGACCGGCGCAGGGAGATCGGGGGCATGGGCCGGCACGGGGGGCCTGGCGGCAGGTGCAGCCATGGGTGCCGGCGCACGGGCGGTAGGAACAGGCGCCAGCATGCCGGCCAGCGGCGGCTGGTGCGGGGTCGGCATCGGCACCGGCGCGGCCGCAGGCGGTGCGACCTTGACCTGCCGCAGCGTCTCGGCGGAGATGCGGGCATCGCTCTCCAGGGCGGAGATCATCGCGGGCACGGTCTGCGCATCCACCTTGAGCACGGAAGCCACGGTGTCGTGCAAGTCCTGCACCAACAACGGTATGTCCAGCGTGGGCGGCGTCACCTTCTCCTCGCTGCCAGCTTGCTGCTGTTGCGCTGTCTTCGCTGCAGCCTGCGCAGCCATCGTGCTGGCGTGGCCACGCAGCGTCTCCTGGATCGCCTGCTGAACTTCCACACGCCGGTCCAGTCGATCGCCGATCTGGTGCAGCGCGCCCACCAATGGCCGTATTTCAGAATTGACTTCCCTGGCCCGCAGCCAAGGCCCGATCGGTGCCAGGAATTCGACTGCAAAAGCGAAGTTCTGCAGCACCTTGAGGCCGAAGCCCAGACCCATGGTCTTGAGTTCGTTGTTCAATTCACTCGCCGTGAGCGCCTTGCCACGCTCCTTCTCCAACTCGGCCTTGAAGGTGTTCACGCCTTGCGCGTTCTCCCAGAACGAGATGTCGCCCCGCATCTTGTTCTCGGCCAAGTGCGCGGCAATGGTGCGGGCATGGCCCGCCCAGGCCTTGACAATGACGTGCAGCCGCGCGAAGCGCGGGTCGCCGGCCTTGAACAATTCCTTGGCGATCATCAGGCGCGTGTTACCGCCCCCGTAGGTCGTGTATCGCTCCTGGCCCGGCCTGCGGGTCACCGTGATCGCATTGGTGATGCCATCGGCCTGGATGCTCGCCTTGATCTCGTCATACAGCGGATTGGGCTGCGTGCGCGGGTTGTGCTCGTAGGGCTCCACGTCGTCCACGGACAGCAGCGAGAACGACATGTCCATGTCGGACCTCGGGTCCAGGCCCTCGGTGGCGTTGCGCAAGGGCGGCAGCGCGAGCGCCGCCCTCGCCTGCTCGCGGTATTTCTCGTTCCTGTCCGGCTTGGCCGCGGCTTTGGCGGGGGCGGTAGGGGCAGGTTTGGTTTCGGTGCTCATGGTGGCGTCCTGTGTTGTGGAGGGGCCGGCATCATGACCGCTCAGGCGCAGGCGCTCGGCCCGCTGCGCCGCCGTCAGCGTTTCGGGGGTGTGCGAAGGCATGGGGTTTCACCACCGTCCTTCTCACGCTGATGCCGTGCTGCCGGCAGGGCCGGCTTCCTCCTTGGGCTCCGGCTCGGCCGGAGACTCATGTGCTGGCCGGATGGCCTGCACGATCTCGCCCCGGTGGTTCGGGGCGTACTTGTTGACGAGTGAGGGGATCAATTCCCAAAGCAGCGCATGCATCACGTCGCCCGCCTTGATGGGGTCGATCCAGTGCACGGGCACTTGCGCCGTCGCCGCTTTCTTGTAGGCGACCGTGCTGGGCACGGTGGTGGAGAGGACGGACACGCGCCCGCGCATCTCCAGGAACTGGTTTCGGATGAGGCCCGACATGGCGTCCGAATCCACGGTGCGCTCCACGCGGTTGATGATGGCCTTCATGGCCGGCACGGTGAACCCCATGTTCACCGAGGACTCCAGGCGCTCCAGCAGCTTGAGCGTGCCGTCCACGAACTCACGCGCCGACACGATGTCGGGCGAGGCGGGGGCGATCAGGATGTCGGCCGCGTTGACGGCAGCATCCTGCAGATGGCCCACCGCGCCTTGCGTGTCGATGATCACCACGTCATAGTCGCGCTGCACGTCGGCGCTGGCGAGCGACATGCGGATGCGCACCAGGCGATCCAGGCGGTTGGACAGCCAGTCCTGCAGCCGTCCGTCGCGTGTATCGGAGGCGACCAGGTGCATGAAACCACCCTGCACATTCAAGCGAGAATGGTCTCCCGGAAAATCCTCCGGAGGCAATTCGATATGGCTCACGCAGTCGGCGGACAAAATGCCGCCCATTACCATGTTGGTCAGGCCGTTATCGGCCACATGGGACAACTTGAAATACCGCGTGAGCGATGGCTGAACGTCCGCATCGACGAGAAGGACGCGGTAGCCGAGATCGGCGAGCAACCCTCCCAGATTGGCCGAGAGGGTGGTTTTGCCTACGCCGCCCTTGGTGGCGACGACGGTGAGTGTGAGCATGGAATCCTCGCTGAATCAGGTTATGTACCTGATTCAGCGCGGAGGGGTCGGCGCAATGCTTCTATCTTTTTATATTCTCAAGATAATCAGATGTGATTATTGCTCACCCTCAAAAGAGGTGCTTGAGAATATACATCGTATCTAGTCGTAATGACCATGCTTTTTGCCGCTTTGACGTTACTCATGATGACGCCAAATGCACGCATCAGCAACCGCATGGCATCCCCGACATGAAGCAAATCGCACCCCGCGCACTGCCCGCCCTGTCCCAGCTTTTGCCCGTGCTGGGCGACCCCACGCCGGCCGAGGTGGCCGCCTATCTGGACGTGTCGGAGCGCACCGTTTACCACTGGCGTGCCCAGGACCGGGCGCCACGGGCCGCGCTGCTGGCGCTTTTTTGGGAATCGAGTTACGGCCTGTCCGCGCTCGACGCGGAGCTTTTCAACACCGCCATGGTGTTCAAAAGGTTGAGTGAATCGCAGGGTCTTGAAATGGCGAATCTGCAAGCCCGCATCACTCGCCTGGAGCGAATCGGTGATTTCGGCTGCGCCAACGACACCCAAAGAAAAGGGCCGCACTCGGCGGCCCCTTGGGTCAGCGGCGCTTTTTGAAGCGCCCGTTTTTGCCGCGCGGCGGCGTGCGTCGTTTGCGTGCCATGGTGCCTCCTTTCGTCAGTGGGTGCCGGGTTCGCCCCAGGCGTTGCGGATGTAGGTCCGGCCCGCAGGCCAGTTGCTCATGATCAGCGCGGCCAGGAGCGCCCCACAGATCAGGATGATGGTTTCACGTCCGACCTCAGCCGGCGAAGGGACGAATGCCGGCAGCTTCATGGCAGCAGCCTTTCCAGCATCAGTTCGATCTGCGCCTCCATGCGGTTGATTCGCCCCTCGGTGCGGATGATGTGCGCAGCCATGGGGATCAACAGCAGGTTGAGCCACTGCAGCGCGTCACTTGGGTGCATCGCCCTTATCCTTGAGCACGATGCCGGCCAAGCCGGTGATTCCCACCGCCACCTGGGCGGCCAGATCGATCGTTCCAGGCGGCAGGCCGAAGACCACGCCCAGAGCGGATATTGCGGCCCAGGTGGAGGGCTCGCGCAGACGGTTCAAAAAGTACTTCATGGTTTCCCTCTATAAAAAATCACCAAGACCCCTCCGCGCCACCCGTATTCACGGGCCGCCGAATCACTCTTGGGTACATGCCAAATGCTGCGCCCCCCGACCCCGTGACAGGCGGCGTCACGCTGGTGTAGTCGCCGTTGCTTCCCGATTCATAGGGATTCGGCGGCCCCATGAATTCGTATTCGGGGTGGTTCTCAAAATGGATTTCATCGTTGACCCACTGCGCCGCGCCGCCCACGGCCTCCCCGACATACGCCGTTTGGTTTCTCACCCACTGCGCCGCCGCATCGACCGGCGCCCACACCGCCGCCGCCGCATCCGTTGCCGCTTGCGTTGCGCGCCGCACCACGTACACGGCCAGCAGCGCGCCACCGGCCAGCAGTGCCAGCTTGACGAGCAGATCACCGGACACGGGCGCGATCCTCATTGCTGGAGCTTCCAGGCGTGGTATTCGCTGGGCGTCATCTGGTGCGTACTGCCGTCACCGTAGGTCATCAGGCCCGATCCGTTGACCGTCACCCTGAAGCCTGCGGCTGGCGTGTACGACTGGCCGCCCCAGGCCGCGCCATCCAGGGCCGGGGCCGCGGGCGGCGCGATCTGGATCACGGCCGGCGCGGACGATGGCGCGGGCGCGGTGGAGTGGTCCACCACGGGCGGCGCCTTCGTGTTGTTGCCGCTGGGCCGCGGCGACATGAGGCCCGCGAGCGCGCTGGTCCACGACGCCGGCACGCCAGCACTGCCGGTGCCAGAGCCGGCCGCACCGGCAGCAGGCACCGTCGCCGCCTGGCTGCGCATGCGCAGCAGGACCAGCACCGCGCCGGCCGCTGCAATCACCATCAGGGTTTTGCGATCCATGTCGATCAACCGAAGTAGGCCCAGGGGTCACCGTAGGGCGTGTTGGCCGCAATGCCATCGTCGCGCGCACTCGGCGCCACGTAGGCGCTTGGGTTGTTGTACTGCGGCCCACTGGGGCCTTCGGGCGTCACGTCCCAGGGCGTTTGCGACCGGCCGTCATAGGTGCCCAGCAGCGGTATCGAGCCGCCCGAATTCCCGCCGCTCAGGCCGCTGAAAATCTTGCCGATGGTGGACACGCCCGTGTTGATCAGGTTGAGCCGCGCGGCGTTGTTGGCAGCATTTGCCGCCTGCTGGCTGGCGTACACCGGCTGCGCGACGGCGCGCCGCGACATGAAGTAGTAAGCCCCGATGCCGATGACGGCCAGGAGCAGGAGATTCGAGTTTGGGTTGGGTGCTGCAGCGCTCATGCCGTGGTGACCTCAGAAATCCCGCCCGCCTGGGCGTATGCGTTGAGCAGTGCCGACAGGCGCCGCTCCGGTTGTCCATAGCCCGCCCCTGGCAAGCTGGCCCACACCCGCGCCACCTTGTTGATGGCCCGGACCGTGCGACCCGCCTGCACATCGGCCAGGGCGCCGCGCTCGCGGATCAACTCCAGCGCGCCGGCATCCTGGCTGGCCGGGCCGAAGTCCGGCAGGCCCAGCTTTGCCGCGAGGCCGTCCCAGGTGCGCGCGAGGAACTGGTATCGACCGGCCGCGCTGCTGGTGGTGTTTCCAAATGGGACGTACACGCGCGGGTGCCGCGCATAGCCGTCAAATTCGGCCCCGCCAAACAGGATGTTGTAGCCATCGTCGCCGCGCCCGGCCGTGCCCTCGGCGAACGCAATCATGTCGAGGAAGGCCTTTTGGTTGCGGGATGCAACGTCCGGCGTCACAGCGGCCGGCGCGTAGGTGGAAGGGGTCAGACTCACAATCACGTCCTCAAAAATGGTGGTGCCTTGGTCGGGTTCGATGGGCTCGCCGGCCGCATCACCGGCCCACCCATCCGGCAGAAAGAGGGTGCCGCCACCGCTTGCGGCCGGCGCGCGCTGCTGGGCCAGCCACACAGCCCCGCAGACCACCAGCACGACCGCGAGCGCGTCCCGGATCATTCGTAAATCTCGACATAGAACGCCGAGTCCGCGCCACCGCCACCACCGCCGCCACTGCTGGGGAACACTTTGCAACTGCCCGTGCCGTTGGTCACCACGGTGGCAATGACACCGCTCGACGCGGAAGAAACCACCACGACCCGGCCCACGTATTCGGCCGTCGCCATGGCGGCGGAGAAATTCACCTGATAAGCCCCGAGGCCCGCGCGGCTCGCCGACGCCACGTTGAACCCACGCACCAGCGCGCCCGCGCTGGTGACATAGGCCCACGCCTTGAGCGTCATGTTCGGGACGCCGCCGCCAGTCCCTGCAGTCACTGGCATGCGTCAGCCCTCCACAGTCACCACGTTGGACTGGCTCGCCACGTCGCCAATCGCGAAGATGGCCTGATCCGTGCAGGTACCCACCAATTCGAAGGCGCCGCCGGGCACGATGCGCACGCCGGCCGCCACCGTGGCCGCCGCACCGAACGACAGGTACACCGTGGCCGCGCCATCGCGGTTTTGCACCAGCAGGTATTTGCGCCCGGCCTTGGCCGCGAGCAACTGGGTGCTGGCGCTGGTGACAGTCTTTTGCAGATTCGACAGCACGGCCAGCGGCTGCACAGTGGCCGTTACCTGCACCGAACCCGTGCCGATGTTGAAAGTGCCGCTCATTCCGTCGATGAATTTCTCATCGCCGATGAAGAGCTTCACCGTGTTACTGCCCCCGGAAACGTCCGTGAAATACAGCCGCTGAAACGGGCTGTCTTCCAGGCCCTGGCCCGCAATCAGCCCGCTCAACTCGCCCCAGTCGGCTTTGACGTTGAGCGCCCCCGTGGAGGCCAGGATCTTGAAGTAGTCGCCCGCGACCGTGAGCAGGAACGGCCCATTGGCCGGTACCACGAAGTCGTAAATCTTGCTTGGCTTGACCGTCATTTGCGCACCGCCATGAAGGCAACGATTGCCATGGCGGCAATGGCGGCCATGATCATTTTGTCCGTGAGAGCGCCCCGCCCCTTCGCGTCCGCGTAGGCATCTTTGACGAGGTTGTTCGTCGCCCCGATCATCGAAAATCCGTCGCTCAGCAGACCCCCGCCCAGCGTCAGCACCGACTTGACCGCATCGCTATTGGAAGCCAGCGCATCGGCGTACAGGTTGGCGTTGATCGTGGCGTAGCGGTTGGCGTTGTCGCTGGCGAAGCCCAGCGCGTCGGCGTTGGCATCGGCCATGGCCCGGATGCCGTATTTGCCGAAGTCCAGGCTATTGGCCAGGGCATCGTTGACGGTATCGAGCGCACTGCCCGCCAAGCCGTAGGCGCGGCCCTGCGAGTCGCTCGCGAAGCCCAGGGCGTCCGAGCCGAAATCGAGTGCATCGCGCCCAAAATCGAAGGCATCGCGCGACACATCCCGCCCATAGTCAAAGGCCCGGTTGACCACATCCTTATCGAGCGAATTGACCGTGTAGTTGACGGTCGAACCGCCCTCGGCCGACACGCCGTGTTCACCGATCACTCGGCGGTTGTCCTGCTGCCATGTGGTGGCTTCGCTGCGACTGTTGCTACTGGACATGACCCACCCTTTTTTGCATCACCACGCCCGCGCGCTCCCACCCGGTGCGCGCACAGACTTTTTCGACATGGGCCGACACGGTGCACATGGCGAGCGCCTGGCACCCCAGGGACCGCGCCACCTGAACCGCCGCGGCGTCAATCGCCGCGCCCTGCAACCGCTCGCCATCACTCACCAGCCCGACCACATCCAGGCGCAGGCCGCCCGCCAGCGGCACAGGCCGCACGGCCAGCAGCGCATGGCTGCGCCCTTGGCTGAATTCGTAGAGCAGCGCGCCCTGCAGCACGTCGCGCGCGCCCTCCAGGGGCCAGGGACTCGCCAGCACGGACGGCATCAACGCCTCGACGTGCGAGGCATCCCAGGCACGCCGGATCACTTGCGCATCAGCAGCCATGTGGCCCCCACAGCCGCTGCGACCAGCAGCCAGTTGATGCCGCCCGATGCGGCCTGCAACGCGGTGCCAGAGCCGCCCAGGTTCACCACCCAGTCGCCCGCGCCCGAGGCCGAGTAGTTCGCCCCTCGGTTGTCCAGGCCGGACGCCGCCGACGAGCTGAATTGCAGCGGCGGCAGGCCGCCCAGACCCAGGTTGAGCCCGCCGCCGCCTGGCAGTGCGAAAGAGAGCCCGGCCATGCGTCAGCGCTTCCAGACCATCACGGCGGCGGCGCCGAGGGCCAGCATCACCAGCATGGGCGACACGTACAGCCCGCCGCCCGGCGTGGTGCTGATGGGCGCGCCCTCGACGGCCACGCCATAGGGGCCTACCGATTGGTACCGGTAGGGCGTGTTCCAGCTGGTCCCATCGGCGCCGGCATACGTCTGGTCGTAGCCCATCAGCACGCCCGTGAGCCCGCCCACGAACATGCGGATGGGGCGCAGCGCATCCTGCTGCGCCTCCAGGGTCGTGACTTCGCCGGCCATGTTTAGTACGCCGAGTAGGGCAGCAGTTCTTCGGTCTCGATCACGATGGTTTCACCGGCCGAGAACGTTGCGTAGTACTGCGCCGAGCGCACGCCGGCCGCGGGGCGCGTGTCCCAGGTGCGGCCGCTCAGCTGGCCGTCCTGCACCGGGTCAAACACGATCAGATTGGCCTGCGGCACGCGGAAATTGTCCTTCTGCGCGGCTTCGTTTTGCAGCTTCGTGAGTTCGTGTTCCGTGACACCTTCGCGGACGGTTTTGAGCGCCGTCATGTTGGCCGAGTAGAAGTAGATGCGCCGGTAGTTGGAGCCGCCGCCCGCTGGGTCAACGTGGGGAATGGGCAGCGCGAACATGCCGGCCGCTCCCACAACGTACGAGGCACGATGGCGGCGCGCGATCAGGCCGCGAATGCCCTGTTCGGCCGGGTCGTTGGTGGGCGGCGACACGTCGCAGAATCCCACCAGCGTGGGCGAGGTGGCACCGGCGATGGTGATCTCCAGGCGCAGCGTGGTAATGCCCGAGCCAACCGACAGATCGATGGCGCCGGCCTGCCGCGCGTTGGCGGAGATGGCCTTGCGGTCCATGAAATCGATCTTGAGCACCGTCGCATCTGCCGTGGCACCCAGGTACAGATTCGAGGCGTCCAGCTTCGCGCCGTCCGTCTCGAAAATGACCTTGCCATTGGCCTTCAATTCGATCTTCGAAATCATCGCCTTCGTGAACGTGCCACCCAGCGTGAGGGTGATCTTCTCCAGCACGGTGCCGAGGAATTTGTTCATGTCGCCGATGGCGACGCCCGATGCGACCACGTTTTGAAACGGGTCCATGACCATTTGCTTGTTCATGCCGCGGTCCCTTTACAGCGCGTCGCTGACGTAGGGCAGTTGCTTGCCGACGATGACGCCGGCCACGCCCAGGGCCATTGCCTTTGCAGCCGGGTGCGGCACGAATTTGTAGGCGGCAAAGCAGGCAGCGAGGGCCACCGCGAGCTTGGTCATTTGCGAGGAAGTCATGGTAGCCATGCTGATTTTTCCGTGAAAAGAAATGGGGTTGATCGAGACAGGCCCGATCACACCCCAGCACGCACCATTCGCAAAATCGAGCGCCTCAGGCGCAGCGCCTAAGGCTTCGGTTTCACGGGCTTCGCCGCGTTGCGAAAAGACAGCACACCGCGTGTCATTTCGATGCTGTCGGCCCGTTTTTCGATCCAGTGCAGATCCGGCAGCGCGGCCAGTTCCTGCGGATTGATGCCCCACGACCCGGCTATTTTTTTCGCGTCCCCGTGGTCCCCCAGGCGCCCGCAATGCACCACATCGCAGTTGGCAATGAAGGTCTTGTCGCACTCGGCCGGCCGCTGGCCCGCGCCGATGATCGCCACCTTCTTGACCTTGCCGCCGTGGGCATACTCGCGCCCCACGTTGACCAGCCGGCGCCACGCGGGCGGGGCCTTGTTTGCCTTGGTCACCTCGGGCAACTCATCGACAAAAACGAGCACGTCGCCGGCCACCCACGCGGCCTGACAGAACAACTCAAACTGAGCATGCACGTCGCGCGTGTGATCGACCAGATACCGCAGCGAGAACCGCTTTTCGCGCAGGGCTTCGATGAACGCCGGCAGGCTTGTGAAGGGCTCGCCGATGCCGATCAGCGAGGGATCGTGCTTGAAGTCCCACACCATCAGCCGGGCCGGTTTCTGGCGTGCGATTTCCTGCTTGACCCAGGCCGTTTTGCCCGTGCCGCGCGCACCGAACGCGGCCATGGTCAGGGCCTTACCCGACATTGCCCACCGCGTCCGGCGAGGGCGCCGGGTCGGGCTTGCGCTCGCGCGCATCCAGTTCCGCGCCGGCCGCTTTCATGAGCTTCACGCCGACCGTGATCGACAGCATGACGGCGGCCACCTCCGCGGCGTAGTCGCCCAGGATCGCGGAAATGTCCCATCCGCGTTTGTCGGCCACCGCGCCCCACACGTCGCCCAACTGCTGGAGCGTTGGATCGTCCAGCACCATGCGCGGCGACTGCAGACCCAGGACCGCGCAACTCACCTCGCGGCCCAGGTGGAACGCGCCGGCCAGTATCTGCGCGTTCGTCTGCACGGGCGCCGCGGGCGCCCCGCCCTGCCCCTCGGCGGCCTGTTCCTGCGCGGTTTCCAGGCCTGCAGCCTGCCCGGCCAGCGCGCTCAATTCATCGGTTTTTTCAGCCATCAGAGATTCCCCAGCGCGAACGGTACCGACGCGCGTTTCATTGGTTTCGTGACCGCAGCCGGCGCAGGCGCCGGAGCGGGCAAAGTACTCGACTCAGGCTCTTCCGCCTGATCGTCCAGCGTGGTTTGCGCGAGCATGTCGCGGTGCGCCTTGGTGCCGACAGGCGCCCAGCGTTCCGTGCCGCACTTGTGGCAGCGCGCGGAGAGCTTGCCGCCCGCCGTGCGATGCACCGCCGCATCGGCGCACGCGCATGCCGGGTTGCAGCACTTGATTTCGCCGATGCGGGCCATGGCTTACAGCGCCCGCAGATCAGCGATGGGGACCAGCACAATGGCAAAGTCCAGATCGAATTTCACCGCCACTTCCGTGGGGTGCTCCGGGTGCGTGCCAAACACCACGCCGGCCTGGCCGTAACGCGGGTTTTCTTCATTTTTCACCTGTACGGCGGTCCAAACTCCAAACATTTTCATCACTCCTTTTGATTGCCGGGCGGCCGGCCCGGCGCGGCTTCAAACCTACGGAATACCCGCATCTTTTCGATGCGGCGCACCCGTGGCGCGAAATCAGACGGCGGGGGCGCCATGCTTACCCGCGTACAGTTATTGACATGAATCCGAGTGCTCGCGGCTGCGCCGCTGCGCTGGAAAACCACTGCAGCAACAGCCAGCGCCGCCGCCTTGCCGTGGCCGCCCATGAGCCACTCGGCGCGCTCCGACTCAACCTCCATCAGCACGCGCCGCGAGAATTCGGGCGCCGCTGGGTTCATTTGGTGGATGTGGTTTCGGAATAGCTCAACGCCCTCCGACCACACGCCCACGGGGCGGTCCGGGCGGGCTTCGCCGTACCGGGTTTTGCCGCCCTGCACTTCCTTGATCAGCTTGATGCGCAAGGCCTTGCGACAGGTGTTCACGCCGCCCTGCGCCATGGCGTATTTCTTCCAGGCCAGGGACTGCACGCCGGGCTCGACCTTGGCGACGTTCATCGCGCTGATGGCCTCGCGCAGCGGGGCCGGCGCGCTGTCCGGCACGTTGTCGGGATGCACGCGGCGCAACTCGCGCCACACGCCCACGGGCGGGCCGCCCACCTGCTGAAACTGCCGGATGCGCCACGTCCTCGCCCAGGCCCGCACGCGCTGGCTGCTGGTGATCGCCGGCTCCCCGTAGAGGTCGTATTCGACGCCGTGGCCGTCGATGTTCTTGCTGACGTATTTGATGACGTAGCCGACCGCCGAACCCTTGGCCCAGTCGATTTCCTCGAAGTCCACGCGGTACTCAGCCGCGCCCGCCTCGCCCGGACTGTCGTTGTCGAGAAAGTAGGCGAGGAAAAGCTCTTTCATCACCTGCGCGGCGCGCATTTTCTTGCCCCACCGATCCGACACAACAGGCGGCATGAACAGCAGCAAATGCCAGTGGGGCGTGCTGTCATGCTGCGGCTCTGCGATGCGAAAGCCATACCATTCCGTGGACAGACGGCCCCGCTTTTTTGCACGCCCCGCCGTCCTCGCCCGCCCCCACTGCTTGGACAAATACTCCTGCCCATCCCTGGCAGTCAGGTCCGCATATTTGCGGTTGTCCACCACTCGGCCCTTGCGCGTCGTGGCCGCATGGAATCGACTCGGACAGGTCACCGTCACCATGTAGGCGACGTGCCCCAAGTCTTTTGCGATCATTTCAAATCCGGCAATCCGGGTCAGCAGTTCGTGCCGCCGAATCTCTTGGTTCGCCACCCCCTTGGCGGCCAACTCGGCCAGTGTGTACGCCTGCATGTGGTCGTTCACAGCCCACACGTTTTCCATCACCGCCACGTTTCGCGCGTCCTGCGCCCGACTGCCGCGCAATGCTTCGTCCGAGCAGTACAGGCCCATGCCCTTGCGCACCAGCCCAATGCCGACTGCCACGCTTTCACGGGTCCGTGCCAATAGCTTGCGGTAGGTCCGCCGCCAGAACTTGGCGCACACGATGCGCTTTAGCCACGCGGCCCGATGCTGACCCCAGCGATCCACGTACCGGGGCGCGCTCGACAGACCGCCCGGCCACAGGTCACCCAGGCCGCGCGCATCCATCAGATCGCGCACCGCCAGGGCCTGCATAGCCTCCACGAATCCATCGTGGTAGACGTCCTCGCGGAAGCCCAGGCGCACCAGCAGCCTATCGCCCAGCATGCCCCCTGCCCTCTCCGTCTGGCGGCACAGCCACACGCCCACCACGTCCCGCAGGCGGTCCGCCATGTCGCGCGCCGTCACATCGGCCTGATGGCAGATTTCCGCGTCTGAGGCGTCCGGCCTTAGGCCGCCCCTCTCGGCTTCCGTCAGGCGGCCCACCGCCTCTTCCCAGCGGGCCACGGCGGCATCGGTGGACTTCGGGCCGAGCCGCTCCCTTAGGCGCCCTTGCCAAGAGAGGGGGAAGCGGGCCACCTTCGTGTTGATGCGGATCGCCCGCTGGGTGATATCGACGGCGCCGTAGTAGTTGCGCGAGGCGCGCCCGGAACTCATGCGAAGGCGTCGTTAGGGAACCAGCGCACGGGGCGCTTTGGGCGCATGGCGTGTTCACGCATGCGGGCGATGCTCAGGGCCTGCGCGGCGAGCTGGGCCTGATAGTTCCGCTCCAGGCGGTCCGCCTCCGCTTCGGCCGCTGGGCGGGTCGGACCTTCCCACACGGCCACCAGTCCCAGGTTGACGTGCGGGTAGGCCACGGCATAGCCACCGGGCATAGCAACGACCGAGTACCTCATAACCGCCCCCGAGCCTCTAAGGCGGCCGCCTTGAGGGCCACGGCCAGGGCCTCGCAGACAGTCGGATCGACCAGCACATCAGCCGACAGCCAGCCCTTGGCAACCACCATGGCGACGGCGCCGGGCTGCAGATCGGAGGGAGCGACGGACACGCGCACATCGGCGCTCAGGTGGACGGTTTCAGCCATGGTTGCCACCGATCAGCAGCAGGCCGCCGCGCTCGCGGATGCGCTCGACGGTCAAATCCCGCCCATCCTTGACGACCGCCCACGCATAGCAAAGCGCCGATCTCTCTGCTTCCCCTTTTTCGCGGCGGATGCAGTTGTCCAGCACATCCAGCGCCAGCACCTTGCTCGCCAAAGCAGGCAAGAACAGTTCGCCCAGCGCGTTTTTTTCGATGGTCAGCATTACTGCACCCCCTTCGCGCAGTACTTCACCCAGTAGCCCACCATCCGCTCATTGGCAGAATCACAAACCCCAACGCCTCCAGGCCCACCATGAAAACCCAAGCTATCAGCGCTGTGCACCCCCTCGCCCTCGACAATGAAATACTCGCCGGCATAGAGGACGAGAGCGACAACCCCCACCCCGGCAACCCCGAATACCTTGCCATCCTGAACACGGAAGGAAAGCTCTACCGGGTTATCTGCTGCTACGGACCCACCAGCGCCATCCGCGCCGAGAAGCACCTTTCCAGCCTTGGCCTGATCGACCGAAGGGGCTACAACCCCGCCACCTTCCGCCCTATCGACCGACTCACAGGCGGCCCCATCGATCCGCGGTGGAGCAGCGTTTTCCAAATGGGCGACACAGCCCACCCCCTGCCGGCATTCACCACCGCAGGCATTTCCTGAATTCGTTCCCATGATTTCCCCTTTGATCCCGTTCCCCCTTAGGACCCCCGCCTAAGGAGGCAAGGAGCCGGGTGGGTTGCGCAATCAACCTAAGGAGGGGAACTGGAAACCTCAGACGATTCCCACCCGGCGCCGCTAATGTGGCAAGAGTCTTACCAATTGGCAACGGGCTTACCACTTGCTGCGGCAACCCCCTCGCCATACATTGACGGCCTTAAGGGGAACTGTTATGCGCAATTTCGACATCAACGAGGTGCTGGACCTCATCAAAAACCGCCAAGGCCTGAAATCCGATTACAAGCTTGGGCTCTACCTTGGGATCACGAATGGCAGCGTGCGGAACTTCCGCCACGGGCGATCCCTGCCCGACGAGCGAATTTGTAAATTGCTGGCCGCTGCAGCCGGCATTGACCCCCTGATCCTGGCCGCCCAGGTACAGGCCCAGCGCAGCAAAACCGAAGAGGCCCGAAGCCTTTGGGAGCAGATCGCGGAGCGGCTGCAGATGGCCGCTCAGGGTGCCGTGGCTGCAGTTTTTGCAGTGGCAATTGCTATCGGGTTGATAGCACAGAGTGCTGATGAATCCTGGGCTGGCGAGGTGCCGACTCCCAAGATTCAGGAGTCCGCAGTCTATACATCGTATCTAGTCAGGAGATATTAAAAAATGGGATCAATATCCCGACAGATCGATGAAGATAAAAGCATTTGCGACTACCTCCGCGCTGAATCGCACGGTGTGGACTGTAGGTGCATCCAGCTAGCCGTGTCAATCGTCGAACCGCTGGCTTTGTGTCAAGACGATTCTTTTCTGACTTCAAACTTACTCGGTGTGTGATGGTTGATCACTCCAACTTGAGTACCGGGTTCGGTGGCGGCACCGGCACGACCCAGCGGTCCGGTTCGGACAGCACGACGGCAGCGAGCCGCCCGACGCTGGCGCCGCCGCGGCCCACGACCTGGTAGCGCAGGATGTTCACGCGGCCCTTGCCCTGGCCCGACGTCATGCGGTGCCAGCCGGCCTTGATGAGCTCCCGTTGCACCTGCAGGCCCATGGCATCCGCTTGATCGGCGGGCCCGGTTTCACGGGCATAGAGCTTGAAGATCAACGGCGACACGAGCGCCATGCCTTCCTCCACGAAATGCACGGCGGCGCCGGTTTCGTTGTGCTTGATCTCCCGGCTGGCCAAGCCGTTTTGAAGCCAGCGCATGAAGGCGATGGCGACCTCGCTGGGCTCGACCTTGCGGGCGGCCGCTTCGTGGGGCAGCTCGGGCAGGTGCGGCGCCAAGACCACGGGCATGGGCTGAGTGCGCGCCGAAGTCTCAGGGGCCGAGCCGAACAGCGGACGCACGAAGCTGGCCTCGGGCCGCTGCGGGGGCGTGGCCGTCGATGGCGCCGTGTCACGCGGGGACGCCAGCGTCGGTGCCGCTGCGGGCACCTTCGACGTTGATGCATCCTTGGATTTGGGCGCGGGCTGTTCCGGTGCAGGCGCTGCAGGTGCTTGCTTGCCGTTCGGCGTTGGCGCATTCTTGGGCGCCGCCGGCGGTGGCCTGGATGGTGCTGCCGGCACGCCGGGCCGCACCGGCGCGGGCGCGGCGGTGCGCACGTCGTCGTCCTCGTCCAGCCATCCATCATCGACGTCGAAGCCATCGTCCTTGCCCCCGATGCGGATCACATCGTTCAAGGGCGGGAACGTGGGCTCTGGGCGTTGGGTTGCATTCGCCTGTGCAGGCGGTTTGGTTGCTACGGCAGCAGCTGGTGCTGGCGCAGTTGCCTGTGTGGCCGCTGCAGGATCTGCCGCAATCTCCTGCGCATTGCCGTTCGATGCAGGCTTGGGCTTTGGCCGGTTGAACGCCGGGGCCTTGAGCTGGTTCTCGTTGGGCTTTTGAGAAGTTGCCGCAGCCTTGGGCTTGTTGGGCTTTGATCCAGCTTCCGGCGTGTGGGATGCCGCAGGTTGGGGCGCTGGCGCGAGAGCTGCCGCATCCTTGTCGGGTTGCCTCGATGCACGCGCTGCATCAGCGCTTTCGGTGCCCTGCTGCACCGACACCTGCCCTGCCCCATCCTCCTGGTCGTCCTCTCCTGCTGCTTCATCCTTGCGCTTGTCCCGCACCACGATGCGGCCGGCCATCGGCTGGGGGTACTGGCTCGGATCGTCATAGAGCTTGGCCAGTGGAAACCTCAGCATGGTCAGCGAGTGGCTGTAACCTGCCGCAGCCATGTCCTGCGGCGTTGCGGCAGCTTCCTGTGGGCCTACTGCATTGCCTGCTTCATCCTGGGCCTGACCCTTCACCGTCACGTACCAGATCGCCTGGCCGCTGTGCGGATTCACCTCGATGCAGCCGTACTCCTGCCAGGTGTCGAACAGCCGGTCGTTCTTGGCCTCGCCCGGTACGGCTTCCTCGGGGGCATGGTCCTTGATCCAGGTGCGCACGCCATCGGCAAGGCGCTTGGCCACGAACCACATCGAGCCGTCATGCACCCAGCCCGCCGCGCCGGAACGGTTCAGCGGCAGCGCGGTGCCCGCGCGCAGCATGGCCTTCACCGCATTCATCAGCAGGTCGATGAGCGGGATCGCATTGCTGGTGGTGAACCGCGCCCGGCTGCCGTGCAGCAAAGCCCGCTGGGTCGATGCCTGATCGGCGCGGCCAACGATGCTCGCTACCAGCCCATCCTTCGTGCCCGAGAGGAAGCGGGTCAGCGCCTCCAGCGTCTGCGGCCGGCGAGCAAGAAACGTCACCGCCGTGGCCGGCGCGATCAGGCCCAGCAGCGTGACCGCCAGGCGCGAATGCGCGCCATAGTCCCTCGCGGATTTGGGGGCGAACTCCACGAGGTACTCTGCCGCCCTGCCCGGCTCGATCCGCGTCATCGGTCCCCCGATCGGATTCCACCGGGTGCGCTCCGTCGCCCCAGGCGTGCGCCACGTGACGCGCAGATCCGTCATCGGCTTGGCAATGTCGTGCAGCAGCGCGGAGAAGAACACCACGTAGGTCCACTCGTCGCGCTCCGCGTCGATCTGCTCGATGGGCGCGCCCTCGGGCAGGAAGTGCCCGTTGCGCCAGGTCATGGCAGCCAGGAGCATTTCCAGGGTGTGGGCCAGCAGCCCGCCCACATGCGCGTGGTGATGGGCCTCGGACGCCGGCATCAGCTGCACCATCTCTGCGTAGCGGTGGATCGCGGGCAGCAGATCGCGCTGCCACACGCTTTGCGCCAGGCGCGACTGGCGCCACATGTCCTGCATGGCCTTGTCCGCGTTCACGCACACCAGCAGCTCATCGGCGGGCAACAGGCGCAGCCACCCTTGCTCGGAGCCCTCAACGGCGATGCGCCGTGGCGCGGTAGGCGCGGCCACGGCAAGCGCCGCAGCGGGAAGGGGTGCACGAGCGGGCACGCCCAGCATTCGGCCTGCATCGCCCCAGCGGCTGCGAAGCCATTCGAGCGATCGCTTCATGCGGGTGCCAGCAGGTAGCGGGACAGTTGCTCCAGCCATGGCCTGGATGCCGGGCGGCTGTCATCGACGCACAGCCAGTCCTCGTCTCCATGCGGCATCTCGATGAAGTCCAGCCAGCACTGCTCCAGCGGACTCCACAAGCACGCGGATGCCTCGGGCCGATGCTCGTTGCCCCACCAGGCGCGCACGCGCACCAGGTCCAGGGTCAGCAGATCCTGCACGATGGCAAGCCGGCGGGCGTGGGCCACCCGAACATCCAAACTTGCGGCAGCTTCACCGGGGATGCGGCAGACATGCCGGAGCAACACGTCGCGAACGCAGATGTTGGGTGCTTGCCAGTCCTCCAGGTGGCGCTCCAGCCCGTCGTAGCGGCCCAGCCATTGCAGCAGCCTGGAAGTCCAGCCGGCCAGGCCCAGCGAGGACAGATGCTGCACGATCGAGTAGACCGCGTGGGCGTGATCGAGCGCATCGCGGCCGGAGTGCGGCCATCCCGCGTTGGGGGCGGGGTTGCTGTGCTGCGCCCTCAGTCGCGGTTGCCGCGCAGGAGTGGGCGGCGAGAATTCAGGGTCCAGTGCTTCTTCCATGATGGCGCAGCACTGTATTGACGGCGGGCCAGGCAGGCCAGCGAGAACCCTGCGCGACATGGCGGAGGGTTTACGCTTGCCGACCCAGCTCCGTTCTGCTATGCGATTAAAACCAAGAAAGGGAATCAATGCCGACCATGAAACAGTCGCCTGACATAAAGCAGCAGTTCGCTCAAACACTGCGACAGGCGATGGAAAACGCTGGCTATGCGCCCAAGCCCGCTGTGCTGCAGCGCGAGTTCAACAGCCGACACCCGGCCGACAAGCCGATCACGCTGCATGGCGTGCGCCGCTGGCTGATGGGAGAGACCATTCCCAGCTATCCCAAGCTGCAGGTGCTGTCCGATTGGTTGGGGGTGCCGGTGCACGAACTCATGCATGGGGCCAAAAGCCCTTCGATCCAACCATCCAAACCGCCACGCCCCATGGCAACTGACGATCGCATCGCGGTCGAGGCATTTCTCAATCTGCCAGCTGCTCCGCGACGCATTGCACGGGATGTGATACTCGCCATCGCCCGTGCGAACGAGGTCGGCAGAACCTCGTGATCGACCGGGTTCTACAAACTACAAAAGGGAGTTTTCTATGAGATTGAATCGTCTGGACTTGGCCGGCTTGTTGGGTGGTGCGATGCGTCCTGGGGCGGACATTGGTCCCGCCGACACGCAGTTGGAGGGCAGTTACCGGCGTGGCTATCAGCAAGCCATCGCCGAGGTGGCCGCGCAGATGCGCGCCGACCAGGACGTAACCCCGGAACTACTGGATGCCTGGGTGGAAGGCGTGCGCATGCAGTGGCGGCATGTCAGTCCCCTGCATCGCAAGATTCTTGCGCCGGCACTGATCGAGACCTGAAATCGGGACACCGCCGAAAGGCGGCATCGATATACTGGTGTTTCATACAGTCATTGGAGAGCGCCATGAACGCCATCGAAACCCGATACACGGTTGCCCTGCGCGACTGCCCCACCCTGCCTGCGAGCGAGCGCATTGCGGCTGAGGCCGCCTACGCCCGCTCACTGGAACGCCTGCTTGGTGGACCGGAGGGCGTCGTGGACACCCTCGCATCCGTGCAACGCATTCAGGAGCAGGAGGACGATGATGCTTCGCCCGAAGCCCGCACTCGGGCCCTGGCGACGATCAACCGTTGGGCGAAGGCGGCTGCGGCAGCGCGCCAGGCCGGCTTCGCTGAGTTGCAAGGCGAGGCCGAGGACGGCTACTTCGAGGTCCGGCTGGACTGACCACCGTGGACCAGATCGCCATCGCCATTCTGGGCGCAGCCGCCGCCTGGCTCTCGCAGTCCCGTGATCCAGCACAAGCGCGGTGGGCCTGCATCTTCGGGATGCTGGGCCAGCCCTTCTGGTTCTATGCCGCCTGGAAAGCCGATCAATGGGGCATCTTCGTGGTGTGCGTGCTGTATGCGATCGCCTGGATGCGGGGACTGTGGGTGCATTGGCTCTCGCCTCGGCTCACGACGGGCGTGGTGACGATCCAGATGGGAGCCTCTCACAACCCCATGTTTGACGAATCCGAATAGGGAGGAGTGGGCGCCAGTAGCCGTTTGAGCGTGATGAGGCCCAGCAACGGTCTGCGCCTGGGTGCATGAGGGGCCTTGCAGGCCCGGTGGCTCAGGCTTTCACCGTTTGCAGGCGCACTTGTGCCTTGCCAGTGGCGGGCTTGAAGAAAGCATCCACGCCCCGATGCAGGAACCAGGCCAGTCGCTTCATGTTGTAGCAGGCGGCCATCATCGTCATCCCCACCGTGGCGCGCGCCTGTCCGATGGTGCGCACGAACTTGCCCCCCAGGTGGCGGATACCGGCGAACACGTGCTCCACCTTGGCTCGTTTCTTTGCGATGCGCTGGTTGCGCCCCTTCTGGCATTCGCTCTGTGGTCGGCCCGCCTGCGCACGGCGCTGCATCGCATCCACGAATCCCAGCACTTTCAGCATCTGGCACCTTTGGCGGCTCGGGTAGGCTTTGTCCGCATGCACTGCCCGCCCGGTGTTGTGCATGTCCAGCACCTCATCGAAGTGGTGCCCGTCGTGCTCGCTGGCCGTGCCCGTGGCGAGGCGGCGGATGAAGCCGTGCTTGAGGTCCACGCTCACGCTGAGCTTGTAGCCGAAGTGGCTTTTGCCGTGCTTCTTCGTGTGCGTGGCCTCCACATCCTTTTGCCTGCGTCGCGCTTGGCTCCAGTCCGGCTGCCCGCCTTGTGCCAGCGTTCGCCGCTCCTGCTGGCCGATGTGCTGTCGGGGCGCGGGCACCAGCGTGGCATCAATGGCTTGCCCGCCCCGGGCGATGTAGCCGTGGCGCTGCAGTTGGGCATCCACCCCCTGGAACAAGGCCGTTGCCCCGCCCACGCCAAGGCGCTCGCCAAAGCGCCAGATCGTGTTGCGGTCCGGCACGTTCATCGCATCCTGCAACAGGCAAAACCGCTGGTAGCTCCCCCGGTCCAGCAACTGATACTCCATCTGCTCATCGGACAGGTTGTACAGCCGCTTCAACACCAGGATGCGCACCATCACCTCGGTGGGGTAGGCGGGCCGACCGCCCCGGCGGCCACCCCCGCGTTCGATCAAGGCATCCACCAGCCGGGCCAGTTCTGCGAAGTCGATGTGCCGCGCGATCACCTGCAGCGGATCGCCCACCTCATCTCTCTTGTGTTGGCGCGAGGCCTCAGCGAACAGGTCGAACTTCAGGGCGCTACGGGGAGTGATCATGGCAAAGGATGGAGCACGCATTCTCGATCAACAAGGGACCGGATGGGTTTTGAGAGGTTCCCAGATGGCTCCAGGGCGGGAGAGTTGATTGAGCAGCCATCCGACCAAAAATTTCCCTGTCGCTGTTCTTGTCTTGCAGTTGCTTTGTATATACAATGTAGATACTCAATTGCATGGGGTGAAACTATGAAATTAAGCATTCAGAAATGGGGCAATAGCGCGGCGCTTCGTCTACCGGTCGGTATGCTCTCCGCACTTGGGGCAAAGGTTGGGGATGCGTTTGAGGTCGATTTATCTGCCGGCCAAGTGCTCTTGCGAGTGGCCAAGCCACGTTATAAATTGGCTGATCTACTTGCAGAGATGCCAGAGCAACTTCCCCGTGTGGAAGGCTGGGACGCGATGACAGCGGTAGGTCTTGAGGTGATGTGATGTTTATCCCGAATCGTGGTGACATCGTGCACCTTGAATTTGACCCCGCATCAGGTAAAGAGATGAAGGGCAAGCACTACGCCTTGGTGCTCAGCTCTAAAGAATTCAATCGTCGAGGACTGGCGATGGTTTGCCCGATTAGTCAGGGAGCAGCTGAGTCGGCTAGGACCCACGGGACTTTGGTCTCATTGATGAATACAGGCACGGATACGCAGGGAACTGTGCATTGTCATCAGTTGAAATCGCTAGATTGGAAGGAGCGTCGCTTCAAACATAAAGAGACTGTTCCTGACGAGGTTATGGATGAGGTCAATGCCCGAGTGAGTGCAATTTTGTTTGATTAAAAATAAAATAAATTCGTACACTGAATCAGGTTACTCCACCCCTTTGGCCCGCCCCGTGCGGGCTTTTCTCTTTCTGCTGCGACAGTGCTGCTTGGCCAGAGCTGAGGCAGGTCCCGACGCTTGGCGCTGAGGCAATTCGACGGTTGCCCGATCAGCCGGCGATAGGCTGACCCACCTCTACGGAATATGGCTGAAATTCGCACATGTTGTATGTAGTATTTCGGCGCTGTTGCACAAATCGAATTGCAGACGGCATGACCCCAACCCCAGACGGACCTATGCCACAGGGCTTTGTTGCACAAATCGCGATGCTGATGCCCGTAGACTGACTGCGTGACAGAGACGAAGAACAGGCAGCGGAGCAAGTACCGCACGACGAACTGGAAGGCGTACAACGCGGCGCTGAAAGCGCGAGGCTCGTTGACGATGTGGCTAGTGTCCTGTCCCGTTAATTCGCCCGCATAGTCTGGCGAGTTTTTCGAGGATGGAGTCTGCTGTAGCTGTCCAAGTAAACGGCTGGCAGGACTGGTTGTAATTCGCGATGAATGTGTCGATCTTGTTGATCAGATCCTTCACGCTGGTGAACGAGCCACGGCGGATTGCCCGCGTGGTGATGATCGAGAAGAAGCGCTCGACCTGATTGAGCCAGCTTGAATAGGTCGGAACGAAGTGCATGTGCCAGCGAGGCCGCTCGGCCAACCAAGCGCGCACCTTTGGATGCTTGTGGCTGGCGTAGTTATCAGCTATGCAGTGCACATCCAGTTCGTCGGGCACTGCCTTGTCGATGGCGCGCAGGAAGGCAAGGAACTCTTGATGACGATGCCGGGGCCGGCACTGCGCGATCACTTGGCCATTCATCACGTTCAGGGCCGCGAACAAGGTGGTGGTGCCGTGGCGCACGTAGTCGTGCGTGACACCTTCGACATAGCCAAACCCCATTGGCAGCATCGGCTGCGTACGCTCCAAAGCTTGGCATTGGCTCTTCTCGTCCACGCACAGCACCAGCGCGTTGTCAGGTGGGTTCAGGTACAGCCCCACAACGTCGCGCAGCTTCTCGATGAACAGCGGATCGGTCGACAGCTTGAAGCTGTCGGCCCGGTGCGGCTTGAGGTTGAAGGTCTGCAGATAGCGCGCCACCGTGCTCTTGCTGATGCCCGTATCGGCGGCCAGCGTGCGGGTGCTCCAGTGGGTACCCCCATCAGCAGGCTTGGTGTGCAACGTCTTGGTAATCAACTCAGCAACACGCTCGTCATCTACCGTGCGGGGGCGACCCGGGCGCAACTCGTCGTAAAGCCCTGCAATGCGATGGCGCGCATAGCGCCCGCGCCACTTGGTGACAGTGCTACGACTGATCCCCAGAGCCTGCGCAACCGCGGTGCTGGCTTTATCTGTGCCTTCGCAAGTCAGCACGATGCGCGCCCTGAGCGACAACGCCGCTGGCAGCGAACGTGATCGCGCCATGGACGTCAGTTCCGCGCGCTCCACTTCACTAAGCGCAATTTCTGTTCGGGTCGTTGCATTGGGCATGGCGGCACCTCAAGGATGGCCCGAAACCATGCAGCTATCGTGCCTGCGAATTAACGGGACAGGACACTAGATGAGGGCATGCAGTGGTTTGGCACGCCGACCGGCAGGCGTGGACGCAGCCGAACCTTCTCGGACGCAGCAATCCAGTTCTGCCTGAGCATCAAGTGCCTGTTCGGCCAGCCCTTGCGACAGGCGCTGGGCATGGTGCAGAGCCTGCTGCGGCTGGCAAAGCTGGACTGGCCGGTACCTGACTTCAGCACTGTTTGCCGGCGCCAAAAGACCTTGCAGGTCGAACTGAGCTACCAGCGAACCAACTCGCCGCTGCAGTTGCTGGTGGACAGCACCGGCATCAAGTTCCTGGGCGAAGGAGAGTGGAAACGCAAGAAGCATGGTGCTGAATACCGGCGCGAATGGCGCAAGGTCCATCTGGGCATCGACGCGCAGACGCTGGAAATACGCGCCATCGAGGTGACCAGCAACGCCATTGGGGATGCGCCGATGTTGCCCGGGTTGCTGGCTCAGATTCCCACTGACGAATCCATCGAAAGCGTCAGTGCCGATGGCGCCTACGACACGCGCGCCTGCCTGGACGCCATTGCCGAGCGGCACGCGATGGCGGTGATCCCGCCCCGCAAGAACGCCAGCCATTGGAAGAAGTCGAGTCCGGGCTCGGCGCATCGTAATGAGGCCATTCGGGCGTGCCAGCGCCTGGGTCGCGGCATTTGGAAGAAGTGGAGCGGCTACCACCGGCGCAGCCTTGTGGAGACGAAGATGCACTGCTTCAAGCGACTGGGCGAACGGGTGATCGCGCGCACGTTCGACCGCCAGGTTGTGGAGCTGCATGTCCGCGTGGCCTTGCTCAATCGGTTCAGTCAGATCGGCCGTCCTCACACCGTGTCGGTGACTGCTGTGGCATAGGTCCGTCTGGGGTTGGGGTCATGCCGTCTGCAATTCGATTTGTGCAACAGCGCCCCGGCGATTCGCCGATTTGTTCATTGCCTGATATCGAGGGAATACATTCTTATACATGTCAAAAAGTTTTTTCCTATCGCCCTGCGCCATTCTCCAAAGTCGCTGAGGAAAAATCGTAAATGCGACATCTTCAATATTTCGTTTTCCCTTGATGGGGCGCTGTTGCACAAATCGAATTGCAGACGGCATGACCCCAACCCCAGACGGACCTATGCCACAGCAGTCACCGACACGGTGTGAGGACGGCCGATCTGACTGAACCGATTGAGCAAGGCCACGCGGACATGCAGCTCCACAACCTGGCGGTCGAACGTGCGCGCGATCACCCGTTCGCCCAGTCGCTTGAAGCAGTGCATCTTCGTCTCCACAAGGCTGCGCCGGTGGTAGCCGCTCCACTTCTTCCAAATGCCGCGACCCAGGCGCTGGCACGCCCGAATGGCCTCATTACGATGCGCCGAGCCCGGACTCGACTTCTTCCAATGGCTGGCGTTCTTGCGGGGCGGGATCACCGCCATCGCGTGCCGCTCGGCAATGGCGTCCAGGCAGGCGCGCGTGTCGTAGGCGCCATCGGCACTGACGCTTTCGATGGATTCGTCAGTGGGAATCTGAGCCAGCAACCCGGGCAACATCGGCGCATCCCCAATGGCGTTGCTGGTCACCTCGATGGCGCGTATTTCCAGCGTCTGCGCGTCGATGCTCAGATGGACCTTGCGCCATTCGCGCCGGTATTCAGCACCATGCTTCTTGCGTTTCCACTCTCCTTCGCCCAGGAACTTGATGCCGGTGCTGTCCACCAGCAACTGCAGCGGCGAGTTGGTTCGCTGGTAGCTCAGTTCGACCTGCAAGGTCTTTTGGCGCCGGCAAACAGTGCTGAAGTCAGGTACCGGCCAGTCCAGCTTTGCCAGCCGCAGCAGGCTCTGCACCATGCCCAGCGCCTGTCGCAAGGGCTGGCCGAACAGGCACTTGATGCTCAGGCAGAACTGGATTGCTGCGTCCGAGAAGGTTCGGCTGCGTCCACGCCTGCCGGTCGGCGTGCCAAACCACTGCATGCCCTCATCTAGCCACATCGTCAACGAGCCTCGCGCTTTCAGCGCCGCGTTGTACGCCTTCCAGTTCGTCGTGCGGTACTTGCTCCGCTGCCTGTTCTTCGTCTCTGTCACGCAGTCAGTCTACGGGCATCAGCATCGCGATTTGTGCAACAAAGCCCCTCTGGGGCTTCCAACATCTTCCGGATGATTTGTCGGTTTTCATCCGGCGGTTGGCTCAGCCGCTGGGCATGGGCCATCGAAACCAATGCCAGGAAGAAGATGGCAGATGCCCATCGCGTCAAACGCATCGCCAAGGCTAGCCATTGAGGCGTGGGAGAGGGGCTCGATGCATGTTCCGCCTCGCCCCGTACCCGCCTCGGTCGGGCGCGCGTTGCAAGATTTCGCGGGCCCTGTAATGCACTGCTGCGTTGGGTCTTGCGGCCATGATTGGTATGCATCCCTGGGCACGCCCTTCTGGACTTGTTCATCCCCGAGACCAAGACCTGTGGGTTGCCGACGTGCACGCACGTGGCCGCGCCTTCTGCGCTCATTGAAACCTCCCCGTTTCATCTTTTTTGTTGGGGCGGATGTTAAAGGCAGAGCGGCCGGCGCGGGCCAAAAATGCATGCCAAATATTAACTATTTGTTAACCACCGATCCGCGTGTTGTCCACGATGGTTTTGAGTGGCTTTTGTCGCGCGAATGCCCGCGGGTATCCTCCATCGGCCGGAGGAGCCCTCAGCAGAACAGGGTGGCGGGTTGCGTCAAAAGCGACCCCAGCCCGCCCCCTCACACCTCCAGCCACTCCTTACGCACATAACTGTTCTCGCGCAGGCCCTGCGGTGTGCCCTCGAAAACGATGCTCCCATGGCCCATCACCAGCGCGCGATCGGAGATGGTCATGGCGATGGTGAGCTTTTGCTCGATGAGCAGCACCGAGATGCCGCGCGCCTTGATCGCCATGAGGTACTGCCCCACCAGTTCCACGATCTTGGGCGCGAGGCCTTCGGTGGGCTCGTCGATGATGATGAGGTCGGGGTCGCCCATGAGGGTGCGGCACAGGGTGAGCATCTGTTGCTCGCCACCCGACATGACGCCGGCTTCGGTGTGCTGGCGCTCCTTCAGACGCGGGAACATGCCGTACATGTCGTCGAAGCTCCAGCGGCTGCCTTTGCCCTTGCCCTTCTGGCCCAGCAGCAGGTTCTGGTGCACGGTCAGGTTGGGAAAGATGTCGCGGCTTTCGGGCACGTAGCCCAGGCCCAGGTGCGCGATCTCGTAGGCTTTTTTTCCATCCAGGCGCTGGCCCTTCCATTCGAGCGTGCCCTCCCAGTCCACCAGGCCCATGATGGCCTTGGCAGTGGTGGAGCGGCCCGAGCCGTTGCGCCCCAGCAGTGCGACGATCTCGCCCGGCTGCACGCCGAACGAGACGCCGTGCAGCACGTGGCTCTTGCCGTAGTAGGCGTGCAGGTTGTCAACCTTGAGCATGGTTCAGTGTCCTTCCGCCTGCTGCGCTGCCGCCACGGCCGAGCCGAGGTAGGCCTCCTGCACGCGCGGGTTGGCGCGCACGGCCTCGGGGGTGTCGAAGGCGATCACCTCGCCGTAGACCACCACGGCGATCTTGTCGGCCAGGCCGAACACCACGCCCATGTCGTGCTCCACGGTGAGCAGCGTGCGGCCCACTGTCACTTCCTTGATGAGGCGGATGAAGCGCGCGGTCTCGCTCTTGCTCATGCCGGCGGTGGGCTCGTCCAGCAGGATGACGTTGGCGCCCCCGGCGATGGTGATGCCGATCTCCAGCGCGCGCTGCTCGGCGTAGGTGAGGTTCATGGCCAGCGTGTCGCGCTTCTTGTCCAGGCGGATCTGTTCCATGAGTTGTGTGGCGCGCTCGTTGGCATCGTGCAGGCGCGAGAGAAAGCGCAGGAAGGTGTAGCGGTAGCCCAGGCTCCACAGCACGCCGCAGCGCAGGTTCTCGAACACGCTGAGCTTGGGGAAGATGTTGGTGATCTGGAAGCTGCGCGACAGCCCCATGCGGTTGATCTCGTACGGCGCCTTGCCGTCGATGCGCTGGCCGTTCAGCAGCACCTGGCCGCTGGTGGCGCCGAAGCGTCCGCTGATGAGGTTGAACAGCGTCGACTTGCCGGCGCCGTTGGGGCCGATGATGGCCACGCGCTCGCCCGGGGCCACGCACAGGTTGGCGCCGCGGATGATCTCGGTCTTGCCGAAGCGCTTGTGCAGGTCGCGCAGTTCCAGCGCGTAGGGGGTGTTGACGGGGGTCACGCTCATGCGGCCTCCCCCCGCTTGATGTCCTGCTCGATGGCTTCCTGGATGGCGCCCCATTGCTGCAGGAACTGGCGCCGCACGGTCTCGAACAGGCCGAGGCCCACCAGCAGCACGAAGCCCGCCCCAAACCAGCTGGACAGGGCCCGCGCGTTCAGCGTGGCGCCGAGAAAGTTCATCTGCGGCCCGAGCGCCGAATTGAGCTGCAGGTGGTAGGTCATCTCCACCATGCAGGCCGCGCCCAACACCGCCACCAGGGCCGTGCCGCCCAGGGCCAGGTACGACACCCACAGCGTGCGCAGCCGGCCGTATTTGGCCACGCGCAGGTTCATCATGATCAGGCTGGCGATGCCGCCGGGCGCATACATCACCATGAACAGGAACACGAGGCCCAGGTACAGCAGCCAGGCCTTGGACAGCTCGGACAGCAGCACCGAGGCGAACACCAGCAGCACCGCGCCGATGATGGGCCCGAAGAAGAAGGTGGCCCCGCCCAGGAAGGTGAACAGCAGGTAGCCGCCCGAGCGCAGCACGCTCACGCTGTCGGCGCCGGTGACGATCTCGAAGTTGATCGCCGCCAGCCCCCCGCCCACGCCCGCGAAGAAGCCCGCGATGATGAAGGCGAAGTAGCGCACACGCTGCGTGTTGTAGCCGATGAATTCCACCCGCTCGGGGTTGTCGCGCACAGCGTTCAGGATGCGGCCCAGCGGCGTGCCGGTGAAGGCGAACATGAGCGCGGTGCACACGAAGCAGTAGGCCGCGATCAGGTAGTACACCTGGATGGCCGGGCCGAAGGTGATGCCCATGAACCCCTTGCCGTAAACGCGGTCGGTCGTGATGCCGCCCTCCCCGCCGAAGAACTCGGGGAACATCAGCGCCATGGACGCCACCAGCTCGCCGATGCCCAGGGTGATCATGGCGAAGGTGGTGCCCGACTTCTTGGTGGTGACGAAGCCCAGCAGCACCGCAAAGAACAGCCCCGCCAGCCCACCCACGAGCGGGATGAACACCAGCGGAATGGGCACCGCGCCCTTGCCGGCCAGGTTCATCGCGTGGATGGCGATGAACGAGCCCAGACCGGTGTACACGGCATGGCCGAAGCTGAGCATGCCGCCCTGCCCCAGCAGCATGTTGTACGAGAGGCAGATGACGATGAGGTAGCCGATCTGCGACAGCATGGTGAGCGCCAGGCTGCTGGTGAACAGCATGGGCGCCACGATGAGCGCGGCCGCGAACAGGCCCCAGATGACGATGCGCCCGATGTTGAGCGGTTTGAACCGGTAGGCCGGCGGCGAGGAGGTGTAGGAGCGCATGGGTTCAGTCCTCCCGCGTGCCGAGCAGGCCCTTGGGCCGGAAGATGAGGATCAGCACCAGCAGCAGGTACGGCAGGATGGGCGCCACCTGCGACACGGTGAGCTTGAGCAGCGGCCAGCCGAAGGTCTGCTCGGTCACCGCCATGCCGGCCGCGCGCAGCGCATGCGCCAGCGAATAGTCCAGCGCCACCGCGAAGGTCTGCAGCACGCCGATCAGCAGCGAGGCAAGGAAAGCCCCGGCCAGCGACCCCATGCCCCCCACGACGACGACGACGAAGATGATCGAGCCCACCGAAGCGGCCATGGCCGGCTCGGTGACGTAGGTGTTGCCGCCGATCACGCCCGCCAGCCCGGCGAGCGCGCAGCCGCCGCCGAGCACCAGCATGAACACGCGCGGCACGTTGTGGCCCAGCGCCTCGACCATGTCGGGGTGCTTGAGCGCGGCCTGGATCACCAGGCCGATGCGCGTGCGGGTGAGCAGCAGCCACACGGACAGCAGCATCAGCAGCGCCACCAGCATCACGAACGACCGCGACTTCGGGAACTGCGTGCCGTACAGCGTGAAAAGCGGTCCCTGCAACTGCGCGGGCAGGCCGTAGGGCACGGTGGAGCGGCCCCACACCAGCTGCACCACCTCCAGCACCAGGTACGACAGGCCGAAGGTCACCAGCAGCTCGGGCACGTGGCCGTACTGGTGCACGCGGCGCAGCGCGTAGCGCTCGAACGCCGCACCGAGCGCGCCCACCAGCAGCGGCGCCACGAACAGCGCCACCCAGAAGCCGACCAGGCCGGACAAGGTGTAGGCGATGTAGGCCCCCAGCATGTAGAAGCTGGTGTGTGCGAAGTTGAGCACGCCCATCATGCTGAAGATGAGGGTGAGCCCCGAACTGAGCATGAACAGCAGCAGCCCGTAGCTGACGCCGTTGAGCAGCGAGATCACGAAAAACTCAAGATTCATCGAAGAACAGCGCCCGCACGGTTAAAAAAAGAGCCCGAGGAACCCCGGGCCCAAGGTCTCACAGCAATGAAATCGGATGCCCGGATCAGGAGGGCCGCTTCATCTGGCACGAGGTGGGCGTGCTGGCCACGTAGGGCTCGTAGTACTTCACCGGCACGAAGGTGTAGCCGGTATTTTCCGCGTCATTGGGGTACTTGCCGCCGGCCTTCTCCCACTTGGAGACGAACAGGCCCTGCTGTAGCTGGTGGTCGCTCTTGCGCATCTCGACCTCGCCGTTGAAGCTGTTGAACTTCATGCCCTCCAGCATGGGGGCCACCTTCACCGGGTCGGTGGACTTGGCCTTCACGAAGGCGGCATCCAGCATGGCGAAGGCGTGGTACACGGCACCGGTGTACATGTCGTCGTTGAACTTCTTCTTGTATTCGGTGACCACGCGGCCGATGTCGCCGGGCAGGTTCAGGTGGTTGTACGACACCATGTACACGCGCCCCGCTGCCGCCGCGCCCATGGCCGTGGGGCTGCCCGTCACGCCGCCGTAGTAGGTGTAGAAGTTGACGTTGGCCAGCCCCGCATCGTTGGCGGCCTTGATGAGCAGGGCCAGGTCCGAGCCCCAGTTGCCGGTGATCACGCTGTCGGCGCCGGACTGCTTGATCTTGGCGATGTAGGGCGCGAAATCGCGCACCTGGGCCAGCGGATGCAGGTCGTCGCCCACGATCTGCACGTCGGGCCGCTTGCGCGCCAGGTTCTCCTTGGCGAACTTGGAGACCTGCTGGCCGTGCGAGTAGTTCTGGTTGATGAGGTACACCTTCTTGACCTCGGGCAGGTCCTTCATGAAGGTGGTCATGGCCTCCATCTTCATCGAGGTGTCGGCATCCAGGCGGAAGTGCCAGTAGCTGCACTTGCTGTTGGTGAGGTCGGGGTCCACGGCGGCGTAGTTGAGGTACATGACCTCCTTGCCGGGGTTGCGCGCGTTGTGCTTTTCCAGCGCGTCGATGATGGCCAGGGCGGGGCCCGAGCCGTTGCCCTGCACCACGTAGCGTGCGCCCTGGTCCATGGCCGAGCGCAGGGCGCTGGTGGTTTCCTGCGGGCTGAGCTTGTTGTCGATGCCGATGATCTCGAACTTCACGCCCGCCGCGTTCTTCTTGTTGAACTCCTCCGAGAGGAACTGGAAGCTCTTGAGCTGGTTGGTCCCCACCGCCGCCATGAGGCCGGACAGCGGGTCGAGCCAGGCGATCTTCACCGTATCGCCCTTTTGAGCGAACGCGCCGCCAGCGCTCACCAGGATTGCGGATGCAGCTACAGCCTTGATAGCAAATCTCATCGCTTGTCTCCTCTTGGGTTCTTGAATGGAACAGGGCGCAGCGTAAGGCACGCCACAGAGGAGATGCTCAGGGATTCACCCTATCCGCTATCCCGCATGCGACTGGGCGGCGGCCTCGCGCGGCCGCCCCCTCGCCGCATCGCCGCGCCTCACAGGCCCGGCAGGCGGTAGTCCTTGAGCTGCTCGCGCAGCTTGGCCTTGAGCATCTTGCCCGTGGCGCCGATCGGGATGGCGTCCACGAACAGCACGTCGTCCGGGATCTGCCACTTGGCGGTCTTGCCCGCGTAGAACTGCAGCAGCTCCTCGCGCGTGACCTCCGCGCCGGGGCGCCGGACCACCGCCACGATGGGCCGCTCATCCCACTTGGGGTGCGGCATGCCCACGCACGCGGCCATGGCGACGGCCGGGTGGGCCATGGCGATGTTCTCGATGTCGATGGAGCTGATCCACTCGCCGCCGGACTTGATCACGTCCTTGCTGCGGTCGGTGATCTGCATGTAGCCGTCCGCATCGATGGTGGCGACGTCGCCCGTGGGGAACCAGCCGCGGCCCTGCGCATCGGGCACCAACGGATCGCCCTCGCCGCGGTAGTAGTTCTCGACGATCCACGGGCCCTTGACCAGCAGGTCACCATAGGTCTTGCCGTCCCAGGGCAGTTCGTGGCCGTCGCCGTCCACGATCTTCATGTCCACGCCGTAGATCGCGCGGCCCTGCTTCATGAGGATCTGCATCTGCTCGTCGCGCGGCAGCGCCAAGTGCTTGTTCTTGAGCGAGCACAGCGTGCCCAGCGGGCTCATCTCGGTCATGCCCCACGCGTGCAGCACGCGCACGCCGTAGTCGTCCTGGAACGACTGGATCATGGCCGGCGGGCAGGCCGAGCCGCCGATCACGGTGCGCTTCAGTTGGCCGAAGCGCAGGCCGCCCGCCTTCACGTGGTTGAGCAGCATCTGCCAGACGGTGGGCACGCCGGCGGCGAAAGTCACGCCCTCGGCATCCATGAGTTCATAGACCGATTTGCCGTCCAGCGCCGGGCCGGGAAACACCACCTTGGCGCCCACCAGCGGCGCCGAGTACGGCAGCCCCCAGGCATTGACGTGGAACATCGGCACCACGGGCAGCACGGCATCGCTGGCCGACAGGCCCATCACGTCCGGCAGCGCGGCGGCATACGCGTGCAACAGGGTCGAGCGGTGGCTGTAGAGCACCGCCTTGGGGTGGCCCGTGGTGCCGCTCGTGTAGCACATGCTGGAGGCAGTGTTCTCGTCGAACGTGGGCCACACATAGGTGTCGGGGGCCGTGCCGATCCAGGCTTCGTAGCTCAGCAGGCCCGGGATGCCGCTGTCGGCGGGCAGTTGGTCGGCATCGCACAGCGCCACCCACTGGCGCACCGTGGGGCACTTGGCGTGCACGGCCTGCACGATGGGCAGGAAGGTCATGTCGAAGCACAGCACCCGGTCTTCGGCGTGGTTGACGATCCACGCGATCTGCTCGGGGTGCAGGCGCGGGTTGATGGTGTGCATCACCCGTTCGGAGCCGCTCACGCCGTAGTACATCTCCATGTGGCGGTAGCCGTTCCAGGCCAGGCTGGCCACGCGGTCGCCGGCTGCCAGGCCCATGCCGTCCAGCACATTGGCCAGCCGCCGCGCCCGCACCGCCATGTCGCGGTAGGTGTAGCGGTGGATGTCGCCCTCGACGCGGCGCGACACGATCTGCACGTCGCCGTGGTGGCGCTCGGCGAATTCGATCAGCGTGGAAATCAGCAAGGGTTGACTCTGCATCAGGCCCAGCATGTTGGCTCCTTGGGTTGTCGTTGTGAATGGTTCCGCGGCATCCTACCGTGCGCCCTGTGCGCTGCCGCCCTGGGGGCGCCATGTGCCGGGGGCGCATCTGTCGCCAGCTTGACAGCCGCCAGTGCGGGCCCTGGCTTACCGCGGTACCGCCAAGCCCCCTCGCCGCGCGTGGCAAAGCGGGTCGGAGACAATTCGGCTGATGAACGCCCCCCTTCCCACCGCCGCGACGGCGCCCGCGTCCGGCCTCGAATGGCGCAACGGCTTTGCAGCGCTGGGCCCGGATTTCTTCACCGAACTGGTCCCCACGCCCCTGCCCGCCCCGCACTGGGTGGCCACGAGCCTGGATGCCGCGCAGCAACTGGGCGTGCCCGCGGCCTGGCTGGCCTCCGATGCGGCGCTGCAGGTGTGCTCGGGCAACGCGCTGCTGTCGGGCATGCAACCATTGGCCACGGTTTACAGCGGCCACCAGTTCGGGGTTTGGGCGGGGCAACTGGGCGATGGCCGCGCCATCCTGCTGGGCGAGACCGCCGGCGGGCTGGAGGTGCAAATCAAGGGCGCCGGGCGCACGCCGTATTCGCGCATGGGCGATGGCCGCGCCGTGCTGCGCTCGAGCATCCGTGAATTTTTGTGCAGTGAAGCCATGCATGCGCTGGGCGTGCCCACCACGCGGGCGCTGGCCCTGACCGGCTCGCCCGCCCCGGTGCAGCGCGAGGTGGTGGAGACCGCCGCCGTCGTGACCCGCACCGCGCCGAGCTTCATCCGCTTCGGGCACTTCGAGCACTTCGCGGCGCGCGACCTGCTGCCACAGCTGCGCACGCTGGCCGACTATGTCATCGACCGCTACTACCCGGAGTGCCGCGGCCCGGATGCGCCGGGCGGCAACCCCTACGCCGCGCTGCTCCAGGCGGTGAGCGAGCGCACGGCGGAACTGCTCGCCCACTGGCAGGCGCAGGGCTTTTGCCACGGGGTGATGAACACCGACAACATGAGCATCCTGGGCCTCACGATCGACTACGGGCCCTTCCAGTTCCTCGACGCGTTCGTGCCGGGCCATGTGTGCAACCACAGCGACACGCAGGGCCGCTACGCCTTCAACCGCCAGCCCAACGTGGCCTACTGGAACCTGTTCCGGCTGGGCCAGGCGCTGCTGCCGCTGATCGAGGACGTGGCGCTGGCGCAGGCGGCGCTCGCGTCCTACCAGACCGTGTTCCCGGCCGCGTTCCTGCAGCGCATGCGCGGCAAGCTCGGGCTGCAGGCCGCCCACGACGGCGACGCCGCGCTGGTGGACGGCCTGCTCAACCTGCTGGCCCAAGGCGGGGTCGACTACCCCATCTTCTGGCGCCGCCTGTCGCATGCCGTGGCCAGCGGCGACTTCGAACCCGTGCGCGACCTGTTCATCGACCGGGCAGGCTGGGAGGCGTGGTTGCTATCATTTTCAGAGCATCCAGGACAATCAAATCCCCGGCATATGGCCGATTCGATGCTGAAATGCAATCCGAAATTCGTGCTGCGCAACCACCTGGGCGAGCAGGCCATCCGCGCGGCCACGCAAGGCGACTTCGCCCCGCTGCACACCCTGCAGGCCCTGCTGGCCGAACCGTTCGACGAACACCCGGGCCACGAGGCCTGGGCCGACTTCCCGCCCGACTGGGCTTCCTCCATCGAAATCAGCTGCTCATCATGACCTTTCCCATCAAAAAGACCGATGCCGAATGGCAGGCCCTGCTGCAGAGCAAAGGCGCCGAGCCCGTCGCCTGGCAAGTCACCCGCCACGCCGCCACCGAGCGCCCGTTCACTGGCAAGTACGAAGCGCACTGGGCCGACGGCAGCTACCACTGCGTGTGCTGCGGCGCCAAGCTGTTCGACTCCGGCACCAAATTCGACGCCGGCTGCGGCTGGCCCAGCTTTTCCGAGGCGGTGCCGGGCTCGATCAAGGAGATCGTGGACCGCAGCCATGGCATGGTCCGGACGGAGACGGTTTGTGCACAATGCGGGGCGCACCTCGGCCATGTGTTCGAGGACGGCCCCGCCTCCACCGGCCTGCGCTATTGCATGAACTCCGCATCGCTCGATTTCGAGCCCGGCTCCTCCTGAACGGCGGCAACGCCCGCCCACGCTCCAGCCCTCCTCCATGAAACTGCTGATCGACTTCTTTCCCATCATCCTGTTCTTCGCGGCCTTCAAGCTGTGGGGCATCTACACGGCCACGGCCGTGGCCATCGCTGCCACCGTGCTGCAGATCGGCTACCTGCGCTACAAGAACGGCAAGGTCGAGCCCATGCAGTGGGTGAGCCTGGGCGTCATCGTGGTGTTCGGCGGCGCCACGCTGCTCTCGCACAGCGAGACCTTCATCAAGTGGAAGCCCACGGTGCTGTATTGGCTGATGGGCTCGGCGCTGCTGATCGGCCAGCTGTTCTTCCGCAAGAACCTGATCCGCTCCCTGATGGGCGCGCAGATGGAGTTGCCCGACGCCGCCTGGCGCACCGTGAACTGGAGCTGGACCGGGTTCTTCGCGGTCATGGGTCTGGTTAACCTGTGGGTGGCCTACCGCTTCGACACCGACACCTGGGTCAATTTCAAGCTGTTCGGCGGCATCGGGCTGATGGCAGTGTTCGTCATTGGCCAGGCCCTGTACCTGAGCCGCTATATGAAGGAAGACGACACCAAGGCCGTGCCCAACGCCACGCCCGAGGCAGCCCACAAGGACTTGCAGCCATGACGGTTCTGGCCATCACCGCCGAGGCCATGGCGGCCCGGCTGCAGGAGCGGCTGAACCCTTCAGCGCTGCAGGTGCTGGACGAAAGCGCCGCCCATGCAGGCCATGTGGGGTCCAACGGAACGGGTTTCGGCACCCATTTCCGGGTGCGGATTTCGTCACCTTTGTTTACAGGAAGACCCCGCGTCGCACAACATCGCCTTGTGTATGATGCGCTGCAAGAATTTATTGACCAGGGCGCTCACGCCATAGCCATTGAAGTTCTTTGATCCGGCCCTATTTGTCGGACTTGCGGTCCAAACGGCCGCAACTCATTTCCTTTTTGTGGACTCCCCAATGAAGAAAAAGCTTTTGTCCGGCCTCGTGGCCGCTGCCGTGCTGAGCGCGACGGCCTTTCCCGTCTACGCTCAAAACCTCGCCGTTGTGAATGGCAAGGCCGTTCCCAAGGAACGCGCCGAAGCCCTGAAGCAGCAAGTGGAACGTTCCGGCCGCCCCGTGACCCCCGAGGTCGAAGGACAGATCAAGGAAGAAGTGATCGCCCGCGAAATCTTCTTGCAGGAAGCCCAGAAGCGCGGCCTCGAAGCCTCGCCCGACTACAAGGTCCAGATGGAACTGGCCCGCCAGACCATCCTGATCCGCGAACTGTTCGCCGATTACCAAAAGGCCAACCCCGTCACCGACGCCGAAATCCAGGCCGAGTACGACAAGTTCGTTGCCGCCAACACCGGCAAGGAATACAAGGCCAGCCACATCCTGGTGGAAAAGGAAGACCAGGCCAAGGCCATCATCGCGTCCATCAAGAAGGGCGCCAAGTTTGAAGACATCGCCAAGAAGCAGTCCAAGGACCCCGGATCCGGCGCCCGCGGCGGCGACCTGGACTGGTCGGCTCCGAGCAGCTACGTGGCCGAGTTCACCGAAGCGCTGGTCAAGCTGAACAAGGGCCAGATGACCCAGACGCCGGTCAAGACCCAGTTCGGCTGGCACATCATCCGCCTGGACGACGTGCGGGAAGCCAAGCTGCCCAAGCTGGAAGAAGTGAAGCCCCAGGTGGCGCAGCAACTGCAGCAGCAGAAGCTGGCGAAGTTCCAGGAAGAACTGCGCACGAAGGCCAAGATCGAGTAATCGCTCACGGTCGGTGGACCGGCGACACCCTGCCGATCCACCAGGCTTCAAGTCTCAACGCGGCCCCACGGGCCGCGTTCTGCTTTTGGGACGGGCCTTGTGCCTTTTGCCTTTTCCTAAAAGCGGCCCAGCGTCCAGGATGCTGCCATCAGCAGACCGATCATGACCGGCTGGTGCAGCATGTAATAGCTCAGGCTCCAGCGTCCCAGCACCGCCAGCGGTGACAGCGCACGGGGCAGCGCTACCTTCATCCATTGCGGGCGCCGTCGCAGCACCCATTGCCCGCTCGCCAGGCCCCACCACATCACGCCCAGCCAGGGCAGCACCGGCACATAGTCTTCGGTGAAAGGCTTGCGCGATACCAGTCCCAGCCAGTTGAGCGCATAGCCGTTGAACGTGGAAGCCCAGGCCGCCAGCGGCCCCTCTGTCAGCGCCCATCCCGCCATGGAGGGAAGCGCCACGGCCATTGCGCCGGCAGGCCAGAGCCAGGCACCCCACCCCGCCGTGCATCGCGCGACGAGGAGCATGGCAGCCATCCCGTGCAAAACGCCGAAATGGATGAAGCTCTGCGGAAACATCAGTGACGACCCTGCGGTGACCAGCAAGGCGCATCCCACGATCTGCAGCCAGCGCTTGAAGAAGCGGGCCCATCCGAGGCCCTGCTGCCAGGCCAGTGCCTGCCCCAGCCCCGCGCAAAAGAGAAAGAGCGCAACGATGGCTGTCCGCTGGGTCGTCCAGAAAGGATCGGCACGGAAATTCTGCGGCCAGTACCCGAAGTGGCTGAGGTCGAAACAGAAATGGAAGACCGTCATCCACACCATGGCCACGCCCCGCAAGGCGTCCACGCCCTCCATGCGCGCCCCGCCGGTGCGCGGAGAAGAGCCAAAGGGGGAAAACGGACGGGACGTTGCCATGTGCTTTGGAAGAATGGGAAATGGTGGAGCGATCGGTCCAGGCGCTGCCACGGCTGAGCCTCAGCATGGGCCTACCGCGGTGCTGGATGCAATTTCAGCTTGTTGGCCGTATGGCCCCGTTCTAGCATGGGACCGAGGAGGCATTATGGACAATCATCCACAAGCAGAAATAGAACTGCTACGCGAGGAAATCAGAACGCTCAAAAGCGCACTCGCCAACGTCACGACCCAGGTGCAACCGCTGAATATGCTGGCCCAGGCCTTGGTGATATTGCACCAGGAACCTGCCGTACTGCGCATGGTGTTCGAGCATGCGATTCCCGAAGCCAACGTGCCGGATTTACCCTTCCTCATGGAAGAGGAAGACGTGGAACGCCTGGCGCACCAACGCGAGTGGATCTTGAGGCTGCTGCGAAGCCGGGGCTGATCTTCCTGCGCCTACCATGGACGCAGAAAACTGCAGCGAAGGGAATACCGGAGAGGAGGGCAAATCCAAAAAGACAAAAGGGGTCAGGTCAAATGACCTAACCCCTTGAATCAATGGTCGGAGCGGCGGGATTCGAACTCGCGACCCTCTGCTCCCAAAGCAGATGCGCTACCAGGCTGCGCTACGCTCCGACAACTAGTATTCTAACCTTGCATCAGAGCCATATTTGGAAGACTCAAAGAAATTTGCCAGTTTTTTTCAAACTCACCGCGACGAGGGGCCCGGGCCACGGCCTGGGAGGTGGCGGAAGGTGATGCGGCCCTTGGACAGGTCGTAGGGGGACATTTCCAGCGAGACCTTGTCGCCGGCAAGAATGCGGATGTGGTGCTTGCGCATCTTGCCGCCGGTGTAGGCGATCAGTTGATGGCCATTGTCCAGCGTGACGCGAAAGCGGGAATCGGGCAGGACTTCCGTCACGGAGCCCTGCATTTCAATCAGTTCTTCTTTGGCCATGATTTCAAGTCAATCTTCAAACAGTAATAGGAGGTATCGGGGGCCTGCGCGAAACTGCAACCGGAATGTCGGCCCATCTCGCAAGAGATCCAGGCGCGGTGCACAGCAAGCGGGGGTGGTCACTGCGCCCCATGGCGCATCGGTCGGAAAAGGCCGGCGGGGTGGCTTCCACACACAGCAGCGGCAGCGAGGCGCTGCGCAAAACCGCACCATTGTAACGTAGTAAGGAATCGTGTGGAATAGTGCCGATACACCACTGCGCCGCGCGCCGGCCCATGCACCGCGCCGGTTGCACCCCGTGGTGAATGGCATCGATTTGACGCAGCGGCCCCGACTGACTTCGTTCCGGCATCTGGCGCCAGATGGCCCACGCATGCAGCGTCAAGGCGCACGGCCGGGCCCCGCAGGCGCGCTCGGTAGAATGCCTCGCACCCCAACCGCTCAGGAAGTCCACCTTGTCAGACCGCCTTGCCGTACTGCCTCAATATCTACTTCCCAAACAAGCGCTGACGGCGCTGGCAGGGCGGCTTGCACGGGCGCAGGGAGGCCCCCGCACCACTGCCGCGATCGAGCGTTTCATCGCCCGTTACCGGGTGGACATGAGCGAAGCGGTCGAGCCCCGCCCGGCCGCATACGCCACGTTCAACGATTTCTTCACCCGCGCCCTGCGCCCCGGTGTGCGCCCGCTCGCCGCGGCAGCTGCGGTCTGCCCGGTGGATGGGGCGGTCAGCCAGTTCGGGCCCATTGACCAGGATCAGATCTTCCAGGCCAAGGGCCACCGCTACTCGACCACGACCTTGGTGGGCGGCGATGCGGCGCTGGCCGCGCAGTTCGACAACGGCAGCTTTGCGACGATCTACCTGAGCCCCCGCGACTACCACCGCATCCACATGCCCTGCGATGGCACCTTGCTGCGCATGGTGCATGTGCCGGGCGACCTTTTTTCGGTGAACCCGGTCACGGCGCGGGGCGTACCCGGTCTGTTCGCGCGCAACGAGCGCGTGGTGTGCGTGTTCGACACACCTTTGGGAAAGATGGTGCTCGTGCTGGTGGGCGCGACCATCGTGGGCAGCATGGCCACGGTGTGGCACGGTCAGGTCAACCCGCCGCGCAGCGGCGAGCTGCGCCACTGGGACTATGCCGACCGGCAGATCGTGCTGCGCCAGGGCGAGGAAATGGGCCGCTTCCTGCTGGGCTCCACCGTGGTGCTTCTGTTTCAGCGCGGTGCGGTGCGGTTTTCGGAGCAATGGGCCCCTGCCCGGCCCGTGCGGCTGGGCGAGGCGATGGCCGAGCGGCCGGCCGGCTGAGCGAGTGAATGACTTAAGCCTGAGTCAGCCTGCGGCCCACGCGCCCTGCCCCGATCCTGCATGAAGCGGAATGCCGGGGGACTTCAGCGCTGGCGCACGGTGGTGAACGCGCTGGGTGCCAGGAAGAGCCGGCTGGGGGAGACGGACGCCTCGTGGCCCACGAGGTAGATGGCCAGTTCCTGGCGGCGCAGGGCCACATGGCTCACGGTTTCCCACTGGTCGCCCATGCGCACCGAGGTGCCGGGCCGAAACAGCGGCATGTGAAAGAACTCTCCCCATCCAGGCAGGGCTGCGGGCTTTTCCGCGACCGCAGGCGCGAGGGTGGGGGCGATGTCCATGGCGCATGCTACCCCGCCACGGGCCCCAGCGGGGAAATGATTGGTGTGCGGCGTCACGGCGCTGTCACAGCGCGACCCTAGAGTGCAGCCGCAGCAGGCCGCGAGCGGCCTGCGCGCACCCTTTTCGCTCCCGCCTTTCCAACCTGCCTGCTCCCCATGACGCTGCCCCTGCCCCGACGCACCCTGATCCTGGCGCTCGCCGCCGCATTCGTGCTCTCCGCCTGTGGCGGCGGGGGTTCCGATGCCGCACCACCCGATGCGCCGCGCGGCCTGGGATTTGCCGATTCCGCACCGGTGCCCAACGAATCGACCACGCCGCCGTTCGTGGACTTCGCCTTCACCAACCAGCGCGGCGATGCCCGCTACGCCACGCTGGCCACCAACGCCGGCGTGCGGGTGCTGTCGGGCTTTCTCGACATCTGGAAGCCCAGCACGCTGCTGGTGGATGCCGGCGTGACGGCCGATGCCAACGGCGCCTTCCCTGCGATCAAGCCGGCGGCCTGGACCGGCATTCCCGGTGACGCGACCGACGGCACGGTGCTGAACGCGCAGGTGCACACCCGCAACATCCAGTACGTGGTGGACGCCACGGCGCGCCGCACCGCGGCCCAGGAACTCCTGGCCTACGAAGACGACCGGCGCGGCAAGGCCTACAGCGTGACCGATGGCCTGGGCCCGCTGGCCAACGCATGGCGCACCGCGGCGCAGCAAAAGACCAGCATTTCGGGCATTCCCGCGGACGCGACCACGGTGCTCTACAACGACACCGGCAACAACGCCGGCGTGGGCGGCAGCGCCAACGCGGGCTTCGGCACGGTGGTGGACTTCATCGGCGGCATCGGCGACAACGCCTCGACCGAGCCGGCCAAGCGCTTCTACAAGTACGCCCGCCCGTGGCGCTGGAGCGCCAATGTGCAGATCGTGCCGGCCCTGGTGCCCGCCAAGAGCACCACCCCGGCCACCGACGGCGGCTTCACCAGCGGCCACACCGCCGAGGGCGTGCGCGATGCCATCGCCATGGCCTACCTGGTGCCGGAGCGGTTCCAGGAAATGCTGGCACGTGGGCTGGAGATGGGCGAAAGCCGCATCCTGGCCGGCATGCACTCGCCCCTGGATGTGATCAGCGGCCGCGTGCACGGCCAGGCCGTGGCCGCCGCCAGCATCGCCACCGGCGTGAACGCGCCGCGCAAGGCCGCTGCCGTGGCCCAGGCCCGCAGCACGCTGATGGCAGCCGTCGGGGCGCGCACGCCGGAGGAATTCCTGCAGATCGCCCATTCGCAGGCCACCACCGCCGACCGTTTCGCCGACCGCGCCACCAACCAGGCCGAGTACCTGCGCCGGATGACGTTCGGCTTCGCTCCCATCGGCGACACCACGCGTCCGGCCGTCGTGCCCAAGAGCGCGGAGGTGCTGCTGGAAACGCGCTTCCCCTACCTGGATGCGGGCCAGCGCCGCGTGGTGCTCAAGACCACCGCGATCGCCTCGGGCTACCCGGTGTTGGACGACGCCGAAGGCTGGGGTCGCCTGAACCTGTTCGCGGCCGGCGACGGCTACGGCGCCTTCAACGGCGACGTGGCGGTGACCATGGACGCGGCGCAGGGCGGCTTCAACGCGCTGGACGCCTGGCGCAACCCCATCGCGGGCGCCGGCAAGCTCACCAAGCGCGGCAGCGGCACGCTCGTGCTGGCGGGCGCGAACCGCTACACCGGGGGCACGGAAGTGTCCGCAGGTGCCGTGCGGGCCGACAGCAGCAATGCGCTGGGGCAAGGCGACGTGTACCTGAGCGGCGGCACGCTGATCGGCAACACGGCGGCGGAACTGGCCATCGGCGGTGCCTTCACCCTGGGCAGCAGCAGCACGCTGGAACTGCGCGTGGGCGCCAACGGCGCCGGCCAGCTGCAGGCCGCCGGCCCGGTCACGCTGGCGGGTACCCTGCGCATCGCCTTCCGCTCGGGCTTCACGCCAACGGTCGGATCGACCCTCACGCTGGTGCGTGGCGCCCCGGTGCGCGGGACGTTCGGCAGCATCACGGTCAACGGCTTCAAGGTCACGCCCATCTATCTGGACGATTCCGTGCAGCTTCGGATCGACGCCGCAGCCTGACGCCGCGGGCGCCGCGCCGCCCTTCCCCACCAGGTGCGGTGGGCGCGCACCGGCCGCTCCTGGCAGGCCTTACGCCCGCACCCGGGTGCGGGCAAATTCCAGCACCGCCTCCAGCATGCGGTGCAGCACGGGCTGCACGCCGGCCGCCGCCTCGGGCAGGTAGTCGAACGGCAGGGCTTCCTGCATGTAGCTGCACTGCGTCATCTCCAGCTGCACCGCGTGCACGTTGCGCGCGGGATCGCCGTAGTGCCGCGTGATGTGGCCGCCCTTGAACCGGCCGTTGAGCACCGCGGTGTACGCCGGGTCGGACTGCCCGATGCGCAGCAGTGCCTGCGCCAGCGCCGGGTCGCAGCTGGCCCCTTCGGCCGTGCCCAGGTTCAGGTCCGGCAGCTTGCCCGCAAAAAACCTCGGCAGCACGGAGCGGATGGAGTGCGCATCCCACAGCATGGCCACGCCATGGGCGGTGCGCAGGCGTTCCAGCTCGGCGGCCAGCTGCGCGTGGTACGGCGCCCAAATGGCATCGCGGCGCACGGCGATCTCGGCGTCGTCCGGCGCATCGCCCGCCTCCGCGTAGATCGGCGTGTCGTCGAAGGTGTCCACCGGGCACAGGCCCGTCACGCTCTGGCCGGGATACAGGCTGGCGCCGTCCGGCGGCCGGTTCAGGTCGATCACATAGCGCGAATGCGTGGCCACCAGGATCGAGGCGCCGAGGTCGCGGGCAAAGCCGTACAGCCGCTCCAGGTGCCAGTCCGTATCAGGCACCTGGCGGGCCTCGTCGGTGAAGCGCGCGGCGATGTCCGGGGGCACATGCGTGCCCACGTGGGGCATGGACACGAGCAGCGGCGCGGTGCCCTGGTGGAAGGTGAAGGGTGGCGGGGAATGGGTGGCGGTCATGCGATCGGGTCTGCGTTGGGGGCTTCGAAAGCCGAGGGCCGGCCGGTCGGTCAATGCCCGGCGCGGGTGATGGTGGCCGTGCGGGCCGCCACGAAGGCGGCGGCGGCACGATCGTGCAGCGCGTGGTGCCCCGCGACCACGCGCGGCGTGCCGGCGGTCCAGAGGCTGTGCAGCGCCGAGGTGCGATGGCTGCCGAACACGTGCGCGCCCAGCATGCTGTCGGGCGGCAGGCCCTGCAGTGCGATGTGCTGCGCATCGAGCGCCACCAGATCGGCGCGCTCGCCCACCGCGATGCCGGCCGGAGCGCCGGGCGTGCACTGGCCGCTGGCCTGCGCCCCGCCCTGCACCGCCTGCAGCGCCATGGCGGTGGCGACCTCGGGGTGGGCGCGGCTGGCCAGCACGTTGCGCTGGCGCAGGGACAGGCGCTGGCCGTATTCGAGCAGCATCAGCTCTTCCGCCGCGTTCACGCAGGCGTGGCTGTCGGAGCCCACGCCCCAGCGGCCGCCGCCCGCCAGCCAGCGCGGCAGGTCGAACAGGCCGTCGCCCAGGTTGGCCTCGGTGGTGGGGCACAGGCCGGCCACGGCGCCGGTGCGGGCGGCGCCCGCGTATTCGTCGGGCGTCATGTGGGTGGCATGCACCAGGCACCAGCGCGCATCGACCGGCGCATGCTCCAGCAGCCATTGCACCGGGCGCTGGCCGCTCCAGGCGATGCAGTCGTCCACCTCCTGCGTCTGTTCGGCGATGTGGATGTGCACCGGCGCCGCCGGGCTCAGGGCCGTGAGGCCTTCGACCGCAATGCGCAGGCTGTCGGGCGGCACGGCGCGCAGCGAATGCGGGGCCAGACCCAGGATGCCGCCCTGCGCGGCCACCACGGGCGCCAATCGTTCCAGCAGCGCGAGCATGCTGTCGGTGCTGCGGATGAAGCGGCGCTGGTCCTCGCGCGGCGCGCGGCCGCCAAAGCCGCTGGTCTGGTAGAGCACCGGCAGCAAGGTGATGCCGATGCCCGCGGCCTGGGCGGCACGCAGCAGCGCGAGCGACATGGCGGCATCGTCGGCATAGGGCTGGCCTGCCGCGTCGTGGTGCACGTAATGGAACTCGCACACCGCGGTGTAGCCCGCCTCCAGCATCTCCACATAGAGCCAGGTGGCGATCGCCTCCAGGTGCTCGGGCGTGGTGCGCGCGGCAAAGCGGTACATGAGGTTGCGCCAGCTCCAGAAGCTGTCCTGCCCGCCGTCCGGCTGGGGCGCGCGGTATTCGGTCAGCCCGGCGAAGGCACGCTGGAAGGCGTGCGAGTGCAGGTTGGGCATGCCGGGAAGGACCGGGCCCGGCGCACGCGGCGCGGTGCCGGCTGCGCTGCCCGGCGCCACGGCGGTGAGCCGGCCCGCGGCATCCCACTGCAGCAGCACGTCGCGCGCCCAGCCGCCGGGCAGCAGGGCGTCCTGCGCGAACAGGGCGCCAGCGGGAGGCGTCTGCGGTGCAGAGGACTCGGCAGGCGGGGATGAAACGGTGGTGCTCATCAATCAATGGCCTCGGGGCAGATGGGAAATGAGAAAAAGGTCTTGGGCCACCGGTGCATCAAACCGTCGCCCGGGCGATGCGCCCCTGCCGCACGATGGTGTGCGCCGGCTTGTGCCCGAACCAGTAGGCCAGCTCCGCCGCCTCTTGGAAGGGCCACAGCACGAAGTTCGCCGGCCGCCCCGCGGCAATCAGTCCGTGCGAATCCTGCAGCCCCAGCGCGCGCGCGGCATGGGTGGTGATGCCGGCCAGCGCCTCGGGCACGGTCAGGCGAAACAGCGTGCACGCCATGTTGGCCATGAGCAGCAGGCTCAAAGCGGGCGAGGTGCCGGGGTTGTGGTCGGTGGAGACGGCCATGGGCACGCCGGCCTCGCGCAGCAGCGCGATGGGCGGCAGGTGCGTGTCGCGCAGCGTGTAGTAGGCGCCGGGCAGCAGCACGGCCACCGTGCCGGCGGCCCGCATGGCGGCGATGCCGTCAGCGGACAGGTGCTCGATGTGGTCGCACGACAAGGCGCCATAGCGCGCGGCGAGCGCCGCACCGCCCATGTCGGAGAGCTGCTCGGCATGCAGCTTGACCGGCAGGCCCAGCCGCTGCGCCGCCTGGAAGACCTGCTCGGTTTCGGCCAGCGTGAAGGCGATGCGCTCGCAGAACACATCCACCGCGTCGACCAGCCCTTCCGCGGCCAGCGCGGGCAGCATCTCCTGGCACACGTGGTCGATGTAGTCCTGGCTGCGGCCGGCGTATTCGGGCGGCAGCGCGTGCGCGCCCAGGAACGTGGTGCGCACCGTGGTGCCGGTGGCCTCGCCCAGGCGCCGGGCCGCGCGCAGCTGCTTGCGCTCGTGCGCGGTCGCCAGGCCGTAGCCGGACTTGATTTCGATGGCGCACACGCCTTCGTCGAGCAGGGCCGACAGGCGCGGCAGGGCGAGGTCGAACAATTCGTCTTCGCTGGCCTCGCGCGTGGCCCGCACCGAGGCGACGATGCCGCCGCCGGCCCGCGCGACTTCCTCGTACGAGGCGCCGGCCAGCCGCATGGCGAACTCGTTGGCGCGCTGCCCGCCGTAGACGAGGTGGGTGTGGCAATCCACCAGCCCGGGCGTGGCCAGAGCGCCGCGCGCGGCGTGGCGCGGCAAGGCGGCGTAGGCTGCGGGCACGGCGGCCTCCGGGCCCACCCAGCGCACCACGCCCTGCTCCACCACCAGCGCCGCCGGCACACCATCGGGCACCGGCACGTCGGCCACCGCCAGCCCGGGCGCCAGGTGCAGGGTGTGCCAGACCCCGTCGGCGCTGGGGGCGTGGGCGAAGTCCTGGTGCGGCACGGTCATGCGATTCTCCCTTTTGCTATTAAATGCATAGCAGTATGCCCTAGTGATTATTGTGCCAGCGCCCGATTTGGCTGAAACCCCGGCACCAGCGCCACCCAGGCGATGGCCGGCGCGTCGGCCCCGCCGGCCTGCGGCTGGAGCGCAGCGCAGGCGCCAGCGGGCGCGGCGGCGGCCCACCACAGGCCCTGCCCTGGCCCGAAGACCTCGCCGCCCCGATGCCATCGGCCCGACAGCACCATGCACAGGCCGGCGGGCGTGCTGCCCGGCACGCACGCGTTCTGCAGCACCTGCACCGCGCCCTGCCAGCGGCCATGCCGCAGCATCAGGTTGAAGTCGGTCGAGGCGCCGCCCAGCGGGATGCAGTCGATGGCCTGGTCGCCCGCGAACGCCACGGGCTGCCAGCGCTCGTCCAGCGCATGGTCGATGCCCTCGTCCTCGGCGCGCAGGCGCACGCCGGCCCCGTCCAGCAGCATGATCTGGCGCTGCACGCCCTGGAAGGCCGAGAACGGCCCGGGCGCCGCGATGGTGGCCACGCTCACGCGCCACTCGAAGGCGTCCATGCCGGCGCCCGGCGGCCAGCAGGCCAGCTCGCGCGTGTCGCCGCCGCCGTTCTTCCACGGGGTGGGCGCGATGGCCGACAGGTCGAACCGCTGCAGCGCCGCCGTCATCCCGCCTCCCCCACCAGCAGCGGAAAGAGCGGGTGCGCCATGGGTGCGCCGGCCGGCAGCGTGTCGGCAAGGCCCGGGAAATCGGGCGAGGTTTTCCAGGCGCGCGGCGCATGGCGCGTGTCGTCGCCCAGAAAGCGCACCGAGAACACGCGGCGACGCTGCGGCCCGGGCACACCGCCCGAGGCATGCAGGGCCAGCATGTGAAAGCACACCACGTCGCCGGGCGCGATCTCCCAGCCCAGGATGGGAAACGCCGCGCGGTCGGCCTCGATGTCGGGCAGCTCGGCCAGCGAGCCTTCGGGAAACCACCGCGCCTGCTGGTCCATGAAGGTGCGCGGCATGCGCCACGGCCCCCGGTGCGAGCCGGCCACGAACTCCAGCGTGGCCTCGCGCGCCACCGGGTCCACGGGAATCCACAGGCTCACGTTCTGCGTGCCGTCGATGTTGTAGTAGGGCTGGTCCTGGTGCCAGGGCGTGCGCTGGCGCGTGCCCGGCTCCTTGACCAGCACATGGTCGTGGTACAGCCGCACGCTGGCCGACTGCATGAGCCGCTGGGCGGCCCAGGCCACGGGCGTTTCGGCGATGAAGCGGCCGAAGGCGGGAATGTCCTGCCAGTTGCAGAAATCCTCGAAGAACCGGCCCGGATCGTCCGGGCGGCTCGCCACCTTGGCGCGCGGGCTGGGCGCGGCCAAGTTGGCGTCGATGCCGCTGCGCAGCAGCGCCACCTCGCCGGGCGTGAGCAACTGGCGGATGCACACCGCGCCGTCGCGCGCGAAATCGGCAACGAGGGCGTCGGTCACGCGCTCGCGCAGCCGCTGCTGCAGGTCGGGCGGGGGCACCAGGGGGGTGGAAAGCGTCATGGCGAAGGCCTCACTCTGGGCGGCTCGGTGGGGGCGCTCAAGTGCGCGACAGCACGGCCTGCAGAAACGCGCGGGTGCGCTCCTGCGTGGGCTCGGTGAAGATCCTGGCGGGCGGGCCCGATTCGATGATGCCGCCGCCGTCCATCACCACCACGGTGTCGCCGACCTCGCGCGCGAAGTCCATCTCGTGCGTGACGACCATCATGGTCATGCCCTCGCGCGCCAGCAGCTTCATGACCTGCAGCACCTCGCCCACCAGCTCCGGGTCCAGGGCCGAGGTGGGTTCGTCGAACAGCATCACGCGCGGCTGCATGGCCAGGGCACGGGCGATCGCCACGCGCTGCTTCTGGCCGCCCGACAGGCTGGCCGGCATGGCCGCGGCCTTGTGGCCCAGGCCCACCTTGTCCAGCAAGGCGCGCGCCTGGTTTTCGGCCTCGGCGCGGGAAGCGCCACGCAGCTTGCGTGGGCCCAGGGTGACGTTGTCGAGCACCGACAGGTGCGGGAACAGGTTGAACGACTGGAAGACCATGCCCACCTCTTCGCGCAGGGCGTTGAGCTCGCGCTCGGGCAGCATGCGGCCCTCGTCCACCAGGGTGCGCCCGCAGATGTCGATGCGACCGCCCTGGGGCTGCTCCAGCCCGTTGCAGCAGCGCAGGAAGGTGCTCTTGCCCGAGCCGCTGGGCCCGATCACGACCACCACCTGCGACGGCTGCACGTCGAAGTCGATGCCGTTCAGCACCACGTGCTCGCCGAAGGCCTTGCGCAGGCCGCGGATGCGCACCATGGGCGCCGCATCGGGAGCGGATGCCTGGGTCGATGGGGACTGCGTCATTGCACCATCCCCCCGGCGCGCAGGCGCAACTCGATGTGGCGCAGCACCAGCGTGGTAGCGCCGGTGAGCACGAAGTACACGACCGCGATGGCCAGGTACACCTCCAGCGAGCGGTACGACACGCTGATGATCTTCTGCCCCTCGTGCATCAGGTCGTGGATGGTGAGCAGCGACACCAGCGCCGAGTTCTTGATGAGCGCGATGAACTCGTTGCCCAGCGGCGGAATCATGCGCACCACGGCCTGCGGCAGCACCACCCAGCGCATCGCCACGCCCGAGGACATGCCGATGGAGCGCGCGGCCTCCATCTGGCCCCGGTCGATGGACTGGATCGCGCCGCGCACGATCTCGGACACGTACGCGCCCGAGTAGATGCCCAGCCCGATCACGCCGCACAGGAACGCCGGCAGCAGGATGCCGAATTGCGGCAGTCCGAAGAACAGGATGAACAGCTGCACCAGCAGCGGCGTGCCGCGGATGGCCGCCACATAGGCCGTGCACAGGCCATACACGATGCGGCGCCGGGGGTCGAGGCGGCCGATGCCCACCAGCAACCCCATCACGCAGCCCAGGAGCAGCGAGGCGGCCGTGATCTCCACGGTCACCAGCGCGCCCTCCAGCAGTTGGGGCCAGCCGGCCCACACGGGGGAAAAGTCGAGTTCCATCGCTCGGGTTCAGTGCTTGTCGATTCGGTCGGCAACCATGGCGCGCCGGCTCACTTGGCGGCCGGCGTGGCCGCGGTGGTGGCGGCGCTGCCGCTGAACCATTTCTTCACGATGGCCGCGTAAGTGCCGTCGGCCTTGAGCTTGGCCAGCGCGGCGTTCACCGCGCGGGTGAGCTCGGGCGTGTCCTTGCGCAGCGCCATGCCGTATTCCTCGGTGGTGAGCTGCTCTTCGATCACGCGCAGGCCGGGCCGGGTGCGCACGTACTGGTAGGCCGCGGGCTTGCCGGTGACGGCGGCGTCGGCGCGGCCGATGTCCACCAGGTTGAACATTTCCTGGTTCTTCTCGACCTCCACGCGCTGCGCCTTGGGGTAGTTCTGCGTGAGGAAGGCGACCGATTTGGTGCCCACCTGGACCGAGATCTTCTTGCCGTCCAGGTCGGCCGGCTTGCGGATGGTGGTGTTGCCTTCCTTGACCATGGCGACCAGGCCGCCGGCGTAGTAGGGCTCGGTGAAATCGACGACCTTCTTGCGCTCGTCGGTGATGTAGATGCCCGACACGGCCATGTCGAAGCGCCGCGAGATCAGGCCGGGGATCAGGCCCTTGAAGTCGATGTCCACCCACTCGACCTGCTTGCCCATGCTCTTGGCGACGGCCTCCACCAGCTCCACGTCGAAGCCGGTGCGCTTGCCGTTCTCGACGAACTCCATCGGCGGGAAGGTGGCGTCGGTGGCCACGCGCAGCACGTTGTCTTGCGCGCGGGCGGCGGCAGCGCCCAGGGCGAACACGGCGGCCAGGCTGGCCAGGAGGAGATTGCGTCGGATGTTCATGGGAGTTTCCGGTGGGGGTGGGAGTAAGGGAAAGGCACTCGAGGGAAAAAGAAAAACGATGCGGCCGGGTTCAGTGCAGAACGAGTTGGCGCGAGATGCGGGCAGCCGCCACGACCACCATGCGGATCAGCGCGGCCTCCTGGCCCTGGGCCCGCATCACCGGCGCCATCAGCGTGATGGCGCCCGCGGCTTGGCGGGAAGCGCCGAACAGCGGCACGCTGCAGCCCCAGACGCCGGGGTCCACCTCGCTCTCGCTGGTGGCGAAGCCGGCCTTTCGGATCGCCTCCAGCGCCTGCTGGGCGGCCTCGCGCTCGGGCGTGCCCGTGCCCCACTGGCTGTCGAGGACCGCATCGCGCGCGGCGGGCGGCAGATGGGCCAGCACGCACTTGGCCGAGGCGCCCGTGCGCAGCGGCACGCTGCGCCCCTTCTCGAACGAGCAGCGCAGCGAATGGTGGCTTTCCACCATGTCCAGGCAGATGGCCTGGTCGTTCACCGCGACGATCAGGCCGACGCTTTCCTGCGACTGCTGCGACAACTCCACCATGCCGGGGCGCGCCTGCCGCACCAGGTGCGAAGCCAGGTCGAAGCCGAGGGCCAGTTGAAGGCTCAAAGGGCCCGGCGCATAGCCGCCATCGCTTTCCAGCACGAAGCCCCAGCGCTTCAAGCGCGCGAGCTGGCGGTACAGCGTGCTGCGCGCCATGCCGGTGTGCTCCATGAGCTCGGTCGCGGCCATCGCCCTGCCCTGCTGGGCCAGCACGGCCAGCACCTGCAGCACTCGGTCGGACGTCGCAACGGCGCTGGGCAATGCACTTCGGGTCATGCGTTCAGTATCGAAGGAAGCGGCCCGGGATCACACGCCCCCATTCCCGGCCATTGGGAATGGGGTTCCCCTTTTTTCTCGCGGAATGGCGAAATTCCGTTTTCCGGCGGCCCTGCGGATGCCTCAGCGCACCATGGGAAGGTTCAGGCCCTGCCTGCGTGCGGTGGCCACCGCGATGTCGTAGCCCGCGTCGGCATGCCGCATCACGCCCGAGGCCGGGTCGTTCCACAGCACGCGCCCCAGGCGCGCGGCAGCCTCATCGGTGCCGTCGGCCACGATGACCACACCGGCATGCTGCGAATAGCCCATGCCCACGCCGCCGCCGTGGTGCAAGCTCACCCACGTGGCGCCGCCGGCCGTGTTGAGCAGCGCGTTCAACAGCGGCCAGTCGCTCACCGCGTCGGTGCCGTCCTTCATGGCCTCGGTCTCGCGGTTGGGGCTGGCCACCGAACCGGTGTCCAGGTGGTCGCGGCCGATGACGATGGGCGCCTTCAGTTCACCGTTCCTCACCATCTCATTGAAGGCCAGGGCCGCGCGGTGGCGCTCGCCCAGGCCCAGCCAGCAGATGCGCGCCGGCAGGCCCTGGAAGGCGATGCGCTCGCGCGCCATGTCCAGCCAGCGGTGCGTGTGGTGGTTGTCGGGGAACAGCTCCTTGATTTTGGCATCGGTCTTGTAGATGTCCTCCGGGTCCCCCGACAGCGCCACCCAGCGGAACGGACCCTTGCCCTCGCAGAACAGCGGACGGATGTAGGCGGGCACGAATCCGGGGAAGTCGAACGCGTTCCGCACGCCTTCGTCGAACGCCACCTGGCGGATGTTGTTGCCGTAGTCCACCGTGGGAATGCCCATGGCCTGGAAGTCCAGCATGGCCTGCACGTGTACCGCGCACGACTGCGCGGCGGCCTTCGTGAGGGCGGCATGCTGCGCCGGGTCCTTCATCGCGGCCTGCCATTGCGGCACCGTCCAGCCGGCGGGCAGGTAGCCATGGACCAGGTCGTGGGCGGAGGTCTGGTCGGTCACCAGGTCGGGCTTCAATCCGCCCGCCTTCGCGCGGCGCACCAGTTCGGGCAGCACCTCGGCCGCGTTGCCCAGCAGTGCGATGGAGACGGCCTCCTTCGCGTCGCAGTGCTGCCGGATCAACTCCAGCGCATGGTCGATGTCGCGCGCCTGCTTGTCCACATAGCGCGTGCGCAGGCGAAAGTCGATGCTGCTTTGCTGGCACTCGATATTGAGCGACACGGCGCCGGCCAGCGTGGCGGCCAGGGGCTGCGCGCCGCCCATGCCCCCCAATCCCGCCGTGAGGATCCACTTGCCGGAGAGGTCGTTGTCGTAGTGCTGGCGGCCGGCTTCGACGAAGGTCTCGAACGTGCCCTGCACGATGCCCTGGCTGCCGATGTAGATCCAGCTGCCGGCCGTCATCTGGCCGTACATGAACAGGCCCTTGCGGTCCAGTTCGTTGAAGTGTTCCCAGGTGCCCCACTTCGGCACAAGGTTGGAGTTGGCCAGCAGCACGCGCGGCGCGTTCTCGTGCGTCTTGAACACGCCCACCGGCTTGCCGGACTGGATCAGCAGGGTTTCGTCGGCCTCCAGCACCTGGAGCGACGACAGGATCTGGTCGTAGCAGGCCCAGTCGCGCGCGGCGCGGCCGATGCCCCCGTAGACCACCAGGTCCTGCGGGCGCTCGGCCACCTCGGCATCCAGGTTGTTCTGGATCATGCGGTAGGCGGCCTCGGCCAGCCAGTTCTTGCAGTTCAGCTGGCTGCCGCGCGGGGCGCGGATCACGCGCGTGGGGTCGTGGCGCGGGTCGGCGAGCGCGGCCGCGGCCGCGGCGGGGGAGAGGATGGCGTCGTTGGCGTTCATGGCAAGGGCTCCTTCACGAAATCTGGGAAACAAAGCTGGGCAGATGGGCGGTCACGGGCGCGGGCCAGGCCGATTCCTGGGCCCAGGCGCGCATGGCCTCGATGTCGGTGGCGAGAAAGCGGTCCTGCTCCAGGAACGCGACGCGCGCGCGGATGGCGGCGATCTGCGCCTCGATGAGCGGCGAGCTTTTGAGCCACGGGGTGGCGGCGGCACCCGGCGCGGGCACCCGGTCGAAATCGATGCCCTGGGTGGCGGCCATGGCTTCGATGCCGACCACCACCGCCGTGTTGCGCACCATGTCAGTCAGTCAGGCGCCGCGCGGCGTAGGTGGCCATGGACACATGGTCCTCCTGGTTGGCCGAGGTGGGCAGGCTGTCCACGCTGCCCGGGTGGGCCAGCGACTTGTTCTCAGACGCGAGGGCCGCGGCCGTGACCTGCGCGATCATGAAGCCCGAATTCACGCCGCTGTCGCGGATGAGGAAGGCCGGCAGGCCCGACAGGCCGGTGTCCAGCAGCAGCGCCAGGCGCCGCTCGGAGATGGCGCCGATCTCGGCCACCGCCAGCGCGATGATGTCCGCGGCGAAGGCCACGGGCTCGGCATGGAAGTTGCCGCCCGAGATCACGTCGCCCGTTTCGGAGAACACCAGCGGGTTGTCCGAGGCGGCATTGGCCTCGGTCTGCAGCACCCGCGCGGCATGCCGCAGGTTATCGAGGCACGCGCCCATCACCTGCGGCACGCAGCGGATCGAATACGGGTCCTGCACGCGGCCGCAGTGCGGGTGCGACGGGTCGATCTCGCTGCCCTCCAGCAGCGCGCGCACCGCGGCCGCCACGGCGATCTGCCCCGGCTGGCCACGCGCTTCGTGGATGCGCGCATCGAACGGCTTGACCGAACCCTTGATGGCTTCGAGCGACAGCGCGCCCGACACCAGCCCGGCCGCGAACACGCTCTCGGCGCCGAACAGCCCGGCCAGCGCGAGGGCCGTGGACACCTGCGTGCCGTTCAGCAGCGCCAGCCCCTCCTTGGGGCCGAGCACGAACGGCTCGCAGCCGATGGCGGCCATGGCCTCGCGGCCCGGCACCGTGCGGCCCTTCACCTTGGCCTGGCCCTCGCCGATCAGCACGCAGGCGAGGTGGGCCAGCGGTGCCAGGTCGCCCGAGGCGCCGACCGAGCCCTTGGCCGGGATCACGGGCAGCACGTCGGCATTGGCCAGGGCCAGCAGCGCATCGACAATCTCGGGCCGCACGCCGGAGTGGCCACGTGCCAGGCTCACCGCCTTGGTGGCCAGCACCATGCGCACCACCGGGTCGGGCAGCGGATCGCCGGTGCCCACGCTGTGCGACAGCACCAGGTTGCGCTGCAGTTCGGCCAGCCGGCCGTGGGCGATCTTCGTGCTGGCGAGCTTGCCGAAGCCGGTGTTGATGCCATAGACCACCTGGTCTTCTTCGACGATGCGCTGCACCGTGGCTAGCGAAGCCTGCATGCCCGCCTGCGCGGCTGGGTCCAGCGACAGGCGCACGCCGCCCGCGCTCACGCGAAGCAGTTCGCCCAGCGTGACGCGGCCAGGGTGCAGCACCAAGGTTTCAAGGGAGGAATCGGTCATTGGGTTCATCCTGTCTATACAAGTAGGGTCGAGCGGAAACGTTAGCGCGGTGGGCGGTGCTATCCGAACACGGGGTTGCCGTCGGCCCGGAAGCGGCTGCCCAGGCGATAGCGCGAGGCGGGGTGCAGGCAGCGCACCAGGGTCACCGGCACGCCACGGCTCCAAGTGCGGCGGGTGAGCAGCAGGCACGGCTGGGCAGGCTCCATGCCCAGCAGCTGGGCCTGCTCCAGCGTGGGGAGCACGGCATCGACCACGTGCTCCACCTGGTCGAACGGCACGTTGCGCACCAGGAACTCCGAGGGCTGCAGCTGCGTGAAGTCCTGCTGCGCGAACGTGGGCACCACGCGCGGGTTCACGTACCGGTCTTCCAGCTGCACGGCCACGCCGTCCTCGCGGTGCACGCACACGGCATGGAACACCGACTCGCCCGTGCGCAGGTCCAGCGCCGCGGCCACCTCCATCGAGGCCGACACGCGCTCCACCGTGAGCACGTCGCAACGGTAGTCGTGCCCGCGCTGGCGGATCTCGCTGGCCAGGTTGGCGATCTGCAGCAGCGTGGACTGCGGCTTGTCCTCCGCCACGAAGCTGCCCACCCCGGCCACGCGCACGATGCGGCCCTGCTCGGACAGCTCGCGCAGCGCGCGGTTGACGGTCATGCGCGACATGCCGAACTGCAGCACCAATTCGCTCTCGGACGGCAGCCGGTCGCCCGCGCGCCAGGAGCCGTCCTGGATCTTGCGGGCGATGAACTCCTTGACCTGCTGGTACAGCGCCAGCGCAGGCTCCACCGGCGCCGCGGCAGCGGATTCGGCTTCGGCTTCGGCGTTGGCGCGGAGGGCGGCGGCGTTCATGTCGGCCGGTTTCTTCAAGCGGCTCAATGCAGGTCCGCCGCCATGGACTCGGCGCGGATCTCCTCGGTCAGCCGCGCCTTCAGGTCCATGAACTCGGGCGAGGTCTTCACGCGGTAGTGCCGCGGGTGCGGCAGGTCCACCGCCAGTTCGGTCTTGATGCGGCCCGGCCGGGCGCTGAACACCGCCACGCGGTTGGCCATGAAGATCGCCTCGTCGATGTCGTGGGTGACGAACATCACCGTCTTGCGCTCGGCCTCCCAGATGCCCAGCAGCAGCTCCTGCATGAGCACGCGGGTCTGGTTGTCGAGGGCCCCGAAGGGTTCGTCCATCAACAGGATCTTGGGGTCGTTGGCGAGGGCCCGGGCAATGGCCGTGCGTTGCTGCATGCCGCCCGACAGCTGCTTGGGGTAGTGCTGCTCGAAGCCGCGCAGGCCGACCTTGGCGATGAAGTACGCCGCCCGCTCCTTCTGCTGCGCCTCGGGCATGCCGCGCTCGCGCAGGCCGAAGCGGATGTTCTGCTCGATGGTCAGCCACGGAAACAGCGTGTAGCTCTGGAACACCATGCCGCGGTCGGCGCCGGGGCCGTCGATGCGCTGGCCGTCCAGCAGCACCTCGCCCGCGGTGGGAAAGTCCAGCCCCGCCACGATGCGCAGCAGCGTGGACTTGCCACAGCCGGACGGCCCGAGGATGGTGACGAAGTCGTTCTCGCGCACCTCGAAATCCACCGGCAGCAGCGCCTGGGTGGCCTGGCCGCGCGCGCCGGCGAAGGTGCGCGATACGCCGCGAACGGAAAGCATCGGTGCGGTCATAGCGTGCTCCAGGCGAAGAGGCGGCGGTTGGCCGCCTTGAAGGCGAAGTCGGACACCAGCCCGATGACGCCGATCACGATGATGCCGAAGATGATCTGCCCCGTGTTCAGCAGCGCCTGACTGTCGGTGATCATGTGCCCGATGCCCGACGACGAGCCGATCAGCTCGGCCACGATCACGTAGGTCCAGGCCCAGCCCAGCACCAGGCGCAGGGTTTCCGCGATGCCGGGCGCGGCCCCGGGGATGAGCACGCGCCGCACGATGCCCGTGTTGCCCGCGCCCAGCGTGTAGGCCGCCTCGACCAGATCGCGCCGCGCGCCGCCCACGGTCACGGCCACCATCAGCGTGATCTGGAACACCGAGCCGATGAAGATGACGAGCAGCTTCTGCGCCTCGCCGATGCCCGCCCACAGGATGAGCAGCGGAATGAAGGCCGAGGCCGGCAGGTAGCGGCAGAACGACACGAAGGGCTCGAAGAACGCCTCCACCGGCTTCCAGGCGCCCATGGCGATGCCCAGCGGCACCGCGACCACGGCCGCCAGCACGAAGCCGCCGAGCACGCGCCACACCGTCATGCCGATGTCCTTGTGAAAGCCGTACTCGGTGAATAGCAGGCCGCCTTCCTTGAGCATGGTGGCCGGACTGGCCAGGAACGTGGGCGACACGAAGCCGCCCAGCGTGAAGAACGACCACACGGCGATGAACACCACGAAGAACGCCAGGCCCAGCACCCAGCGGGCGCGCGGGCTGACGGGCTCGAGCGGCGCCATGGCGCGGCGGCGAACGGGATTAGGGGCAGGCCCCGCCCGCAGCGCGGCAGGGGCGCTGGCGGACGGCCCTGCGGCACGGTGGCGGGCGGCAGTCGTCGCGGGCATGGTGGCAGGCTCCCGTGCCATCACTGGATGAAGCTGGCGTCGAAGGTGGCTTCGAGTTTTTCAGGCGCCTTGCGGATCACGCCGGCCTCCAGCAGGATGGGCACCGACTCCTTCATGAACTGCATCAGCTCGCCGGCGAAGAACTTCTGGTTGGCCGCCTTGTCCTGCCACCGCAGGTAGGCCGACGACTTGGCGAACTGCTCGCCGCTTTGCTTGACGGCCGAGCCCATGATCTCGTTGGCCTTGGCCGGGTCCGCCTTGATCATCTCCAGCGCCTCGAAGTAGGAGTTGGCCAGGGCCTGCGCCGCCTTGGCGTTGGCCTTGAGCCAGGTGGGCGCGCAGCCCACGGTGTCCATCACCATGGGGTAGTCGATGGTGGTGGCCAGGATCTTGCCGGCCTGCGGGTTGGCGCGCACGGTGGACAGGTAGGGCTCGTAGGTCATGGCGGCATCGTTCTGGCCGGACACGAAGGCCTGCGCAGCGGGCTGGGGTTCGAGCGAGACGGTCTTCACGTCCTTGAGCGTCATGCCGTTCTTGTTCAGCATCCAGGCCAAGCCGAAGTACGGCGCGGTGCCCGGCGCGCTCACGCCGATGGTCTTGCCCTTGAGGTCGGCGAAGCCCTTCACGTCGTTGCGCACGGCCAGGCCGTCGGCGCCGTAGGACTTGTCCATCTGGAAGATCTGCACGATGGGCACGCCGTTGGCGTTCCAGGCCACGTGTGTTTCCACCGTGGTAGCCGCACACTGGATCGCCTCGGAGGCCAGGGCCAGGTGGCGGTCTTTCTGCGGAATCATCTTGAGTTCCACATCCAGGCCGTTCTTCTTGAAAATGCCCGCCTTGTCGGCCAGCGTGAGCGGCGCGAAGCCCGTCCAGCCCGACATGCCCAGCGCAATCTTCACGTTCTGCGCCTGGGCCTGCAGGGACAGCCCCGCCACACAAACGCCCGCCACCGCCAGCGACACCATTTTCAAAACCGATCGGCCCATCATCTGCTCCTCACAAGAAAAGATCGAGTCGCACACCTGGAAGGCACGCGCCGCATTGCTCCGACGCCCGGAATGATGGCGGTGCGACAGGCCTGTCTATACAGGGTTACTACGCACAAGCCCTGATTTGGGCACGCACATTCCCACCGGGCGGGAGCCCCGGAGGCGGGCAATTGCTCGCGCCGGTCCGGGTGACGGGTGGGCTTGCAAGATCGGGGCCCGGCCAGCGTCCAGGCGAGCCGACCCGATGGCATTCCGACATTCGCTATTATTTTCATAGCAAAGGAGGCATGAAATATCCCGGCAACAGCCCTGTTTCGATCCCAAAGGCCCCATCGCCGGCGGCAGGCGGCCACCGGCGCCACCGCTGCGGCGACCGGCGCAGGCCCGCACCGAAGGGCCCGGCCTGGTGCACCCCGCGCATCGCCATCCCACCGACTGCCCCAGCGCTGTGCGTCCCGGGCGGGCTTCCCGTGGAAAGTAGGTACAAGCCCGGTGCCCGCCCAGGGCAAGCCGGCGTGGCACGGGGGCCTCGCCCGTTAGAATTTGTTTTTATCTAGAAAAGCGCCCTGCCATGAAGCAGCAACACCCGGCCCTTCTTTCCCTTCTGGAAACCCACGAATCCGCCATCCTGGACGAGTGGCTGGCCGAGGCAGGCGTCCAAGATCCCACCCACCAGCGCGCCACGGCGGCGCAAGCGCGAGAACTGCTGCAGCTGCTGCGCAGCGCGCTGCAGGCCGGCGGCGACGCGCAGGGTCACAATGGCCCGGCCTGGCAAGGCATGAACGAGGCGCTCGAAGCGCTCTCGCGCTCGCGGGCCTCGCGCGGCCAAACGGCTGGCGAGACCAGCGTGTTCGTCCAGGCCATGAAAAAACCCCTCTTCACGCTGCTGCAGCAAACGGTGCCCGCCCATGCCGACCTGGTCCCGGCCCTGTGGTCCGCCACGGCGCTGGTCGACCAGCTGGCGCAGCGCACGGCCAACACCTTCCAGCAGGCGCGCGAGGACATCATCCGCCGCCAGCAGGAAGAGCTGCTGGAGCTGTCCACCCCCGTGGTGAAACTCTGGGACGGCGTGCTGGCCGTTCCCATGATCGGCGTGCTGGACAGCAACCGCACGCAGGTGGTCATGGAAACGCTGCTGCAGCGCATCCTGGAGACCGAGTCGGAACTCGCCATCATCGACATCACCGGGGTGCCCACCGTGGACACGCTGGTGGCGCAGCATCTGCTCAAGACCGTGGCGGCCATCCGGCTCATGGGCGCGGACTGCATCATCAGCGGCATCCGCCCGCAGATCGCGCAGACCATCGTGCACCTGGGCATCGACCTGCAGGGCATCTACACGCGCGCCAACCTGGCGGACGCGCTGTCGCTGGCGCTGAACAAAACCGGCTGGCGCATCGCGCGCACGGCCTGACCCCAGAGCGCTGCCATGGACCGCATCCCCATCCTCCGCATGGGTCAGACCCTGCTGATCACCATCCAGGTGGACATGCAGGACCGCACCGCCATCCAACTGCAAGACGACTTGGCCGACCGCATCGCCAAGACCGGCGCCACGGGCGTGATGATCGACATTTCAGGCCTGGAAATCGTGGATTCATTTGTCGGACGCATGCTGAGCAGCATCTCTGGAGTCGCGCGCATTCTTTCAGCACAAACGGTGGTCGTGGGCATGCAGCCCGCCGTGGCCATCACCCTGGTGGAACTGGGGCTGTCCCTGGAAGGCGTGCGCACCGCACTCAACGTGGAGCGCGGAATGCAATTGCTGGAGCGCATCCGCCAGGAGCCACCCCTTGTCCGCTGATCCCGCCGGCACGTTGCCGATCGCGTCGGAGCAGCACATCGTCGCCTGCCGGCAGACGGTCCGCGTCCTGTGCACGCAGCTGAAGTTCTCGCTGGTGGACCAGACGAAGCTCATCACGGCGGCCAGCGAGCTGTCGCGCAACACCCTGGTGCACGGTGGCGGTGGCCGCATGCGCTGGGAAACCCTGGAGCGGCAGGGCCGCCATGGTCTGCAGCTGCATTTCGAAGACGAGGGGCCGGGCATCTCCGACCTGAAGCTCGCCCTGACCGATGGCTGGACCTCGGGCGGCGGCATGGGCCTGGGGCTACCGGGCAGCCGGCGCCTGGTCAATGAGTTCGACATTCACACGGCCCCTGGCGAAGGCACCCGCGTGAGCATCACCAAATGGAAGTAGCCGCCCCCACGGGCAACGCCCCCCAGTTGCTGATGGGATGGACGCACACGGCCTTCGCAATGGGTGACACCAGCTGCGTGGGCGAAGCACGGCGCTTCGCCGCCCACGCGAGTGCCGAGATGGAATGGGGCGACACCGACAGCGGGCGCCTGTCCATCGTGGTGACCGAGCTGGCCAACAACCTGCACCTGCACGCCCACGAGGGCCGCTTGCTGATCGCGGCCGTGCCGGCGCTCGACCTGGTGGAGGTGATCGCCATCGACCACGGGCCCGGCATAGAAGATTTGCCGCTGTCCATGCGCGACGGCTACTCCACCGGCGGCACGCAGGGCGCTGGGCTCGGTGCGGTCCGGCGGCTGGCGGACGATTTCGATATCCACTCCTCCGTGCCGCAGGGCACGGTGTGCGTGGCCCGCGTGCGCCAGCACCGGGAGGCGGGCGATGCGCCAGCCGCCCTGCCCCAGACCCTGCGGGTGGGGGCCATCCGGTTGCCGCTGGCGGGCGAGACCATGTGCGGCGATGCCTGGGCCGCGGCCCTGGACGGCCCCCGGGCCGCGCTGCTCGTGGCCGATGGTCTGGGCCATGGCAGCGAGGCCGCCAAGGCGTCCGGCGCGGCGGTGGACCTGTTCCTGCAAGCCCCGTTCGGCGACCTGCGCGAGCAGATCGAAAGCATGCATGCCGAGCTGCAGTCCACGCGGGGCGCCGCCGTGTGCAGCTTGCGGCTGGATGCCACGGCGGCCACCGTGCGCAGCTCGGGCGTAGGCAACGTGGTGGCCCGCGTGGTCACGGGCCTGTCGGACCGCTCGGTCGTCACGCAGCACGGCACGGTGGGCCTGACCATGCGCCGGCCGCAGGAGACCACCACCGAGCTGCCGCCCTATGCGCTGCTGGTGGTGCACAGCGACGGCATCGAAACCCGCTGGCATCCCGCCAGCATCCAGCGCCTGCTGGGCAGCGATCCCACCCTGGTGGCCGCCGTGCTGCTGCGCGATCACCACCGGGCCCGCGACGACGCGACCGTGGTGGTGGTGCAGTGCATCGAGTGACCCGAAGCACGAAAGACACCATGGACGGCACCTCCGACCTCATTTCCGACCGCACCTCCGAGGAACCCGCCACGCCGGCACCGACGCCGGCCCCCGCCGCTGCGCCCCAGGAATCCATCGAGGCGCTGCGCGCCGCCCTGGCCGACAGCCAGCGGGAAGTCCAGGAGCTTAGCGCCGAGCTGGAGGAAACCAACCGCGGCGTGGTCGCGCTGTACTCCGAACTGGACGCGCAGGCCGAGCAGCTGCAAAAGGCCACGGAGATGAAGAGCCGTTTCCTGGCCTACATGAGCCACGAGTTCCGCACGCCCATCAACTCCATCCGCAGCATCGCCCGGCTGCTGGCCGACCACGTGGACGGGCCGCTCAACACCGAGCAGGCCCGCCAGGTGGGGTTCATCCAGAGCACCGCGAGCGAGTTCGCCGACATGGTGGACGACCTGCTCGACCTGGCCAAGATCGAGGCCGGCCGCGTGGAAATCTCGCCCGCCTGGTTCGACATGCTGGACCTGTTCCAGGCCCTGCGCGGGATGTTCCGGCCGGTGCTGACCAACCCGGACGTCAACCTGTTCTTCGACGAGCCTCAGGGCATCGCGCCGCTGTACACGGACGACCGCAAGCTGTCGCAGATCCTGCGCAACTTCATCTCCAATGCGCTCAAGTTCACGCCCCGGGGCGAAGTGCGGGTATCGGCCCACGCCGTGGAAGGCGACCGCGTGCGCTTTTCGGTGACGGACACGGGCATTGGCATCGCGCCCGAATTCCATTCGAGCGTGTTCGACGACTACACGCAGATCGGCTCGTCGCTGCAAAAACGCCTGCGCGGCACTGGCCTCGGGCTGGCCGTGAGCCGCCAATTGGCCGAACTGCTGGGTGGCACGGTCACGCTCGAGAGCGCGCTGGGCAGCGGCTCGGTGTTCTCGCTGACGCTGCCGCTGCGGCTGCCAGGCAACGAAGCCGCGGCCACGGGGGCTCCCGCAACCACCGAGGGCGGTCCCCATGGGTAACGGCATGCAGGACGTCAGCGCCATCCACACGACCATCGACCGCGCCGCGCACACGGTGCTGGTGGTGGACGACAACCCGGTCACGCGCTACTCCACCGTCCGGGTCATCCGCGCCGCCGGCTTTCAGACCGTGGAGGCCGACAACGGCACCGAGGCCATCCGCCTGGCGGCCACCGGCGTGTCGGCCGTGGTGCTGGACGTGCACCTGCCCGACATCGACGGCTTCGAGGTCTGCCGGATCATCCGCCAGCAGGAAGCCACGGTGCTGCTGCCGGTCACGCACCTTTCCGCCGCCCACGTGCACAGCGAAGACCGGGTGACCGGCTTGAACGCGGGGGCCGATGCCTATCTCACGCATCCGGTGGAGCCGGCGCTGCTGGTGGGCACGCTGCAGGCGCTGATCCGTGCGCGCATGGCCGAAGACGGCCTGCGCCGCAGCGACCGCCGCTTTCGCGCCATCTACAGCCAGGCGCTGGCGGGCATCGGCCTGATCCAGCCCGACGGCCGTTTCACCGACGTCAACCCCGCCATGATGCGGCTGCTGGACCGCTCGCGCGAGGAGCTGCTGGGCCACCCCATCAGCGACTTCGCGCCGCCCGGCTGGCTGGATTTCATCACCGAAAAAACCGTGGGGGGAGAGCGGGGCCAGCCCTGGCAGGGAGAGTTTCCGCTGCAGCGCCCCGACGGCGCATGGGTGTACCTGGAGTGGAGCATCTCGGCCCACGTGGAGCCCGGCCTGCGCATGGCGATCGCGGCCGACATCTCCGAGCGCATGGAACTCGACTCCCGCCGCCAGGACGTGCTGGAGCGCGAGCAGGCGGCCCGCGCCACCGCCGAGCGCCTGAGCCGCACCAAGGACGATTTCATTGCGGTGCTCTCGCACGAACTGCGCACGCCGCTGAACGCCATCGCTGGATGGGTGCACATCCTCAAGCGCCGCGGCGGCACGCCCGAACTGCTCAAGGGCCTGGACTCCATCCACCGCAACGTGAAGGCGCAGGCGCGCATCATCTCGGACATCCTCGACGTGTCGCGCATCAACAGCGGCAAGCTGCACCTGGAGCGGGAATGGATCGACCCCGTCGAATCGGTGCGCTCCTCCATCGACGCGCTGCAGGCCTCGATCGCCGAAAAGCGCCTGGACGTGGTGCTGGCCGTGCAGGACGCGAATGCCCCCGCCTGGCTTGACCCGACGCGCTTTCAGCAGATCTTCTGGAACCTGCTGACCAATGCCATCAAGTTCTCCAACGACGGCGCGCGCATCGACGTGTCGCTGCGGCGCGAGAAGGGCCTGCTCACCCTGTCCGTGCGGGACTACGGGCGCGGCATCGCCAGCGAATTCATCGACCACCTGTTCGACCGGTTCACGCAGAGCGACTCGCCCGACAACCGCCGCCACGGCGGCCTGGGCCTGGGGCTGTCGATCGTCAAGCAGCTGGCCGAACTGCACGGCGGCCGCGCCACCGCCGTGAGCGCCGGGCTCGACCAGGGCACCACCATGCAGGTGATGCTGCCGGTGGACCACAAAGGGGGCGACACGACACGCGCGGCGCCCCAGGGCGACGATGCCCCGGCCGATCCGCCGATGAACGACCGCCCCCTGGCGGGCCTGGACATCCTCATCGTGGAAGACCATCCCGATGCGCGCGAAATGCTCACCGTGGTGCTCACCGATGGCGGCGCGCGCCTGCGCGAAGCCGGCGACCACGACGCGGCCATGCAGGCACTGGCCGAACGCTGGCCCGACGTGCTGGTCTGCGACATCGGACTGCCCGGGCGCGACGGCTACGACCTGGTCCGCAGCCTGCGCTCGCTGCCCCTGCCCGAAGGCAAGGTCCAGCCGATTGCCATCGCGCTGACCGCCTTCTCCCGCGCGCAGGACGCGCAGCGGGCCCTGGAAGCGGGATTCGACGCGCACCTGGGCAAGCCCTTGCAGCCCCATGCCCTGATGGCCACCATCAACCGACTGGCCGATTCACGCTGACTTTTTGCATGACCCCCTCCCCTGCCACCGCCACCACCGCAGACAGCGACCGCTTCGCGCACATCTTCGTCGGGGACAGCGAGATGGCGCAGCTCATGCGCGCCCACGACTGGGAGGCCACCCCGCTCGGATCGCCGGCGTTCTGGCCAGAGCCGCTGAAAGTGGCGCTGCGCATCCTGCTCACCTCGCGCTTCGAGATGTGGCTGGGCTGGGGGCCGGACATCGCTTTCTTCTACAACGACGCCTATCGCCCCACGCTGGGGGCCAAGCACCCGCGAGCGCTCGCGCGCCCGACCGCCGAGGTCTGGGCGGAGATCTGGGACCAGGTGAAGGGCCGCATGCACGCCGTGTACGAGCGGGCCGAGTCCACCTGGGACGACTCGCTCATGCTGCTGCTGGACCGCGCGGGCTACCTGGAGGAGACGTACCACACGTTTTCGTACAGCCCCTTGCACGGCGACGACGGCCAGGTCTTCGGCCTGTTCTGCGCGGTATCGGAAGACACGGGCCGCGTGCTCAACGAGCGGCGCCTGCGCCTGCTGCGCGAACTGGGCGCGGCGCTGTCGGCGGTCAACAGCCGCCGGGCTGTGCTCGACACCGCCTGCGAGCGGATGGGCCAGGCCCAACGGGACCTGCCGTTTTCACTCGTCTACCTGTACGAACCCTCGGGCGTGGCCCGTCTGAGCTGCAACGCAGGCATCGAACAGGGCCATCGACTGGCGCCCACCGTGCTGGATATGAACTCCCGGGAGCCGTGGCAGGTCCACCGCCTGCAAGCTGGCGACGTGGCCTTCGCCGTGCCGCTGGATGCGGTGGACGACGTGCCCACCGGCGACTGGGATACGCCGGCGCGGGCGGCGTTCGTCGTGGCGCTGCCGGCCCAGGGCGGCGCGCGGTCGGCGGGGTTCATGGTCTGCGGGGCCAACCCCCATCGGCCCATGCACGACGGTGAGGCCATGGCGTTCGTGCAACTGCTGGCCGGTCAGATCGCCTCGCGCCTGGCCAGCGCCGGGGTGCTGGAGGAAAGCACGGCGGAACGCGATCGCCTGCGCAGCCTGTTCCAGAAGGCGCCCGGCTTCATGTGCGTGCTGCGCGGCCCGGAGCATGTGTTCGAGTTCGTCAACGACTCCTATGTGCAGTTGATCGGGCACCGCAGCGTGGAAGGCAAGACGGTGCGCGAAGGCCTGCCCGAGCTGGAAGGCCAGGGGCTGTACGAACTGCTGGACGAGGTCTACCGCACCGGGCAGCCGTACCTGGCCCAGGGCCTCAAGGTCCTCATCCAGCAAAAGCCCGGCATGCCGCTGGCCGAGCGCTACCTGGATTTCATCTACCAACCCACCACCGACGGCCAGGGCGAGGTCACCGGCGTGTTCGCCGAGGGCTACGACGTGACGGAAAAGGTGGTGGCTGAACAGGAGCTTCGCGCGCTGAACAGCCACCTGGAAGCGCGCGTGGTCGAGCGCACCCAGGAGGTCGAGAACGCGCTCGCGCGACTCACCACCGAATCGCGCGAGCGCGAAGCCGCGCAGGAGGCGCTGCGCCAGTCGCAGAAGATGGAGGCCGTGGGGCAGCTCACGGGCGGGCTCGCGCACGACTTCAACAACCTGCTGGCCACGATCACGGGCAGCCTGGAACTGCTGCACCGCCGCGTGGGCCAGGGCCGCTACGACGACCTGGAGCGCTATGTGAGCGTCGGCCAGGGCGCCGCCAAGCGGGCCGCCTCGCTCACCCACCGCATGCTGGCCTTCTCGCGCCGGCAGACACTGGACCCCAAGCCCACGGACGTGAACCGGCTCGTGAAGGGCATGGAAGAGCTGATCCGGCGCACCATCGGGCCTGAAAACGAGCTGGAGGTGGTGGGCGCCGTCGGCCTGTGGACCACGCACGTGGACCCCCACCAACTGGAAAGCGCCCTGCTCAACCTGTGCATCAACTCGCGCGACGCCATGCCGGGCGGCGGCCGGCTCACCATCGAGACCGCCAACAAGTGGATGGACGAGCGTGCCTCCCTGGACCGCGACCTGCCCCCGGGCCAGTACGTGTCGCTGTGCGTGACCGACACCGGCACCGGCATGGCGCCCGAGATCATCCACCGCGTGTTCGAGCCCTTCTTCACCACCAAGCCGATCGGCATGGGCACGGGCCTGGGGCTGTCGATGGTCTATGGATTCGCGCGGCAGTCCGGCGGCCAGGTGCGCGCCTATTCCGAGCCCGGCATGGGCACGACGATGTGCATCTACCTGCCTCGGCACGAGGCGCCGGCCCAGGACATCGACCTGCCCTCGGCGCCGTCGATCGCGGGAGGCCAGGGCTCGGGCACCGTGCTGGTGGTGGACGACGAGCCGAGCGTGCGGTCGCTGGTGGTGGAGGTGCTGCAGGAGATGGGCTACGACACCATCGAAGCGCAGGACGGGGCATCGGGGCTGCTGGTGCTGCAATCGAGCACCCACCTCGACCTTCTGATCACCGACGTGGGCCTGCCCGGTGGAATGAACGGGCGGCAGATGGCCGACAGCGGCCGGGTCTACCGGCCGGACCTGAAAATCCTGTTCATCACCGGCTACGCCGAGAACGCGGCCGTGGGCAACGGCCACCTGGAGCGGGGCATGCAGGTGCTCACCAAGCCCTTCACGCTGGACGCGCTCGCGCGCCGGGTGCAAGGGCTCATCGCCCCGCCCTGAGGTCCTGCCCGTTGAGCCATCCCACTGCAGCCGACAGGCACGGGGTTCGCCATCGCTGCCGCCGCAGCGACGGCCTCGGGCCGTACCGTCCCCGCCCTCTGCAAGCACAGGTGTTGCAGGCACAAAACAGACGGTTAACCTGCCCGCTGCCATGGGCAGATCCAGCCCCTAAAATCTTGCTGCAGTCTTTTCTGCCCATCCCGATCCCCTGCCCTTCTTCCGTGTCACAGCGATCCCCTCTCCCTTCCGGCACCCCGGTGCCGGAGACCGACTGCCTTTCGGCGCTGCGACGAACCACGAAGGAATCGCACGCGCAGCTGGATGCCAGCCTGCCGCTCGGCAGGGCCGATGCCAGCCTGGAAGACTACCGCCACCACACCCTGGCGCTGAGCGCCTGGCTCACGGCGCTGCAGCCGCATCTGGCGGCCCTGGAGTCGCTGGTGCCCGGTTTCGACTTTGCGCGCTCCGCCCGCCTGCACGCCTTGCACGCGGACTGGCTGGCAACGCACACCGCGCCGGCACAAGCCGAAGACGGCTTCGGTGATATCAGCGGCTGCACGCAGGAGATGGCGGCGCAGGCGTTTTCCGCCTTCGGGGCGCCAGGCCATGCCGCCGTCTGCTGGGGCCTGGCCTATGTGGTGGAAGGCTCGCAATTGGGCGGCCAGTTTCTGTACCAGCGCCTGGCGCCCCGCTTTGCGCCGCATCCGCTGCGCTATTTGCAGGGCCTGGGTGCCGGCACGGGTTTGCGCTGGAAACATTTCACCAGGCTGCTCGATACCCACGTGCAGAGCCATTTCGATATCCAGGCGGCCTGCGCCGGCGCACGCGCCGGCTTCGATGGCCTGCGGCAACAGTTGCAGGGCCAGGGGGTGCTTGCATGATCCAGTCATTCACACCCGGCACCACCACCACGCTGGACAACTGCGACCGCGAGCCCATCCACGTGCCGGGCAGCATCCAGAGCCACGGCACCCTGATAGCGGTAGACCGCGAAGGCGTGGTCCGCCATGTCGGCGCCAACGTGCAGGCCCTTCTGCACTGCGGCGTGACCGTGGGCGAGCCCCTGCCCGAAAACCCGGGCACCGTGTGCCCGCTGATTGCCGCGCTCCTGCAGGACGGCCTGCAGGCGCTGCGGGGCGAGCGGGATGTGCCCATGCCCAGCGAGCTGCAGGTGGAAGACCGCCAGTTCGACGTGGTGCTGCATGTCGGCAGCGCGATGCTGGTCGCCGAATTCGAACTGCGCCACCAGACCCACAGCGAGCTGGCAGGCTTTGCCGTGCAGGCCCACCGCGCGATGGAAAAGCTGCGCCGGCCCCGGGCCATCGATGAACTTCTGCAGCTGGCCACCGAAGAACTGCGGGCCCTGACCGGCTTCGACCGGGTGATGGCCTATCGCTTTCGCCACGACAGCAGCGGCGAAGTGGCCGCCGAATCGTGTGTCGACACGCTCGACCCCTACCTGGGCCGACGCTATCCGGCCAGCGACATTCCAGCGCAGGCACGCCGGCTCTACGTGGCCAACACCCTGCGGCTGATCGCCGACGTGCGCTCGGCCGCGGTGCCCCTGCTGCAGGAGGCCGGCGCGCCCCCGCTGGACCTGAGCGGCAGCATCCTGCGCAGCGTGTCGCCGATCCACATCGAATACCTGTCCAACATGGGCGTGGGTGCCTCGATGAGCGTGTCCATCGTGATCAACGAACAGCTCTGGGGCCTGATCGCCTGCCACCACATGGGTCCGCGCCAGGTGCCCTACAGCGTGCGCATGGCCTGCGACGTGATCGCCCAGGTGCTGTCGGCCAACATTCAGAGCACGCTCTCGCGCTCCCAGGCGGACCGCTTGCAGCAACTGGCCGGTGCGCGCACCCACCTCATCGAAGAGTTGCTGCACGCGGACGACGAATTCACCGCCCTGACCCAGCACACGGCCGAGATGGCCGCCATCTTGCAGGCCGATGCGGCGCTGGTGGCCCATGGCGCGAAGCTGACCGTTTTCGGCGAGGTGTCGGAAGCGGCGGGCAGCGCCATCGTGCAATGGCTGGCCGCCGAGCCGGTCCAGGACCGGCAGCGCCTGTTCCAGACCCAGTCGCTGCCGCAGCTTGCACCCGACCTGGCCGCCGTGACGTCGCCCTGGTGCGGCGTGCTGGGCATTCCTTTCGACCGGGACCGCAACGGCTGGTTGATCTTTCTTCGCAAGGAGCAGATCGAGACCATCCACTGGGGCGGCAAGCCAGACAAGGACATTCGCCATGGCCCCCTGGGACCGCGGCTCACCCCGCGCGGCTCGTTCGATCTGTGGAAGGAAACCGTCCGGTCCACCGCCGAGCATTGGAGCACGCTGGAACTGGACGCCGCCCGGCAGTTGATGGACGAACTCGTGCGCGTGCAGAACGCGCGCACCGCCGAGATCAACCGCACGCGCAACCAGCTGATGGCCGTGCTGGGCCACGATCTGCGTGACCCGCTGCACTCCATCAGCATGGCCGCGCGCGTGCTCGAACAGGGCGGCACCGACGGCGGGCGGGCCGGCAGGATCGGCCAGCGCATCCAGTCCTCCAGCAGCCGCATGCAGCGGCTGGTGAGCCAGGTGATGGACATGTCGCGCCTGCAGAGCGGCCTGGGACTGGATCTGCAGCGCACGGACGTGGATCTGGTCGCCCTGTTGAACGACCTCATCGACGAGGCCCGCACGGCGCACCCCGGCACCGAGATCGTGGGCACCATCCCCGCTGCCCTGAAAGCCCAGGTCGATGCCGATCGCATTGCCCAGGTGGTCGTCAACCTGATCGGCAACGCGCGGCACCATGGCCAGAGCGGACATCCCATCGAGGTGCATGCCAGCGCCACTGGTGAATGGCACGAGATCGCCGTGCGCAATGTCGCCGCCCCCATTCCGGAAGACATCGCCCGCAATCTGTTCAGCCCGTTCAAGGCCTCTTCGGTCGGCAACGCGCGCAATCGGTCGGGGATGGGACTGGGGCTGTACATCGCCCACCAGATCGTCCAGGGGCACGGGGGCAGCATCGGGTACGAATACCGCGCCCCCCATGTTGTCTTTTCGGTCCGGTTGCCGGTGCAGAGGCCGGGCACAATAGAGGCTTAAGAAGAAGACTATTGGACTTGATCGTTCGATGGTCTTTAAAAAAACACTGTACCGTCAGCGAAGCCCCGCATGCCTGCAGACATTCTCATCATTGACGACAACCGCGATGCCTCCGAACTGCTGAGCGACCTGCTCGATCTGCAGGGCTACACGGTGCGCGTCGCCCACAGCGGCAGCGAAGCGCTGCAGCATATGGCGCAGCGCCCCGCCTCGCTGTTCCTCGTGGACCAGCAACTGCCCGACATGCTCGGCACCCAGCTCGTTCCGCAACTGCGCGCTGCAGCGGCCGGCCGGCCCTGCATCGCGATCGCCATCACGGGATTGGGCGTTTCGGACCGGGCGCAGTTGATCGGTTTCGATCACGTGCTGGCCAAACCGCTGGCCTTCGATGCGTTCGACGCCCTGATCGCTGCCTGCGCAGCCCAGCTGGACCAGCAAGGCGACGCAGAGCGCTGACGGATAGCTGACGACCCCGCTCCACCCGGGCACACGCGGCCATGCTGCGACAAGCCAACCAACCGTCGGCCGGCATGCGCGTGGCGATAATGCCTCGCTCCATGGCGAGTGCACGTGAATGTCGGGGAATGTGCGGGCTTCAGGGGCTCCAGCCGCCGCCAAGCACTTCGCCTTTACCCATAAAACAGCGGCTTTGGCCCACGAGGCCAGGGCTGCCCCGAGTGTCAGAGCAATCCGTTCAGGTGTCTTGTGCTGGACTGGCAGGGATTGCGAGGACTCTTACACTCGACCGCCCGGAAACCCTCCATGCATGAATCTCCCGTCGATCCATCCACCGTCCAACACCTGCTCGGCTACGCCCTGGCACAGGCACGGGTAGCGGCCAACCGCGCCTTTTTCCAGGCGATCGGCGAGCCCATGCAATTGCGCACCGTCGAATTTTCCCTGTTGATGCTGCTCATGCCCGGCGAAGGATTGTCCCAACGGCAGCTGGCGCAGGCGCTCAACCTGAGTGCGCCCAACCTCACCCTGGTGGTGAGCCGACTGCAGAGCCGGGGCCTGCTGGTGCGCGAGCGCAATCCCACCGATCGCCGGGCACAGGCCATCCGCCTCACGGCCGAGGGCCTGTCCATTGCCCGGCACGCGCATGCCATTTCGCTGGAGATGGAAGCAGGCATGCGCCAGCTGTACTCGCCGGCCGAATGGGCGCTGCTGCTGGAGTTGCTGCAGCGCGTCAGCCCCGGCGCGCAGTCGGCCAGCGAGGAGCAGGCGCGGGCAGCCCAGCGGCAGGCGACTCGTGCCCCCATCGGCCACCAGCGCAACAATATCAACGGCATATAGCTATCAATTAAATAGCAAACATCCAGAAGGCCACGGCCAGCACGCCATTCGCCGTACGCGAGATCCGGCTGTACGCTGGCGTCCCCGACGCGTAGCCGCTTAAGCGGCATGTGACACCAGCGCGGGTGTCCGCTGCGATGGTGGCCGTGACAATTCGCAGCCGTGCCGGCGCCCGGACCAGGCACCGTGGCAAGACCGCAGAACCATGTAGGCAAGTGCCTACATAGGCAGGTAAGAACTTCCTGCAACCTCTTGTTGCATCGCAACAGAAGATGCGTCCAGGACCACCTGCATGCACCCCAACTCCATCCATGACCCGGCCTCCGGAGCCCCCTGCCTTCCAGGCAAGGCTCCGAGCCGGGCTCCGTCGCGCGTGAAAAGGGATGCAAGAGGAGGATGGCCCGGATCGATCCGCATGGCGCATGTGCTGGCAGCCACCGGGCTGCCCAGTATCCCCGCGTTCCGATGTCGATCTCCGCAGCCCACCCTGATTGTCTCCACCTCACCTTTCCACGTCTGATCCATCTGGGAGTTCCCACCATGTCACGCACCAAAAATGTCCTCGCCATCGTCATGGCCGGCGGTGAAGGCTCCCGCCTTCATCCGCTAACCGCGGAGCGCTGCAAGCCGGCCGTGCCGTTCAACGGCAAGCACCGCATCGTGGACTTCGTCCTGTCCAACCTGGTGAACTCGGAAATCTTTTCCATCTACCTGCTGGTGCAGTACAAGTCGCAGTCGCTCATCGAGCACATCCGCCAGTCGTGGACCATGGCCCGCTTCATTCCCGAGCATTTCGTGACGGTGGTGCCGCCCCAGATGCGCAACGGCCCCGAATGGTTCCAAGGCACGGCCGATTCGGTCTACCAGAACATCCACCTGATCGAAAGCTTCCGGCCCGACATCGTCGCGGTGTTCGGAGCGGATCACATCTATCGCATGGACGTGCGCCAGATGATCGACTTCCACGTGGCCAACAACGCCGATGTCAGCGTGGCCACGCTGCCGGTGAAGCTGTCGCAGTGCGACCAATTCGGCATCGTCGAAACGGACGAGAACCACCGCATCACGCAGTTCGTCGAGAAGCCGAAATCCACGCACCCCATGCCCGGCAGTCCCACCCATGCGCTGGCCTCCATGGGCAACTACCTCTTCAATGCGGACGTGCTGCTCGACGCACTCAAGAAAGCGCACGAGACCGGTGACAGCGATTTCGGCAAGCACATCCTGCCGACCATGCTGGAGTCGCACCGCCTGATGGCCTATGACTTCGACACCAACACCATCCCCGGAACCGAGCCCTACGAAGAGCACGGCTACTGGCGCGATGTGGGCACCATCGATTCGTACTTCGACGCCCACTTCGACACGCTGGGCGCGACGCCGCGCTTTCGCATGACCAACCGCCAGTGGCCGATCTACGCCAGCCCCGACCAGGCGGAATCCGCCCAGATCGAAAATGGCGTGATCCACCGCTCGGTGGTGGGTTCGGGCAGCATCGTGGACGGGGCCTCGCTCAACCATACCATGCTGCGCCGTTCGGTCGTCGTCGAGCGCGATGCCCGTCTGGAGCATTGCATCGTGATGGAGCGTACCCGCATCGGCCGCGGTGCCCAGATCCGGCGCGCCATCATCGACCAGGACAACGACGTGCCCGCCCATGAACGCATCGGCTTCAATCTGGAAGAAGACCGCAAGCGCTTCCATGTCACCGAAAGCGGCATCGTGGTGGTCCCACGCAAGTTCTTCACGACCCAGCAGGATTCCGGCACCAACACCCCCAGCATCGGCCGTGCCCGGCCACCGGCCCCTATGGCCCCCGAAAGCGACCGCAAAGTAGCCGCATGAAACCCGACCTGATGAATACGCCTTCCGCTCCCGTTGCATCCCGCCACAAGAAAGTCCGTTATACCGTGGAGCCGGGCCGCCACTGGCCGCAGGGGGCCACGGCGAGCCGGCACGGCGTGAACTTCGCCGTCTATGCGCCATCGGCCGAAAAGGTGGAGATCTGCCTGTTCTCCGAGGACGATCAGGAAACGGCGCGCATCACGCTGCCCTGCATGAGCCGGGACACGTGGCACGGATTGGTGAAGGGGTTGAAGGTCGGTCAGAAGTACGGACTGCGGGTGCACGGCCCCTACGAGCCTGGCAACGGACATCGCTTCAACCCCGCGAAACTGTTGCTGGACCCGTACGCGCTCGCCCTCGATCGGCCGGTGCTCGGCCATGCGGAGCAATTCGGCTACGAACTGGATCAGGAAGAAGAAGACCTGCAGCCCAGCACCGTGGACAACGGTGCGGTGGCGCCCAAATGCCGCGTCGTCAAATCGCGTTTCGACTGGGGTGACGATGCGCCACCCCGCGTTTCTGCCAAAGACACCGTGTTCTACGAAGTGCATGTGAAGGGCTTTACCCAGACCATGCCCGGCGTGCCCGAGCCCCTGCGAGGCACGTATGCCGGACTGGCCAGCGATGCCGCCATTGCCCACCTGCGCGAGCTGGGAATCACCAGCGTGGAGCTGTTGCCTGTCCAGGCATTTCTGGACGACAAGCGGCTGGTGGACAACGACCTCACCAACTACTGGGGCTACAACACCGTTGCGTTCTTCGCGCCGGAGCCACGCTACAGCGCCTCCAAGTCAGACGGCGGCGTGGACGAATTCAAGGCCATGGTGAAGGCGCTACACGCTGCTGGGCTGGAGGTGATTTTGGACGTGGTCTACAACCACACGGGAGAAGGCAATCACTTGGGGCCCACCATCAGCTTCAAGGGCATCGACAACGCGGCCTATTACCGGCTGTCTCCGGAAGACGCGCGCTACTACGTGGACTACACCGGCACCGGCAACACGGTGGATACCACCAGCCCGGCCGCGTTGCGCCTGGTGCTCGACAGCCTGCGCTACTGGGTGACGGAAATGCACGTGGATGGTTTCCGCTTCGACCTGGCCTGTGCACTGGGCCGTGACCCCACCGGCGCTTTCACGCACCGTGCCGCCTTTTTCGCAGCCGTGGCGCAAGACCCCGTGCTGTCGGGTGTCAAGCTCATTGCCGAGCCGTGGGACCTGGGCCCGGACGGCTACCAGGTGGGCGGATTCCCGGTGGGATGGATGGAATGGAATGGCCGCTACCGCGACGCCGTGCGCGATTATTGGCGCAACGCCGACAGCAGCCTGCCCTCGTTCGCCGCCTGCCTTTGCGGTAGCGCCGACATGCTCGCCGCGCGCAAGCGACCGCCGGTGGACAGCGTGAACATCGTGACGGTGCATGACGGCTTCAGTCTGGCCGACCTGGTGAGCTACAACGAGAAGCACAACGACGCGAACAAGGAAGACAACCGCGACGGTGAAAACCACAACCGCAGTTGGAACTGCTGTGCCGAAGGCCCGTCGGACGATCCCGCAATCCAGGCCCTGCGCGCGCGCCAGATGCGCAATTTCATCGCCACTCTGTTCGTCTCGCACGGCACGCCCTTGCTGTTGGGCGGCGACGAGATGGCCCGCACCCAGCACGGCAACAACAACGGCTACTGCCAGGACAGCGCCCTGTCCTGGTACGACTGGAATCAGGCTACGAGCGAGGCGGAGCTGATGGGATTCACCCGGGCCCTGCTGGCACTACGGCATGCATTGCCTGTGTTGCGTCCTGCCGTGCATCCGGCAGGCACCACCGGACACCCTGCTTGCGTGGCCCTGAACTGGCACAGCGTCTGGGGCCTGGCGATGACCCAGGAGGAATGGGAAGATCCCCAGGTGCGCTGCGTAGCAGCGCTGATGGAGGGCCACGGCGACAGCGAGTCGGTTATGTTGCTGTTCAATGCGACCCCTGCCGATGCGGTCTTCACCCTGCCTCAGGACGAGCATGGCCGCGTCTGGACCGTGCGAGTGGACACCCGCACCGCTGCCGTGCCACCAGCCGACGCGACAGACATCCCTGCGGGCGGGCAGTGGACGCTGCAACCGCATTCCATGGCCGTTCTGACCACACCCTCACGCGCCGACCTGTCATGAAGTACCGGCATGACATGCCGTTCGGCGCCCGGCTCACGGCCGACGGCGGCGCCGGATTCAGCCTTTGGGCGCCCAACGCCCGCGAAGTGGTTTTGCACCATGGCACGGCGCCAGCGTCGCCCATGATGCCGCTCCCGGCGCAGTCCCGTCCGAATGGCTGGTGGCACGTGGAGTTGCAAGCAGCCTCTCGCGCCACCCGCTATCAGTGGCAGGTGGACGGTGGCCCGCTGATGCCGGACCCAGCTTCGCGCAGCAATCCCCACGGCCCGCATGGCGCCAGCGAGATCACCGATGCCAAGGACTTCGACTGGCAGGTGGACTGGCAAGGGCGGCCCTGGAGCGAGGTGGTTCTGTATGAACTGCATGTGGGCACGTTCACGCCCGAAGGCACCCTGCAAGCCGCGCTGCAGCAGTTGCCGCGCCTGAAAGACCTGGGCATCACCACAGTGGAATTGATGCCCCTGGCATGCTTCGGGGGCCGGTTCGGCTGGGGGTATGACGGCGTGCTGCCCTTCGCTCCGCACCCTGACTACGGAACCCCCGATGACCTCAAACGCTTCATCGATGGGGCGCATGCGCTGGACCTCATGGTGATGCTCGACGTGGTTTACAACCACTTCGGACCGGACGGAAACTACCTCGGCCTCTACGCACCGCAGTTCTTTTCTGAAAAGCACACCAGCCCTTGGGGCGCCGCCATCAACTTCGACGGCGCCCAGAGCGGGCCCGTGCGTGAATTCTTCATCCACAACGCGATGTACTGGATCGAGGAATTCCGGTTCGACGGACTCCGCCTGGACGCGGTGCACGCCATCATCGACGACAGCGAGCCCGACTTTCTCGCAGAACTTTCGCAGCGCGTGCGAACTGCATGCGCTGGCCGGCATGTACACCTCGTCCTCGAAAACGAGAAGAACCAGCCGGAGCATCTGGACCCCAGTCCCCAGCCCTCTCGCTATGACGCGCAATGGAATGACGATTTTCACCATGCACTGCATGTGCTGCTGACTGGCGAAACGCAGGGCTATTACGGCGACTACGGCACTGCGCCAACCGCCTTGTTGGCGCGCGCGCTGACGAACGGCTATGTGTTTGCCCACAGCGATCGCGACGGACAAGGCCGCAGGCACCAAGTGGTGGCTGCAGCGCCCGAGCCCCTTTCCACCATGGTCCAGTTCTTCGGTAACCACGATCAGGTCGGCAATCGCGCGTTCGGCGAAAGGCTATCGCAATTGGTTCCAGCGCCCGCTTCCGAACTGGCCATGCTGCTGACTTTGCTGGGCCCGGCGACGCCGCTGATCTTCATGGGCGATGAATTCGGCGCCCAGACACCGTTTCTCTACTTTGCCGATTGGGAAGGGGAACTGCGCGATGCCGTGCGCCAGGGCCGGTTGCGCGAATTCGGCCACGAAGTCCCGCCAGGCGGCACGCTTCCGGATCCTTGCGATGCGGTCACCTTCGCACACAGCCGCCTCGACTGGCAGCAAGCCGACAGCCCGCAAGGCCTGGCGCGGCAAGCCTTGCTGCGCGAGGCGCTCGCGGCGCGCAGGCAGTGGCTCAACCCACGCCAGCACCGGCTGGTACCACGGGGCCACGTGGCCCGGGTGGTGGGCGCCCGCGGCCTGCAGGTGCGGTGGCATTACGACGATGGCGCGCAATGGCAGATGGATATCAACCTGAGCGAAATGCCCGTCGAGGCGCCGATACCCGACGGCCCGCAGGGAACCCCGCGGTTTTCACACCGCTGGAGCAATGACACGACCCAATGGGCACCTTGGTCCGCCCGTTGGTGTTTTCTGGAGCCCAACGCATGACGGACCCTACCCCCGGCGAAGCCCTGCGCCATCGCGCCCACTTGGCCGGCATTGCACTGAACTACACCAGCTTCTGGGGCGAGCACCGCGACGTGCCGGCCTCCGTCATCGAGCGGGCGCTGGCCGCCATGGGAAGCCATGCAGATACCAGCGCCGTGCCCTCCCCCGTGCTGGTATCGGAGGGCAGCGCGGCCACCGTGCCGCTTCACAACGAAGGGCCCTGGCGCCTGTTCACCGCTGAGACGGCGGAACGCACGCTGGTGTGCGAGGGCGTAGGCACCGTCGCCGAGGTGCCCGCTTCGCTGGCCATGGGCTTCTACGCCCTCCATTCACCGGGGGCATCGGCCGAACGGCTGGTCATCGTGGCGCCCGAGCATTGCTGGTCCCCGGAACCCCTACGGCAAGGCGAACGCTGGTGGGGCCTGAGTGCCCAGCTGTACGCCCTGCGCTCGGAGCGAAACTGGGGGATTGGCGATTTCACCGATCTGGCGGACCTCGTGTCCATTGCTGCCGGGCAAGGCGCGGCTTTCGTCGGATTGAGCCCGTTGCATGCCTTGCGCGCGGATCAGCCAGAGGCTGCAAGCCCCTATAGCCCGTCAAGCCGGATGGCGTTGAACACGCTCTTCATCGATGTGGCGGCGGTGCCTGAATTCATGCGCAGTTCGGCTGCGCAGACACTGTTCTCGGACGCCGCTTTCCAGCAGCGGCTGGGTGCGTTGCGGGCTTCGAGCGAAGTGCGCTATGCCGAAGTCGCAGCCGCCAAGCAGGAGGTGCTGGGGCTGCTGTGGGACGAGTTCCAGCGCAGCGAATCGAGCACCGACTCGCCTCGAGCGGCGGCTTTCCGCGACTTCATGAGGGGTCAAGCCGACATCCTCGGGCAACACGCGCTGTACGAGGCCATCCAGTGCCATTTGAACGCCATCGACCCCAGTGTCTGGGGTTGGCCTGCATGGCCCGAAGCGATGCGCGACCCCCAGGGTGCCGAGGTGAAATCCTTTGCCCAGGACCATGCGGATCAAGTGCAGTACCGCTTCTGGCTGCAGTGGCTGGCCCATACACAACTCGATCGGGTGAGCCAACGGGCCCGTTCGATGATGCCGCTGGGTCTGTATTGCGACTTGGCGGTCGGAGCGAACGACGGGGGCTCGGAGACCTGGACCGGCCAGGGCCTGTACGCGCGTGGCATGAACGTAGGCGCTCCGCCGGATCCGCTCAATCACCAGGGACAGGATTGGGGCCTTCCTCCCATGAATCCCTGTGCGCTCGCGGCGGCGCATTTCCTGCCCATGCGCCGATTGCTGACCAGCGTGATGCGCCCGGCCGGCGCCTTGCGGATGGACCATGTCATGGCGCTCATGCGCCTGTTCTGGACCAGTGCAGACGGCGGTGCGTACGTCTACTACCCTCTGGACGCCTTGCTGGCCATCATGTCCATCGAAAGCCATCGCCACCAGTGCCTGGTGATCGGCGAAGACCTGGGCAACGTCGCGCCGCAGATGCGGGAGGCCATGGCGCACAAAACGCTGTTGTCCTATCGGCCTTTGATTTTCGAACGTGCCGATGGCGGCGCGTTCCGCACGCCGGCCCATTGGCCTCATCAGGCCCTGGCAGTGGTCAGCACGCATGACCTGCCCACACTGCGTGGGTTTTGGGCGGCCGAAGACATTGAGGTGCAGTCGCGCCTGGGCTGGCTGTCCGCCCCGGACGCCCACGCCCGCGCCTTGATGGAGCGCGCCCAGGACCGCGTGAGATTGCTCATCGCGCTCAACGAGGAAGGGCTGCTTCCGAGCGGTGCCACTGCGGACCCGCAATCGGTGCCCGAAGCCAACGCGGACTTCGTGGCCGCAGTGCATCGCTATCTCGCCAGAACACCCTGCTGGCTGGCGGCAGTGCAACTGGAAGACGTGACAGGCCAACTGGAGCAGGTCAATGTGCCGGGCTCCACCGAGGCCATGCAGCCCAACTGGCGCCGGCGCCTGAGCGTGCCGCTGGAAAAGCTGGCGACCCATCCCTGCTTTGCGGACATTGCGGCCGCGATGCGCGCCGAGCGCGGCGGCGCAGCCCTGCCCTTCAGCGAGGCACTGCCGCCGCTCGACACCGCCGATATTCCCCTGGCGACGTACCGGGTGCAATTCCACGAAGGCAATACCTTCGAGCAGGTCACCCGGGCCGTGCCCTATCTCCATGCACTGGGGATCAGCCACCTCTACAGCTCGCCGTATCTCAAGGCCGCGCCGGGCAGCACGCACGGCTACAACGTGGTGGACCCGACCCGTCTGAATCCCGAAGTCGGATCGGAGGCCACGCACACCGCCTTGTGCGAAGCGCTGCAGGCGCACGGGCTCAGCCAGGTGCTCGACATCGTGCCCAACCACATGGGGGTGCTGGATTCCAACAACCCCTGGTGGCAGGACGTGCTCGAGCATGGGCGGGCCTCCGCCCATGCAGGCACCTTCGACATCGAGTGGGAGCCGACCGCGCCAGAAATGCACGGGCGCGTGCTCCTGCCGATGCTAGGCGGTCATTACGGCCGCGTTCTCGAATCCGGCGAACTTCAGGTGGCATTCGACCCGCAAGGCGGACGATTCAGCATCCGCTATTGGGACCACGAGCTTCCCATCGACCCACAGCATTACGCGCGCATTTTTGCAGCCGTGCCGGCCCCGGTTTCGGGAGGCGAACGCGATGGCGACAGCCTGGCGCAAATGCAATCGTTGGTGGATGCGTTCGGCAATCTGCCTTCGCGCAATACCAGTGACGAGAACGAGCGCACCGTGCGCCAACGGGACACACCGCTGCATCAGCGCCGGCTTGCGGAACTGGCGGGGGAGCACCCCTGGGTGCGGCAGTGGATCGAAGCGCTTCTGACGCAGTGGAATGGCCAGAAGGACAGTCCGGAAAGCTTCGATGCGCTGGACCAGTTGCTGCGCGATCAGGCGTACCGCTTGGCGGACTGGCGTGTGGCAGGCGACGACATCAACTACCGACGATTCTTCGACGTCAACTCCCTGGCTGCCGTCCGCATGGAAGACCCAGCCGTCTTCGAGTCGACCCACACCTGCATCTTTCGCTGGCTGGCCGAGGGAAAGATCTCCGGATTGCGCATCGACCATCCGGATGGATTGGCCGACCCCGCCCAGTACTTCGACCGGCTGCAAAAGCGCTATGCGTCGCTGGCGCGCGCTGCGGGACGGGAGCCCCGCGCACTGTACCTCATCGTGGAAAAGATCCTGGCCGACCATGAGCCGCTGCCGCAGGATTGGCCCGTGCATGGAGCCACAGGGTACCGGTTCAGCAGCCTGGTCAATGGGCTATTCGTCGAGCCGGCCTCTCAAGCGGCTTTTGACGACGCGTACTCCGCCTTCACCGGCGATCGCAAGGAATTCGAAGAGGCGGTGCACGAGTGCAAGAAGCACATCATCGAAACCTCGCTGTTCAGTGACCTGGGGTGGCTGGCAGACACGCTTTACCGCATCAGCCGCACCGACCGCAAGACCTGCGATTTCACGCGCAACCAACTGCGCATCGCGCTGACGGAGGTGGCGGCCGTCTTCCCCGTCTACCGCACCTACATCGCGCCCGACGGTACGGGGCTGTCCGACACGGATCGGCAACACATCGAATGGGCCATTGCGGCGGCACGTCGCCGCATGGGCACCGCCGAGGGCGGCGTGCTTGCGTATCTGCAAGGCGTCTTTGTCGGTACGGAAGGCCAGCACCTACCCGCGTTGCGGGGCGCGTTCCTGCGCCGCTGGCAACAGTTCACTGCGCCGGTGATGGCGAAGTCCGTAGAGGATACGGCGTTCTACCGCTATGTGCGCCTGGTGTCGCTGAACGATGTCGGCTCGGAGCCGCGGCGTTTCGGATTGTCCGGCGCCGCATTCCATCAGGCCAACCTGCAACGGTCGCGGCGATTGCCGCATGGGCTGCTGGCGACCTCCACGCATGACAGCAAGCGCTCGGAAGATCTGCGCGCCCGCCTGAACGTGCTGTCCGAGATTCCGGCGCTGTGGGAAGACACGGCGATTCAACTGCGCGAACTCGGGACCCGTTTCACGACGGAGATCGACGGTGCAGTGGTTCCCAGCCCCCATGATCTCTGGGCGCTCTATCAAGCCCTGGTCGGGATCTGGCCGGCAGAAGGCGCCGATGCGGAGGAGCGGATAGGCTTGCGAGACCGCGCCAAGCAGTACATGGTCAAAGCCATGCGCGAGGCCAAGCAGGCGACCAACTGGCTGTTTCCCAACGAGGCCTATGAGGCAGCCGTTGACCGCTACATCGACGGCGCGCTCTCTACGGATCGTTTCGTGCGCGAACTGGAGAAATTCGTCCAGTCCATCGCCCCCTATGGATTTCGCAATAGCCTTTGCCAGCTTGCGCTGAAGCTGACGGTCCCCGGCGTGCCCGACATCTACCAAGGCTGCGAGCAGTGGAACTTCAGCCTCGTGGACCCGGACAACCGCAGGCCCGTCGATTTCACGGAACTGGAGCGTTCACTGGAAACGGTGCGCTCGCACTACGCCCTGGGGTATCCCAAGACCGACGCATGGCGAGAGATGCTAGGCGCATCTCCGGCGCCTCTGATCAAGCAACTGGTCACATGGCGGCTGCTGCAGTTGCGGCAGAAAATGCCGGAGCTGTTCCTGAACGCCACCTACCTTCCTCTGACTCTGGAGGGGCCGAGCGCCGAACATGCCGTCGCGTTTGCACGCATCCGGGAAGGCAAAGCCATTGTGGTTGTCTGCTCGCGGTTGCTGTACGGGCTGACCGCGATGGGTTGGCGTGGAACCCGCGTCGCGCTTGCCGCGGTACATCCTGCCTTGGACAAAATTCCAAGGTGGAAAAACTGGATGACGGGAGTGTCCCTGGTAGCCGACAAGGATGAAGGCCTGGAACTGGACATGCTGATGGGCGAATTGCAACCAGAGGGCGGTACCTTGCCATTCGTGGTGTTGGTGCCCGAGGACGTCGAATGAAAGTCCTCTTCGTCACGCCTGAATGCGCCCCACTGGTCAAAACGGGTGGGCTGGGCGATGTCAGTGCCGCCCTGCCCCGTGCGTTGTCAGCCCTGGGGCACGATGTTGCCTTGCTCATGCCGGCCTACGGCGATATGGCCATCACTGGCCAGATCGTCGGCTTGTTTGCCATTGCGCCGCAGGGTGCCTGGCCTGCAGCGCAATTGCTGCAACTGCGCCAGGAAGACGACTTCATCCTCTACCTGCTTTCGTGCCCTCAACTCTATGCACGCGCTGGCACGCCCTACGGCGCACCCAACGGTACGGATCACGATGACAACGCGCTGCGCTTTGGTCTGCTCAGCCGCGTCGCGGCCATGATGGGCACACAGGCCACGCCCTGTGGATGGCAGGCCGACATCGTGCATGCCAACGATTGGCCCACTGGGTTGGCGCCGTTCTATCTGGCGCAAGCGCGTGCCACGGCCGACGGCGCCCCAGTGGCACGCAGCATCATCACCGTGCACAACCTGGCATTCCAGGGCATCTTTCCGATGCAGACATGCGATGCGCTGGAGATTCCGCCGGAGCATCGTGGCATCGCGGGTGTCGAATTCTGGGGTGGCATGTCGATGCTCAAAGCCGGCCTGAATTTTGCACACGCCATCACCACCGTCAGCCCCACATACGCACGCGAAATCCAGGGCCCCGAACTTGGATTCGGTTTGGACGGGGTGCTGCAGGAGCGTGCCGACGCATTGCACGGCATTCTCAATGGCGTCGACACGAACGCATGGAACCCGGCGAGCGATCCCCTCATCGCTGCGCCATACAGTTTGGAAAGCCCATCGGGCAAGGCGCTGAACAAAACCGCGTTGCGCCAGCGATGCGGGCTGGATACTGCGGAAAACCGCATGCTGTTCGGTCTGGTCGGACGGCTCACCCAGCAAAAAGGCGTCGATCTCGTGGTGGAGGGCGCGGAGCGTCTGGTGCAGCAAGGGGCACAGCTTGTCGTCTTGGGCAATGGTGATGCTGCGATCCAGTCCCGCTTCACGCATCTGGCGGCCCTGCACCCTGAGCACATCAGCGTGACGCTGGGCTTTGATGAATCGTTGGCCCACCAGATCGAGGCGGGCGCGGACTGTTTCCTCATGCCCTCGCGATTCGAGCCATGCGGACTGAACCAGATGTACAGCCAGATCTACGGAACCCCACCGATCGTGACGAACACGGGTGGACTCGCGGACTCCGTCGTGGACGCCGATTCACCTCAGTCGGCAGGCACCGGATTCATCATGCCGGCCGCCACCCAGGAAATGTTTGACGAAGCGGTGCAGCGGGCCATCGCGGCATGGCAATCACCCGTCACCTGGGAATCGCTTCAACGCGCCGGAATGCGGCAAACCTTCGGCTGGGACGCATCGGCCAGGGTCTATTCCGATCTGTACGGGCAATTGCTTCAGCCCTGAGCGTCAGGCCGAGATCATCGTTCTGTTCTGTCCTACAAAAAGCGAAAGAGGCTGCGGAAATACTTGTCGAGTGTTTGGCAACAAGGCATCGCCTACCCGGCGCCTGCACTTTTCTAGGAGATAGAAATGACCCGTAAATCCTGGCCCTTCCTGTCCACATACCAAGAGCGCAGTCCTGAGCAGAACGTGGCCTTTTCATCTGCCGATGCCACCAAGTCTTCAGCCGGGCAAAGCGCTATTTCCTTTGGCATGGAACGGGTAGGCACTGCTTCATCACCGATGAACCACACGCCCCTTCGCTGCTCTGACTTCACCATCGGCAATCTTTCGCCTTCGGTTGCTTAACGGGAGGAGAGGCCGCAACTTGCGGCCTCAGCGCATCGGTCAGAAGGTTCTACCCACGCCCCGCGAATGGCATCTTGGTGGCCATCACCGTGTGGAACATGACATTGGCCTCCAGGGGCAGATTGGCCATGTAGAGCACCGACTGGCCCACGATATGGACGTCCATCAGCGGCTCAGCCGCTATCTGCCCGTTGGCCTGCTGCACCCCCTGCGTCATGCGCTGAGCAAGCTCCGTTCCCGCGTTCCCCACATCGATCTGGCCCACTGCAATATCGTATTTCCGACCGTCCAAAGACGCGGTTTTGGTGAGTCCCGAAACTGCGTGTTTCGTGGCCGTATAGGCGATTGAATGCGGGCGAGGAGCATGCGCAGAGATGGAACCGTTGTTGATGATGCGACCGCCTGGCGGCTGCTGCGCCTTCATCACACGAAAGGCCTGCTGCAGGCAATAGAACATGCCGTTGAGATTGGTGCCGACCACCCTGTGCCATTGCTCCAGCGGCAGCTCGTCAATGGGCACAGCCGGCGCGCCAACGCCAGCATTATTGAACAGCAAGTCCACTCGTCCGAAGGCCTCCACCGCTCGGTCGAACAAGGCCCTAACCGCAACGGGATCCGCAACGTCGGTCGGAACCGCCAAGGCTTGCCCCCCGGCACTGGCTTCGGCAATCACCGCATGCAGCAACGATTCCCGGCGCCCAGCCAGGACCACACGCCATCCGTCCTTCAGCAAGGCCAACGCAGCGGCTTTGCCAATGCCCGACCCGCCGCCGGTCACGATGGCTACTTTGGATACATCACTCATAGACCATTCCTCATGCGACTTTTTTCAACGTAGCTGCGCATAACGTTCATCTGCGGGATTTGCGGTCCTTGGCGGGCGGTCCGGCACGCTTGCCAGTCGCCTTGGGCGACTGCTTGCGCGAGGAGCGCTCTTCGGTCGACGCCCGGGTAGCGGATTTGCCAGGGGATTTTCTGTTCGAGGGGCTGGCCGCATGCGCAGCGCGGTTGTCGGAGGAGCCTGCGCCCGCGGTTGCCTTGCCCTTCGTTGGCCGAGGGGGCGCAAGGTCTTCACCTTCCCGCATGAGCCGGAAATCGATCTTGCGGCCATCGAGATCCACACGGCTCACCTGCACCCGTACGCGCGAGCCGATCGCATAACGTATTCCGGTGCGTTCGCCGCGCAATTCCTGGCGGGCCTCATCGAACTTGAAATATTCACCGCCCAGCTCGGTGATATGTACCAGGCCTTCGACATACATGGCGTCCAACGTCACGAAAATGCCGAAGCTGGTGGCCGCGCTGACCACGCCGCTGTACTCCTCGCCCAGGTGCTCACGCATGTACTTGCATTTGAGCCAGGCCTCGACATCCCGGCTGGCCTCGTCCGCCCGGCGTTCATTGGCGCTGCAGTGCAGCCCTGCCGCTTCCCAGGCCTGTGTTTCCCGGGTACTCACCGGTGCTTCCTTGCGTGGTTGCATGGTGGGCGCAGCAACGCGCGCAGCCAGACGCTTGGCCAGCTTGGCATGGGCTTCGCCAGGCGTGGGCAATGCCGGCAACCGGTATTTGGTTTTACCGAGGATGGCCTTGATCACCCGGTGAACCAGCAGATCGGGGTAACGGCGTATCGGGCTGGTGAAGTGGGTGTAGGCCTCGAACGCAAGCCCGAAATGGCCGCTATTGATCGGCGTGTAAATGGCTTGCTGCATCGATCGCAGCAGCATCGTATGGATCTGCTGAGCGTCCGGACGGTCCTTGGTGGCGTCAGCGATGGCCTGGAAGTCGCCAGGCTTCGGATCGTCGCCAATGGACATACCCACCCCCATGGCCTTGAGGTAATTGCGCAGGATCTCCTGCTTCTCCGGTGTCGGCCCTTCATGCACCCGGAACAAGCCAGGCTGCCCACCTTGCGCGATGAAATCAGCACTGCAGACGTTGGCGGCCAGCATGGCTTCTTCGATGAGGCGGTGCGCGTCGTTGCGGGTGCGTGGAACGATCTTCTCGATGCGGCCGTTGTCGTCGCAAATGATCTGCGTCTCGGTCGTTTCGAAATCCACGGCACCGCGCACATGCCGCGCAGCCAACAGGGCCCTGTAAACGTCGTGCAGATTGAGCAGGTCTTTGACGCGGGGCTTGCGCTTCGTCGCCTCCGGTCCACGGGTGTTGGCCAGGATGGCGGCCACCTCGGTGTAAGTGAAGCGGGCGTGGCTGAACATCACCGCGGGATAGAACTGGTATGCATGCACATCGCCCTTGGCCGTGATGAGCATGTCGCACACCATGCACAGGCGCTCGACCTCGGGGTTCAGCGAACACAAACCGTTGGACAGTTTCTCGGGCAGCATGGGAATCACGCGCCGGGGGAAATACACGCTCGTCGCCCGGTCATAGGCGTCGATATCGATCGCACTGCCGGTCTCCACGTAGTGGCTCACATCCGCGATGGCCACCAGCAGTCGCCACCCCTTGGCACGCCCGACCTTGGCGGGCTCGCAGTACACGGCATCGTCGAAATCGCGCGCGTCTTCACCATCGATGGTGACCAGCGGCACGTCCGTCAGGTCTACCCGACTGCGCTTGTCCTGCGCGCGGACCTTATCGGGCAGTGCCTTGGCCTGCGCCAAAGCATCGGCCGAAAATTCGTGCGGCACACCATATTTGCGCACCGCGATCTCGATCTCCATTCCCGGATCGTCCACCTCTCCCAGCACCTCGGTGATTCGACCGACCGGTTGCCCGAACAAAGCTGGAGGCTCGGTCAGCTGAACCACGACCACCTGCCCTGGCTTGGCCGCACCGGTGGCGCCTTTGGGGATCAAAACATCCTGGCCATAACGCTTGTCTTCCGGGGCCACGAGCCAGACACCGCTCTCTTGAAGCAATCGCCCGATGATGGGCTGGTCGGGCCGCTCGACGATTTCAACCACGCGCCCTTCCGGACGGCCCCGGCGATCCTGGCGAACGATCCGGACACGCACGCGATCCTTGTGGAGCACGGCCCGCATCTCGTTGGGGGGAATATAGATATCGGATTCGCCGTCGTCTCGCTGCACAAATCCATGCCCGTCGCGATGCCCCTGCACACTGCCTTCGATCTCGTCTTCATTGCGCGCAGCAGGTGCGCCAGGGGTCGTTTTTTTGATATACAATCTGAGTCTTTCCTGAAATGCCCAGGTGGCGGAATTGGTAGACGCACTAGTTTCAGGTACTAGCGAGTAACATCGTGGAGGTTCGAGTCCTCTCCTGGGCACCAAGTTTAACGACAACCTGCAGGGTTGTCGGCCAAAAAAGCCGCTTCTTTTGAAGCGGCTTTTTTTATTGTCCGCATTCCCGGCGCATGGCATGGTCGCAACAATAAATTTTGCAACTCAGCCAGAGCCTTCAAAAAAGACTCTATAATTCGATTCTTTCCTGAAATGCCCAGGTGGCGGAATTGGTAGACGCACTAGTTTCAGGTACTAGCGAGTAACATCGTGGAGGTTCGAGTCCTCTCCTGGGCACCAAATTCAAAAAAGCCGCTGTGAAAACAGCGGCTTTTTTTGCCCGATGCACCATGAACCTGACGTCATGGCTCGGCTCATTCCGTGATGGGCCGCTACGCCATCAGCGTGGCTGCGCAACCGGAGGCTGGAGATTTCTGCCAACCACCAACCCGCAGTTCTCCATTGGCGGTTTGGTAGAACAGCAAGGCCGGTCGGGCCAACGGCCTTGCTGTACTTCGCGCTTATTTACGCAGCAGGGTCTTCAACGCGTTCTGCAATCTGCGGGCGCTGGTTTCGTCGGTTGCACTTGCAAGCACCCTGGCCACATCCTGCCCCCACGTCTGGACGGGCGTGGGATCGTTTCGGCGGGTGAGCAACTGTAGTTGGAGTGCACGGCGGGCCTGCAACTGCTCCGCAGGGGTCGGCACTTCGGCCGCCATTTCCAGCCTCAGCAAAGCCTCCGATGCATCCCCTTGGGGCGCGGCAGAAACCGCCTGGGTCCATGCAGAGCGGACGGACGCTTGCACTCCCAGTTCCTGCACGCCGGGCAACTGGGCTGCGTCCCGTTTTTGCCAAGCGGCAATCAGCTGGGTGAGTGCCTCGCCATGCGCTTGCGCAGCCAGTTTGCGCAGTGTGAGTTGCGCATGTTCAAGAGCCTCGCGCTGGGCACGGAAAGCGCTGTCGCCCAGGCGAGGACCGCGGGCTTCCGAACGGTCCCCAAACCGATCACCCCGATCCCCGAACCGGTCGCCCCGAGCATCGCCACCCCGGCCCGGGCCGGAGGCATCGCGCAGACCACGTCCGTCTTTGCGGTCTCCCGGCCGTGCTGGACGGCCCGGCAGTGCAGGCGCATCTTTTTTCATACCCGGGCGATCGTCACCACGCACAGCCACCACGGGACGTGGTGCAGGCTTCGGCGCCGCGGCAGGCGGCGGAGCCTGATCTGCATCGGCGCCCTCCCCTTCCGAAGCCGCGGCCCCCTCGGGTGCGGAAGTCACGTTGTCCGACGCAGTAGCTGGCCGGTTCTGCGCAGCGGATGCTGCCGCTTCATTGGCCAATGCCTGTCCACGCAGCGCAGCCTCCAGAGCGACCATTGCGCCACGGATCTTTTGCGCATCGCCGCTGGCATTCGCTTCCTCCAGCGCCTTGGAGGCTTCCAACACGACGCGGTCCCGGGCGCTGATCTCGCCAGCCATCTTGTCCCGATCAGCAGATTTGCGATTGAACGCTTCGTCAATCGGCTTGCGGAAGGCATCCCACAATTTCTGTTCGTGCTTGCGGTCCAGTGGCACGGACTGCGCCTCGGCCTGCCAGCGCTGCTGCAGTGCCTTCACCGCGTCGACCCGCAGTGTCGGCGCAGCACCCAAGGCGGTTGCCTCGTCGATCAGCGCGTGCCGACGTGCCAGGCTGTCCTTCTGCGCTGTTTCCAGCGGCGCGGCGGCGGCGGCCATGGCTTCTTTCCATTGGGGCTGCAGTTCGGCGAACACCTTTTCGCTGACATGACCGCCATCGCGCCACCGATCGCCGAACTGGTGGAGCGCACGGTTGACCGCCTTCCAGTCGGGCTGTCCGGCCGTTGCCTGGGCCACCGTCCAAGCTTTCACCTCGTCCAGCAAGGCCACACGCTGGGCTTTGTGTTCAGCCGCATCGGCCCGCACCTTTTCCAGCCACGCCTCGACCACCTTGTGGGCGGCATTGCAAGCCTCGTCGAATTTTTTCCACAGCGCATGGTTGGCCGGCCCCCCTTGGTCGGCCTGTTTCCACTGCTCGCGCAACTGGCGCAGCGTTTCCTGCATCTTGCGACCGCCCAAAGCCTGGCCTTCGGGACGTTGCAGCAACCCTTCCGCACGGGCCACCAAGTCTTCACGAACCTGGTCAGCGCTCCAGCGCTGCCAGCCTTCGAGTTCACCCGCCGCGACCAAAGCCGTGTGCACCTGCTGTTCCAATGCCGCGTCGATGTGCTTGCCATGGGTTTTGAGCACGCTGCGCAACGCAGCCGCAGCGCCTGCGCTGGCTTTGCCGTGGCCTTCCGCCGTCTCACGCTCCAGTTTGACCAATGCGTCGCGCACGGCCTGCACGGCCTTGTCTCGTACTTCAGGATCCACCTTGGAGCGTGCAGGTGGCCGCGCAGCCGGCTGCGCCGCGGCGGCTTCCGATGGTTGACCGCGGGCCACGCGGAGCTCATCCGCCCACACGGGAACCGGGGGCAAGGCTGCCGCAGGATCTTCCGCCGCCGACACCGCCTGAGCGACTGCAGGCTGGAATGCATCCCACACCACGAGAAGCTGGGTGCGCGAGGCATCCAGCAGCGGCGGGAAACGCGCTTCCACGCTGGCCCAGGATGGGTCGTCCGTCAGTTCCTGAGCTTGTTGCTGCCAGCGGCCCACGTCGGTGCGCAGCGCCTCCAATGCGGCCTGGGCATCACGCCAGGGCTTGGTGGAAAGCACCTCGATGCGCTGGGCCAGCAACACTGCGGCCTCCCGCTGCACCTGCACACGGTGCTGCAGATCTTCGATGACCTTCATGCGCTCTGCCAATTGCACCTTGAGTGCCGCCAAAGGCTCCCGAGACAAAGGGGCTCCCGCTTTGGCCGCGTCGCGCTGCCAAGCCAGCGCGTCGGCGATGTTCAGCTTGGCGGCAGCCAGCAAGCCCTGCGCCTTTTCGGCCCACTCGGCAGCAATCGCCTCCTGGCCCTTGGCGCGCCGGATTTCATCGAGGCGCTCGCGAACGGCACGGGCCGCGCCCTTGTCGCGCCCACTCAGTTCCTTGAACACCTCTTGCAACTGCTCCGGCGACGGCTGGGTCTGCAGCCATTCGCGGATGCGCGATGCCCTCTCTCCCGAGGTCGCGGCGGAAAACGCGCCGCCCGTCAGCGCATCCAAAGGATGCGGCTCGGTGTGCTTGGCCGGGGCCGGGTTCACTTCGGGTGCGTCAGACATTTTGTTGCGAGAAGAAAAGGGAAACATGGATTCAGGGGGTAAAAGGCCGTGGCCGAGGGAGCCAGCGCCTACAGGCAGCGCAGATGACGCCGCCGACAAGGGCGCTATTTTCGCCCGGTTTTAGCAAGTCCCCTAGATGGGGCGTTTTTATTCGGACTCAGCTGGCACACGGGGCCATGGTTCAGACACTGGAGCGTTGAATATGGGGTGCCACGCTGCGACTGCAATACGGCAATGTAGCCCACTGCCATGGATGGCTGAAAAAGCTTGTTTCCACCGGATGCGCCCTGTCAGCGAGTGGACAAAGTGAGTTCGGCGTGGGGTGCACCGTTCGCACTCTCCGAATCGATTTTCGGTGCGCCGACGAACAATCGTCCCAGCGCGACTTGCCGCCCCGCCAGATAGTCACGGACCGCTACCGCCCGTGCCTGTGCCAGTTCTCTCATCGCGTCATCGGGAATCGCCATGTCCGCCAATAACAAGGCTTCCATTTCTGGCACGGACAGATCCTTCGCCATGCCGACCAGATTGCGGGGCTTGGCCATGTCGGCGCGGCGATACACCTCCTTAAGCGAGTCAGCGTACTGCGGCAAGCCCGGCGCCAGCGCCTGGGGTTCCGAGGGTGCTTGATCGCCCCGCGCAGCCATGCGGCGCGCTTGTGCCGCCACCCGGGACTGCAGCGCGGCCCGTTTCCAGCCCTCTTGTTCGGCCTCTCGCTGAGCGTGCCCGGCGACGGTCATGTTCAGTCCCGGTCGCTCCGAGAGTGCCTGCCCGATATTGTCGAGCGTCTTTCGGGCTTCATCGTCCAGTGCCGCGCTGCCCGGGGCGAAGTTGACGCGATCCAGCTCAGAACTACCGCCCATCCATCCGGCCAGCAATGAAAACGGCGAAGTGATCGCTTTCATCACCAAGTTGCCCACCGCGCGAAAAATCACCGGCCCCAGGCGGAACTGGGGGTCGTTCAGCGAGCCATTGATCGGCAGCTCGACGTCAATCACACCATTGCGGTCGGCCAGCAAGGCAACGGCCAGACGCACGGGCAAACTGGCCGGAGCGCCCTCCACCGGCTCGCCAAAACGCAACTGGTTCAGCACGAGCTTGTTGCTAGCCGTCAATTGACCATCCGGCAGAACACGATAGTTGACGTCCATGCTCAGCTTGCCCCGCTCGATACCATGGCCCGCGTACTTGATGCTGTAGGGCGAGAGAGGCGGCAGTTCCAGATCGCGCATCCGTCCCTGGATGTCCAGTGCCAAGGGCTTGGCCAGCGGATTCAGGCGCCCCGTGATGTCGAGCGAGGCGGAGCCCTGCGCCCGTCCGCGCAGTTGAAGTTCGGCCATGGCGGGCTCACCCCCCTCGGCGGGGGGCGCGGAGGCAAAAGCCCCCAGGCGACCATTCAATTCGCTCAGGTCCGCTGAATAGTTGGGCCGAACGAACGAGTCGGTAAAACGCACAGAACCGCCAGTGAGCACCACGGGGCCGAAACGCATGACCGGCGTCATTGACGGCTTGGCCGCCTGGGGCGGCGTCGAGCCCGCCGCTGCGGTGATGTCGGGGGAAGCCTCCGCTGTTGCCGATACACCGGGTGGCCCCTGGGCAGGCTGAGCAAGGTCCTGCAGATTGATGCGCCCATTCGGCTGAACGATGATGCGGGCAAAAAAGTCGCTCAACGCCGTTTCCTTGACGTCGAGCGCGGTTGGCTTTCCGGGCGCCAGGGTGAAATCCACCCCCTGCAGGGCCAGCGACTTCCAGTTCAGCAGTTCTTCCCCACGGATGGGTGCGGCACCGTCGACCGGTCCATTCGCGGCTGGGCGAACGGCCAGGGTCCTCACCCGCACGTCGTCCAGTGCGGCATTGCCCCGCACGCCGACGGCCGGTCCGTCGGCTTGCGCGGCGTAACGCACCTCGCCATTGAAGCTGCCGAGGGCACGCACGACATCGACCGCCAACGGGTTGTCCACATACGGCTTGAAGGGATGCAGTGGCAGGCGGGACGCCTGCACCTTGCCCTGTGCCAGCAGGGGCGTCATCTGCACCGTTCCTTCATAGGCCACGTTGCCGGGATCTGTCCGTCCGGCCCCCAGTCGTGCCGACAGTGACAACGACACTGGAGGTGCGCCGGCATTCACCGGCCATGCCAGGCCCTTGGCCCGCATCTGGAAGGTGTCGAGCAGTACCGCCACAGGCTGTGCCTTGACCGCATCGTTGAACGCCAGCGCTCCACCGTCCACCGACACTTCGGCCAGTTGCACGCTCCAGCCGGGGGCGGCATCCGTCCGCGTTGCCGCGGTGACTGGCACACGGCCTTTCCCTGCGGTGTCGGGCACCGGCGTCAGCCAGCGCTCCACCATCCAGCGCCCGTCCCCAGTGCGCTCCAGGCGCACTTTGGGCTGCGATGTCACCACCCGCGCTATGGCAACGGTGCGCTGCGGCATCCGGATCAACGCATCCTCGACCTCGATGCGGCCGATTTCAGCCCAGGCCGCGTTGTTGCGCAGGCCCGAGACCGTGGCGGTCCCCGCTGGGCAGTCCCGCCCAGCCGGAGCACAGGCCCATTCTGCGCGGTCCACCGACAGCTTGGCGATCTTTGCCGCCCATGAGGAGCCGTTCCAGGCGACGCCCCCATCGGAATCCAGCGTTCCGTCCAGTTGGGGCTGGACCAGGTTGGCCAGGTACGGCCGGGCCATGGACAGCGGCCAGCCCCGGGCGGACACGGCCACGCGGCCCGATTGCGCCAGCACCTCCCCTTGAAGCGACAAGGTCGCGGCGTCGCTCCCCGCTTCCGATGACAGCTGGGCATCCGCGGTGAACTGCACTGGCCGGGTGAGTGGCAAGGCCAGCCGGGTCGCGCGCACCCGCAGGTCGCGTGCCGAGATGCGGGCGGGCACCGCCGTCCCCTCGTCCAGCCAGTCCACCTGCCCCCCGTTGATGACCACCCGATCCACCACCACATCCCACGGCGCATCGGGAGCCGCAGTGGTCCCCGCCTTCGTGGCACCCTGGCCTTGTGCCGCGCCGCTCAGCACGGCCATGCGCCCTTCCCGGTCACGCCGCACCGTCGCATGCGGCCCGCGCCACTCCAGCGAGGCCACATGCACCTTCCGCTGGAAGGGTTGGAGCGCTACCACCTTGGCGGTGGCCAGGTCGAACGACAGCAGTGGGCCACCCTGTCGATCCCTCACGCGTGCACCATGGACCTGCACGACGCCGCTCACCGAAAGAGCGGGTTCGGACTGTTTCTGGAACGTCATCCGCAGATCGGCGTCCAGCGTGCCTTGCTCGATGCGCACCGGCATGTCGGGAGGAAGGTAGGCCAGGAACGACTGCAGATCCAGCCCCTTGAACTGCAGCGTGGCTTCGGTGTCCCGGCTGTCCAGAAATGGCGTGCTCTGGGCCCCGGTCGTGAACGCCGTGCCGTTGAGCTGAAAGGCCAGATGGGGCGCGACCTCCACGGTGCGGTCCGCCGGCAGATTGCTCAGAAACGGCACGCTCAGAGAAAATCCACGCACAGTGTGGACCCGTTTTTGCGGCGCATCGCCGAAATCCACGGCGCCATCCCTCACCACGATGTTGTAGAACGAAAACCGCTGGGGCTGCGCATGGGGCGCGGCCGTCGCCGAGGATGGTGCCGAGAACTTTTTCAGCAGGTCATCGAAGTCGGTCTGCCCAGCCGACGTGCGCGCCAGGCGCAACGTGGGTCCATCGATCTCCAGCGCGTCGATCACCGGCGCCAGACGCCAAAGGGACTGCAGTTCTGCATCTATATATAGGCGCTGAATTTCTACCTGGGGCTCCTTGCCCGAAGTCTCTGCCGCCATCCTCAGATCCCGCAGTTCCAGTTCCAGGGTCCATGGCTTGAAATCGATCTTCCCGACAGACAGTTCTCGCCCCAACTGCTCGGACACCGTGGTGTGCAACACATGGCGCAGCGCGGGCGGAACCACGGCCCAGGCCAGTGCCCAGAATCCCAGCCAGGCCAGCACCGCCCACGCCACGCGGCGCACCCACAGGTTTTTGATGATCGAAAGCGCTTGCAGAGGCACGTCAGAGTCCGGTTTCCATTGCACAGATCATGGGATTCGAGCAGAAATCGGCCGGCGCAACATGTAACCAGTCGCAAAAAAGAAAGCCCGGTGGAATCTGTCGATCCGCACCGGGCTTGACGGCTGACACAACGGTCTTTTGCCATCATTTGCACCCTGGAGTTTGAACGTCCACGGGGCAGGAGGCAAGGTATTGCCTCCGGGGTCTGCCTTGGAAGTTTGACCAGTCACCTTCAGTGCACTGCATGCGTCTGGAGGGCGGCTCCGCTTCGTCCGGCGATGCCTGAATCACTCAGGCAAGGCCACTTTAGCCAAGTTGACGGGCCACCACAAGCTGGATTTTCAATCGCCCTCCATGCGTTGATTGCATTCATCACCGTGGGGCTGCAGAAGCGGTAACGATGCCTCATGCAAGAGTGCCGATGCACCCTATAAACCTGTGTTTCCTACCAGATTTTTAAGATCGAATTGATCTAACGATCGGTTTTGTTAGTATTGACTCTGTATTAAGAGCCCTCCTACAATCCGCGAGCCCTGAAAAACGGGGTTGACGATCTTCCATCCGCTGCCGATCCCGGCTAAGTCAGTTCGGTCATTGAGCGCTCTCCGGAGGCAATGCGAACCTGATGGCGTACCAATCCAGGCGAGATGCCTGGCACGGCCTGGCCCCTTGTGGGCCACCTTGCTCAGGCCTCGACTCAGAAAGGAAAAGCTACATGACAGCGTTAGGAACAGTGGTCGCCGGAGTGCGAACGTTCGCATCCGATGTGATCGACGGTTTTCTTGAAATCACCCACAGCAGCTTCGCCCTCCTCGGCTTGGCTGTCGCTTTTGCCGTCATCACGTTGACCGCACGTCCCGACCTGCGCCAGACTGGAGAAGAAAAGCTGATGGGCTGGCTGCAAGCCCGCCAGGTCGCGGTCATGGGTACGCCCATCGAGCCGGAAGCCAGCGAGCGAGCCACGGCGAGCAATCCGAAGGAACTCCCCAAGGAGCAGGCAGCCGTCACTTACTGGCTCAGCAAGAAGTACCGCGTGGCGCCGGAGCCTTTGGCAGTGCTGGTGGCCGAGGCCTATGAAATCGGCGGCAAGACCAAGCTGGACCCCACGTTGATCCTGTCGATCATGGCCGTGGAATCGAGCTTCAACCCCTTCGCCCAGAGCGCGGTGGGCGCCCAGGGCCTGATGCAGGTCATGACGAACGTGCACACCGACAAGTACCAGAATTTCGGCGGCCACTTCGCGGCCTTCGATCCGGTGAGCAACCTGCGCGTGGGCGTGAAGGTGCTGCAGGAATGCATCACCCGCGCCGGCTCCCTCGAAGGCGGCTTGCGTTACTACGTCGGCGCGGCCAATCTGCCCGACGATGGCGGGTACGCCGCCAAGGTGCTGGCCGAGCACTTCCGCCTGCGCCAGGTGGCCAGCGGCCGCTCTGTGCCCTTGCAACCGCCGGCTCCCGCCACGCCGACTGCCCCGCCGATGCTCTCCACGCAGGCGCCGGCACAGACCGTTCCTGCCAAGGCGGCCGCCGAAGCGGAAGCCCCCAAGGCCAGCGCCGACAAGGTCGCGCTTCTCTCCGACTTTTGAACCGACGGTGACCGACTTGGGGCATCGATTCATCCTCGGGCTCCAGGCCCGGTGCGGTCAGCTACACTCGCGGGGTACGCAACTGGCGATAGGCGCGGCACTCCACTGCCGCCGCTGACGTGGAAACCGACAGGGGTTCACCCCCTGTGAACCACTGGGGAGCGTGCCGCACGGGCTGAAAGGCCTGCTGTGTTCCGCCGTTCGCCTGGGCAGCCCTTGTTTCAAGGGACACCAGTTCATAGGACTGCCAACATGTACCAACGCAATATCCTTGTCAGCCAAGCCGACCCTGAAATCTGGGCCGCCATTCAGGCCGAAAACGTTCGCCAGGAACAGCACATCGAGCTGATCGCCAGCGAAAACTACGCTTCTCCGGCCGTCATGGCCGCCCAGGGCTCGCAGCTCACCAACAAGTACGCCGAAGGCTATCCCGGCAAGCGCTACTACGGCGGCTGCGAGAACGTGGACGTGGTCGAGCAACTGGCCATCGACCGCGTGAAGAAGCTCTTCGGCGCCGAAGCCGCCAACGTGCAACCCAACTCCGGCTCGCAGGCCAACCAGGCCGTGCTGCTGGCCTTCCTCAAGCCCGGCGACACCATCCTCGGCATGAGCCTGGCCGAAGGCGGCCACTTGACGCACGGCATGCCGCTGAACATGAGCGGCAAGTGGTTCAACATCGTCTCTTACGGCCTCAACGACAAGGAAGAGATCGACTACGACGCGCTCGAAGCCAAGGCCCGCGAGCACAAGCCCAAGCTGATCATCGCCGGCGCATCGGCCTATTCCCTGCGCATCGACTTCGAGCGCTTCGCAAAGATCGCCAAGGAAATCGGCGCGATCTTCTGGGTGGACATCGCCCACTACGCCGGCCTCGTGGTCGCGGGCCAGTACCCCAACCCCGTGCCCCATGCCGACGTGGTCACCTCCACCACGCACAAGAGCCTGCGCGGCCCGCGCGGCGGCATCATCCTGATGAAGTCCGAGCACGAGAAGGCCATCAACAGCGCCATCTTCCCCGGCCTGCAGGGCGGCCCGCTGGAACACGTGATCGCCGCCAAGGCCGTGGCTTTCAAGGAAGCGCTGGAGCCGGGCTTCAAGGCCTACCAGGAACAGGTCGCCAAGAACGCCAAGGTGTTCGCCGAAACGCTGATCGAGCGCGGCCTGCGCATCGTGAGCGGCCGCACCGAAAGCCACGTGATGCTGGTGGACCTGCGCGCCAAGGGCATCACCGGCAAGGAAGCCGAAGCCGCACTGGGCAACGCCCACATCACCATCAACAAGAACTCGATTCCCAACGACCCTGAAAAGCCGATGGTGACCAGCGGCATCCGCGTGGGCACGCCGGCCATCACGACGCGGGGCTTCAAGGAAGAAGAAACGCGCCTCACGGCCCATCTCCTGGCCGATGTGCTGGACAACCCGCGCGACGAGGCCAACCTGGCCGCGGTGCGGGCCAAGGTGCACGCGCTGACCTCGCGCTTTCCCGTCTACGGCTGATCCATGCCCCGCTCTCCGCTCAGCGCCGCCTGCCCTGGCCAAACCGGGGCAGAACGGGCGCTGGCGCCAGCCTCGGCCCGCTCGGCGGCCCTTTTCCGCCGGCATGATGGAGGGGCCTTCCGATGAAGTGCCCTTTCTGCAGCCACCCCGAAACGCAGGTGGTGGAAACGCGGGTGGCCGAGGACGGGGATTTCGTGCGCCGCCGCCGCCAGTGCGGCGCGTGCGACAAGCGCTTCACCACCTACGAGCGGCCGGAAGTGAACTTTCCGTCCATCGTGAAGAAGGACGGCCGGCGCATCGAATACGAACGGGCCAAACTGCTGGCTTCGTTCAACCTGGCGCTGCGCAAGCGCCCGGTCAGCACGGTGCAGATCGACAGTGCCATCGAGCGCATCGAGGAAACGCTGCTCAACCTGGGGCAGCGCGAAGTGCCTTCCAGCCAGATCGGCGAGTGGGTGATGCGCGAGCTCAAGAAGCTGGACAAAGTGGCCTACATCCGCTTTGCCAGCGTGTACCGCAGCTTCGAGGACATTGACGACTTCCGCGCGCTAGTGGACGAAGTGCGCAAGTAAGAATCGATGGCCTGGGGTCTTTCGGGCCCTCACCGCATGACTAACATGCGGTGGCAGCTATCGATTTCATAGCAAACGAAAACGGCGCGCTGTCTGACAAGGCGGGCGGCCACGTGGCCGCCTCTGCGTTCTAAACTGGGCCGCTTCGTCCGCCGGAGCGGTCTGCGTGCCCGGCGTCCTCGCTACGATCCGCGCCCGCCGCCCTCGCTCCATGGAATCCCAGCCGCCGATTTCCAACCATCCCACTTCGCCCGCTTCCGCTGCCCAAACCACCAGCGGGCCTGACCACCGCCACACCTGGCAATTCTTTCGCGCCGGTGGCGTGGATCAGGTCACCATCCGCACCGGCGCCGACATCGCCCATCTGGCCGAGTTGGACCAGAAACTCTGGGTGGCCCTGGCCTGCCCCACGCGCGGCATCGAGTTCGACCCGCGCACGCTTGACCTGATCGACACCGACAAGGACGGGCGCATCCGCCCGCCGGAACTGCTGGCGGCCTGCGCCTGGGCCTGTGCCCGGCTGGGCGACCCCGACCTGCTGGCGCGGCCGGCCGATGCGCTGGATTTGGAAGCCATCGACACCACCACGGACGAGGGTGCCGCGCTGGTGGCGCAGGCCCTGCGCATCCTCGCGCTGGCCGACCAGCCCGATGCCACCACCATCACGCTGGCCCAGGTGCTGGAACGCAGCGAACAGCTGAGCGCCATGCGTTTCAACGGCGATGGCGCGATCACGCCGGACACGGCGCAGGATGACACGCCGGCGCGGGAGGCGATCGAGCAGATCATCGCCACGCACGGCAGCATGCCCATCGAGCAGAAACCCGTGAAGGGCGTCCCCCAGGAGGCCCTGAAAGGGGTGGACCGCGCGCATGCCGAAGCCTTCTTTACCGAGGTGGCGAAATGGCACGCCTGGTCGGCCCAGGCCAATGACCGCACCGCCGGACTGGCGCTCGGCGATCGCACGCTCGCCGCCACGCAGGCGATGAACGCGGTGCGCCACAAAATCGACGATTTCTTCGCGCGGTCCCGGCTCGCCGCCTACGATCCGCGCGCGGCGGCGGCACTCAACCCCACACAGGAGGAATACGCCGCGATGGCCGGGGTCGATCTGGATGCATCGTCCCCCGCGGTGGCCGCCCTGCCCCTGGCGCCCATCGCGCCCCATGGCGCCCTGCACCTGGCGCGCGGCACCAATCCCGCCTGGGCCCAGGCCCTACAGACCTTCCGGGACCAGGCGGTGGAGCCGCTGCTCGGCCGCCCCGCCGAGGCGCTGACCGAACAAGAGTGGGAGCAGGTGCAGAAGGCCCTGGCCCCCTGCCAGCAATGGCTGGCCGACAAGCCGGCCACCCGGCTGGATGCGCTCAAGGACGACGCCATCCGCCAGTTGCACGAAAGCGGCGTGCGCGAGCGCGTGATGGGCCTGATCGAGCAGGACGAGGCCGAGAAGGCGCACAACACGCAGATGCTGGACCTCGAGAAGCTGCTGCGCTTTCGGCGCGACCTGCTCGTGCTGCTGAACAACTTCGTCTCGTTTTCGGCGTTCTACCAGCGCGAGGGCGCGATCTTCCAGGCCGGAACGCTGTACCTGGACGCGCGCAGCTGCGACCTGACCGTGCAGGTGGCGGATGCGGGCAAGCACGCCAAGCTCGCCGGGCTGGCCAAGACCTACCTGGCCTACTGCGACTGCACGCGCAAGGGACAGAAGATGACCATCGTGGCGGCGTTCACGGCGGGCGACGTGGACTTTCTGTTCGTGGGGCGCAACGGCGTCTTCTACGACCGGCAGGGCCACGACTGGGACGCCACCATCACCAAGCTGATCGAGAACCCCACCAGCATCGCGCAGGCGTTCTTCTCGCCGTACAAGAAATTCCTGCGCATGATCGAGGAGCAGGTGGCCAAGCGGGCCTCGGCCAGCGATGCGCGAGTGGAAAAGTCCCTGGGTGCCACGGCTGGGCAATTGGCCAACACGCCGCTCAAGGCCGGTAGCACCACCCCCGCCGCCTCCACCGTGGTGGAGCCCGGGCGCCGCACCGACGTGGGCACGGTGGCGGCGATCGGCGTGGCGCTGGGCAGCATCAGCGCGGTGCTGGTGGGCATCTTCGGCAAGTTCGTGGACCTGGGGGTGTGGATTCCGCTGGCGCTCGTCGGCATCGTGCTGGCCATTTCCGGGCCGAGCATGCTGATCGCGTGGCTCAAGCTGCGCCAGCGCAGCCTAGGGCCGATCCTGGACGCGAGCGGCTGGGCCATCAACGGCCGCATGCGCATCAACACGCGGCTGGGGGGCTCACTGTCGCAGACGGCCCGGGTACCGGCCAATGCGCGACGACTTCTGGACGACCCATTCGCCGAGTCGCGCCGGCCGGTGTGGCTGGCGGCGGGGGGATTGCTGGTCGTCGCCGTGCTGGCGGTGGCCGCCTGGCGCTGGTACCGGCTGGAGCATGCGCCGGCACCGGTCCCTGTCGCCGCGCCCGTTGCCGCCACGGGCAATGCACCTGGCACGGCAGCCCCCGGTGCGCCGGCAGCGTCGGTGCCTGTGGCGCCCCCCGTGCCTGCCTCGGCCGCGCGCTGAGGCGCAGCAGGCGGCCCGAGGGCCTCAGGCTCAGAGAAACGATGCCTGGATCGGCGGCACCGGCGGCTCGACGTCGCCGCACTGGCCGCGATGGCGCAGGGCATGGTCCATCACGACCAGCGCCAGCAGGGCCTCGGCGATGGGCGCGGCGCGGATGCCCACGCAGGGGTCGTGCCGGCCCTTGGTGATGACCTCGGTGCTCTGGCCGTGCACGTCGATGGATTCGCGCGGGCTGATGATGGAGCTGGTGGGCTTGATGGCCAGCGACACTTCGATGTCCTGTCCCGTGCTGATGCCGCCCAGCACGCCGCCGGCGTTGTTGCTGGCAAAGCCCCGGGGCGTGAGCGAATCGCCGTGCGTGGTGCCGCGCTGCGCCACACTGGCAAAGCCCGCGCCGATCTCTACGCCCTTGACGGCGTTCAGGCCCATCATCGCGTGGGCGATGTCGGCATCCAGCTTGTCGTACAGCGGCTCGCCCAGGCCCACCGGCACGCCCGTGGCCTGCACGCGGATGCGCGCGCCGCACGAATCGCCCGACTTGCGCAGCGCGTCCATGTAGTCCTCGTACGCGGACACATCGGCGACCGGCGCGAAGAACGGGTTCTGGGGCACGTGGTCCCAGCTTTCGAACGGAATGGCCAGTTCGCCGATCTGCGTCATGCAGGCGCGAAAGCGAACGCCGTATTTCTCGGACAGCCACTTCTTGGCGACCGCGCCGGCCGCCACCGTGGGAGCGGTGAGCCGCGCCGACGAACGCCCGCCGCCGCGCGGGTCGCGGATGCCGAATTTGTGCCAGTAGGTGTAGTCGGCGTGGCCGGGGCGAAAGCTCTCGGCGATGTTGGAGTAGTCCTTGCTGCGCTGGTCGGTGTTGCGGATCAGCAGGGCGATGGGCGTGCCGGTGGTCTTGCCTTCGTACACGCCGGAGAGGATCTCGACCGTGTCGGCCTCGTTGCGCTGGGTGACGTGGCGGCTGGTGCCGGGGCGGCGGCGGTCCAGGTCGGCCTGGATGTCCGCCTCGGACAGTGGCATGCCGGGGGGGCAGCCGTCGATCACGCAGCCGATGGCCGGGCCGTGGGATTCACCGAAGTTGGTGACTGCGAATAGGGTGCCGAGTGTGTTGCCGCTCATGGGGCGCGATTATCACCGAGCCTTGCGGCCCGGCCCGAACCATCCCACCCCGCGCCAAATGCTATTAAAAACATAGCAACCCAGGCAATCGATACCCCGGCATGGGGCCTGTTGGGCTTGAAGGGAACGATCAGACCGCCGGGCGGGCGTCTTCCTCGGGCCAGTCGCGGATGTAGGCCTTGAGCATCTTGTTCTCGAAGTTCTGGGCATCCACGACGGCCTTGGCGACGTCGTAGAAGCTGATCACGCCCATGAGCATCTTCTTGTCCATCACCGGCATGTAGCGGGCATGGCGGTTGAGCATCATGCGGCGCACCTCGTCCATGTCGGTCTCGAGCGTGCAGGTGAGCGGTGCGTCGTCCATGGCGGTGCGCACGAGCAGGGTGCCGACCGAACCGCCGTTCTTCACCACGGCCTGGATCACTTCGCGGAAGGTGAGCATGCCCACCAGGTCACCCAGATCCATGACCACGAGCGAGCCGATGTCCTTTTCGGACATGATTTCAGCGGCCTGGGACAGCGGCTCGTCGGCGTTGACGGTGTAGAGGGTGTTGCCTTTGACGCGAAGGATGTCGCTGACTTTCATGGGGGAGGTCTCCGTGGTGCGCTCCAGGGCGCTGCTGGCTGAATCCTGCGCAATATAGCCCACAATGCGGCGCTTACCCCCTACAGAGGAGACACGGATGCCCGGTTACTCAGACCCTGGCTTCGACACACTGGCGCTGCACGCGGGCGCCTCGCCCGACCCGGCCACCGGGGCGCGCGCCGTTCCCATCCACCTCACGACGTCGTTCGTGTTCGAGTCGAGCGACCACGCGGCCGCGCTGTTCAACCTGGAACGCCCGGGCCACGTGTACAGCCGCATCAGCAACCCCACCAACGCCGTGCTGGAGCAGCGCGTGGCCGCCCTGGAAGGCGGCGTGGGCGCCATCGCGGTGGCCAGCGGCCAGGCCGCGCTGCACCTTGCGATCTGCACGCTGATGGGCGCGGGCGGCCACATCGTGGCCAGCACCGCGCTGTATGGCGGATCGCAGAACCTGCTGCACTACACGCTGGCACGCTTCGGCATCGAGACCACCTTCGTCGCCCCGGGCGACATCGACGGCTGGCGCGCCGCGGCGCGGCCCAACACCCGCCTGTTCTTCGGCGAGACCGTGGGCAACCCAGGCCTGGACGTGCTGGACATTCCCACGGTGAGCGCCATCGCGCACGAGGCCGGCGTGCCGCTGCTGGTGGACTCCACCCTCACCTCGCCGTGGCTCATGCGGCCCTTCGAGCACGGTGCGGACCTGGTGTACCACTCGGCCACCAAGTTCCTGTCGGGCCACGGCACCGTGATCGGCGGGATCGTGGTGGACGGCGGCAGCTTCGACTGGGAGGGCCCGCGCACCGCGGGGCGCTTCGCCGAACTGACGCAGCCCTACGACGGCTTTCACAACATGGTGTTCACCGAGGAAAGCACCGTGGGCGCCTTCCTGCTGCGCGCGCGGCGCGAGGGCCTGCGCGACTTCGGCGCGTGCATGAGCCCGCACACGGCCTGGCTGATCCTGCAGGGCATCGAGACGCTGCCGCTGCGCATGGAGCGCCACATGCGCAATACGCAGCAGGTGGTGGAGTTCCTGGCCAGCCACCCCTTCGTCTCGCGCGTGGGGCACCCGATGCTCGATTCGCACCCCAGCCACGCGCTGGCGCAAAAGCTGCTGCCGCGCGGCGCGGGATCGGTGTTCAGCTTCGACCTGAAGGGCAACCGCGCGCAGGGCAAAAAGTTCATCGAAACGCTGAAGGTCTTCAGCCACCTGGCCAACGTGGGCGACTGCCGCAGCCTGGTGATCCACCCGGCCAGCACCACGCACTTTCGCATGAGCGACGAAGCGCTCGCCCAGGCCGGCATCTCGCAGGGCACGATCCGCCTGTCGATCGGCCTGGAAGATGCGGACGACCTCATCGACGACCTGCAGCGCGCGCTGAAAGCCGCAGAAAAGGCAGGTGCGTGATGCGCATCACCGTCAACGGCCACGGCACCTACTGCTACACCGGCGGCAAGGCGTTCGACGCGGCCAAGCCGACCGTCGTCTTCATCCACGGCGTGCTCAACGACCACAGCGTGTGGGCGCTGCAAAGCCGCTATTTCGCCAACCACGGCTGGAACGTGCTGGCGGTGGACCTGCCGGGCCACTGCCGCAGCGAGGGCGATGCGCCCGAAAGCGTCGAGCAGGCGGCCGGCTTCATCGCCGCGCTGCTGGATGCGGCCGGCGTGGCGCGCGCCGCGCTGGTGGGCCACAGCTGGGGATCGCTGATCGCGCTGGAGGCCGCCGCCCGACTGCAGGACCGCATCACGCACCTGGTGCTGGTGGGCACCGCCTACCCGATGAAGGTGTCCCCCGCCCTCATCGAGTCGGCACTGAACACGCCCGAGAAGGCGCTGCGCATGGTGAACGTGTTCTCGCGCAGCACGCTGGCCTCGCCATCGGGCGCGGGCTTCTGGGCCTATGGCGCGGGCATGGCCCTGGGCCGCCGCGTGCTGCGCAGCAACCCGGCCGTGAACGTGTTCCACCGCGGCTTTCTGGCCTGCGACCGCTATGCGGGCGGCGAGGCGGCCATCGCTCAGATCACCTGCCCGGTGCTGTTCGCCCTGGGCGCGCACGACCAGATGACCAACCCGAAGGCGGCGCAGGGCCTGATCGCGGCGGCGCGCGCGGCCGGCAAGGCGGTGCAGGTGGCAAGCCTGCCGGTCGGCCACCACCAGATGACGGAGGCGCCGGACGCCACGTTGTTCGCGATCCGGGACTTCCTCGCGGCCTAGCGGTTTTACGAACGGCCCGTGGACGTGCCCAGCGTGCGCACGACCTTCAGCACCAGATTGCGCGCACTGTCTTCCTCGGAGCTGATCACGAGCCAACGCCCCGCGCCGTCCCGGAGCACCTCGCGCGGCTCTGCGCTGGTCGGCCGGTCCTGAATGGAAGTCGCCACGTTGGTGTCATTGTTGGCCAGTGCACCGTTGCCGGTCAGGCTCGTCCACACCGCACGGAACCGGCGTGCAGTGGTGCCCGCTGCCGCGCTTTCCTCGATGGCGCCGAAGGCCTTCATGCTTTCGTCGCTCTGGACGAAGAAGGATTTGAGGCGATAGTTGGCAGGAAGCGCCACGCGCTCGATGCCTTTGTCGCCAAAGGACGTGTCGAGCGCGCCATTGGCACTGAACTTGGCGACGCTGAGATGGCAGTCGCTGCCCGCGCAGGTTCTGGCAGCGACGACAAATCCGCCATCGGGATGGGACGCGAGTTGGTATTCCTCCAAATCCGCCCCGAAGGACGTCCAGCCACCAGAGGTCTGCGCTTGCGTCGCGCCCGCGTGCACCGCGACGCAAAGCCCGGGGTCGGATCGGGGGTCTGCGTAGAGCCGGCCACCCAGTTGGCCTGCGGTGATGATGCTGCCGTTGCGCAGCGCCAGCAGCGCCAGCACCGCCGCGCCGCTGGCCTCGCAGGGCGCAGGCGGCTGCGATGCCGTCGGTTGATTGAACGCGGCATCGGGGATTCCGTCCGCAGACAGGCGGCGCAAAGAACGCCCGAACACTTGCAGGATGGGGCGGTCGTTGGACGTCAGCAGAACGGGTTTCTGATCGGGCTGGATCGCCAGCGCGAGGTTACTGAAATTGGTGGAGAGGAAGCCCTCCGCGATGCCCTGGGTGCCGAACGTGCTGTCGACCGCCCCGTTCGCGGTGAGGCCGACCACGGTGTGGTGCCATGTGCCGGGCTCCCCGGACGCCGTCAGGCACCGGGTCTGGTAGGACGGTGAGAAACACGGTTCGTGCGCCTGAACCGCCACCAGGATTCTGCCGTCGGCCTGGAGTCGAACATCGCTGATCGACTCGTACCCCTTGACGGAAAACCGTGCTTCGCCGTTTTGGCCGAAGCCCCTGTCGACGTTTCCGTCGGCGCTCATTCGCACGACAAAGGTCTGCGTGGCGAGCAGTGATCCGAAACCCGAAGGGGCTTCGGGGACCGCGACCCTGCTGCCTGCGATCAGCAGCCTGCCATCCGGCTGCACGCCCAAGCTGGCGAAGGATGGCGTGCCGAGGGGGAAGGTGGCCACGCCGGCTTCGCCGTACGTGGTGTCGACTTTCAGGGCATCGGACAGAGCAACCGTGGTGGATCCCGATCCGCCGCCACAGGCCGTCAACCCGACCCCCACCAGGCAACTCGCCAGCCAGACATGGTGCCTCGGTCGTTGGAAAATACGCCCGGTATCGAGTCGATGCATGCCAAACCCCTCCATCGATTGAAGAACCCTTTGCAGGACATTCTGCATGACGGGTCGCTGGGTTTTCACTGGGCGGGCTTGCATTGTGTGGGATTGGGTAACGCCCGCCGAAGGATCTGCGATAGATTCCGCCCTTCCGGGCAGCCCCCCGGTACGGAACAATGTGAAGGGAGGCAACCGATGCGTGAGTTTCTGATATGGGAAAACGAACCGGTCGCCGTGCCCGCTTTTCGGTCGATCGCGATCGTGGAGGGCACGATCCACGCCCCCACCATCGCCCCGCACCTTCGCAAGCTCTACGCCCAGTTCGAAGCGCGCTTCGGCACGTCGGCGAACGAAACCTCGTACCACTTTCCCGGCTACAAGGGCAAGATCCGCCCGGCGACGCCGCGCATCCTGAGCGACGGCCGTGCCTATCTCGCCCAGGACAGCGGAACCCCGTATGGCGAGGGGCTGCGCCGCTACGGCCACGCGCTCGCCGACTTCCCTCACCCCGGCCTGCCGTTCTTCGGCATCGAGCAGCGCAGCGGCCGTTTCTTTCTGGAGACCGCGATACCGCAAGACTCGCCCCATTGGCACGAATTCGCGCAGGAAGTCAGCGCGACCTTGATGGCACTGCCCACCATCAGCGGCACGATGGGCATGGGACGATTTCTTCCGCCCCACAAAAGCAGCCTCAGGTTCCTGTTGAGCGCCGATTCGGAGCGCCATCGTGCCGCGTTCAGCACCGACGCCGACATGGTGGAACGCGCGCTTCGCAGGCAAGGTTCACCGCATCGGTGGAAGGCGGGAGAAGAAGCCGGTATTGCCGATGTGGGCTGGCGAACGTTCATCGGCCGCGAATACTGGGACCGGATCGAACCCGCATTGGCCGAGCTGGCCCGCGACCCCGACATCGCGATCGAGCGATCCACCCACCTTCTCTCGATCACGGCCGGCGATCGCCCGATCTGGGGCGCGCCCGACGAAACCGGTGCGTTGCGACCGTTTCGAACAGTCGCCCACGCGCTTGCGCCCGTCCGCCAGCCCCTCGGCGCCGCCCGGGCCTTCTGGTTCGGTGGTGGGGCCACCGACGATCATGATGATCGGGTCGCGGCGTACCTCACCCGTTTGGACCCGGCTTAGGGTTCCGCCCGCCGCACAGGCGCTTTCATGCTGCGCACTGCCATTCAGAGTAAAAAGCGGTCCATGCCCTAGTACTCATTGCCCTTGAAGCTATTGATTTAATAGCACTCCAGCAATCATCCCCGTGCGGATGCCCCTGCGGAAAAGCCATCGGGCCTACCCGCCGCCCCACCCTGCGCGGCCACGCATCGGCGCCTCCATGGGGCGGTCGCACGCCCAAGCCCGCGAGCGCGGCCGTCACGCCAGCAGCCGGCACAGTTCGGTGAGATCGGGCACCGTGGCGTGCGGCTCGCCGTCGTGCGGCCAGGCCGCCTCGGCGCGGTTGATCCACACCGCCTGCATGCCCGCACCCAGGGCACCGTGCGCGTCCAGCGTGGCATCGTCGCCCACGTGCAGCACGCTGGCGGCCGGCACGCCCAGGGCCTCGGCCGCCGCATGGAAGATGCGCGGATCGGGCTTGGCGATGCCGAACTCGCGTGCGCTGATGCGGGCCTGGAAATAGGCGCCGATGCCGATCAGGTCCAGGTTGGCATTGCCGTTGGACAGGGCCGCCAAGGGATAGCGCACGGCCAGGAATTCCAGCGCCGCGATGGCGTCGTCGTACAGCTGCACGCGCTGGCGCTCCACGAAGAAGGCATCGAAGGCGCCGTCGGTCAGCGCGGTGTCGTCGCCCGCCTGCCGCAGCGCGGCGCGGATGCTCTCGCGGCGCAGGGCGCTCAGGTCGTGGGACAGCTGCGGATGGGCCTGCACGACCTGGCTGCGCAGCACGGCGGCGGCTTCGGGGTCGCTCAGGAGCGCGGCGGTTGCGGGCGCCCGGTCCTGCAGCCAGGCGCACAGGACGGCCTGTGCGCGGGCGATGGTGGGCCAGATGGGCCAGAGCGTGTCGTCCAGGTCGAGGGTGACGGCGCGGATGCGTTGGGTGTCGAGCATGCGGGGAGGATAGCGCAGGGGTTTCGCGCGCGGCCCGCCAAAAGGGTGCGTGGCCTTTGCCACAATGCGGGCATGCCCTCCCCCACCTCCGCGCCCTCGTCGCCGGCCCCCCTGTCCGGCGCCCTGCCCCCCCTCCCCCCTGCCGCCGCGCAATCCGCCGCCGGCCTGTCCCGCGCCGCCGTGCTGCTGTGCAACCTGGGCACCCCCGAGGCGCCCACCGCGCCGGCGCTGCGCCGCTACCTGGCGCAGTTCCTGGGCGATCCGCGCGTGGTCGAGATTCCCCGCGTGGCCTGGCTGCCCATCCTGTACGGGATCATCCTGCGCATCCGCCCCGCCAAATCCGCCGCCAAGTACGCGAGCGTGTGGATGCCGGAAGGCTCCCCGCTGGCCGTGTGGACGGCCAAGCAGGCCACGCTGCTGCGCGGCTGGCTGGGCGAGGCGGGCCTGGGCGTGCGCGTGCGCCATGCGATGCGCTATGGGCAGCCGTCGATCGCCTCGCAGCTCGATGCCCTGCAGGCCGAAGGCGTGGAGCGCGTGCTGGTGCTGCCGCTGTATCCGCAGTATTCGTCCACCACCACGGCCAGCGTGGTGGACGACGTGCAGGCCTGGACGCGCAGGCAGCGGCGGCTGTTGGAGTTTCGCTTCGTGAACAGCTATCACGCGCACCCGGGCTACATCCAGGCCCTGGCGCAGAGCGTGCGCGCGCACTGGAAGCGCGAGGGTGGCCGGGCCGAGCAACTGGTGATGAGCTTTCACGGCATTCCCGCGCGCAACGTGCAGTTGGGCGACCCCTATCAGCAGGAATGCCTGACCACCGCCACGCTGGTGGCGCAGGCCCTGGGCCTCTCGCCCGAGCAGTACCGGGTGACCTTCCAGTCGCGGTTCGGCAAGGCCCGCTGGCTGGAGCCCTACACCGAGCCCACGCTGATCCAGATGGCCCAGTCCGGCACGCGCAGCGTGGACGTGATGTGCCCGGGCTTTCCCTGCGACTGCCTGGAAACCCTGGAGGAAATCAACCAGGAAGCGCGCGAGGCGTTCCTGCACGCGGGCGGCCAGGCGTTCCGCTACATCCCCTGCATGAACGACGACAACGCCTGGATCACCGGCCTCAGCCAGATCGCCCAGCAGCACCTGCAGGGCTGGGACGGGCACTGAGGCACGCCGAGCACGGACGGCCCGCCATGCAGATTTCCGCCCCTTCCGCCACCCGCACGCTGTGGTTCACCGGCCTGTCGGGCGCGGGCAAGACGACGCTGGCGCAGGCCTTCGCCAGCCGGCTCCAGGCCCGCGGCATCGCCTGCACGGTGCTGGACGGCGATGTGCTGCGCGGCGGCCTGAACGCCTCGCTCGGGTTCAGCGCTGCCGACCGCAGCGAGAACATCCGCCGCACGGCCGAGGTGGCGCGCCTGTTCAACGAGGCCGGGCTGTGGGTGGTCGCCGCCCTGATCTCGCCCCAGGAGAGCGACCGCCAGCGGATGCGCCAGATCGTGGGCGAGGACCGCTGCCGCCTGGTGTGGGTCCGCACGCCCCTGGCCGTGTGCGAGGCCCGGGACCCCAAGGGCCTGTATGCGCGGGCCCGGGCCGGCCAGTTGCCGGGGTTCACGGGCGTGGGCGGGGCCTACGACGAGCCCCGGGATGCGGACTTCGAGATCGACACGGCGGGGGCCTCGGTGCAGGCCTGCGTCGAGGCGCTGTGGGCGGCGCATGGCCCGTCCCCCACCGCACAGGGGTCGGAGCGATCCGCCGAGCGCTGAAGCGCCCGGCAATACAGCCCGACAGGCCTGCAGCCCAATCAAATCGCCGGCATCATGCTATTTATTCAATAGCAAACCTACTACCGTATGCGACACGGGCCACCCGCCACGGGCCGCAGTGCGGCCCCGCTCACTCCGGCACGCTGATAGCGCCGCTGGTCACGGTGATGGCATTGCCGTTCACCGGCGTGGCGGCGATGGCCGGCACGTTGGCCGCCGTGATCGCGGGCGCGCTGCCCGGCTGGCCGCCGCGCGGCACCGTGCGCACCACCTGGCTGGCGGGCAAGGCGTTGCCGTTGGCGAGGTGGTCGTACATGGCGTCGAGCGCACGGTTCAGGTACACGTGCAGCGGGATGTAGCGCGTGTCGTAGCCCGGCAGCACGCCGGTCAGGCCGATGAAGCTGTCGAAATGCTGTGCGTTCGTCACCTCGATGTAGCGCAGGCGGCTGGAGGCGCCTTCCACCCGGCGGTTCAGCGCCGCATAGGGACGCGAGGTGTGGTTGACAGGCAGCAGCGCGTCCGAGCGGCCGTGCACGATGATGGCGGGCTTGCCGCGCAGGTTGCCGCTGCGGCGGGTTTCGTCCACGCCGGCCTGCAGCCGCTGCGCCGCGTCGTCGGTGCCCGTCACGAGGTTGCGCAGGCACAGCGCGCCGCTCAGGTTCCAGTCGCGCGCGCCGGTGGCGCTCTGCGACAGCACGTCGCGCGTGGCGCCGCCCAGGCTGCGGTTGTTGACGAGCTGCACGCCCGCCGAGGGCGGCACGCCATTGCCGGTGGCGAACATGTCGGCCAGCGCGGCGGGCGCCAGCGGCGTCACCGCGCCCTGCGCCGTGGTCGCCGCGAAGCTGTAGCCGCACAGGTTGTCCTTCACGCTCGAACGCGAGAGCGCGTTGGCGAAGGTGACCGCCACGGCGGGCACGACCTCGAAGCCGGCGAGGGACGGGTACTGCGCCACCGATTCCGCCTCCCAGCCGTAGGCCCGCAGCCGGGCCAGCGCCTGTTCGGCCAGGGCCACGGTGCTGCCGCCGGTGATGAGCCCCTGCGCGCGCAGCGCCTCGCAGCGGTTGGAGGCGATCGGCAGCGACGGGCTGGCGAAGCCCACCGCGAACGTGCTGGCGTACGGGCTGTCGCTGATGGAGGGCGCCAGCGCGGCGCAGGCCTGGTACAGCTGCGCGTAGGTGGTGTAGTCGATGAGGGTGCGGCTGTTCACGGCCACGTCGGTGGTGCCGCGGCGCACGGTGACGCCGGGATTGGCCGGCAGCTCCACCGCAGGCTCCGACACGGCCACGCCGCCGATCAGGCCCTGTGTGTCCTGCTCGGCCGCAGCGATGGCGGCGGCCCCGCCATTGGAGAGGCTGGAGGCGATGACGATCGTGTTGGACGGCTTGAAGGTGCGCAGCCGCTGCCCGCCCGGAGACAGATCGCCGAAGCGTTCGTTGATGACGTAAAAGCCCATCTCCACCGCGCGCAGCGTGGCCAGGCCCCAGTCCTTCTCGGGGTTCTGCCCCGAGTGGGCGTGCTTGAACGCGAAGCGGTTGGGCGTGGCGGTGTTGAACGCGGCCAGGTCGGCGGCCGACAGCCCGGCGTTGAACGCGGCGCTGGTGCCGGCCGAGGTGGCCGAGGTGCGGGTGCCGTCGATCAGCGGCACGGTGTCGGCCTGCAGGTCGTGCGGGGCCGCGCCCGTGCCCTTGTCGGTGTAGGCCACGGCACAGCCGCGCTTGAGGCCCCACTCGCCGGTGGACATGCCGCCGTAGATGCCGCGCGAGCCCGAGGCCGTGGCGGTGATGATGCAAGGCCTGGCGGGGTTGAAGGTGTCGGGCACCTGCACCATCAGCGTGACGTTCTGCCGGCCCGAGCCGTCGTCGTAGTAGGCGATGGTCTCGGTGCCGGCGATCTTGCCCTCACCGGCCGTCACGCGGCCCTGCGCATCCACGTTGGGTCCGTAGAGCGTGCCGTAGCCGCCTGCGGCCGTCATGTCCAGCAGCGCGCGGTAATTGGTATAGATGGCGTTGCGGCGCATCTCCGCGGCCGTGGGCTGGGCGCCTTCGTAGCCGGGGGCATCGGGGTCCGCCAGGCCTGTGCGGCCCAGGCCGGCGGTCAGCAGATCGTCGTCCACGCCGTCGTAGGTCGCCTGGCGCAGGCTGGCCAGGTAGGACGGGCGCACGTTGAAATCGAAGTCCACGGTGTTGCCACCACCGCCACCGCAGGCAACCAGGAGGGCGGCGGTCAGGGCAGCGAGGGCAATGGCGCGGGGAATGAGCGGTCGCATCGGAAATCTCCTGCAGCGGGGAAACGGAATGAAATTGTCGTGGAGAGTATGCAATGGCGGTGCGGGGCGTTGCCAATGGCGGCATCCACAAGGCGTTGCAAAGTTTTCAAGTGCGGATCATGCCACGGTGAGGAATCTCACCCAAAAACAATGCGAACCATTCGCAATATCATTTAACATGCCGCCTTGAAAAACAGCGCCCTGGTGGGGAGCCCCGGGGAGAGCCTCTCCCCGGGGCGCTCGCTGCGCCTCGCTGGCCCTGCGTGGCGGCCCCTGCCGTCGCCACCGCCCCTCCCGATTGCGCCCATGCCACCACCGATCGAACCACCGTCCGACCTCCGCCCGACCCCTGGCGGCTTCTTTCCGCTGTGGGGCTGGCCCATCGCGCTGGGGGTGCTCACCGCCACCGGCCTGCTGAGCGCCCTGGTCAGCGATGGCTGGGGAGACGTCTGGTCCTGGGTGGCGCTGGGGGTGCCGGTGGCCACCATGGCCTGGTTCGGCCTTCGCCGCCGCCCGCCCTCGGCTTGAGCCCGGTCCCGATTTTCCGTGGCCCGATGCACTTGGCTCCTGGATGGACTTGTCCATGCCGCGCCGCCCCTTTCATTCATTCACGCCCTTCCTGACCTTGCCCCTCCCATGCCCATGCCCATGCCCATGAACCAGCACACCCCCATCGCCCTGGCCGTCGCACTAGCCCTCGCCACATTCGGCCTTCAGGCCAATGCCCAGGCCACGGCCACCCCTGCGGACGCCCCCACCCTGCCCACGGTGACGGTGGGCGCCAGCGCGGACGCATCGGCACAAGGCCTGTCGCCCGCCTACCCCGGCGGCCAAGTCGCCCGCGGCGGGCGGGCCGGCATCCTGGGCACGCGCGATGCGATGGAGACGCCTTTCAGCATCACCAGCTACACCAACGAACTGATCCAGGACCGGCAGGCGCGCAGCGTGGGCGAGGTGCTGCAAAACGATGCCGGCGTGCGGCTGGCGCGCGGCTTCGGCAACTTCCAGGAAACGTATTTCATCCGCGGCTTTCTGCTGGACTCGGACGACGTGGCCTACAACGGCCTGTACAGCCTGCTGCCGCGCCAGTACATCGCGACCGAACTCTTCGAGCGCGTGGAGCTGCTGCGCGGCGCATCGGCATTCCTGAACGGCGCGGCGCCCAACGGCGGCGGCATCGGCGGCGCGATCAACCTGCTGCCCAAGCGCGCGCCCAACGAGCCGCTGTCGCGCGTGACCGTGGGCACGGGCTCGGGCGGGTACGGCCAGGTGTCCACCGACATCGCGCGCCGCTTCGGCCCCGACAACAGCACCGGCATCCGACTGAATGCCGCCTACCGCGACGGCGACACCGCCGTGGACCATGAAAAGAGCCAGCTGGGTCTGGTCTCCGTGGGCCTCGACTGGCGCAGCCGCGATGTGCGCCTGTCGGGCGATATCGGCTGGCAGGACAACAAGCTCAGGGGCACGCGCACCAATGTCACCCTCAACGGCGCGAACGCCAACTTCATTCCCGCCGCGCCGGACGCCTCGGCCAACTTCTCGCAACCCTGGACGTACTCCAACGAGCGCGACCTGTTCGGCACCTTCCGCGGCGAAGTGGACATCAGCCCCGATGTCACCGCGTGGGGCGCCTGGGGCCTGCGCCGCAGCGAAGAGTCCAACTCGCTGGCCAACCTCAGCGTGAGCAACTCGACCACCGGCGAAGGCAGCACCTACCGCTTCGACAACACCCGCAAGGACCGGGTGAACACGGGCGAGCTCGGCGTGCGCGGCAAGGCCCGCACGGGCAGCGTGGGCCATGAGTGGGTGGCCTCGGCCTCGTACTTCGATGCCGAGAAAGACAACGCCTACGCATTCGACTTTTTGAACACCCGCCCGGGCAGCCTGTATGCCTATACGCCCTACGCACAGCCCGCCTTCAGCGCGAATGCGGGCTATGGCGGGACGCTCGCCAGCCCCAACCTGACCGGCCGCACCCGCATGACCAGCTTCGCGCTGGGCGACACGATGTCCTTCGTGCAGGACACCGTCCTCGTCACGCTGGGCCTGCGCCACCAGAAGCTCGACGTGGCCGACTATGCCTACGGCACCTCGGCCCTGACCAACCGCTACGAGCAAAGCCGCACCAGCCCCCTGGCGAGCGCCGTGTTCAAGGCCAGCAAGCAGCTGTCGCTGTACGCCAACTATGTCGAGAGCCTGAGCAAGGGTGAAACCGCGCCCGCCACGGCCAACGGCACGCCGGTGGTCAACCGCGGCGAGCAGCTGTCGCCCTACGTCGCCAAGCAAAAGGAGATCGGCCTCAAGTACGACGCCGGCCGGATCGGCGGCTCGCTGGCGCTGTTCAGCACGACCAAGCCGCGCGCCATCGTCAACGCGGCCAACGTGTTCGCCTCGTCCGGCAAGGACCGCCACCAGGGCGTGGAGCTCAACGTGTACGGCGAGGCCACGCGCGGCCTGCGCGTGCTCGGCGGCATGACGTGGCTGGATGCCAAGCAGCGCGAGACCGGCAATGCCGCGCTCAATGGCAACCGCGTGATCGGCGTGACGCGCCTGCAGGCGAACCTGGGCGCGGAATGGGACGTGCCGGGCGCGCAGGGCTTGGCCCTGGACGCGCGCGTGGTGCGCACCGGCGCCACCTATGCCAACGACGCCAACACCCTGCGCGTGCCCGCCTGGACGCGCCTGGACCTGGGCGTGCGCTACGCCACCGAGTGGAGCGGCCGCCTGGTCACCCTGCGCGCCCGCGTGGACAACGCCACCGACCGCAACTACTGGGCCTCCGCCGGCGGCTACCCGGGCTCCGGCTACCTCGTGGTGGCAGCGCCCCGCACGTTCACGCTGAGCGCCAGCGTGGATTTCTGATCCCGCCGCGACGCTCCCACCCATCGCACCGACCATGCTGACTGCACGCTCCCTCAAGACCTGGACCTGGCTGCACAAGTGGAGCAGCCTGGTCTGCACCGTGTTCATGCTGCTGTGCCTCACGGGCCTGCCGCTGATCTTCCACCACGAGATCGGGCACCTGCTGGGCACCGAGGTGGAAGCCCCGCCCATGCCCGCCGGCACGCCACACGTCAGCCTGGACCGCGTGCTGGACGTGGCACGTGCACAGCACCCGGACCGCGTGGTGCAGTTCGCCTCGCAGCCCGAGGACAGCACCGACCTGTGGTTCGCCACCCTCACGCCCACACCCGCTCCCACCGAGGATTTCCGCTCGGTGGCGGTGGATGCGCGCACCGGCGCGTTGCTGGCGCAACCGCGCTTCGACGAAGGGTTCATGTACGTGATGTTCAAGCTGCACGTGGACCTGTTCGCGGGCCTGGCGGGCAAGCTGTTCCTGGGCTTCATGGGTTTGCTGCTGCTGGTGGCCATCGTCACGGGCGTGGTGCTGTATGCGCCCTTCATGCGCAAACTGCGATTCGGCGAGGTGCGGCGCGAGCGCTCGACCCGCGTGAAATGGCTCGACCTGCACAACCTGCTGGGCATCGTCACGCTGGTGTGGGCCTTCGTGGTGGGCGGCACGGGCATGATCAACACCTGGGCCGACCTGCTCGTCAAATACTGGCAGTACGACGAACTGAGTGCGCTGCTGGCGCCCTACAACGGCCAGCCGATCACGCCCGTGGCCGAGCGCGCCTCGGTGCAGAAATCGCTGGACGCGGCCCTGGCCCGCGCACCGGGCACCAAGCTGTCGTTCATCGCGTTTCCGGGCACGTCGTTTTCCAGCCCGCACCACCACACGTTCTTCCTGCGCGGCAACGAGCCGCTCACGTCGCGGCTGCTGCAGCCAGTGCTGGTGGATGCCAAGACGGCAGAGGTGACCGCCGCGCCCAAGCTGCCCTGGTACCTCGTGGCCCTGCTGGTGTCGCAGCCGCTGCACTTCGGCGACTACGGCGGCATGCCGATGAAGATCCTCTGGGCGCTTCTGGACATCGCCACCATCATCGTGCTGGGCAGCGGGCTCTACCTCTGGCTGGGCCGCAGGGCGGCCAGCACGGCGACGGCATCCCCCGGAAAAACGGCCAGCGGAGAAGCCACCCTGGCTTCCCCGCTGACGGCGGCACGCGCACCGCTCAAGCGCTAGCCAGGGCCAGGCGGCGCGCGGCCCAGCCACGCATCAGGCGGGGCACGACCAGCACCGCTACCACGATCACCATCAGCGTGAGCGACATGGGCCGCGTGACGAAGATCGACCAGCTGCCCTCGCCGATCGAGATCGCATTGCGCATCTGCGCTTCGGCCAGGGGCCCGAGGATCATGCCCACGACGACCGGTGCGGTGGGGAAATCGAACCGGCGCATCAGCACGCCCAGCACGCCGATGCCATACAGCAGGAACAGGTCGAACGCGCTCTGGCGCATGCCGTAGGCCCCCACCGTGGCGAAGATCAGGATGCCCGCATACAGCTGGGGCTTCGGAATCTTGAGCAGCTTGACCCACAGGCCCACCATGGGCAGGTTCAGCACCAGCAGCATCACATTGCCGATGTACAGCGAGGCGATCAGCGCCCACACCAGCGTGGCCGACGTGGTGAACAGCTGCGGGCCGGGGTTAATGCCGTAGTTCTGGAACGCGCCCAGCAGCACGGCCGTCGTGTTGGAGGTCGGGATGCCCAGCGTGAGCAGCGGGATCATCGCGGCCGTCACCGTGGCGTTGTTGGCAGCCTCGGGGCCCGCCACGCCCTCGATGGCGCCTTCCTTGCCGAACTCGGCCTTGTCATCGCCCTTGGCCAGCTTCTTCTCGGTGGCGTAGCTCAGGAAGGTCGGGATCTCCGTGCCGCCGGCGGGAATGCAGCCGAACGGCGTGCCGATCAACGTGCCGCGCAGCCAGGCGGGAATGGAGCGCTTCCAGTCGCGCGCCGTCATGTGCACGCGGCCCATGCGGTTTTGCGTGTCCACCACCCGGCCTTCGTACATGGCGGCATACAGCACCTCGGCCACGGCGAACAGACCCACGGCCACCAGCACGATGTCGATGCCGTCCAGCAGTTCGGGCTGGCCGGCCGTGTAGCGCGCCGCACCGGAGATCTGGTCCATGCCTACCAAGCCGGCGGCCAGGCCCACGAACAGCGCCGTGAGGCCGCGCACCGTGCTCTTGCCCAGCACCGCGCTCACGGTCGTGAAGGCCAGCACCATCAGCATGAAATATTCCGGCGGCCCCAGGCGAACGGCGAAGTCGGCCACGTAGGGCGCGAACAGCGTCACCACCACGGTGGCGATGGTGCCGGCGACGAACGAGCCGATGGCCGCCGTGGCCAGCGCCGCACCCGCGCGCCCGCTCTTGGCCATCTTGTTGCCCTCCATGGCCGTGACCATGCTCGCCGTCTCCCCGGGCGTGTTCAGCAGGATCGAAGTGGTCGATCCGCCATACATCGCGCCGTAGTAGATGCCGGCGAAGAAGATCATCGAGGCCGTGACCTCGACCTTGGCCGTGATGGGCAGCAGCATGGCCACCGCCACGGCGGGGCCGATGCCGGGCAGCACGCCCACGGCGGTGCCCAGCGCGCAGCCCACCAGGGCCCACAGGAGATTGGCCGGAGTGGCCGCGGTGGCGAAGCCCGCCAGCAATGCGTCGAAGATTTCCATCACAGCCACCCTGTTTGCGTGAGGCCTGGCAGGTTGATCGCCAGGAATTGCGTGAAAGCCCAGTAAACCGGCGCCGAGATCAGCGCGCCGGTCAGCACGTCCATCGCCCAGGTGCGCGCCGCACCAGCCGAGGGTTGCCCGGCCGCCCGGCGAAGCCCCTGCACCGCCAGCACGTAGCACAGCGTGCAGCTCAGGATGAAGCCCACCGTGGCGATCAGCGCCGCATTCAGCAGCAGTCCGGCCGACACCCAGACGAACGCCACCTTGTTGGCGCGCGCGGCACCGCCGGGCTCGTCCATGGAGCGAAAGCCGCCCGACAGCGCCTCCCACAGCAGCACCCCGCCGCACAAGGCCAGCACGCCGGCCACCAGCCAGGGCAGGAAGCTCGGGCCCACGCCGCCGTAGCCCGCGTTCGAGGGAATGCTCACGGCACCGAAGGCCAGTCCGCCCGCGATCAGCACCACGGCGGCGCCCACGGCCGCCTGCATGCGCGCGCCGGGCACCGTGCTGGGCCCGGGGTCGGGCTCGGCCAGGGAAGGGGGGGAAGAAGCGATAGGCTCCGACATGCTTGTGTCCTCGTCATCCCCCGGGGCCACCGGCACGGGGTGCATTGATTTCAGCGCTGGGGTTCGGCGGCCGCGCAGGTCACGGCGGTGCGCCACCCGGGCCGGGCGCCGCACCGCGTGGGCAACACCGGGATCAGACCATGCCGGCCTTGACCATCGTGGCGCGCAGGCTGGCGAATTCGGCATCGACGAACGCGCCGAACTCGTCGCCGGCCAGCCATGCGGGCGTCCAGTCGTTCTTCTCCAGCGACTCGGCCCAGCTCTTGCTCTTGAGCGCCTTGGCCACCATGTCCACCAGGCCCTTGCGCTGCTCGGCCGAGATGCCCGGGGCGGCATACACGCCGCGCCAGTTGCCGATCTCCACATTGATGCCCTGCTCCTTGAGCGTGGGCACCGAAGAGCCCTTCAGGCGCTGGCCCGAGGTCACCGCCACCGGCACCATCTTCTTGGTGTTGATGTACTCGGCCATCTCGCTGTAGCCGCCACCGCCGATGGTCACGTTGCCGCCCAGGATGGCCGCGATCGCCTCGCCACCTCCGCGGAACGCCACGTAGTTGATCTTGGCCGGGTCCACACCGGCTTCGCGGGCGATCATCGCCGCGGCGATGTGCTCGGTGGAGCCGCGCGAGCCGCCGCCCCACTTCACGCTGCCAGGGTCCTTCTTGAGCTGGGCGATCACGTCACCCATGGTCTTGAAGGGCGAGCTGGCCGGCAGCACGAACACGTTGTATTCGCTGGTCAGACGCGCGATCGGCGTGGCCTGCGACAGGTTCACGGGCGGCTTGCCCGTGATGATCCCGCCCACCATCACCGAGCCCATCACCATCAGCGCGTTCGGATCGCCCTTGCTGGAGTTGACGAACTGCGCCAGGCCGATGGCGCCGGCCGCGCCGCCCTTGTTGTCGTAGGTGACGGACGAGGCCACGCCGGCGTCCTGCAGCGCGCGGCCCAGGGCACGGCCCGTGGTGTCCCAGCCGCCGCCGGGGTTGGCCGGCAGCATCATCTTGACGGCGGTGGCAGCGCGGGCCGACAACGGCAACGCACCGGCCGCGGCCAGGGCCGCCAGGGATTTGAGGAAGGTGTCACGACGCATCGTTGTCTCCTGGATTAATAGTTGTACGAACGGGCCGATGATGCGCGCCGTTCCTGTCAAACGGCTGTCCACACGCTCAGGGTAAACACCCATCTTCGGCGCCGCTGCGAGCGGTGCTAAGGTGCCGCGCATGCAACTGCTTCTCGTGGAAGACGACCCGGCCATGCAGGCCACGCTGCAACGCTCCCTGACCCGCCGCGGCATGGAGGTGACGGCCCTCGGCGACGGCCGCGCCGCCCTCGCGCAATGGACCGCGCGCGCCCCGGATGCCGTCGTGCTGGACCTCACCCTGCCCGGCCTCGACGGCCTGCAGGTGCTGCAGCAGGCGCGTGCCAAGGGGCTGCGCACCCCCGTGCTGCTGCTCACCGCGCGCGGCACCGTGGGGGACCGGGTGCTCGGCCTGAATGCCGGCGCCGACGACTACCTGCCCAAGCCCTTCGACCTGGACGAACTGGAGGCGCGGCTGCGCGCGCTGGTGCGCCGGACCGGCGAGGCGCCTGAGGCCAAATCGGCCTCCAGCACAATCAACATCGCGGCTGTGCGCTACGAAAAAGATAGCGGCGCCATCTACCTGGGCAACGAGGTCATGGAGTTCACCCCGCGCGAGTTGGCCCTCATGCACGCCCTGCTCGCCCAGCCCGGCCATGCGGTGACCAAGGAGCGCCTGTACGAACTGGTCTTTCCCGGGCAGCTCGACGTGCAGTACGAGGCCATCGAGGTCGTCGTCTACCGCCTGCGCAAGAAGCTGGTGGGCACCGGCCTCACGCTCATGACCCTGCGGGGGCTGGGCTACCTGCTCAAGGCCGATGCATGAAGCGCGCCGCCGCGCGCCCCCGCACGCGATCGCTGCGCCGGCAACTGCTGGTGGGCATCCTCGTGCCCGCCTCGCTGTTCATCGCCTACAACACCCATAGCCTTTACCGGCAGACCCTGGCATCGCTGCACACGGCCTATGACCGCACCCTGCTCGCCTCCGCCAAGAGCATCAGCGAGCAGATCGACGTGACCGGCTACGACGATGCGGCCCAGCTGCGTGCCATCGTTCCCTACTCCGCGCTGGAGGCCTTCGAGGCGGACAACCAAAGCCGCATGTTCTACCGCGTGTCCGACCTGCACGGCGGCCTGGTGTCGGGGTTTGCAGAACTGCCGTTCTGGCACGGCAGCATTCCTGCCCGCCCGCCGTATGCCGCGCTGGTGGACTTCTACGACGACCAGTTCCGCGGCCGCCCCGTGCGCGTGGCCGTTCTGCTGCAGCCCGTGGCCACGCCCCAGGGCCGCGGCATGGCCGTGATCCAGGTGGCTGAAACGCTGGAGCTGCGCCAGACCCTGGCCCTGCAGATCCTGTGGACCACGCTGGCGCGGCAGGCACTGCTGGTAGTGGCCATCGGCGTCATCGTGGTGCTGGTGGTGCAACAGGCCACGCGCCCTGTGCGGCAGCTCAGCGCGCGGCTGCAGAACCGGCCTGAGGACGACCTGCGCCCCATCTCCGCGCCATCCGCGCCGCGCGAGCTGCAGCCGCTCATCGACGCCACCAACCACGTCATGCTGCGGCTGTCGCACCTGCTGGCACACCAGAAACGTTTCGTGCGCGATGCCTCGCACCAATTGCGCACGCCGCTGGCCGTGCTCAAGACCCAGGTGCAGTCCGCGCTTCGTGGCGATGCGCCTCCGGAGCAGGCGCTGCACGAGATCAGCGACACCGTGGAGCGTGCCACCCAGTTGGCCAACCAGATGCTCGCGCTGGCCAAGGTCGAGCAGTTGCGCCAGCAAAGCGCCCCACCCGTGACCCGGCTGGATGAAGAACTGCGGGCGATCGCCCTGGAACTGTCGCCCCTCATCGCCCAGCGCGACCTGGACTTCGGCATCCACACCGACCCGGCGCCCGTCCAGGCGCACGAATGGATGCTGCGCGAACTCACCCGCAATCTGCTGCACAACGCGATCCGCCATACACCGGTGTCCGGCGTGCTGTCTGTGGAGTTGCGCACGGACGGGCGCCACGTGGCGCTGACCGTGGCCGACAGCGGCCCCGGCATCGATGCCGAGCTGGCGCAGCGCCTGTTCCAGCCGTTCTCGGCCGGCGACGTGCGCACCGGGTCCGGACTGGGGCTGGCCATCTGCCAGGAGATCGTGCAGGCGCTGGACGGACAGATCGAGCTGTCCAACCGGAGGGACGGCGCACGGGTTGTCGGGCTGGATGCGGTGGTGCGCCTTCCGTTGGCATCGGCCGACAATCCGCCGCCCGCGGATCGGAAGAAAATGGCCGCATGAACCCTCCCGAATCGATGCGCCTGGACAAATGGCTGTGGTGCGCCCGTTTCTACAAAACCCGCTCGCTGGCCGTGGAAGAGATCGGCAAAGGCCGCGTGACCGTCAATGGCCAGGCGGCCAAGGCAGCCAGAGAACTGCGGGCCGGCGATACCGTCGATCTACGCCAAGGTCCCATGCAGCGCACGGTGCGAGTGCGTGCGCTCAGCGGTATGCGCGGTCCTGCACCTGTGGCGCAATTGCTTTATGAAGAAACGGCGGAAAGCATCGCCGCCCGCGAAAAAGCCGCGGAGCAGCGCCGCCTGGCGCCTGAGCCCGCCGCCAGCCTGCACGAAGGCCGGCCGACCAAACGGGATCGCCGCAACATCGACCAAGCGCGTGATTGGGGCAGCCGCTGGAGCGCGTCCGCCGACGATTGACCGGCGGCTCCTCGGCGCCATGCCTGGGGAACCCTACCGCCCCAAAAGAAATGCCCGCACAGGGGCGGGCAAAGTCGGGCAGGCATTGCGGCCTGGTCACAGCCCGAATTCCTTAGGGGAGGCGATGCCCCGTCCGGTGGAATCCATTTTGAGCACGACCCTTACTCTCCGCTGACAGCACAAAAAAGAATGCCCGCACGAGGCGGGCAAAACTTGCTAAAGAGCAAGAAAGGGAGGTGTCGGCTGGAGGTGCCGACGGAATGAATCATAACCCTCTCACGTCCAAAAAAAGCAGGCCTATCGTTTCGCCTGACGGAATTTGAGAAATATGCTATTCCTGACGGTGATTCCGCGCAAATCGAGATGCCAAGTTCACGGCTTTTGTCACCTGCGCTGATTTACCGCGATGCAAGCGCCACGCGCGTCAAATTTTTCACATCGCCACAAAAGACGCAAAAAGTTACATCAAACCATGCATCCCTGACTTCCGACTCAGGTTTCTCCTACGCTCTTTTCCGTGGTGAAAGCGCAACCTTTGAACGCACAGGAGACGTTTCAAGTGCGTTTGTTTGTTAACCCCAGGAACAAGGAAAAAGCGATGCCGATGAACCTTCCTCCGCAAGACAACCAAAACAGGCAGTTCAACTGGAGCGCCTCACACGCGCAACCGCCCATCAGCAGGTGATTTGCTGCCTCTGCCCTGAACCCTTTTTACCCACTAAATAAAGACTTGGCCAAAAGGCGTAAGTCATTGCCTAACCCACCCCATCCCATGGACAACTACCCGGCAAGGAGCGCGAAACATCGCGGCCTCATGCAACAGTTCACCCCCTTGAACCTCTCCACCGATTGGGCGGAATACAACGTGATCAAAGCCCGCGGCGTCCGCATCGTGGCGTTGTCCGGCCAGGCTGCCTACTCCGCCAACGGCTACACCGTGCAGAACGCAGCCGGCTGCATCGAAATCACCGGCGGAAAAGTCGGAGTGCACGGCACCATGCTGATGATCGGATTCACCCTGGATGCAGCGGCATCGCCACCCGCATTCGAAATCCTGTCGGGCGATGCCGTCGGAATGATGACGCTGCCGGCCCATTGTTTTGCCGCCTATGCCGCGATTGCAAACACGACTGGCGCCCACTTTCGCATCGGCGCGGATGGGATGCTCAATGCACTGGCCACGGATGCAGCCTCGCTGTACCTGACGTCTGCCACCTGAGGCCGTCTTCGGCCGCTAAAAACATGCGCAAGGCCAGCGGCCGATGGGTGGAACTGACATGCGCTGGCCGCACTTACCGCATCTCACAGGGTGTATCCGACCCCTCGAACTATCATCGCCTCGCCTGGCCAGGTGACGGGGTCTCAGGCCAACGCCGTGTCCACTCGCGGTGAAGGCGTTTGTGCTCAGCGCGCGCGCGTCGAGCGCATTCACCCTGTCTTTTTTTGTGGCCTGGTAAAGCGCATCCACAATGCAAGGCTTCAACCACTCTCCACCCCACTCCGATGCGTGAACAACTGACAGCACGGCTTGCGCAACTCAAGAGCGAGCTTTCTGCAGGCGAGCAGCAACTCCGGCAACTGGAAGCGCGGCAAGCTGAACTCAGCCATACCCTGATGCGCATCCGTGGAGCAATCCAGGTTCTGGAGGAACTGGAACAGGAAACCGCGCCCCGGGGCGACTGAGCGCAACGGAATCCACACGCTCTGCGGCGCCTCGCCAGAGCCGCCCATTCCCAATGGACAAGCCATCGATTGATGGTGGCTGCCCATGGGTTCAGATGCGTGCAATTTCAGCGAGGCAAAACGGTATTGGGGGTCTTGCTCACGTCATGCGTTGGTTGCTCGTCGGCTGACGGGGCATCGGGCTCGACCAGACTTCCCGCGGCAGCCCCGCCCAACGCGCCCGCCACGGCACCCACGGTGCCACCCACGAACACTCCGACAGGCCCTGCCACGGCCGCACCAACGGCCGCGCCTGCGGCCGTACCGGCCATGACACCGCCGCCCATCAGCGAAGACTTCGATTCGCGCTCGACCTCTTCAGGCGACAGCGCGTATTGGGCCGCCACGGCCGGGTCCTGCGAAGGAATGCCGTGACCGGGACGGGCCTGCTCGGCCAAGTCAGAGCCGGCAGGTCTTGTTTCAGCCAGGGGCGTATTGGATGCATTCATGGTGGACTCCTTTGAGGTTGTCGCTTCGCAGGCGAAATGCCCGCGGCCATTCCGTTGTAAAGAGCCCATCACCCCCACCTCGCCGTCCCGAACACCGCGTGGATGTCGGACGACACGCAATCGCGGCAAATTACTTGACTCAGGTCATTTCTGGCAGGGTGCGGATCGAAATCTGCGCCACGGCGCAGGCATGGGCTCGTTCAAAACGGCAACCCGGTCGAAACGAAAAACCCGCCGAAGCGGGTTCTGAAAAGAACGCCATCGTGGGCGCAGGGAGCAGCATCGATATGTCGTCCTGCGCTGATGCCACCGCGCAAAAGGAAAAAGCCCCAAGTGAAAAATCACTTGGGGCTTTTGTACCTGGCGGAAACGGAGGGACAATGAATTCCCAACCGAAAACCCAGCAAAATCAAGGACTTAGCAGCGTTTAAAATCCAAATTTTGCTACCAATCCTGCTACCAGTCAAGCACTTTGACAAACTCAAATAAAAAAGCCCCGTTAAGGGGCTTTCTCATTTGCTCAGGTCAACAGATTCTCTACCAGAAGAAAGGATTTTTGAGCCAAAAATAATATACGAGAAAATAAATAAAATGTCAAGTTTTACGGCTAAAAATTATACGTAAAAGCACGATTTGTCCATATTATAAAAACCGAACCAAAAAGCGAACCAAGAAAAATGAGCACTGGCGCGGGTTGCAGGACATTTCCGTACCACGACCTGAAAGTTGATTTGTCAAGTGCGAACCAAGAAAAGTGAGGATTGGCGCGGGTCGCAGGGCGATCTTGTACCAAACCGCCATATTAGTGATACATCATTGATGACAATTATGTATTACACACAATAAAACCATAGTAGTTATGAGAATATGTATATTCACTCTCTCTAAAAATAAGGAAACAAAAATGGCGAATTTTTAAAACTTGACATTTTAATTTTCTCTGGTATTTTTAAAATACCAGAATAAGGATTTGCAATGTCAACACAATATATCAATATCGCATCCGATGCACTCAAAGCGCTCTTCAAAAACAAAATTACAGAGTACGATAGAAAAGTCTATTTCACCATCTGTCATCATGCTACTTTTAAACACCAAGTTTTTGGCATTTATGAACGTAAGTCATTCCATACGCTGCGGAATTTGGTCAAAGCACTGACTGGCGATGATAAGCAAATCGTACACCTTCAACGGTCCATTGCGAGGTTGGAATCTGCCGGACTGTTGAAAGTATTGTTCCAGAGTTGCGAAATGGAGTCTCCGCCAAAGGGAATTAAACCACCGCCAAAGGAGCTAATTATTTCCTTAGACCCTTCGGCTACCCTGCAATCTCTTTGCAATGCGATAGAGCAGAATATTGAAGACTTCAATATCTATGCAGATCGAATCAGAGAGTTGGAGAAGAACATTGGGGTCAAGCTCAACATTGTGAAGAAAACTGCTTCAAAAATGGTAGCAATCACCAATGCGGAGCTTGACGATGACGAAAAAATTGCGGGTGAATTATTCCCTGGTCAACTCCAAGTCGTTCCAGAAACGGATTTAATTTCCCTCACAATGGAATCAGCTAGTGCAGGCTTCAAGTATTTTCCAAGGCGAACTTCTGTCCCGTGAGATGTAGCATAAATAGGCTTTGTTGCACAAATCGCGATGCTGATGCCCGTAGACTGACTGCGTGACAGAGACGAAGAACAGGCAGCGGAGCAAGTACCGCACGACGAACTGGAAGGCGTACAACGCGGCGCTGAAAGCGCGAGGCTCGTTGACGATGTGGCTAGATGAGGGCATGCAGTGGTTTGGCACGCCGACCGGCAGGCGTGGACGCAGCCGAACCTTCTCGGACGCAGCAATCCAGTTCTGCCTGAGCATCAAGTGCCTGTTCGGCCAGCCCTTGCGACAGGCGCTGGGCATGGTGCAGAGCCTGCTGCGGCTGGCAAAGCTGGACTGGCCGGTACCTGACTTCAGCACTGTTTGCCGGCGCCAAAAGACCTTGCAGGTCGAACTGAGCTACCAGCGAACCAACTCGCCGCTGCAGTTGCTGGTGGACAGCACCGGCATCAAGTTCCTGGGCGAAGGAGAGTGAAAACGCAAGAAGCATGGTGCTGAATACCGGCGCGAATGGCGCAAGGTCCATCTGGGCATCGACGCGCAGACGCTGGAAATACGCGCCATCGAGGTGACCAGCAACGCCATTGGGGATGCGCCGATGTTGCCCGGGTTGCTGGCTCAGATTCCCACTGACGAATCCATCGAAAGCGTCAGTGCCGATGGCGCCTACGACACGCGCGCCTGCCTGGACGCCATTGCCGAGCGGCACGCGATGGCGGTGATCCCGCCCCGCAAGAACGCCAGCCATTGGAAGAAGTCGAGTCCGGGCTCGGCGCATCGTAATGAGGCCATTCGGGCGTGCCAGCGCCTGGGTCGCGGCATTTGGAAGAAGTGGAGCGGCTACCACCGGCGCAGCCTTGTGGAGACGAAGATGCACTGCTTCAAGCGACTGGGCGAACGGGTGATCGCGCGCACGTTCGACCGCCAGGTTGTGGAGCTGCATGTCCGCGTGGCCTTGCTCAATCGGTTCAGTCAGATCGGCCGTCCTCACACCGTGTCGGTGACTGCTGTGGCATAGGTCCGTCTGGGGTTGGGGTCATGCCGTCTGCAATTCGATTTGTGCAACAGCGCCCACTGACTACAAACTCCATCATCAGTACGTTATCAGCTCTTTCTTTAATCCCCAAGCCCTCATAATGCGAACTTAGCTTCTTTTGCAAATCTGTCGCATCTGCTACATTTGCTTTAAGCGAGTTAAAGATTACTTTATTCGTTGGCGTTAATTTCTTATTAATATTTTCTTGGAATCGCAGTCTTAGGTTATGCTCCACTGCTTGTGTAATCTTTACTCGCGATTTTATCTTTGCCGTTCTTAGTATGCAGTGTAGTTCTGCCATTGCTCATGTCTCCTGTTATTTTTCTTCTTGTCATTTAATATTAACAGGTTTTTCTGGATAATCAAGAATGCTACCAACCTAGGTTGGTATCACTCACTATACCAACCTAGAAAATCTAGGTTGGGTGAGCCCTCCGGGGGTAATACCAAATACCTTCCACCCATAAAAAAACCAACCTCACGGTTGGTTATTTTTATTGGGCGGCTTCACTCTAAATCACTTGTAGAGCTTCTCAAAAATCTTCTGTTGAGCTGGTGCTACTACCTCAAAAAGTGCATCGACGGTGTAAGGTTTCGTGTAGTAATTCACGTTCGTATTATCAAGCTCATGTCCAAAAAATTGACTCCGAGCCTCCAATGCCACCCCATCTTTTGCGTAATAATCATTCGCATATTTACGCAATGAATGGAATACTAGCTTGCGATTTTTTAACCCCAGCTCTTCAAGTCTACGAGTAAATTTCTTACCCACGGCATTACCTTTGCCTCGACCTTGTAGCTCACTGTATTTGAAAATTGGTCCCACCTTGGTTGCAATATATGCCTCAAAACCTGAACCCATCAACTCAGGAATTACAGGAACATCACGCTTACCATTGGCTGTTTTGTCATCTCGAATTCTCAAAAACCAGGTTCCAGAATCTGTTTTTTGAATGTCATTTTTACACAGGCTAGTAATTGCACCGATACGCAGCCCAGTAACCACAGCGATCAAGCAGGCATAATAATAATCAGGGTCTTTGGTTTTCTGTGGGTCAAAATAGCTCCTTGCATATACTGCCACAATATCACCATCATCGAAAATATCATAGCCTGCTGCCATTTTCTGAGCCTTGGTAATCACCTTCAAGCTCACAGGATTTTCACCTTTGAGGTAGCTATACTCCCTTGCAAAATTGAACACTGCTTTTAGCAGGTTAATCTTGGTCTGAACAGTTTGGAGGGCCAGACCCTCAGCCTTCATCTTCTCAGCGAACCGAGTTACATCGATTTTCAAAATCTGGTCAATGGTTTTCTTTTTACCCACGAAGGTAGCAAACTGCAATACCGTATTTTGAACTGCTGAAATTGAACCTGGGGCCAGTTGCTTCATCTGCAAATAGCGATTCAATAGCTCGGTGACTGTAAGGCCGTTAGGCGAATGAACAGGGACCTGTTCAAAGGGTACAGCCGCAGGCTGAATATTCTGCGTAGCACTGGTGGGAGCCTCTCACAACCCCATGTTTGACGAATCCGAATAGGGAGGAGTGGGCGCCAGTAGCCGTTTGAGCGTGATGAGGCCCAGCAACGGTCTGCGCCTGGGTGCATGAGGGGCCTTGCAGGCCCGGTGGCTCAGGCTTTCACCGTTTGCAGGCGCACTTGTGCCTTGCCAGTGGCGGGCTTGAAGAAAGCATCCACGCCCCGATGCAGGAACCAGGCCAGTCGCTTCATGTTGTAGCAGGCGGCCATCATCGTCATCCCCACCGTGGCGCGCGCCTGTCCGATGGTGCGCACGAACTTGCCCCCCAGGTGGCGGATACCGGCGAACACGTGCTCCACCTTGGCTCGTTTCTTTGCGATGCGCTGGTTGCGCCCCTTCTGGCATTCGCTCTGTGGTCGGCCCGCCTGCGCACGGCGCTGCATCGCATCCACGAATCCCAGCACTTTCAGCATCTGGCACCTTTGGCGGCTCGGGTAGGCTTTGTCCGCATGCACTGCCCGCCCGGTGTTGTGCATGTCCAGCACCTCATCGAAGTGGTGCCCGTCGTGCTCGCTGGCCGTGCCCGTGGCGAGGCGGCGGATGAAGCCGTGCTTGAGGTCCACGCTCACGCTGAGCTTGTAGCCGAAGTGGCTTTTGCCGTGCTTCTTCGTGTGCGTGGCCTCCACATCCTTTTGCCTGCGTCGCGCTTGGCTCCAGTCCGGCTGCCCGCCTTGTGCCAGCGTTCGCCGCTCCTGCTGGCCGATGTGCTGTCGGGGCGCGGGCACCAGCGTGGCATCAATGGCCTGCCCGCCCCGGGCGATGTAGCCGTGGCGCTGCAGTTGGGCATCCACCCCCTGGAACAAGGCCGTTGCCCCGCCCACGCCAAGGCGCTCGCCAAAGCGCCAGATCGTGTTGCGGTCCGGCACGTTCATCGCATCCTGCAACAGGCAAAACCGCTGGTAGCTCCCCCGGTCCAGCAACTGATACTCCATCTGCTCATCGGACAGGTTGTACAGCCGCTTCAACACCAGGATGCGCACCATCACCTCGGTGGGGTAGGCGGGCCGACCGCCCCGGCGGCCACCCCCGCGTTCGATCAAGGCATCCACCAGCCGGGCCAGTTCTGCGAAGTCGATGTGCCGCGCGATCACCTGCAGCGGATCGCCCACCTCATCTCTCTTGTGTTGGCGCGAGGCCTCAGCGAACAGGTCGAACTTCAGGGCGCTACGGGGAGTGATCATGGCAAAGGATGGAGCACGCATTCTCGATCAACAAGGGACCGGATGGGTTTTGAGAGGTTCCCTGGTAACACCTTTCAAAGCTGCAATAGCTTCCAAGGCTCGTTTGTGATCGTCTGGACCATCGGATTTAATCCGAACGCCTCCAAGTTCAATTTCGTAGCGCCTTAGTTCTTTGCTATCAAAATTGAAATCGGATAGCTTTGGTTTACTCATCTCGATCACTCGCAAAAGTTCCAATGCTCGCAGTCTAGCAAGCACTGGATCGGCAGTTTTGAGAGAGCGTTTGAACTGGTGGCGGCCTACCCTAGTGTGTAGGTAGTAGGTCTGACCACGAAGATAGACAGGCAGTGTGAGCACTTGGTTTGCTACCAGAAGTGCTACCAGTCCATACAAGAAAACCTAGCTAAATCATTGATCTAGCTAGGTTTTTTGCTATTGGCGGAAACGGAGGGATTCGAACCCTCGATGAGGCTCTACACCCCATACTCCCTTAGCAGGGGAGCACCTTCGGCCACTCGGTCACGTTTCCAATCCGGCTATTATGCCTCAGATTGACGGCGTTTTTGCCGGGTTACGCGGGCGACTGGTCCAGTTCGAACGCCTTGTGCAGCGTGCGCACCGCCAGCTCCACGTACTTCTCGTCGATCACGACGGAAGTCTTGATTTCGGAGGTCGAGATCATCTGGATGTTGATGCCCTCTTCGCTCAGCACGCGGAACATCTTGGCGGCCACGCCCACATGGCTGCGCATGCCGATGCCGACGATGCTGACCTTGCAGATCTTGGCGTCGCCCACCACTTCCTGCGCGCCCAATGCGGGAACGACCTTTTCCTTGAGCAAGTCAATCGTGCGCGCGTAGTCGGAGCGGTTCACGGTGAAGCTGAAGTCCGTTTTGCCGTCCTTGCTCAGGTTCTGGATGATCACGTCGACATCGATGTTCGCATCGGCCACGGCGCCCAGGATCTGGTAGGCAATGCCGGGCTTGTCAGGCACACCGAGCACGGAGATCTTGGCCTCGTCGCGGTTGAATGCGATGCCGGATACAACGGCTTGTTCCATTTTTTCGTCTTCCTCAAAAGTGATCAGCGTGCCGGAGCGGGCTTCTTCGTTGATGTCGATGTCCCAGGGCGTGAAGCTGGACAGCACGCGCAGGGGCACCTTGTATTTGCCGGCGAACTCGACCGAGCGGATCTGGAGCACCTTGCTGCCCAGGCTGGCCATCTCCAGCATTTCCTCGAAGCTCACGGTGGCCAGGCGGCGCGCCTCCTGCACCACGCGCGGATCGGTCGTGTACACGCCGTCCACGTCGGTGTAGATCAGGCATTCGGCGGCCTTCATCGCTGCGGCCACGGCCACGGCGGAGGTATCGGAGCCGCCACGGCCGAGCGTGGTGATGTGGCCGTGCTCGTCGATGCCCTGGAAGCCCGTCACGATCACGACCTTGCCGGCGGCCAGGTCAGCGCGCACGCGCTGGTCGTCGATGGATTCGATGCGGGCCTTGGTGTAGGCGCTGTTGGTGCGGATCGGCACCTGCCAGCCGGCATAGCTCACCGACTCCATGCCTTCGGACTGCAGCGCGATCGCCAGCAGCGCGGAAGACGCCTGCTCTCCGGTGGAGGCCAGCATGTCGAGTTCACGGTGGTAGGCGGACGTGGCGCGCGAAGGGGCCAGGTCCTTGGCCAGCCCGAGCAGGCGGTTGGTTTCGCCACTCATGGCGCTGGGCACCACCACCATCTGGTGGCCGGCCCGCGCCCATTTGGCCACGCGCTTGGCGACGTTGCGGATGCGCTCCGTGGAGCCCATCGACGTGCCGCCGTATTTATGAACGATCAGTGCCATTGGATATCTGGAATGACGAAACGCAAGACGGCGCAGGGAAAGGAGAAAAATTGTTCTGGCGCGCCGCCGTTTTTCGTGCAGGGATGGGGACCAAAACCTAAGAATTGTACCAACCGAGCACCTGGGCTTCGCGCACGGCGAAGCCGCGGCCGACCTTGATGCGGATGCGGTGCCCCCGCGTGGTGCACGCGGCGATCTGGTCCAGCAGCTCAGCCAGTTGGGCCGCGGCCGGCGTGGTGCCGTGCACTCTGCGCAGCCAGTGGCGCAGCACGTTGGCCTGCCGGGCCCGGCTCAGCGCCTGCAAGGCCGCCAGCCGCGGCGGCACGCCCACGGCGGCCAGATCGGCCTCGGCCAGTTCCTGAAGCAGTTCGCTGGCCTGCGCGGCATGCTCGGCGCTGCGGGCGAAGGTGTCGCGGAACTGGGGAAAAGCGGCATCGAGCGCCGGCAGCAGCCGGTGGCGAATGCGGTTGCGCGTGTAGTGCTCATCGCGATTGGTGGGGTCTTCTACCCACGCCTCGCCCCGCGCCACCAGCCAGGCGCGAACATCGGCGCCCGCCACCCGCAGCAGGGGCCGATGCCAGTCGAGGCCATCGCGCTGCCAGTGCGCAGGCATGGACGCCAGCCCCGGCACGCCGGCGCCCCGAGACAGCGCCAGCAGCAAGGTCTCGGCCTGGTCGTCCGCATGCTGGGCCAATGCTATTGTTTTTATAGCATCATGCCTTAGTGTTACTTGTGCCAGACCCGCAAAAGCCTCGTACCGCATCCGGCGGGCGATGTCTTCCGGGCTTTGTCCCGGCGCGGGGCGGGCGTTCACGCGCGCCACCTGGAGCGGTACGCCCTGGCGCTGGCACAGGTCGGCGCAGTGGCGCTCGAAGCCATCGGCCGCCGCCTGCAGCCCATGGTGCACATGGAACGCGTGCACCTGGCCAGGCCACCGCCCTGCGCAGGCCAGCAGCAGCGCGGTGGAGTCGGCCCCGCCGCTCAGCCCCACGGCCAGCGGCAGGGCCGGTGCGAAGGCCTCCATGGCGGCGTCGAAGGATTGCGTCATGCAGAAGGGGCGTTTCAGGGGCCGGCGATGGCGGCGTTTTCCATGCAAAACGGCCCCGAAGGGCCGCTGGGTTCATGGCATGGGGCGTGGTGCCGAAGCCCCGCGCTTCAGCGCGTCTCGGCCTTGGTGTCGGTGAAGCGGCCGTAGCTTTGCAGGCGCTCGTAGCGGCGGTCCAGCAGTTCCTTGGGCTTGAGATCGGCCAGCTGGCGGAAGGCATCGCCCAGGGCGCGCTTGAGGAAGGCGGCCATCTGCTTGTGGTCGCGATGGGCGCCGCCCACGGGCTCGCTCACGATCTTGTCCACGAGGCCCAGGGCCTTGAGGCGGTGGGCCGTGATGCCCATGGCATCGGCCGCGTCCTGCGCCTTGTCGCTGGTCTTCCAGAGGATGGAGGCGCAGCCTTCGGGGCTGATCACCGAATAGATGGAGTACTGCAGCATCACGACCTGGTCGGCCACGCTGATGGCCAGCGCGCCGCCGGAGCCGCCCTCGCCGATCACGGTGGTGATGATGGGCACTTCCAGCTGCGCCATCTCGAAGATGTTGCGGCCGATGGCCTCGGACTGGCCGCGTTCTTCGGCATCGATGCCGGGATAGGCGCCGGGCGTGTCCACGAAGGTGAACACCGGCAGCTTGAACTTCTCGGCCGTCTTCATGAGGCGCAGGGCCTTGCGGTAGCCCTCGGGGCGGCTCATGCCGAAGTTGCGCGCGGCGCGCTCCTTGGTGTCGCGGCCCTTCTGGTGGCCCAGCACCATGCAGGCATGCCCGTTGAAGCGGGCCAGGCCCCCGACGATGGACAGGTCATCGGCGAAGTGGCGGTCGCCGTGCAGCTCGACGAAGTCGGTGAAGATGTCGCGCACGTAGTCGAGCGTGTAGGGGCGCTCGGGATGGCGGGCGATCTTGGTGATCTGCCAGGGCGACAGATCGCTGTAGATGTCTTTGGTGAGCTGGTGGCTCTTCTTGCTCAGCTGGTCGATCTCTTCCGAAATATCGACCGCGCTTTCGGTCTGCACGTAGCGCAGTTCTTCGATTTTTCCTTCGAGCTCGGCAATCGGCTGCTCGAAATCCAGAAAGGTTTTTTTCGCCAACGTAATTCTCCTTGGGCTCCTCGCCCTGTTCAGGCCAGCACCACGGGCACGGACGCAGCATCGGTTGCCGCGCCCTCCCGCGAGGGCGTCAATAGTCCACCGGCAACGGGGCGAGCGACCGCCAAATATACCAACTCGCCACGCTGCACCAGGGTTTCCAGGCCTCTGCCACTTCGCGGGCATCGCTGCGGCTCACGGGATCGCCCGAAAAATAGTGCTGGCTGATGCCCTGGATCAGGGTGGCATCGTCCAGCGGCATGACGTTGGGGCGGGCCAGGTGGAAGATGAGGAACATGTCCGCCGTCCAGCGGCCGATGCCGCGGATGGCGATCAGCTCCTCCGTGATGGCCTCGTCGTCCATCGCATCCCAGTCCTTGACGTGCAGCTTGCCGGTATCGAAGTGCAGCGCCAGATCGACCAGGTAGTCCACCTTGCGCGCGGACAGGCCTGCGCCGCGCATGTCGTCCACCTTGAGCTTGAGCACGCTGGCCGGCGTCATGGTGCGCGGCAGGGCCGCGAAACGGTCCCACACCTTCTGCGCGGATGCCACCGACACCTGCTGGCCGACGATGCTGCGCGCGAGCGTGGTGAACGCATCGCCGCGCTGGCGCAGGGCCACGTCGCCCAGTTGCGGGATGAGCCGCTTCATCACGCGGTCTTTCTTGACGAGGTGCTTGCAGGCCTCGGCCCAATAGGCGGGCGCGATCAGTTGCGGCCCGTCATGGGCTGTCTTTTTCGTCGCAGCCACCGCTTATCCCGCCCGCACCAGAAATTTCACCGGCGCCAAAGGCCGCTTCATCCAGGAACCGCTCACTGCGCCGCCTCCCAGGTCGTGCCGGCGGCGGAGTCCTTGAGGACGATGCCCTGCTCCAGCAGCGCCTTGCGGATGCGGTCGGCCTCGGCGAAGTCCTTCGCTGCCTTGGCGGCAGCGCGCGCGGCGATCTGCGCCTGGATGGCGGCTTCGTCCAGCGTGGCGCCGGCCTTCAGGAAGGCTTGCGGATCGCCCTGCAGCAGGCCCAGGCACCCGGCCAGCGCCTTCAGCAGCCCGGCGGTCTGCGGCGACTGCGTGCGGTTGACCTCGCCGGCCAGATCGAACAGCACGGCGACGGCCTCGGGGGTGCCGAAGTCTTCGTCCATGGCGGCCTTGAACCGGCCCGCGTAGGGGTCGGTCCAGTCGATCGAGGGTGTGGGCGCCGGCGCGACCAGGCTCAATGCCGTGTACAGGCGCTTGAGCGCGGCGCGCGCGTCGTCCAGGTGGGCGTCGCTGTAGTTGAGGGCGCTGCGGTAATGGGCGCGCACGATGAAAAAGCGCACGGTCTCGGCGTCGTACTTGGCCAGCACGTCGCGGATGGTGAAGAAGTTGCCGAGCGACTTGCTCATCTTCTCGTTGTCCACGCGCACGAAGCCGTTGTGCACCCAGAAGCGCGCCAGCGGCTTGCCGGTGGCGCCTTCGCTCTGCGCGATCTCGTTTTCGTGGTGCGGAAACTGCAGGTCGGCGCCGCCACCATGGATGTCGAAGCTCTCGCCCAGCGTGGCGCAGCTCATGGCCGAGCACTCGATGTGCCAGCCGGGCCGGCCGGCGCCGAAGGGGCTGTCCCACTTGGCTTCGGGCGGCTCCTCGGGCTTGGCGGACTTCCACAGCACGAAGTCCAGCGGATCGTCCTTGCCGTCGGCCACGGCCACGCGCTCGCCAGCGCGCAACTCGTCGAGCGACTTGCCGGACAGCTTGCCGTAGCCCGCGAACTTGCGCACCGCGTAGTTCACGTCGCCGCCGCTGGCACGGTAGGCCAGGCCCCTGCTTTCCAGCGCGCCGATCAGCGCGAGCATCTGCGGCACATATTCGGTGGCGCGCGGCTCGATGGAGGGCGGCTCGATGCCCAAAGCGCCGATGTCCTGGTGCATGGCGGCGATCATCTCGTCGGTCAACTGGCGGATGGTGATGCCGCGCTCCACCGCGCGCCGGATGATCTTGTCATCGATGTCGGTGATGTTGCGCACGTAGGTCACGCGCAGGCCGCTGCTCTTGAGCCAGCGCTGCACCACGTCGAACGCCATCATCATGCGGGCGTGGCCGATGTGACACAGGTCGTAAATGGTCATGCCGCAGACATACATGCGCACATGTCCGGGCTCCAGCGGAGAAAAAGGCTCCAGCGCACGCGACAGCGTGTTGTAGATACGCAAACTCATGGAAATTCAGTCAAGGGGTGGATGGTGCAGCCGGCGCCCTGGCAGGGGCTGCGCAAAGAGGCGGGAGCCTCCCGGAAGGGCCGTGCGCGGCGGTGCGCACATGCAAAATCAGGAGCGGCAACAGCGTACCGGCATGACAAACCCCTCAGCTACAATCCGCCGCAGTATAAGCCCCCGTTACGGCTTGACACCTCCAACCATTCCCGTCCGCCCATGAAGCATCCACAACGCACCCTTGCCCATCTCCTGCGCCTGATTGCCCTGTCGGCCTTGTTGGGTGCCCCGCTGGCCCACGCGGACGACTATGCCGAGATCACCCAGTTGCTCAAGGCAGGCAAGCCGGCGGATGCCCTGGCCAAGGCCGACCAGCGGCTCACCGCCAACCCTCGCGACCCGCAACTGCGCTTTCTGCGCGGCGTGGCCCAGGCGGATTCGGGCAAGCAGACCGAAGCGGTGGCCACCTTCACGAAGCTCACGGAAGACTATCCCGAACTGCCCGAGCCCTACAACAACCTGGCCGTGCTGTATGCCAACCAGAACCAGCTCGACAAGGCGCGCACCGCGCTCGAGATGGCCATCCGCACCAACCCCAGCTATGCCACCGCGCATGAAAACCTGGGCGACATCTACGCCAAGCTGGCCAGCCAGGCCTACAACAAGGCGCTGCAGCTCGATGCCACGCACGCCAGCTCGGTCAAGCCCAAGCTGGCTCTGATCCGCGACCTGTTCTCGACCGAGGCCAAAGCCTCCACCGCCAAGGCGCCCGCAGCTGCGCCCGTGGCAGCAGCGGCTCCACGCCCTGCCCCGGCACCCGCGCCCGTGGCGGCCTCCCCGGCGCCATCCACCCCTGCGCCGGCCCCCGCACCCACCCCGGCCGCACCGGCCGTGGCCGCTGCACCGGCGCCCACCCCGGCTCCGGCCCCTGCTGCCGCAGTGACGGGCAACACCGCCTCCAGCGCCGCCGCCGCGGCGGAACGGGAAGTGTCCGCCGCAGTGCACGCCTGGGCCAAGGCCTGGGAGAGCCAGGACATGAACGCCTACCTGGGCGCCTACGACAAGAACTACACGCCCAACGGCAAGCAAAGCCACGCCGCCTGGGAAAAAGAGCGCCGCGACCGCATCGTCGGCCGCGCCAAGATCAACGTCAGCGTGAACGATCTGCGCATCTCCGTGAACGGCAACAAGGCGCAGGCGCGCTTTCGCCAGGGCTACAGCTCCGGCAGCTACAGCGTGAACAGCCGCAAGACCCTGGACCTGGTGAACACCGGCGGCCAGTGGACCATCGTGCGCGAGGCCACCGGCGGTTGATGGCGATCGTTTCGGTGACACGCTCCACCATCGCCTTCGGGATGCTCCCTTGCCCTCTGCTGGCGCACCGCGCCGCATTCGTTCCCGCTTGAAGCCTCGCATGGCTGCGGGACGTTCCCCCTGGAGCCGCGGCATGGCGGCGGGCATGGCGCTGTCGCTGCTGGCGGCAGCCTGGCCCGCGCACGCCCAGGGCGACAAGCTGCGCGGCGTGGGCAAGAACGCGCGCACGGCGCCCGTGCGCATCGCCCCGCTGGCCGATGGGCAGGCGGAAAAGCGCCTCATGGAGGTCTACCGCCTCACCGGCGAAGGCAAGGGCCGGGAAGCCCTGGCCAAGGCCGAGAGCCTGGTGCGCGACCACCCGAACTTCCAGCTCGCGCAACTGGCGCTGGGCGACCTGCTGTCGGCCCGCACGCGGCCGCTGCGGCAGATGGGCGACGTGCCGGCCGGCCAGGGCGATGCCCCGCCGCCGCAGGAAGCCGCCGACGTGCTGGCCGAGCTGCGCGCGGAGTCGCGCCAGCGCACAGATGCCCTGCGGGTGCGCCCCCAGGCGCGCACCATTCCCGCCCAGTTCATCGAGCTGTCGCTGCGTTCACGGCACGCGATCGCGGTCGATGCGTCGCGCTCGCGGCTCTATCTGTTCGAGAACACGCCCAACGGGCTGGAACTCGTGGCCGACTACTACGCCTCGGTGGGCAAGCTCGGCATCGAAAAGCTCATCGAGGGCGACCAGCGCACGCCGCTGGGCGTGTACTTCATCACGAGCCGCCTGGACCCGGCCACGCTCAAGGACTTCTACGGCGCCGGCGCCCTGCCCATCAACTACCCCAATCCGCTGGATCAGAGCCGCGGCAAGACGGGCAGCGGCATCTGGCTGCACGGCACGCCGCCGGACCAGTTCTCACGCGCGCCGCTGGCCACCGACGGGTGCCTGGCCCTGGCCAACCCGGACCTGGAGCGCATCCTGCGCACGGTGGAGCCGCGCTCCACACCGGTGGTGATCGCACGGCAACTGCAATGGGTACCGCCCCACAGCGTGCAGGCCGACCGCAAGGCGTTCGATGCGGTGCTGGATGCCTGGCGCACCGCCAAGTCGCAGGGCGACCTGCAGCGCCTGATGGGGTTTTACGCCCCCACGTTCCAGAGCTACGGCAAGATGCCGCTGCAGGAGTTTTCCAAGCAGCTGGGCGCGGAAACGCGCGCGCTGCGCGGGCGGCCGATCCAGCTCAAGGACAAGACCCTGCTGCGCTGGACGGATGCCTCCGACACCATGGTGGTAACGTTCGGCGAGGTCATCGAAGGGGCCCGCACCGGCCCCGTCAAGCGCCAGTACTGGACCCGCAAGGGCAACCAATGGCAGATATTTTTCGAAGGAGTGATTGGATGATTTCCAGAAGAAATTCGACCCTGGCGTTGGCCAGCATGGCGCTGGCAGCTATCGTTTCCGTAGCACCCGCCCAGGCGCAGGATGCGGCGGCCCCCAAGGTGAAGCTCGCCACGTCGCTGGGCGACATCGTGGTCCAGCTCGACCCCGCAAAGGCGCCGAAGACGGTGGACAACTTCCTGTCCTATGTGAAGGACAAGCACTACGACGGCACCATCTTTCACCGCGTGATCAACGGCTTCATGATCCAGGGCGGCGGCTTCACGCCCGACATGCAGCAAAAGCCCACCAAGGCACCGATCCCGCTGGAGGCCAACAACGGCCTCAAGAACGACAACTACACCATCGCCATGGCCCGCACCGGCAACCCGGACTCGGCTACCTCGCAGTTCTTCATCAACGTGAAGGACAACGCCATGCTCAACGCCACCGGTGAAGGCAACGGCTACGCCGTGTTCGGCAAGGTGGTCTCGGGCACCGACGTGGTGGACAAGATCAAGGCCGTGTCCACGGGCAACAAGGGCATGCACCAGAACGTGCCCACGACGCCCGTCGTCATCACCTCCGCCACCGTGGTCAAGTAAAGCCCGCCGGCCCCTCTTCACCACGGCCCTCCCGGCCCCCAACGCTTTCCAAGGAATCCCATGAGCAATCCCCAAGTCGAACTGCACATCGCCGGCCACGGCGTCATCACCCTCGAACTCGATGCCGAAAAGGCGCCGAAGTCCACCGAGAACTTCCTGGCCTACGTGAAGAAGGGCCACTACGACAACACGATCTTCCACCGTGTGATCCCCGGCTTCATGGTGCAGGGCGGCGGCTTCGAGCCCGGCATGAACCAAAAGGGCACCGAAGCCCCGATCGAGAACGAGGCCAACAACGGCCTGAAGAACGCCAACTACACCGTGGCCATGGCCCGCACGAGCGATCCGCACTCGGCCACCGCCCAGTTCTTCATCAACGTGGCCGACAACGGCTTCCTGAACCACACCGCGCCGTCCGCCCAGGGCTGGGGCTATGCCGTGTTCGGCAAGGTGGTCAAGGGCACCGAAGTGGTGGATGCCATCAAGGGCGTGAAGACCGGCCGCAAGGGCTTCCATGACGACGTGCCCAAGGACGACGTGATCGTCGAGAAGGCCGTCGCCCTGTAATCGCGGCGACCGCGGCGCACCCATCCCCGCCCGCCCCGTGACCACGACCGTGCCCCGGTTCGAGGAGCTTGCCGCTCCTTCGGACTGGCGCACGGTCGAATTCATTTCCGACCTGCACCTGCAGGCCAGCGAGCCCGCCACGTTCGAGGCCTGGCGACGCTATCTGCGGACCACCGACGCGAGCGCGGTGTTCATCCTGGGCGACCTGTTCGAAGTATGGGTGGGCGACGACTGCATCGACGATGCCGAGGGCGCCTTCGAGGCCGAATGCGGCGCCCTGCTGCGCGAGGCGGCCCGCCAGCGGCCGGTGTTCTTCATGCACGGCAACCGAGACTTCCTCATCGGGCCGCGCTTTCTGGCCCACTGTGGCCTGACGGGGCTGCACGACCCGACGGTGCTGCAGTTCGGCGGCGAACGCACCGTGCTCAGCCACGGCGACCTGCTCTGCCTGGACGACGTGGACTACCAGCGCTTTCGCGCCCAGGCCCGCAGCATGGAGTGGCAGCAGCGGTTCCTGTCCCAGCCGCTGGCCGTGCGGCGCGCGCAGGCCCGCGGCATCCGCGAGCAGAGCGAGGCGCGCAAGCAGTCCGGCGAGGCGGCCTACGCCGATCTGGACGGCCCGGCCACGCGGCAATGGCTGCAGGCCGCAGGCGCCCGCACGCTGATCCACGGCCACACGCACCGCCCCGCCGTCCACGCCGTGGGGCCGGGCCTGCAGCGCGTGGTGCTGAGCGACTGGGACGCGGCCGCCCGCCCGCCGCGCGCCGAGGTGCTGCGCTTGTCGCCCGGCCGGGGCTTGGAACGGCTCGCCGCCGTCCCCATGTAGGCGGCATCTCTTTTTCCGCCAGGGAGTGCGCGAGCAGGCCCTCCCCCTCTTTCATGCCTGCTCTCTGGAACAAACTCTGGCACCGCGTGCGAGCGACCGTCGCCCCCGTGCCGGAGATCTCCGCACCGCTCTGGCTGCAGACCCTGCAGCGCTATCCGTTCCTGTCCGCCCTGCCGCTGCAGGACCAAGCCAAGCTGAAGGCACTCAGCGCCCTCTTTCTGCAGCGCAAGGAATTCACCGGCGCGCACGGCCTGCAGGTCACCGATGCCATGGCGGTCGCCATCGCGGCCCAGGCGTGCCTGCCCGTGCTGCACTGGGGCACGCCCGCCCAGGCGCTCGACTGGTACGACGATTTCGTGGGCATCGTGGTCCACCCCGGCGAGGCCGTGGCGCGCCGGCAGTCCACCGACGAGGCCGGCGTGGTGCACGACTACACCGAGGTGCTGCTGGGCGAGGCCATGCACCGGGGCCCCGTCATGCTGAGCTGGCCGGCCGTGGACAGCGCAGGCAGCGGCCAGGACCGGGGCATGAGCGTGGTCATCCACGAGTTCGTGCACAAGCTGGACATGCGCAACGGCAACGCCGATGGCTACCCGCCCCTGCCGCCAGGCTTTCTGGGCACCACCGGCCCGCAGGCGGCGCGGCAGGCCTGGCGCGCGGCGTGGCAGCCGGCCTATGAAGCCTTCGGGGAGTGCGTGATCATCGCCGAGCGCTTTGGCGGCGAATGGCCCTGGCTGGATGCCTACGGCGCGACGGCCCCGGCCGAATTCTTCGCCGTGGCGTGCGAGGCGTACTTCGTGGACCGGACGACGTTCGCCGCCGAGTTCCCGGACCTGATGCCCACGCTGGACGCCTTCTACCGCCGGGGATTGTGAGTCAAAACCCCTTCACGCCCTAGATTTCATTGCCCTCATTGCTATTATTTATATAGCAATCGCCAGCCTCGCCGGCGCAGGCGCTCACAACGCGGATTCGAACAGTTCCAGCTGCGGCGGCCCCAGGTACAGATCGCGCTTTTGCCCCGCGCCCGCGTGCGCGGCCCGGAAAGCGTCGGAGCGGGTCCACGCCTCGAAATCCGCGCGCGACGCCCAGACGGTGTGCGATGCGAACAGCGTGTGCTCGGGCGTCGTGTCGCCCCGCAGCAGGTGGAAGGACTGGAAGCCCGGCACCTGCGCCAGATGGCTGTCGCGCTGGCGCCAGATCTCGACGAACTCCTCCTCACGGCCGGGGGCGATGCGGAAACGGTTCATGGCAACGAACATGGTGGGAAGCTCCTCGAAGTGAAAGATCAGAAATGAAACCGCAGAAGTGAAACCGCGGCCGCGCTCACCGGACGGCGAAGCGCGGCGCGCGCCGGCCTAAGGAGCATCGGCGCGCCCGTGGCGCTCAGGGCTTGCGCGCCATCTCGCCCGTCGCGACCCGGCGGCGTAGCTCGGCCAGCACGGTTTTCATCCGCCGCTCGTTCTCCACGCCCATGCGCACGAGGATCTTCTGGCCGCTGGACAAGGCCTGCAGCTTCGGGTCGGCGAACTCGTAGCGCACCCAGGGGCGCGTAGAGGGCACCTCACCGGCCACCTTGGTGAGTTGCACCTGCACCGGGCCGGTGGGCTCGGGCGCCTGCAGCAGGTTGTCCAGCGTGGCCACCAGCCGGTCGTTGAAGTAGCGGCGCGGAAAGCCCAGCTCTTCGTACGCCTGCTGGAACAGCGGGTACAGCCGGGCGTACAGCGCAACGGCCTGGTCCTGCGGAATGGCTTCGGCCAGCATGACGAAGGCACGGTAGCGGCCCGCATTGGTGGCGGCGATCGTCTCCGTCTCGCTGCCCTCGCCATCCACCAGGAACCGCTGCGGCATGGGCTGCACGGGCCACAGGCGGGACGGCGCGCTCTGGCGCGACAGGTTGTCCACCGTGGCGACCGCGCGCTGCACGAAGCCGTCCATGCGCAGCAGCGACGCGACCGAGTCCGCCCCCACCCATCCCGTGACCGCCTCGGTCAGGGGGCGGTCCGATTCGGCCAGGGTGGGGAGTTTGGTATCGGGCGGCTGCACCGTGTCCATGGGGTTCTGCGGGCCGGATGCCGCGGATGCGGGCGGCGCGGCAGCCTGGGACGCGGACTGGCTGGCCACGGGCGGTAACGCCACCGGCTCGGACGCCGTGCGCCCCCAGAACCACCAGGCCGCGCCGGCGCCCAGCGCGCCAGCGACCAGCACCCATGGAATCCAGGCGCGGGAAGCCTGCTGCGCGGGCCGCAATTCCACCGTGTCACGTTCAGGCATGAATGCCTCCTTTTCTTGGGTTTCGGGAAAGCCGCGGTAGAAAGACAAGATGCCCCGCGGCCTCCCATCGATTGGAAGCGATGGACTCCACCGGGCCGTAACGCCGTGTGACGGGTCCAGTCACCGCTGGCATGGGGGGTGTCGTGCACCGCGCGTTGGCCGGTACAAGCCGGCCGGGGTCCACGCAAGGAACGGCGGGCCTGCGGGGCCCGTCGGTCAGCCGCTCAGCGCGCGGCCTGCGGCTGCGGGTGCTGCAGGCCGCCCAGCCATCCCATGGCATCGGTCAGTTCGGCCTGCCGGATCTCGTGCGCGCCGGGGTATTCGCGGTAGGTCAGGTCCAGCGACAGCCCCCGGGCATGGTCGCGGATGGCGTGGGCCTGGGCCAGGGGAATCACGTTGTCCTGCACGCCATGGCTCACCCAGAGCGGCTTGCCGTGCAGGCTGTCGGCCGCGGCGGCGAACGGCATCGCCTGGGGCAGCAGCCGGCTGTGCCACACCATGGCGGCGTGCAGCAGCTCCGGCCGGGTGAACAGCAGGGACAAGGCCATGATGCCGCCCTGGCTGAAACCGCCCACCACCACCCGCTCGGACGGCACACCCAACTGCAGCGCAGCGGCCTCGACCGTGAGCGCCACCAGCGAGCGGCTGGCCGCCTCCTGCGGCTCGTGGATGGAACGGCTGCCATCGGGCAGCACGGAAAACTCGAACCACGCATGGGAGCCCGGGCCCATGGCATGCGGCGCGCGCAGGCTCACGACATGGAAATGCGGGGGAACGTAGGGGGCCAGGCCGAACAGGTCGCCCTCGTTGCTGCCCACGCCGTGCATGAGGACGAGCAGCCAGGGAGAGGTGGTGTGGGACGCGGCGGGGCGGTTCAGAAAGGGAAGCGGCAGATCAAGCATCGATGGGTGCCCTGAAAAGGCATTCAAGGCATGGATGAAGGGTTGCGAATCGGGGTTGGAGTGGAACGGGGGCCGGGGAGTTCATGCCGCGGACTGCAGGGCGAAGGCGTCCATGGCCAGGGCGCCGTAGCGGACCTCCCGGCTCAGGTAGTGCGCCTGCGCCTCGGGGCCGGCGGCGCCCAGGGCGAAAAACAAGGGCAGGAAATGGTCTTCGCTGGGGTGGGCGCGCTCGGCATGTGGCGCCTGCCGCCGGTAGTCCAGCAGCGCGGGCCAGTCGCGCCGCTGCACGGCGTCTTCGATCCAACGGCTGAATTCAGTCACATAGGGCAAGGGCTCGTTGGCGCCGCCGAAGAACTCGGCCAGGTTGTGCGTCATGCTGCCGGAGCCCATCACCAGCACGCCCTCGCTGCGCAGGCCCTGCAAGGCGGCGCCCATGGCGTAGACCTCGGCTGGGCCGGCGGTGGACGGCAGGGCCACCTGCACCACGGGCAGCCGGGCGTCGGGAAACAGGTGCATCAGCGGCACCCAGGCGCCATGGTCGAAGGGCCGCTCCGCATCGCCTTCGGCCGCGATACCGGCCGAACGCAGGCGCGCCAGCACCGTTTCGGCCAGGCCCGGGGCGCCTGCGGCCGGGTAGCGCAAGGCGTACAGGGCCGGCGGAAATCCGCCGAAGTCGTGCCAGGTGGCGGGCTGCAGCCCGGTCATCACTTTCGGGGATCGCGGCATCCAGTGTGGCGACATGACCACCACCCCGCGAAGGTGCGGAAAGCGCGCCTGGACCTCCTGGCCCCAGCGGGTGAGGGCCGGGCCGGTTTCGCCGGAGTCCACCGCGAACAGCGGGGCGCCATGGGAGAGGTACAGCGCGGGGAGTTCGGCATTCCTGCCGCTGTCGGTGGGTGCGCGGGCCCGTTCCAGATCGGACATGAAGATTCCTCGGTTGCCGACAGATGGGGTCGGTGGCGGCGGTTCCAACCCCCTGGGCGATCGGCGCGGCCTGTGCCGCCACGGGCCAGCGAACGCCCGCCGTGGCGCTGCCGGCCTTTTCAGTCGCGCACCGGGCCACGCAGCGCCTTGATGCCCGAGCGCACGCTCTTAGATTCCAGGCGCCGCTGCTTGGAGCCGTAGGTCGGCTTGGTAGCCCGCCGGGTGCGCGGCGGCTGCGCCACGCTGGCCACCAGGGCCTGCAGGCGCTGCAGTCCGTCGAGGCGGTTGGCTTCCTGGCTGCGGTACTGCTGCGCCTTGATGACCAGCACGCCCTCCTGCGTGATCCGGCTGTCGCGCAGGGCGAGCAGGCGCTCCTTCACGCCGTCGGGCAACGAAGACGCCGCGATGTCGAAGCGCAGGTGCACCGCGCTCGACACCTTGTTGACGTTCTGCCCGCCAGCGCCCTGCGCCCGCATGGCGGTGATCTCCACCTCACGCTCGTCCACCTGGGGCACGAAGGCCGCCGGCGGCGCGGTCATCGGCCGGCCGCCAAGGGTGCGGCCGCCGGCTGCGCCCCGTCTACCAGCGCGGCCAGCAGTGCGGCCATGAAGGGCCGGGGCTGTTCGAACTGCACCCAGTGGCCGGCCTCGGGGATGAAGTCCAGGCCACGGAAGTCCGGCACCACGGCCCGGAACGCCGCCTCGAGCTCCACGATCCAGCGCTTGTAGAGCGCATCGTTGCGGCCATAGATGGCATGCACCGGGCAGGTCACCCGGGGCAGCGAGCGCGCCAGGATGTCGGTGTGCGCCAGCCGGCGGCGCGGCATGCGGTCGCGCACCACGTTGGCCACGTGCAGGCCCAGCGCCAGGCCTTCGATGAGAGCCGGGTCCTGCAGCATCAGGACGGCGAGGTTGTGGCGGTGCACCTGCGGCTGCTGGTCCGCGGGCAGGTGCCGCCAGCCTTTCAGTTCGAACTGGCGGTGCGGCACCACGCCCATGGCCGGCGCGCCCACGATGACCAGTTGCCGGGCCAGCTCGGGGTGGTCGGCCAGCAGCAGGCCCGCCACCATGCCGCCGAACGAGAACCCCACCAGATCGCAGGGCTGCGGCCCCCAAAGCGCGCGCATGCCCTCGCACAGCGGTTCGACCAGCGCGTCGGCATCGGCGCCGGCCGGGGGCAGAGCAGACTCCCCGAAACCGGGCAGATCCGGCACCCAGACCTGGTGGCCCGCCGCGACCAGGTCTTCGATGTTGCGCACCCAGTGGGTCCAGCTGCCGCTGCCGCCGTGCAGCAGCACCAGCGGCGGCTGCCCGGGCACGACCGGTCCCCAGGCGTGCCACACCAGATCGCCGTCGCCGCAAGGCGTGGTGTGCCGCGTGGCCAGCGCCTGCAGGCGCCGCACTTCGGGCGGGGTGCCATCGGGTGCCCCGGCAGGTCCGGGGTGGGCCGCCGGGGCGGAGGGCACCGTCACCATCCCGCCAGGCCGTCGATGGCTAGCGGATAGCCCTGCACGCCGAACCCGCACATCACCGCGCGCGCCACGCCGGACAGATAGGAATGGTGGCGGAAGGCTTCGCGGGCATGCACGTTGCTGATATGCAACTCCACCAGCGGCACGCCCGTGCCCTTGACGGCATCCAGCAGTGCCACGCTGGTGTGGGTGTAGGCGGCGGCATTCAGCACCACGCCGGCCAGTTCGCCCGCGCCGTGGAGGCGGCCGGCCTCATGGATCCAGTCCACCAAGTCGCCCTCGTGGTTGCTCTGGCGGAACTGCAGCGCAAACCCATGGCGCTCGCACGCCTGGGCGCACAGCCGCTCCACATCGGCCAGCGTGTGCACGCCGTACACCGAGGGCTCGCGCGTGCCGAGCAGGTTCAGATTGGGTCCGTTGAGGACAAAGACGGTTTTCACAGGGCCAGTACTCCAGGCAAGGCGTCGCCGCCAGTCGGCGAACGCGAACAGGGCGAATTATGCGTGGCGCTCCCAAATAAAACGGCCCCGAGGGGGCCGTTGGGGCTGCATGGGCAGCCAGGGGGACAGCGATGGGTTTCAGCGACCGTAGTAGTAGCCCCGGTCCCGTCCGTGCCAGTGGCGACCGCCGCCGTAGTACCCGTAGGGGGCGACCACCACCGGAGGCGGGGGCGCGTAGTACACCGGCCGTGGCGGCGGGTAGTAGACGGGAGGGGGGGCATAGACCACCGGGGGCGGGCCGTAATAGACGGGACGAGGCGGCGGGTAATAGGCTGGCGGGGCCACCACGACGGGGTAGCCGCCGCCCCCGACACCGACCGCCACGCCGGGCGACCCGATGCCCACAGACCAGGAAATATCGCGTGCCTGGGCGGCACCGGTGCCCGCCAGCAGGGCGAGCGCCACGCCGGCGGTGGCGGCCATGGCTGAGAGAGAGCGGCTGTTCGTCATGGAAATCTCCTTTGGATGGGAGCCCCGCCATCGCGGAACTCCCGTGGATGCTCAACGCATCACATGTCCGAAAGGATGGCACAAACCCCCTGCAATGTTGTTTCTGGACGTAGCGCGCTGTGTTTCACCCGGTAACGCCCCCGGCACCGCCGCCTAGAATGCCGCCATGAGTTCCCCAGCCCCCCTCGACCCCTCCTCCAACGCCGCGGCCAAGCCCAGCAATTTTCTTCGCCAGATCATCGAGAGCGATCTCGCCAAGGGCACGCATGCCCAGGCGCGCTGGGGCGGCACGCCCGGCGATGCGGCCCACCATGCTGGCGGGCAGCCCGACCCGGCGAAGATCCGCACGCGTTTCCCCCCCGAACCCAACGGCTACCTGCACGTCGGCCATGCCAAGAGCATCTGCCTGAATTTCGGCTTGGCCGCCGACTACGGCGGCGTGTGCCACCTGCGCTTCGACGACACCAACCCGGAGAAGGAAGACCAGGAATACGTGGACGCCATCATCGACGCCGTGCATTGGCTCGGCTTCGACTGGAAGGCCAGCGGCGATGGCGCCGACCACCTGTACTACGCCAGCAACTATTTCGACTTCATGTACCGCGCGGCTGAGTACCTGATCGAAAACGGCAAAGCCTACGTGGACGAGCAGACCCCCGACGAGATGCGCGCCAACCGCGGCGACTTCGGCAAGCCCGGCGTGGACAGCCCCTTTCGCAGTCGCACCGTGGCAGAGAACCTCGCGCGATTTCGCGAAATGCGCGAAGGCAAGCTGCCCGACGGCGCCGCCGTGCTACGCGCGAAGATCGACATGGCCTCGCCCAACATCAACCTGCGCGACCCGGCCATCTACCGCATCAAGCACGCCGAGCACCACAACACCGGCAACCAGTGGTGCATCTACCCCATGTACACCTTCGCGCACCCCATCGAGGACGCGCTGGAGCACATCACCCACAGCATCTGCACGCTGGAATTCGAAGACCAGCGCCCCTTCTACGACTGGCTCATGGACCGCCTGGTGGAAGGCGGCCTCATCGCCGCGCCGCAGCCGCGCCAGTACGAGTTCGCGCGCCTGAACCTCACCTACGTGGTCACCAGCAAGCGCAAGCTCAAGCACCTGGTGGACAACGGCATCGTGACCGGTTGGGACGATCCCCGCATGCCCACCATCGTCGGCCTGCGCCGCCGCGGCTACACGCCCGAATCGATCCGCCTGTTCTGCGAACGCATCGGCGTGACCAAGGACTACAGCTGGATCGACTACAGCACGCTGGAAGGCTGCCTGCGCGAAGACCTGGAAGCCAAGGCCCACCGCGGCATGGCGGTGCTCAACCCCGTCAAGCTGGTGCTGACCAACTGGGACGAGGTGATGGGCGCCGGCCACCTGGAGCCCTGCAGCCTGCCCGCCCTGCCCCACCCGCCCGAAGGAACCGAATCGCCCCTGCGCCATTTCACGATCGGCAAGGCGGTGTGGATCGAGCGCGAAGACTTCGAGGAAGTGCCCCCCAAGGGCTACAAGCGCCTGTTCCCCGGCAACAAGGTGCGCCTCAAGGGCGGTTACGTGATCGAATGCACGGGCTGCAACAAGGACGCAGATGGCCGGATCACCGAAGTGCTGGCCACCGTGGTGCCCGACACCAAGAGCGGCACCCCCGGCGCCGACACCGTGAAGGTGAAGGCCGCCATCACCTGGGTGGGCGTGGCCGATGGCGTGAAGGCGGAGGTGCGCATGTACGACCGGCTGTTCACCGATGCGCAGCCCGATGCCGGCGGGAAAGACTTCCTCACGCTGCTGAACCCGGACAGCCTGAAGGTCGTGACGGCCATCGTGGAGCCCTCACTGGCCAACGCCCGACCGGGCGACCAGTTCCAGTTCGAGCGGCACGGGTACTTCGTGGCGGACAGCAAGGACCACGCGGCAGGCAAGCCGGTGTTCAACCTGGCCGTGGGCCTGAAGGACTCCTGGGGCAAGTAAGCCGACGCAACAGCCGGCCCGGGCGACGGCGGCCATCGCCGTCGCGGGCCGGTCCCGTTATCCACCGATGCAAGCCCCTGGCCATCCAACGCCAGGGGCGCATCGCACTCCCGATTTCGAGAATGAACTTTTCCTCGCGCCTTCAACAACTCCCATCCGTTGCCGACCTCTCTGCCCTGCACCTGCTGGACCCGGACGGACAGGTCATCGCCACGCTGGAAAACAAGCCCGGACAAGCGGGCTCCCTGGCCGTCTACAACGCGTTGTCCACCTTGTACGGCGGCACCATCACGCCTGCAGCGGCCAGCCTGGGCCTGGAGTGGTACGCAGAGCACACGGCCGATGCACACGCCCATCCCGGCAAGCACCCCAACATCGACCGCCTGGTGGCCTGGGCGTCCGGCACGGCCAGCTACCGTGCGCAGCGGGTACCAGCGCTCCCGCCCGCCGCCTGACATCCGCGGGCAAGGCCGGTTCGAAAGCATCGCGATTTCGGCAGTGACACCCGCTCCATGGCGGCGTCATCTCTGACGGCCACGGCGCTGGCGCGCCAACCATAATCCGCCCGACACAAGCCTGTCGCCTGTGTCCCGGCCCGATCGCCGGACCACCCACTTGGAGGCGCGATTGAAACACCCTCACCGTTCATGGGCCCGCGCGGCATGGCAAGTCACCGGCATCCTGGCCTTGGCCGCGTGGCTGACCGGCTGCTCCGCGGTCGGCACGCTCAATGCGCTCACGGCCAAGGACAGCCATACCGTCCAGGCCGGCGTGGCCTACGGCACGCTGCCGCGCCAGCAACTGGACATCTACCGGCCGAAAACGACGGCGCCAGCGGCCGGCTGGCCGGTCGCGGTGTTCTTCTATGGCGGCTCCTGGAACAGCGGTGAGCGCGGCGACTACCTGTTCCTGGGCGAAGCGCTCGCGGCACGGGGCGTGCTGACGATGGTGGCCGACTACCGCCTCTACCCCGAGGTGCGCTACCCCGAATTCCTGCAGGACAGCGCACTGGCCGTGGCCTATGGCCTGGACCATGCGGCGCAGTGGGGCGGCGACCCGAAACGGGTGTTCGCCATGGGCCACAGTGCCGGCGGCTACAACGCGGCGATGCTGGCGCTGGACCCGCGCTGGCTGCAGCCCACGGGCCACACGCCGAACGAGCTTGCCGGCTGGATCGGCCTGGCGGGGCCGTACGACTTCTTTCCCACCGACAACCCGCAAGCGCAGCCGGTGTTTTTCCACCCGAACTACCCGCCCAAGGCCCAGCCCATCGAGTTCGCACACCCCGGCGCGCCGCGCACCTTCCTGGCGGCCCCGGTCAACGACCGACTGGTGAGCCCGGAGCGCAGCACCCAGCAGATGGCGCAGAAGCTGCAGGCCGCTGGCGTGCCGGTCACGCTGAAGTCGTATCCCCGCGCCAGCCACACCACGCTCGTCGGCGCATTCGCGTGGCCGCTGCGCTGGGTCGCGCCGGTGCTGGACGACGTGGAGGCGTTCATCCAGGCGACGCCGCAGGCTCAGTGAACTCGCCTTGACGGCTTGCACTGCCCTATTCAGCAGGAGGACAAGTCACCCAATGATCAATCGTCGAGCCCATTTCGCACCATCAGCCAAGACCGGTTCCAGAACGGCGTTTTGCGCTTGACGGGGTATTTGTGCCTCAGCCACCGAGGCGTTTGAAGAACGGTCACCGACCAGCGCTTTCCATCGTCAAAAAAAGAAAAAATGATGGCCTGCGCTGCTGGTGCGACCTCCGGGTTTTTAAAGATGCCCGGGGTGTAGTCGGCAGAGATTTCCAGCGAATCCTCGATATGCAAGGCTGGATTCAGCCAATGGATGAAAAGCGCCTCTTCCTGCGGATTGCCTTGCGTCGTGAAAACCAGATATCCGCGTTCGCCTTCGAATTGCGCCTCCAGAACCCCGCCTTGCAGTTCGACCGTGCGTGCGCTGGGCGCATGCATCAACACGAGGGCTGGCGCTTCTTTTTCAGCCGGGCAGCGATGTTCCAACTGAAAAGCCTGCGACGGTCGGAGCGCCATCAGAAAATCCATCCAAACGAAAGATCGGGCCCCAGCGCACCCAAGGCACCGCCGACGAACACGCCCGTTGCGAATGGATTGAACCTGCCGCGCCGCATCGTCGGCCGAGAGTGCTCTTGATGCCACCCGGGCGCGGTACTCCTGTGCCAACTGGCGGTTTGCCCGATGTAACTCTGCCGCACTTTTCCGTCTTGAATGAAACGCTGGGCAAAATTGGCGGTGACGGATTCCAGTTGAGAAATCGATCCATCGAGCGCAGTTCTGTCATACACGTCATTCATGAAACCTCTCTTTTGCAACTTGCTTTATTGTCACGCAGCGTACTCAAAGCCCAAGATGCAACGCCCGAGGAAAACCGTTTTGCAGCGGTGTCATGCAACCTACAGCTGTGTCTCCAGCAAACTCGCCATCCGCTCGGCCAGCTTCTCCTTCATCGGCCGGTCCAGCCAGTCCTGGTAGGTCACCCGCCGCGACCGCTTGAGGTCGTCCTCGAACATCACCGTCTGCCGTTGGGCAAAAGGGGCGTCGTACACGTTCAGGTTGGCCTCGTCGTTCAACCGGAACGAGCGGTTGTCAAAGTTGGTGGAGCCCACCGACACCATGAGCTGATCCACGATCATGACCTTGCAGTGGTACATGGTGGGCTCGTACTCGTAGATCTCGGCGCCGGCCTGCAGCAGTTCGCCCCAGGTGGCGCGGGAGGCGGCCTTGACGGTTTCGGTGTCGGTGTGCTCGCCGGGCGTGATGAGCCGGATGCGCACACCGCGCGCCAGGGCGTCCAGCATCAGCTGCCGGGTCAGGTCGTCGGGCACGAAGTACGCCACCGACAGGTCGAGGCTGCGCTCGGACGAGGTGATGGCCAGGTGGTACATGAGCTGCATGCTCTCGCTGCCACTGGAGGGCGAGCTGGAGAACATCTGCGCCTTCTGCGTGCCGCTCTGGGCAATGGCGGGAAAGTACGCTTCGCCGTGCATCACCTTGCCCGTGACCTTGAGCCAGTTGTCCAGGAAGGTGGCCTGCATCTGCGCGACCGCCGGGCCCTTGACCTGGTAGTGCGAATCGCGCCAGTGGTCGGGGTCCTGCGCATTACCGGTCCATGCGGGCGCGATGCCCACGCCGCCCGTGAAGCCCACCAGTCCGTCGGTGACGAGCAGCTTGCGGTGCGTGCGGTTGTTCAGGCGGGCCAGGTTGTACCAGTGGGGCTTGTGGAATTTCTCGACCTCCACGCCGGCCGCCTTCATCTCGGTGAAGTAGCTCTCGTCCATCTTGGAGCTGCCCACCCAGTCCAGCAGCACATGCACCTTCACGCCGGCACGGGCGCGCTCGCTCAGGGCATCGGCGAACTGCTTGCCGATGTCGCCGGACCAGTAGATGTAGGTTTCGAAGGTGACGCTCTTCTGCGCGGCCCGGATGGCGGCCAGCATGGGCGGAAAGATCTGGTCGCCGTTGAGCAACTCCACCACCTCGTTGCCGCTGGTGATGCCCGGGCCCAGCAGGCTGCCCATGGCACGTTCGTACTGGGGCTGGGCGGTGGTGTACAGGCGCGGGATCTGGTGCTGCACTTTCTTCTCGCCGGCGGTGAAGTTCAGTGCGAACAGCACGATGGCGGTGGTGGCCACGAAGGTGAGTGCTACGGTGAGCAGGGTGCGGCCTGTTTTTTTCATGTGCGCGATTGTGGGTGGGCGCCGGGTGCGCGCTTGTAAGCCCACGCCTCCAACTCTGCCAGCGCACGGGGGCCGTGGCAGCGCACTGCGCGGGGGCGTGCGTGCCGCCGGCCTGCGGCGGTCAGCCGGCTTCGAAGCGGTTGCGGCCGTTGTGCTTGGCGCGGTAGAGCGCCTTGTCGGCCCGCTCCACGGTGGCCGCGTGGGGCTCGCCGGGCACGCGCTCGGCCACGCCGGCGGAGAACGTCACCGCCAGGCCCGGGGCCAGTGCTTCGAAGCCGCCGCGCTCCATCTGGCCGCGCAGCCGCTCCAGCACGCGCATCGCACCGCTTTGGCCGGTACCGGGCATGAGCAGCAGGAACTCTTCCCCGCCCCAGCGCGAGAGCACGTCGCGCCCGCGCACGCCGGCCTGGGCGATCTCGGCGAAGCGCTGCAGCACGGCGTCGCCCACCGCATGCCCGTGCGTGTCGTTCACGTGTTTGAAGTGGTCGATGTCCATCATGGCCATGGCCATCGGCGCCGTGGCGGGCTCGCCCGGCCGGCCGTCCTGCGGCTGCACCGCGGCGCCCACCGTCCAGTGCAGGGTGAGCAGGTCGCCCATGGCGCGCCGGTTCAGCAGGCCGGTCAGCGCATCGTGCTCGGCGAGCTTGCGGCTCAGCTCCAGCGCCTCGGTGAGGGTGGCCTTCTGCCGGGCCAGGCGGCTGCGCAGGCGGCCGATGCGGATGGCCAGCGCGGCCACCGCCGTCACCACGATGAGCGAGAAGGCCCAGTGGATGACCTCCACGCGCGGGTCGTAGCGCGGCGATTCGCCCGACGTGCGCCACAGCATGACCCCGGTCACGAGCACCAGCCAATACGCCATGAGCACGCGCGTCTGCCCCGCCCGCAGTTGGAACATGCCCCCCAGCAGGAACAGCGGTGCCAGCAGGCCCAGCAGCGCACCGCGCGCCGGCCCGGTGATGGCATAGGCCCAGCCGAGCGCCGTGGCCGCCAGCACCGACTGCAGCATGGAGAGCGACGGATCGTGCGGCGCGAGCCGCCGGCCCTGGCCGGTGCGCACGAGCAGGCAGCAGACGAAGCTGGTGCCCAGCGCGAAGGCGGTCAGCGGATAGGCCTGCCTGGCGTCCACCAGCCCCAGCATCACCTCGGCCTGCTGCACCAGGGCGATCAGGCACAGCAGGCCGAACGCCAGCAGGCACTGCGACATGCGGATGCGCACCTGCTTGCTCTGGCCGAACAGCGCCCGGTCGATCCGGCCCCGCAGGCCCGGGGGCGGCGGCAGGACGCCATCGGCCGCGCGGCGCGCCGGCGATCCGCCGGGCGGTGGGGAATGGGGGCGGGCGGCAGGCGGCATGGCGCAATTCAGGAGCTGAAGGGGCGAAAGCCGGAGGGCAGCACCTGCGCCGTTGACGGCGGTGCCAGCGGACCCGGCCAAGGGCCCACGGCAACCGAATGGCAGGGCGGAAACGGGCATGCGCGGCGCATGCAGGGCATCGTAACGGGGCCGGCGCCGCCCGGCGGCCCTGGCGCGGCCAAGGCAGGGTATCTCCGGAGCCGTCCGCGCACGCCAGGGCTTGGCGCGCGCTGGCGCAGGCGCCGTCGCTAAACTGCCGGCATCCCCTCTTCCCTTCGCCCGCGCCATGGCAGACCACCGCACTCCCCCCTCCCTTTCTCTGCAGGCCAGCCGGCGCACCGCCCTCGTGGCCACGCTGGGCCTGCTGGCCTGGCAGGGCCCCGTCCAAGCGGCCAAGCCCCGGGCCAGCGCGCCTTCGCCAGCGCCCTCCCCATCCGTCTGGCCCCGCGCGTCGCAAGTGCCCGGCGGCGTGGCGCGCCTGTCGCTGGGGCCGGCGGCCACACGGCCGGTGGCGCACGTGGACGAAGGCGCGGGCGACGTGCCGGTGCTCGTGCTGGGCGATGCGATCGAGTGGACGGCCATCGTCGGCATCCCGCTGGCGGCCCAGGCGGGGGCCGCCGGGATCGTGGTGCGGGGTTCGGCCACCGAAGGCGATGCAGCGCGCAAGGTGCCCTACACCATCGCGCCCAAAAAGTACCGCGAGCAGCACCTGAGCGTCGCGCCGCGCACCGTGGACCTCTCCGCCGAGGACAACGCCCGCTTCGAGCGCGAGCGCGAACACCAGCGGCAGGTGACGGCAGCGTTTTCCACACCGCTGCCCAAGCCGGCCGACCTGCGCATGCACGTCCCGGTGCCGGGTCCCCGGTCGAGCTCGTTCGGGCTGCGGCGGGTGTTCAACGGGCAATCGCGCAATCCGCACAGCGGCATGGACATCGCTGCAGCCAAGGGCACGGCCATCGTCGCGCCGCTGCCGGGCCGGGTGATCGACACCGGCGAATATTTCTTCAGCGGCGGCACCGTGTGGCTGGACCATGGCGGCGGGCTGCTCACCGTCTATGCCCACCTGAGCGCCATCGACGCCAAGGTGGGCGACCAGTTGCAGACCGGCGACCGCCTGGGCGCGGTGGGCGCCACCGGCCGCGTGACCGGGCCCCACCTGCACTGGGGCGTGATGCTCAACCGCACGATGGTGGACCCGGCGCTGTTCCTGCCCGTCTGAGCCGGCGGGCGTTGCGCCGGGCCGACACGGGCAGGTAAAGAAGGGGCCGCTTCGCGGAGCGGGCGGCGACAATTTCCGCCTTCGATCCCCTGGCCTTTTTGGGTGGTTTCCATGCGATCTTTTCTGGGTGCCGCGCTCGCGGCGATGGCGGTGCTGTGCAGCGGCTGCGCCGTGGTGGCCGTGGGCGATGCCGCGGTGACGGTGGTGGCGACCACGGTGAAGGTCGGCGCCACCGTAGTGGGCACAGCGGTGGACGTGGGCGCGGCCGGGGTGCGCGCCGTGGCGGGCGGCAGCGACTGAAAGCCTGCGCGAGCGGCACGCTCTGCCGTACCGCGCCGGTCACCACGGCGTGGGACGCCCACCGCGCTATGCTTGCCGCCCCATGCCGACCCCGCCCCGCTCCCCGCGCGATCCTGGCCCCTTGCGCCCATCCCGCCCACTCCTGCCACTCCGGCCGCTGGCGGCACGCCCTTCCGCCCGATCCCCTGCGGTGGCGGCAGCAGCCACTGCCCCCGCCGGCACGCCCCGCCTCATCCGCTTTCACAAGCCCTACGGCGTGCTGAGCCAGTTCACACCCGAGGGGCGCTGGCGCGGGCTGCAGGATTTCATCGACCTGCCCGGCGTGTACGTGGCGGGCCGGCTGGACGCCGACAGCGAAGGGCTGCTGCTGCTCACCAGCGACGGCGCGCTGCAGGCGCGCATCGCCGATCCGCGCTTCAAGATGGAAAAGACGTATTGGGTGCAGGTGGAGGGCACACCCGACGAAGCCGCCCTGGCCGCGCTGCGCGACGGCGTGCAGCTGAACGACGGCCCCACCCGCCCGGCCCGGGCGCGCCGCATGGAGCCGCCGCTTGCCGTGTGGGAGCGCGACCCACCCATCCGCGTGCGCCAGCGCATCCCCACCGCCTGGATCGAACTGGCGATCAAGGAAGGCCGCAACCGCCAGGTGCGGCGCATGACCGCGGCGGTCGGCCTGCCCACCTTGCGGCTGATCCGCGCCGCCATCGGGCCTTATTCGCTGGACGGGCTGGCGCCCGGGACCTGGCAGGCGACGACGGTGCCCGCAGAGCCTGAGGGATAGCGCATAAATTGCTACTTAATTGATAGCAATACGCCCTAGATTTCATTGTGCTGGCGGCCTTTTTTCCGAATATTCGAGCCGCTGACGCTTCGGGCCGGGCAGGCGCAGCACAATCGCTCCCCAAAAAGGAATGGAACCGTGAACGCCGCTGATCTTTCGCTCGAACCCGTGGAGACGCCCGAGGCCGCCCGCGCCGCTGCCGCGCGCGTGTGCCCGCGCTGCAGCCACACCCGCCAGGCCACCGATACCGCACCGGCCTGGCAATGCCCCCGGTGCGAGGTGGCCTACGACAAGGTGCTCCCCACCAGCGTGGCGGCGCGGCAAAAGCCCGAGGGCGCCCGCGCCCGGCCGGCCGCCGCCCCCGGCGACAAGCCCTGGACCCTGATTGTCCTGGCGGGCGGCGTGGTGGTGCTGATGGCGCTGATGGGCTGGAAGTGGAACCACGACAAGGCCCAGGCCGCCGAACGCATCGCCCGCGCCGAAAGCGATGCGCGCGCCCTGCAGATCGCGGCGCAGCGGGAAGGCATGGAACAACTGGCCCGGCTCGGTGCGGCTGAGACCCAGTGGCGCCGCGGCCAGGGCCTGGACGTTCTGCCCACCGTGCGGGCCATGGCCCAGCAAGGGCACCTGCGGGCCATGGTGCTGCTGTCGGCCATGCTGGACGAGGGCAACGGCATCCCCAGGGACCATGCCGAGTCCATGCAGTGGCTGACCCGGGCCGCCCACCAGGGCTCCAGCCTGGCGGCGGTGCGGCTGGGCGCCATCTACCAGGAGGGCCGTGGCGGAGAACCCCGCCAGATGTCGCTGACCGAGAACTGGTACCTGCGCGCGGCGCGCCAGGGCGATGCGGCCGGGCTGTACCGGCTGGGCGATCTCTATGCCAACGGCGCGGCCACCGTGGCCCAGCGGCCCGTTGCCGCCTACATGCTGCTGGAACTGGCCGACCGCCTGGGCCGCGGCAACCCGGAAGACCCGCTCACCCTGCCCCGCTACGGGGCCGTGCACCTTCAGTTGCTGGCCCGCAGGATGGGCCCGGTCGATATCGCCGAAGCACGGCGGCGCGCCGATGCGTGGAGACCCGGGCAGCCGCTGGACCTGTGACTGGACGCGCGCGGCCCCCAAGGCCCGGCGGTGCCGCCCCACCGTCGCTGTCCCACCGCCCGCTCAACGGCGGCGCCACCACAGCATCAGGCCGAGAAACACGGCCCCGGTGAGAAGGGGCATCCACGGCATGAGCCGTTCCACCGGGTTGGACGAGCGCATACCCGACCACACCTCCAGCCGCACCCGGTCCATGCGCAGGTTGCTCACCCCTGCGAACTCCAGCACTGGCGGGACCGTGCGGTCTTCCTTGAAGCTCAAGGGCGCCGCGGCGCCGGCCATCTCCACGACCTGGCCGGCGCGCACGCCCCGCGCGGCGACCTGGGGCACGGCACCCACGCGCGGTGCGCCATGGATGGACCAGCCCGCCATCCAGCGCGCGCCGACATCCCCGTCGGCCAGCGCCACGCCCGAGACTCGCACCACCAGCGTGTAGGGGTTGCCGCTGCGGGGCAGCACCATCTCCTCGCCCGTCCAGGCCTGGGTCTGGGGCGGTGCGCCTGCGGAGCGGGCCGAATCGGCGGTGTCTTTCCGGTCCTGGAACAGCGCGAACTTCGCGAGCGCTTCGGCCGGCAGTTCCTGGGTTTCCACCAGGCGCTGGCCCCAGGGCTGAGGTCCGCTGCTGGCCTGGGCGGGCAGCGACGCCCCACCCAGCGCGCCCAGACCCGCCAGCGCGATGCCGGCCGCCAGGACCCAGCCACGGCGGCACGCCGCCCGCGCGAAATCGAATGTGGATGTGGATGTGTCGTGCCCCGTTGCCATGCCCTCGTGTCCTTGGTGTCGTGCCATGTCCGCCTTGCGCCGCCATGTCCGCCTTGCGCCGCCAGGTCCGGCGGCGCATGCGGACGGCAGTGTATCCAGTGGTTTCAGGCTGGCCGGCGAAACGCTACTTTTTTGATAGCAAAATGCCCTAGTACTGATTGTCCTGGAAGCATTTTTCGCCTTGATCACCTGCGTTGGGAGCGTCCCTCCACCGCATGCCGAAGTTATGCCCGCCCTCTGTGGGCCGTTCTGTGGACAACCCCAGGGACAACCCTCCGGATCGGCGCAGGCAGTGGCTTGCAGCCCGGTGCCTGCATTTTGGGCAGTGGCGGCCAGGCGCGGCCGGCGCCTTTCCGGGGTGCGGCTATAGTGCGCGGCCGGCACGGCCCCTGCGCCCGCCTTCATTGCATTCCCTCCCCCGCTCCGATCCCCCGTGCCCATCGCCACCCTGCTCTGCCTGGTCGTCGCCGTCAGCGACGGCGACACCCTCACCGCCCGCTGCGGCGACCGCCGCCCGATCCAGGTGCGCCTGGCCGCCATCGATGCGCCCGAGCGCCGCCAGGCGTTCGGCCCGCCGTCCCGCCAGAACCTCGCGCGCCTGTGCCTGCGGCAGAAAGCCACGCTGCAGACCGTGGCCCGCGACGCCTACGGCCGCACCGTGGCGCACGTGCGCTGCGGCCAGGGCGATGCGGCCACGGCCCAGGTGCGCGCCGGGCTCGCCTGGGTGTACACGCCGCGCGCGGCCGCCTACCCGCAACTGGCGGCGCTGCAGCGCCAGGCCCAGGCCAGCCACACCGGGCTGTGGTCGCAAAAGCGGCCGCGCGCCCCCTGGGACTACCGGCGACAGCACCCGCGCGGATAAACCGGTAGCATGCGGCGCTGACTTCCCACCGTTGGAGCCGCCCGCCGCGCCCGCCCGTCCGCTGGCCGGACAGGCTCCGGCCAGCCACCCTCCAGCCTCCCCAGCGCCGTGCCCGACCTTCCCACCGCCTCCCCCGCTCCCCCCGTTCCTGCCACCGAAAGCGTCTACCGGCACCGCGGCTTCCTCGCCTTCCTGATCGCCCGCCTGGTGGCCGTGTTCGCCACCCAGGTGCAGGCCGTGGTCGTGGCCTGGCAGGTGTACGACCTCACGCGCGAGCCCATCGCCCTGGCCTATGTGGGCCTGGCGCAGTTCCTGCCCATGCTGTGCCTGCTGCTGCCGGCCGGCGACCTGATCGACCGCGCCAGCCGCCGGCACATCCTGGCCGTGAGCTGGTCGGTGGGCGCGGTGTGCAGTGCGCTGCTGTGGTGGCTGTCGGGGCACGGCACGGCGGGCGTGGCGGGCATCTATGCGGCGCTGGTGCTGTTTGGCTGCTCGCGGGCGTTCTCGGGACCGGCGCTGCAAAGCCTGCTGCCGCAGATCGTGCCGCGCGCCCAGCTGGCGCAGGCCATGGCCACCAACAGCATGCTGATGCGCCTGGCCAGCATCACCGGGCCGCTGATCGGCGGGTTGCTGTATGCCACCGGCGGCGCCTCGCTCACCTACCCCGTGTGCTGCGCGGGCTTCGCGCTGGGCGCGCTGCTGCTGTCGCGCGTGACGGTGGCGTACGCCGCGCCGCCCTCGCCGACGCAGGGCCGCATGTGGGACCGCTTCGGCGCGGGCATCCACTTCATCCGCACGCGCCCCATCATCCTGGGCACGATCTCGCTGGACCTGTTCGCCGTGCTGCTGGGCGGCGTGGTGGCGCTGCTGCCCATCTACGCGCACGAGGTGCTGCACGTGGGACCGCAGGGCCTGGGCGCGCTGCGCAGCGCCATCGCCATCGGCGAGGTGGGCGCGGGGCTGTTCCTGACGATGCGGCCCTTCAACCGCCACGTGGGGTGGCGCATGTTCATCGCGGTGGCCATCTTCGGCGCGGCCAACCTGGTGTTCTCGCTGTCGCACTGGTTCCTGCTGTCGTTCCTGGCCCTGATGGTGGCCGGCGCGGCCGACATGGTGAGCGTGTACATCCGCGGGGCGCTGGTCCAGTTTTCCACGCCCGATGCCATGCGCGGGCGGGTGAACGCGGTCAACATGCTGTTCATCGGCTCGTCCAACGAGCTGGGCGAGTTCCGCGCCGGCACCAGCGCCGCGTGGCTGGGCGCCGTGCCGGCCGCGGTGGCGGGCGGGCTGTGCACCCTGGCGGTGGTGGGTGCCTGGACGCTCCTGTTCAAGCCCCTGCGCGATGTGGACCGCTTCGAGGAAGCCAGCGAGGAACGCCAGCGCCGCTGACGCTGAACGGCCGGCGGTTGACAGCGGTTACCAAAAAGTCCGCAGCCCGCCCATTCGCTCATATTTCGATAGCAATATGCCCTAGTGGATATTGCGCTGCAGGCGGTTTTGGCTTGAAGCTTTTTTGGCCGCCGCGGATACATCTGTATCCCGGGCGTAAAACCCCTGCGGCCCCCCTTGCCGCGCCCCGCGCCGCGCTGCACCATGGGCACCGTTTTCCCCATGGAGCCCTGCCATGAATCCCTCGCCCTCCGCTTCGACCGCCCTGCCCCTCACCCGCAGGCACTGGCTGGGATGGACCGCCGTGTCGCTCGCCACCGCCGGCGGCAGTGCCTGGGCCGCCGGCAGTCCGGGGGGCGCGCCACCCGGGCTGGACGATGCCAGCAGCGTGCGCCTGCTGGACCGCCTTTCGTGGGGCGCCACGGCGGCCTCGCAGCAGGCGCTGGCCGAGGCCGGCACGGCGGGCTACCTGGCCGCGCAGTTGCGTTCCGCCCCCGCGGCCCTGCCGCCCGAAGCCCAGGCCCAGATCGACGCCATGGCCATCACCCGCACCCCCATGGAGGTGCTGGCCATCGACATGCAGGGCCGCCAGCAGGCCATCAAGGACCTGCCCGACGAGGATGCGCGCAAGGCCGCGCAGGAGACCTACCAGCGCGACATGCGGGCGCTGCAGCGCGAGGCCGAGCGCCGCTTCGTGCTGCGGGCCGTGTACTCGCCCGCGCAGCTGCAGGAGAAGATGACCTGGTTCTGGATGAACCACTTCAACGTCTTCGCCGGCAAGGCCGACATCCGCGCCATGGTGGGCGACTACGAGGACCGCGCCATCCGCCCGCACGCGCTGGGACGCTTTCGGGACCTGCTCGGCGCCACCGTGCGCCACCCGGCCATGCTGCGCTACCTGGACAACGCGCAGAACGCGGCCAACCGCATCAATGAAAACTACGCGCGAGAGCTGATGGAGCTGCACACCCTGGGCGTGGACAGCGGCTACAGCCAGCGCGACGTGCAGGAGATGGCGCGCGTGCTCACCGGCCACGGCGTGTCGCTGCGCCCGCTGGGCGAGCCGCCCCCGAAGCTCAAAGCCGAGTGGACGCGCCAGTACGTGCGCCACGGCCTGTACGAATTCCATCCCCAGCGCCACGACTGGGGCCCCAAGGAGCTGCTGGGCCAGCCGCTGCAGGGCCAGGGCATGGCCGAGCTGGACGAGGCGCTCGACCGCTTGGCCCGCGCCCCGGCCACGGCGCGCTTCGTGTCGCGCAAGCTCGCCACCTACCTGGTGGGCGATGCGCCGCCGCCCGCGCTGCTGGAGGCAATGGCCGAGTCGTTCACCCGCAGCGACGGCCACATCGCCGCCGTGCTGCAGACGCTGTTCGCCAGCGCGCCGTTCCAGACCTCGCTGGGCAAGCGGCTGCGCGACCCGGTGCAGTACGTGATGGCCGGCCTGCGCATGGGCTATGCCGACCGCGTGCTGGCCAACCCCGATCCGGCCCTGTCGTGGCTGCAGCGCCTGGCCGAGCCCTTGTATGGCCGCGCCACGCCCGACGGCTACCCGCTCGATTCGGCCGCGTGGACCAGTTCGGGCCAGATGGCCATGCGCTTCGAGGTGGCGCGGGCCCTGGCCGGCGCGGGCGCCGCCGCGCTCTACCGCCCCGACGGCGCACCGCCGCCGCGCGTGGCGCCCCCGGCGCTGGCCCAGAGCGCGTACTACCGCGCGCTGGAGCCGCAGCTGGCCCCGGCCACCCGCGTGGCGCTGGCGCGCGCGGCCTCGCCGCTGGAATGGAACACCTTCCTGCTCAGCGCGCCGGAGTTCATGTACGCCTGAGCGGCCCGGCCGCACGGCGCGCTCCGCCACCCGCAGCCCATCGCCCGCCTCGCCCCCACCCCGTTTCGCTGTTCCGCTGAAAGGCTTCGCCATGACGCACTTCTTCGCCCCCCGCCGCTCCGGCCCTCCCGGGGCCGGCCCCGCCCCCACCCGCCGCCAGTGCCTGCAGGCGCTGGCCGCGCTCGCCGCGCCGGGCGTGCTGCAGGCCAGCCTCGCGGCCACGCCGCAGGCGGTGGACGCACGCTTTTTGCTGGTCTTCCTGCGCGGCGGGTACGACTGCGCCAGCCTGCTCGTGCCCACCTCCAGCAGCTACTACTACGAGACGCGGCCCAACATCGCCATCGCCAAGCCAGGCGAAGCCGGGGGCGCGCTGCCGCTCACCGCCGACTGGGGCCTGCACCCGGCGCTGGCGGGCTCGCTGATGCCGCTGTACGAGAAGAAGCAGGTGGCGTTCGTGCCGTTCTCGGGCACCGAAGACCTCACGCGCAGCCATTTCGACACGCAGGACAGCATCGAACTGGGCCAGCCCGTGGGCGGGCGGCGCGACTACCGCTCGGGCTTTCTCAACCGCCTGGCCACCGAGCTGGGCGTGCAGCCGCGCTGGCACGACCACCTGTCGCCCATGGCCTTCACCGACACGCTGCCGCTGGTGCTGCGTGGCGGCTACGACGTGCCCAACACCGCCCTGGGCGCCGCGGGCGCGGCCAAGCCCGGCATCGACGACCGGCAGGCAGGCTTGATCGCCTCGATGTACGGCGGCACGCCGCTGGCCGCCGCCGTGGCCGAGGGTTTTCAGACGCGCGACGAGGTGGCGCGCACCATGCAGGGCGAGATGGACGCCGCCAGCCGCAACGCGCTGAGCACCAAGGGCTTCGAAGGCACGGCGCGCCGCATGGCCCGGCTGATGCAGTCGCGCTACAACCTGGGGTTCGTGGACGTGGGCGGGTGGGACACGCACGTGGGCCAGGGCAACGCCACGGGCGCGCTGGCCAACCGCTTCGAGGAGCTGGGCCGGGGCCTGGCGGCCTTCGCCGACGAGATGGGGCCGGCGTGGAACCGCACCACGGTCGTCGCCATCAGCGAGTTCGGCCGCACCTTCCGCGAGAACGGCAACCGCGGCACCGACCACGGCCACGGCAGCGTGATGTGGGTGCTGGGCGGGGGCATCGCGGGCGGGCGCATCGCGGGCGAGCAGCAGGCGCTGACGGCCACCACCCTGTTCCAAAACCGCGACTACCCGGTGCTGAACGACTACCGTGCCGTGCTGGGCGGCCTGTTCGCCCGCACCTACGGGCTGTCGCCCGCGGCCCTGGCCCGCGTGTTCCCGCAGACCCGGCCGCGCGACTTCAAGCTGGCCTGAGGCCAGGCCGGCTCAGGCGGCCGTGCCGGCCCCGGCCGCCGGAGCGGGGGACGCCGCTGCATCGAACACGCCGCTCAGCAGTTCGGGCAGGCGCTCCGCCCCCATGCGGAACCCGCAGGCCTGCGCATGGCCGCCGCCGCCCATGCTCTCGGCCAGCACCGAGCAGTCGAAGTTGCGCTGCGAACGCAGGCCCACCTTCACCTTGCCCTCCTTGCTGACGATCCACATCAGCGCGAACGTGCCGCACTGCTTGGACAGCATCTCGCCGATCAGGCTGTGGAAGGCGCCCGGGGCATTCACCATGAGGCCCTGTTTGCCGTTGAACGTGATCGGCTGCGCGCCGCCCGCCACGTCGGCGGCGAGGTGGCGAAATTTCTCGTCCATGGCGTTGCCGCGTGCCACGAAGGCGGCGGACTGCCCGGGCGTGAATTGAGCGATCTCTTCCCAGCGGGCGAAATCGAACGGCTCCATGTCCAGCGCGGCCAGGTAGCCGGCGCTCTCGGGGTAGGCCCAGGCCCAGATGTCGCGGTCTTCCACGTAGCGCACCAGGTCGGGCAGCGGGGTGTCGGGGTAGAAGAACTCCCACGCCAGCCGCGCGCCCGACTTGTCCATGTCGAAGTGCACCACGCCGCAGCGGCAGGCAAAGCCGGTGAGCTTTTCGGCAGCGCTCTTATGGTGGTCCAGCATGACCAGCTTGGCAGCCCGCTCGTCGATGGCGGTCAATATCTCGGGCGTGAAAGAGAAGTCGAGGATGTACACCGCCCGGCCTTCGAGCGCGGGCAGGTCGTCCACCGACTGCACCTGCCCGTGCGACAGGCCCACGCACTCGGCCTGGCCGCCGTAGTAGCGCCAGGCGGCCAGCGCGGCACCGAAGCCGTCGGCGCAGCGGCCGTGGTACAGGACCAGGGGGTTGGGATCGTTCTTGTCCGGGTGCACCAGCAGTTGCAGGGGCAGGAGGGTTTTCTTCGTGGGGATCGTCATGGGGCGCATTGTCGGGCACTGGGCCTGGGCACTGGCGCGGAGCCCCCGGGGCGGGGGCTTGGCAGCGGGAGCGGTTTGGCTGTCCAATGCCCCTGGGCCGGCGCCCGGTGCCATGCAGGCCCCCTGCCGGGTGTACGACCGATCCGCAAGGAGTTTTCGATGCGCAAGCTGTCCCTCTGCGTCCTGGCCCTGTTCCTGGCCGGCTGCGCCACGCGCGGCGCGGACAGCCTCTCGCTCGGCGCGCCCGGCAGCGCGGGTCATCCCGCCGATCCCGCGCGCCAGGCGGCCGATCTGGCCGACTGCCAGCGCTACGCCAGCCAGATCGGGGTGGCCAGCGAGACCGTGGACGGCCTGGTGGCCGGCGCCGTGCTGGCCGCCACCGTGGTCTGGGCGCTGGGTGGCAGCCGCAATGCGGTGCAGGATTCGGCGCTGATCGGCGGGGCACTCGGCGCCACGCAGGGCGTGCAGGCGCTGGAGCGGCGCCAGGGCATCGTCGCCAACTGCATGGCCGGGCGCGGATACGCCGGCAGCACCTACCCGGCCGTGGCCGCCGTGCCGGAGCCCAACCAGCCCGCCCGCTCGGCACACGCCGACTACACGCCCCTGCCCGCCCGCGCCATCGGCACCGACACGTTCAACGCCGAGCGCCTCGCACGCGACCAGTCCTGCACCGCCACGCCCATGGCCTGGCTGGCCGCCAAGGGGCCGGGTTTCGAGACCTACACCGTGCCCTGCAGCAACGGCGACGCCCTGGCGATCCGCTGCGAATTCGGCCAGTGCCGGGTGCTGCGCTGAGGCGCGGCCGGCAGCCAAGGGCCCGCGGCACGTCAGGGAAGCGCGGCGTTTCCGGCATCCAGCGCCGGAGGGCGCAGCAGGTCTTCGTTGACTCCCATGGTCTGGCTGGCGCGTTCCACCGCCTGCCACAACGGCGCGGGCATCTGCAGGATGTCCTCCGGCGAGCTGGAGCGCGCGATCCATGCACTGATCTGGAAATGCTGCTCGTGGGTCAGCAGGTCAAGGTTCAGCATCTCGTCGATGGTCTTCATTGCAATCCGATTCCTGGGCAGGGCCATGCGGGCACCCCCGGGACGAAATGCCCGGGGTGGTATTGACCACATGGTGCCATGAGCGCCCAGGTCAAGCGGCCGGGGGCGCTCGCGGCCACGCTGCGCGTCAGGGGGCGGGCAGCGGGCGCATCCTCCCGGCCAGGTCGCCCTGGCCGCGCGACTGCAGCGCGTCGGCGGCGCCGGCGATGTCGCGCGCCTCGCGGTTCTGGCTCAGCTTGGACTTGCCCACCAGCGCGGTGAGCGCGATCTCGATGCCCACGATGTGCTGCAGCAGGCCGTTGATGAATTCGGGCGACGAATCGCCCATCTTCCAGGGCCGGGGCTCGGCGGCCTCGTGCTGGCGCGTCAGGCGCGCCACGAGGCGGCGCACGAAGCGCTCGTCGTCGTGCACGGTCAGCACGCCGTGTGCGTGCACCACCTCGTAGTTCCAGGTCGGCACCAGGCGGTGCGACTCGTGCTTGCTCGGATACCAGTTGGGCGAGATATAGGACTGGGGGCCGTGGAACACCACCATGACCGGCGTGCCCGTGGGGCAGCGCTGCCACAGCGGATTGGCGCGGGCCACATGGGCCGACAGCCGGCCGAACGGGCCCACCTCCGGGTCGAACTCGAACGGCAGGTGGTCGGCGTCCAAGCCCCCGTCGCCGTGGGTGACCAGGGTGCCCAGGGGGTGCTCGCGCAGGAGGCGCTGCAGGGCTTCGGGCCGGTTTTCGGCGAAATGCGGTGGGATGTACATGGGTGGGGCTCGGTCGGAATGCGGTGCACGAGACTGTCATGCAGAACCGGCACAATCCGAAGAGCCAGTTCTTCACCATTTCAATGGACCAGTTCCACCCCCCTGCCCCGCCCGGCACCGGCCGCCGCATCTACGACCTGCTGCGCGCGCAGATCGCCGACGGCACGCTGGCCGCCGGCGCACGGGCCCCGTCCACCCGGGCCCTGGCCACGGACCTGGGGGTGTCGCGCACCACGGTCACCGCGGCCTACGAGCAGCTGGCGGCGGAGGGCTTTCTGGTCACCGCCCCGGGGCGGGCGGCCCGCGTCGCCCTGGCGCCCGCCGCCGTCGCCCGGCCCCGGGCCGACCCGGGCGGCGGGGGCCCGCTCGCCCCGGCGTTGTCCGCCTTCGGACAGCGCCTGGCCGGCATGGACCTGCCCGCGCTGCCCGCTGCGGAGCCCGCGCGCATCGATTTCCTGTACGGCGCGGTGGCCTCGCGCGACTTCCCGGCGCTGGCCTGGCGCCGCGCCTACCAGGCCGAACTGCTGCGCCACCAGCACAGCCTGCGCTACATCCCGCCCGAAGGCGATGCCGCCCTGCGCCGCGCCATCCAGGGCTATCTGCGGCGCGCACGCGGGCTGGCCTGCGATACCGCGCAGATCCTGGTGGTGCACGGCTCCCAGCAGGGCATCGACCTGTGCGCGCGCCTGCTGCTGGACGCGGGCGACGCCTTCGCGTTCGAAGAGCCCGGCTACCTCATGGCGCGCCGGTGCTTCGAGGCCACGGGCGCAGGCCTGCGGGCCGTGCCCGTGGATGCGCACGGCCTGGACACCGCGCAGCTGCCCGAGGACGGCCGCGTGCGCCTGGCCTATGTGACCCCTTCGCACCAGTTTCCCCTGGGCGGCGTGCTGCCCATCGGCCGGCGCATGGCGCTGCTGCAATGGGCGCAGCGCCACCGCGCGTGGATCGTCGAGGACGACTACGACGGCGAATTCCGCTACGGCCAGCGCCCCATCGACGCGCTGCAGTCCATCGACCCCGATGGCCGCGTGATCTACATGGGCACCTTCTCCAAGGCGCTGTCGCCGCAGCTTCGCCTGGGCTACCTCGTGCTGCCGACGGCCCTGGTGGCGGTGTTCCGCCAGGCCAAGCGCATGGCCGACCGGCATGCGCCGGTGCTGGAGCAGCGCACGCTGGCCGCGCTGATCGACAGCGGCGCGTACGAGCGCCACGTGCGGCGCACCCGGCGCGAGCACGAACGCCGCCGCGCCGCGCTGGCCGATGCCATCGCCCGCCATCTGCCGCCCACTGCGGAGCTGGCGGGCACGGCCGCGGGACTGCACGGCGTGCTGTGGCTGCCGTTCGTTCGGCCGCAGGACGAGCCGGCCCTGGCCGAGGCCGCGCGCGCGCAGGGCGTGGGCATCTACCCCGTGTCGCCGCTGTTCGCCGACGCGCAGCGCGGCGGGCCGGCGCGGCCCGGCGGGTGGGTGCTGGGGTATGCGAGCCTCACGGTGGAGCAGATCGAGCAGGGCATCCGGATCCTGGGGCGCATCGTTGCCGCCTGGGTCGCGGGGGCGCCCGCCCCGGTGCCGCCGCATTGAGGGCCGGCCGAGAAGCGGAGGGTGCGGTTATCCTGCCCGCCGACCCCGCCCCGGCCCCATTCCCTTTTTCCGCATTCACTGCATGCCCCCCCCTGCACATTCTCTGGCGCGACGAGCACCTCGTCGCCGTGTACAAGCCCGCCGGCTGGCTCGTTCACCGCACGGGGCTGGACGCGGGCGAAACCCGCTTCGTCATGCAGGCGCTGCGCGACCAGCTTGGGCAGCACGTGTACCCGGTGCACCGGCTGGACAAGGGCACCTGCGGCGTGCTGGTGATGGCGCTGCACCCGGCCGCGGCGCGCACGCTGTCGCAGGCCTTCGAGCACCACGCGGTGCGCAAGCGCTACCTCGCCCTGGTGCGCGGCTGGATGCCCGATGCGGCCGAGGTGGACCACGCCCTGCGCCCCGACGACGCCCCGCCCGACGCCCCCGTGCAGGACGCCCACACCACGCTGCGCTGCCTGGCCCGGCTGGAACTGCCCGAGGCCGCCGACCCGCGCTTTCCCGGCACGCGAGCGTCGCTGGTGGAGGCCCTGCCCACCACCGGGCGGCGCCACCAGATCCGCCGCCACCTCAAGCACCTGGCGCACCCCATCCTGGGCGATGCCACGCACGGCAAGGGCCCGCTCAACCGCTGGTGGGCCGAACGCCTGGGCCGCCAGCGGCTGTGGCTGCACGCCTGGCACCTGGGCCTGGCGCACCCGGTGACGGGCGAATGGCTGGCCCTGGACAGTGGGCTGCCCGACCCGTGGGCGGTCAGCCCCCCGACCGCCGCCACGGGTCCGCACCCCGCTGGCGATGCGCTCGACTGGCAGCAGCGCGTGCTCGCCCTGCCCTGGCGATCTGCCGGATGAGCGCCCGTTGTCACCGGCCGCGTCCTACCTGCGGTATCGCCCGTGGCTGCTGGCAGGGGCCCGGTGCGGCGCCGACATTGGTCGGCGGTGGCGCGCCCCCGCACCCCGTCCTTTCATTTTCATGAGGTATTTCCGGATGACCCAGACCCGCCCCCTGTCCACCCTGCCGTGCGGAGCCCGTCGATGATGGGCTGGTGGGACCAGATCGCCACCACCGTGGCTGCCGAATTCTCCGACCTCACCGACCTGGGCCAAGCCACGCGCATCGTGGTGCGCCTGGGCATCGCGGGCCTGCTGGGCGGCCTGCTGGGCTGGGAGCGCGAGAACAAGGGCAAGGCGGCCGGCGTGCGCACCCACATGCTGGTGTCGATGGGCGCGGCGATGTTCGTGCTGGTGGCGCAGCAGGCCGGCATCAGCGCGGGGGACAACAGCCGCGTGCTGCAGGGCATCGTGGCCGGCGTGGGCTTCCTGGGCGCGGGCACCATCCTCAAGGGCGACGGCGAGAGCCAGGTCAAGGGCCTGACGACGGCTGCCGGCATCTGGCTCACCGCCGCCATCGGCGTGGCGGCCGGCCTGGGTCTGGAGGCCACGGCGGTGCTCAGCACGCTGCTGGCGCTGGCGATCTTCAGCGCCGTGCCGCTGCTGCAGCGCCTGACGGAACGCGACAGCCACCCGGACACCAAGTAGCGGCCTTCGGCGTGTACCATCGCGCCACGGTCCCATCCGGCGACCCGCAACGGAGCACTCCATGGCCAAAGGCGAACAGCGCAGCAACAAGATGGCGAAGAAACCCAAGAAGGACACTTCGCCCCCCAAGGAAGGAAGCGGTTCCGACCGCCCCATGGCCCCCATCACCGCGGTGATGCCGCGCGGCAAACTGAAGAACAAGTAACGTCAACGGGCCACGGCCCCAGCGGAGCCGGGCCCTGCCGCCCGGCCCACCCACAGCGGCCTGCCCTGGTTTCACAGCGCAGGCCGCTGTTTTTTCTTCTTGGGCGCAGGCCAGATCCACTGCGGCATGGCGGGTGCCTCGGGTGCGGCGGCCGCCGCAACGACAGCCGCAGGGGCCGCGGCCGCCTCGAAGTGCGGCCCCGGGCCGGCCTGGGCCAACAGGTCCTGCGCGTTGCGCAGCGGGCAGTCCTTGAGCGACAGGCAACCGCAGCCGATGCAACCATCGAGCTGGTCCCGCAACTGCGTCAGCATGCGGATGCGGTCTTCCAGATCGCTCTTCCACGCCGCGGACATGCGCCGCCAGTCCGCCGCAGTCGGCGTGCGCCCCTGCGGCAATGCCTGCAAGGCTTCGGCAATGCCGGACAGCGGCACGCCCATGCGCTGGGCCACCTTGATGACCGCCACGCGCCGCAGCACCGATCGCGGATAGCGCCGCTGGTTGCCCGTGCTGCGCACGCTGGCAATGAGCCCCTTGGATTCGTAGAAATGCAGCGCCGACACCGCCAGTCCGCTGCGCGCGGCGACTTCGCCGACCGTCAGTTCGGGGGTGGGGCCGGGCTCGGCCGGGGATACCGGTGGGGGCGTGGCTCGGGGCGGACGGGCAGAGTGGGCTGGTGGCATGGCAAGTGTCGGGAGCGAAGCGGCAACGGCAAAAGTCGAAAAGTCGCACAGGGTTGACCTCAAGTTTAGTTGAGGTTCGATACTGCCCACTTTCCACTTCATCCCACCGGTCCATGTCCCTCGCCACCGCGCCTGCCCCAACCGCTCCGTCCGCCGCCACCCCCTCCTCACCCACGCTGCAGCCCCACGGCCCGGCCGCTGCCGCGTACGTTCCGCCACCCGGCAGCCAGCGCGCCGCCCCGCTCGCCCTGTCCTTCCTCAACCCGGACGGTCTGTACGACCCGCGCCCCAATGGCTATTCGCACCTGGCCGTGGCGCAAGGCGCGGCGCGCACGGTGCACGTGGCCGGCCAGGGCGGTGAAGATGCGCAGGGCCGGCTGGCCGATGGTTTCGCGCAGCAGGTCGCCCAGGCCCTGGCCAACCTCGGCACCGCGCTCGCCGCGGCCGGCGCGCGGCCCCGGGATGTGGCCAAGCTCACCGTGCTCATCGTGGACCACAGCGAGCAGCGGCTGCAGACCTTCGGCCAGGCCCTGATGGCGGCGTGGGCCGACGCCCCGGCGCCCGCCTGCACCTTGATCCCCGTGCCGCGCCTGGCGCTCGACGGCATGCTGTTCGAGATCGACGCCCTCGCCTACGTGCCTGCCGACTGACCGGCCGCCCCTTCCAGCCACTCCATCCCATCACCTTTGCACCCGCCACCGAGAATCCCGCACCGCATGCCACCCCACACCCTGCCCGCCGCCCCATCCTCCTCCCGCCCCGACACGTCGGCGGGCCTGTCCACCCCCGTGCTGCTGCTGATGGCGGTGGCCTGCGGCCTCTGCGCGGGCGCCAACTATTTCAACCAGCCGCTGCTGCACTCCATCGCCGTGCAACTGCAAGTGTCCGAAGGCACGGCCGCGCTGACCGTCACCTTCGCGCAGGTGGCCTACGCGGTCGGCTTGCTGCTGCTGGTGCCGCTGGGCGACAAGCTGGAGCGGCGGCGGCTGATCGCCACGCTCATGGTGCTGGCGGCGGCGGGGCTGTTCCTGAGCGGGTTTGCCGACCGCTTCGCGCTGCTGGCGCTGGGCACGCTCATGACCGGGCTGTTCTCTGTGGCCGCCCAGGTGCTGGTGCCCATGGCGGCCGCGCTGGCCGCGCCCGGGCGCAGCGGGCAGGCCGTGGGCCTGGTGATGAGCGGGCTGCTCACCGGCATTCTGGCGGCGCGCAGCGTAGCCGGCCTGCTGTCGGGCCTGGGCGGCTGGAACCTGGTCTATCGCGTGGGCGGCGTGGCCCTGCTGGTGGTGGCCGCGGCGCTGTGGTTCGCCCTGCCCACGCTGCGCAACCCCCACCCGCCGAGCTACGGGCAGGTGCTGCGCTCGCTGGGCACGCTCGCGCGGCGGCACCCGCGGCTGCGTAGCCGGGCGCTGCTGGGCGGGCTGTCGTTCGCCTCGGTGAGCGTGCTGTTCTCCACCATGGCCCTGATGCTGGCCGGCCCCGCCCACCGCATGGGCGATGCGCAGATCGGGCTGGTCGGCCTGGCGGGCGTGGCCGGGGCGCTGATGGCCAACGTGGCCGGCCGACTGGCGGACCAGGGGCGCGAGCAGCTCACCACCCGCGTGTCAGTGCTGCTGGTGCTGGCCAGCTGGGCGGCGCTGTGGCTGGGGGGCACGTCCATCGTGTGGTTCCTGGTGGGCATGCTGGCGATCGACCTGGCGCTGCAGGGCGTGCACATCAGCAACCAGAACGTGATCTACCAGTTGGCCCCCGAGGCCCGTTCGCGCCTGAACGCGGTCTACATGACCACCTACTTCACCGGGGCGGCGCTGGGCTCGGCGCTCGGCTCCGCCGCCTGGCAGCGCGGCGGGTGGAGCGCCGCGTGCCTGGCCGGTGTGGGGGTGGCGGGGCTCAACGCCCTGGCGATGGTGCACGACGCCCGGCTGGCGCGGGGTGCGCCGGCTCCGGCCGCGCCGCCGGCCTGACGCCTTCGGGCCGCGATTCTTGCACCGCAGCAATTCGGGAACGGGTCCGACACGCCGGCCCTGGCGCCTGCCATGTAATGGGTTTCAGCTGCGCGGGTTCCGTGCAGCCCCCGCAACCCCGAGGAGGACCATCCCATGAAGCAACACGCCACCATCCGCGGAGAAGTCACGTACCGCGAAGGCGACGGCATGCCGATCGCCATTCCCGAGGGCCCTGTCGAACTCGCCCACGCCCCCGACAGCGTGACACTGAGCTGGACGGCGGACAACGATGCCGCCGGCCTGGCCGCCATGCCGCGCGACCAGTACGAGCTCTACGTGCAGGACGGCAAGATCCTGCCCAAGGGCGGCCAGGCGGAACAGGAAGACCACGTGGCCCCGGCCAGCGCCTGACCTCCCCCGCCATTTCATGACCCAACCGCTGCAGCGGCGGCCGCCCCCGCCGCCGCTGCACGCCATTAGCAACTTCAGACTCAGGGCACGGGGCGGGTGAGGTACACCGCCTCGCGGCCCACGATGGGCGCGCGCGTGGGCATCATCACGGTGCAGCCGTCGCACAGCGCGCGGATCTCCTGCGCACCGTCGGTGGCGATCAGCTCGCCCTCGGCAAACACCTCAAACCCCACCAGCGGCCGCGTGAAGCGGAACTCCGGCGTCGTCACCATGCAGGTTTGGAGCAGCTCGTAGCGGCGTTGCGGACCGGGCGCAGGCCGATCGCGCTCGATGAGCCCGAAGTACCCCAGAAAATCCAGCGCCGCCGTGGTGGCCACCTCGCCCGCGGAGCGCAAAAAGTGCTGCCCGCATTCGACCACCAGCCCGGTGCCCGCGCCGCCCGCCTCGCCCAGGCGGCCGTGCTGGATCAACGGCGTGCCCGACCCCAGCCCGCTGGGCATGAGCAGGTGCACGCCCGGCCGGCCGATGGCGCAGGCCACTTCGGTATTGCGCGAATAGGCGGGGTACACCCAGAAAGGCTCGACGTCCTGGCTGGTGGAGTGGATGTCCAGCACGTGATCGGCCGCGGCCACCACGGGGCGCAGCTCGCGCGCGCGGCGCATCTCGATGCTGTCCAGGCTGCCGTCCAGCTCGGCGGCCGACCACACGCGGTTGAGGTTGTGGTCGATCTGGCGGCTGTCGAACGGCCGGCTTTCGTCGAACGACTCGTAGGCCTGCACGTTGGCGAAGCTGATGGTGAGCGTGCCCTTCAACGGGCGCACGCCGCTGTCCAGCAGGTGCGTGGCGGCCACCATGCCGCAGATCTCGTTGCCATGCGTGAGCGCATTGATGAGCACGTGCGGCCCGGGCTGGCCCGAGGCGAAACGGTGCACGTAGGGGATGCCGGTGTTGCCCTCGCGGTAGGCGGACAGGTCGCGGGGCAGGACTTCGAACAGGGGCGGGGTAAGGGTCATTGCGGTGCGGCGGAGGGCGCCATCGGCTGCGGCGGCCCGTCCAGGGTGAAGGTGGTGGGGAAGCCGACCATCGTAGCCGCACCGCGCGGCCTTTGCAGGGCCCGGCGCAGTCCCCGTCACGCCATGCCGGACACCGGAATGGGGCTCTTGTACGATCGCCGGCACCGGCCCCCGCCCTTGGGGGCGGTCCGCGCAACCCACCCCCTGCCCATGACCCCGCCCTCCATCACGTGGCTCCCGCTCGCGCAAGCGCATGCGCGCTGGCCCGGCGGCTGGCGCGAGGCATTGGCCAGGGCGCGCGGCACAGCCCCGCCGCTCGCGGACACCAGCCGGGTGTGCTGCGTGGAAGGCCCGCTGTCGCTGCCCGAACTGGCCTGGGACGGGACTGCGCAGTGGCCGCCCGGCACGTTGGCGGATGCCTTTGCCCTGCCTGCCGGCGCCCCCGCGCCCGCCCTGCTGCTGGTGCAGGGCGGCCTGCACGTGGCGGGCGCCGTCACCGCCCCCGCACCGGGCATGTCCGCACCGGCCCTGGTGGTGTGCGGTGACGCGCATTGGGGGCATGCGGTGCTGGAAGGCATGCCGGTGGTCATTACCGGCGACCTGCAGGTGGACGGGCTGCTGTGGGGCGGCGGTGCCGATCCGGCCGAGGCGGGTGCAACCGGGCCCGGCCTGGAGATCGGCGGCTCGCTCGGCGCACAGGTGGCGCTGTTCACCGGCGGCTACGGCCTGCGCACGGGCGGCGAGGACCGGGTGGCCTACCCCTTCGGCGCCCCGTTCGGCGGCCACGACCTGGCGGCATTCTCTGCGGAGCCGCTGGCCGCCGTCTTCGATCCGGCGTGCCTGCACGGCCTGGCCGTAGGCGAGGACGGCCGCCTGGGCGCCCTGCCCGACCGCGCCGCCGTGGGGGCCGCCCTGCAAGCCGGCCGGCCCGTGCTGCGCAGCCCCGACGCCATCGCCGCCGACCTGGCGAGCGACACCGCGCTGTGCCCGGGCAGCGCCATGCACGCCAACCACCTTCGCCAGCTGCTGCGCTCCCGCCTGCTCGATGCCGCCCACAAGAAAGCCACCGGCTGGTTCGGCCAGACCGACTTCCTGCTGTGCCGCCAGCACGTGGACGACGATGGCGACACCTACGGCGACGGCCTGTTCATGACCGTCTGGAAGACCTGGGACTTTCACCTGTCCATCGACGATGGCACCGCACGCCAGGGCTGGTGGCAGCGGCTGACAGCCCCTTTGCGCGCCGCGCCGCCACCACCCCGCAGCGACGGCCTGGCCGTCATGCACCGGCGCTATGCCGCAGGCGTGCCCGGCCCCTGGGAACCGCTGGCCGAGGATGGGGACCCCGCCGCGCTGCAGGCCTGCCTGCGCGCATGGCACGGCGTGCTCGACCACGCCCGCCGGGCCGCGGCCCAGTCACGCGCCGGCCACCCCGTGTGGCGGCGGCTGGAGGCGGCGTTGTCCCCCGAGCGCATCGAGACACTGGCGCAGTTGCCGGTGTTCACCGATCAATACAACGACTGGTGGGGCACCGAGCGCAACGGCTGGTGGGAGGGCGACGTGTGGGTCGGCGTGCGCCAGCCCTGCATGTACCAGGGCGAGCCCTGGGGCCTGGCCCTCAAGCTGAGCTGGCGCAACGGCACCGAGGCGCCGGGCGACGCGCCAGACGACGCGCACGCCGCCTACCAGCTGGAGATCGAGGCCGCCGCCCCCGGCGCGCCGCCGGTGGTGCGCATCACCTGCGCCCAGCGGCAGTCCGACCCTCGCCAACCGCTGCCGCGCCACGCCGTGGACCATGCGGCGCGCCTGCTGCGCTGGTTCACGGTGCTGGAGCAGCGCCTGCATGCGGCGCACGGGGGTACGGCGCAGAGCGGTGATATCGCCTGATTTGCTATATATTTAATAGCAATACAGGCAATCGATACTAGGGCATGGGCCCGTTTTGACTCAAAACCGGCAGTCCCGGGCTTCAATCCCCGCCGCCGTCCCCGCCCCCATCGCCGTCGCTCTCCGGCGCCTGCGAATCGTCCGGGCCATTGCCATCGTCGCCACCCCGGCTGCCGCGCTTGTTGCGGCCCCGGGCTTCCTTCTTGGCGGCACGCAGGGCCTCCTGCCGGGCGCCCTCGGCCTGCCAGACCTCGAACTCCTCGGGCGTCTCCAGCGTGATGCGGCCCAGGATGGCGGTGCGGAAGTCCGTCATCACCAGCTCAGCCGCCTTTTGCAGGTTGACGCGCCCACCCGCCATGATGGCGCCGCGCTTGCGGGCCACGGCCTCCAGGATCTCTTCGTCCTGCAGGTTGCCCACGGCGCCCGCCGGCAGGCCCAGCTTGTAGCGCGCCTCCATCAGCGGCACGTAGTGCTGCTTGAGGTAGCCGATCAGTTCCAGCGCCACCTCTTCCTCATCGTAGGCATTGCGGCCGATGGCGCCGCTGGCGGCCAGCTTGAAGCCGCTTTCGGGCACGGTGATGCGCGGCCACAGCATGCCGGGCGTGTCCCACAGGTAGAAGTCGTCGGCCAGCGTGATGCGCTGCTCCAGCTTCGTGATGCCGGCCTCGTCGCCCGTCTTGGCCTGGCTTTTCTGGCTGAGCGTGTTGATGAGCGTGGACTTGCCCACGTTGGGAATGCCGCAGATCAGCACCCGCATCGGCTTGGCCATGCCGCCGCGCTGCGGCGCCAACTGGTGGCAGGCGTCGATGAGGCGCCGCGCCGGCGCGGGCTCGGAGGCATCGAGCGCGATGGCGCGCGTCTCCGACCGGGCGTTGTACCAGTCGAGCCACAGCGGCGTGCGCGCGGGGTCGGCCACGTCCTGCTTATTGAGCACCTTGACCGCCGGCTTGTGCCCGGTCAGCTCGGCCAGCAACGGGTTGCTACTGGAGCCGGGCAGGCGCGCATCCAGCAGTTCGATCACCACGTCGATGTCCTTGATGCGCTCGCCGATCGCCTTGCGCGTGAGGTGCATGTGACCGGGAAACCACTGGATGGCCATGGAGAGTCTTTCGCTTTTTTGAGGGGGTTCGAGGGCGACAAGGATAATCGGCCCTGTCTTCACCTTCCGCATTGGCCTACATGCCCCTTCCCCCCCCCCCCGTTCACCGCCCCGATCAGAAGCACGACAAGGAGTTGCTGTTCAAGGGCGTGACCTGCGCGCTCATCGGCCTCATCGTGCTGCTGGCACCCTACGTGGCGCGGTCGTCCAGCGTGGCGGACATGATGCGGCAGGCCTCCCTGGTGGGCTGGTTCGCCCTGGTGCTGGGCGGCGCGTTCCTCGTGCGCTACGCCATGCGCCGCTATGGGGGCCGTCGGCGCTACTGAGGGGAGCAGCGACTTGACGCAGGAAGCCGCCGCCCGCGGGCCGGCCGCCCCGCTCCCGTTCGCTGAGGTGCCCGCCCCCGCGGCCGACCTGCCCGGGGCGCGAGCGATGTTCGCCACCTTGATCGAGCGCGCTGCGGCGCGGGCCGTCGCGCTGCGCCCGCCCCCGGCCGAACCCACCACCTGCTGCGGCCGCGGCTGCAACGGCTGCGTGTGGGAGGGCTTTTACGCCGCCGCCCAGTGGTGGCGGCAGGATGCGCTGGAGGCGTTGCAGGCCGCAGCCTCTGCCGTCGCGCCCTCCGGGCCGACGGCGCGGCCATCCGGCCGCAGCGCCAACGATTTTTAGCTTCAGCGCCCGATGGCCTTGAGCGCTTTCGCGCATGCCCACCTCAGGCGAAATGATCGCAGAGAAAATCCACGAAGGCGGTGACCTTGGGGCTCACGAGCCGGCGTGATGCGTGCAGCACCCAGCCTTCGGGTTCCGCCCCCTGCACCACGCCCCATTCGACGATGCGCCCGGCGGCCAGGTCCGGCGCCACGGCGGTCCGGGGCACCAGGGCCGGGCCTGCGCCCGCGAGCACCGCGTTCCGGATGAGCAGCGGGGTCGAGTAGCGCAACAGGGGCTTGGGCAGGTACGTGCGCACGCTGCCGGCCGGGTCGACCACCGTCCAGGCCCCCGCCACGGTGCGGCCCGTGCGCATGACCGCCGGGAGTTCGATGCCGCCACCGGGTGCTGCGGCATTCGCTGGCGGCAGGGGCCAGTCCGGCGGCGCGACCAGCAGCAACTGGTCGCGCAAAAAGCAGCGGCCGACCAGCGTGTCGTCCGGCCGCGGATTGAAGCGCACGACGATGTCGTAACCGTCGCCCACCAGATCGACGAGGCGGTCTTCCGCCGTGACCTCCAGCCGCACCTCGGGGTGCGCGCGCAGAAACGCCGCGCCCAATTGTCCCATCGCCACGTGCGCGAACAGCAACGGTGTGCTGACGCGCAGCACGCCGCGCGGCCGGCCGATGCCGGACTTCAGCTCATCGACCACCTGCGTGATCTCGCCGAAAGGATCGGCCGTGCGCGAATGCAAGAGGGCGCCCTCCGGCGTCAACTGCAATTTGCGGGTGCCCCGCTCGACGAGGCGCACGCCCAGGGCGTCCTCCAGCGCCCGCACGCGGCGGGACAGCGTGGCCTTCGGCACGCCGCTGGCGCGGCTGGCGCTGCCGAACCCGCCGTGGGTCGCCACCCGGTTGAAATCGGCCAGTGCCGTGATGTCCATGCTTTGTTCCATTGATGAGACGCCATGTCCAGATTTCTCGGACCATGCACCATTCCTGAGCCACTAAACAATCACGGCGTGGGCAAGCACTGGCCACCGACCGGCCCGCTTCACTGCCCGCTCCCTTCACCCCATCAGCAAGGAATGCCCCCATGAAAGCAGTACGGTTTCACCAATGCGGTGGCCAAGAGGTTCTGGCCATCGAAGACATCGCGAAGCCCGCGCCCGGTCCCGGCCAGGTGCGCATCGCGGTCAAAGCGGCAGGCGTCAACCCCATCGACTGGAAACTGCGGGCCGGCTACATGCACGCGATGATGCCCATCGCCATGCCCGCCGGCAGCGGGTTCGACGCGGCAGGCATCGTCGATGCCGTGGGCGAAGGCGTGTCCGGCGTGGCCGTGGGCGATGCGGTCTTCGGCAAGGGTATCGACACGATGGCCGAATACGCCGTCCTGCAGGAATGGGCCGCGAAGCCCCAGGGGCTGTCTTTCGAAGAAGCCGCAGGCTACCCGGTCGCGGTCGAAACGGCCACGCGCATCATTGCCGAAGTGGGTGTGAAGCCGGGTGAGACGCTCCTGGTCAGCGGCGCCGCCGGGGGCGTGGGGTCGGCCGTGATCCAGCTGGCCAAAGCCGCCGGCATCCGCACGATCGGCACCGCCAGCGCCGCCAAGCACGACTACCTGCGCTCGCTGGGCGCCACCCCGACGACCTACGGGCCCGGGCTGGCCGATCGCGTGGCCGCCCTGGCGCCGCAAGGCGTGCAAGCCGCACTCGACATTGCCGGCTCCGGCGTCATTCCGGAACTGGTGGCGATCACCGGCGACGCATCGAAAGTGCTGTCGATCTCCGACCTGTCGGCCCCGCAACACGGCGCCAAAACCTCGTTCGAACCCATGGACGCGGCCCTGGCCAGCAAGGCGCTGGCGGGTGCGGCATCGCTGTTCACCGCCGGCGCGTTCACCTTGCCGGTCGAGCAGACCTTTCCGCTCAACCGCATCGCCGCCGCGCATGAACTCAGCGCGCAAGGCCACGTCACCGGACGGCTCGTCATCACCATGAACTGACGGATCGGAGGCCGGGCCCTCACGGCCTGGCCTCTTTCAACCCCATCGATTTCCCCAGCGGCGCCTGGAAGGCTGCGTGCGGAATCCAACGACCGTCAACCTTCAACCGTCAGGCTACAAGGCCACACCATGGACATCAGCAACAACACCGTCTTGATCACCGGCGGTTCGTCCGGCATCGGGCTGGAACTGGCGAAGCAGCTTCTGCACCTCGGCAACACCGTGATCGTCACCGGCCGCAATCCCACCAAGCTGGCGGCCGTGAGCCGCTCGCTACCCGGCATCCACACCCGGGTTTGCGACGTGGTCGACCCCGCGTCCATCCGCGCGATGCACCAGACGCTGCCCCAGGAGTTTCCGGCACTGAACGTCGTCATCCACTGCGCCGGCATCATGCGAAAGATCAATCTCCAGAGCCCCACGGACGATCTGCAAGGCCTGACCCAGGAGGTCGAAACGAATCTGAAAGGCACCCTCTGGGTCAACCAGGTGTTCCTGCCCCACCTGAAAAAGCAGCCACGCGCGGCGATCGTCAACGTGTCTTCGGGATTGGCCTTCGTGCCCATGGCCATCGCGCCCATCTACTGCGCGACCAAGGCGGGCCTGCATGCCTATACACGGTCGCTGCGACTGCAGCTCAAACGCACCCGCGTGCAGGTCTTCGAGCTGGCGCCACCGGGCACGGATACCTCGCTGTTCTCGGGCGATTTCACCAATGAAGATGTGGGCGGCGTCACCCCGATGCCGGTCGAAACCCTGGTGAAGCATGCCTTGGCCGGGCTGCGGAAAGACAAGCTCGAGATTCGGCCGGGTTTGAGCAACGTGTTGAAGATCGCATCGCGCATCGCACCGAATTTCATGTTCGCGCAGTTGGGCAAGTCGGTGGATTTGATGCGGGACCACTGAGCCGGGCGAGCGATCTTTGCCGCCAATGTGTGCAACGGCGCGGCCAGGAGCCTTTCCCGTCCACCCGTCAGACAGCGTTCGACTTCGGTGATGGACCGCCGCCCCTCTCACGCCAATCTGGCTGCGGCCCAGGCCGCGTATAGCCCCACACCCGAATGACTCCCGCTTCCACGGAATAGGGAATGTCGTGGCGCTTGAGGACCTCTTGCAGCCACTGTGCCGAGGCCGCTTGAAGCTCGATCCACTCCCACTCCGCGACCGGATGAAGGTGGTAATAGAACTCGCCGTCCCATGCAGTACAGAACTTCGGTGGCGCGAAAACGCTGCGGCCCCGGAACTGGGGATGCTGCTCGACCGGTGCCGCGAGCATCTCGGCACGCAGCTCCGCCCATTTGGTGTGATTGAGCGCCGGATACAGCTCCCCGCGCTGGACCATGGCTGACAAGCGCTTCATGTCTTCATCGGTTGGGCGAGGCGTTGCCTTGCCATCCCAATTGCGCAGACGGGTCACATGGCTCTCCGAAATTTCCATCGTTCAGTCCAATCGCAGGCAACGATGCACGCCACGATAACGACGCCTGCAGCAGGTCCGGGTTCCTATCGCTGCGCGCCAACTCAAAGGTGCCTCACACGCTCACCGAGCCCCTGAACCCTCGGGCAGCGTAGTAAGACTCGGCCCCGTTGTGGTACACGAAGACCCTGCCGTAGCGCCTGTCGCAAAACAGCGCGCCGCCGAGTTGTCTGATTTCCGGCGGCGTGGCGACCCAGCTGGAAGTCTTGCGGTCGAACTCCCCGAACTGCTGAAGCGTCCGGTATTCGTCCTCCGTCAGCAGCGAGATGCCCATGGCAGCGGCCACGTCCTCCGCGTTGTTCTCTGGCTTGTTCTGCTTGCGGGCATTCCATGCCGCTGCGTCATAGCAGAGGCTTCTGCGACCCTGGGGGCTTTCAGCGGCGCAGTCGCAGAAAACGCAGGCGCCAGTGGCATCCGCTGTTCCGATGACATCGGGTTCGCCTCCTGTGGCCTCCATGGCGTGGAGCGCCTTCAGCTTTTCGGGGTTGCTTTGCAAACGCGCATGGACGTGGGCCCAATCGACACCCGGGTGCCTGTGAGTGTTCTGCTGGAACCGCTGCTGCAATGCTTCAAGGATGAGGTCGCCCTGGTCTGTTTTCACGTCGCTCCACTCCTGTTTGAACATCATTTTTGCCAGCGGATGCGTGCATGAGGTCTGAACGTCTGCTGACCTCGTGTTGATTCTGCTTGACCTTGCAACGGCTCAATGCACCCGAAGCACCTCAAACTGCTGCCGGCTCGGAGCGAGATGTATCGACACTTCATCCCCCTCGCATTTACCCAGCATGGCCTTGCCCAAAGGGGCTTCGCAGCTGATGACCTGAACGAGCTGACCGCCGCTGACCAACTTCATGCTGCCCCCATCCGGGCCGAGAAAGATCTGCTGCTCCTTGTCGTCGGAATCGACCAGGCAGACCAGCGCACCGAGCTGTATGCCTTTGCTGACGTCGTAGGGGCGCGGGCGGAATTGGCGCCAATGGGCCAGCGCCTGGCGGATGGCTTCGGCGCGCCGAGCCTGGCCGGTCGCCAGATAGGCGGCTTCAAGCCCTAAGGTGTCGTATTTGTTCTCGGCGATGTTTTCTTCGTGGGTCGCCGTTTCATGGGCCGCCCGCATTGCCTGCTCGGTTTGCAGCAGGTCTTCTGAGAGCCGTTCCAACACCTGCTGCTGCAGCAAAAATTTATCCATGATCAAAGTGAGGCATGTCGAACGAGCGGTGGGCAGGTCTTGATTGTGAAGGGCTCCAACAGCCTTCGAACGCTCCCGTTGGCCGCGGGGTTAACTTCAGCGATGGGAGCGATGCCGCAGCTCAATCGGCTAAGCCATTGGCAGAATTGACCAATCACCCGACGCTTGGCATTGGCCTCACTCAGGGGACTCCATCAACAAAAGACGCTCGGATAGAGTGACGGATATGCGTCCTGATCCCCTTGCCTGGTGGCATTCTGAGTTCGGAGAGATTGCGCCTCGCGGGCATCTTCTGCGTCGCGCTCTCAGCGCGCAATGGGTGCGGTTTCATTCACTCCCTGAATCGAAGCGGTACGCTGAGTCGCTGGACGAATACGCCGAAATTGAACATCGACATTGTCTCGTCGCATCAGCGCTCTTCAGCGCCAACGAGCCCTTGTACGTCTTTCGCGCGCTTGGCGAGGAAGCCAGGCTGCGTGGAAAGGCCAAGCATCAGCTTGCCGGGAGCCAATTCAGAGAGGCCGTTGCTGTGATGCAGCCCGAAAGTCTTGGGCAGGACGAAGAGGATCGAATGTATGTCCGGGCTTTGGTTTCCCACTGGAAACCCGATTTCTTCGAAGCTGCGATTCGCCTACTCGCAGACTGGAAAGCGGTGGGCATCTCGTTTGTTTCTCCGGCGACTAAGAACATTTTCTGTCCCTACGACGGTGGGATGGACGTCTTCACGCACTCCATCGCACCCGAAGAGCTTCGTGCCCGCTTTACGGACTGGCTATCGCCCCGTCCGGACGGTCTATGAACGACGGCTTGGGGCCAAAGCGAACGTCCGTCTCAACCGAAATTGGCCATACGTGACAGACCTTGAAGCCGCTAATCATTCAGGCCAATCTAACTTCTTACATTAACTCCCCCACTCTCCCCCACCACCCAATCCCTGAACGCCTTCACCAACGGCGCCTCCGCCCGCGCCTCCGGATACACCAGGTAATACGCATCGCCGCTGGTCAGCACTGTCGCCGACAACTCCACCAAGCTCCCCGCCGCCAGCTCCGGCTCGATCAAGAACCGCGGCAGCAGCGCCGCCCCCAGCCCCGACACCGCCGCCTGCGCAATCATGGCGAACTGCTCGTGCCGTGGCCCGCGCAGCGCCAGGCTGGTGGGGGCGCCCACCAATTCGAACCATTCCGACCACTGCGTAGGCCGCGTGCTCTGCTGCAGCAGCACCACGCGCGCCAGGTCTTGTGGGGTATGGATGCCGTGCTGGCTTTGGTAGCCGGGGCTGCACACGGGCACCACCTCTTCGTGCATGAGGTATTCGCACACCGCGCCGGCCCAGTGGGGCGTGCCGAAGTGGATGGCGGCGTCGAACGGGGTGCCCGCAAAGTCGAACGGCTCGGAGCGCGCCGCAAAATTGACCGTCACTTCCGGGTGCAGCGCCATGAAACCGCCCAGGCGCGGGATGAGCCAGCGGGTGCCCAGGGTGGGCAGCACGGCCAGGTTGAGCAGGCCGTCGGTGCTGCTGAAGGCCATGGCCTTTTGCGTGATGGCCGACAGCTGCTGCAGCACGCCCTGCAGATCGGCGGCGTAGACGCGGCCGGCGTCGGTGAGCACCACGCGCTGGCGCACGCGGTGGAACAGGGCGGTGCCCAGTTGCGCCTCCAGCTGGCGGATCTGGCGCGAGACGGCGCTCTGGGTCAGGTGCAGTTCTTCGGCCGCGCGCGACACGCTGTGGTGGCGGGCGGCGGCTTCGAAGGCCAACAGGTCGGCCATGGAGGGGAGAAAGGCGCGGCGCAACAAGGTCATGCTCCAAGGGAATGACTCTGCGCAGGGCATTGCCGGCCAGCGCAGATTCGACTAGGGCAAGGGTTTTCACCAACCCAGGACTTGATTCCATTTTTACATCAAGTCGTTCCGTTATTTTGCTATGCAGGCGGGCGCGATTGGGGGATATTGGCGCACGCTTTCTTGCTTCTTTTCTTCGTCGCGTTTTACCGTTCTTGTTTTTTGACTGCGAGCACTACCGCCATGTCTGCCAACGCCGCCAACCCCTCCTCACCCGCCACGCCCGCCCCCGCCGTCTCGGCGGAGGTGGATCAATTGCTGCAACGCCTGGGCGTGCCGCGCACGGCCTACACGGGCGGCAGCTTGCCCGTGCGCTCGCCCATCACGGGCGAGGCGATCGGTGCGGTGCCGCAGCACAGCGCGGCCGAGGCCACGGCGGCCATCGGGCGGGCGCATGCGGCCTTCCAGGCTTGGCGCAATGTGCCGGCGCCGCGCCGGGGCGAGTTGGTGCGCCTGCTGGGCGAAGAGCTGCGCGCGGCCAAGGCCGACCTGGGCCTGCTGGTGACCATCGAGGCGGGCAAGGTGCCGTCCGAGGGGCTGGGCGAGGTGCAGGAGATGATCGATATCTGCGACTTCGCCGTGGGCCTGTCGCGCCAGCTGTACGGCCTGACGATCGCCACCGAGCGCCCCGGCCACCGCATGATGGAAACGTGGCACCCGCTGGGCGTGTGCGGCGTGATCTCGGCGTTCAATTTTCCCGTGGCGGTGTGGTCGTGGAATGCGGCGCTGGCGCTGGTGTGCGGCGATCCGGTGGTGTGGAAGCCGTCGGAAAAAACCCCGCTCACCGCGCTGGCCACGCACGCGATCGCGCAGCGCGCCATCGCCCGCTTCGGCGCCGATGCACCCGCGGGCCTGCTGGAGCTGATCATCGGCCAGCGCGACCTGGGCGAGGTGCTGGTGGACGACGCGCGCGTGCCGGTGCTGTCGGCCACGGGCTCCACCGCCATGGGCCGGGCGGTGGGCCCGCGCCTGGCGGCCCGCTTTGCGCGCGGCATCCTGGAGCTGGGCGGCAACAACGCGGCCATCGTGGCGCCCACGGCCGACCTGGGGCTGGCGCTGCGCGGCATCGCCTTCGCGGCCATGGGAACGGCAGGCCAGCGCTGCACCACGCTGCGCCGGCTGTTCGTGCACGAGAGCATCTACGACCAGCTGGTGCCCCAGCTCGCCAAGGTGTATGCCAGCGTGCAGGTGGGCGACCCGCGCACGCCCGGCACGCTGGTGGGCCCGCTGATCGACCGGCCGGCCTTCGAGGGCATGCAGAAGGCGCTGGCGCAAAGCCGCGCGCTGGGCGCCACAGTGCACGGCGGCGACCGGGTGGAGGGCATCGCGGGCAGCGAGGCGTATTACGTGCGCCCGGCGCTGGTGGAGCTGCCAAAGCACGAAGGCCCGGCGCTGCACGAAACCTTCGCGCCCATCCTGTACGTGGTGCGCTACGGCACGCTGGAGGAGGCCATCGCCATGAACAACGCGGTGGGCGCGGGCCTGTCGTCGTCGATCTTCACGCTGAACGCGCGCGAGGCCGAGCAGTTCATGTCGGCCGCGGGGTCGGACTGCGGCATTGCCAACGTGAACATCGGCCCGAGCGGCGCCGAGATCGGCGGGGCCTTCGGCGGCGAGAAGGAGACCGGCGGCGGCCGCGAGGCGGGGTCGGACAGTTGGAAGGCCTACATGCGCCGCGCGACCAACACCATCAACTATTCCACCGCCCTGCCCCTGGCGCAGGGCGTGACCTTCGACATCGCCGATTGAGCGATCGGCCGCGGCGCACCGGATCCCCCGCCGCCGCGGTCCCCTGGCCTGGGCCCCTCGGGCCAGGCCCATCCACACAGGAGACAAGCACCCATGGCATTCCCCCTCAAGGCCCTGGCTGGCGCGGCCACGGCCGCGGCGGCCTTTTTCTGGTGCGGCGCAGCCGCCGCGCAGGTGTCCGCACCGCCCACCAACCCATCGGCGCAGCAGCCCACGCTGGAGAAGATCAAGGCCGCCGGCAAGGTGGTGCTGGGGGTGCGCGAGGCCTCGCCGCCCATGGCCTACGCCCTGGGAGCGAACGAGAAGTTCGTGGGTTACCACGTGGAGCTGTGCGAGCGCGTGATGAAGGAGATCGCGCCGCAGGCCCGGCTCGAATACATGGCGGTGACCGCGCAGAACACGCTGGCGCTGGTGCAGAACGGCACCATCGACATCGGCTGCGGGCCCACCACCAACAACACGGCGCGCCAGCAGCAGGTGGCCTTTGCCGTGACCACCTACGTGAGCGAGGTGCGCATGGCGGTGCGCGCGGATTCGGATTTGAACTCGGTCAGCCAACTGGGCGGGCGCACCGTGGCCGCGTCGGCCGGCACCACCGCCGTGCAGATGCTGCGCAAGCAGGAGCGCGCGCTGGGCGCCCCCATCAAGACGCTGCTGGGCAAGGACCACCAGGAGAGCTTCCTGCTGATGGAGTCGGGCCGCGCCGATGCCTTCGTGCTGGACGACAACCTGCTGGCGGGCGCCATTGCCACTTCCAAGGACCCGGCGGCCTACCGCATCGCGGGTGAGCCGATGGGATCGGAGCCGATCGCGCTGCTGTTCCGCAAGGACGACCCCACGTTCAAGGCCGGAGTGGACGGCGTGCTGGTGCGGCTGATGCAGACGGGCGAGCTGGAAAAGATCTACGCCAAGTGGTTCACCAGCCTCATCCCGCCGCGCAACCTGAGCCTGAACCTGCCCATGAGCGGCACGCTGCGGCAACTGATCGCGGCGCCCAACGACAAGCCGCTGGAGGCCTACCTCAAATGACCGCCACCCTGCCCACCGCCCTTGCCAATGGCGCAGCCCCGCCCGGCGCGTTCACGCCCGCGCGGCGCATCGCGGCGCTGGGCGTGTCGCCCATCCTGCGCATCACGGACCATGCCAACGCGCTCAAGCGCTCGGGCCGGCCGGTGATCGTGCTGGGTGCGGGCGAGCCCGACTTCGACACGCCCGACCACATCCTGGAGGCGGCGCGCCGGGCGCTGGCGCGCGGAGAGACCCGCTACACGGTGCTGGACGGCAGCCCGGCGATGAAGGAGGCGGTGCGCGAGAAGTTCCGGCGCGACAACGGCCTGGACTTCGCCCTGGACGAGATCACCGTGGGCACGGGCGCCAAGCAGGTGCTCTACAACGCGTTCATGGCCACGCTGGACCCGGGCGACGAGGTGATCCTGCCCGCGCCCTACTGGTCGTCGTATGCGGACGTGGTGACGATCGCGGGCGGCGTGCCGGTCACCGTGCCGTGCACCGAGGCGGACGGCTTCCGGCTGGTGCCGGCCGCGCTGGAGGCCGCCATCACGCCGCGCACGCGCTGGCTGCTGCTCAACTCGCCCTCCAATCCCACCGGGGCCGCCTACAGCGCCGCACAATTGCGCCCGCTGCTGGACGTGCTGCTGCGCCACCCGCAGGTGTGGCTGCTGTCGGACGACATCTACGAGCACATCCTGTACGACGGCGCGGCCTTCGCCACGCCGGCCGCGCTGGAGCCGCGCCTGAAAAACCGCTGCCTCACGGTGAACGGCGTGTCCAAGGCCTATGCGATGACGGGTTGGCGCATCGGCTTTGCCGGCGGCCCGCGCGAGTTGATCGCCGCCATGGCGGTGGTGCAGAGCCAGTGCACCTCGTGCCCCTCCTCCATCAGCCAGGCGGCGGCCATCGAGGCGCTGACCGGGCCGCAGGCCATCGTGGCCGAGCGCTGCGCGGACTTCCAGGCCCGCCGCGATTTCGTGGTGCAGGCGCTCAACCAAGCGCCCGGCCTGCGCTGCCGCACGCCCGAGGGCGCGTTCTACACCTATGCCAGTTGCGCCGGCACGCTGGGCCGCACCACGCCGGGCGGCGCGCTGCTCAAGACCGACGTGGATTTTTGCCAGTACCTGCTGGCCGAGTACGAGGTGGCCGTGGTGCCGGGCACGTATTTCGGGCTGGCGCCGTACTTTCGCATCTCATACGCTACCTCGATGGCCCAGCTGCAGATGGCCTGCCAGCGCATCCAGGACGCCTGCGCGGCGCTGCGGTGAGCCGGCCCGCCGTGTTTCCATTCCTTCAACGCCCTTGATCGACGCCTTCATGACTTCCACCGTTTCCCCCCGCACCGGCGGCCAGGTCCTCGTGGACCAGCTCATCCTGCACAGCGTGCAACAGCTTTTCTGCGTGCCCGGCGAAAGCTACCTGGCCGTTCTGGATGCCCTGCACGACGCGCAGATCGCCGTCACCCTGTGCCGCCAGGAGGGCGGCGCGGCCATGATGGCCGAGGCGCAGGGCAAGCTCACCGGGCAGCCCGGCATCTGCTTCGTGACGCGCGGCCCGGGGGTGACCAATGCCTCGGCCGGCATCCACATCGCGCACCAGGATTCGACGCCGCTCATCGTGTTCGTGGGCCAGGTGGCACGCGGCGCGCTGGGGCGCGAGGCGTTCCAGGAGCTGGACTACGGCGCCGTGTTCGGCACCATGGCCAAGTGGGTGGTGCAGATCGACGACGCGCGCCGCGTGCCCGAACTGGTGTCGCGCGCCTTCCACGTCGCCACGTCGGGCCGCCCGGGCCCGGTGGTGGTGGCGCTGCCCGAGGACATGCTGACCGATGCCGTGCAGGTGGCCGACGCCCTGCCCTACACGGTGCCGGAAACCCACCCCGGCGCCGCCGCGCTGCAGGAACTGTCCGAGCGCCTGGCCGCCGCCGAGCGCCCCGTCGCCATCCTGGGCGGCAGCCGCTGGTCAGAGCGGGCGGTGCAGGACTTCGTCGCGTTCGCGCAGGCCTGGTCGCTGCCGGTGTACTGCTCGTTTCGCCGGCAGATGCTGTTCCCGGCCGACCATGCCAGCTACGGTGGCGACCTGGGCCTGGGGGTGAACCCCAAGCTGCTGGCGCGCATTCGCGCAAGCGACCTGGTGCTGGTGGTGGGTGGGCGCCTGTCGGAGATTCCGTCGCAGGGTTACGAGCTGTTCGACATTCCCGTGCCGGCGCAGCCCCTGGTGCATGTGCATGCCGATGCCAACGAACTGGGCCGCCTGTACCGGGCAACGCAGTCCATCCACGCCACGCCGCAGGCCTTTGCAAACGCACTTGCCGCGCTGCAGCCGCCCGCCGCGGTGCGCTGGGCGGCGCACACGCAGGCCGCCCGCGCCGAGTACCTGGCCTGGAGCGATCCGGACCCGATCCGCATCCCGGGCCCGCTGCAGATGGGCGAGGTCATGCGCCACCTGCGCGAGGTGCTGCCGGCCGATGCGATCTTCTGCAACGGCGCGGGCAACTTCGCCACCTGGGTGCACCGCTTCTGGCCGTTCACCGCCTATGCCAGCCAGTTGGCGCCCACCAGCGGATCGATGGGCTACGGCCTGCCGGCCGGCGTGGGGGCCAAGCGGCTGTGGCCGCAGCGCGAGGTGGTGGTGTTCGCGGGAGACGGCGACTTTCTGATGCACGGGCAGGAGTTCGCCACCGCCGTGCAGTACGGCCTGCCCATCATCGTGGTGCTGCTGGACAACGCCATGTACGGCACCATCCGCATGCACCAGGAGCGCGAATACCCCGGCCGCGTGAGCGCCACCCAGTTGAAGAACCCCGATTTCAAGGCGTATGCCGCGGCCTTCGGCGGGCATGGCGAGCGGGTGGAGACGACGGCGGAGTTTGCCCCGGCGCTGGCACGCGCCCGAGCCAGCGGCCTGCCCTGCGTGCTGCACTGCCTGCTGGACCCGGAGGCCATCACGCCCACGGGCACGCTGCAGGGCATCCGCAGTGCGGCCCAGGCCCGCAAGCCGGGCTAAGCGCGCAGCGCGGGCGGCCGTCCCGGGGATGCCCGGGCCGCGCGGGTGTCAGCCGTGGACGGGCACCGCCATGTACTGCTCGCGCCAGGCTTCGAACGGCAGGGTGTCCGCCGCTTCGATGGCCTTTTGCTCGGCCACCGATTGCGCGGCGGCGGCCTCGAACCGGGCCTGCTGCGCCTCGGTCCAGGGCATGGCCAGCAGCGTGTCGCGCGCCCATTGCGATCGCTCCAGCGCGAAGGCGCTGAAACTCTTGCCGTGCGCCTCGGCCATGCGGTCGAGCACGCGGGCCGACGGCGTGGCCTGCGGCTGCTGCATGAGGCGCCGGGCATCGGCTAGCGCTCTGCCGTAGTCGTCGGTGCCGTGCGCAGCGTCCAGCGCCGCGGCCAGCGGCTCGCATTCGGCCAGCACCTGCGCGCCCCATTCGGCCAGCGGGATCTCGCGCCCGGCGCGCTGCAGCAGCAGGCCCGGCTCGCGGCCGCGTTCGGCGGTCAGGTGCTGGTTGCGCTGCAGCTCGGCGATCTCCTGCGGCGTGTCGGGCGGACTGTCGGACAGCAGGCAGTGCAGCAGGAACACGTCCAGCAGGCGCATGGTCTGCGTCTCGATACCCAGCGGCGCGAACGGGTCCAGGTCCATCAGCCGCACCTCGACGTATTCCACTCCCCGGTCGCGCAGCGCGTTCAGGGGCCGCTCGCCCGAGCGCACGGTGCGCTTGGGGCGGATGGTGCCGTAGAACTCGTTCTCGATCTGCAGTAGGCTGGTGCCCAGCTGGTTGTATTCGCCCCCGGGGTTGCGCACGCCCAGCGCCTCGTAGGCGGGGTATGGCCGGCTCAGGGCTTCGCGCAGCGAGGCGGCGTAGCCGTCCAGGCCGTTGTAGCTCACCGCCAGCGTGGCCTGCGCATCGCTCTGGTAGCCCAGGCGGCCCATGCGCAGCGAGGTGGCGTGCGGCAGGTAGAGCGCCTCGCCGCCCAGGCGCTGCAGGCCGTGCTCGCGCCCCTGCACGAAGCACGGGCACAGCGCGGGCGAGGCGCCGAACAGGTACAGCAGCACGAAAGCATGGCGGCGGAAGTTGCGAATCAGCGCGAAGTATTCGTCGCTGGTCACATCGGGCAGCGACCAGTTGTAGTGAATGCCCGAGATGGTCTGCATGCGCCGGCCGTAGCGGTGGCCCAGCCCCATGCGGTACACGCTCTTGGCGCGCCCCACGTTGGACGAGCCGTAGCGCGCCAGGGGAATGGTCTCGTCGGTGGGCAGGCCGCAGGGCATGCTGGACAGCCACAGCATCTCGCCGCCCGAAGCCTGCAGGCTTCGGTAGACGAACTGGTGGATCTCGGTGAGTTCGTCCAGGCACTCCTGCACACCCAGGCGCGCGCCTGTGATCAGCTCGATCTGCGACTCGCTGTAGTCGGTGGTGATGTGGGGATGGGTCAGCGCCGAGCCGAGCGCCGCCGGGTGCGGCGTGAGCGCCAGCCCTCCCGTGGGCAGCACCCGCAGTCCCTCTTTTTCGATGCCACGGCGCATGCCAGCCAGTCGGCTGGCGGGCTGCGCGTGGATTTTCCGCTGCAGATGGCTCATCATCATTTGGTCGTTTCTTTATAACCTGATCGTCGGTTCGGCCCGGAACTTAGCACGGCCGGCACACTCTCGCTGGCGCGCCAGATCAAGACCTTGGCTTCGCCCGGCCGCACCGCCCTTCGCAGGCAGGCCCGCGGCCCCGGGTGCCGCATTGCACCATCGCGCGTGTCGTGGCCAGCCAACGCAGGGCGTGCAATGCGCCCGGTCCAGCCACTGTTCCCGGGCAACCCTCGCCCGCGGAACGCACACGACGCCCATGAACGACTGGACACCATGCCCAAATTCTCAGTGCGTCCCACCACCTCGTCCGCAGGCGTGCCCGGCAACTCGACATCGAGTGCCCACGCCGGTGCGCCGGCCAGCCACAAGCAGTCCCACCACAAGCTGCACCAGCTCGACCCGCGGGCCGCGCAGAACGAACTGCTGTCGCCCCTGTACGACGCGGGCCGGGCGGCGCGCAAGTACCTCGCGCAGCCGCTGCCCGCCGCCGATGCCGCGGCCATGCCCCCGCGCAAGCCCCGATCGGTGCTGGGCCAGTTGGCGAACAAGGTGGGCAGTTGCTTCGGCATGGCGCGGGGCAACCCGAAGCCCGTCGAGGACATGCTCCGCTACCAGAACACCCCGCAGGACCCCTCGCGCATCCCGCCGCACAGCCGCGGCCAGTGGGAGAGCGTGGCGCCGGTGCTGGCCGGCCAGATGAAGGCCGGCGAAACCGTGCGGCTGGCCCAGATCGCCGTGGACAAGGCCATCGCGATGGAACGGCTGGTGCAGCACCACGAAGCGCACCAGGCCACCGAGGCCGGCTTGCGCGGCCAGCGGGCCGCGCACATGGCAGACCAGGCGCACCAGCTCACCAGCGAAAAGAAATCCCTGGCCATCTGGCAGGCCGCGCTGCATGCGCAGCAAGCCGCAGCGCAAAAGGAACTGCAGGCCACGCAGCAGCGGCTGGACCAGGCGCTCGAGCGCTTGCGCGCAGACAGCGAAGAAGCGGGCGGCAGCCGCAGTGGCGAGCTGGACGGGCTGGCCGAGCACATCGAGGCACTGCAGGCACTGAAAAGCCGGCAAGCCGACAAGCACGCCGAATTGGTGCTGCGCAGCCAGGACAAGGAGGCCGCGCTGGAACACACCCAGCGACTGGCCCAGACCGCCGCGCGAGAAATGTTCGAGTTCGAAGCCGGCGCCGCCGACCTGAAGTCGCTGCAGCCGGCCCTGGCCCAGCGCCGCAAGGAGGCCGAGGTGCAGCTGGAGCACGCCCAGCGCCGCCACCGGATCGCGGCCGAAGCCCTGCAAAAGACCTATGGCGAGGTCATCGACCTGCAGCTGCGGCGCCTGCCCGGCTTCGAGGTGTACCGAAGCTTGCCCGAGATCGAGGCCCTGCGCGAGGCGCTCCGCGACTGGGTGAAGACCATCGACCCCACCCGCCACGGCGCCGAAGCCATCGAGCCCGCGGCCGCACTGGCGATGGCGATCAAGGCCCTGGCCGACACCAGCGAGGGCAATGCCGAGGTGGCGCTGAAAACGCTGCAGGCCCTGCGCACCCACACCTGGGGCACGCTGCTGCCCGACCCGGCCGCAGGCCCGCACGCAGCGCCCACGCTGGACGATGCCACCCAGCGCACGGTGGACCTTCTGGCCCGCATTCCGCGCGGCACCCAGGCGCTGGGCCACCTGCTGGCACCGGCGGCCGAAGGCACGCCCGACCACACCCGCCGCCACACGGCGCGCCTGGCCCTGCAGACCGAGGCCGCGATGCGGACCGCGCCCACACCGCAGCTGCGCGAATGGCTGGCCGCCGCCTCCCATGCCGCCCGCACGGCCCTGCACGCCGCCGACCCGGCCCAAGCCCTGGCCGCCTGCACGGACGACGAGCGCGCGGCCTACCACGCCATCCGCAACGGCTACCGCAGCAACGCCGAGGGCTCCCCCTACGACCGCGCCAACCAGCACCTGCAGAAAATCGCGGACTGGCTGCACGACATCGACCACACCGAGGCCGGTGCGGCCAGCCCCGCCGCCCCCAAGAGCCGGCGGGGCCAGAAGATCAACCCGCTGCGCTCGCTGCCGCAGGCCCTGCAGGTGGGATCGGCCACCGCCTTGCCCACCCCGAACCGCCGGGCGGAAGACGAACTGGAGAAAGCGGCGGACCACCTCACCCAGTACCTCAGGGCCGCGCGCGCGCAACGGCCGGCGACCGAGGTGCCCTCCGAATCCGAACTGGCCTGGCAGGCCATCGCCGAAAAGATACGCTGGGCGCCCGAGGGCACCGAGCGCGCCTCCATGGTGCTGGACACCGCCCTGCTCGACGGCATCCGCGCGCAATGCGATGCCGCACGGCGCGATGCGGCGCGAAAAACCGCCCGCCGTGGCGGCGAGATCACCACCGCCACCGAATCCCCTGCAATGCGCTCCGCATGGGAGCAACTGCGCGCCCAGCCGCACACCGGCGTGCAAGCCCTCGCCCTGCTGCAGCACGCATTGCTGAGCGAGCCGCTGCAAGAGGCGAAAAACGGGTCCGCCCCGCCACCGGTCAGCGCCGATGGGGAACACGTGCAGGCCCAGGGCAATGCCTTCCACGTGGCGCTGTACAAAGCCCTCAACCTGCTGCACGACGGGGACCCGGCCAACGCCACCAACAGCCGGGCGCTGTTCAACCTGCTGCGCGATGTGGCCCAACACCTCGAATGGCGCGACCGGATGAAGCTGTTGGGCCAGAAGACCTACGGTGTCAATCTGGGTCCGCTGTCGGCGGCCGCTGCGATCACGAGCGCCGTGGGCCTTGGGGTCAAGCTCATCGGCGGGGTGCAGCACAACGAGGACCGCATCCTGGAGCTGTACCGCGGCCGCACCGGCATGTACCTGCAGATCACGTCCCAGTCCACCAACCAGGTACAGGCCGGTGCCGGGGTGACCACCGGCTACTCGGTCGCGATGGACACCGATCAGGCCAGCTTCGGCGTGACCGGCGGGGCCGACTGGCGCTGGCGCGGCGAGCGGGGTGTGGAGAACGGCGTGCAGATGCGCATGCCCCGGCTCACCAAGAACCGCGAGCCCCAGCTGGACGCGCAGTTCATCGACGCGCTGGAGCATCTGTTCGACATGGCGGCCCCCACCGGGGACGGCCAGCCGGCCCGCCGGGACTGGATGCGGGAGCTGCTGGCCCACCATCCCGAACTGAGCATAGGGATCATCGACGACGCGCAGCGCAGCAGCATGGGCACCGAGACCAACGTGTCGCTCAGCGCGGGCGTGCGGGTGGGCGAGGTGGCGGGCAAGGGGCGGCGGGCCGGCGTGTCAACCGGCGTGGGCGTCAAATCCCGGCAGGACAACGGCCAGACCCTCACCACGGTGGCCGGCTACATGACCACCATCTACCGCGATGCCACGGCCCAGATGAAGGTGGAGGTGTCGGGGCGCGCCACGCTGGGGGTGCAGTTCGCGGAATCCGTGCAGGACGATCCGAAGAACGGCCCGCGCCAGAAGGCCAGCGGCAGCCTGGGGCTGCTGGATGCCAGCTACGGCCAGGAGCTGGTCTCCAAGGCCGTGACCCACTTTTGCACGCTGTTCGTGTTCGACGACGAGATCGACCCGATGCGCAGCGACCGCGCCACCGATGTCTCGGAGTTCGACGTGTTCCAGCAGCTGGTGCGCGACGAGTGGGACAGCTGGTCCGCCTACGGGGTGGGCAAACTGGGCACCGCGGTGGAAGACGACTTGAAGCATGTCGCGTCCGAACTGCAGCTCGAACATTTCATGGAGCAGACCCAGGCGTTCGCACAGGGCAACGGTCTGGCGGCCATGTTCGCCGACAAGGCGATGAAGGCGCCCGCCGCCCCCGCGCTGGACATGTTCCGCGCACTCGCCCGCATGGATGGCGAAGCCGCCAAGGCGAAGTTCGAGGCGGCCTGCACGGAATACGAAAGCGCGGCCACGGCATTCGAGGCGGCCGGCATGGACCTGCGCTCCACCCGCGCGCACCTCAAGCAGGCCCGCACGGCGCTGGAGGCGGACCAGACGGCCGCCGCCGCGGAGCACCTGGAGCAGGCCGCAGCGCGCATGCAGCGCAAGGCGATGGGCAAGACCGGCCGGTCGCCGGTGATGGCGCGCCGGCGGGACGAAGGGGTGGCGCACATGAAGCAGGCCGCGTTGTGCCGGGAGCAGGGAGCCACGCGCCTGCGGGAAGCCCAGGGGCATGCGCAGGGTTTCGACGACCTGGTGGTGAAGGACGAACTGTGGGAGCCCACGCTGCTGCTGCTGCGCGAAAAGGCCAAGATCCTGCGCGAGCGCGGCCTGGACTTCTTCCTGAAGCGCCAGAACAACCGGGGCGCCGAAGCCATGCGCACGGTAGCGCAGTGGATCTTGTACGAGCCCGTGCTGCGCGCGGACCCCGGCCACGAGGTGGAGCCGGCCGGGCAATGGAAGGCCACGGCAGCCGCGCCTGCGCAAGCGCGCCTGCCCACCGTGCTCGAAGGCGACGAGGGAGGCGAGATCCAGGCCCAGCGGGACTGAGCGCGCTCCCGGGATCAGGCCCTCGACCGCCCTCAGGCGCTGCGTTCGGTCACGGGCGGCGCGTCCGGCGCCTTCGTGTTCATGCTTTGCAGCACCTGGTCGGCATCGCTGCGCAGTTCCTCGGCCAGCCCCACCGCCAGGCCCAGGCGGCGAAGCAGCCACGGGCCGAGCTGGGCATCGAACGGGTCGGGCAGCGGCTCGGGGCCGGGCGAGACGCGCGGGGGCATGGCGGTATCCGCCGCAGCACGCGGCGCGGACAGGGCGTTGCCGATGGCCTCGGCCGTGGTGGCCAGCGGCGCCTGCAACCGCTCGGGCTCCAGGTGGCCGCGGCGCAGCAGCAGCATGGTCTTCACGGCCGTGAGCTGGGCGAGCAACTGGTAGCAATGCACCTGCAGCCGCTCCAGGGGTTCGAGCGGCGGGCGCACGGCGCGCGGCTCCGACAGCGACCGCTGCGTGGCCTGCACCAGGGCCGAGAGACTGTCGTAAGCCTCGCGCCGCGCCAATCGCCAGGCCAGCTCGGGCGCGTTGTCCACCGCCTGCAGTTGCCCCAGGGCCAGCGCCTCGCGCGCATGCAGCGCCTGCGCAGCCAGGGTGCGCGACACGAGCGCGAGGATCTGCGTGCGCTCCCACGAGGGCAGCACATAAGAAAACGCCCAGGCCACGCCGGTGCCAATCAGGGTATCGGCCAGCCGCTCGAACAGCGCGAAGGCCGTGCTGCTGCCCGCATGCAGCATGTGCGACTGCACGAGCCCGAGCACGGTGGCCGCCACCGCGGTGATGAGGTAGCGCCGCACGGCAAAGCCATGGGCCACGGCCTGCGCCAGCGTGAGGCACACGATCAGGCCCAGCGCGGTGGGGTGCATGGACAGCAGCCCCAGCGCCAGCACGCAGCCCAGCAGCGTGCCGGCCACGCGGCTGTTGCGCCGCTCCAGGGTCTGCGCCAGGCTGCCGCGCAGCACCACCACGATGGTCAGCAGGATCCAGTAGGCGTGCGTGCCCCAGGGCAGCGCCTGCGCCACCGCATAGCCCACCCCCATGGCCAGTGCCGCGCGGATGGCGTGGCGCAGCGGTGGCGCATCCCAGCGCCACAGGCCGTTGAATGGATGCCACGACCACGCGGTGGGGCTCACGAACATCTGCCAGTTCGCGCGCACCACGGCCAGGTTGGGCTCGGCCTCGCCGCGGGCCAGGGCGATCATGCGCAGCGCCTCGTCATTGATGTGGCCGATGCGGTCCGCCAGCCCGCGCGCCAGCAGGCGGGGCGACGGGTTGGCGCCCTCGGGCCCGGGCTGGGGCTGAGGCACTTCGTCCCAGCGAAGGGCCGCCAGGTGGGGCCGGTGGTCGGCGAAGGCGGTGGGCCTGCGGCCGATGAGCATGGCGTCGGCCAGGCGCTCCATCTCGTCGGCCACGTGGTGCAGCACGTCGCGCAGTCCGACCACCACGGGCGCATGGCCGGGGTGGGCCTTGAGCGTGTCAAGGTCCAGCTCGCAGGCCAGCAGGTGGTCGCGCATTTCCAGCACCAGCAGCAGCATGCCGGCCAGCCGCTGGCGCCGCGGCGTGCGGGGCGACTCCAGCACGATGTTGCGCGCGGCCTGCAACTGCTCGGCCAGGGCCGCCTGCCGGTGCAGCAAGGCCCCCGCCAAGGCGGGCGCGGGCGGTCCCTGCAGATCGACGGGCGTGAATTGCCGTGCCTGCACGCGCATCAGCGCGGCGAGCGCCAGCAGCGCATCCGCCACCGACTGCACGCGGTAGCGCGCGTTGAGCGCGTGGTTGGCCACCACCGAATACACCACGTACAAAGCCGCCCCCAGCGCGAAATGCCCAGTGGTTGCGAGCGCCGCCGCCAGCGGCTCCACGCCCGGCGTGGGCGGCACGGCCATGGAGAACACCATGGAGAACATCACGGCCACCGCGATCGGCACGCCGCGCTTGCCCCAGGCCATGGCCAGGAACGCGACGAAACTGGCCGGCACGATCAGCAGTCCCAGGGCCAGCTCCGAAGGGTGCAGCATCTGCACCCCGAAAAAGAGCGGCACGCCCAGCAGGGGCGCCGGCAGCATCTGCCAGAACTTGCCCCGCGCCGGTCCGGGCAGGTCGGGCGGCGCGGTGACGATGACCCCGACCGACGCCGAGGCGGCCGCCGCCGCGCCCAGCCAACCGTGCACCCCGGCCGAGATGAGCAGCAGGCCGAAGGCCACCGACAGGCCGTTGAAGACATAGTGGCTCAGCGCCACGCGCAAGGCGGCCCGCAGGCGGTGTTCCGGAGAGATCCTCATAAGCCGGCAAGCGTACCGCAGCACTGCGCAACGCGGCGTCAGGCAGCGCCCCATTCGCGGGGCCGCCGGGTAACATCGGCTACCCCGTCGCCGCCCGGCCCGCCCCATGTCGCCACCCACCCCGTCGCCATTCCACCGCACCTGGTCCCCTGCCCCGCGCCGCACACCCTGGTCGGTGTTGCGGGGGCTCGCCGCGCTGTGCGCAGCGGCCGTGCTGTGCGGCTGCGCGGGGGTGACGGTGTCGTCGATGTCGCCGCGCGAATACCTGTCGCAGCGGCGCGGCGACGTGCTCACCAGCGGCCGGGTCAGCGAGGCCACCGAAGAGGTTCTGCGCGTGATCGGCAGCGATGCCGACACCTGCGCGGACGACCTGGCCGACTGCCGCAACCAGCTGGCCGCCTCAAACGGCATCAGCGAGGAGCAGCGTCTGTCGGCGCTGGCCGAGGTCTGGCTGCAGGTGGGCCTCGAAGGCGAACGCGACCGCAGCGCGCCGCTGCCGCAGGACGAGGCGCTCGATGCCTGGATGGAGTCGGCCCGCTACGCCTGGGCCTATCTGTTCTTCACGCAGCGCTCCCCCGGCGAGCGCGCATTCGAAGACCGGCAGACGCAGGTACGCGACTACTACAACTTCGCCACGCAGCGCGTGGTGTCCCTGCTGTTCCAGCGCTACCGCGCCGAAGGGCGCCGGTCGGATGAGGCGCGCACCCTCGGCGTCTGGCGGATTTCCAGCGACGCCTCGGACATCCGCCTGCCCAGCGATGCCCCGCTGCCCGAGGAACTGATCCCGGCCACCACGCTGCGGTTTTCCGGCGTTCGCAACACCTACCGGCGAGACGGCTTCGGCACGGAACTGGTGGCGGCATCGGTGCCCGAGCCGGGCGAGCAAGCGCCCGCACCATTCAAGGAAATGCCCTACCCCGCGGCCACCGCGCTGTTGCGGTTTCCCGGCAAGACGCTGGGCGAAGTGCTGCGCACGCAGGAGGTGCAGGTGGCGATCTACGACCCCTACCACACCGCGCGGGTGGAACTGGGTGGGCAGCAGGTGCCGCTGGCGGGCAACTTCACCGCGGGGTACGGCCTGTGGCTGGCCCGCTCGGGCTTTGCCACGCAGGCCATGCGCACGCTGCTGGGCTTGAGCGACCGGCTGGACGCGCCGCGCATCCACCTCATGCAGCCCTATGACCCGAACCGCCGCACCATCGTCATGCTGCACGGGCTGGCCAGCAGCCCCGAGGCCTGGGTCAATGTGGCCAACGAGGTCCTGGGCGATGCGCAGTTGCGGGACGCCTACCAGGTGTGGCAGGTGTACTACCCCACCAATGCACCGCTGGCCCTCAACCAGCACGACATCCGGGAGGCCCTGGTGCAGACGCTGGCGCACTTCGATCCCGCCGGCACGGCGCGCGCATCGCGCGACATCGTGCTGGTCGGTCACAGCATGGGCGGCGTACTGGCGCGGCTGCTGGTGTCCGAATCCGGCGACACGCTGTGGGACGAGGTCATCGGCCACCCCGTGCTGCCCCCGGAAGACCAGGCCCGGCTGCGCGAGGACCTCGGCCCCTTCCTGGTGTTCCACCCCATGCCCCAGGTGAGCCGGGCGGTCTTCATCGCCGCGCCCCACCGGGGCACGCCGTTCGCCAACAAGACCCTCTCGCGCTGGCTGGCCAACATGGTGACGCTGCCGCTGGCCGTGCTGGAGCGCTTCGGCGACGCGACCCGCACGCTGGCCAGGGCACAGGCCAATCAGCCTTCGGCCGGGGGCGTTCCGCCGCGCCTGCCCAACAGCATCGACAACCTGGCCGACACCGACCCGTTCGTGCGCGCCGCCGCCGACCTGCCGATCGGCCCGCGCGTGCGCTACCACTCCATCATGGGCCGCGAAGACCCGGGCACCCCGCTGGCGCAGTCGAGCGATGGCATCGTTCCCTACGGCAGCGCCCACCTGGCGGGTGCCGAGTCGGAGCTGGTGCTGACCTCGCACCACAGCGTGCAGGAGAACCCCCGGGCGATCCTGGAAATCCGCCGCATCCTGCGCGAGGCGCTCGCGGCCGAGCCGGTGCGCTGAACCGCCGGCGCGACGCGACGCGGGCCCCGGGCGCTCAGCGCTGCTGGGCCAGCCGCACCTCGTTCGTCCCTTGGGCCGCGCCGCTTTGCGGCACCTGTTCGCCGGTGCGGTCGGTCACCTCGGCCAGGCGCGCGGCGAGCTGCTCGGGCACATCGGACCCGATGCCCAGATGCACCCCCTGCGTGAGCGTGACGTGCGCCGCCTCGAAGGTGCCGGCGCCCGCGCACAGGATGGTGCGCGTGGGCGCGCTTTCGTGCGCCAGCACCAGCATGGCCGGCACCACGGCCTCGGGCTTGAGCGCGGCCAGCACCTCCTCGGGCATCAGGCCCTCGGTCATGCGGGTGGCGGCGGTGGGCGCGAGCGCGTTCACGTGGATGCCGTGCTTGGCCCCTTCGATGGCGAGCGTCTGCATCAGTCCGACCTGGGCCAGCTTGGCGGCGCCGTAGTTGGCCTGGCCGAAGTTGCCGTACAGGCCGGTGGACGAGGTCGTCATCACGATGCGGCCGTATTGCTGCGCCACCATGTGCGCCCACACGGCCTTGCAGCAGTGGGCCGCGCCCATCAGGTGCACATCCACCACGAGGCGGAAATCGTCCATGTCCATCTTGCCGAACGACTTGTCGCGCAGGATGCCGGCGTTGTTGACCAGGATGTCCACGCGGCCCCAGGCATCGACGGCCTGCTGCACCATGCCCTGCACGGCCGCGAAGTCGGTCACCGAGGCGCCGTTGGCCAGCGCCTCGCCGCCGGCCGTGCGGATCTCGTCCACCACGGCCTGCGCCGCACCCACGGCCGCGCCGCTGCCGTCCACCGCACCGCCCAGGTCGTTGACCAGCACCTTCGCGCCGCGCGCCGCCAGCGCCAGTGCATGCTGGCGGCCCAGGCCGCCGCCCGCGCCCGTCACGATGGCCACGCGGCCCTTGAAATCGATTGCCATGGGTTTCTCTCTCCTGTGGGCCCCGCGGGCCAGTGGATGGTTTTGCAAAAGCGGCCGCGCAATGTGCTGCAATCGGCCCAGCACGAATTCTGATCGAGCCCCCACCGCATGGCCATGCCCCACCGTCCCGATGACGACATCACCCTTCGCAAGCTGCACATCCTGCGGGTCTTCCTGGAGGCCGGCAACCTCGCGCGCGCGGCGGAGAGCCTGGACATCAGCGCGGTCAGCGTGCACCGCGCCCTGCACTCGCTGGAGGACGCGCTGCGCTGCCCCCTGTTCCGCCACGAAGGCCGGCACCTGCACCCCACCGAGGCCGCACACCACCTGGCGGAGGTCGCGCGCGAGCTGTTGTGCACGCTGGCCGAGGGCATCCGCTCCACGCGGGCGGTGGCCGGGTATTCGTCCGACCGCATCCGCATCGGATCGCTCTATTCGCTGACCAGCCGCACGGTGCCCACCCTCGTGATGGGCATGAAGCGGCGCATGCCCGAACTGCAGACCGAACTGGTGCTGGGCTCGGACGCCGACCTGCGGCAAAAACTGCGCAACGGCGCCATCGACGCCGCGCTGATGGGGTCGTCCGGCGATATGCCCGACCTCGAGTGCGAGCCCCTGTTCGAGGACGACATCCACTTCGCCGCGCCGGCCGACTCGCCCTACCCGCCCGACGAGCCCATCGACCTGGCCGCCTGCGCCAGCGAGCGCTTCGTCAGCCTCACGGAAGGCTTCGTGACCTACCAGGGCTTCATGGAGACGTTCCGGGTGGCCGGCTTCACCCCCGACGTGGTGATGCAGACCGAGGACATCTTCTCGCTGATGAACCTGGTGAGCGGCGGCGTGGGCTGCACCCTGCTGCCCGGGCGGGTGCGCGGCGTGCTGCCGCCCAACGTGCGGCTCATCGCGCTGCAGCCGCGCTACCGCATGCGCCAGACCATCGCGCTGCACTTCCTGCGCACCCGCGAGCGCGACCCCAACCTCCTCGCCCTGCTGGCCGTCTGCCGCACCGCCAAGGCGGCGCTGTCCTGAGCGGCCTCGGCTGCCACCCGTGGCCACCCTACGGGGTAACCCTGAATCGTTTCGATTAGCGTAAGTGTCGGCACGCCGCTGGCATTGATCCGCGCCGCCCGGCTGCGTATCGTCCCCTGCAAGAACAAAGCCCCGCATCCATGAGCACAGCCACCGGCATGTGCCGCCGCGGGGCGCCACGGACAGGAGACAAATTCAATGACTTCCCACTGGATATCCATCTGCGCGCTCGCCAGCATGTTCGTCATCGCCACCGTGCTGCCCATCAACATGGGCGTCATCGCCTTCGTCGGGGCCTTCCTGGTCGGCACGCTCGTGGCCGGCATGAATGCCAAGGCCATCATGGCGGGCTTTCCGGCCGACCTGTTCCTGACCCTGGTGGGCATCACCTACCTGTTCGCGCTGGCGCAGAACAACGGCACGATCGACTGGCTGGTCAAGCTGGCGGTGCGCGCGGTGCGTGGGCGCATCGCGGCGATCCCGTGGATCATGTTCTTCATCGCCGCGGCGCTCACGGGCGTGGGGGCCGTCAGCCCGGCGGCGGTCGCGATCATCGCGCCCATCGCGCTGGGCTTCGCGGCCAAGTACGGCATCAACCCGCTGATGATGGGCCTGCTCGTCATCCACGGCGCGCAGGGCGGCGGCTTCTCGCCGATCAGCATCTACGGCGGCATCACCAACAAGATCGTGGCCACGGCCGGCCTGCCGCTGAACCCCATCGCCACCATGGCGGCCAGCCTCGCGGTGAACCTGGCCGTGGCCATGGCGCTGTTCGTGGCCATGGGCGGCCTGAAGCTGGCGCGCCAGCGCACCGGCGCCCGCAACACCCCGTTCGACCTGCCGCAGGTCGCCAACGGCCAGGGCGGCGCCCAGGTCTATGGCAACGCCGAGGGCGACTCCCTGGCCGAGGAACGCCGCACCGCCGCCCAGACCGACGACTCGCTCATGAACGCCGCCCCGTCCACGCCGCAAGCGGAGGGTGCGCGCTGGTACCAGGCGGTCACCGTCATCGGCCTGCTCACCCTGGCCGTGCTGACGCTGTTCTTCAAGCAGGACATCGGTTTCGTCTCCATCACCATCGGCCTGTTGCTCACGCTGATGGCGCCCAACCTGCAAAAGCGCGCGCTCGGCCAGGTGTCTTGGCCCGAGATCATGCTGATCGTGGGCGTCAGCACCTTCGTGGGCGTGATGGACAAGATGGGCACCATCGACTTCGTGGGCCACAGCGTGGCCGCGCTCACCTCGCCGCTGATGGCGGCGCTGCTGCTGTGCTTCGTCGGCGCGGTGATCTCGGCCTTCGCCTCGTCCACGGCGGTGCTGGGCTCGCTGATCCCGCTGGCCGTGCCGTTTCTACAAGGCGGCGGCTCGGGCGATGCCGGCGTGGGCGCGGTGGGGTTCATCGCGGCCATGGCCGTGTCGTCCACCATCGTCGATGTGAGCCCCTTCTCCACCAACGGCGCGCTGGTGCTGGCCAATGCGCGCGGCGTCAACCGCGAGGTGTTCTTCCGCCAGCTCATGGTGTATGGCGCCGCTGTCACACTGATCGCACCCGTGGTGGTGTGGCTGCTGTTCGTCGTGCTCTGACCGGCCGCCAGCCCCCACCCTTCCTTCTTCCAACCCACCCCTACCTCCCATGAACCCCAGAGACTGGAACACCCGCGCGGACCGCCGCGCCGCCCGGCTCGCGCGGGCCGACCGCGCGCTGGCTGCGCACGGCATGCCGCTGGCCGGCAAACGGGTCGATGCCGCCGCCATCGGCACGCTGCTCGAAGCCGTGCTGGAGCCCGGCGACCGCGTCTGCCTCGAAGGCAACAACCAGAAGCAGGCCGACTTCCTGGCCGATGCGCTGGTGCAGGTCGATCCGGCGCGCGTGCACCACTTGCACATGGTGCAGTCGGTGCTGGCGCTGCCGCAGCACCTGGACGTGTTCGAGAACGGCATCGCCTCGCGGCTCGATTTCAGCTTCTCGGGCCCGCAGAGCGCGCGCATCGCGCGGCTGGTGTCGGCCGGGCGCATCGAGATCGGCGCCATCCACACCTACCTGGAGCTGTTCGCGCGCTACTTCATCGACCTCACGCCGCAGGTCGCGCTGATCGCCGCGCAGGCGGCCGATGCCGAGGGCAACCTCTACACCGGCCCCAACACCGAAGACACGCCCGCCATCGTGGAAGCCACGGCCTTCTCGGGCGGCATCGTGATCGCGCAGGTCAACGAGATGGTGGACGGCCGCACCACCACGCTGCCGCGCGTGGACATCCCGGCCGGCTGGGTGAGCTTCGTCGTGCAGGCCCCGCGCCCGCATTTCATCGAGCCGCTGTTCACGCGCGACCCGGCGCAGATCAGCGAGATCCAGGTGCTCATGGCCATGATGGCGATCAAGGGCATCTACGGCGAGTACGGCGTGCAGCGCCTGAACCACGGCATCGGGTTCGACACCGCCGCGATCGAACTGCTGCTGCCCACCTACGGCGAGTCGCTGGGCCTCAAGGGCAAGATCGCCCGGCACTGGGCGCTCAACCCGCACCCGGCGCTGATCCCGGCCATCGAGGCCGGCTGGGTGGAATCGGTGCACTCCTTCGGCTCCGAGCTGGGCATGGAGGACTACATCCGCGCGCGCTCGGACGTTTTCTTCACCGGGCCGGACGGCAGCCTGCGCAGCAACCGCGCCTTCTGCCAGGCCGCGGGCCACTATGCCTGCGACCTGTTCATCGGCTCCACCCTGCAGATCGACCTGGACGGCAACAGCTCCACCGCCACGCTGGGGCGCATCGCGGGCTTCGGCGGCGCGCCCAACATGGGGGCCGATGCGCGCGGGCGGCGCCATGCCAGCCCCGCCTGGCTCAAGGCCGGCGCGCAGGCGCGGGCGGGCCGCACCGGCGCGGCCGGCACGCCGCGCGGGCAAAAGCTCGTGGTGCAGATGGTGGAGACCTTCCGCGAACACATGCAGCCCGCGTTCGTGGAACGGCTGGACGCCTGGACGCTGCAGGAGCAGGCCGGCATGGCGCTGCCGCCCATCATGATCTACGGCGACGACGTGACCCACATCCTCACCGAGGAAGGCATCGCCAACCTGCTGCTGTGCCGCAGCGACGAGGAGCGCGAGCAGGCCATCCGCGGCGTGGCGGGCTACACCGCGGTGGGCCTGGCCCGCGACCGGCGCGCGGTGGAGAACCTGCGCGACCGCGGCGTGATCCACCGCCCGCAGGACCTGGGCATCGACCCGCGCGATGCCACGCGCAACCTGCTGGCCGCGCGCAGCATGCGCGACCTGGTGCGCGCGTCGGGCGGGCTGTACCAGCCGCCCAAGAGATTCCGGAACTGGTAGGAGGCACCCCATGAGCGACATTCCCGCAGGGCTCGAAACCCTGGACTTTTCCTTCCCCGGCGGCCGCCCCACAGGCCCCTTCGCCCCCGTGCTGGTCGGCGTGGTGGGCTCCGGCAACCTCGAGGTGCTGCTGGAGCCCGACAGCGGCACCGGCTGCTCGGTGCGCGTGGAGACCTCCGCGCGCGGCTTCGGCCCGATCTGGCAGGCGGTGCTGGACGACTTCCATGCGCGCCACGCCTTGGCCGGCGTGCGCATCGCCATCAACGACATGGGCGCCACGCCCGCCGTGGTGGGGCTGCGGCTCGACCAGGCCGTGGCTGAACTACCGGGAGCGCGGCCATGAGTCTGAGCTACGCGGAATCCAGCGCGCGCGAGCGCCTGGCCCACCTGCTGGATCCCGGCAGCTTCCATGAATGGCTGCCGCCGGCCGAGCGCGTGACCAGCCCGCACCTGGCGCAACTGGGCGTGCCTTCGGCCTTCGACGACGGCGTGGCCGTCGGCCGCGCCACGCTGGGCGGGCGGCCCATCTTCGTGGCCGCGCAGGAGGGCGAATTCATGGGCGGCGGCGTGGGCGAGGTGCACGGCGCCAAGCTCGTGGGCCTGCTGCGGCGCGCGCTGCGCGACCGGCCCACGGCCGTGCTGCTGCTGGCCGAGTCGGGCGGCGTGCGGCTGCACGAGGCCAACGCCGGGCTGATCGCCGTCTCGGAGGTCATGCGCGCCGTGCTGGACGTGCGCGCCGCCGGCATCCCGGTGGTGGTGCTGATCGGCGGCGCCAACGGCTGCTTCGGCGGCATGGGCATCGTGGCGCGCTGCGCCGACCACGTGGTGATGAGCGACATGGGCCGCCTCGCCATGTCGGGCCCCGAGGTGATCGAGGCCTCGCACGGCGTGGAGGAATACGACGCGCGCGACCGCGCCCTGGTGTGGCGCACCAGCGGCGGCAAGCACCGCTGGCTCACGGGCGACTGCGACGCGCTGGTGGAGGACGACGTGGCCGCCTTCCGGGCCGCCGCCATCGCCGCGCTCGGGGCCGCGCGGCCCGTCACGCCGGCGGCGCTGGAGGCCGAGCACGCGCTGCTGGCCGCCCGCATGGCCGCGTTGGACCACCTGCCGGACGATGCCCCCGCCGACGACGCCACCGCGCTGTGGCAGGCCCTGGGCGTTGCCGATGCCGCCCGGGTGCCCGAGCTGGACGTGGCGGCGGTGCAGGGCCTGCGCCCGGCCTGAACCCGCAGCAACGAACGAGAAGGAACCGACATGCAATGGAACACCCTGGCCGAAAGGCTCTTCGGCGCGCAGCACGGCATCGTGGCCGATGGCGACCTGCTCTCGGGCACGCCCACCTTCGACGGCCAGCCCCTGGCCGTGATCGGCACCACAAACCATGCGCCCATCGGCGTGCGGCTGGCGCTGGCCCAGGCCCGCGCGGTGCTGGACACCGTGGCGCAGCACCCCGGCCGCGCCATCCTGCTGCTCATCGACACGCAGGGCCAGCAACTGCGCCGACGCGACGAGCTGCTGGGCATCAACCGCGCCATGGCACACCTGGGGATGGCCATCGACCTCGCGCGCCGGCATGGCCACCGCGTGGTCGGGCTGGTCTACGACCAGGCGCTCTCGGGCGGCTTCATCACCTCGGGCCTGATCGCCGACGCCTGCTACGCGCTGCCCGAGGCCGAGATCCGCGTGATGCGCATTCCCGCCATGGCGCGCGTGACCAAGCTGCCCGAGGCCCGGCTCACGGAGCTGTCGCAGTCCAACCCCGTGTTCGCCCCCGGCGTGGACAACTACGTGGCCATGGGCGGCGTGCGCGCGCTGTGGGAAGGCGACCTGGCCGCCGCGCTGCGCGAGGCCCTGGCCCACACGCCCACCGACGACGTGCGGGCCCGGGACGGCGCCGCGCGCGGCGGCCGCCAGCTCGCCGCCGCCGTGGCGCAGCGCGTGCTGGACGCGGCCTGAGCACGGGACGCCACCCCTTCACGCACCCACGCCCACGCCCATGGCCACCGCCCTGCCCCTGCAGCGCCATCAGCTCGCCTGCCTGTCCGACGCCGGCTGGCAGCGCCAGCTCGCCCTGCCCTGGGACGGCGAGGCCCGCGAATGCCTCGATCACTGGGCCGCGCGGCGCTTTCCGCTCGTGGTGACCACCCAGCCGCCCGGCCCGGACGGCAGCATCGCGCTGGGCCTGCCGGCCCCCGGCCGCTGGGCACGGCGCCGCCTGGCGCTGCGCGTGGCGCGCGAAGACATCCTTTACTTCGACGCCTTCCCCCCGGCCCTGCTGGCCCAGCCGCTGATGCCGACCGGATCGAAGGCCGCCTGGGGCCGCCTGTGCGAGGCGCTGCAGGCCTGCGGCGTGGCCGCCCGCATCTACGGCAGCCACGGCTGGCAGCTCATCACCGGGCTGGACCACCTGCGCAGCGGCTCCGACGCCGACCTGTGCATCGGCGTGGCCGGCCCCAGGCAGGCCGATGCCGTCGCCGCCTGCCTGCTCGCCTTTCCGAAGGCGCAGCCCCGGCTCGACGGGGAACTGCTGTTCGCCAACGGCGCCGCCGTGGCCTGGCGCGAGTGGAGCGCCTGGCGTGCAGGCCGCGGCAAGGCCGTGATGGTCAAGCGCCTGGCCGGCGCCGCGCTGGCGCAGGCCCCCTTCTGGCCGGCCACGGAACCGGCAGCGGAACCGGTGCAGGAACCGATGCCATGACCGCCAACGCACTGCGCCGGCCCGCCAATGCCCAGCGCCCCGGCCCAGGCCCGGCCCCGCACACCATCGGCCGCGCCGCCACGCTGTCGCTCTACGAAGAGTTGGCCCTGTCGCCCAAGCCCGGGCTGGTGACCCTTACCGACAACGGCAGCCACACCGACATGGATGCCCGCACCTTCGTGCGCAGCCTGTTCGCGCTGCGCGGCTATTTCGTGCGCATCGCTGCGCTGGGCCACGCCGGCGAGGGGTTCCCGGCGCTGGAGCGCTGCGGCATCGAGGCCGAGGCGCGAATGGCGGCGGCCACCGGCGGCGTCAACACCCACCGGGGCGCGATCTTCACGCTGGGCCTGCTGTGCGCCGCGGCGGGCGCCCTGGCGCGCCAGGGCACCCCTCTGCAGCCCGCCGCGCTGCGCGATGCGCTGCGCCGCCACTGGGGTGCGGCGCTGGCCGAGCGTGCCGAACGCACGCTACGCGCGCCGCGGCTGCCCGGCGGCATCGCCGCGGCGCGCCACGGCCTGCGCGGCGCGGCACAGGAGGCGGCGCTCGGCTTTCCCGTGCTGTTCGACACCGCCGTTCCGGCCCTGCGCCATGCGCTCGCCCGCGGACTCGGCGTTCAGCAGGCGCGCGTGGACACGCTGTTTTCCGTGATGGCCGTGCTGGACGACAGCAACCTCGCCCACCGGGGCGGCCTGGAAGGCCTGCGCCACGCCCAGGCCTGTGCGCGGGAGTTTCTGGCCGCGGGAGGCGCCGGGCGGCCCGGCGGCCTGGAGGACGCGCACGCCATCGGCCGCGATTTCGTCGCGCGGCGCCTGTCGCCCGGCGGTTCGGCCGACCTGCTGGCCGCCGCCTGCTGGGTGGTCCGCATGGCGCCGCCGGCGGGCAGCGCACCATGAGCTACGCCCTGGTGTTTTCGGGCCAGGGCATGCAGCACCCCGACATGCTGCCCTGGCTGGCCGACGGCGCCCCGGTGCGCGCGGTGAACGAACGCCTCGGCGTGCGCGACTGGCGCGCCGCGCTGCAGGACGCCGATTGGGCCGCGCGCAATGCCCACGCCCAGGTGCTGCTGACCGGCCTGGCCCTGGCCGCATGGGACGCCCTGGCCCCGTTGCTGCCCCCACCGGCCGCCGTCGCGGGCTACAGCGTGGGCGAGCTGGCCGCCTTCGGCGCGGCCGGCGTGTTCGATGGCGCCACCGCGCTGTCGCTCGCCCAGGCGCGCGCCGAGGCCATGGACCGCTGCGCCGCCGGCCACCCCGGCGGCCTGATCGGTGTGAGCCGCATGGCACCGGCCGCCATCGACGCCCTGGTGCGCGACACCGGCCTGGCCGTGGCGATCCGCAACGGCCCGGACAGCGTGGTGCTGGGCGGCGCGCTGGCCGCGCTGGACCGCGCCGAAGCGCTGGCCACGGCCCAAGGCGGCCACTGCACGCGCCTGCGCGTGGGCGTGGCCTCGCACACGCCGGCCCTGCAACGGGCGGCCGATGCCTTTCGCCAGGTGCTGGAGGGCACGGCTTTCGCTCGCCCGCGCACGGCCCTGTTCAGCAACGCGGCCGACCGCATCGCCAGCGTGCCGCAGGCCCGCGAGGCACTGGCGGCGCAGATCGCCCGCACCGTGCGCTGGGACGAGTGCATGGACAACCTGCATGCGCGCGGCGTGCGCTGCGTGGTCGAGGTGGGCCCGGGCCAGGCGCTCGCCAAGATGTGGAACGCACGCTACCCCGGCGTGCCGGCCCGCGCCTGCGACGAGTTCCGCAGCGCGCAGGCGCTGGCCGCGTGGGTGGGCAGCCACGGCCTGTCCTGATCCCCTGGACGGCGCGGACCGGTGCCCCGGCACGCGGCGCCCTGCCAACACATTGGCAGCTTTTGCGAACGCGTTGTCGCAGCAGCGCCCGGCACCGCCCCTAAGCTGGTAGCCCCTTCTTCCTCGATGGCGGCGGCACCGCCGGGAACACGTCCATGCTCACGCTCCATCACTGCCTCAGCGCACGCTCTTTCCGCCCTTTGTGGATGCTGGAGGAGCTGAATGCGCCGTATGCGCTGCAGGTGCTGCCTTTCCCGCCGCGTGTGCACGCGCGCGAATTCCTCGGCGAAAACCCGCTGGGCACCGTGCCGCTGCTGGTCGACGGCGAGACCCGCATGACCGAATCCGCCGCCATGTGCCAATACCTGTGCGCGCGCCATGCACCCACTCCCCTGCAGGTCGAGGTGGGCGAGCACGATTTCGGCCGCTATCTCAACGACCTGCATTTCGGCGAAGCCACGCTCACCTTCCCGCAGACCCTGGTGCTGCGCTACCGGTATTTCGAGCCGGCAGAACGCCGCAGCCCCCAGGTGGCCGACGACTACGCCCGCTGGTTCCTGGCGCGGCTGCGCACGCTGGAACCTCGGCTGGCACAGCAGCCCTACTTGTGCGCCGGGCGCTTCACGGCGGCGGATGTGTCGGTGGGCTATGCGCTGCTGCTGGCCGAACACCTGGCGCTGGCCGCCGCGTTCCCGCCCGCCGTGGCGGCCTATTGGGCCCGCCTGCGCGAGCGGCCCGCATTCGCCCGGGCCATGGCGGCGCAGGAGGCGGCGGCACGCGCGCAAGGGATGCCGCTCACGCCATCGCCCGACTTGCGGCCCTGAGCCGGGCGGAACAGGGGTGGGGCACTGCCGCCGCTTGGCGACGGCGATGGCATGGGCGTAGGCAAACTCGGGTATGGTGCTCTTCCGGTAAGGCCGCGACGCGTTGCCACGGCCCATCGTCCGGCCTTCAACGCGCTGCCGCGCCCCGGCCCATGGCCTGCGATTCATGGATGGCTGCTCGCGCGATCTCCATCCCCTCAGCGCAGCCCGCATTTTTTTGATTGCAAAGGAACACCCCCATGAAAGCCATCTGGAACGGCGTGACCGTCGCCGAGAGCGACGACACCGTGCTGGTCGAGGGAAACCACTACTTCCCCGAAAGCGCGCTGAAGCCGGAATACTTCACCTTCAGCAACCACAAGACCATGTGCCCCTGGAAGGGCCAGGCCACCTACCGGTCGCTGCTGGTCAACGGCGAACTCAACCCCGACGCCGTATGGACCTATGCCGACCCCAAGCCCGAAGCCGAGTCGATCCGCGGCCGCTTCGCGTTCTGGAAAGGCGTCAAGGTCGGCGCCTGAAAGGCCCCCTCGGGTTATCCCTGCCCGCACTGGACAATCATGTGGATAACCCGGGACAACGCCTGTATGGCGACGCCAAGCCGTTGATTTTGCAAGGAAACCGGTGCGCCGCCTCATTTTTAGGCACCCGGTTGCCCACAGGGCTGTGGTTATCCCTGGCGCCGCTGGACAATCATGTGGATAACTCGGGACAAGCCCTGTATGGCAGCGCCAAGTCGTTGATTTTGAACGCCTACCGCTCGACTGCCTTCTTTTTAAGCAACCCAGTGCGCTCAGCGCCACGGCCCATGAATGCTATTAAAAACATAGCTACATGCCCTAGTGTTGATTGCACTGGAAGCCTTTTTCACCCCAACCCTTTCGTTCACCGCCCTCCTGTGCCCGTTCGCCATGAGTGACCCTTCTTCCGTTCCCTTTTTCACCGCCCGCGTCGGCGACGACGGCACCCAGTGCGATGCATGGCCCGAGCAGCCCTTGCTGCTGTCGCTGGAGCAAGGCGGCATCGACTGGCCCAGTTCGTGCCGCAACGGCACCTGCCGCACCTGCATCGGCCTGCTGGCCGAAGGCGAGGTGCGCTACGCCATCGAATGGCCCGGCCTGTCCCCGGAGGAGCGCACCGAGGGCTGCGTGCTGCCCTGCGTGGCCTACCCGGTGAGCGACGTGCGGCTGGAAGCGCCCGGCATCTGAAGCCGGCTGAAATGATCTGAACCCGGGCCCGCCCCGCGCCCCCATGGGGCGGGCACCCTTGCTGTAGCGCGCGTTCCTCGACCAGAATCTCCCGGACACGCATCGCCACGGGAGGGAGGACACCATGAACGCCAAAGACACGCCGGCCACACCGGCCGCCCATGCCAACGCCACGGCCCCGGACGCCGCCGACCGCGCGCCCACGCGCGAGGCCATCCTGGCCGAATGCATCGCCGCGGACGAGCAATGGGCCGCGCAGCCGGGCCGCAACCTCGTGCTGCTGTTCGACGGCACCGGCAACATCCTGGGCAACCAGCAGGACACCAACGTGGTGAAGCTGCTGCGCATGCTCGGCAAGGGCCGGGACGCATCGGGCAGCGAGCCCACGCAACTGGTCTATTACGACCCCGGCGTGGGCACCACCAACGAATTCCCGGCGGACGGCATCCTGTCCAAGGCCAGGAACCAGCTGCGGCAACTGGCCGGGCTGGCGCTGGGCAGCGGCGTGTTCCCCAACATCGCCGAGGCCTACAAGTTCCTCGTGCACACCTACCGGCCGGGCGACCGCATCTACCTGTTCGGCTTCTCGCGCGGCGCGTTCACCGCGCGGGCGGTGGCCGGCATGATCAACATGTACGGCCTCATCCACACCGAGGGCCTGCCGCTCATCGAAACCCTGGTGCGCACCTATTTCGCCCCGAGCGGCCAGAAGAACCAGGCCGGCACCAGGAGCCGCGAAGCCTTCGCGCGCGACGTGATCGACAACTTCTCGCTGGGCCGCACGCCGCTCGTGCACTTCGTGGGCGTGTGGGACACGGTGGAGGCCATCGGCAGCGGGCTGCTGGGCGGCATCAAGATCACCAACTCCACCGAGTTCGCCCGCAAGCGGTTCGCCAACGTGCGCCATGCCATGTCGCTTTATGAATCGCGCAGCAAGTACTCGCCCCGGCGCTACGCCGACCCGCACTTCACCGAGCGGGAGCGGCCCTGGCGCAGCTACGACCAGCGCTGGTTCCGCGGCGTGCACAGCGACGTGGGCGGCTCGTACGCGCGCGACGGGCTGTCCAACCTCACGCTGAAATGGATGGTGGACGAAGCCTTCGCCAAGGGCCTGCGCGTGGACCGGGGCCAGCTGCAGCCCGGCGACCCGCTCACGGCCATGCACAACCAGGCCTACGACTGCCCCTACTGGGTCTGGACCGGCCTCAATGCACGCGAGCGCTTTCCGAGCGACTTCGTCGACCCCACGGCCCGCCCGGTGGACGGCGCCGTGCCCGCCAACACCGTGCCGCGCACGCAGCCCTGGCGCTGGCTGGGCGTCGCGCTGGCGGTCGTCACCGCCGTGCTGTTCGCCGTCACGTTCCAGTTCGGGCAGGCCGCCTGCGACCTGCAGTCGGCGCCGGGGTGGGTGCAGGGCCTGCCTTCGGGCTTTCAGGTGACGGCGCACTGGCACGCCGGCTGGGGCGTGGTCTGCGGCGGCACCGACAGCGTGCGCCGCGCCATCGCCTGGGACTGGGCCCTGCTCGCCAGCTACGCCCTGTGGCTGGCCTACCCGGTGGCCTGGGCCCTGCGGCGGCTGGTCGCGCGGGCCGTACCGCCGGGCTGGGCCCTGGGCTGGCTCTACCGCCATGCCCACTGGACGATGCTGGCCCTGGTGCTGTCGGACCTGGTGGAAAACTACGCCACGCTGCACATGCACCACCCGCACTGGCCCACGGTGCTGACGGTGGCCAGCGGCCTCAAACTGCTGTCCCTGCTGCTGCTGGCGTGGGTGATGGTGGCCGGTGCCCTGGCCGGGCGCGAGGGCGGCCGGACGCGGCCCGCCTCGCCCGCGCCCCAAGTCCACTAAGTGGACTAAAATCGCCGCCTTTGGGGCGCGTAGCGCTCCCGCACCGTGCGGCCAGCGCCGCACCGCCCGCTCTTTGGAGGCGGCTCCGTCCGGGCCGTGGCCGGACCAGCGTGCGGTGCACGCCACCCGCGCGGCCCACCGAAAGCCCTGCCCTCCATGAACACCCCCCTGACCCCTGCGCCCATCTCGCCGGTGCAAGACATCGTGGCCGAGATGCGCGCCGGGCGCATCGTCATCCTCGTGGACGAGGAAGACCGCGAGAACGAAGGCGACCTGGTCCTGGCCGCCGACCACGTCACCCCCGAGGCCATCAACTTCATGGCGCGCTTCGGCCGCGGCCTGATCTGCCTGACCCTCACCCGCGAACGCTGCGAACTGCTGAAGCTGGCCCCCATGGTGGCCCGCAATGGCACCAAGATGGGCACGGCGTTCACCGCCTCCATCGAGGCGGCGGAGGGCGTGACCACCGGCATCTCCGCCGCCGACCGCGCCCGCACCGTGCAGGCCGCCGTGGCGCCTCACGCCGTGGCCGCCGACCTGGTGCAGCCCGGCCACATCTTCCCGCTGCAGGCGGTGGACGGCGGCGTGCTCATGCGCGCCGGCCACACCGAAGCCGGCTGCGACCTGGCCGCCATGGCCGGCTGCAGCGCCAGCGCCGTGATCTGCGAGGTGATGAAGGACGACGGCACCATGGCCCGCCTGCCCGACCTTCAGATCTTCGCGGCCGAGCACGGCCTCAAGATCGGCACCATCGCCGACCTCATCGAATACCGCAGCCGCAACGAATCGCTGGTGCAGAAAGTGGGCACGCGCCCGCTGCAGACCGCCTTCGGCGAGTTCACCGCCCACGCCTTCCGCGACGAGCCGAGCCAGGCCGTGCACCTGGCTCTCGTCAAGGGCCAGTGGGGCGCGGACGACAGCGTGCCCGTGCGCGTGCACGAGCCCCTGTCGGTGCTGGACGCGCTGGAGGTCAACCGCTCCATGCACTCCTGGGGCCTCGACAGCAGCCTGCAATACATCGCCGCCCAAGGCCAGGGCGTGGCCGTGCTGCTCAACTGCGGCGAAAGCGCCGAGCAGCTGCTGGAGCAGTTCGAAGGCCGCGCCCGCTCGGCCCATGCGCCCGAGCGCGGCCGCATGGACCTGCGCACCTACGGCGTGGGCGCGCAGATCCTGCGCGAATGCGGCGTGCACAAGATGCAACTGATGGGGCCGCCGCGCCGCATGCCCAGCATGGCGGGCTACGGCCTCGAGATCACCGGATACCTTCCCAAGGAATAAGACATGTTTGGCGCAGACAAAGGAACAGCGGACAAGCTCGACGGCAAGAAGCTGCACATCGGCATCGTGCAGGCCCGTTTCAACGAGAGCATCACCAACACCCTGGCCGCGGCCTGCCGTGCCGAACTGCTGGCGCTGGGCGTGCAGGAAAAGCACATCCACCACGTGCTGGTGCCCGGCGCGCTGGAAGTGCCGGTGGCCCTGCAGGCCATGGCCGAGCGCGACGAATACGACGCGCTGATCGCCCTGGGCTGCATCATCCGCGGCGAAACCTACCACTTAGAACTGGTGGCCAACGAATCGGGCGCGGGCGTGAGCCGCATCTCGCTCGACTACCACGTGCCGGTGGCCAACGCCATCATCACCACCGAGAACATGGAGCAGGCCATCGCCCGCCAGACCGAAAAAGGCCAGGACGCCGCCCGCGTGGCTGTGGAAATGGCCAACCTGCTGGAGGAGCTGTCGTGAGCGATTCCACCTCTTCGCACCCCGGCGGCGCCAAGCGCCCGCCACGGCAGGCGCGCACCGGCGTGACCAGCACCGGCGCCCGCAAGGCCGCCTCCAAATCCAACCGCAGCCGCGCCCGCGAGTTCGCGCTGCAGGCGCTCTACCAGCACCTGGTGGGCCGCAACGACGCCACTGCCATCGACACTTTCACCCGCGACCTGGCGGGCTTTCACAAGGCCGATGCCGCCCACTACGACGCGCTGCTGCACGGCTGCATCGAATCGGCCGAGGCGCTCGACACCCTGATCACCCCGCAGCTCGATCGCAAGATGGCCGAGATCTCGCCCATCGAGCACGCGGCCATGTGGATCGGCGTGTACGAGTTCCAGCACTGCCTGGACGTGCCGTGGCGCGTGGTCATCAACGAATGCATCGAGCTGGCCAAGGAGTTCGGCGGCACCGACGGCCACAAGTACGTGAACGGCGTGCTCAACGGCCTGGCCCCCACGCTGCGCGCCACCGAAGTCGCGGCCGACAAGGGCGCGAACCCGGCACAGCCACCGCAGGCCCCGGCGGACGGCGCCTGAGCGCCCGGGGCCGGTCCGGCCCCGCCCCCGCGCCGCGCCCCGGCGGGCATCCCATCCCCACGCCCGCGCCGCGCGGGCAGGAACCTTTTCCATGCAGTTTTCCTCCCGCGCCGAGCGCATCGAACCGTTCTATGTGATGGAAGTGGCCAAGGCCGCCCAGGCCCTGGCGCGCGAGGTCGCCGGCACGCGCGAGCCGATGATCTTCCTGAACATCGGCGAGCCCGACTTCACCGCGCCACCGCTGGTGCAGGAGGCGGCCGCCCGCGCCGTGCAGCGCGGCACCACGCAATACACCAACGCCCTGGGCCTGGAGCCGCTGCGCGAGCGCATCAGCGGCTGGTATGCCGACCGCTTCGGCGTGCAGGTGCCGGCCCGGCGCATCGTGGTCACGGCGGGGGCCTCGGCCGCGCTGCAGCTCGCGTGCCTGGCCCTCATCGATGCGGGCGACGAGATCCTCATGCCCGACCCGAGCTACCCGTGCAACCGCCACTTCGTGAGCGCGGCGGAAGGCAAGGCGGTGCTGATTCCCACCACGCCCGAAGAGCGCTACCAGCTGAGCGCCGCCAAGGTCGAGGCGGCCTGGGGGCCGAAGACGCGCGGCGTGCTGCTGGCCTCGCCCTCCAACCCCACCGGCACCTCGATTGCGCCCGAGGAGCTGCGCCGCATCCATGCGGCCGTGCAGTCGCGCGGCGGGGTGACGCTGATCGACGAGATCTACCTGGGCCTGTCGTACGAGGAACGCTTCGGCCACACGGCGCTGGCCATCGACGAGAACGTCATCAGCATCAACAGCTTCAGCAAGTACTTCAACATGACCGGCTGGCGCCTGGGCTGGATGGTCGTGCCCGAGGCCATGGTGCCGGTGGTCGAGCGGCTGGCGCAGAACCTCTTCATCTGCGCCAGCACCGTGTCGCAGCATGCCGCCCTCGCCTGCTTCGAGCCCGAGAGCATCGCCGAATACGAGCGCCGCCGCGCCGAGTTCAAGGCCCGGCGCGACTACTTCATTCCCGCGCTGCAGGCGCTGGGCCTGCCGGTGCCCGTGGTGCCGGACGGCGCCTTCTACGCCTGGGCCGACTGCACGCAGGCCGCCGAGCGCCTGGGCGTCTCGGGCAGCTGGGACTTCGCCTACGAGGTGATGCGCCGCGCCCACGTGGCCGTCACCCCGGGCCGCGACTTCGGCGCGTTCGAGCCGCAGCGCTTCGTGCGTTTTTCCACGGCCAATTCGATGGCGCAGCTGGAAGAATCCGTGGCCCGCCTGCGCACGCTGATCGGATGAAGGCCGGCATGGCAACGGAGAACGCCCCGCTTCGGGCCTCGGCCCCGTTCGAGTGGCCCCTGCGCATCTACTGGGAGGACACCGACGCCGGTGGCATCGTGTTCTATGCCAACTACCTCAAGTTCTTCGAGCGTGCCCGCACCGAATGGCTGCGTTCGCTGGGCCTGGGGCAGCAGAACCTGCGGGAACTCACGGGCGGCATGTTTGTCGTAACGGACGCGCGCCTGCGCTACCTGCGGCCGGCGCGCCTCGACGATGAACTGATTGTTACGGCCTCTTTGCAAGAGGGTGGCCGCGCATCCCTGACAATACGCCAGCAAGCGCTCCTGAAACCAGAGCAAATGATCGAATCCCAGCCCGTGCTACTGTGTGAAGGCACCATCCGCCTCGGATGGGTCGATGCCGCCACCCTGCGTCCCGCACGCATCCCGGGCCCCCTTCTGGAACAACTCTCATCATGAACTCCCAAGACATGTCCATCCTGAATTTGGTGCTCAACGCCAGCTGGGTGGTGCAGCTCGTCATGCTGCTGCTGATCGGCGTGTCCGTGGCCAGCTGGGCCGCGATCTTCCGCAAGCTGTTCGCCCTGAAGCGCGTGAAGTCGCTCAACGAAGACTTCGAGCGCGAGTTCTGGTCGGGCACCAGCCTGAACGACCTGTACTCCAGCGCCGCGCAGAACGCCAAGAACGCCGGCCCCATGGAACGCATCTTCGCCAGCGGCATGCGCGAGTACCAGAAACTGCGCGAGCGCCGCATCTCGGACGCCGGCACGCTGCTCGACGGCGCCCGCCGCGCGATGCGCGCCAGCTTCCAGCGCGAGATGGACGTGGTCGAGTCCAGCCTGTCCTTCCTCGCCTCCGTGGGATCCGTCTCGCCGTACGTGGGCCTGTTCGGCACCGTGTGGGGGATCATGCATGCCTTCACCGGTTTCGCCGGCATGGAGCAGGTCACCCTGGCCACCGTCGCCCCGGGCATCGCCGAAGCGCTGGTCGCCACGGCCATCGGCCTGTTCGCCGCCATCCCCGCCGTGATCGCCTACAACCGCTTCGCGCGCGACATCGACCGCGTGGCCATCCAGCAGGAGACCTTCATCGAGGAGTTCTCCAACATCCTGCAGCGCAACCTGGGCGCGCAGCCCACGTCGTCCGCCTCGGGCCACTGAGCAGCACAGGAGACAGCAGCATGCCCGCAATGGCTTCACGCGGCGGCGGCCGGCGCCGCACCATCAACGAAATCAACATGGTGCCCTTCATCGACGTGATGCTGGTGCTGCTCATCATCTTCATGGTGACCGCGCCGATGCTCACGCCCAGCGCCATCAACGTGCCCTCCGTCGGCAAGGGCGCCAAGCCGCCCAAGTCGTTCGGCCAGGTCATCATCCAGAAGGACGGCAGCCTGCAGCTCAAGACCGGCGATGCCGAGCGTCCGATCACCCTGCAGGGTCTGGGCGCCGCCGCCAAGGCCTGGCAGGCCACGCAGCCGCCCGATACGCCCATCCTCATCAGCGCCGACAAGACCGTGACGTACGAAACCGTGGTGAAGGCCATGGATGCGTTGCAGAGGGCGGGCGTGCAGCGCGTGGGCCTGTCGGTCAAGTCCGGCGGCTGACGGGGCCCTCGCCGCCCTCGATCCTCCGCACCGTTTTCGCCTTTTTTCGATCGCATGCACGCCTCCAACGACCGCGACCAGTTCGCCCCCACCCGTCCGCCCGGGCGCCTGCGCGCCGTGGCGCTGGCCGTGCTCGTGCACGCGGCGCTGCTGGGCGCCCTGACCTGGGGCGTGAACTGGAAGACCAGCGCGGACATGCCTGCCGTGGAAGCGGAAATCTGGGATCGGATTCCGCAGCAGGCCGCGCCCCGCGACGTGCCGCCACCGCCGACGCCACAGCCCGAGCCCACCCCCGCTCCGCCTCCACCACCCCCGGTGCCGGCGCCGCCGCCCCCACCACCCCCGCCACCGAAGGCGGAGCCCGACACGCGCGAAGCCGACATCGCCATCGAGCGCGAGAAAAAGCGCCTGGAGCAGGAAAAGAAGGAACGCCAGCAGCAGGCCGAGCGCGAAAAGCGCGAGCGTGAGCGCAAGGAACAGGCCGAGCAGGACAAGAAGGAACGCCTGCAAAAGGAAAAAGAGAAGGAACAGCGCGAGAAGGCCGACAAGGCGGAACGCGAAAAGGCGGAGAAAGAGCGCCGCGAAAAGCAGGCCGAACAGGACCGTCAGGAGCAGCAGAAGAAACAGGCCGAGGACAAGCGCAAGGCGGAAGAAAAGCGCAAGGCCGAAGCCGCACAGAACAAACAGGCCGAAGCCCTGCGCCAGGAAAACCTGCGCCGCATGCAGGGCCTGGCCGGCGCCACGGGCGGCGAAACCGCCACGGGCAATGCCCAGCGCAGTGCCGGCCCGTCCGGCAGCTACGGCGGCAAGGTGGCCGCCAAGGTCAAGCCGAACATCGTCTATCCCGACGCCATTTCGGACAACCTGCGCACCGAGGTGGAAGTGCGGGCCTCGCCCGACGGCACCATCGTGGGCACCCGCATCACCAAATCGAGCGGCAACAAGGCCTGGGACGACGCCGTGATGCGCGCGCTGGACAAGACCGAGACCCTGCCGCGCGATGTGGACGGGCGGGTGCCCTCGTCCCTCGTCATCGGGTTCCGACCGCGGGATTGAGGCTGGCCACCGGTTGCTTGCCGGTTGCCCGGGATGCTCTTCAGACGTGCGCCCGGGCGGGCCACCTGCCATTCCAGCCAAACCCGCCAGGGAAGCAGCAACAAAAAAGGGTTTCAAGCCAAAATGGCCTAAAACCCATATTTTTCCAGGGCATTCTGCTACCTTTTCAATAGCAAATACCACCAACCCAGGGTGGCGGACGGCGCCGTGTACCGTCCCGCCCTCCGCGTGGGCCCGATCTCAGTCGCGCCGTTCGATCATGCGATTGACGCTCAAGGCCCCCAGCGTGCAGGCCGCAGCCGACAGCAGGTACAGGCTCACGGCAAACAGGCCGAAGTGTGCGGACAGGCCCAGCACCACCAGCGGTGCGAACGCCGCGCCCATCAGCCAGGCCAGGTCGGCGGTGAAGGCCGCGCCGGTGTAGCGGTACTTGGACGCGAAATTGGCCGTCACCGCGCCGGCCGCCTGCCCGTACGACAGGCCCAGCAGCACGAAACCGATCAGGATGAACGCATCCAGCGCCACGGCGCCACCGCCGATCAGCGCGGGCGCGAACCCGCTGTACACGGCGATCATCACCGCCAACACGCCCAGCGTGGTGCGCCGGCCCAGGCGGTCGGCGATCACGCCGGAAGCGATCATGCTGCCGATGGCCAGCACGCCGCCGATCAGTTGCACGAACAGCACGTCGTTGATCGGCTGCTCGGGGTACAGAGCCGCCCAGGACAGGGGAAACACGGTCACCAGGTGGAACAGCGCGTAGCTGGCCAGCGCCGCGAAGCCGCCGATGAAAACGTTGTAGCCCTGGGTGCGCACCATCTCGCCGATGGGCGTGGGTTCCAGTTCGCGCTCTTCCAGCAGCTTGGTGTACTCATCCGTCACGACCAGGCGCAGGCGGGCGAACAGCGCGACCACGTTGATGGCGAAGGCCACGTAGAACGGATAGCGCCAGCCCCACGAGATGAAGTCTTCCGTCGACAGGCTGGCATGCAGGAACAGGAACAGGGCGCTGGCGATGATGAAGCCGGTGGGCGCACCCAGTTGGCCCAGCATGGCGTACCAGCCGCGGCGGCTGGCCGGCGCGTTCAGCGCCAGCAGCGAGGGCAATCCGTCCCACGAACCGCCCATCGCCACCCCCTGCAGGATGCGGAACAGCGCCAGCAGCACGATGGAATAGGCTCCCAGGCTCTCATACCCGGGCAGGAAAGCCATGCCGGCTGTGGAAAAACCCAGCAGGAACAGCGCGGCCGTCAGCTTGGTGCCACGGCCCCAGCGGCGCTGCATGGCCATGAACAGCGCGGTGCCGAAGGGGCGTGCGACGAAGGCCAGCGAGAAGACGGCGAAGGCGTAGAGCGTGCCCTGCAGCCGGTCCACGAAGGGAAAGAACACGGTGGGAAAGACCAGCACCGAAGCGATGCCGTAGACGAAGAAGTCGAAATACTCGGAAGCGCGGCCGATCACCACGCCGATCGCTATCTCCTCGGGAGCGACGGGGGAGTGTCCGTTCTGTACGGGCAGGGAGTCTTCTTCCGTGGTGGCGCGCGATGAAGATCCGGGAAAATGCTGTGTCAATGTGGTCATCGGCGTGCTCCTTTTTGAATGCACCAGCAGTTTTTGCTTTGGCGGGCCAGTGAACTGTCTCTGGCAGCCGCAACCCACTGTAGGACAAAACGTCCCATTCACACCACAATGGTTTTCACGTAGATTCGACGCCTTCCCGCGGCCATCCGTGCCGCCTTCCACCTTTCTTGCCCGGTATGCCCTCCACCCACCGACTTCGCGGACTGCTCGCAGTGCCCGCGGCCGCGCTGCTCGCCGGCTGCAATGCCGTCGTGCTCAGCCCCTCCGGCGACATCGCCGCACAGCAGCGCGATCTGATCATCGTCTCGACCGTTCTGATGCTGCTGATCATCGTGCCGGTGATCTTCCTCACCTTCCTGTTCGCCTGGCGCTATCGCCAGGCCAACACCGAGGCCGAGTACCAGCCGGACTGGGACCACTCCACGGGGCTGGAACTCATCATCTGGTCGGCGCCGCTCGCGATCATCATCGCCCTGGGGGCCATCACCTGGGTCAGCACCCACAAGCTGGACCCCTACCGCCCTCTGGACCGCATCAGCGAAGGCCGTGCCGTGCCGGAAGGCGCCAAGCCCCTGGTGATCGAGGTCGTCGCGCTGGACTGGAAGTGGCTGTTCCTGTATCCCGAGCAGGGCATCGCCACGGTGAACGAGATCGCAGCGCCGGTGGACCGCCCGATCCAGTTCAAGATCACCGCCTCGACGGTCATGAACTCGTTCTACATCCCGGCCCTGGCCGGCCAGATCTACGCCATGCCGGGCATGGAAACCAAGCTGCACGCCGTGATCAACGCGCAGGGCAATTTCGAGGGCTTCTCCGCCAACTACAGCGGCGCAGGCTTCTCGGGCATGCGCTTCCGTTTCCATGGCGTGGACCAGGCGGGCTTCGACCAGTGGGTCAAGCAGGCCAAGGACGCCGGCGGCGAACTGGGCCGCGACGGCTACCTGCAGCTGGAAAAGCCCAGCGAACGCGACCCCGTGCGCCGCTGGGCCACCGTGGCCCCCGGCCTGTATGACGCCATCCTGAACCGCTGCGTGGAAGCCAACCGCATGTGCATGAAGGACATGATGGCGATCGATGCCAATGGCGGCCTGGGCAAGCCCGGTTCGTTCAACGTGGCCTCGCTGGACGACGCCACCCGCTCGCGCCTGGGCCTGGCCGACACGCCCGCCCGCAGCTACGTGGGCGCCATGTGCACCGTCACGAACCCCGAGGGCGCCGCGACGGCCTCCCCGGCCCCTGCCACGCAGCCGATCTAAGCGGCACGCGTTCAGACCCCTCACTTTTCACGCGCCAACGGCACGCGACCTCCGATGTCCGATCCTACAGACCTCACCCGACTTATCTTTGGCCGCCTCTCCTGGGAGGCCATCCCACTGCACGAACCGATCCTGATCGCGACGTTCGCCGCCGTCGTGCTCGGCGGCATCGCCGTGCTCGGTGCGCTGACCTACTTCAAGCTATGGGGCTACCTGTGGCGCGAGTGGTTCACCAGCATCGACCACAAGAAGATCGGCATCATGTACATCATCCTCGGGCTGGTGATGCTGCTGCGCGGCTTCGCCGACGCGATCATGATGCGGATGCAACAGGCCATCGCCTTCGGCGACAACCCCGGCTTCCTGCCGCCGCACCACTACGACCAGATCTTCACCGCCCACGGCGTGATCATGATCTTCTTCGTGGCGATGCCGCTGGTCACTGGCCTGATGAACTACGTGGTGCCGCTGCAGATCGGCGCGCGCGACGTGGCCTTCCCGTTCCTCAACAACTTCAGCTTCTGGATGACCACCAGCGGCGCCGTGCTGGTGATGGCCTCGCTGTTCGTGGGCGAGTTCGCCAAGACCGGCTGGCTGGCGTATCCGCCGCTCTCGGGCATCCTGCACAGTCCGGACGTGGGGGTGGACTACTACATCTGGTCGCTGCAGATCGCGGGGGTGGGCACGCTGCTGTCGGGGGTCAACCTGCTGGTGACCATCGTGAAGATGCGCGCGCCCGGCATGAGTCTCATGAAGATGCCCGTGTTCACGTGGACCTCGCTGTGCACCAACGTGCTGATCGTCGCCGCCTTCCCGGTGCTGACGGCCGTGCTGGCGCTGCTGTCGCTGGACCGCTACGCCGGTTTCAACTTCTTCACGAACGACTTCGGCGGCAACTCGATGATGTACGTGAACCTGATCTGGATCTGGGGCCACCCTGAGGTCTACATCCTGATCCTGCCGCTGTTCGGCGTGTTCTCCGAAGTCGTCTCCACGTTCAGCCGCAAGAAGCTGTTTGGCTACGCCTCCATGGTCTATGCCACGGTGGTGATCACCATCCTGTCGTACCTGGTGTGGCTGCACCACTTCTTCACGATGGGCTCGGGCGCCAGCGTGAACTCGTTCTTCGGCATCACGACCATGATCATCTCGATCCCGACCGGGGCCAAGATCTTCAACTGGCTGTTCACCATGTACAAGGGCCGCATCAAGTTCGAGGTGCCCATGCTGTGGACCATCGGCTTCATGGTGACCTTCGTGATCGGCGGGATGACCGGCGTGCTGCTGGCCGTGCCACCGGCCGACTTCGTGCTGCACAACAGCCTGTTCCTGATCGCCCACTTCCACAACGTGATCATCGGCGGCGTGGTGTTCGGCCTGTTCGCCGGCATCAACTACTGGTATCCCAAGGCCTTCGGCTACAAGCTCGACCCGTTCTGGGGCAAGTGCTCGTTCTGGTTCTGGCTGATCGGCTTCTGGATGGCCTTCATGCCGCTGTACGTGCTGGGCCTGATGGGCGTCACGCGCCGCATGAGCCACTTCGAGGACATGTCGCTGCAGATCTGGTTCCAGATCGCCGCCTTCGGCGCGGTGCTGATCGCCCTGGGCATCGGCAGCTTCCTGATCCAGTTGGTGGTCAGCTGGCGCAACCGCGAAGCCCTGCGCGACACGACGGGCGACCCATGGGGTGGCCGCACGCTGGAGTGGTCCACGTCGTCGCCACCACCCGCCTACAACTTCGCGTTCACGCCGCAAGTGCATGACAACGATGCCTGGCACGACATGAAGCAGCGCGGCTACGAGCGTCCGCTGGGCGGCTTCATCCCGGTGCACATGCCCAAGAACACGGCCGCTGGCGTGGTCATCGCCGGCATCTGCACGGTGCTGGGCTTCGCGCTGATCTGGCACATGTGGCTGCTGGCCGGCGTGTCCTTCGCCGCCCTGCTGGTCGTGAGCATCGCCCACACCTTCAACTACCAACGCGACTACTACATCGATGCGGAAACCGTTGCCCGCACCGAAGCCGATCGCACCCGTCTCCTGGCCAGCCATGTCTGATACCACCGCACTCCACCACCCCGGCGCCTCGGGCGCCCCGGCGAAACCGGTCTTCCACCTCACGGAAGAGCACCATCCGCAGAACGGCACCCTGCTGGGCTTCTGGATCTACCTGATGAGCGATTGCCTCATCTTCGCCTGCCTGTTCGCCGTCTACGGCGTGCTGGGCCGCAGCTACGCCGCCGGCCCGTCCGGCGCCGACCTGTTCGACCTGCCGCTGGTGGCGCTGAACACGTCCATGCTGCTGCTGTCGTCCATCACGTATGGCTTCGCCATGCTGGAGATGCAAAAGAAGAAGGTCAACAACACCATCGTGTGGCTGGCCATCACCGGCCTGCTGGGCGCGGCCTTCATCGGCCTGGAGCTGTACGAGTTCAACCACCTGATCCACGAAGGCGCCGGCCCGCAGCGCAGCGCGTTCCTGTCGGCCTTCTTCGGCCTGGTGGGCACGCACGGCCTGCACGTCACCTTCGGCATCATCTGGCTCGTCGTGCTGCTGTTCCAGCTCAAGAAGCACGGCCTGACCCCCGCCAACCGCCGCCGCCTGCTGTGCCTGTCCATGTTCTGGCACTTTCTGGACGTGGTCTGGATCGGCGTCTTCACCTTCGTCTACCTGATGGGAGTCCTGCCATGAGCACCCCCCACAACCACCAGAACCTCACCGACACCCACGATGGCCACCACGGCCACGACGACCACCACGATCACCACCATGAAGACGATGGCGCCAGCCACGGCTCCATGCGCGACTACGTGATCGGCTTCGTCGCATCGGTCATCCTGACCGCCATTCCGTTCTGGCTCGTGATGGGCAAGGTGTTCGAGCAGTCGAGCACCACGGCCCTGGTCATCCTGGGCTTCGCCGCGGTGCAGATCGTGGTGCACATGGTGTACTTCCTGCACATGAACACCAAATCCGAAGGCGGCTGGAACATGCTGGCGCTGGTCTTCACCGTCGTGCTCGTGGTCATCACGCTGGCGGGCTCGCTGTGGGTGATGTTCCACCTCAACCACAACATGATGCCCATGTCGATCCACGACATGAAGAACATGCCTTGACCCCGATCTCCGGCAGCGTGACTGCATCCCCTCCCGCGCCCGCCACGGGCGCGGACAGGCCCGCCCCGCCCCGCTCCCGGGCCGGGCTGGCCGCGATGGGGGTGTGCGCGCTGCTGGTGTTCGCCACGCTCGTGGCGCTGGGCAGTTGGCAAGTGGCACGCCGCGCCTGGAAACTGGATCTCATCGAGCGCGTGGAGCAACGCATCCATGCCGCTCCCACCGCCCCCCCCTCCCCCGCCGAATGGCAGCGCAGCCCCGATGCGGCGCGCGACGCCGAGTACCGCCATGTGCGCCTTCGCGGCACCTTCGACCACGCCAAAGAGGCGCTGGTACAGGCCAACACCACGCTGGGCGCCGGCTTCTGGGTGGTGACGCCACTGCGGCAGGCCGATGGCACGGCCGTGCTGGTCAACCGGGGCTTCGTGCCGCCGCAGGCCCGCGATCCCGCCGCACGCACCGCCCCCGCGCCCCAGGGCGAGACGGAGGTGACCGGCCTGCTGCGACTGAGCGAGCCCGGAGGGGGTTTTTTGCGGCACAACGACCCCGCCGCCGACCGATGGTTCTCTCGCGATGTGGCCGCCATCGCCGCCGCGCGCGAGGTGGCAGGCATCGCACCCTATTTCGTGGACGAGGACGCCGCCCCCCGCTCCGCCGCACCCACCGCCACCGCCGCCACCGCCGCCACGGGCACGTCAGCGGACGCCCTCCAGTGGCCCGTCGGCGGCCTGACAGTGGTGCGTTTCCCCAACAGCCACCTGGTCTATGCCATCACCTGGTACACGCTGGCCCTGATGGTGGCCGCGGGTGTCTGGTATGTGTGGCGCGACGACCGTAGGCGCCGCCAGCACCACGCTTCGCCCGCCACCGATGCCGCTCTCCCCTGACGCCCCGGCCGAACGGCCCGCGCCGCGCACGCGGGCGGCAGTAGCGGACTCCACCGGGCTCAAGAACCTGCAGCAGCTGATCCAGCTGCGCTGGATCGCCGTGATCGGGCAGCTTTTCACGATCGAGGTGGTGCACTACAGCCTGGGCATCATCCTGCCGCTGCAGGCCATGCTGATGGTGCTGGGCGCCCTGGTGGTGTTCAACACGGCCAGCCTGCTGCGCTGGCGCATCGGCCGCCGCGTGCGCAACGTGGAGCTGTTCTTCGCCATGGTGGTGGACGTGGCCATGCTCACCGCCCAGCTCTACCTAAGCGGCGGCACCACCAACCCGTTCGTCTTCCTGTACCTGCTGCAGGTCACGCTGGCCGCCGTGCTGCTGCGCGCGGGCTACACCTGGACCATCGTCGCCATGACGGTGGCCTGCCTGTGCGGGCTGGCCCTGTTCAGCCGCCCGCTCGCCCTGCCGCTGGACCACGACCGGGGGCTCTACAGCCCCTACGTGCTGGGCATGCTGGTGTGCTTCATGCTGAACGCCGTGCTGCTGGTGATCTTCATCACGCGCATCGGCCGCAACCTGCGCCAGCGCGACGCCCGGCTGGCCACCATGCGCCAGCGCGCCGCCGAAGAAGACCACATCGTGCGCACCGGGCTGCTGGCCTCGGGTGCGGCCCACGAGCTGGGCACGCCGCTGTCCACCCTGGCCGTGATCCTGGGCGACTGGCGCCGCATGCCGGCCCTGGCGCAGGATGCCGAGCTGCAGGCCGAGATCGCCGAGATGCAGGCCCAGGTGCGGCGCTGCAAGACCATCGTGAGCGGCATCCTGCTGTCGGCCGGAGAAACCCGGGGCGAGGAATCGATGCAGACCACCGTGTGCACCTTCCTCGACCAACTGGCCGAGGAGTGGCGCAGCACGCGGCCCGTGGGCACGTTCGCCTACGACAACCAGTTCGGCGAAGACCGCCCCATGGTCTCGGATGTCACCCTGCAGCAGATGGTCTTCAACGTGTTGGACAATGCACGGGATGCGTCGCCGCATTGGGTGGGCCTGGCGGCTGAGCAGGAGGCCGGTGCCCTGCTCATCACCGTCACCGATGCCGGCCCCGGTTTCGCCCCGGCCATGCTGGAGCAGTTCGGCAAGCCCTACCAGTCCAGCAAGGGCCGGCCGGGCGGCGGGTTGGGGCTGTACCTGGCCACCAATGTGGCGCGCACCCTGGGAGGCACCATCACCGCGCGCAACCGCGCGGCCGGCGGCGCCGCCGTCACCATCACCCTTCCGCTGGCAGCCGTCGCGCTGCAGGAGACCCCGGACCATGGACGCTGACCGCCTGTTGCTGATCGTGGAGGACGACGAGGCCTTCGCACGCACGCTGGCGCGCTCGTTCGAACGGCGCGGCTACCACGTGCTGCATGCGGCCAACCTGCCCGAGGTGGAGGAGCTGCTGGACGGGCACACGCCCGGCTACGCCGTGGTGGACCTGAAGCTCAAGGGCGAGGCCTCGGGCCTGGCCTGCGTGCAGAAACTGCATGGCGCCAACGAAGACATGCTCATCGTCGTGCTGACGGGTTTCGCCAGCATCGCCACGGCCGTGGAGGCCGTGAAGCTCGGCGCCTGCCACTACCTTGCCAAGCCCTCCAACACCGACGACATCGAGGCCGCCTTCGGCCTGACCGAGGGCAACATCGAAGTGGAACTCACCAACCGCTCCAGCTCGATCAAGACGCTGGAATGGGAGCGCATCCACGAGGTGCTGGCCGAAACCGGCTTCAACATCTCCGAGACCGCGCGGCGCCTCGGCATGCACCGGCGCACCCTGGCGCGCAAGCTGGACAAGCGGCGCGTGAACTGACGGCCCGATCGCACCCGGTCAGCCGGGATGCTGCTTGAGCACCGCCGGCTCCCGCGGCGCCCCAGGCCAGAGCTGGACGAGATAGTGGTCGTCGCCTTCCAGCCCATCGGCGGACAGCGAATCCAGTCCGGCACAGGAAAGCCTGACCCGGTAAGTGCCCGGCGGCACGTCGAACCGGGCCGCGTCGGGAAAATAGTCGGTGCAGCCCGCCACGACGAGCGGCCCCTGTGCAATCACCACCGAGCCCTCCACCACGTGGTCGAACGCGGCCAGATTTGCCTCGGGCTCGGCCGGCAGCCACTCCAGCGTCACCGGCACCGGCACCGGCATGTTTCGCGCGGTCCCGAATCCGACGACGCCTTCCGACACGGCCAGCATGCGAAGCGTCGCGGCCTCGTCCCAGGCGCTCGCCAGGTCGCCTGTCGCCGCCTCGTCCTGCAGATAGAACTGGTGGTAATCGGCGAAAAGGGTCAGGCGATGGGATGGCATGGCGGGAGGGCTTTCGGCTGCGGGGTTGGAATGCGGCGCTCCGCTGCGCCATCGATCGGTTTCTGCCCGATCGTAGCGCCGGGCGAAAGCGCCATTTCGACGCCGCCAGACCGTTCAGCATCAAAACGGCCTCCAGGGCAATCAAAGTCCCGGCATATCGCTATCATTTCAATAGCAAAAGAAAAAGCCCGCCGAAGCGGGCTTTTTTTCAGGGTGGCAGGCGCCGATCAGGCGGCGACGCCGTCCGCGACTTCCTTGTACTCCTCGATCTGGTCGAAGTTCATGTACTTGTAGATCTTGTCGCCGTTCTGGTTGAGCACGCCCACATCCGCCAGGTACTCTTCCTTGGACGGAATGCGGCCCAGCTTGGAGCAGATGGCCGACAGCTCGGCGGAGCCCAGGTACACGTTCGTGTTCTTGCCCAGGCGGTTGGGGAAGTTGCGGGTGCTGGTGGACATCACCGTGGCGCCTTCCTTGACCTGTGCCTGGTTGCCCATGCACAGCGAGCAGCCCGGCATTTCCATGCGCGCACCGGCCGCGCCGAACACGCCGTAGTGGCCTTCCTCGGTCAGCTGGTGCGCGTCCATCTTGGTGGGCGGCGCCATCCACAGCTTGACCGGGATGTCCTTCTTGCCTTCCAGCAGCTTGGAAGCCGCGCGGAAGTGGCCGATGTTGGTCATGCACGAGCCGATGAACACCTCGTCGATCGTCGCGCCGGCCACGTCGGACAGCGTCTTGGCGTCGTCCGGGTCGTTGGGGCAGCAGACGATGGGCTCGGTGATCTCGGCCAGATCGATCTCGATCACGGCGGCGTACTCGGCATCTTCGTCAGGCTGCAGCAGCTGCGGATTGGCCAGCCACGCTTCCATGGCCTTGATGCGGCGCGTGATGGTGCGCGCATCGGCGTAGCCCTGGGCGATCATGTTCTTGAGCAGCACGATGTTCGAGTTGATGTACTCGATGATCGGCTCCTTGTTCAGGCGCACGGTGCAGCCGGCGGCCGAACGCTCGGCCGAGGCGTCGGACAGCTCAAACGCCTGCTCCACCTTCATGTCCGGCAGGCCTTCGATTTCGAGGATGCGGCCCGAGAAGATGTTCTTCTTGCCCTTCTTCTCGACGGTCAGCAGGCCGGCCTTGATGGCGTACAGCGGAATGGCGTGCACCAGGTCGCGCAAGGTCACGCCGGGCTGCATCGCGCCCTTGAAGCGCACCAGCACCGATTCCGGCATGTCGAGCGGCATCACGCCCGTGGCGGCGGCGAACGCCACCAGGCCGGAGCCCGCGGGGAAGCTGATGCCGATCGGGAAGCGCGTGTGCGAATCGCCACCCGTGCCCACGGTGTCGGGCAGCAGCATGCGGTTGAGCCAGCTGTGGATGATGCCGTCGCCGGGCTTGAGCGAGATGCCGCCGCGCGTGCTGATGAAGTCGGGCAGCTCGTGGTGCATCTTCACGTCCACGGGCTTGGGGTACGCGGCGGTGTGGCAGAACGATTGCATCACCAGGTCGGCGCTGAAGCCCAGGCAAGCCAGGTCCTTCAGTTCGTCGCGCGTCATCGGGCCGGTGGTGTCCTGCGAGCCGACCGAGGTCATGCGCGGTTCGCAGTAGGTCCCGGGCACCACGCCTTCGCCCTCGGGCAGGCCGCAGGCGCGGCCGACCATCTTTTGCGCCAGCGTGAAGCCCTTGCCGGTGGCGGCGGGGTTCTGCGGCAGGCGGAACAGCGTCGAGGGCGCCAGGCCCAGGGCCTCGCGCGCCTTGGCGGTGAGGCCGCGGCCCACGATCAGCGGAATGCGGCCACCGGCGCGCACTTCGTCGAACAGCACTTCGCTCTTGACCTCGAACTCGGCGATGACCTGGCCGTTCTTGAGCGCCTTGCCGGCGTAGGGCAACAGTTCGATCTCGTCACCCATGTTCATCTGGCTCACGTCCAGCTCGATGGGCAGCGCGCCCGCGTCTTCCATGGTGTTGTAGAAGATCGGGGCGATCTTGGAGCCCAGGCACACGCCGCCGAAGCGCTTGTTCGGCACGTAGGGGATGTCTTCGCCGGTGAACCACAGCACGCTGTTGGTGGCCGACTTGCGGCTGGAGCCCGTGCCCACCACATCGCCCACGTAGGCCACGAGGTTGCCCTTGGCGCGCAGGTCTTCGATGAACTTCACCGGGCCGCGCTTGCCGTCTTCCTCGGGTGTGATGCCGTCGCGCTTGTTCTTGAGCATGGCCAGCGCATGCAGCGGGATGTCAGGGCGGCTCCAGGCATCGGGGGCGGGCGACAGGTCGTCGGTGTTGGTTTCGCCGGTGACCTTGAGCACCGTGAGCTTGATGCTCTGCGGCACTTCGGGGCGGCTGGTGAACCACTCGGCGTCGGCCCAGCTTTGCAGGACGGCCTTGGCGAATTCGTTGCCCTTATCGGCCTTTTCCTTGACGTCATGGAACTGGTCGAACATCAGCAGCGTCTTCTTGAGGCCTTCGGCCGCGACGGACGCTACGGCCGCATCGTCCAGCAGGTCGATCAGCGGCGTGAGGTTGTAGCCGCCCAGCATGGTGCCCAGCAGCTCGGTGGCCTTCTCGCGGCCGATGAGTGCGCACTTTTCCGTGCCGTGGGCCACGGCCGCCAGGTAGCTGGCCTTGACCTTGGCGGCATCGTCCACACCGGCCGGCACGCGGTAGGTGATCAGGTCCACCAGGGTGGCTTCTTCGCCGGCGGGCGGCGCCTTCAGCAGCTCGATCAGCGAGGCGGTCTGCTTGGCCGTGAGAGGCAGGGGCGGAATGCCCAATGCGGCGCGCTCGGCCACATGGTCACGGTAGGCTTTCAACATATTTTTCTCCGGTGGGTTTTTGGTGTGTGGGGCTGGCCATGGCAGGCCCTGCGGTCCGGGCGCAGCGGGTGCGCCCGGGCAAGAAGAATCACTGGGCCGGTGCGGATGCAGCCGCCGGTGCCGCCACGGTGGCAGGTGCGTTGGCGGAGGCAGGCAGGGCTTCCAGCAGGCTGGGCTGCGGGTTCTTCTTGATGGATTCGGTCACGGCGACCTGCTGCGGGCTCATGCACTCGTCGGCCAGGCGCTGGCCGAGCTTCTGGTTCATGAGCATGGACTTGTTGGCGATCTGGATCCAAACGGCGCCGGCCTTCTGGTCCTCCAGGCGCACCGCGCCCGTGCTGGTCGCGATGGGCGACATGTAGTAGTTGAAGCCCTTGCCGTCGATGCGGAAGTGGCCCGGCGACTTGGCATCGGCTTCCACATGCACGGAAGCGCCCAGTTCGCAGGGAATGTGGCCGGTGTGCACGCGTTCGGCGATGGCCAGTTCCTGCGGCGTCAGAGCAGCCTCGGCCGCGATGATGCCGGTGGCCACCTGGTTGGTGGCGCTCTTGAGCTGCGTGCGGCTGCTCGTGGCCTTCTTGGTCGCGGCCGGCTTGGCTGCCGCGCTCTTGGCGGCCGGCTTGGCCGCGGGCTTGGCCTCGGCGGACTTCTCCTTGGCGGCAGCCTTGGCAGGTGCGGCCTTGGCCGTGCTCTTGGCCGGTGCGGGCTTGGCGGGAGCGGCGTCTTGCGCCATCACCAGCGCAGGGGCCAGCAGCATCAGGGCAGAAGCGATGAAGGTTTTCATGGGAACTCCGACGAAAAAGGAGGTGTGGGGAACTTGATGGTGGGACGGCTCAGGCCTGTGGACCCGCGGCCGGCTGGGCAAACCAGGCCTGCGCCGCGGCGGGCAGCGCGCGGCCGGTCTGGTGCGCACGCTCCAGCACCTGCCAGAAATAGCGGTAGCTGGCGCGGTCGTGCAATACGCCATCGACGCTGACGGGGGCCCAGTCGGCGTGCGCGGCGGTGGAAAGAAGTTGGGCGGCCTGCGCGATCTCGTCCTGCGCGGGCGCGAAGGCTTCCAGGATGGGGCGGATCTGCGCCGGGTGGATGCTCCACATGCGCGTGTAGCCCAGTTGGCGCGCGGCGCGCCCGGCCGCCGTGCGCAAGGCACCGGCGTCGTTGAACTCGGTCACCACGCAGTGGGACGGCACCTTGCCGTGGGCATGGCATGCCGCGGCGATCTCGAGCTTGGCGCGCACCACCAGCGGGTGCTCGAACTGGCCCTGCGATCCCATGGCACTCGCGGGAATAGCACCGGCGTGCGCCGAGACGAAATCCATCAAGCCGAAACTGATCGACTGCACGCGAGGATGGGCGGCGATCTCGAAGGCCCGCTGCACGGCCGCGGGCGACTCCAGCAGCACGTGCAACGGCACCTGCCCTGCCGATGCGGCGAGCAGGGCCTTTTCGGCGTGCAGCACGTCGTCCACCGACTCGACCTTGGGCACCATGATGTGGCACAGCCGCGTGGCGGCTTCGCCGGCGATGGTGGCCATGTCTTCGGCGAAGGCGGGGTGGTCCACGGCATGCACGCGCGCGGCCACCCGGGCACCGGGCGGCGCGTTTCGCGCCAGCTGCGCCACGAGGGCTGCATGCTCGCGCTCGCGGCCCACAGGGGCGCCGTCTTCGCAATCGAGGGTCACATCGAACACGCAGCGGCCCAGCTCGGCCGCCATGGCGGCTTGCAGCTCCAGGCTCTTGCGCATGCGCGCTTCCACGCCGCTGTAATGGTCGCAGACCGGCAAGTGCATGGCACTGGCCTGGGCGCCCATGAGCACCGCCGCGGGGTGGGCACCGGTCGCGCTCATGACGGGCGCTGCGCCACGATGAACATGCGCGGGAACGCCAGCAAACGGCGGCCATCGCTGCGCACGGCATAGGCCGCGGCGATGCGGCGCTCGTACTCGGCCAGGAAGCTCTCGCGCAACGCATCGCCCAGCGGGTCGATGAAGGGCTTGAGGCCCGTGGCGCGCACCCATTCGACGATGGCCGCGGGCGACGCCATCACATGCTGATAGACGGTGTGCCACACGTCGATGCGCTCGGCGCGCGGGGCCAGCAGGTCGTAGTAGCCGCCGATCTCCAGAAGCTCGGTGCGCAGCGCGTCGGCATCGCCGATGGGCTCGCGCCACGGGGCCTCGGCCGCCACTTCGCGCATCAGGCGGTGCGTGGGCTCCTGGCGGTTGTCGGGCATCTGGATCGCCAGCACGCCGCCGGGGGCGAGGCTATCGAACAGGCGCGGAAAGAGGTCGCCATGCCCTCCCACCCATTGCAGGGAGGCATTGGCGTAAATGAGGTCGGGCGCCGTGTCGGGCACCCAGCGGGCGATGTCGCCCAGCACGAAGGACACGCCGGGCAGGCGCTCGCGCGCGCTGGCCAGCATGGCTTCGGAATTGTCGATGCCGGTCACCTGCGCCTGCGGGAAGCGCCGGACCAGCAGCTCGGTGGAATTGCCCGGCCCGCAGCCCAGGTCCACCACGTGGACCGGCGCGGAATGGGGCACCCGCGCGAGCAACTCCTGGGCCGGGCGCGTGCGCTCGTCCTCGTAGCGGCGGTAGAGCGCGGGATTCCAGTCGAGCATGAAAAACGGAAACCGAAAGAATTACAGCAGGTGCTTCACGCCGTCTTGCTCGCCTTGCAGCTCGGCCAGCGTCTTGTCGATGCGTTCCTGGCTGAATGCGTCGATTTCCAGGCCTTCGACGACCTTGTACTCGCCGTTTTCGCAGGTGACGGGGAAACCGAATATCACATCCTTGGGAATGCCGTACTGGCCATCCGAAGGAACGCCCATGGTGACCCACTTGCCGTTGGTGCCCAGGGCCCAGTCGCGCATGTGGTCGATGGCGGCGTTGGCTGCCGAAGCGGCCGAGGAGGAGCCGCGTGCCTCGATGATGGCGGCGCCGCGCTTGCCCACCGTGGGCAGGAACGTGTTGGCGTTCCATTCCTGGTCGTTGATCGTCTTGGCGACGCTTTCGCCATCAATGGTGGCGAAGCGGTAGTCGGCATACATCGTGGGCGAGTGGTTGCCCCACACGGCCAGCTTTTCGATGGCGGCCACGGGCTTGCCGGTCTTGGCGGCGATCTGGCTGGCAGCACGGTTGTGGTCCAGGCGCAGCATGGCGGTGAAGTTCTTGCGCGGCAGGTCCGGCGCGCTCTTCATGGCGATGTAGGCGTTGGTGTTGGCGGGGTTGCCCACGACCAGCACCTTCACGTTGCGGCTGGCCACGGCGTTCAGCGCCTTGCCCTGGGCCGTGAAGATGGCGCCGTTGACGGCCAGCAGTTCGGCACGTTCCATGCCTGGGCCGCGGGGACGCGAGCCCACCAGCAGGGCGTAGTCCGCGTCCTTGAATGCCGTCATGGGGTCGCTGTGGGCTTCCATGCCGACCAGCAGCGGGAAGGCGCAGTCGTCGAGTTCCATCATCACGCCCTTGAGCGCCTTTTGCGGGCCTTCGACGGGCACTTCGAGCAATTGCAGGATGACGGGCTGGTCCTTGCCCAGCATTTCGCCGGAGGCAATGCGGAACAGCAGGGCGTAACCGATTTGACCGGCGGCGCCGGTAACAGCAACGCGGACGGGCTTCTTGCTCATGAAAAACTCCAGAAAGTGGAAAAACGGGTGTCGGTGCAGTCGATGCACCAGCGCCAGTCAAACCAAGCAGCCCGTGCCCTGCAGAACAGCTCCCGAGTGTACCGCTGAAATCCGGAGCCGGTCAATTTGTCTTATGTCTTATATAAGATATGATCCGGCCTCGCCGACGCGCGAAAACACCCCACCTTTGCCTTGCGCGCCAGCCGCCCCTCGATCCGCCGCCATGTCCACCCTTCCGGTTGCTGCCTCCGACAGCCCTGCACTCCCCGCAGGAAGCGCGGGCGCACCCACGCCGGCCTTCAGCCCGCTGTACCAGCAGATCAAGGGACTCATCCTGCACAGCCTGCAGCATGGCGAATGGAAGCCGGGCGAATCGATCCCGAGCGAGATGGAACTGGCCGCCCGCTTCCGCGTGAGCCAGGGCACGGTGCGCAAGGCCATCGACGAACTGGCGGCGGAGAACCTCGTCGTTCGCCGCCAGGGCAAGGGCACGTTCGTCGCCACGCATGCCGAGCGGCATGTGCAATACCGGTTCCTCAAGCTCATGCCCGACTCTGGCGACGCCGGGGTCGAGGGGCCGGCCCAGCGCCACATCATCGAATGCCGCCGCATCCGTGCCAGCGCCGAGATCGCGCGCGCCCTGGCGCTGCGCAGCGGCGACGCCGTGGTGCATGCCCGGCGCATCCTGTCGTTCGGCGACGTTCCCACCATCCTGGAAGACATCTGGCTGCCTGGGCAGGCCTTCAAAGGGCTGACCGCCGAGCAGATGTCCAGCTACCAGGGCCCCACCTACGCCATGTTCGAAATCGATTTCGGCGTGAGAATGGTGCGCGCCGACGAGAAGCTGCGGGCCGTGCAGCCCGATGGAGAGCAGGCGCGGCTGCTGCAGGTCGCACCCGGTACGCCGCTGCTCAGCGTGGAGCGCATCGCCTACACCTACAACGAAGTTCCGATGGAGTTACGCAAGGGCCTGTATCGCACCGATACGCACCACTACCACAACGAACTGAGCTGAAGCTGCCCAACCATGCCGATACCGCGCGGTGAAATTACGCCGTACCGAAACACTGCGGTTGTTGCATTGCAATAGAATTTTGGGTTGTTTCGTTCGCGCGAAATTACAAAGCAGTTACATCCACGAAAGCACCGCCATGACCGAGATCGCCAAAAAGCGGCCTGAATTCCGCAACATCAATGCCCTCACGGACCTGCCCACCTACCGCCTTCCTGCCGCAGGATGGGTGTCGATCCTGCACCGCGTCAGCGGTGTGATCATGCTGGTGCTGCTCCCCTTCATCCTGTGGATGTTCGACACCTCGGTGTCCTCCGAAATCTCCTTCGGCAAATTCAAGGCCGCTTTCACGGTAGGCCTGGGCTTCGTTCCGGGCTGGTTCCTCAAGCTCGTCGTGTTGGCCCTCATCTGGTCTTACCTGCACCACTTCACCGCCGGCCTGCGCCACCTGTGGATGGACGTGAGCCATGACGCGGTGAACAAGGACTTCAGCAGCAAATCCGCCACCGCCACCCTCGTCATCAACATCGCCCTCACCGTCGTGCTCGGCGCCAAGCTGTTCGGCCTGTACTGAGCCGCGCCGGCCATCCCACGAACCCCACAAAAAAAGGATCTCCTATGTCCGTGAACTACGGCTCCAAGCGCATCGTCGTCGGTGCCCACTACGGAGTGCGCGACTGGCTGAGCCAGCGCGTGACCGCCGCCCTGATGGCGCTCTTCACCGTGGTGCTGCTCGCCCAGGTGCTGCTGACCAAGGGTCCCATCGGCTACGACCGCTGGGCCTCGATCTTCTCGGCGCAATGGATGAAGGTGCTGACCTTCTCCGTCATCGTGGCCCTCGCCTGGCACGTCTGGGTGGGCACGCGCGATGTGCTGATGGACTACGTGAAGCCCGTGGGCTTGCGCCTCGCCCTGCAAGCCATCGCGATCTTCTGGCTCGTCGGCTGCGCCGGCTGGGGTATCCAGATCCTCTGGCGTCTCTGATCCAATCCCCCGCGACTGAAGGCAAACAACAATGAGCTACACCAAAGCGAACATCACCACGCGCAAGTTCGATGTCGTCATCGTCGGCGCCGGCGGCTCCGGCATGCGCGCCGCCCTCGAACTCTCCCGCGCCGGCCTGAACGTGGCCTCGCTGTCCAAAGTGTTTCCCACCCGCTCGCACACCGTGGCGGCGCAGGGCGGCGTGAGCGCATCGCTCGGCAACATGAGCGAGGACAACTGGCACTACCACTTCTACGACACCATCAAGGGCTCCGACTGGCTGGGCGATCAGGACGCCATCGAGTTCATGTGCCGCGAAGCCCCCAAGGTCGTGTACGAGCTCGAACACTTCGGCATGCCGTTCGACCGCAACCCCGACGGCACCATCTACCAGCGCCCCTTCGGTGGCCACACGGCCAATTACGGTGAAAAGCCGGTGCAGCGCGCCTGCGCCGCAGCCGACCGCACCGGCCACGCCATGCTGCACACGCTGTACCAGCAGAACGTCAAGGCCAAGACCAACTTCTTCGTGGAGTGGATGGCGCTCGACCTGATCCGCGACGCCTCTGGCGACGTGGTCGGCGTGACCGCCCTGGAACTCGAAACCGGCGAGCTGTATGCCCTGCAGGCCAAGGCCGTGCTGCTGGCCACCGGCGGCGCGGGCCGCATCTTCGCGGCATCGACCAACGCGTTCATCAATACCGGCGACGGCCTGGGCATGGCGGCACGCGCCGGCATCCCGCTGCAGGACATGGAGTTCTGGCAGTTCCACCCCACCGGCGTGGCCGGTGCCGGCGTGCTGCTGACCGAAGGCTGCCGCGGCGAAGGCGCCATCTTGCTCAACAGCAACGGTGAACGCTTCATGGAGCGCTACGCGCCCACGCTGAAGGATCTGGCGCCGCGCGACTTCGTCTCGCGTTCCATGGACCAGGAAATCAAGGAAGGCCGCGGCTGCGGTCCCAACAAGGACTACGTGCTGCTCAAGCTCGACCACCTCGGTGCCGAGACGATCCACAAGCGCCTGCCTTCGGTGTATGAGATCGGCGTCAACTTCGCCAACGTCGACATCACGAAGGAACCGATCCCCGTGGTGCCCACCATCCACTACCAGATGGGCGGCATTCCGACCAACATCAACGGCCAGGTCGTGATCCAGAACGGCGACGTGCACAACCAGGTCGTCAACGGCTTGTATGCCGTGGGCGAATGCTCGTGCGTGTCGGTGCACGGCGCCAACCGCCTGGGCACGAACTCGCTGCTCGACCTGCTGGTCTTCGGCAAGTCCGCAGGCCGCCACATCGTGGACATGATCAAGGGCAGCGGCGAGCACAAGCCCCTGCCGGCCGACGCCGCCGACCGCACCCTGGCGCGCCTGAACCAGCTGCAGGATTCGAACGAAGGCACCTACGCCCAGGACGTCGCCAACGACATCCGCGCGTCGATGCAGCAGCACGCCGGCGTGTTCCGCACGCAAGAAGGCATGGATGAAGGCGTGGTCAAGATCAACGCCATCCGCGAGCGCGTGGGTTCCGTCACGCTCAAAGACAAGTCCAAGGTCTGGAACACCGCGCGCATGGAAGCGCTGGAAGTGGACAACCTCATCGAAGTGGCCCAGGCCACGATGACCTCCGCCGCCGCCCGCAAGGAATGCCGCGGCGCCCACACCGTGTATGACTACGAGCATCCGGCCGACCACGCGGAATTCCCGCTGGGCCGCAACGACAAAGAGTGGATGAAGCACACCTTGTGGCACAGCGCAGGCAACAACCTGACCTACAAGCCCGTGAACCTGAAGCCTTTGACGGTCGACAGCGTGCCTCCCAAGGTCCGTACGTTCTGACCCTACAAGCCCACGAGAAAGAACACCATGAAGCGCACCTTTCAAATCTACCGCTACGATCCGGACAAGGACGCCAAGCCCTACATGCAGACCGTGGAGATCGAACTCGACGGCCACGAGCGCATGCTGCTGGACGCCCTGGTGAAGCTCAAGGCGCAGGACCCGTCCATCTCGTTCCGCCGTTCGTGCCGCGAAGGCGTCTGCGGCTCCGACGCGATGAACATCAACGGCAAGAACGGCCTGGCGTGCCTCACCAACATGAACACGCTCAAGGGCACCATCGTGCTCAAGCCCCTGCCCGGCCTGCCCGTGATCCGCGACCTGATCGTGGACATGACGCAGTTCTTCAAGCAGTACAACTCGATCAAGCCGTACCTCATCACCGAAGGCATCACGCCCGAGAAGGAACGCCTGCAGAGCCCGGAAGAGCGCGATGAGCTCAACGGCCTGTACGAGTGCATCCTGTGCGCCAGCTGCTCGACGAGCTGCCCCAGCTTCTGGTGGAACCCCGACAAGTTCGTGGGCCCCGCCGGCCTGCTGCAGGCGTACCGTTTCATTGCGGACAGCCGCGACGAGGCCACGGGCGCTCGCCTGGACAACCTCGAAGATCCCTATCGCCTGTTCCGCTGCCACACCATCATGAACTGCGTGGACGTGTGCCCCAAGGGCCTCAACCCCACCAAGGCCATCGGCAAGATCAAGGAACTGATGGTGCGTCGCGCCATCTGACCGCCATGGCCAACGACGAATTGCTCGACGAACGCGAGGCCGCCAAGCTGAAGTGGCGCAGCCGCCGCGGCCTGGTGGAGAACGATCTGTTCATCGAGCAGTTCTTCGCCACCTACGGCTCGCGCCTGACCCAGCGCCAGGCACAAGGTCTCACGACCTTGATGGACCTTTCCGACAACGACCTGCTGGACCTTCTGCTGCGGCGCAAGGAACCCACGGGCGAGATCGATACCAGGGACGTCAAGGAAGTGCTTGAACAGCTGCGCCGCAGAGCGTCAGCACCCCCTCCACCGCTTGCGGGCTAACAACAGAAGGAAACTGGAAATGAAACTGGCAGACAACAAGGCAACGCTATCGTTCAGCAACGGCAGCCCCAGCGTGGAACTTCCCGTGTACCAAGGCAGCATCGGCCCCGACGTGGTCGACATCCGCAAGCTGTACGCACAGACGGGCATGTTCACCTACGACCCCGGTTTCCTTTCCACCGCGGCATGCCAGTCCTCGATCACGTACATCGACGGCGACAAGGGCGAGTTGCTGTACCGCGGCTACCCCATCGAGCAACTGGCCACGCAGTGCGACTTCCTTGAAACCTGCTACCTGCTGCTCAAGGGCGAACTGCCCAACCCCGCGCAGAAGACCGAGTTCAGCGACAGCGTGACCAAGCACACGATGGTCAACGAGCAGATGCAGTTCTTCCTGCGTGGCTTCCGCCGCGACGCCCACCCGATGGCCGTGCTGACGGGCCTGGTGGGTGCGCTTTCGGCCTTCTACCATGACAGTACGGACATCAACAACCCGCAGCACCGAGAGATCTCGGCCATCCGCCTGATCGCGAAGATGCCGACGCTGGTGTCGATGGCATACAAGTACGGTGTGGGCCAGCCCTACATGTACCCGCAGAACAACCTGAGCTATGCCGGCAACTTCCTGCGCATGATGTTCGGCACGCCTTGCGAAGAGTACAAGGTCAATCCGGTGCTCGAACGCGCGCTCGACCGCATCTTCATCCTGCACGCCGACCACGAACAGAACGCCTCCACCTCCACGGTGCGCCTGTGCGGCTCCTCGGGCACCAACCCGTTCGCAGCCATCGCCGCGGGCGTGGCCTGCCTGTGGGGCCCTGCCCACGGCGGCGCCAACGAAGCCGCACTCAACATGCTGCACGATATTCAGGCACAGGGCGGCGTCGAGAAGATCGGCGAGTTCATCAAGCAGGTCAAGGACAAGAATTCCGGCGTGAAGCTGATGGGCTTCGGTCACCGCGTGTACAAGAACTACGATCCGCGCGCCAAGCTCATGCAGGAAACCTGCAATGAAGTGCTGGCCGAACTGGGCCTCGAAAAGGACCCGCTGTTCGCCCTGGCCAAGGAACTGGAAAAGATCGCCCTGGAAGACGACTACTTCGTGCAGCGCAAGCTCTACCCGAACGTGGACTTCTACTCCGGCATCGTGCAACGCGCGATCGGCATTCCGGTGAACCTGTTCACCGGCATCTTCGCGCTGGCCCGCACCGTGGGCTGGATCGCCCAACTGAACGAAATGATCGGCGATCCCGAGTACAAAATCGGCCGCCCCCGCCAGTTGTTCGTGGGCGCGGAACGCCGCGACGTGCAGCCGCTGGACAAGCGCTGAGCCAAAGCCGCGCTTGTGCAGAGGGCCTGCGATGCAGGGCCCTTTCTCCAGAATGCAACGCGCGACATCGAATGCCAGTCAGCCATGCTGACTGGCATTTTTCATGGTGGTGCCCCATACAGTCTTTGATGACCCTGCCAAGGTGCATCGGCGCGATATCAGGCTGCGGCAGCCGACCTTTGTAGACGCCTCAGGGACCTCGGACCCATTCCATGAGGAGCCGCTCTTGCAGCCATTGGGCGGCAGGAAGCCCAGACCCTCTCGGAAATAAAAAAGCCTTCCAAATCGATGATTTGGAAGGCTTTTACCAATGGTTAGTTGGTAGGCGCGATTGGACTCGAACCAACGACCCCCACCATGTCAAGGTGGTGCTCTAACCAGCTGAGCTACGCGCCTGTGTGTATTCGAGAAGCGAGATTGTAGCAGTAAAAAATACGCGTTCCAGGCAACTTCTGCGCTTTCTTTCAACGGCGCCGTGCAGAGCGCACGCCTTGCACCGTGGCCACGATGCCGAGCACTTTGTTGAGCCGTCCGGAGTCGGCCACCTCGACCGTGAACGTCATCCAGGCCGTGCCTTTCACGGACTGCGTCTGAACGCCGATCACGTTGGTCTTCTCCCTGGCGAAGACCTCGGAAATGTCGCGCAGCAGGCCTTGCCGGTCTGCAGCCTCGACCGACACATCCACGGGATAGACCGACGGGCCGGCACCGGTTGACGCCTTGGATTGCCCCCACTCCACTTCGATGACGCGCTCGGGACTGCGCGCCGCCATCTCGCGAAAATTGCTGCAGTCGGCGCGGTGCACGCTCACCCCTTTGCCACGCGTGACGAAGCCCCGGATGCTGTCGGGCGGCGCAGGCTTGCAGCACTTGGCCAGCTGGGTCATCAGCGAATCGATGCCCACCACCAGCACCCCTCCCTTGGGCGCGGTTTCGGAGGTGCGCGTCTTCTTGAGCAGCAGGTAATCGTCCGGCTGCAGCACGGGCTCAGGCGGGCGCAGCAGCGTCTCGATGGTGCGCAGCGAGAACTCGTCCTTGCCCACCACTTCGAACAATGCGTCCGCCGTCTTGAAGCCCAGCTGCACGGCAAGGTCGTCGAGCTTGATGGCGGTCTTGCCCTCGCGCTGCAGCAGCTTTTCCACCGCCTCGCGGCCCCGCGCCGTGGTTTCATGCGTGGCCTGGGCGTTGAACCACGCGCGCACCTTGGCGCGGGCGCGGTGGCTGGTGAGGTAGCCCAGTTCGGCATTGAGCCAATCGCGCGACGGGCGGCCTTCCTTGACGGTGGTGATTTCGACCGTCTGCCCGTTCTGCAGCGGCGTGTTGAGCGGCACCATGGCACCGTCGACGCGCGCGCCGCGGCAACGGTGGCCGACACTGGTGTGCACCGCATAGGCGAAATCGACCGGGGTGGCGCCCTGCGGCAACTCCACCACGGCCGCGTCCGGCGTGAGCACGTAGATACGGTCCTCGAACAGCCCCCCGTGCTGCACGGTGCCCGCCATGTCCCGCTCCCAGGCCAGCAACTGGCGCAGCACCGCGATCTTGGCGTCGTATTCGCCGGAGGCCGAAACGCCCGCATAGCCTTTGGTGCCGGCCTCCTTGTAGGCCCAGTGCGCGGCCACGCCATGCTCGGCGTGGTCGTTCATGGCCTGGGTGCGGATCTGGATTTCGATGGCCTTGCCCGTCTCGTCGCGCACGACGGTGTGCAGCGACTGGTAGCCGTTGGGCTTGGGCTTGGCGATGTAGTCGTCGAACTCGGCATCAATGGGCTTGAAATGCTCGTGCACCCAGGACAGCGCGGCGTAGCAATCCTTCACCGAAGGCACCACCACCCGCAGCGCCCGGATGTCGAACACATGCTCGAAGTCGAGCGACTTGCCGCGCATCTTCTTGACGATGCTGTAGATGTGCTTGGGCCGGCCCTGCACGCTGGCGCTGATGCTGCGGGCCCGCAGTTCGGACTCCAGCCGGCCGCGAAGCTGCTCCATGTACACCTCGCGCTCGGCCCGCTTTTCGTCCAGCAGCCGGGCCACCTGCTTGTAGGTCTCCGGCTCCAGGAACCGGAAGGACAGGTCTTCCAGCTCCCATTTCATCTGCCAGATGCCGAGCCGGTTGGCCAGCGGGGCGAACACCTGCAGGGCCTCTCGCGCGATGCCGGGCGACACGGCGCGTTTGGTGGCGGCATAGAAGCGCAGGGTTTGCAGGCGCGAGGCCAGCCGCAGCATCACGACGCGCAGGTCCCGGGAGAACGCGAGCAGCATCTTGCGCACGTTCTCGGTCTGCGTGGCGGGGTCGTCCACGGGGTGTCCGGCGATCTGGGCTTCGCGTGCCTGCTGCTGCACGCGCATGAGCTTGGTGGTCTCCACGGCCAGCGCGGCGAAGTTCTGCCCGAAGGCCTTGGCAATGACCTCCTCGGGCTTGTTCAGGTGCGAGCAGGCATGCACCAGATAGCTGGCCGCCTGCATGGCTTCCGACCCACCGATGTTCTTGAGGATGGAGGCGACGGCTTCGGCATGCGCGAAGGTGTTCTCACCGGTCTCCAGCGTCTCGCTGGACAGCAGCGGTTCCGCAAAGGCCCGGGCCCGCGCCAGCGCGCCCGCCTGCTCGGGCAGCGACAGCGCCGTGGCAGCGATGAGCTGCGGCACGGCATCGGACCGGGGCGACGCGCTCCCCGCGCCTCCCTGGCCAAGCGTGGCGGGAGGTGCGGTGGCCAGACTCTTCACAGCCCACCTCTTCTTTCGCTGGAATCGAAGAGGAACGCCTCGACCGCATCCACCTGTTCGTCCGCCACCAGCGTCGGGGCATGCCCCACCCCGCTCCACTCCACCACCTGGGCCCGTGGCCCGCGTTGCGACATGGCGTGCGCCGTCGAGCGCGAGAGCAGATCCGATTGCGCGCCGCGCAGCAGCAGCGTGCGCGAGCTGATCCTGTCGTACAGCTGCCACAGCTGCGCCTCGCCGGCAACGGCGGCCTCCTGCGTCATTGCGCGAAACGGCTGGGCGATGGCCGGGTCGTAGTGCAGCACGAACCCGCCCTCGGGCGCAGGCCGGAGCATGGCCCGCGACAACGCCAGCCACTGCGCCGGCGTATGGGGGCCGAAGCTGGAAGAGATCGTCCACAGGGCATCGGCTGCCTGCTGCTCCGTTTCGAAGTGGGCGGGCCGCCCGAGGTACTGGCCGATGCGCTGGAGCGCACTCCATTCGATCACCGGCCCTACATCATTCAGGACCAGCCGGCGCACCGGCACGGGAAGCGGCAACCCTGGCTGGCCGAGCAGCGCCATGCCGATCAGGCCGCCCATGCTGGTGCCCACCCATTCCAGCTGCTGGATGGGAGCGCGGCCATGCACGTCGGCCAGCAGTGCCAGCATGTCGGCGGCATAGACCGGCACCTGATAGGCCATGGGATCGGCGAGCCAGTCGCTGCGGCCGCGGCCGGCCACATCGGGGCACAGCACGCGGGCGTGGCGGGACAGACGGCGGGCGAGCACATCGAAATCGCGCCCCTGGCGCGACAGGCCATGCACGCAGACCACCACGTGCGGATGGTCCGGCTGGCCTGTCGCATTCCATTCCCAATACGCCATGCGATGGCTGGCGGCTGCACCGTCCGCCGTGCCCTCCTTGGCAGCGATTCCAGGGCAATTCACGTAATTCAGCGTAGGCTCGGTCATGGGAACGAATTCGTCACGGGGGCGCTCGATAATGGTTGCGTTCATCCTAATTCATTCGGAGAGACTCACATGCTTCAAGGCAAAACGGCCCTCGTCACCGGCTCCACGAGCGGCATCGGACTGGGCATCGCCAAGGCGCTCGCGCGCCAGGGCGCCAACGTCGTCCTCAATGGTTTCGGCGATGTGGACGGCCCCCGTGCCGAAGTGCTGGGGGCCGGCGAAAGTCACGGCGCGCAGGTCGCCTACCACGGGGCCGACATGGGCCGCGCAGCGGACATCGAGGACATGATGAAGTACAGCGCCAGCCAGTTCGGGCGCGTGGACATCCTGGTCAACAACGCAGGCATCCAGCACGTGGCGAACGTCGAGGATTTTCCCGTCGAGAAGTGGGATGCCATCCTGGCGATCAACCTGACCAGCGCCTTCCACACCTCGCGCCTGGCCCTGCCTCCAATGAAGGCGGCCAACTGGGGCCGCATCATCAACATCGCCTCGGTGCACGGGCTGGTGGCTTCGGCTCAAAAAGCGGCCTATGTAGCAGCCAAGCACGGCCTCGTGGGCCTGACGAAGGTCACCGCATTGGAAACCGCCACCACGGGCGTGACCTGCAATGCGATCTGTCCCGGCTGGGTGCTCACGCCGCTGGTTCAGAAACAGGTCGATGCCAAGGCGGCCGACCAGGGCCTGTCGAACGAAGACGCCAAGAAGCAGTTGCTGAGTGAGAAGGAACCGTCGCTGCAGTTCACCACGCCCGAAGAGCTGGGCGAACTGGCGGTGTTCTTCTGCTCGCCGGCGGCCAACAATGTCCGCGGCGTAGCCTGGAATATGGACGGCGGCTGGGCCGCACAGTAAGAACGAAAAGCCTTACCCGCCCGATCGCCGGCGCGGGCGTCAGCCCGCCAACCCCTCAGCGCAGTTGAACGGCGCCGGAGACGTTCACTACCACCTGCGCCTTGCCGGCCTCCACCGGTACGGGTGCATCGGCGGACATTGACGACATCTTGGCTTCCATGGCCATCATGCGCGGCCTGGGGCCTGGGATCATCTCGTTGTTGTTCACCGCCACCTCGCGCAGCGTGTAGCCGCTGAAGCCGAAGCCCCGCGCCAGTTCATTCGCACGGGCCTTGAATTGCTCGATGGCCTTGGTCTGCGCCTCGCCCTCCACCTTCTCGCGGGCCTCGCGCGACAGATCGAAGGCGATCTGGCTGATCGGCATGGACTGGATCTTGCCGGCGGTGGTGGTGATGCGCGAGAAATCACGGCCCTGCAGAATCAGCTCGGCCCGGCCCTGCCAGCCGTTGATCTTGCCCTCCTTGCCATAGCGCGGGTACATGCCGAACGCGCCGGTGCGCACGTCCATCTGGTCCGGCTGGGCAGAGCGCTTGGCCTCCGCCAACGCGGAGTCCAGTGCTTGCTTGAGCTGCGTCTGCACCGTGGCTGCATCGGCGCCTTCCTTGCTGGTGGCCAGCGTGAGCACCAGCAGGTCCTGCTGGACATCCACGGTGCCGGTCGCGGACAACTGCAGCACATTCTGCGGTGGCGGCATCACGGCGTTTTGAGAGACAGAGGCTCCAGCGCACACCAGAAGAGCACCTGCAGCTATTATTTTGGTAGCAATTTTCATGATCGAAATCCTTGTAAAGAGAAAGTGGGCGGGTGCATCGGACATCCTTGAAACGCTACGTTAACCGGTCAAGATCAATCGGCGGTAAAGGCCCGATAGCGTCTGTGCGTGGCGGGGCAAAACTTGTAACAGTTGGTCAGGTATCTGGCAAAAAGCCGAACTTCGGGGTTCAAGGTGGTCAGAATCGGCTCTGTTACAAATAGGACTTGGGAAACAAATGGCCTCAACAACCAACCGTACCGACAAGATTCTCGTGGTGGATGACGACGCCCGCATTCGCGATTTGCTGCGGCGCTATCTCACGCAAGAGGGCTTCGAAGTCATGGTTGCGGAAGATGGCAAGGCCCTCAACCGCATTCTGCTGCGCGAAACCGTGGACCTCATCGTGCTGGACCTGATGATGCCCGGCGAGGACGGCCTCTCGATCTGCCGCCGCCTTCGCGCCGCCAACGATCGCACTCCCATCATCATGCTGACCGCCAAGGGCGAGGACGTGGACCGCATCGTGGGCCTGGAAGTGGGCGCCGACGATTACCTGGGCAAGCCGTTCAACCCCCGCGAACTGCTGGCCCGCATCCACGCGGTGCTGCGCCGCCGGCCGCCGCAAGAGGCGCCGGGCGCTCCGTCAGGCGACAACGAGGTCGTCACCTTCGGTCCTTTCACCTTCGATCTGGGCACGCGCGCACTGCAGCGCAGCGGCGAAGAGCTGCCACTCACCACCGGCGAGTTCGCCATGCTGAAGGCGCTGGTCCGCCACCCACGGCAGCCGCTGTCGCGGGAAAAGCTGGCCCTGCTGGCGCGCGGCCGCGAGTTCGAGCCGTTCGACCGCAGCCTGGACGTGCAGGTGTCCCGCCTGCGCAAGCTGGTCGAGGTGGACGCTGCAGCGCCCCGCTACATCCAGACCGTCTGGGGCGTGGGCTACGTGTTCGTGCCGGACGGCACGAGCTGATCTCCCTTTTGCCGAGGGCCGCGTTTTCGCCGTGGCGCCCTCTGCCCTCCGGCAATTTCCCGATGATTCTCACGACATGAGCGCCAACTACGAAGCAGCGTCGTCCGACGCCACCAGCCCCGCCCCCTTGGAGGCCCCCGTGTACCTACGGGCGCAGCGTGCACGGGTGGGGCTGAACCTTTTCTGGCGCACGTTCTTCCTGCTCGCGCTACTGCTGGTGGGCAGCATCCTGGCCTGGCTGCAGACGCTGCGGGCGCTGGAGTTCGAGCCGCGCACGCTGCAGACGGCGCAGCAGATCGCCTCGCTGGTGAACCTGAGCCGCGCGGCGCTGGTGCATGCCGATGCGATCGCGCGCGTCTCGCTGATCAAGACCATGGCCGACCAGGAAGGCGTTCGCATCCTGCCGCGCGAGCCGTCCGACCGCTTCGACCTGCTGGACGCCTCGGCGCTCGGCATGCGGTTGACCGAAGAGCTGACCACCCGCCTGGGGCCGGGCACCATCGTGGCGAGCAACGTCAATGGCGAAAGCGGCTTGTGGGTGGGATTCACCATCAACGGCGACCCCAACTGGCTGCTGATGGACCGGTCCCGCTTGAGCGCGGCCGGCGGCAAGACGTGGATGATCTGGCTCATCACCGCCGCAGCGTTGTCGCTGGCGGGCGCCGCGGCCATCGCGCGCCTAATCAACCGGCCGCTCAAGCAGCTGTCGTATGCCGCCAACCGCGTGCGCGACGGCGACTTCGCGGCCAGCCAGCTCGACGAGGAAGCCGTGACCAGCGAAATCCGCGAGGTGAACATCGGCTTCAACCGCATGGCGCAAAAGCTCGCCAAGCTGGAGCAGGACCGTGCGGTGATGCTGGCGGGCATTTCGCATGATTTGCGCACGCCCCTGGCCCGCCTGCGGCTGGAAACCGAAATGAGCGTGTCGGACAACGTGGCCCGCGAGCACATGGTGGCCGACATCGTGCAGCTCGACGCCACCATCGACAAGTTCCTCGACTACGCCCGCCCCGACAACGTGACCCTGAACCCGGTCAACCTGCATGGCGTGGTGTCGTCGTGCGTGTACGCCGTACAGGACCACCGCGAACTGCAGATCTCGATGAACGTGCCCGAGGACCTGAACGTGCTGGCCGACGAGGTCGAACTGGCGCGCGTGATCTCCAACCTGCTCGAGAATGCCCGCCGCTACGGAAAGACGCACGACAGCGGCACGGCCACCGTGGACATCGCGGCCAAGGGGCGCGAGAAGTGGGTGCTCATCAAGGTGCGCGACCACGGCCCGGGCGTGCCGCCGGAGCAACTGGCCAACCTGACCAAGCCGTTCTTCCGCGGCAATTCGGCCCGCACGGCGGCCGCCGGCGCGGGCCTGGGCCTGTCCATCGTGGACAAGACGGTGCAGCGCATGGGCGGCATCTTCGCCCTGGCCAATTCGGGATCGGGCGGACTGGTGGCCCACATCCAATTGCAGCGGGCGACCGACCTGCCCGGCGGCAAGGACCCCAAGCAGCGCCTGCAGCGCCCGCAGATCAAGCGCAACCTGCCCCCGCGCCGCCCTAAGCCGGCGAAGGCTTGATGAACAGCAGCGTCGCGGCCCGGGCCTCCATGGCAAGGCCCTGCCCCACCGGGCCGAGCCGCTCGGCGGTCTTGGCCTTGACGTTGATCTGGCCCTCCTGCAGCGACAGCGCCTGCGCGATGCGGGCCCGCATCGCGGGGATGTGGGCGGCCAGGCGCGGCGCCTGCGCGATCACCGTGCTGTCGATGTTGCCGATCTCGTAGCCCTGCGCGCGCACGCGCCGAGCGGCCTCCACCAGCAGCGCCACGGAATCCGCGCCTTTGAACGTGGGATCGGTGTCCGGGAAGTGGCTGCCGATGTCCCCCAGCGCCGCGGCGCCCAGCAACGCGTCGGTGATGGCGTGCAGCAGCACGTCGGCATCGGAATGGCCGAGCAGGCCCATGGTGTGCGGCACGTCCACACCGCCGATGACGAGGCGGCGCCCCGGCACCAGCGCATGCACGTCCCAGCCTTCGCCGATTCGGATGTTCATCGTTCGCGTTCCTGCAGTCGCTGCGCGCGCCTAAAAAATCGTCTTGCCCGGCACGGCCGAGGCTTCGCCCCGGGCGCCGCCGAAGCGGTCCAGGGTGGCGGCATGCATGCGCTGCGCCAACACCGCCTCGGCCAGCGCGAAGTCGGCCGGGTAGGTCACCTTGAAGTTCTGCGCGCCGCCCGGCACCAGCCGGGGGTGCAGGCCCATGGCCTCCATGGCGCTTGCTTCGTCGGTGGCCGCCGGGCCCAGGTGCTCCAGCGCCTGCCGCAGCGGCCCGAGGCGGAACATCTGGGGCGTCTGGGCGAGCCATTTGTCGGTGCGGTCCACGGTGGAGGCCACGCGCACGCCGCCCGGGCCGTCGATCGCGGTCTTGAGCGTGTCGGCCAGCTTGTGGGCCAGCAGCCCGCCTACGGCGTCGTCGGCACAGGCGTCGATCAATGCGTCGATCTGCGCCGTGGTGACCAGACAGCGGGCCGCATCGTGCACCAGCACCCAATCTTCGGGCAGCGCGCCGCGCTCTTGCAGCACGCGCAGGCCGCCCAGCACCGTCGCCGCGCGGGTGGCGCCCCCGCAGGGTGCCACGAAGAAGGTGGGCTGCGGCTGGCCGTCGAAAAACGCATCGCCCGGGGCCACGGCCACCAGCGTGCCCAGCAGCCGGCCCACGCCGGCGAACGCGGCCAGGGTGTGCAGCACCATGGGAAGCCCGGCCACCGGCTGGTACTGCTTGGGCAGCACCGGCACCTGGCCTGGCGCCACCCGGTCGATCCCCGAAGGCTGCGCCACCGCACGGGCGCCCACGCCGGCACAGGGCACCAGGGCCCAGAAACGCCCCTGGCCGGAGAGCGGTGGCGGCGAAAGGTGCGGGAGAAGATCGGTCATGGGGCGGCCATTGTAGGAGCGGCGCGCGTCCCCATCTGCCAACGTGCGACGAGAGCCCGGCCGCCTAGAATTGCCATTCGCCCGCACCGCCCGACCGCCGCGCACACCGCGCCCCCGGGGCCGGTGCAAGGGCCCGACGCACCGCCCACCGCATGGACCTCCCCAAACTCACCCCCGGAAAACGTTTCACCCTGCCACGCCCGGTCGGCAGCGCCGATGCCCTGCTGCTGGCACGCCTGGGCGAGCGAGAAAAAGCCGCGCGGCGCACCACCGCCATCGTGACGGCCGACGCGACCGATGCGCGGCGCCTCATCGAAGAGATGGCGTTCTTCGCCCCCGAGCTGCGCTGCGCGCTGTTTCCCGATTGGGAAACGCTGCCCTACGACACGTTCTCCCCGCACCAGGACCTGATCAGCGAGCGCCTGGCCACGCTGTGGCGCATCAGCCAGGGCGAGGCGGACGTGGTGCTGGTGCCGGCCACCACGGCGCTGTACCGGGTGGCGCCGCCTTCGTTTCTCGCAGGCTACACCTTTCACTTCAAGGTCAAGCAGAAGCTGGACGAGGCGAAGTTCAAGGCGCAGCTCACGCTGGCGGGCTACTCCCATGTGTCGCAGGTGGTGAGCCCGGGCGAGTACGCGGTGCGCGGCGGGCTGATCGACCTCTTTCCCATGGGCTCGCTCGTGCCCTATCGCGTGGACCTGTTCGACGACGAGATCGACAGCATCCGCACCTTCGATCCCGACAGCCAGCGCAGCCTGTACCCCGTGCCGGAGGTGCGCCTGCTGCCGGGCCGCGAATTCCCGATGGACGATGACGCACGGGCCAAATTCCGCAGCCGCTGGCGCGAGATGCTGGAGGGTGACCCGACCAAGAGCCGCATCTACAAGGACATGGGCAACGGCGTGGCCACCGCGGGCATCGAGTACTACCTGCCGCTTTTCTTCGACGAGACGGCGACCGTGTTCGACTACCTCGGCGCCGAGGCCACCGTGGTGCTGCACGGCGACCTGGAGCCGGCCTTCCAGCGGTTCTGGCAGGACACGAAGGACCGCTACCGCCTGATTCAGGGCGACCCGGACCGCCCGGCCCTGCCGCCCGAAGCGCTGTTCCTCACCACCGAGCAGTTCTACACCCGGGCCAACGCGCACGCGCAGCTCGCCTTGCGACCGGGCGTGGAGGACATCGCCGACAACGCCCATTTCCAGAAGCTGGGCGATTTGTCGGTGGCGCGTGGTGCCGAAGACCCGCTGGCACGCCTGCACGCCCACCTCCGCAACACCCCGCACCGCGTGCTGCTGCTGGCGGAAAGCGCCGGGCGGCGCGAGAGCCTGCTCGATTTTCTGCGCGCCTCGCAGTTGAGCCCGCCGGCCTTCGACTCGCTGGCCGAGTTCCAGGCCCATACAGAGGAAAAGGTGGGCATTGCCACGGCCGCCGTCACGACCGGCTTCAGCTGGCTCGGCGACGGCATCGACTTCGTGACCGAGACCGAACTGTTCGCTGCCGGCGCCACCACGCGCCGGCGCAAGAAGCAGGAACAGGTGAGCGATGTCGAGGCCCTGATCAAGGACCTGTCGGAACTCAACGTGGGCGACCCGGTGGTGCACAGCGCGCACGGCATCGGCCGCTACCACGGGCTCATCAACATGGACGTGGGCCAGAAGAACCCCGACGGCACGCCCGCACTGCAGGAGTTCCTGCACCTCGAATACGCCGACAAGGCGGTGCTGTACGTGCCCGTCAGCCAGTTGCAGCTCATCAGCCGCTACACGGGCGTGAGCGCCGACGAGGCGCCGCTGCACAAGCTGGGCAGCGGCCAGTGGGAAAAGGCCAAGCGCAAGGCGGCCGAGCAGGTGCGCGACTCCGCGGCCGAGCTGCTCAACATCTACGCCCGCCGCGCGGCGCGCGAAGGCCACGCCTTCCGCTACTCGCCACAGGACTACGAGCAGTTCGCCAACGACTTCGGCTTCGAGGAAACGGCCGACCAGAACGCGGCCATCCACGCGGTCATCCAGGACATGATCTCGCCCCGCCCCATGGACCGCCTGGTCTGCGGCGACGTGGGCTTCGGCAAGACCGAGGTGGCCCTGCGCGCGGCCTTCGTGGCCGTCACGGGCGGCAAGCAGGTGGCGTTCCTCGCACCCACTACGCTGCTGGCCGAGCAGCACTACCAGACGCTGATGGACCGCTTCGGCAAGTGGCCGGTGAAGGTGGCCGAGGTGTCGCGCTTCCGTTCGGGCAAGGAGATCACCTCTGCCATCAAGGGCATCGGCGACGGCACGGTGGACATCGTGGTGGGCACGCACAAGCTGCTCTCCGAATCCACCCAATTCCACAACCTGGGCCTGCTCATCATCGACGAGGAGCACCGCTTCGGCGTGCGCCACAAGGAGCAGATGAAGGCGCTGCGCGCCGAGGTGGACGTGCTGACCCTCACCGCCACGCCCATCCCGCGCACGCTCGGCATGGCGCTGGAGGGCCTGCGCGACCTGTCCGTGATCGCCACGGCGCCCCAGCGCCGCCTGGCCATCAAGACCTTCGTGCGCAACGAGGGCACGGGCGTGATCCGCGAGGCCGTGCTGCGCGAGCTCAAGCGCGGCGGGCAGTGCTACTTCCTGCACAACGAGGTCGAGACCATCGAGAACCGGCGCCAGAAGCTGGAAGAGATATTGCCCGAGGCCCGCATCGCCGTGGCCCACGGCCAGATGCCCGAGCGCGAGCTGGAAAAGGTCATGCGCGATTTCGTGGCACAGCGCTACAACATCCTGCTGTGCTCGACCATCATCGAGACCGGCATCGACGTGCCCACGGCCAACACCATCATCATGAGCCGCGCCGACAAGTTCGGTCTGGCGCAGCTGCACCAGCTGCGCGGCCGCGTGGGCCGCAGCCACCACCAGGCCTACGCCTACCTGATGGTGCCGGACATCGAGGGCCTGACCAAGCAGGCCGCGCAGCGGCTAGACGCCATCCAGCAGATGGAAGAGCTGGGCAGCGGCTTCTACCTGGCCATGCACGACCTGGAGATCCGCGGCGCGGGCGAGGTCCTCGGCGAGAACCAGAGCGGCAACATGCTGGAGGTGGGGTTCCAGCTCTACAACGAGATGCTGTCGGAGGCCGTGCGCTCGCTCAAGGCGGGCAAGGAGCCCGACCTGCTGGCGCCGCTGTCCGTCACCACCGACATCAACCTGCACGCGCCCGCGCTGCTGCCCAATGACTACTGCGGCGACGTGCACCTGCGCCTGTCGTTCTACAAGAAGCTGGCCACCGCCAGGACCACCGACCAGATCGACAGCCTGCTGGAGGAGATCGTGGACCGCTTCGGCAAGCTGCCGCCGCAGGCGCAGACCCTGATCGACGTGCACCGCCTGCGCTGCATGAGCCAACCCTATGGCGTGGTCAAGGTGGATGCGGCGCCCGGCGTGATCCACATCACCTTCAAGCCGCAGCCGCCGATCGATCCGATGAACATCATCCACCTGATCCAGAAGAACAAGCACATCAAGCTGGCCGGCAACGAGAAGCTGCGCATCGAGCGCGAACTGCCCGAGGCCAAGGACCGGGTGCAGATGGTGCGCGACGTGCTGCGCAGCCTGGGGCAGCCGCTGGCGCAGGGCGCGCCCGCCTGAGGGATGGCCTTGGGACGGTGCCGTGGTGAGCGGCATGCCATGCGCGGTGTTCGGTGCCTTCCGGCCGGGGTGCCCCGCCATCTGGCCGGACCCTTTGCATTCAGAGCGAAACGTGCCCTGAGCGCAATAAGTACTAGGGCATATAGCTATAAAAATAATAGCATCCGACATGCCAATCGCTGGCCCACACGCCAGCACACCGCGAACGGGTGCAGGAATTGCTTGGACCCTGGAACGCGCCGGGATGGCACCGGCGGCCATTCGTTCCAACCGATCCAAGGAGTCCGCCCATGCGTGTTGCACGCCCGATCCCGGCATTTTTCTGCGCCCTCGGCCTCGTGGCCACGGCAGCGCCCGCGCTGGCCCAGGGCACCTACCCGGACCGCCCGGTGAAAGTGATCGTCGCGCTCCCCGCTGGCGGCAGCGCCGACATGATCGCGCGCATGGTGGGCCAGAAGATGGCGGCCGAACTGGGCCAGCCGTTCGTGGTGGACAACAAGGCGGGCGCTTCGGGCCAGATCGGCACGCCCATGGTGGCCCGTGCGGCGCCGGACGGCTACACGATCATGGTGTCGCCCGCGTCGTTCCTGACCACCAACAAGAGCATCTTCAAGACCCTGCCCTATGACCCGCAGGCCGACTTCGTGCCCATCACCAAGCTGGTGAACCAGCCGATGGTGCTGGTCGCCAAGGACGCGCAGAAGTTTCCGAGCGTGGCCGCCGTGCTGCAGGCGGCCCGGGCCGCGCCGGGCCGGGTGACCTACGCATCGTCGGGCGACGGCAGCCCGCAGCACCTGGCGGCGCTGATGTTCGGCACCCGCACGCAATCGAGCATGCTGCATGTGCCGTACAAGGGCGGTGCCCCGGCCATCAACGACACGCTGGCGGGCAACGTGGACCTCATGTTCGCCGTGCTGCCCGAAGCGTTGCCGCACATCCAGTCGGGCAAGCTGCAGGCGCTGGCGGTGATGAGCGCGCAGCGTTCGGCGGTGCTGCCGCAGGTGCCCACCATGGCGGAAAGCGGCGTGCCGCAGGTGGAACTGTCGGCCTGGGTCGGCCTGCTGGCACCGGCCAGGACGCCGCAGCCCGTCATCGACCGGCTGCGCAGCGCCGCCCACGCCGCCTTGGCGGGCGACACCCAGACCCGGCTGGCGGCCAGCGGCATGGAAGTGGCGCCGGGCACCACCCAGCAACTGCAGGACACCATCGCCGCGGAAATCAAACTGCACGCCGAACTGGTCAAGGCGGCCGGGCTGGCGCCCCAGTGAAGCAACGAGGCGGGAGCGGCAGCGATCACGGCAAAGGCAGGCAGCGGCAGGCGACCTGGGGATAATCCCCGCTGTGTCCCGGAACGCCGCCGCTGCGCGCCGGGCAGTCCCCTCCCCTTCTTTTTGTCTTCGCCGCAGGATCTTTCCTCCCCCCATCCATGAGTGCCGCCACCGAATTCGCTCCCGGCCTTGTCGTCCAAGGCCTTTCTACCCCGCTGTCCCTGTCGGACTTCAAGCTCATCGCATTCGACATGGACTCCACCCTGATCAACATCGAGTGCGTGGACGAGATCGCCGACGCGGCGGGCCGCAAGGCCGAAGTGGCCGCCATCACCGAGGCCGCCATGCAGGGCCTGATCACCGACTACAAGGAAAGCCTTCGCCAGCGCGTGGCCCTGCTGCGCGGCGTGACCGTCGGGCACCTGGAACACGTGTTCGCCGAGCGGCTGCGCTTCAACCCCGGCGCCAAGGAACTGGTGGCCGCGGCCCGCTCCGCGGGCTTGACCACGCTGCTGGTCTCGGGCGGCTTCACGTTCTTCGCCGACCGGGTCCGCGCCGGGCTGGGCATCGATCTTGCGCGATCGAACCAGCTGGAGGTCGAGGACGGCGTGCTCACCGGCCGCATGGTGGACCAGGCCTGGGGCGACATCTGCGACGGCGCCGAGAAACGCCGGACGCTGCTGGAGGTGGCCTCGCTGCTGGGCATTTCGCCCAGCCAGGCCATTGCCGTGGGTGACGGCGCCAACGACCTGCCCATGATGGGGGCCGCGGGCCTGTCGGTGGCCTACCACGCCAAGCCGGCGGTGCGGGCCCAGGCCAAGGTGGCGATCAACGAAGGCGGGCTGGATCGCCTGCTGGAAGTGCTGCGCTGACGCCCTGGCGGGCCCATCGGCGCGCTACCCCGATTGCTATTCTTTCAATAGCAATCAAGCCAAACGATACTAGGGCAACGGCCTCTTTTCATTCGAATGGCGAGCCGCCAAACAGCATAAGAGGATCGCTCGTTATATCGATATGAAAATAAAAGAATGGCACATTCCCGCGCCCTTCCTTACATTCGCGTCTTCCAACGGCGCGCGCTGGGGCGCCCTGCCGACCGATCCAACCGACTGAAATGAAAGCCCTCTCCATGCTGAAGAAAACGCTGTCCGCCCTGGCCGTCGCCACCCTGGCCTTCTCGGCGCATGCCGCCGATGTGCTCAAGGTCGCGGCCTCGGCGGTGCCGCATGTGGAAATCCTGAACTTCGTGAAGCCGCAGCTCAAGGCCCAGGGCGTGGACCTGCAGGTCAAGGAATTCAGCGACTACGTCCAGCCCAATGCCGCGGTGGAAGACAAGCAGCTGGACGCCAACTTCTTCCAGCACCAGCCCTACCTGGACAGCTACAACAAGGACCGCAAGAGCAGCATCGTCGCCGTGCCCGACGGCAAGGTGCACGTGGAGCCCTTCGGCGCCTATTCCCGGAAGATCAAGGCCGTGAGCGAGCTCAAGGAAGGCGCTCTGGTTGCCATCCCCAACGACCCGTCCAACGCTGGCCGCGCGCTGATCCTGCTGCAAAAGCAGGGCCTGATCGAGCTGAAGGACCCCAAGAACATCACGGCCACCCCGATCGACATCGTGAAGAACCCCAAGAAGCTCAAATTCCGCGAACTCGAAGCCGCCCTGCTGCCGCGCGCGCTGCAGGACGTGGACCTGGCGCTCATCAACACCAACTACGCCATCGAGGCCAAGCTCAACCCCACCAAGGATGCGCTGTTCATTGAAGGCGCCGACTCGCCCTACGCCAACCTGGTGGCCGCGCGCGCAGACCGCGCCAACGACCCCCGCATCCAGAAGCTGGTGAAGGCGCTGCACACGCCGGAAGTGAAGAAGTTCATCCAGGACAAGTACCAGGGCGCCGTGGTGCCCGCGTTCTGAGGGCGGACCAACGTCGCGCCTGCGGCCCGCACGCACCGGCACACGCGGCGATGCGGGCCGCGTCGCCTGCAGACGGCCGTCGCCTCCGGGGCCAGCGCCGGCAGCGCACCGGCGCACCGGCGCTTTGAGCCACCGGACTCCGATGGGGCTCAGAACACCATGCCCCCGGCAACGTCGATGGTCGTTCCGGTGATCCATCCACCGCGCTCCGACACCGCGAACGCCACGGCGTCGGCGATGTCCGCCGGCGTCCCCACCCGGCCGAGCGGCGTCTTGCCGACCAGCATGTCGACCATCTCCTTGGGGGCATCGGCACTGCCTTCCGTTTTCACGAAGCCCGGGGCGATACCCACCACCCGGATCTGGCGGGGTCCAAGCTCTATGGCCAGCGAGCGCGTCAGCGTGTCGACGGCACCTTTGGTGGCCGAGTAGGCATGCACCGCCGGGTAGGGACTCTTGGCCAGCCCCGAACTGATGTTGACCACGACGCCACCCGCCGGCAGCACGCGCGCAGCAGCCTGCGTGGTCAAAAGCAAACCCCGCACATTGAGCGCGAAGTGGGCATCGATGCTGTCCGCCGTCAGCGAATCCAGCGAGTCCATGCGGTAGATGCCCGCGTTGTTCACGAGGATGTCCAGCCGACCGAATTGTGCAAGGGCAGCATCGATCAACGGCTGGATCTGCGATGGCTGCGAGAGGTCTGCCTGCGCGGCGACTGCCCGGCCACCGGCGGCGGTGATGCGGCGCACAACGGCGTCCGCGTCCGATGCAGCGGTGGCGTAGTTCACGACGATGGACGCGCCATCGGCAGCCAGTCGCTCGGCGATGCCGGCACCGATGTCTTTGGACGAACCGGTGACGATCGCGACCTTGCCTGAGAGTGAGCTCATGGATGTTCCTTTGAGGTGATGAGGGTGGAGGAATGAAGTGTTGGGATTCCCATCGGCGCCGGGCCGGAGAAGCGCCAACGATAGGCACAATGTCGCTTCAGATAAACGGGTGCTCGCGGCATGCGGCATGAAGCAGTGCTTCACAATCAGCCCCATGCCCCCCGATCTCCTTGCCCCCATTGCCGCGTTCGCGCGCGTTGCGCACCATGCGAGCTTCACCCGGGCCGCCGCGGAACTGGGCGTGTCGCCGTCGGCGCTGTCGCAGACGATCCGCAAGCTGGAAGCCAGTCTGGGTGTGCGGCTACTCGACCGTTCGACGCGGCGCGTCGGCGTCACTGAACTGGGCCAGCGGTTCCTGGCACAGGCGCAACCGAGCCTGGCGTCGTTGGCGCGTGCCATCGAAGGCATGAACGAGTCGCGGGACAGGCCGTCAGGGCTGCTGCGGCTCAATGTTTCGCGCACCGCCGCCGACATCGTGGTGCTACCGCACCTGCAGGCGTTCCTCGCGGAGTTCCCGGACATCACGCTCGACCTGCATTGCGACAACGCGCTGCTCGACATCGTGGCTGGCGGCTTCGATGCCGGCATCCGACTGGGGGAGTCCCTGGCGCAGGACGTGGTGGCCGTGCCCATCGGCGGGCGGCAGCGCATCGCGACGGTGGCGTCACCCCGTTACCTGCAAGGACGCGCCTTGCCGCAGGTGCCCCAGGACCTGGCCGGTCATCACTGCCTCAACGTGCGGCTGGGCGGGGGGATCTACCGCTGGGAATACACGAACAGGGGGCGCGCGGTCGAGGTGGAAGTGCAGGGGCCGCTGATCTCGAACGACGGAGACATCCTGATCGCGGCAGTGCGCGCCGGCGCCGGCATCGCCTGCGTGTTCGAAGTGCAGGTGGCCGACGACATCGCCGCAGGCCGGCTGATGCCGGTGCTCAAGCCCTGGTGGCCGACCTTTCCGGGCTTCTACCTCTACCACCCGAGCCGCACCCACGTGCCGCGCCGGATCAATCGCCCTGCACGCTGCGCGCCACCCACCACGCCAGCGCAAACATGGTGGCACCCGTCAACGTGTCGAGCACTCGCCACGCGCGCGGATTGGCGAACACGTGCTGCAGGCGCCGACCCGCGAAGGCCAGCACGAGAAACCACAGCAGGCTGGCGCAGGCGGCACCCACCACGAAGACCCACTTCAGGCCGCCATCCTGCCGCGCGCCAATCGACCCGATCAGCACCACGGTGTCCAGGTACACGTGCGGATTGAGCAGCGTGATGACGGCCAGCGCGCCGACGACGCCCAATGCACTGCGTTCGGCCCGCCCCGTGGCGGGCAGCGCCGCCTGCGGCGCGCAGAACGCCCGGTGCCACGCAAAGCATCCGTACGCGAACAGGAACACCGCCCCGCCCAACGTCAGGCACCACGCCAGCGTGGGCGATTGGCCCAGCAGCTGCGCCATGCCGGCCACGCCCACCGCCACCAGCAACGCGTCGCTGATGACGCACCAGGCAATGCAGGCGCGTACATGGCGGCCCTGCACGGCCTGGCGCAGCACAAACAGGTTCTGTGCGCCGATGGAGACGATCAACGTCAGGCACACCGTGAATCCGGCCAGCCACGAGGCGGAAACGGAAGCGGCAGAAAAGGAGGGGGGCGAGGTGATCCACATGGGTGAATTGTCCGAACCGCATTGATTTAAGTAAACTTAAAGTCTCTAAGCAATATGAAGCAAAACTAATGCTTGACTATGCCGGCCTGGAAGCCTTGGCGGCCGTGATGCGCGAAGGCAGCTTCGAGCGCGCTGCGCGCAAGCTGCACGTCACGCCCTCGGCCATCTCGCAACGCGTGAAGCAGTTGGAAGAGCGCGCAGGCCAAGTGCTGGTGCTGCGCGGAACGCCGTGCACGGGCACCGACGCGGGCCGCCGGCTCTGCCTGCACGTGGAACAGGTGGCCTTGCTGGAAAACGAACTGCGCCGTGCCAACCCTGCGTTGATGCCCGACACCCAGGCGCCAGCCCCCACATTGAAGCTGGCGGTGAATGCCGATTCCCTGTCGACCTGGTTCATGGACGCGATGGCGGCCTTCACCGCAGGAGGAAACGAGCTGCTGGACATCCGCATCGACGACCAGGAACACACCGCCCAGCGACTGCGCGAAGGCGAGGTGATCGCCGCCGTCACCGCCAGCGCGGGCAGCATCGCGGGCTGCAACACTTGGCCGCTGGGCGCCATGCACTACGTGGCAGTCGGCAGCCCGCAATTCGTGGAGCGCCACTTCGGCGGCGGCGTGACGCCCGAGACCGCGGCGCTCGCGCCCATGATGGTCTATGGCCGCAACGACCGCCTGCAGGACCAGTGGCTGCAGCGCCAGGGCCTGGCCTCGCGCCGCCACCCGCCCCGCCACTTCATGCCGTCCAACCAGGGCTTCCTGCGCAGCTGCGAGGTCGGCATGGGCTGGGGCATGCACCCCACCGTGCTGATCGAACGGCAACTGGCCGATGGCACGCTGGTGGAGCTGCGGCCGCAGGCGGGGATGGACGTGCCCCTGCACTGGGCGCTGCCGCGCTCGGCCCAGGCGGGGCTGGAGCGGCTCACCCGCTGCGTGATGGCGGCGGCGGGGGCCTGGCTGGGCGACGGCACGGCGCGACCATCGCTTGCTGCGCGTCAAACCCCTTGATGCCGGAGCGGGCATGCTCTGCCCCGGCCCGGTCCAACCCACCCGACCACCCGACTTCAACCACCGCGCACCCCCGCGCACCGATCCGATGGATTCAACCGCTCCCCTTCAGCCCCTCGTTCGGCACACCCTGGACCTGGCGGGCATCACCGACCTCGTGCACGGCTTCTACGCCGACGTGCGCGCCGATGCCCTGCTGGGCCCCGTGTTCGACGCGGCGCTGCAGGACCGCTGGGAGCCGCACCTGGCGCGCATGGTGGACTTCTGGAGCACGGTGGCGCTGGGCAGCCGGCGCTACCGCCGCAACGTGCTCGCACAGCACGGCGCGCTGGAGGGTGTGACGCCGGCGCATTTCGCGGCCTGGGTGGGGCTGTGGCGGCAGCACACCGAGCGCCGCTTCGCACCCGAGGTGGCGCATTCGCTGCAGCAGGCCGCGCACGGCGTGGCCCGCGCGCTGTTCCGCAAATGCTTCGGGCACCTGCCGGCCTTCGACATGCCGGCCGGCGGCCACTGAGAGCGCGCGCGGCGGCGGTTCAGCGCCGGGCCGCCGGGCCCTGCCCGGCCTGGGCTCGCAGCGGCTCCAGCAGGGCCGACAGGCCGTTGTGGTCGATCTCGTGCATGAGGGCCAGCAGCCGGCCCAGATCGCCGCGCGGAAAGCCCTCGCGGGCGAACCAGTTCAGGTAGTTGCCCGGCAGGTCCGCAATGGCGTGGCCCTTGTACTTGCCGTAGGGCATCTGGACGGTCAGCAGGCGCTGCAGTTGTTCCGGGTCCATGGCGGCTCAGCCCCCAGCTCGCTTGACGGTGTGGCCCCGTTGCCGCAACGCGTCCATCACGCGCTCGACATGATCGCCCTGCACCTCGATCACGCCGTCCTTCACGGTCCCGCCGCTGCCGCACGCGGCCTTGAGCTGCTTGCCCAGCAGCGCCAGCGCCGCCTCGTCCAGCGCCACGCCTTTCACCACCGTGACCGCCTTGCCGCCCCGCCCCTTGGTCTCGCGAGAGACCCGCACGGTGCCATCGCCCACCGGCACCGCGCGGGCCGCCTGGCAGGCGCACTGCGCCACGGGCTGGCGGCAGCCGGGGCACATGCGGCCCGATTCGGTCGAATAGACGAGGCCGCCCAGGTCGCTCAGGCGCATGGCGGCACCCCCTGGGCTTTGAAGAAAACGGCGGCAGTGGCAATCAAGCGCATGGCGAGGGACCCGGGGCGCGGGCGAAGGACGGCTGGCAAGGAATGAAGGCAGGAAATGAGGCAGGAAAGGCCTCAAAGACCGCGAATTATCCGCATCCCGCCCCAGGGCGGCACAATCGCGGGTTCCCTCCTTCGCGCCCCGGTGCGCGCCTGCCATGCCTTTTGCTTCCCTCGGCCTCTCGCCCGCCCTTGTCCACGCCGCCGATGCGATGGGCTTCACCACGCCCACGGCGGTCCAGGCCGAGGCCATTCCGGCCGCGCTGCGCGGCGCCGACGTGCGGGCCTGTGCGCAGACCGGTTCGGGCAAGACCGCCGCCTTCGCCTTGCCGCTGCTGCAGCAGTGCCTGCCGCACACGCTGGCCCAGGCCGGCCGGGGCGCGCGCCGCGTGCGGGCCCTGGTGCTGGTACCCACGCGCGAGCTGGCGGAGCAGGTCGGCGAGGTCCTGCGCGATCTGGCCCGGCACCTGCTGCCGCAGCGCCTGGCGGTTGCCGTGGTGTTCGGCGGCGTCTCCATCAACCCGCAGATGATGGGCCTGCGCAGCGGGGCCGACATCGTCGTCGCCACGCCGGGCCGCCTGCTGGACCTGGTGGACCACAACGCGGTGGCGCTCTCCGCCGTGCAGACCCTGGTGCTGGACGAGGCCGACCGCCTGCTCGACTTAGGCTTCGCGGAAGAACTGAACCGCGTGCTGGCCCTGTTGCCCGTGGAGCGGCAGAACCTGCTGTTTTCGGCCACCTTCGCGCCGGCGGTGGCCGCGCTGGCGGACGGCCTGCTGCGCGAGCCGGTTCGCATCGAGATCGCCCACTCGCCCGAGACCACGCCCGACATCGCCCAGCGCGCCATCGCCGTGGACCCGGGCCGGCGCACCCAGTTGCTGCGCCACCTGGTGCAGACGCACGAATGGTCGCGCGTGCTGGTGTTCGTGGCCACGCAGTACGCCGCCGAGCATGTGGCCGAGAAGCTCTACCAGGCGGGCATCTTCGCCTCGCCCTTCCATGGGGGGCTGAGCCAGGGCGCGCGCAAGCAGGTGCTGCAGGAGTTCAAGGACGACCGCTGGCAGGTGGTGGTGACGACCGACCTCGCCTCGCGCGGGATCGACATCGCCCAGTTGCCCGTGGTGGTCAACTTCGACCTGCCCCGCTCGGTGACCGACTACGTGCACCGCATTGGCCGCACCGGCCGCGCGGGCGAGACCGGCGTGGCCGTGAGCTTCGTCAGCGCCAGCACCGAGGCGCACTGGCGCCTGATCGAAAAGCGCCAGCGCATGGCCCTGCCGCTGGAGCAGATCTCCGGCTTCGAGCCCACCGAGGCCGCGCCCGCCGCGCCGCCGGGCAACGGCGGCATCAAGGGCAAGCGCCCGAGCAAGAAAGACAAGCTGCGGGCGGCCGCGGCCCACCAGGGCCAGGAGAACGGTGGCGCGGACGACTGAGCCGCGCCAGCCGTCGTCGCTCGATCAGCCCCGGGTGCGCGGGTACAGCGGGTAGGCCGGGTCGGTGTAGCCCGGGGTGGACGGGTGGCCCGGGGCCACCAGGTCGTTCACCAGCGCTTCGTCCTGCGCGGTGATCTCCACGCCCAGCGCGGGCGCGTAGTCCTGCCACTGCGCCAGGGTGCGCGGGCCGGCGATCACGGCGCTCACCGCGCGGTGCGCCAGCACCCAGGCCGTGGCGAACTGGGCCAGCGTCACGCCGCGTTCCTCGGCATGCCCCTTCAGCCGCTGGGCGATCTGCAGCGATTCCTCGCGGAACTCGGTCTCGGCCATGCGCTTGTCGCCGCGTGCCGCGCGCGTGCCCTCGGCGGGCGGCTGGCCCGGCAGGTACTTGCCGGTGAGCACGCCGCGTGCGATCGGGCTGTAGGGCACCACGCCCACGCCGTGGTGCGCGCAGGCCGGCAGGATCTCGACTTCGGGCATGCGGTTGAGCAGGTTGTAGTACGGCTGGCAGACCACGGGCCCGGGCAGGCCCATGCGCGCCGCCAGGTGCACCAGCTCGGTGATGCGCCAGGCGCGGAAGTTGGACACGCCCCAGTAGCGGATCTTGCCGGCGCGCAGCAGCGCATCGATGGCGAACAGCGGCTCCTGCAGGTCCATGTCGTTGACGTCGCGGTGCAGGTAAAGGATGTCCACGTGGTCGGTCTGCAGCCGCGCCAGGCTGGCATCCACCTCGCGCAGCATCCAGGTGCGGGAATACTGCGATTCGTTCACCCGGTCGGACATCTTGTTGCCCAGCTTGGTCGCCAGCACCCAGTCATTGCGCTGACCCTTGAGCAACCCGCCCAGCATCGTTTCCGACGCGCCCCGGGTGTACACGTCAGCCGTGTCGATGAAGTTCACGCCGCGCTCGCGCGCGTCGGCCACGATGGCCGCGGCCTCGTCGCGCCCCGTCTGGTCGCCGAACATCATGGTGCCCAGGCACAGGGCGGAGACTTGCAGGTTGCTGCGGCCAAGGCGGCGGTATTGCATGGCAAGGACCTTTCGGTGAGAAAAAAGCAGGGAGGAAGAGAGCGAACCCGGCAGGGGCGCGCGGCGGGTCAGTAGTGCGGCGGCAGTTCGTCGCGCAGGCTGCGCACGGCCGCACCGCCGCCTTCGGGGATCTGCTGGCGAAGCTGGGACACCTCGGCGATGAGCCGGTCGATCTGCTGCTGTTGCCGGTAGATGGTGAGGTTGAGCTGGTCGAGCAGGTCTTCGGCGAAGCTGGCCTTGATCTCCAGCTCGTTCAGGCGCTGTTCGTTGGGATGGGTGTCGGGCATGCCGCTATTGGAACCCAAACCACGCTTCACCCGCCGCCGCTGCCTGGCGACGCCCCCAGCACCCGTGCCACCAGCTCTCGGGCGGGGGTCGGCAGCGCGTCCAGTTCCCGCACGCACAGCACCAGCGAGCGCACGGCCCACGCATCCTCCAGGGCCACGGCTCGCACGCCGGCCGAACGGCCGCAGCGCTGCACCACGGCGCGCGGCACCACGGCCAGGCCCACGCCCTGCCCCACCATGCGGCAGACCGCCTCAAAGCTGCCAAGGCGGATGCGGTAACGCGGGCGGGTGCCCAGCCGGCGGGCATGGCCTGCGAGGTGGTCGTCCAGCGCGCTGCCGGCCGACAGGCCCACCAGTTCCCAGTCCAGCACCTCGGCGAATGCGATGCGGCGGCGCGCCGCCAGCGCATGCCCGCGCGGAACCACCAGCACCAGCGGGTCCGCCCCCAGCACGAAGGCCTGCAAGCCCACGGCATCGACCGAATCGGCCAGCACGCCGATCTCGCAGACGCCGTGGCGCAAGGCGTCCACGATCTCGTGGCTGGGGCGCTCCTGCAGGTCCACCGACATGCCGGGATGGTCGTGCAGGAAACCCGCCAGCCGGTCGGGCAGCCAGGCGCTCAGCGCGGCGCTGTTGCACATCAGGCGCACGTGGCCGCGCAGGCCCGAGGCATGGTCGCCCAAGTCCCCCTGCATGCGCTCGATCTGCTGCAGCACGATCAACGCGTGCTGCAGCAAGGTCCGCCCGGCAGGGGTGGGCGACACGCCGCGCCGCGTTCGCAGCAGCAGCGGCACGCCCAGCGCGGATTCCATGCCGCGGATGCGCTCGCTGGCCGACGCCAGCGTGATGCAGCTGGCTGATGCGCCGGCGGTGATGGTGCCCGTCTCCAGCACGTTGGCGAACAGTCGCAGATCGGTCAGGTCGAATGCCATGGGCGCCAAGGTAGCACGCCCTGCCTATGGCCTCGCCTGAGGCAGGCTGCGCCGAATCCCGATTGCCGGGTTAACGGGCGCCTCCAACAATCCACGGCATGACCGCATCGCTCACCCCCACCGCCTTCCTCGCGGCCACGGCCGTCTTCCTGCTCGCCGGGTGCGTCAAGGGCGTGGTGGGCCTGGGACTGCCGACCGTCGCGATGGCGCTGCTGGCCCTGGTCATGCCCCCCGCCCAGGCGGCGGCCTTGCTGGTGGTGCCCTCGCTCGTGACCAATCTGCTGCAGTTGCGGTCCCTGTCGGGTCTGGGGCCGATGGTGCGCCGGCTGGGCGACATGCAGCTGGGCGTTTTCGCGGGCACGCTCGCGGGGGCGGCGTGGATCGGCGCGCCCGCCGGCCAGGGTGCGGCGGTGGCGCTGGGCACCGTGCTGGTCCTGTATGCCGCCTGGGGCCTGCGCGGCGCCCCGCTGCAGGTGCCGGCGCGCGCCGAACGGTGGCTGGGGCCGGCCGTGGGCGTGGCGACGGGGCTGGTCACGGCCGCCACCGGCGTGTTCGTGGTACCGGCGGTGCCCTACCTGCAGTCGCTGGGCCTGGCGCGGGACGAGCTCGTGCAGGCCATGGGGCTGTCGTTCACCGTCTCCACCCTGGTGCTGGGCGCCGCCCTGGCGGCCAACGGGGCGTACCCGGGCACGGCGGCCCTGTCGTCCATGGTGCTGCTGGTGCCCGCTGTCATCGGCATGGCGGCAGGCCAGTGGCTGCGGGGGCGCCTGTCGCCCGCACGGTTCAAGGCCTGCTTTTTCATCGGCCTGGGGCTGTTGGGCCTCTACATGGCCGTGCGCGGGCTGGTGTCCCTGCAGGCCTGATCGGTGCGGCCATGAAAAAAGGGCGCCATGGCGCCCTCGGGGTGGTCAGGGCAGCGCCAGCAGGCGCCGCGCCGGTCCGCAGCCGGCCGGTCAGGCGCGCACCGCCTGGCCCAGCCGGGCCACGCCTTCGCGGATCTTGTCCACATCGGCCGTGGCGAACGACAGGCGCAGCGTGGCGTGGTCGGGCTGCGCGCAAAAGAACGGCGTGCCGGGCACGAAGGCCACGCCCTGCTCGATGGCCTTCTTGGCCAGCACGTTGCCGTCGGCCACCTGGCCGCGCGCGCCGGTGAGGCGCGCCCAGACGAACAGGCCGCCCTGCGGCTGCACGAACGCGATGGCATCGCCCAGTTCCTTGCGCAGCGCATCGCCCATGGCCTGGGCGCGCTCGGCATACACGGCGCGCACCTTGGCCAGCGTGGCGGGCATGCGGCCGGCCTTGAGGTACTGCGCGGCCGTGGCCTGCGCGAAGGTGCTGGTGTGCGCGTCGCTGAACTGCTTGCACATGGTGGCCTTGGCCAGCAGCTCGGCCGGCGCGATGAGCCAGCCCACGCGCAGGCCGGGGCTCAGCACCTTGCTCAAGCTGCCGCAGTGCACCAGCAGGTCGCGGCTGCCGGGCACGTCGGCCGACAGCGCCAGCAGGCTGGGCGGCGGCGCCTCGCCGAAGTACAGGTCGCCGTAGGGGTCGTCCTCGACGATCAGCGTCTGGTGGCGGGCGGCCATCTCCAGCACCTTTCGGCGGCGCTCCAGGCTCAGCAGCGCGCCGCTGGGGTTGCCGAAGGTGGGGATGAGGTAGACGAACTTGGGGCGGTGCTCGGCGATGAGCTTTTCCAGCGCGTCGGTGTCCACGCCTTCGCCATCGACCGGCGCGCTGATCAGCTCGGCGCCATAGAGGCGAAAGCACTGGATGGTGGCCAGGAAGGTCGGGCCTTCCACGATCACCTTGTCGCCGAGGCTGATGAGCGTCTTGCCCAGCAGGTCCAGCGCCTGCTGGCTGCCGGTGGTGACGATGAGGTTGTCGGTCGCCACGTCCCTGGCGCCCTTGCTGGCCATGAAGGCGGCCAGCTGCTCGCGCAGGGGGTTGTAGCCCTCGGTGGCGCCGTACTGCAGGGCCGCGCCCGGCTCCTCGGCCAGGGCCTGGTTGGAGGCCTCGCGGATGGCGTCCACGTCGAACATCGCGCTGTCCGGAAATCCCCCGGCAAAGCTGATGATGCCGGGCTTGCCCAGCAGCTTGAAAAGCTCGCGGATGGCGGAGGTCTCTACATTGTTCAGTCGGTCGGCGAATTGCAGGGGCATGGTCGGGGTCTCACTTTCTGGATGCGATTGTCGCCAAATCGGCGTGGCGTTTTCCTGCGTGTGGTGCCAGTGCACGCGGCCGGCGCGCCGGGGCCGCAGCGCACAGGCACGGCCCCGGTGGCGAAATGCTGCGCCGCCGCGGCCGACACGGCATTCAGGCAGCGGCGTCGGCCATCGCGGGCCGCGGGCCCAGCTGCTGCCACAGGTAGGCGAACTCCAGCGCCAGCAGGTGGGCGCGCTGCGCGTTGTCGGCCGCGCCGCCGTGGCCGCCCTCGGTGTTCTCGTAGTACAGCAGGTCGTGCCCCTGCGCCAGCATGCGCGCGGCCATCTTGCGCGCGTGGCCGGGGTGCACCCGGTCGTCGCGTGTCGAGGTGGTGAACAGCACCCGGGGATAGCGCGCATCGGCCCGCACCTGGTGGTAGGGGCTGTAGCGCGCGATGAAGGCCCAATCGGCCGGATCGTCCGGATCGCCGTACTCGGCCATCCACGACGCGCCCGCCAGCAGCGTGTGGTAGCGCCGCATGTCCAGCAGCGGCACCTGGCACACCACGGCGTTGAACAGGTCGGGCCGCTGCACCATCACCGCGCCCACCAGCAGCCCGCCGTTGCTGCCGCCCTGGATGCCCAGGTGCGCAGGCCGGGTCACGCCGCGAGCGATCAAATCCTGCGCGATGGCGATCAGGTCGTCGTAACTGCGCTGCTTGTGTTCGCGCACCGCCGCCTGGTGCCACGCCGGGCCGTACTCGCCGCCGCCGCGCAGGTTGGCCACCACCAGCACCCCGCCCTGCTCGCACCAGGCCCGGCCGTAGTCGGCGGCATACCAGGGCGTGAGCGCATGCTCGAAGCCGCCGTAGCCGTAGATCAGCGTGGGGTTGCTGCCGTCGGCCTGCGCGCCCCGCGGCCACAGCACGAAATACGGCACGCGCGTGCCGTCGGCCGAGGTGGCGAAGCACTGCTCGGTGCGCATGCCTTCGGCATCGAAGCGCGCCGGGCCGGCCTTGAGCAACTCGCGCTCGTCATGGGCGGTGGTGGCCAGGAACAGCGAGGCGGGCGTGGTGAAGTCGGTGTACGACAGCAGGTAATGCTCGGCCAGCGGGTCGTCGGTCAGCAGCGGGTCGTGCAGGGCCGTCACGCCCAGCTGGCCGGGGAACGGCGTGTCCACCGCACGGCCGACGAAGGGACCACCCTCGCCTGCGGGCCGGTGCCACAGCTCCAGCCGCTCGGCCACGTTGTCCATCACCTGCAGCAGCACGTGGCCGCGCGTGGTGTCGTAGCCGGCCAGCGAGCGCGTGGCCGTGGGGGTGAACAGCGCCGCGGCCACGCGCTCGCCGCGCAGCCAGGCGGCCGCGTCGGCATGCAGCAGCGAGCCGGCGGCGAAGTGCGCCTCCCCCAGCACCAGGTCGCTGCGCAGTTCCAGGAGCAGCGTGCCGCGCAAGAAGTCGGCAATGGCGTCGTCCGGCACGTCCAGCCGCACGGGAGCCGCATCGGGCGCTTCGGCAGGCCCCTCGGCCAGCCAGACCTCGTGGCGGTAGAAGTCGATCATGCGGGTGAACACGGTGCGCTCGAAGCCCGGCGTGCGGTCCACGCCCACCCCCACGCCCACGTCCGACGCCTCGCCCTCGAACACCGTGACCGCGCTGGCCAGCGGCATGCCGCGCCGCCAGCGCTTGACGGTGCGGGGGTAGCCCGATTCGGTCAGGGAGCCCTCGCCGAAATCGGTGCTCACGTAGACCGTTTCGGCGTCGATCCAGGTCACGTCCGACTTGGCCTCAGGCAGGGCGAAGCCGCCTTCGACGAACTGCCGCGACACCAGGTCGAACTCGCGGATCACCGTGGCGTCGGCCCCGCCGCGCGAGAGCGACACCAGGGCGTGGCGGTACTCCAGGCCCAGCACCTCGGCGCCGCCCCAGACCCAGTTCTCGTCCTCGGCCAGGGCGAGGGCATCCAGGTCGAGCACCGTTTCCCACGCGGGTTCGGGCGCGCGATACCCGGCCAGCGTGGTGCGCCGCCACAGCCCGCGGCGGTGGTGCCCGTCCTGCCACAGGTTGTAGAGCCAGTCGCCACGCCGCACCACGCTGGGAATGCGGTCCTTGGCGTCCATGATGTCCAGCAATTGCTCGCGCGTGGGGGCGTATTCTGGCCGGGCCGTCAGCACCGCCTCGGAATGCGCATTGCGCTCGCGCACCCAGGCCAGGGCGCGTTCGCTGTCCGCCGCTTCGAGCCACTGGTGGGGGTCTTCATCCTGCGCGGGATCGTGGGCGGGCGTTGCGATGGGCGGCGTGGATTCGGGCATGGGTTCCTTGAGGGATGGCGTTCCGGGCCGGCACGGCCGGTCTTCGGGGATTTTCGCCGCCCCGGCTTGCCCTGTGCCGGGCCGGGGTTTGGCCGCAGTTTTGCAGGGCAGCAGGCCCTGCCGCTTGCTACCGCGCGGGCACGGCCGCACCGGTGCCGGCGGGCTCGGACCACCGCGCCGGCCCCTGGCAGGCGTCCGGGTGCCGCTGCGACGGCCCGCTGCAGAGGGGCGCAGCGCCCTCCCGGTTCAGCCGCCAGTCCATGCGCGCGAGCAGATGGCCCAGCAGCGTGCGGTACAGCGCATCGCCCACCAGCGCATCCTCGACGCCGGCGTCCAGGTTCGGGTTGTCGTTGATCTCGATCACATGGGCGCCGGCCGCATTGCACTTGAGGTCCACGCCGTAAAAACCGTTGCCGACCAGCCGCGCCGCGCGCGTGGCGGCCTGCAGCACCGGGGGCGGCACGGCATCCAGGGACACGGCCTGGGTGCGGCCCTCCACGTACCCGCCGTCTTCGCCGTGCTGCAGGATCTGCCAGTGGCCTTCGCACATGTAGTACTTCGCTGCGAACAGGGGCTCCCCGCCCACCAGGCCGATGCGCCAGTCGAAGTCGGTGTACATGAACTCCTGCAGCAGGATGATCCCGGACTCGCGGAGCATTTCGCGCGCAATGGCGTGCAGCGCCTCGGCGTTCTCGGCCTTCTTCACGCTGCGGCTGAACGAGCCGTCCGGCACCTTCACCACCACCGGGTAGGCCAGGCCCCGCGGCAGATCGCCCAGCGTGCGGCGGCTCACGAGGTGCGTGCGCGGCGTGGCGATGCCGTGGCCCTTGAGCAGCTCGGCCAGGTACGCCTTGTTGGTGCATCGCAGGATGGAGACCGGATCGTCGATCACCGGCATGCCCTCGGCCGCAGCTTTCTTGGCGAATTGGAAGGTGTGGTGGTTGACCGCCGTGGTCTCGCGGATGAAGAGCGCATCGAACTGGGTCAGGCGCGAGAAATCCTTCTTCTCGATCAGTTCGACCGCGATGCCCATGTCCTGGCCCACGTCCACGATCTTCTGCAGCGTGCGGCGGCTGGACGGCGGCAGCGGGTCGTTGGGGTCGTGCAGGATGGCCAGGTCCATGCGCGGCGCGGCCACCGGCGCGGCAGGCCGCCAGTGGCGCCGCGTGAAATGCGCCAGGGCCTCGTCGAACAGGCCGTCGCGGTGGGCATCCACATCGCGCGGATCCAGCGATTGCAGCGCGGCGACGTGCCAGCCGGGCGATGGCTCGCGCCGCTGCAGGTGCAGCCGCAGCAGCGGGCAGCGGAACAGCTCGAAGCCCTTGCGCGCGAGGGCGGTCAACTCCGCATCCTCGGTGCGACCGAAGAACACGTCCAGGGTGAGCGTGCTGACAGACTGCGGCACGCTCGCCAGCGGACCGATCAGGCGGTCCAGCACGGCCAGCGAGGCCGCCTGCTGCTTGCCGCGCTGCAGGGCCACGATGGTCTCGACGCTGGGCGTGACCCGGTCGCCCCGCGCTTCGGCCAGCAGCGAGCAGTAGTAGCCCATGCCCAGGTAGCTGTAGTTGCGGCACAGGTTGGTGACCTTGCGCGCACGCGCTCGCAGGCGCGGCTCTTCGGCGATGAACGCCTCCGCGGTGACGATGCGCACCCCGGGGTCGCTCCAGCGGAAATCCGAGCGCCTTTCCACCACGATCACATGTTCTGAAGTCACTTCAAGGCTTTCTGGACAGGATGACGGCCGCTGTCCGGCGGCGGCGCCCGTAGCGGGCCATCTTCTTGAATTCGGACAGGCTCACCGACACGCCGCCGTCGCCCTCGCCCGATCGGGCCATGGGATCCAGCACCCGGAAGACCGTGCCGTCGAAGCCGGTGATGACGACCCAGTGCGGTGCCTTTTCGCGGTGCAGGCGCCACAGGCTGATGAGCACGATGGGCACGTGCCTGTGGCGCAACTGCTCGATCACGCCCTCGGGCGAGACGGGCAGCGCGAACACCGGCGCGCCATGCGCCACCAGTTCGGCGCGGAAGTCGTCCTCCACGCGCTGGATCACGCGCTTCTTGTGGGGCTCGCGCACGCTGTCCATGAAGAGCGACGAGCCCGCGGCGGCGTACACCGCCACACCGAAGCCACGGCGCAGGGCGGCGCAGGCCAGGCCGAACGGGCCGCAGCCGCCATGGCCCGCGGCCATGAACACCGTGGTCGCCTCGCGCCACAGGCGGATCTCGGCGGCCTGGTCCAGCACGGTGTCCGGCGCCAAGGCCGACATGGCGATCAGCAGCGCGCAAGGGCCGCAGGTGAAGTCCAGTGTCTGTCCGTAGTGCCGAGCCCCGGGCAGCACCAGCCGGTCCCGGCGGTGGCCGTCGAACACGTCCTTCTCGAAGCGGATCGCATCCGCGCCGTCCGCGTAGTAGCCGGGCGCGCGGCCCACCGCCACGAACCCGAAGCGCTGGAACAACCGGTGGGCGGCCAGGTTCTCGGCCCGGCTCTCCAGACGCAGCAGTGCGCAGCCCCAATGGCGCGCGCAGTCCAGCGCCTCCGCCAGAAACGCACTGGCGATGCCGCCGTGGCGCGCCTGGGGCGCCACGGCGATGGAATACAGCCTTGCCACCGAGGTGCCCCGGCGGCGCAGGACCACGCAGGCGCCCAGCAGCGCGCCACCGCCCGGGGCCGCGCCCGCCGCCGGCCGCGCCACCATCACGCGGGCCGAACGGCTGCGCAACAGGCGCCGCCAGCTCGGCAGCGAGATGCGGTCTCCCAGGAACGAGGCGCGCTCTATCGCCTCCAGCGCGCGGGCATCGGCAGGCACGCCGGCATCGATCGCCCGCCCGGGCGTGGCGCGGGGCCGGGCGTCATTCATGATCGCGCCCGCTGTCCGGGCGCGGGGCCGGGCGCTCCATCCAGTACAGCAGACACCAGGCGCCGCCCAGCGGCAGGAAGACCACGAGCAGGGCCAGAAAGAGGTGCAGGGCAACGTCGTGCATCGAACAGGTTCTCAGTGCATCCAGTGGGTGGGCTGGGCGATGCGGCCGAATTCCGCGCAGGGCATGCCCGCCGTCAGCAGTCGCAGGCACGCGGCCAGTTCGCCGCGGCGCACGTTCATCTCGATGCGGATGCAGTGCCGGGCCGCATCCACGTCGATGCGGTAGCCCTGCACGCGCGCGCCCAGGATGCGGTGCAGCGAGCGGCGCCCTTCCAGCACGTCGGTATGAAAGAGGCGCAGCGGCAGCACGACGAGGTCGCTGTCGGCCGGCGGCCGGGCCTCCAGGGCCACGCGGTGAAGGGTCGGAAAAGCGCAGGAATGCGGCATGGGGCGAGTCGCCGCCACGGGGCCGGAGGGGTGCCGGCGGGCGGTGGCGGTCTGCGGGTGGAACATGGCCCCAGTCTAGGAACGCCGGCATAAAAACGCCGTAAAAAATGCGCCGGTGCCCGTCAATTCCCCGTCAACCCGCCCGGGCGGCAGCCCGCCGCCGGGCCGGCAGGCGCCCGGGCGGCCGGCTGCGGGACAATGCGGCTCCCCGCGTGCCCACAACGACATTCCCACCATGAAGACCGCGCAGATCGAACCCTTCTTCGCCGCCCTGAAGGCCGCCAACCCCATGCCCAACACGGAGCTGGAATACACCACCGTGTTCGAGCTGCTGGCCGCGGTGCTGCTCTCGGCCCAGGCCACCGACGTGGGCGTGAACAAGGCCACGCGCAAGCTCTTTCCGGTGGCGGGCACACCGCAGGCCATCCTCGACCTGGGGCTGGAAGGGCTGGAGGGCTACATCAAGACCATCGGGCTGTACCGCAGCAAGGCACGGCACCTGATGGCTACCTGCCGCATCCTGGTGGAGCAGCACGGCGGCGTGGTGCCCCGCACCCGCGAGGCGCTGGAGGCCCTGCCCGGCGTGGGCCGCAAGACGGCCAACGTGGTGCTGAACGTGGCGTTCGGCCAGCCCACCATGGCGGTGGACACGCACATCTTCCGCGTCAGCAACCGCACAGGCCTCGCGCCCGGCAAGAACCCGCTGGCGGTGGAGCTGCAGCTGATGAAGCGTGTTCCTGCGGCCTACGCGGTGGACTCGCACCACTGGCTGATCCTGCTGGGCCGCTACGTGTGCCAGGCGCGCAAGCCGCGCTGCTGGGAATGCGTGGTGGCGCCGTACTGCGACTACCAGCCCAAGACCCCGCCGCCATGACAGGACGGCTGGACATCAAAAGTGCCTCCAGCACAATTGATACTAGGGCGTATAGCTATATTTTTCATAGCAGACCACCCCTGGCACCCGGGGTGGCGGATTCACCCCACGGCCGGCACCGCGCGCCGCCGGATCAGGCGCGCAGTTCGCGCAGCAGTTTGCCCACATCGAGGCCCTGCGCACGTTGCTGGATCTGCGGCGCGTAGCGCTGCTGCAGGTTGCGCGCCTCGTCCACCGTGCGGGAGAAGGACGTTTTGAGCGCGTCCTTGCCCAGCGTGCGGCCCCCGGCGTAGTAGCGCTGCGCCACCTTGCCCAGCGCGTACGTGGTGGCGAACGAGAACGCCGAGCCCGTGGCGGCGCTGCCCACCGCGCGGCCCATGCCGCCCATCACCTTGCCCAGCAGCCCGCCCACCAGCTTGCGGCCGAACTGCTCCACGTACTGCGAGGTGAGGCCCACGCCCACCGTGGCGAGAAAGTCGGTGATGTGGCCCTTGTCCAGCTCGTAGCCGTACAGCTTGCCGATGCGGTAGACCAGCCGCGTCTGCAGCGGAATGATCGCCATGGAGGCCAGCGACTGCGGCAGCAGCTCCAACGCCCCGTTCAGGATGGAGGCGTTCAGCACCATGGAGTCGATCTCGGCCGCATGGGGATCGACGCCCGGCGCCGGCGCGCCGACCGGCACCGGCGCTGGCACCGGTGCCAGCGCCTGGCCCGGGGCGGAAACGGCCGCGGTGCCCGCCGCCACCGCCGCAGCGGCACCCGCCCCCGCCACGGCGATCGCGGCAGGCTCGGCCCAACCCTGCGACGCGCCTTGCGAATCAACGGGCGCATCGCGCAGCGGCGCAGCCGCCAGCGCATCGGCCTCGCGCACCACGGCGGCGGCTTCGTCCGGCGCCATCTGCAGGGCCGAGCCCAGGCGTTGCAGAAAGGCCTTTTCCTGGGCATTGCACACGCCGTCGGCATCGCACACGCCCACGGCCATCTCGTAGGCCAGCTGGCGCAGCGCGGGCGTGTCCAGCGCCTGGGCCGCGTCCTCGATGCGCACGCGCTGCAGCAGCACGTCCTGGTAGAGCTTCATCAGGTCCAGGCCGGTGCCGGCGCTGAGCGACTCGGCCAGCTGGCGCAGGTGTTCGCGCTCGCGCTCGTCCTTGTGTTCGTCGGCAAAGGCCGCCATCAGGCTGATGGCCATCACGGCGCGGGTGTGTTCGGGTTGCATGGATCGGTATTCCTCGGGTGGCAAAAACGAAAAGGCGTCAAAGGGGAGAGACGGTCGGCCGGCGCCGCGTGCACGGGCCGCCGGCCTCCAACAGGCTGGCGGGCCGGCGCGGTGCCGATCCGGGTTCCCGCTGCGCTGTGTGCGTTGGTTTTGCAGAGGAAGGAAAGCGCAGCCGCCGCAATGGCAGAGCGATCCCCGGGCTGCATCTAGGAGCGAAAGCGCGGTTTTCAATAGGCTGGTGGCGCGATGCCGGATTTGGCTGACAGCCAGGACTTCGTCGTCCCGACGACAATGCGGCCTGCCACAACAACACACCCTGCATGCCGCGCATGCGGACCAGAAAGGCCCGTCTTCCATGACTGCACCCGTCCCTACCGCGGCCGACGCCGATGCGCCCGCGCCCCGCGCCTACACCGCCGAGGAGAAGCGCCACCGCGTCTTCTCTATCATGGCGGCCTCGTCGGGCAACCTCGTCGAGTGGTTCGACTTCTACGTGTATGCCTTCTCGGCGCTGTACTTCGCGCCGGCCTTCTTCCCCAAATCGGACCCCACCGCCCAGTTGCTGAACACCGCCGGCGTGTTCGCCGCGGGCTTTCTCATGCGGCCCATCGGCGGGTGGCTGTTCGGGCGCATCGCGGACAAGTACGGGCGCAAGACCTCGATGCTGATCTCGGTCACCATGATGTGCGCGGGCTCCCTCGTCATCGCCGGCCTGCCCACCTATGCTGCCATCGGCGCCTGGGCGCCCTTCCTGTTGCTGATGTGCCGCCTGTTCCAGGGGCTGTCGGTGGGCGGCGAATACGGCACCACCGCCACCTACATGAGCGAGGTGGCGCTGCGCGGCCAGCGCGGCTTCTTCTCCTCGTTCCAGTACGTGACGCTGATCGGCGGGCAGCTGCTGGCGGTGCTGGTCATCGTGATCCTGGAGACGCTGCTGAGCGAGGCCGAGCTGAAGGCCTGGGGCTGGCGCATCCCGTTCGTGATCGGCGCCATCTCGGCCGTGGTCGCGCTGCTGCTGCGCCGCACCCTGCACGAGACGCAGACCGACGCCGCCAAGCAGAACAAGGAGGCCGGCACCATGGGCGGGCTGTTCCGCCACCACAAGGCGGCCTTCTTCACCGTGCTGGGCTACACGGCCGGCGGATCGCTGATCTTCTACACGTTCACCACCTACATGCAGAAATACCTGGTGAACACGGTGGGCCTGCCCATCAAGACCACCAGCTACGTGATGACGTGCGCGCTGTTCGTGTACATGTGCATGCAGCCGCTGTTCGGGGCGCTGTCGGACCGCATCGGCCGGCGCAACAACATGCTGCTGTTCGGCGCGCTGTGCGCGCTGTGCACGGTGCCCATCCTCACGGCGCTGCAGCACACGACCAGCCCCTACGTCGCCTTCGTGCTGATCGCGCTGGCCCTGGCCATCGTGAGCTTCTACACCTCCATCAGCGGCATCGTGAAGGCCGAGATGTTCCCGCCCGAGGTGCGCGCACTGGGCGTGGGCCTGGCCTACGCGGTGGCCAACGCGATCTTCGGCGGCTCGGCCGAATACGTCGCGCTGGGGCTCAAATCCATCGGCCATGAGACGGTGTTCTTCTGGTACGTGACCGGCATGATGGTGCTGGCGTTCGTGGTCAGCCTGCGCCTGCCGCGCCAGGCGAGCTATCTGCACCACGACCACTGACGGGGCCGGCCATGCCGCATAGGCCGGGCCGCACCGCCCCCCGCATCGCCCCGCGCCCTGCCGCCGAGTGCCTGGGCCACCGAATTCAGAACTTTTAAGGTGCCGGCCGGCGGCCTCGCCAGCGGCGGAACCCGGTGCGCTGCAGCGCAAAAAAGCCATGCCCGACAAGGACTTGGCGCTGACATTGGGTCGCGCCAGCACCCCTTGCAGCCCTTCGCCCGCGCCTTCGCGGGCCGCGCTCCCCCGCGTACATTGATCGCCGTGGCCCGGGCCCTGATCCGCGCCACGGCAAAAAAATCAATTCGGAGGACCGCGGCATGAGCCATTCCCATACTTCCCGCAGGCAAGCCCTGCAGCACCTGGCCAGCCTGACCGCCGGCTTTTCGTTGTGGAGCCTGCAGCACAGTGCCGCCTGGGCGCAGAACCCGGCCGACAACCCGCAGAACTGCGCCCCACCCCAGCCGCCCGGCCCGGCGACGCCCTTCCAGGGCGGCAAGATCGCCGTCAAGCCACGCAAGAGCGCCTTCGCCCTGACCGACGCCGAGATCGCCAGCCTCACCAAGGGCTGGCAAGGGCTGCGCGACATCACCGCCCAGAACCCCAACAGCCCCACCGGCTGGCTGCGCCAGAGCTACGTGCACTGCTGGGCCTGCGGCGGCGGCACCGACGGCCAGCAGGGCGAGGAAATCCATTCGAGCTGGTGGTTCCCGCCATGGCACCGCGCCTACCTGTTCTTCCTGGAGCGCGCCCTGGTCAAGGCCTCGGGCGACCCCGACCTGCGCCTGCCGTACTGGGACTGGAGCACCCAGAGCCCCTCGACCCAGACCTTCCCGCAGATCTACGCCAGCGCCGGCAGCGCCCTGTACGATCCGTTGCGCAACCCCGCCAAAGTGAAGCCGGGGGCCCGGATCCCTGCCGCCTTCGTGGGCCCGAAGGCCATGTCCATCGTGCTGAACTCGCCCAACTACGCCTTGTTCGGCGGGGTCAACACGGCCATCGGCGGCGGCAGCCCCGGCGCGCTGGAGACCATTCCCCACAACCACGTGCACGTGTGGACGGGCACCGATGGCAGCCAGGCGCCCAACTACGGCTCCGACATGGGCGTGCTCTCCACGGCCGCCCGCGACCCGGTCTTCTTCGCCCACCATTCCAACGTGGACCGCATGTGGAGCAGTTGGGTGGCGGTCGACCCCTCGCACACCAACCCGCCGGATGCGGACTGGAACGGCCACGCCTGGAACTTCTACGACGAAAACGGCGTGTGGACCTCCATGAAGGTCAGCGACGTCGTCAACTCCGAAAACCTGGGCTACGTGTACGACTCCCTGGCCACGCCCCCGAAGCCCCTGCGCAGCGCCGTGCGGACGGCAGGCGCCAGCCAGCCGGCACCGGCCGAGAACGCGGCCCTGGCGCATCCCGTGCAGCCGCTGGTGGTGCTGGCCGCGCCGCAAAAGCGCAACCTGGGCACCGCGCCCGTCACGCACAAGGCCGCGCTGCCGGAAGGCTTTCGCAAGCCGCTCGCCGCGCTGGCGGCCAACCAGTCGTCGCGGCTGTACCTGCTGCACATCGACGACGTGACCACCCCGCCCGACCGCAGCGTGAGCGCCAAGGTGTACGTGAACCTGCCCAACGCCAACGCCAGCACCACCACCGAGTCGCCCAACTTCGTGGGAATGATCTCCAGCGTGGCCAAGACCACGCCCGCGAACACGACGGGGCATGCGGCGCACCACCAGGCCGGTATCCGCTATTCGTTCGTGATCGACGAGGAGACGGCCCGCCTGATCGCGCGGGACAGGGCCGTCACCGTCACGCTGGTGCCGGTGGACAGCAACGGCGCCACGCCGCGCCGGTCGCAACTGAACTACGGCCGGATCACGCTCACGCCGCTGCCCTGAAGAACCGGCCCTGAAGACCAGGCCCTGGCCCGACGCGCAGCACGCTGGCTGCGCAGCGGGCCGGGGCCTGCGCTTTTTCAGGCCGCTGCGGCTCCGTCAGGTTGGCGCGGTGCCAGCCCCAGCGCCGCCAGCTCGGGCGACACCCGCTCCCAGGCCACGTCGCACCAGGGCTGCGCGCGCTCGCTCGGCAGCGCGGGCGTGCGCAGCGCCCATTGCGCACCGGCCACCACGCTGTCGATCACCGGCACGCCCACCTCGGGCTGGATCGCGCCGGCCATGCCGGCCAGGCCCGCGCCCCCGAGGATGACGGCCTGCACGCCCATCTGCCGCACCACGTCGCGGCAGGCCTGGGCGAGCAGCGCCCGCGCCGCCGCAGGGTCCGCGGCCAGTTGCGCGCCGGTGGGTGCCACCGTGTGGATGCCCGCCAGCATGGGCGCATGCCCCAGTGCTTGAGCCAAGCGCTGCAGCATCGGGCCCCAGCGCTCGCCGCCGGTGACGATGCCAAAGCGCCCTTGCCGCGCCGCCGTGATGAAAGAGGCCTCGGCCAGCCCGGTCACCGGCACCGGACTGCTCTCGCGCAGCGCCATCAGGCCCGGATCTCCGAAACAGCCGACCAGCACCGCATCGGGCGCGCGGCCGCCGTCCGCCAGCGCAGCGGCCCAGGCGTCCAGCGCCGCATGAGAGGCCACCGCGTAGCTGGCCTCGCAGGCGATGTAGGGCGCGCCGAACCGGGCCGTGGCCGTGCGCACCTGCACGTGCGATCCGGCGGCGGCCTGCACGTGGCGCTGCAGCAAGGCGCTCACGCTGGCCGAGGTGTTGGGGTTGATGACGAGCAGTTGGCGCATGCGTTGCCTTGTTGTCCGGGTGCGCGGCGCGTCAGGCCGCGCGGCCCGCGCCCAGCAGTTGCACCAGGTCCGGCGCCGCGTCCTGCGCGGGCGTGAATTCGAGCTGCGATTCGATGCGCGCCAGGTGGTCGAGCATGCGCCGCGCGGCCTCGCCCGCATCGCGCAGGCGGATCGCGTCGATCAGCGCGCGGTGCTCGCGGCAGCCACAGGCCGTGGCCTCTTCGCGGGCCTGCACATGGCTGGGGCTGTAGGTCATGAGGATGAGCGATGTGCGCGACACCAGCTCGCGCAGGATGCGCCCCAGCGTCTGGTGGCCGGCCGCCTGCGCGATGTGCAGGTGAAAGTCCCCCGACAGCCGGATCGCCCGGCGCATGTCGCCCGCCTGGCGCGAGGCCTCCTCGTCGGCCACGCTCTGCACCAGCCAGGCCACGTCCTGCGCGGTGGCCGTCTCCACGAAGAGCGACACCAGGCGCGGCTCGATCAGGCGGCGTGCCTCAAACACCTCGCGCGCCTCCTGCACCGTGGGCTGGGCGATGGAGGCGCCACGGCGCGGCGTGAGGGTGACCACTTGCTCGCCCGCCAGGCGCACCAGCACCGGCCGCACGCGGGTACGCGACACGCCGAAGGCCATGGCCAGCTTGTCTTCCACCAGCTTGGTGCCGGGCGGCAGGCGATGGTCCAGGATGGCCGAGACCATGCGCTCGTACATGTCGTTGTCGCTCAGCAGGCCGTCGTCGGCATCGGACGCGGGCAGCGCCGCGGTACGCGGGGACGCGGCCCTGCGGCGCGGCGCGGCCGCCGCACGGGGGGCGCGGCCGGCGGGTGCGGGAGGCTTCATCGGGCGGCCCCCGCGCGGCGCCCGCGCCCGAGCAGCCACACCAGCGCCAGTGTGAGCCCCATCACCACGAAAGAAACCACCGTGGTCAGCGTGCCCAGCGCGTAGATCGACGGCGTGGTCACGGTCGATGTCAGCCCCTGCAGTTCCAGCGGCAGCGTATTCACGTCGCCGATGGCCTGCGAGGTGCGGGCGATCTCGTCCCAGCTCAGCGTGAAGCCGAACATGCCGATGCCCACCACCGACGGCGCCACCAGCGGCAGCACCACGTGCGCGAAGCCCTGCCACGGCGTGGCGCCCAGGTCCCGCGCCGCCTCTTCGTACGCCGGGTTGAAGCGGTTGAACACCGCGAACATGATGAGCAGGCCGAACGGCAACGTCCACGTGAGGTGCGCGCCCAGGGCCGAGGTGAACAGGCCCAGCGAGGTGCCGAAGCCCTCTAGCGTCTCCTGCAGGCCCAGCCAGCCCAGCACCGCCTTGATGGCGGTATCGATCAGGCGGAACTCCAGCCCGATGCCCAGCGACACGATGATGGAGGGCATGATGAGGCTGGCCACCACCACGAAGAACAGCGTGTTGCCGCCTGCCAGCCGCTTGCGAAAGGCCAGGCCCGCCAGCACCGAAAGCACCACGGTGCACGCCATCACGGCTAGACCGAGGGCGAGCGAACGCCGCAGCGCCGCGCCGATGTCCACCACGCCCAGCCCCTCGGCCAGTTGGCGGAACCAGTGCAGCGACAGGCCGCGCATCGGAAAGGTCAGCCCGCCTTCAGGGCCCTGGAAGCTCAGCACGAAGATGACCAGCATGGGCCCGTACATGAACAGCACGAACAGTACGAACACCATCGCCAGCAGCCAGAAGCTGAGCGGGCGCGGCTCGCGCAGGCGGGTTTTGTTCATGGAAAGGGCCTCCATGCCATGGGAAAGACGAAGGGGGCGGTGCCTGCGCGGGGCACTGCGCAAAAGGATGTGCGTGCGTGAATGGCCATGGCTTAAAGCTCCTTGCGGATGTCCACCAGCCGCGTGAGGCCGTAGATGATCATCAGCACGACGGCCAGCAGGATCACGGCATTGGCCGCCGCCAGCGGAAACTGCAGGTACGAGGTCTGCACCTGGATGATCTTGCCCACCGAGGCGATCTGCTGCCCGCCCATCACGCCGATGGTGACGAAGTCGCCCATGACGATGGTGATGACGAAGATCGAGCCGATGATGATGCCGGTGCGCGACAGCGGCACGATCACGTTCCACAGCGTCTGCCAGCCCGAGGCGCCGGAGTCGCTCGCGGCCTCCAGCAGGCTGCGGTCGATGCGCATCATGCTGTTGAAGATGGGCACGATCATGAACATGGTGTACAGGTGCACGAAGGCCAGCACCACGGAAAAATCGGAGAACAGCAGCCACTCGATCGAGGTCTGGATCAGGTGCAGGTCGATCAGCGTCTGGTTCACCAGCCCGTTGCGTCCCAGCAGCGGCACCCACGAGATCATGCGGATCACGTTGGAGGTCCAGAACGGGATGGTGCACAGCACGAACAGCAGCGTCTGCATGCCCGGCGAGCGCACGTGGAAGGCCAGGAAGTACGCCACTGCGAAGCCCAGCACCAGCGTGATGCCCCACACCAGCAGGCTGAACTTGAGGGTGGACAGGTACGTGCGCAGCGTGGTGCACAGGTCGGCCGTGTTGCCACAGCCCTCAAACACCGACAGGTAGTTCTTGAAGGTGAAGCCGGGCAGCAGCTCGTATTCGTTGAAGTCCCAGAAGCTCACCATCAGGATGAGCCCGAGCGGAACCAGAAAGAACAGCACGAACACCGCGGTGAACGGCGCAGCCTGCCACCAGGCCGCGATGCCGCGGCCGGGCGCGGCGGCCACGGCGGCGGTATGGGAGGTCGAAGGAGGGCTCATGTGCGGTGGAACGTGCTGAAGGAAAGGGCTTGCGAGACGGGCCGATCGGTGAGCCCGGGCAGCGGGTGCCGCCCGGTTTCATCGGTCAGGCCGCGACGAATTCATTCCATTTCTGGACCATGTAGTTGTTCTCGTCCATCAGCGCGTTCCAGCAGGCGATGCCGCCCATGCGCGACTCGTAGCTGCCGCCGTCGCGCACGCTGCCGGCCTTGGCCAGCAGGTCGCCGTTCGGGCTCTTGATGTCCTGCGCGGCGGGCTTGCCTTCCATCCAGTAGGCCCACTCGTAGGCTTCCATCTTGGCCTTGGCGGTCTCCAGCACGGCGCTGTAGTAGCCCTGGCGATTGAGGTAGGCGCCGGCCCAGCCGTCGAGGAACCAGTTGATGAACTCGTACGCGCCGTCCAGCTTCTTGCCCGACAGCGTGGCCGGCAGCCCGAAGCCCGCCGCCCAGGCGCGGTAGCCCTCCTTGAGCGGCTGGAAGTTGCAGGCGATGCCCTTGGTGCGCACCGCCGTCACGGCCGGGCTCCACATGGACTGGATCACCACCTCGCCCGAGGCCATCAGGTTGACCGACTCGTTGAAGTCCTTCCACAGCGCGCGAAACTGGCCGGCGCGCTTGGCTTCGATCAGGGTCTTGATCGTGAGGTCGATCTCCTTCTTGGTCATGTTGCCCTTGTCGGGGTACTTGTACAGGCCCATGGCCTCGACCACCATCGCCGCATCCATGATGCCGATGGAAGGAATGTTCAGGATGGCCGTCTTGCCCTTGAACTCGGGGTTCAGCAGCTCGGCCCAGGAATCGATGGGGCGCTTGATCAGGTCGGGGCGGATGCCCAGCGTGTCGGCGTTGTACACGGTGGGAATCAGGCTCATGAACTGCGTCGGGCTCTTGGCGAACACCTTGCTCTTTTCGCCTTCGAGGTAGATCACCTTCTTGGGCGCGGTGCCCTGCTCGCCCACGGCCTTGCCGCCCACCATGCCGGTGGTGAACAGCGGGGTGATCTTGTCGGCATTCTTGATGCGCTTGGTGTCGATGCCCTTCAGGTTGCCCGTGGGCACGATCTTCTTGAGCGAGAAGTACTCGGTGTCGATCAGGTCGAAACTGTTGGGCGCGGTGACGGCGCGCTTGGTCACGTCGTCCGTGGTCACGGCCACGTACTGGATCTCGATGCCCGTGTCGGCCTTGAATTTTTCAGCGATGGCCTTGTCCTGGTTCACCGCCGTGCCCAGGTAGCGCAGCACGATCTTCTCCTGCGCATGGATGGCCGGGAACATGCCGGCGGCCAGGATGCCGGCCGTGCCCTTGAGCAGCGAGCGGCGCTGCACGGCGGACGACGGGGCAGCGAGGGATTCGGAAGACGCATCGGACATGGAAAGCTCCTAGGTTGAACGAAGGGACAGGGGGAAAAGGGAAATCTTTTGTCGGTCAGCAGCGGCAGGAACCGTGGCGCCCGGTGGGTTGCGGCTGCCGGCCTGCAGCGCCTCAGACCGGCAACGCGACGGCGGCGCCTGCCAAGGCCGGTGTGGCCGGCGCCTGCAGCGGATGCGCGCGCTCAGGCCGCCAGTGCAGGCGCACCGCATCGCCCACCTGGTAAGGCCGGGCGGCATAGGCGTCTTCGGACACCATCACGGAATAGGCGGCGGTGGTGCTGGACGACACCACGGCGCCTTCGTCCTGCAGGCCCAGCAGCACGTAGGTGCCCTGGTACTCCACATCGGTCACCACCGCGCCGATGTGGCTCGATCCGGCCGGCAGCGCCTCGCCCAACGCGGCGATCTGCAGGTGGTCGGTGCGCACGCCCACTGGGCCGGACGGTGTGGCGATCACGTTGTGCCCGCCCATGAAGCGCGCCACGAACTCGCTCGCGGGCTGGTTGTAGACCGTGTGCGGCGAGCCCACCTGCTCGATGCGGCCATGGTTCATCACCACCATCGTGTCGGCCAGGGCCATGGCCTCTTCCTGCGAATGGGTCACGTGGATGAAGGTCAGCCCCAGTTCCTTTTGCCAGCGCCGCAGCTCGGCGCGCATCTGGATGCGCAGGAACGGGTCGAGCGCGGACAGCGGCTCGTCCAGCAGCAGCACGCGCGGCTCGGTGATGAGGGCGCGCGCCAGCGCCACGCGCTGCTGCTGCCCACCCGACAGCTCCGCCGGCTTGCGGTCGGCCAGGTGCCCCATCGCCACGCGCTCCAGCAGCGCCCGCGCGCGCGCCTGCCGCTCGGCCTTGCCCACGCCCTTCATCTTGAGACTGAACGCCACGTTGTCCAGCGCGGACAGGTGGGGGAACAGCGCGAAGCTCTGGAACATCATCGCCGTGCCCCGCTCTGCTGCCGGCAGATCGGTGATGTTGCGGTTTTCCAGCAGCACATCGCCACTGGTCACCGACTCGTGCCCCGCGATCATGCGCAGCGTGGTGCTCTTGCCGCAGCCCGAAGGCCCCAGCAGGCAGCAGTAGCTGCCGCTGGCAATGCGCAGATCGATGCCATCGACGGCAGGCTTGCCCTGCGCGTAGCGCTTGGTGAGCGCAACGATTTCGATAGCGGCGGGGGCCGGGGGGTGGGAGGTGGCGTCCATGCCGGGGCATTACGCAAACGCCATGCCAGGCTGGAATACGGTTTTTGCACCGTTTTGTATACAAAACGACACGGCCAGGAAGATCGATGCACCGCTGTGGCGAATGAGGGCACCTTGGGCAATATTTGTTTTATTGCTACGTGATTAATATGCAAATAAAGTAAGAGTGCGTTGCAAAGAGACCAGGGTTGCGGGGGAGCTTTTAAGATGCGCCGCGCGGTCGTTTGTATGGGAATGGCCGCAATGCCTTGCATCGATAAAAGGGAGCATTCATGACAAAAGATTTCAACGATGCCGCGCTTGCTGCGGCCCGGCTGATGGGCTTTGTTGCACAAAGCGATGCAGCTCGCTGGTAGTCTGACCAGATGAGTGAAGGCAAGAAGATGCGGACCCGCTACCGCACGACAAACTGGGCACAGTACAACGCGGCATTGAAGGCCCGTGGATCGCTGACGATGTGGCTGGATAGGGGGATGCAGTGGCTGGCTGAGCCCAAAGGCAAACGCGGTCGCAACCAAACGTTCTCGGATGCCGCGATCCAGTTCTGTCTGAGCATCAAGTGCCTGTTTGGTCAGCCCCTTCGCCAAGCGCTTGGCATGGTCCAAAGCCTGCTCAAGCTGGCTGGGGTGAACTGGCCGGTCCCTGACTTCAGCACGGTCTGTCGGCGCCAAAAGGATCTGCAAGTCCAACTGAACTACCAGCCGAGGAGCTCACCGCTGCACCTGCTGGTGGACAGCACAGGCATTAAGTTCCTGGGAGAAGGTGAATGCAAGCGCAAAAGGCACGGGGCCGAATACCGGCGCGAATGGCGTAAGGTTCATTTGGGCATCGATGCTCAGACACTGGAGATCCGGGCCATCGAGGTCACCAGCAACGCCATTGGAGATGCGCCCATGCTGCCGCAGTTGCTGGCGCAAATTGAGGTCGATGAGCCCATCGCCAGTGTCAGTGTCAGTGCTGACGGAGCTTATGACACGCGGGCCTGTCTGGACACCATTGCCAGACGAGGTGCACAGGCCGTGATCCCGCCACGCAAGAACGCCAGTTTCTGGAAACGGGCCAGTCCCGGGTCAGCCAGCCGTAACGAAGCCGTACGGGCCTGCAGGCGCCTGGGCTGGCGTATCTGGAAGAGCTGGAGCGGCTACCACCGGCGCAGCCTGGTGGAGACCAAGATGCACTGCTTCAAGCGCTTGGGCGAGCGGGTCATGGCACGAACGTTTGAGCGTCAGGTGGTTGAGCTGCATGTCCGAGTTGCGCTGCTGAACCGGTTCAGCCAGCTTGGACGGCCTGAAACCGTCGCGGTGGCGGCTGTGGCATGAGTGCGCCTGGGGCTGGGGTCATAACGCGCTCGATTCGGTTTGTGCAACAAAGCCGTGAAAGACTAAAGACCCCTTTGACTTGGCATTGCAAGGTGACTTGAGATGGCGATCCCCTTATCACCCCCCTCGCAAACTGCGGAGCGCAAAGCATTTTGGCGCAGATGGCAATGGTGGGCTGGGCTGATTTTTTGGCTCATCGCCTTGCTATCGCTCGCAGTCTGACTGGTGTTTAACACCCCCATTCTTTTCGTACTGGCCAATTCCAGTTATATCGGAAAGGCAGAGTTTTCCCACGCATCGCACTGTAAAAACACCAGCTATCGCCTGGATATTTACCTATACAAAAATGGGGATGGCTACGCTCAACTGGTGGACGGCTCAGGCCGCGCGCACGGCAGATCGCTTTTTTCAGATGGGACTGACCTGAGCCCGATCTGGTCAGACGATTGCAAGCAGGTAAGCATCAACACGGACAAAGATCCTGCTTTGTTGAGCGTACGGCCATGAAGCCGACTCAGCACCCAAATGTTCCGGTTCACGATGAATCCGTTCTCGCAAGAAGCAGCCATCGGTAATTCCTATCGGGCACATGGTTGCCACCGATTCAATGTCGGCTCCAGTCGATAACGCACCAATTTAAAAGTGCGTCCTCGACTGGCACATCCATCGGCTCGTATTCACTGAGCCCGCCTGCGACCCAACACCCATGAAATCCCACACCTCTTCACTCTCCACCCACCGCGCGGCCTTCCGCCAGCCCCGCTTTTGGCAGACCTGGCCGCGATGGGCCTTGCTGCTTCTTGCGGGCATGCCGCTGGCCCTGCTGGCCGGCTCCCTGCTCTCTTCCCGCGCTTTCAACACCGCAGAGCTCATGCACACCGATGTGTGCGGCGGGAGTGACTACAGCCTGGAGTTCTACGACTACAGCGACGGCGCGGGCTACGTGAAACTGGTGGACCAGGCCGGGCGGTCGTATGGGCGCGCCGAGCATTCGGACGCCGACGCGCTTCGCCCGGTGTGGGCCCACGATTGCCTGTCGGTCACGGTCAGCACGGACCGGCGTCGCGTGCGGCTGGAGGTCAAGCCCTGAACGGCCCCCTGGCCTGCGTGCCCCAACGCGTTCACGCTGGGGGCCGGCGCCCGCCGCTCACCCTCCCTGGTTGCGTGCGGCAGGCAGCCGGCTGAACGCCAGGCGCCAGTTCGGGCGACCTCCGCTGAGCCGCTCCGCCAGGGCAGCGCACTCGGGGTCGTAGGCGGCGGCCAGGAACAGCAGCGGCAGTGCATCGCGCGGCTCGTACAGGCTACCGACCACGTGGCCCCGCTCGCCGTTGTCTGATCGCGCCTTGTCGAAGCGCACGTCGCTGCCCACGAATTCGGCATGCGTCTTCTCGCCCTTCAGATACGGCATCAGCCACGCCACGCTGTGGGCGATGGAGGCGCCGTTCGCCGCCTTCCAGTGGTAGAAATCCTCGCCCTGCTCCGCGAAGGCCAGCGCCAGCGTAACCAGCGGGCGCAGGTCGTACACGTGGTAGGACAGCGCATCGCGCTCCTGGAAATCGACGCTTTCGCCGCTGGCAAGCAGGTTGTCGTTGATCTGCGCACGCAGGCCGTCCCGGGCGTAGGCGATCAGCCGTGCGTCGCCGAGTGCGAAGCCGATGAGGCCGACGATCTTCAGGCGATGGCTGTGCCAGTTGTTGGTGGCGGTTTTCTTCTTCATCTCCCGCGACCCCATCTCGGCTTCGGCGATGCGGCGCATCCAGCCATCGACCGATTCGCGTGTGGAAGCGCCCAGGTCGGCCCGCACCAGCCGATAACCGAAGATGGCGGGCTCCAGGCCGGTTTCATCGATGGGTTGGCCGGTCGGGCGGTTGACCTGTGCCCAGTGCAGCAGGTAGTCGCCCGCCTTCGCCGCATGGCGCGGGTCGTGGTCGAGCCGGTAGGTGATGGCCAGCGCCTGGATCTTGTCCATGTCCTGCAGGCCCGCTTCGGTCTGGGCCTTGAGCGGATCGCCCCGCAACCGGCCGCCGGTGGTCAGCACGGCCACGGGCCGGGGCTCGCTCTTCATCGCGTCTTCGGCAATGCGGCGCTGGGCCGCCATGGCCGTGCGCCACGCGGGGACGGATGCCGATTGTTCTTTCGCCTGTTCCCACTGCCGGGCCGTGGGCCAAAGGTTCTGCGCACTCGCGACGGACGCGCAAGACACCAGCACCCAGACCCAGGCGGCCGGTGCCCACCTGCGCTTTTTTCCTGGGGATGGTTCCATGTGCGGGATTCCAGATAGAAGAACCACTGAGATTGACCTTTCTTGGCTACCGGCGCGGCACCGTAAAAAGCCGGATGCCGCGCTAAACGTCGCCAGATGAATGAAGGAGGTGCCCTACCCGGCTACCCGGCAAAGACGGCGGAATGAACGGGGATGAGGCTAGGCGGAAGGCTGCTGCCAATTCTCTCCGCCAAAAACCGGACCCTCCGATGATGGACGGCGCCCGACCGGCCATTGCTTCCAACGGTTTCAACGTTGCGGTAAGCGAAGCCTCGAACCATGCCCTGCGAGCGCTCCATGTACACCTGCATCGAGACTGCAACACCTATTTACACAAATCCAATCAACAGATAGGCTCCGGTCCATTTCCGCTATCGCGCAGCCGCGCGGGAGCCATCCGGCCCAATAGCCAACCACCCGAAGGGAATCGATCCGTGAACACTCCTAGAAGCATCCCTCTTTCCCTCTTGGCTGCCGCGATCGTCGCCTCGTGCCTGGGTAGCGCCGTGGTGGCACACGCCGCCGATATTCGGGTCACCGTGCCGTCGGGGGGTGGCTTTGTGGTTCGCAGTGCCAATGGAACACAGGAAGGGCTGCGCGTGCAGGATGGCGGCGGCGTTTTTCTGCCAACCCTTTCCACACAAACGTCCGTTGGCACGGTGCTGTGCTTTGAAACAACGACGGGCGCCTTGGGTCCCTGCGCGGCAGGTGTCGCTGCAGGCCCGACAGGAGCAACGGGAGCAACGGGTACCACAGGAGCAACGGGAGCCACAGGAGCAACGGGAGCCGCAGGGGCAACAGGGGCAACAGGGGCAACAGGGGCAACAGGGGCCACAGGAGCAACGGGAGCCGCAGGTACCACAGGGGCCACAGGACCTGCAGGCATCGCCGGTGCTGCTGGCGCCACGGGCGCGACAGGTGTCGCGGGGCCTACAGGCGCGACCGGTGCCACAGGCGCAGCCGGGTCGTCGGGTGCCACGGGCGCAGGATTTGCCAATGGCACGACTGGAGGGCAGATCTTCTTGACATCATCGTCCGCTCCCTTCGGCCCGCAATCGCCCACCACACTGACGGGAGACGCGACTCTCGGCAGCAACGGAACACTCACCATCGGGGATGCGACCATCACCGGCAACAAGATCGCCACCCTCACCGTCAGCAATGCCAACATTGCGGCGAACGCCATCACCACGAGCAAGGTGGCCAATGGCACCGTCACCACCAGCAAGATGGCCGACCAGGCGATTTCCACACTCAAGCTGCTGGACTCCGCGGTGACCACCGTCAAGCTGGCCGATGATGCCGTCAGCGTGTCCAAACTGCAGGGCGGTGCTTCCGCCGCTGCCAGCACCTACCTGCGCTCGGACGGCGTCTGGGTGCAGCCTGGCCAGCTTGTGCAGGGCGGCACCCTGGCATCGGGCTCCACGGTGCCCGGTTCTCCGAGGGGTGGTGTGTACTACGCGGCCCAGGGCGGCAGCACGCTGAACTTACCGCCCGCGAACATTGCGGGGCAGACGCTCACCATCATCACCCTCGATCCGCAGAACGGCACGTCGGTCATCTTGCAAGCTTCAGGCGCCGACACCATCGTGAACGCCAGCTTCAGCGGCAATAGCATCGGCAGCACCTTGCAAGGTGCCTACAAGTATTTCCTGCTGAGTGACGGCAACGGGCGATGGTTCGTTAACTGAGGCAGAGGTGCTCGCGATTGGCAGGGCCGAACGCCTTCGACTGGGCGCCTCATGCCGTGGCTGCAGAACTCCGCTGCCCCGCAGCGGATACCCCCATCCCCAGCGCCGCCAACGCGCCTGTCAGCACCACGATGGCCACCCAACCGCCGTGCTGCCAGAACCACCCGCCCACCGATCCGACCACGCTCGAACCCATGTAATAAAACCATAGGTAGAGCGAAGCCGCATGCCCTTTGGTCAGCCCCGCCAGCGGGCCGATGGACGAGCTGGCGATCGAGTGGCCGATGAAGAACCCGGTGGTCACCAGCGCAATGCCTGCGAACACAGCCCACAGCGACGGCGACAGGGTAAGCAGCGTGCCACCCAGCATGAACGCGAAGCCCGCGGCGAGCAGCCCGCGCCGCCCCAGACGGTCCGCCAACCGGCCCGCCACGGACGAGGACACGATGCCGAAGCCGAACACCAGGAACATCAGGCTGATCTGCGTCTGGCTGAGGCCGTAGGGTGCGCCGGACAGGCGGAACGTGGCGTAGTTGAACAGCGTCACGAAGATGCTCGTCAGCAGAAACCCGATGGCGAACAGCCGCAGCAGCCCGCGGTGGCGCAGGTGGCCGGCCCAGGCCCGAAGGTTGTAGCGGATCTGCAGCCCGGGCTGGGGCGTGAAATGGCGCGACCGCGGCAGCAGCACGAGAAAGCCGATGGCCGACAGCAGGCACAGCGCGCCCAGGCAGCCCAGCGCGGCGCGCCAGCTCACCCATTCGGTGAGCACGCCCATGCCCACGCGCCCCATCATTCCGCCGAACGCGGTGCCCGCCACATACAGGCCCATGGTGTGCGCCAGATGGCGCGGGTCGATCTCCTCGGCCAGGTAGGCCATGGCCACGGCCAGCACGCCGCCCAGCACCAACCCTTCCAGCGCGCGGGCCACCAGCAGGCCGTGCCAGCTGGGCACGATGGCCGCGGCGATGTTCAGCAGCGAGGCCAGCGCCATCGAGGCGAACATCAACCCGCGCCGCCCCAGCGCCTGCGAAAACGCCCCCGCCAGCACGATCGCCACGGCCAGCAGGCCGGTGGTCAGCGACAGCGGCAAGGCACTTTGCGCCGGGCTGATGCCGAACGTAAGGGCAAAGGCCGGCAGCAGCGGCTGCACGCAGTAGATGAGCGAAAAGCTCGCGAACCCCGCCAGGAACAACGCCGCCTCGGCCCGGCGGTAATCCGCGGAGCCGCGTGAGATCCAACCCGCGGACGGCGCGTCTGTGGGCGCTTTTCCTTCTATGAGCGCATCCCTCGGCGCCTCTGACAGCGTGCCTGCGGGACGGGATCGTTCGGCCGGGCTGGAAGTGGCCAGCGGGGCGGTGTCCGGGGAAGCGGTCGAAGAAAGCATGGGTTCAATGAAAGACGGCAAAAAGAATGCGGAGTGAAAGGCCGCCAGCGCGGAAATCTAGGCCGTTTCCCTACATATGTCCAATATATGATTCATCTGTTTTCCATACTTATTTTAAATATCCGATGGAATTGCGACATATCCGCTATTTCCTGGCCGTGGCAGAAGAAGGCAATTTCACCCGCGCAGCGGCGCGCCTGGGCATCGCGCAGCCGCCGCTCAGCCTGCAGATCAAGGACCTGGAAGCCGAGGTGGGCGTGCCGCTGTTCCACCGCGTGCCGCACGGCGCGCAGTTGACCGATGCGGGGCGCGCATTCCTGGAAGGCGTGGGCGGCCTGCCGGCCCGCACTGCCGATGCCGTGCGTGCGGCGCAGCGGGCCGCGCGCGGCGAGGCGGGTGTGCTGCACCTGGGGTTCACCGGCTCGTCCGCGCTCAATCCGGTGGTGATCCAGGCCATTCGCTCGTACCGGCGCAGCTTCGCGCAGGTCGAACTCAAGATCGACGAAGGAAACTCCCTCACCCTGGTGGAGCGGCTGCGCGACGGGCGGCTGGACATCGCCATCCTTCGGCCAGATGGGCTGGACGCGGCAGGCCTGCACTTTCATCGCTATCCGGACGAGCCGCTGATCGTGGCACTGCCGGCCAGCCACGCCGCATCGCGCAAGGGCCCGCGCATCGACCTGCTCAAGCTGCGGGGCGAGTCCTTCATCCTCACGCCCCGACCGCTCGGTCCCAGCCTGTTCGATGCCGCGGTGGCGGCCTGCCGCGCGGCAGGATTCGAGCCGCAACTGGGGCCCGCCGCGCCGCAGATCGTGTCGATCCTCGCGCTGGTCGCGGCCGAACTGGGCGTGGCGCTGGTCCCCGCGTCGATGCGGCACCTGGCCTTCAAGGGCGTGGCCTACCGGTCGCTGACCAGCCAGTCGGCCCTGGTGAGCCTTGCCATCGCCCACCGCGAGGGCGACCGCTCGCCGTTCGTACAGAACTTCGTGGCGCTGGCGCAGCCGGCGGCACGGTAGGCAACGGCACACCCGCCTGCGGACGGCGCCCGCGGCCTTCGGGTCACACCTTGCCGGCCACTCCCGCCTCTTCGAAGCTCGCCATCTCCCGCAGCACGGCACAGGCCGACAGCAGCAGCGGCCATGCCAGCGCGGCGCCCGATCCTTCGCCCAGCCGAAGGCCCATGTCCAGCAGCGGCTCGGCCTGCAGTTCGCCCAGCAGCAGCGTGTGGCCGCGCTCGCCCGAGCGGTGTGCGAACACGCAGCGCTCCAGCACGGCGGGTGCCACGCGGCTGGCCACCAGCACGGCGGCGCTGGTGATGAAGCCGTCCACCACGATCACCCGGCGCTCGCTGGCCGCCTGCAGCACCGAGCCCACCAGGGTGGCCACCTCCAGCCCACCCAGTGCGGCCAGTGCCTGCAGCGGTTCGGTGGCGCCGGCATTGGCCGCGAGCGCCTGCTGCAGCACCGCGCGCTTGCGCGCCACGCCCTCCGCGTCCAGGCCGGTGCCGGCGCCGGTGCAATCGCCGATCGGCAGGCCGCACAGGCGCGACAGCAGCAGCGAGGCCACCGACGTGTTGCCGATGCCCATCTCGCCCAGCAGCACCGCATTTCCCGGCAAGCCGCGCACGATGGCGCAGCCGTTGGCAATGGCCTGTGCACACTGCGCCTCGGTCATGGCCGGGCCTACCGACGCATCGGCCGTGCCGGCTGCCACGCGGGTGTGGCTGAGCAGGCGGGGCTGGCCCGGCGCGCTGCCCCGCGGTGCGATGGCGCGCGCCACGCCGCAGTCGGCCACGGTCAGGGCCAAGCCGTGCTGGCGCGCCAGCACGCTGACTGCTGCGCCGCCGGCCAGAAAGTTTTCCACCATTTGCCAGGTGACATCGCTGGGAAAGGCCGACACGCCCCGCGCCGCCAGGCCATGGTCGGCCGCGCACACCAGCATCTGCGGCTGCTGCAGCACGGGCGACTCGGTGCCCAGGATGCGGCCGATGCGCAAGGCCAGCGATTCCAGCCGGCCCAGAGCGCCCAGGGGCTTGGTCTTGTGGTCCAGCAGGTGCTGCAGGCGGGCTACCAGGGCGTCATCGGCCAGGGGAGCGACCGGGGGCAGCAACAGGTCAACGGCATGGGACATCGGTCATTCACTCCACGAAAACGGTCGAAAAAACAAAGAGAAAAGCCGCGCCGGACGCGGCGGGCCGCGCCAGGCCGTGCATCGGTTCATGCACCATTTCATGCGCGCCCACGGTGCGCCTGCAGCCACTCCTGGCTGAACCATTCGTCGATGCCGCCGGCCAGCCGGTCGAACACCGCATCGAGCGTGGGCGCATCGGCCCCGAAGAGCGCGCGCAGGATGCCCGCGTCCTCGAACAGGCCGTGCAGATACACGCCAAGCACGTTGCCGCGCGCGTTCTGCCAGGCCAGGCCGGGAATCAGTTCGTGCGCCACATCGCCTGCCGCCGCCATCGCCGGGTGCTGAGCGGTCTGGCCGTGGTGGATCTCATAGCCTTGAACGGCCGTGCCGGCCAGCGCCTGCCAGGCCCCCTGCGCGGTGCCGAACGCGGTGCGGGTGTGGCGCACGGTCTTGACGGGCTCGAAGGCCGTCACCAGCGGCAGCAGGCCCAGGCCCGCCGCGTTGCCGTCCACGCCGTGCGTGTCGATGAGGGCCTCGCCCAGCATCTGCAGGCCGCCGCAGATGCCCAGCACCCGCCCACCCCGCGCTGCATGCGCGGCCACGGCGGCGTCCAGCCCCTGCGCGCGCAGCCAGGCCAGGTCGGCCGCGGTGGCCTTGGAGCCGGGCAGCACGATCCAGTCGGCCCCCGCCACGTCGGCCGGGCTGCGGGCCCACAGCAGCCGCACGCCGGGCACGGCTTTGAGGGGCTGGAATTCGTCAAGGTTGCTGATGCGCGGGTAGGCCACCACGGCGATGGTCGTGTGCACCACGCCGCTGGCGCGCGCGGCATCGTCGAACACCCCGTCTTCCTCGGGCAGGCCATGGTGCCACTGCATGGGGATGGTGGCCACGGTGGGTACGCCGGTCATCTGCTGCAGCATCTCGGGCGCAGGCGCCAGCAACGCCGCATCGCCCCGGAACTTGTTGAGCACGAAACCCTGGATCAGCGCCCTTTCGTCCTCCGGCACCAGGGCCCAAGTGCCGTAGAGGTGGGCGAAGGCGCCGCCCCGGTCGATGTCGGTGACGAGCAGGCAGCTCGCGCCCGCATGCCGCGCCACGCGCAGGTTGACCACGTCGCTCGCTTGCAGGTTGATCTCGGCCGGCGAGCCCGCACCTTCGATCACCACCACGTCGTTCTCGGCGCGCAGCGCATCGAGCGCGGCGGCGATCTGCGGCCACACGCGCGCACTGCGGCCGCGCCAGGGCAATGCAGACAGCTCCTCGCTCACCTGCCCCATCAGCACCACCTGGCTGCGGGTGTCGGCCTCGGGCTTGAGCAGCAGCGGGTTCATGCGCACATCGGGCTCGGCACGCGCCGCCAGGGCCTGGAAATACTGCGCGCTGCCGATCTCGCCGTGGCCGCCGCCCGGCCCGGCGACCACGCGCGCGTTGTTGCTCATGTTCTGCGCCTTGAACGGCGCCACCTTCAGGCCCTGGTTGCTGTACCAGCGGCACAGGGCCGTGGCCAGCCAGCTCTTGCCGGCGCCACTGGTCGTGCCCAGCACCATGACGCAGCGCGCCGCCATGTCAGCGCCCGGCCCGTGCGCTGCGGCCACAGCGGCGGCAGAACAGCGGACACGGAAAAAGCGGAACGGTGGGGCGAGGAGCAGCGAAGGCGAAAGGGGCGGAATGCACGGCGCAGTTCGATTGGCGAAGGAGCCGTATTGTCCCCCGACCGGCATGCCCGGCTCGCGGCCAGCATGGCCCGAACCGCGTTGCACGTTCTTGCGGTTCAATAGCGGCTTCGTTTCCACCGACAGGCCCTGCCCCCCCTGCGCGTTCCTGCAGCGGGCAGGCCGCTTCCACCCGCGAGACAACCCATGATTTCTGATTCCATCACCGGCCCCTTCGACGTCAAAACCGCGCCCCACCCACTGAGCGACACAGCGAGCGCCAGCGGCCTTCTCCGCATGTCCCTCGACAAGCGCTTCCACGGAAGCCTGGACGCCACGAGCACGGGCGAGATGCTGGCCTTTCGCAGCGCCACCACGGGATCGGCCAGCTACGTCGCGATGGAAACCGTGCATGGCAGCCTGGCAGGACGCCACGGCAGCTTCGTGCTGCAGCACAGCTCGACCATGGCGCGCGGCGTGCCAGAGCAGCGCATCGCAGTGGTGCCTGATTCGGGCACCGACGCGCTCACCGGCCTGGGAGGTCGCATGACCATCGACGTCGCCGCCGACGGGGCGCACGCCTACCGGTTCGACTTCACATTACCGGACAGCGCCGGCTGAGGCGGAGTGCGGCGCCTTCACCCCATCAATCCATCGCACGCAACGGCCGGACCATGCGGTCCATGATGTGCTCCAGCGCCGCGCCCGCATCGGTGCAGCGCCCGGTGTGCACCGGCGAGGTCTGGATGATCCCGCTGCGCCGCGCGGTCAGCCAGTGAAAGCGCGATCGGTAAGGCATCTGCGCAATGGGCCCGCAGCCCGTGTCGCCCGCGCAGATGGCGACGATGGCCGCCAGGTGCCGGCGCACCGTGTCCAGGTCGGCCGCAGGGTCCAGAGCCAGCAGCCGCGCCTCGTCCAGTGCCATGGTGGCCTGCAGGAAACCCGTGCGCTGGCACGACAGGATGGCGCCGGCATTGATGAATTCTTCGCGCTCCACACGCGGCACCACGCGCACGATGGCGTAGTCGTACACATCAGCCGCGTGCATCGATCGCTCCTTTCAGCCAGGCGCCGCGACCGGCCAGCCGCGCGGCGAAATAATCCGCGTAGGCCTGCCGGTGGGTGCCGGGCGCCGTCAACGGGCCTTCGGCGTGGTCGGCACCGGCCAGTTGCAAAAATTCATCGGGCACCTCGGACAGCACGCCCTGCAGCACCGCGGGCGTGAGGCGCGCGGCCAGTTCCGCATCCACCTGGGCCAGCGCGGTGGCGCGGGGCAGCAGCACGTGGTCGGCAATGGGGGCGAAGGGCTTGGCGGGCACGGCCACCGTGCCGTTCCAGGCATGGTGGAAGGTCAGCGCCGCGCCATGGTCGATCAGCCACGGGTTGCGGTGCCACACCAGCAGGTTGGTGTTGCGCGCCGTGCGGTCCACGTTGCCCACCAGCGTGTCGAACCACACCAGCCGCGAGGCGAAGTCGTCCGAGACCGCATCCACCGCCGGATCGAAGTTCGCGGCGCCCGAGAGGTAGTCCAGCCCCACGTTGAGGCCACCGCTGGCACGGATCAGGTCCTGGATCTCGGGGTCCGGCTCGGTCTGCGCCAGGGCCACGTCCAGTTGCGCGAGCACGATCTCGGGAACGGGCAGGCCCAGCGCGCGGGCGATGCCTCCGGCGATCATCTCGGCGAGCAGGGCCCGCACGCCCTGCCCCGCGCCACGGAACTTGAGCACATACAGGCCCAGGTCGTCTCCCTCGACGACGGCGGGCATGGAGCCGCCCTCACGCAGGGGCGTGACGTAGCGGCTGACGGTGATGGTGCGCATGGCGGGGCGGCCTCCTTGGGGCGATCGCGGGTGAGGCGGGGATAGTAGCGGCAGTCAGCCCGGCGACGGGGCTTTGTTGCACAAATCGCGATGCTGATGCCCGTAGACTGACTGCGTGACAGAGACGAAGAACAGGCAGCGGAGCAAGTACCGCACGACGAACTGGAAGGCGTACAACGCGGCGCTGAAAGCGCGAGGCTCGTTGACGATGTGGTTTGGCACGCCGACCGGCAGGCGTGGACGCAGCCGAACCTTCTCGGACGCAGCAATCCAGTTCTGCCTGAGCATCAAGTGCCTGTTCGGCCAGCCCTTGCGACAGGCGCTGGGCATGGTGCAGAGCCTGCTGCGGCTGGCAAAGCTGGACTGGCCGGTACCTGACTTCAGCACTGTTTGCCGGCGCCAAAAGACCTTGCAGGTCGAACTGAGCTACCAGCGAACCAACTCGCCGCTGCAGTTGCTGGTGGACAGCACCGGCATCAAGTTCCTGGGCGAAGGAGAGTGGAAACGCAAGAAGCATGGTGCTGAATACCGGCGCGAATGGCGCAAGGTCCATCTGGGCATCGACGCGCAGACGCTGGAAATACGCGCCATCGAGGTGACCAGCAACGCCATTGGGGATGCGCCGATGTTGCCCGGGTTGCTGGCTCAGATTCCCACTGACGAATCCATCGAAAGCGTCAGTGCCGATGGCGCCTACGACACGCGCGCCTGCCTGGACGCCATTGCCGAGCGGCACGCGATGGCGGTGATCCCGCCCCGCAAGAACGCCAGCCATTGGAAGAAGTCGAGTCCGGGCTCGGCGCATCGTAATGAGGCCATTCGGGCGTGCCAGCGCCTGGGTCGCGGCATTTGGAAGAAGTGGAGCGGCTACCACCGGCGCAGCCTTGTGGAGACGAAGATGCACTGCTTCAAGCGACTGGGCGAACGGGTGATCGCGCGCACGTTCGACCGCCAGGTTGTGGAGCTGCATGTCCGCGTGGCCTTGCTCAATCGGTTCAGTCAGATCGGCCGTCCTCACACCGTGTCGGTGACTGCTGTGGCATAGGTCCGTCTGGGGTTGGGGTCATGCCGTCTGCAATTCGATTTGTGCAACAGCGCCCGGCGACGGCGCGCGCGTGCATTCGCACGCAGACAAGTCAGGCGCTTTGACCGGAACGCCAGCTTCGCGGCCGGTTGCATAGCACGGTGAACCCCGCGAGCGATCAGGCTTCCAGATCGGACGGCCAGCGAAAGTAAGGCGCGTGGGGTCCGCGCTCCACATGGACAGCGCCAATGCCGGTGGCCTTGCTAGTCAGGCGAAAGTCTCCGGATTCGAGCGCTTCCAGATAACCGGCACGGTGCAGACGGGCGATGGCGTCGGCCGTTCGCACACCCCATTTGCGCGCAAGACGGAAGGTCGGCAGCGTCTCATCTTTCTCGCTTTTTTCAGTTTTCTCGGCCTGGGCAAAGGGTTGCACGAAAACTTTCTTGGCTTCGGCAACCGCTTGCAGATAGACAGGGGCTGCAGCCTCGGGAATGCTTGCAGAAACTGGCTCCAGAGGTACGCGGTAGGCTGCCACGGGTTCCCGCACGGCAGGCGCAGGCGCCGGCGAAGACACGGCGGGCAAGGCCGCATGGTTGCTCGGCGGCACCGAAGCAGCGCTCTTCGGAAAAGGCACTTTGGGCAGGCCGAATTTTGCGGCCCAGTCGAATGCAATGGGCCGGTGCAGTTTCGCAATCGACTGGGCAAATAGCTCCAGCGTCTCGGGTGCCACCACACGGCACACGGAAAGCGTGGATGCCCAGCCGGACTCCTTGTCGACTCGGCGGTCGATGGTGGAGCGCAACTGATCGTTCTTCATGACCGTCTCCAGCCCAGCAAAGGGCGTACGCGGACGCGTGATGCGCGCGCCCTGGCTGATCAGGACAGCGCTCTCGAATCTAGGCATGAGCGTAAAACCCAGGCGTTTGGGCACGGTAATCACGGCGTCCTTGAGGAGAGATTGCAGCACCAGGATGTGACGGCGGTTCTGCTCGATGGGCGACGCGATGCCGCGAGCATTCCCGCCAAAAAACGCGGTGAATTCACCCATCTCGTTCATGGCCACGCCCTGGCTGAAGCTCTTGGATTCGCAAACCCATATCTCCATGAACCGATTGATGAGCAGGTGGTCGATCTGCGCGACTCGGTCTGCATGTTCGATGCGCAAGTCATGGATGACAGCCCAATTTTTAGACGACTTGTGGTGAAAGTCGATCTCGTAGGCAGCGTCCTTTTCCGCCTTCGCGCCGGCCCGGATCATGCGAATTTCCCATTCGATGTTGGCTTTGGCTTGCGACGTTGCCTGCGGGTGGCGCATCAGCGCCTCCAGCGCTTCGATGTCCTCTTTCCGGTCTTGTGCACTCTTGATCAGCATTTTTTGAACTTTCTCCCTTTATTGATGGAATGGGTGGTGACGCGCCCACGCCCCGGCCAGATCCTCGCACGCGCGTGGCGCCAACACCCCCAGCCGCACCTGCCCCGGCAAGCCGAAGGACGCGCAGTCCCGCAGCTTGATACCTTCCTCGCGCAAGGCTGCCAATGCAGCCGGCAAGTCCTGCACCCCAGGCCGTGCCACGAAGTAGTTGGCCACGCTCCCGGGCACGACGGCCCAGCCCAGCGATTCGCACAGCGCCTGCTGCTGCGCCTTCCAGGCTCGCAGCGTGTCCAGGCTGTCGCCCAGCCAGCGCTGGGTGGAGGCCAGGGTCCATGCCGTGAGCAACGCCACGCCGTGGGCGCCGATGGGCCACGATGGCGCCAGCGACTGCAGCGCGGCCAGGTCTTGCGGCGGCTGCGCCTGCGGCGCGATGGCATAGGCCGCGCGCACGCCCGTCAGACCCAGGGCCTTGTTGGGCGTCCACAGCTGCCAGGCGTTGGCGGGCATGTCGGTGGCAGTGCCCTGCAGGCGCAGGGGGGCGTAGGCGCAGTCGAGCACGCGCAGTGCGCCGTCTTGCGCTCCGATCCGGGCCCAGGCGGCCAGCGCGGGGTCGGTCGTGCCGAGCGGGCTGGCGGGCTCGCAGGCCCAGCACAGGCCGGTGACTGCCGGGTCCGCACCGGGTGCGGCGGGCCGCACGTCCAGCCCCAAGGCCTGCGCCGCGCGCGTGTAGTCCCCATAGCCATGCGCCGGCACCGCCACGGCCCGCACGCCACGCCGGGCGGCGAAGGCGGTGATGCGGTGGATGAATTCGCTCGCGCTGCCCGCGATCACGATGCGCACCGGCGCCACGCCGTGGAAGGCGCCCAGGTGCTCGCGCAACGCGGTGTAGGCCGGGTCGGGGTAGTGCCGGGCATCGGCTTCGCGCAGCGCCTGGACCACCCCGGGGCACGGGCCGCAGGCGTTGCTGTTGGTGGAAAAGTCGTGCAGCGGCACGCCCAGGGCGTCCGGGCCGCCATGCAGGGGGGCGTGCGCCGTCACATCCATTGCAGCACCCACAATGCTATTGAAAAGTGAGCAACCAGGGCAATCAATCCGCCGGCAACGACCACTTTCGATGCACAGCCTGCCGCCCGGGGCGTGTCGCGGGCGGCAGCGCCCCGCCCTTCGTGGTGGAGCGTGTACACGCCGGGCTTGGCCAGGCGCACGCCCAGGGCCAGCGCCATGGCAGCCATGGGCCAGCCGCTGTTGGGCGACGGCGTGCGGCGCGCTTCGGTCGCCAGCACGCGCCAGCGCGGGCCGCCGGCAATGGCCCGCAGCAGCAGCGCCGTGAGCCGCGCTGGCAGCCATGACAGCACATCGTCCGCGCGCGCCGCCCATTTGCCGGCCCACTGCCAGTAACGCCCGCCGCGCATGCCGGGGTAGCCCCACATGGCATCGGCCGTGTTGGCGAAGCGGTAGAGCGCGGCGCCGGGCAGGCCCAGCAGCGCGAACCAGAACAGCGGCGCGACCACGGAGTCGTTGAGGTTTTCGGCCAGCGACTCGATGGCGCTCTCGCGCACCTGCACCGCGTCGAGCGCCTGCACGTCGCGGCTCACCAGGCGCGCCAGGCGCGCGCGCCCGGCCTCCAGCGATTCGGCCAGGGCGGCTTCCACCGCCAGCACCTCGTCGCGCAGCATGCGCCAGGCCAGCAGCGGCTTGAGCAGCAGCGCCATCAGCACCGCGGCCAGCCATGGCGGCGCGTGACGCAGCACAGCCCACTGCAGCACCGCCGACACGATCAAAACCACGGCGGCCAGCGCACACCACAGCAACGCTGCCAGCCCGAAAGACCGCCAATCGCGCGCAGTGGGCGCGCGAGGCGCCACCCGGTCGCCGCCGGCCTGCAGCGCGCGGCCCATCCAGACCACGGGGTGCACGGCCACGGGCGGCTCGCCGAAGCACCGGTCGATGGCCAGCGCGAGCGGCACTGCCGCGGCGGGCGCGAGGGCCAGGGCCCAGGCGGCGTCCATCAACGGGGGCCCTTTTCGCCAGCGGCAGGCATCGGGTCCGCGGCAACGCCTTCCGCCAGCCAGGGTGCCGGCTGGCCCCAGGCGTTGTCGAACACCACGGTGCGAAGCGGCGCGCGGCGCGCCCAGCGCTCCTGCTGCAGCATGGGTTCTTCGTAGAAGCCGTGCACCGGGCCGATGGACAGCAGCGCCACCGCCTCGGCACCGGGGGGCAGGCCCAGCAGAGCGCCCACGGCGGCGGGGTCGAACATGGACACCCAGCCCATGCCCAGCCCCTCGGCGCGCGCGGCCAGCCACAGGTTCTGCAGTGCGCAGGCGACCGAGGCCAGGTCCATCTGCGGCAGCGTGCGGCGGCCGAACACGTGCGCCTCGCGGCCATCGGCCAGCGCCACGGCGATGCATTCGGCCGCATCGCGCAGGCCCTCGACCTTCAGGCGCAAAAATTCCGCGCCCCGCTCGCCCAGCGCCTCGGCCGTGCGCAGGCGCTCGGCCTCCACACAGGCGTGCAGGCGCCCGCGCAGCGCTCCATCCGCCACGCGGATGAAACGCCAGGGCTGCATGAAGCCCACGCTGGGGCCGTGGTGCGCGGCCTCCAGCAGCCGAGCCAGCACCTCGGGCGCGACCTGTCCGCCCGCGAAGTGGCGCATGTCGCGGCGCTCGCGGATGGCGCGGTACACGGCGGCGCGCTCCTCTGCGGAGAAGGCGGCGCCCTGCGCACTGCCGTTGGGCGGCGTGGGGGATGGCATGGCAGCGCGGGGGTGGTCGGCGGGGCTCAATCCTCGATGCCGCGCTGCGCCGGCACGCCGGCCTGGAACGCGTGCTTGACCATGCCCATCTCGGTCACGGTGTCGGCCAGCTCGATCACCTCGGGCGGGCAGCGGCGGCCGGTGAGCACCACGTGCACATGGCGCGGGCGGTCGCGCAGCACCTGCAGCACCTCGTCGAGCGGCAGCCAGCCGTAGATGAGCGGGTAGGTGATCTCGTCCAGCACCACCAGGAAGAATTCGCCGCCCAGCACGGCAGCGCGCGCGCGCTCCCAGCCGGCGCGGGCCAGTTCGGCCGACTGATCGATGTCGCGGCTCTTCCAGGTGAAGCCGTCGCCCAGGCCCTCGATGGGGATGCCCAGCTGCTCGAACATGCGGTGCTCGCCGAAGCGCGCGGTGGGCACCTTCATGAACTGGAAGATCTTGACCGGCTTGCCGCGCCCGTGGGCGCGCAGGGCGAGGCCGAACGCGGCGGTGCTCTTGCCCTTGCCGTTGCCGGTGTTGACCAGCACGATGCCGCGGCGCTCGCCGTCGGGTTTTTCGGAGCGCCGTTCGGCGGGAGGGGTTTCGATCTGCATGCGCAATGTCTCGGAAGTCGTTCGAAAAAAAAAGGGGCGACAGCGGTGGCCGGGAGGGTGGCCGGCCCTAGTCGATGCGCGGCAGCGACACCCACAGGCCCGCCACCTGCTGCACCTGGATGCGCTGGTCGAACACGGCCTGCAGCGCGGCGTGGGTGGCCGGATCGGCGCAGGCGCCATGGTGCACGATGCGGCCGCGGTCCATGATGGCCATGTCGTCGGCCTGCAGCGCGAGCGACACCTCGTGCAGCACGCTCACCACCGTGCCGCCGCCCGCCGCCAGCGCGCGCATGGCGTGCAGCCAGTCGGCCTGGTGCGGGGGATCGAGGTTGGCCAGGGGTTCGTCCATCAGCAGCACCTCGGCCTGCACGGCCAGCGCGCGCGCCAGCAGCACCCGCTGGCGCTCCCCGCCCGACAGCTGCCCGAGCGGCCGGTGGCGCCAGTCCCAGGCCTGCGTGGTGCGCAGGGCCTGCTCCACCGCCGCATGGTCGGCGGCGCTGGCCGGGGCCATCCAGCGCTGGTGCGGCAGGCGCCCGAGCATGGCGACGTCGTAGGCCGTGAGATCGTCCGCCGAGGCTTCGTTCTGCCCCAGCCAGGCCAGCCGGCAGGCGCGCTCGCGGGCCGGCATGGCGGCCAGGGGACGGCCCAGCAGCTCGACCCGGCCGGACACCGCCGCGCCGCGCAGCAGGCCCGCCAGCACCTTGAGCAAGGTGGACTTGCCGGCGCCGTTGGGGCCGACCACGCTGGTCCAGCGGCCGGCGGGCACGGCCAGGTCCACGCCGTTCAATACCTGGGCATTTCCGATATGTGCCGCGATGTTGATTGCCTCGATTGCTATTTTTTTCATAGCGAATGGCCCTGCATGGAGCGCCGGTGCATCAGCCACAGCAGGTAGGTGCCGCCCAGCGCCGCGGTGAGCACGCCCACGGGCAGCTCCTGCGGCGCCAGGATCCAGCGTGCCAGGATGTCGGCCGCCAGCAGCAGCGCCGCGCCCATCAGGCTGGACAGCACGATGTGCCGTTGGTGCGTGACCTTCACGATGGAACGCACCAGGTGCGGCGCGGCCAGCCCCACGAAGGCGATCAGGCCGGTCTGCGCCACGGCCGTGCCGGTGGCCAGCGCCATGGCCGCCACCAGCCCCGCGCGCATGGGCGCCAGCGGCAGGCCCAGGCTGGCGGCCGTGGCCTCGCCCAGCGTCAGGCCGTCGAGCGCGCGCGACAGGGTCCACGCGGCGATGCCGCACAGCGCCCACGCCCCGGCCATGAGCGCGCAGGCCACCCAGCCGACGAAGCTGGTGCTGCCCAGCGTGAAGGCCTGCATGGCCTGCAGGATGTCCGGCGAGGCCAGCTCCACCAAGTCGCGCAGCGCACCCAGCACCACGCCCACGATCACCCCGGCCAGCAGCAGGCGCAGCGTGTGCTGCACCCCGCGCGCCAGCACCAGGGTCAGGGCCACGGCGCCGGCCGCGCCGAGAAACGCCATGCCGGTGACGCCCAGCCGCGCCAGCCACTGCGCCGCCATGGGCGACACGCCGAACACCACCATCGCCAGCGCGCCACCCAGCGCCGCGCCCGAGGCCGAGCCCAACAAGTACGGATCGGCCAGCGGGTTGCGGAAAAGGCCCTGCGCCACCGCGCCCGCCAGCCCCAGCAGCGCGCCCGCCAGCCAGGCGCCCAGCGTGCGCGGCAGGCGGATCTCCCACACGATCTGCCAGGCCACCGGGTCCTGGCCCATGCGCAGCAGGCTGTCGAATCCCGTGCTGCCCACGCAGGCGCCGACGACCAGCAGCAGCGCGCTGGCGACCAGCAGGCAGGCGCCCAGCCACGCGGCGCGGCGCGGGCCGGGGCCGGGCTGCGCGGCATGCGAGGCCGCCGGCACGGGCTGCGATGGCATTGGCGATGACGATGGCATGGCGGGTGCGCCGTCCGGGGGCACGCTCATGGCGCCTTGTCCGCCAGGCAGCGCGCCATGATGCGCGCGGCCTCGGCCATGCGCGGGCCGGGGCGCACCACCACGTCGGCCTCGCCGGGGCCGAACAGGCACACGCGCTGCTCGCGCACGGCTTTCAGGCTGTTCCAGCCCGGGTACATCGCCATGGACTGCATGCTGCGGTTGCCCACCATCATCACGTCGGGCCGCGCCCGCACGACGAACTCGGGGTTCAGCCGCGGGAACGGGCCCAGCTCGGGCGGCACCACGTTGCGCGCGCCCAGGCGCGCCAGCGTCTCGCCGATGAACGACGCCGTGCCCGCCGCATACGGCCCCCGGCTCACCTCGAAATACACGCGGGCCCCGCGCGCGCGCGCCGGCAGCGACTGCGTGGCCGCCTGCACGCCGGCGTCGATCACGCGCCACAGCCGATCGGCGCCCTGCTCCTGCGGCACGCCGAGCAGCTGGCCCAGCGTGGCGAGCACGCGGCGCACATCGGCATGGGTCTTGGGCTCCAGCGCCACCACCTTCAGGCCCAATGCCTCCAGCCGGTCGCTGGCGCGCGAACTGGTGGCCAGCAACACCACGTCGGGCTGCAGGGCCACGATGGCCTCGATGTTCGGATCGATGCCGCCGCCCAGTTGCGGCAGGCGCTGCACGGCTTCGGGCCAGTTGGAATAGCGGTCTACCCCCACCAGGCGCTGGCATTGCTGCAGCTCGCACACGCTCTCCGTCAGCGAGGGCAGCAGGCTCACGATGCGCTGCGGCGGCTGGGCGAATGCGACGGTGCGCCCGCGCGCATCGGTCACCTCGAAAGCCTGCGCGGCCGTGGCGCCCGCCATGAAGACGAGGGCCGCGAGCGCCAGCCCCGAGGGCCACCGGCGAGCGGCATGGCAGCGCAGGCGCTGCAAGAAGCGGTGCGTCATGGCGTGTCCTTCAACGTGAGCGGCAGGCCCGCCGCGACCAGGGTGACGCGCTGGCAGGCCTCGGCCACGCGCTGGTTGAGCCCCCCGAGCGCATCGACGAAGGCGCGCACCTCGCGGCCCATGGGAATCACGCCCAGGCCGATCTCGTTGCCCACCAGCACCACCGGGCCGGGGGACTGGCCGATTGCTCCTAAAAACATAGCGCACTGCCCCAGCCAATCATGCGCTGGAGGCTGATTTGGCTCCAAACCCTCCGAGACCGGCGCTGGGGCCGGGGCCGGCATGAGCCAGTTGGTGAGCCAGAGCGTGAGGCAGTCCACCACGATCAGCGTGTCGGCGCTGCCGTGGCGGGCGATGGCGCGGGCCAGGTCGAGCGGCTCTTCCAGCGTTCGCAGGCCGGGCACGCGCTCGGCGCGGTCGCGCTGGTGGCGTGCGATGCGTTCGCGCATCTCGTCGTCCCAGGGTTGCCCGGTGGCGATCAGCAGCGCGCGGTGCGTGGGCGAATCGGCCAGCCACTGGCGCGCCAGCAGCTCGGCGCGGCGCGACTTGCCGCTCTTTTGGCCGCCCAGGATCAGCTCGCTGGCGGCGATGGGGCCGGGGCTGCTCATGCCGCCCCCCGTGGCGCATCCGGGCCGGCGCCCAGCAGGGCCGCCACCGCGCGCGGGCTCGACGGAAACCAGGCGTGGAAGTAGCTCGCGTGGATGCTGCCGTGGCGGTACAGCGCCTCGCCCGGGCCGGGCGGCCCCGCGTGCGCAGGCCGCTCGGTGCGTCCCCGCACCGGGGCCAGGCTGTCGCAGGTGGAGTAGTGGAAGGTGTGGCCGCGCAGCACGTGGCCGTCCACGTCCAGCTGCTGCGGCCCCAGGGCCGCCAGCCGCTTTTGCATGGCCACGCGGCCCGGCAGCAGCCCCCACAGGGGCCGGTGCTGGCCGTCGGCCAGGATGATCGATTCGAACAGCGCCATCATGCCGCCGCATTCTGCCCACACCGCGCGGCCGGCCTGCACGTGCGCCCGCAGGCTGGCCCGCATGCCGGTGTGGCTGGCGATGCGGTCAGCATGCAGCTCGGGGTAGCCGCCGGGCAGCCAGACCGCATCGCACGGCGGCAGCGCGGCATCGGCCAGCGGCGAAAACCGCACCACCCGCGCGCCCAGCGCCTCCAGCGTGTCCAGGTTGGCGCGGTAGATGAAACAGAACGCCGCATCGTCCGCCACCGCCACCGTGCGGCCCTCCAGCAGCGGCGGCACGGGCTCGGGCCGTTCGGGCGCGGCAAAGCGCACGGCCCAGCGCTGCAGTTCGTGCGGTTGCAGGCGGCCGAGCGGCGTGGCCGCCAGCGCATCGGCCGCGGCGTCCAGCCGCGCCAGGCCATCGGCCAGCTCGTGCGCGGCCACCAGGCCCAGGTGCCGCTCGGGCAGCAGGCCGGCCCGCGCTCGCACGGAGGCGGAAGGCTTGGCCGCACCGTCCTGGGCATCCAGTTGCACGCGCGGCAGCGCGCCCAGCCAGTCCGCGGGATCGTTGAGACCTGCGCGCAGCAGGTCGGCATGGCGCTCGGTGGCGACGCGGTTGGCCAGCACCCCGGCCCACGGCAGGCCCGCGCGGTAGTACCGCAGGCCGTGCACCACGGCCCCCAGCGTGGCGCCCATGGCCGAGGCATCGACCACCGCCAGCACCGGCAGCCCGAAGCGCTGCGCCAGGTCGGCCAGGCTGGGGGCGCCGTCGAACAGGCCCATCACGCCTTCGATGAGGATCAGGTCGGCCTCGCGCGCGGCGGCATGCAGGCGCTGCGCGATGTCGGCCTCGCCGGTCATCCACAGGTCGATCTGGTGCACCGGGGCGCCGCTGGCCAGCTGGTGCCAGCAGGGGTCGAGGAAATCGGGGCCGCACTTGAAGACCCGCACCCGGCGCCCCTGGCGCGAGTGCAGCCGCGCGAGCGCCGCCGTCACGGTGGTCTTGCCCTGGCCGGACGCGGGTGCGGCGATGGCGATGGCGGGACAGCCCACGCTGCCCGCCATGCCAGCCGCTTCTTCTTCTCGCGCTGCTTCTCCCCTCGCCCTCATGGGTTCTTCATCGCTGGCTGCGCCGCGGTCATTGCGGTGCCCATTTGAGGCCCGCATAGAACGTGCGCCCCGCCGTGGCATAGGTGCGTGCCAGCTGGTAATCCTTGTCGGCCAGGTTGTCCACGCGCGCCAGCAGCGTCACGTCGCGTGCGATGCGCGTGCTGGCATACAGGTTGACGAGCGTGTAGCCGCCCAGCACCGTGGTGTTGGCCGCGGTGTCGAAGCGCCGGCCCGAGGCCTGCACTTCGGTGCCCAGCGTCCAGCCGGCGACCTGGGTGTCGGCCCCCAGCGTGCCGTGGCGCTTGGAGCGCCGCGCCAGCAGCCGGCCCGTGTCTTCGTCACGCGGGTTCTGGAAATCCACCGATCCGCGCAACTGTACGCCGGCCACCTTGTACGAGCCTGACAACGTCACGCCGTCGTACTTGGCGCGCGCCGTGCTGGCATAGCAGCCGAAATTGGACTGGCAGCCGCCCGCCCCGCCGAACACGATGAGGTTCTTCACGCGGTTGCGGTAGGCCACGGCCGAGAAGGTGCCGGCGCCCTCGGCCCAGCGAAGGCCCACCTCGGCATTGCGGCCCTCCTCCGGCTTGAGCGATGCCAGGCCGTACTCGCTGAAGCGCTGGTACAAGGTGGGCGCGCGGAACGAGGTGCCCACGGACGCGGTGGCGCGCCACTGCGGCGTGATGGCATAGCCGTAAGCGGCGCTGCCGGTGTTCTGGCCGCCGAACTCGCTGTCGGAGTCGTGGCGCACGTTAAACTGCAGCGTGTGGCCGTCGGCATTGAAACCGTAGCCCAGCGCGAGCGCGTCTTGCGAACGCTTGCGGTCGATGGGCGCGTTCTCCAGGTGGTCCTCGCGGCGCTCCAGCGCCGCCGTCACCAGGTGCGGGCCCTGGCACCATTCGTTCTGGAACAGGTAGCCGCGCAGGCGCGTGTCGGTGAGGTAAACGGAAGGCCGCGTCTCGTAGCGGTCGCGCGAGTCGGTGACCGACACGCGGGTGGTGTACTGCGGGGTCCACTTCGCGGCCCAGTTCAGGCCGAGGGCGTGCATGCGGTGCAGGTTGCGGTCGTCGTTGCCCAGCGGCAGGGTGTCGTAGCCGGAGTTCATCTCGCTGGCCACCAGCGTGCCTTCCAGGCGGTGCACTGCATCGATCTGCAGACCCACCCGGGCGTTGCCGGACGTGCGGCGATAGCCGTCCTTGTCGGGGTTCTGCGTGGCGACGGTGCGGGCGTTGAAGCCCTGGCTCGTCTCGCGCGCCAGGCCCACGGCATAGTCCACCGCGCCGGTGGCACCGCTCACGCCGGCCTCGGCCTTGTAGGTGCCCTGGCTGCCCACGCCGACGCCCACGTAGGGGGCGGTGCCGGCCTCGCCGCGGCGCGTGAAGATCTGCACCACGCCGCCGATGGCGTCCGAGCCGTACACCGCGCCGGCCGGGCCGCGCAGCACCTCGATGCGGTCGATGACGGCCAGCGGAATGGCCTCCCACGGCGCGCCGCCGGTGGACTGCGAATCCATGCGCACGCCGTCGATGTACACGGCCGTGAAGCGCGTCTCGGCGCCGCGCAGGTACAGGCTGGTGGCGCTGCCCGGGCCGCCGTTGCGGACCATCTCGACGCCGGGCAGGCGGGCCAGCACGTCGGCCAGGCCGGTCGCGCCGCTGTTCTCGATGGCCTCGCGGTCCAGCACGGACACGTCGGCCACCAGGTCGGCCAGCGGCTGGGGCGTGCGCGTGGCAGCCACCACGGTTTCGCCCAGGGAGGGCACGCGCTGGTTCTGCGCCAACAGCACGGGGGCATCCTGCGCCTGCGCGGCGGGTGCGGCGGCGAACGCGAGGGCCAGGGACACGGCCAGGGCGGCAGGCCGCAGGGGCGAGGCAGGGGAAGGCACGGCGGCAATGGCAGCGGCGCGCGCGGGGAACAAGGGCTTTTTCATGGAAACAGACAGACTGGCAAACATCCCCGCGCCGGCTTCCCCGCCGGCATTGGGCGAAACAGCCGCGCCTTCAGGACCATGGCGGTCCCAAGCGCGGCCACGTTGTTGGCCGGTATCCGGGCTGGCGGAGCGCCCTCCAGCGCCTTCCCAGGCGCTTGTTCAAGGCGCTTGTTCAAGGCGTCCAGTGGCTCATGGCTGGAGAGTGAGTCGAAGAAAAAAGGGCCGACTCGTCCGCTGACCGTTGCGGGGGCAGCGCAGGCACGGCGCGCTCTGGCGAACGCAACCTTCCTGCTTCCCGTTGAACTGCAGCATGCGAACCATGCTGCGAGCACCAACCCGTGGATTTTACGGGTGTTGCAGCCTGTAAACGCCGCCGGATGGGCGGGTGGTGGCGCCAACCCTACAATCGCGGCTGTATGGATCCATCCTCTCCCATCGACCAGATCGCCGAACGCGTGGAGCGGCTGCTGTTGCGCCATGCGGAACTGCAACGCGCCAATGCCTTGCTGACCGCCCAGGTGGTCCATCTCACCCAGGAGCGAGACTCGCTCAAATCCCGGCTCAACACCGCGCGCGCCCGTGTGGACGCGCTGCTGGAGAGCCTGCCTGCGACGCCCCCCTCGAAGGACGCCGAATGAAGCAGATCGAAGTCCAGATCATGCAGCAGAGCTACCTGCTGGGCTGCCCCGAGGGCCACGAATCGCGCCTGCTGCAGGCCGTGGAGCGCGTGGACACCGCCATGACGCGCATCCGCGATGCCGGCAAGGTGCGGGCCCGCGAGCGCATCGCCGTTTTGGCAGCGCTCAACCTGGCCTTCGAGATCGCCGACCGCGAAGAGGCCGACCTAGCCTCCGCTGCACAGACCCAGGCTGCAGCCCCGACGGAGCCCGCGCCGCTGGCCCCGGCCGCCGGCCCGCAATCCACCGATGCCCCGGCGCCGTTGCACGCCTCTCACGCCTCGCTGGCGGGCGACCCGTCCGGCCAGATGCAGTTGCTGCTGCGCCGGCTGGACGATGCGCTCGGCGACGACGGCCGCCTTCTTTAAAAAGGGTTACGCAACGGCCGCTCGCGCGCCGTGCATGCAGCGCCTAGAATGGAGACGTCTGCGGTGCTGCCGGGCTTTATATTTCCTTGAACCAATGCTCATTGAGCACGGGCTTGGTACATTGCCCGGTGAGCGTGATCATCTCGCGTCAGATGAACCCAACGCCTGGCTGCCCTCGCCCACCTGAACCCCCGGTTCAGGATGCCGGTCCGGTGGCATTCGCAGACACCTGTTTACCCCACGACCCGGCGGTTTTCACGCCGGCGTCGACAGTCCCCACGAATAGCTCTGGCGGCTCGCTAGCAGGCTTCTGAAGGCTTCGGCCGGCATCGCCGGCGCGCACAGATACCCCTGGAAGTAGCGGCAGTCCATCTGCTCCAGCGCCATGCGCTGCTGCTGCGTTTCCACGCCCTCCGCCACCACTTCGATGTGCAGCGCGCGCCCCATGTGCACGATGGCATTGATGATCGCGCGGTCGCCGTCGTCGTCGGGCAACCCCCGCACGAACGACTGGTCGATCTTGAGCTTGTGGATCGCCAGCTTCTTCAGATAGGCCAGGCTGGAATAGCCCGTGCCGAAATCGTCGATGGCCAGGCCGATGCCCAGCTCGGCGAGCGCCTGCAGGCGCTGCTCCATCTCCTGCGCGTCCTGCAGCAGGATGGTTTCGGTCAGCTCCAGTTCGAGCAACGACGCCGGCAGCCCGTGCTTCAGCAAAAGCTGCGTGAGCCGATCGACGAAATCGGGCTGGCGAAACTCCAGTGCCGATACGTTGACGGCCATCACGAGCGGCGAGCCCGAGCGCATCCAGCGCGCGGCCTCCTGCACGGCCTGCTCCATGACCCATGAACCCAGCGTGATGATGTAGCCGGACTCTTCGGCCAGCGGAATGAAAACGCCCGGCGAAATGGGGCCCAGCTCCGGATCGGTCCAGCGCAGCAGCGCCTCGGCGCCCACCACGCTGCCGGTCGCCATGGCGACCTGCGGCTGGTAGTGGACCACCATGCGCTGCTGCCCCAGGGCCTGGCGCATGGCGTGTTCGAGCTTCATGCGCGACAGCAGGTCGGCATTCATCTGCGGCTGGTAGAAGCCGTAGCTTCCACGGCCACGCTCCTTCACGCGGTACATCGCGGTGTCGGCCTGCTTGATGAGGTCGTCCAGCGTCTCGCCGTCCTGTGGGTACAGCGCCACCCCGATGCTGCACTGGATGGAAAACCCCATGCCGTCGAGCATGAAGGGCCGCAGCATGTCCTCGAGCATGCGGCGCGCCACGCCTTCGGCGATCGCGGCATCGCCCACGTGCAGGTACACCACGAACTCGTCGCCGCCCAGGCGGCACAGCATGTCGCTCTGGCGCAGGCAGCCCTGCAGGCGCTTGGCCACGATCTGCAGCACGCGATCGCCGAACAGGTGGCCCAGGGAGTCGTTGATGATCTTGAAACGGTCCAGGTCCACGAACAGGATGGCGAAGGTGCCGACGTCCGGGCGCGGCCCCTGCTGGATCGCGTCGATGGCTTCGCCCACGCGGCGCGACAGGCGCAGCCGGTTGGGCAGGCCGGTGAGCACGTCGCTGTACGCCAGTTCCTCGATGCGCGTGCGGGCCGCGTGCTGTTGCGTGAGATCGCGCATGAAGCCGATACTCTGCAGCGCATTGCCCGTCTCGCTGCGCAACACCACCCACGACAGGTGCACCGCGCAGGCCCGTCGCGCGGCCCCGTTCGCGCCGCCCTCGGGCAGGCGCAGCTCGCCCTCCCAGAAGCCGTCGCGCTCCCACGCCGCTAGGACGTGTTCCATCCAGCCGGGCTGCGCGCCCTCGGCTCCGAAGAGCGAGACCGCGGGCACGCCCTGCAAGGCGACCGCGGGCGCGCCGATCAGCCGCTCGCAGCTCGGGTTCATGCGCACGATCTGGTGCCGGTCGTCAGCGATGAAGATGGCGTCCAGGCTGGAATCGAACACCCGCGCGGCCAGCCGCAGGCTGGCCTGCGCCTCGGCGTTGAGCGTCACGTCGCGGAACGAGAACACCCGGCCCACGGGCCGGCCCTGGCTCAGCTGCGGCACCGAACGGCGCTCGATGATGGTGCCGTTGCGCAGGTGCAGGATGTCGGTGGTCTCGCGGCCCGGCTCCAGCGCGATGGACGACAACCGCGCCCGGTAGGCATCGGCATCGGCCACCTGCTGCTGCATGTGGGCCACCACGGCGGCGTCGTTGCGCTGCACGAGCAGGTTCTCGGGCATGTCCCACAGCTGCGCCAACCGCTGGTTGAAGGCCCGCATGCGCCCGCCCATGTCGCACACCAGAATCCCATCGGCCGCGGAGTCGAGCGTGGCGCGCAATTCGGAAAGCAGGATTTCCAGCTCGCGCTCGGTCGAGGCCTGCTCGCGGCGATCGATCATGGTCACCAGCAGCAGTGCCTCGCCCGCGGGCGAATCCACGCGCGACACGCGCCGGTCCACCGGAATGAACTGACCATCACCCCCGAGCAGACCGGAATGCGACTGGATGCCGCGCATCAGCGCATCGCGGTCCTGCGCCCAGAAGTACAGGTCTTCCGGCGTGCAGGCCAGCAGTTCGACGGCGTCCGCGCCTTCCATGGTTTCGGGGGAGCGCCCGAGCAGCGCGGCCGCGCTCTGATTGGCGAAGCGCACCGTGAGCCCCTCGGGCTCCACCAGCCACACGGCCTCCAGCAACCCGTCGAACACGGCGCGCCACACGCTGCCTTGGGGACCGCGGATCACGTCCGGGCCCCGGTCGGCGCGGCGTCGACGGCCCGTTCGAAGTAGTAGCAGATCCTCTTGCGGGGCGACAGGTAGTCGAGCGCATCGCGCGGCAGTTGCGCGGGCCGCAGACTGCGGCGGATGCCCAGCGCCGGCTGGTCTTCCAGGTCGATCACCAGGGCATCGTCCTTGGAGACGCCGGACTCGTGCACGATCACCTTGGGCCGCAGCGGGCGGGCGGAGTTCACGGCCGTCACGATGGCGTAGCGGTCGTCCACGAGTTGCACGATCGAGCCCGGCGGGTACACGCCCATCATACGGATGAAGGCCCGCAGGACCACGGCGTCGAACCGTTGCTTGTGCTGCGCGAAGATCACCGACAGCGCCTCGTGCGGGGTCAGCGCGTTGGCGCCCCGCAGCGGGTTGCACAGCCGGTCGTAGTAATTGACCAGGGCCAGCACCTGCCCTCCGCGGGAGATGTCGGCCCCTTTGAGCTGGAGCGGAAAGCCCGTGCCATCGGCCATTTCATGGTGATGCGCGATGGCCTCGATGACGGCGGCGCTCAGGCCCATGCGCTCTGCCAGCACGACGGATTCGCCGACATGCGCCTCGTACAGGGCCTGGTCGGCCGGGCCCAGTGCGGAATGCGGCTGGGCCACATGGGGCGGCAGGGTGATCTTGCCCAGGTCGTGCAGCAACGCGGCCGCGCCCAGGGGCTGCAGATCGTCGCCCAGCAGGCCCAGGGCCTTGCCCAGCAGCAGCGACAGCACCATCACGTTGACCGAATGCAGCGCCGCGCGCGTGCCCACCCGCTCGGAGAGCAGGCGGATGGCGGAGTCGCCCTGGTCGAGCAGCTCATCCACGCAGCTGGACACCAGCGCGTTGGTGGAGGCGCGCGCCTCCGAAGGATCCTGCTCGGCGCTGGTGGCCAGGCGCTCGTACACCCGCGTGGCGCGCGCGAAGCGCTCGTCGCAGGCGGCCAGGGAGCGGCTCTGCGCCTTGATGCGCTCGCGGAACTCCGCCATGGAGGCCTGGGCGATCGAAGGCCCTGTCTCCACGGGCGCCCGGGCGGCTTCGGTCACGGGATCGGGGGCGGAAGGATGTCTGGGCGGCAGCAGGCCCTGCACCGACGGATCGCTTTTGGAAGGAATCCACCGCACCTGGGACAGGCCCAGGGCGGCGAGGGTACTGATCTGCTCCGGCGAGGCGATGCGGAAACTGCTGACCGGAAAAGGGTGGTTCATCCAGCCCAGATCGAGCTGAATGTACATGCCTACACGCAGCCGGCCGACATCGATGAGAAGGGGATTAGTCACTTTCGGGGGGCGCCGGAAGGCGCCACGGGGACGCCGGGGTATTGGTAACCATTATCACCAGTTAATACACCCCCGAATCAAATGTCAAAAACTTCACGAACCCCGATCACGATAGCCGTTGTTAACCCCCTGTTCGAAGGGCTTGGCTAGAGGCACCAGGGCTCGGCCTGGCGGTGGAAGACGTCCATCCACAGCCCCCAGGCGGCAATTACGAACAGCAGCAGGCCGGACAGCCGCACGCCCCACCCTCCTCGGGCATCCCCGGCAGCACCACCGCCCCGCAGCCGCTGCCAGAGCCACTGGCCTGCCACCAGCCAGGCCGTGCCGCCCACGCCGAAGCAGACCATGGCCAGCGCCCCGCGCCAGGGGTTTCCGGTCAAGGCCGCGAGCAGCAGTGCGGAATACAGCAGGCCGCAGGGCATGCAGGCCCAGGCCAGGCCCGTGGAGAACACGCCGCCAGGCGAGCGCACCCAGGGGGCGACGCGCTGCCACAGCACGCGGCCCGCGTGGTCCACCCAGGCCGGCTGACGCGCCTGGAACACCAGCAGCACGGCCCAGGCGAGCACGGCGACGTGCAGCAGCGTCCAGGCCGGCCGCAGCGCAGCCGCCTGCTGGGTCAGCCAGGCCAGGCGGTCCATGGCCCAGGCCGCCATCGCGCCCGCCAGGGCGTACCCGGCCAGCCGGCCCAGATGGAAAGCGAAGGGCCGTGCCCACACTCGGTCCGCCGGCAAAGCCAGGCCGCGGCCCGCCCATCGCACCGTCTGCGCCCCTGCGTTTTCCGCCGCGGCGTGGCCCGGGCCGCCAGCGCGCACCAGCGCCCCGCAGGGCGCCGCGCACATCGCCAGGCAATGCGGACCGCCCGCCAGCCCCATGGCCAACGCGGTCCAGACCAGGGTGTCGGGCATGGCGGCGTCCTTGCGGCTCAGATGATGCGGGAAAAGCGCGCGCGGTTGCGGTCGGCTTGCAGGTAGCGATCGAACAGCATGGCCACGCCGCGCACGAAGAACCAGCCCATGGCCGTGACCTCGATGCCTTCCTGGCCGAGCACGACCAGGCCCTGCGCCTGCAGGTCCTCCAGTGCCTGCAGTTCGGTGGCGAAGTACTGCCGGAAATCGATGAGCCACGCCTGCTCCACCGGCTCGAACAGCACCTCGCCCTGGCACATCAGCGCCATGATGACGGAGCGGCGCACCAGGTCGTCGCGCGTGAGCGCCAGGCCGCGCACGACTGGCAGGCGCCCCTGGTTGATGAAGTCGTAGTACTCGTCCAGCGTCTTGGCGTTCTGGCTGTAGGTGGCGCCCACGCGGCCGATGGCCGACACGCCCAGGCCGAGCAGGTCGCAATCGGGCTGGGTGCTGTAGCCCTGGAAGTTGCGGTGCAGCCTGCCCTGGCGCTTGGCCACGGCCAGCGCGTCGCCCGGCAGTGCGAAGTGGTCCATGCCCACATAGACGTAGCCGGCGTCCTGGAACGACCGCAGCGATTGCGACAGCATGGCCACCTTCGACGCCGCCAGCGGCAGGTCGGCCGGCACGATGCGGCGCTGCGGCTTGAAGCGCTCGGGCAGGTGGGCATAGGCATACAGCGCGATGCGGTCGGGCCGCAACCGGCCCACCTGCTCGAGCGTGCGCTCGAAGGACTCAGGTGTCTGCCGCGGCAGGCCGTAGATCAGGTCCACGTTCACGGACTCGAAGCCCAGCGCCCGCGCGCTGGCCACCAGGTCGAAGACCTGGCTTGCCGGCTGGATGCGGTGCACGGCCTTCTGCACTTCGGGGTCGAAGTCCTGCACGCCGAAGCTCAGGCGGTTGAAGCCCAGTTCCGCCAGCAGCGCCAGCCGGCCCGCGTCCACCGTGCGCGGATCGATCTCGATCGAATACTCGCCGCCGGGCGCGAACGTGAAGCTGCGCTGGAGCATGGCCATCAGCGACCGCAGGCCGTCGTCCGACAGGAACGTCGGGCTCCCTCCGCCCAGGTGCAGCTGGCTCACCACCTGCCCCACGCCGCACTGGGCCGTGTGCAGGTCGATCTCGCGGCTGAGGTAGCGCAGGTAGACCTCGGCCCGCTCGGGGTGGCGGGTGATGATCTTGTTGCAGGCGCAGTAGTAGCACAGCGATTCGCAAAAGGGAATGTGCACATACAGCGACAAGGGCAGTGCCTTGGCGGCCGACCCCAGGCGGCGCTGCTGCAGCGCAAGAACGTATTCGTCCTGTCCGAAGGCCTCCACGAACCGGTCGGCGGTCGGGTAGGAGGTGTAGCGGGGGCCGGGCACGTCGAAGCGGCGCAGGAGTTCAGGGGTGACAGCGATCATGGGATTTCCTTGTGCCTGCCCAATGTGCCGCAGCCTTCCCGGGAAACCCTTGACCTGGGTCAAGGGTTCTGCAGGCGCACGCTGCCACAATTGATCCATGACAGGCGCCTTGCGTTCGCCCGGGGCTTTCCACCCTGCCGGCCGCCCGTCCTCCCCTCACCGAAAAGGCCTTTGCCCATGAATCCGCAAACCATCAAAGTGGCATGCTCGAACTGCAACCTTCGCGAGCTGTGCATGCCGCTGGGCCTGAACGATCAGCAACTGCAGCGGATCGACGACATCGTGGCCGTGCGCCGCAAGGTCAAGCGGGGGGCCACCCTGTTTCGCAATGGCGAGCCCTTCAGTTCGCTGTTCGCCATCCGCACCGGCTTCTTCAAGACCTGCGTGGCGACCGAAGACGGCCGCGACCAGGTCACGGGCTTTCAGATGGCCGGCGAGATCATCGGCCTGGACGGCATCGTCAGCGACCACCACACCTGCGACGCCGTCGCGCTGGAAGACGCCGAGGTCTGCGTCATGCCCTTCGACCGCATCGAGGAGCTGTCGCGCGAGGTCACGGCGCTGCAGCACCACGTGCACAAGATCATGAGCCGCGAGATCGTGCGCGAGCACGGCGTGATGCTGCTTCTGGGCAGCATGCGGGCGGAAGAGCGCCTGGCGGCCTTCCTGCTCAACCTGGTGCAGCGCCTGCATGCGCGGGGCTTCTCGCAGTCCGAACTCGTGCTGCGCATGACGCGCGAGGAAATCGGCAGCTACCTCGGGCTCAAACTGGAGACGGTGAGCCGCACCTTCTCGAAGTTCGTCGAGGACGGCATCGTCGAAGTCAAGCAGCGCCACGTGCGCATCCTGGAGACCGCGGCGCTCAAGCGCATCGTGAACTCGCAGAACTGCCACTGAGCGGCCGGGCCCCGGCGCCGGCGCTGGCACCTCATGCGCCCGGGTGGTGGCGCGCGCAGTCGGCGGGCCGGTCGGTCACCGGCACGGGGCAGCGGTTCAGCTCGAACGGCGACATGGCCAGCAGCGTGGTGAGCGCGCTCGACGCCATCGTCACCAGCCAGAAAGCGAAGAAGGCAATGGTGTAGACGCCCTCGCGCGAGAGCGCCAGCGGCTGGCCGAACCAGTGCATGTCCTGCGGGTCCACCAGGGCAAAGACCAGCATTTCCAGTACGCCCGCCATCAGGAAGGCGGGCCATGCAATCCACATGAGGCGTTGGGTCCACATTGCGCTTGTCTCCTCGTTTCGGGGGTGGTGCGAACAGGCCGCTTTCAGCGCGGCTGGTCCTGCGCGGGGGTGGCCGCATGGTTGCGCGCCTTCATGGCCGGGGCCAGGCTGTTCGGCGCGCCCTGCAGCTTCTTGTTGATCTCGATGCCCTGGCGGTAGTAGTCCTCGGCCACCACCGGGTCGGGGCGCACGACCGCCACCCACAGCGTGGTGAAGCCCGCCACGACCACGATGGCCGGCCCGGCAATGACCATCCAGACGAAGCCGAACTTCCACCAGGGAGCGGCCGAAGGAACGGGAGCCGGTGCGGCGGCGATAGGGGATGGCATGGTGTTCACTCCTGACAGGAAAAGAAAGGCGGCCGGGCCAGGGGCCTGGCACCTGCAACGGAAATGGTGGGGCCTGCGGCGCTCATCGCGGCACCAGGAACACCGACTTCTCAACGACATGGCCGCCCGAGCCCAGCGCCTGCACGTCGAACTGCACGGCATGCGATCCGGGCGGCGCGGAGCCGTAGGGGATCTGAAGGCGAACGGCCACCCAGCGGGACTCGGCCGCGCCGATCTCCACCTCGGCGTCGGACGCCACGCGCAGCCCCTGCAGCCCGCTCGCGCCGATGCGGTAGCGCTGGCCGGACTCGGTGGCGTTCATGATCTGCAGGCGGTAGATGTTCTCCAGCTGCCCGCCGGCCACGATGCGCGAGAGCGCGGCGCGGTCGCGCACCACATCCACCTTGAGCGGCGTGCGCAGCACCAGGCTGGACAGCAGCCCCACGCACAGCGCCACCAGCACCGCGGTGTAGATCAGCACGCGGGGGCGCAGCACGCGGCGCAGCATCTGCGCCCGGCCCCAGCGGGCCGCCACGCCGTTCTGCGTGGAAAAGCGGATCAGCCCCCGCGGGTAGTGCATCTTGTCCATCACGGTGTTGCAGGCGTCCACGCACAGCCCACAGCCGATGCACTCGTATTGCAGGCCGTTGCGGATGTCGATGCCCACCGGACACACCTGCACGCACAGCGTGCAGTCGATGCAGTCGCCCAGGCCCCGCGCCTTGTAATCCACCGTCTTGGTTCGGGGACCGCGCGGCTCGCCGCGCGCGTCGTCGTAGGTGACGATGAGCGTGTCGCGGTCGAACATGGCGCTCTGGAACCGGGCATAGGGGCACATGTACTTGCACACCTGCTCGCGCATGAAGCCGGCATTGCCGTAGGTGGCGAAGCCGTAGAACAGCACCCAGAAGATCTGCCAGCCGCCCTGCATCGCCAGCAACTCGCCCGACAGTTGGCGGATGGGCACGAAGTAGCCCACGAAGGTAAAGCCCGTCCACAGCGCCACCGCGATCCAGAGGAACTGCTTGAGCGCCTTCTTGCGCACCTTCTCGAAGGTCCAGCCCCCGGCATCCAGGCGCAGGCGGGCGCTGCGGTCGCCCTCCACCCGGTGCTCGATCCACATGAAGATCTCGGTGTACACCGTCTGCGGGCAGGCGAAGCCGCACCACAGGCGCCCCGCCACCGCGGTGAACAGGAACAGCGACATCGCGCTGACGATGAGCAGGCCCGTGAGGTAGATGAAATCCTGCGGGTACAGCACCAGCCCGAACAGGTAAAAGCGCCGAGCCCCCAGGTCGAACAGCACCATCTGCCGCTCGCCCCACTGCAGCCAGGGCAGCGCATAGAACACGAGCTGCGTGAGGGCCACCATGGCCCAGCGCCAGCGGGCGAACAGGCCGCGGATGGAGCGCGGGTAGATCTTCTTTTGCGCCTCGTACAGCGACACCATCTCGGCGGCCGCATCGGCAGCGCCAGGCGCGACCGGGGTGATGGGAATGACCTTGCGGGCAGGCCCGCTGGGTGGCTTCATGGCAGTTCTCGAAAGGGTGGGCCGGCAAGGGAACGCGTCAGCGGCTGCGCCGCCGGCCAGGGCGCGCCGCGGGAACGGCCCGGATCGCGTTCCCCGGTGGCATCGGCGCCGTCAGCGCACCGCGTTCGCGCGGTGGGACAGGCCCCACACGTAGGCGGTGAGCACGCCGATCTGCGCCTCGGTCAGCTTGTCGGCCTGGGCCGGCATCACGTTGACCTTGCCGTGGTTGACCATGGCGGTGATGGCCGCCTCGCCCCAGCCGTGCAGCCAGACGTCGTCGGTCAGGTTGGGCGCGCCCAGGGCCGTATTGCCCTTGCCGTCCATGCCGTGGCAGGCCGCGCAGGCGGTGAACTTGGACTTGCCCAGCGAGGCGCGCAGCGAATCGTGCGGGCTGCCCGACAGGCTCAGCACATAGTGCGCGAGGTTGCGGATGTCCTCCGGCGAACCCACGGCTGCGGCCATGGGCGGCATGGTGCCCATGCGGCCCTTCTCCAGCGTCTCGCGGATGTTCTCCGGCGCGCCGCCGTGCAGCCAGTCGTTGTCGGCCAGGTTGGGAAAGCCCTTGCTGCCCCGTGCGTCAGAGCCGTGGCACTGCGCGCAGTTGTTCATGAACAGGCGCTCGCCGATGGCCATGGCCTCGGGGTTGGCGGCCATCTCCTCGGTCTTCATCGCGGCGAACCGGGCGTACAGCGGCGCAAGCTCGGTGCGCGCCTTGGCCATCTCGGCCTCGTACTCGCCGGCCTGCGTCCAGCCGAACTGGCCGGCGAAGCGGCCCAGGCCCGGATAGACGGCCAGGTAGCCGAAGCCGAAGACGATGGTGAGCACGAACAGCCACATCCACCAGCGCGGCATGGGGTTGTCCATCTCCCGCAGGTCCTCGTCCCAGACGTGGCCCGTGGTGTTGTCGGTGCTGGGCGCGACCTTCTTGCGGGCCGTGATCCAGAGCAGCAGCAGGCAGCCCAGGATGCCGACCACGGTCAGCCCCGCCACGTACACCGACCAGAAATTGTGGGTGAAGTCACTCATGTCGTTCTCATTGTTTTTTGCGGATCAGTCTTGCTCGAAGGGCAGGCGCGCGGCCTCCTCGAACCGGGCCCGGTTGCGGCGCGAGAACGCCCAGACCAGGATGCCGAGGAAGCACGCCAGCGATGCCAGCGTGGCGACGATGCGCACAGTGGTGATGTCCATGACCAGCTCCTTGGGGTTCGTTACTTGAGGGCGCGGCCCATGACCTGCAGGTAGGCCACGAGCACGTCCATCTCGGTCTTGCCCTTGACCTCCTCGGGCGCGGCGGCGATCTGCTCGTCGGTGTAGGGCACGCCCACCGTGCGCAGCGCCTTCATGCGCGGCGCGGCCACGGCGGGATCGACGGGCGTCTTCTCCAGCCAGCTGTAGGCGGGCATGTTCGATTCGGGCACCACGTCGCGCGGGTTGTTCAGGTGGATGCGGTGCCACTCGTCGCTGTACTTGCCGCCCACGCGGTGCAGGTCGGGGCCGGTGCGCTTGCTGCCCCACTGGAAGGGGTGGTCGTACACGAACTCGCCGGCCACCGAGTAGTGACCGTAGCGCAGCGTCTCGGCGCGGAAGGGGCGGATCATCTGCGAGTGGCAGTTGTAGCAACCCTCGCGAAGGTAGATGTCGCGGCCCAGCAGCTGCACCGCGGTGTAGGGCTGCACACCCGTCACGGGTTCGGTGGTGGACTTCTGGAAGAACAGCGGCACGATCTCGGCCAGGCCGCCGATGGCGACCACCAGCACGATCAGCACGATCATCAGGAAGTTGTTGGTCTCGATCTTCTCGTGCGAGAAGCCGGCCGATTTGGGGTTGTGTTCGGACATGGAATGCGCTCCTCGGGACTCAGGCATGGGCCGTGTTCACGGCGGGGATCGACACCTTGACCGAGCGGCCCGAGATGGCGGTGGCCCACACGTTCCAGGCCATCACCAGCATGCCGCCCAGGTACAGCAGGCCGCCGGCGAAGCGGACCACGTAGAACGGATAGGTGGCCTTCACGCTTTCGACGAAGGTATAGGTGAGCGTGCCGTCGGGATTGACCGCGCGCCACATCAGCCCCTGCATGACGCCGGCGATCCACATCGCGGCGATGTACAGCACGATGCCGATGGTGGACATCCAGAAGTGCAGCTCGATGGCGGGCACCGAGTGCATCTTTTCTCGGCCGAACAGGCGCGGGATCAGGTAGTAGAGCGAGCCCATGGTGATCAGGCCCACCCAGCCCAGGGCGCCGGCATGCACGTGGCCCACGGTCCAGTCGGTGTAGTGGCTGAGCGCGTTGACGGTCTTGATGGACATCATCGGGCCCTCGAACGTGGCCATGCCGTAGAACGACAGCGACACGATCAGGAAGCGCAGGATGGGGTCGTCGCGCAGCTTGTGCCAGGCGCCCGACAGCGTCATCACGCCGTTGATCATCCCGCCCCAGCTGGGGGCCAGCAGGATCAGCGAGAACACCATGCCCACCGATTGCGTCCAGTCCGGCAGCGCGGTGTAGTGCAGGTGGTGGGGGCCCGCCCACATGTAGGTGAAGATCAGCGCCCAGAAGTGCACGATCGACAGGCGGTAGCTGTACACCGGGCGGCCGGCCTGCTTGGGGATGAAGTAATACATCATCCCGAGGAAGCCCGCGGTGAGGAAGAAGCCCACGGCGTTGTGGCCGTACCACCACTGCACCATCGCGTCCTGCACACCGGCATAGGCCGAGTAGCTCTTCATCCAGCCAGCAGGCACTTCGGCGCTGTTGACCAGGTGCAGCAGCGCCACCGCCAGGATGAACGCCCCGAAGAACCAGTTGGCCACGTAGATGTGGCGCACCTTGCGGCGGCCGATCGTGCCGAAGAACACGATGGCGTACGACACCCACACCAGCGTGATCAGGATGTCGATGGGCCATTCCAGTTCGGCGTATTCCTTGCCGGTGGTGTAGCCCAGCGGCAGGCTGATGGCCGCCGCCACGATGACGAGCTGCCAGCCCCAGAACGTGAACGACGCCAGCGGCCCCGCGAACAGGCGCACCTGGCAGGTGCGCTGCGCCACGTAGTAGCTGGTGGCGAACAGCGCGCAGCCGCCGAAGGCGAAGATCACCGCGTTGGTGTGCAGCGGCCGCAGACGGCCGTAGCTGAGCCAGGGAATGCCGAAGTTGAGTTCCGGCCAGGCCAGCTGGGCGGCGATGAAGACGCCGACCAGCATGCCCACCACCCCCCACACCACGGCCATGATCGAAAACTGCCGCACGACGGTGTCGTCGTAATGCGCGGCAGCGGTTTTTGGAGATTCCATCGTGCACCTCTTTGATTGCACGGAAAGTTTCTTCCGGATACCCGTTGGGGGCATTGACGCACGTCAATCGTTGCGATGAATTCGGCCGGGGTCATCGGGCGTCAGGCCCACCACTGGCAGCACGGCTGTCCGTACAGGGGGTGCGGCATGAGTCAGCAACCCCAAGAGAATCGCAAATGGATATCTAACAAGAAATCAGGCGTAACGCCCCGTGATCACGGGGCGGATTCAAACCTGAAGCGCAACGCCTGTGTCGTGAGTGAACACGGTGATCCAGACCCGCGTGTACGAGCGGTTCGGCGTTCTTCCATGACCAAATTCTGGACGGCGGGCCCGACTGGTCGTTCAACAGGGACGTCACTGTTTCGCAGCTACACCGACAACCCAGACGAGACTCGCTTTCTGCGCCGAGCCAAGGGAGCCTGCGCACCTTGGTAGACACTGACCTGAAACACCCGCTGTTCCTGTCGGCGCAGTCCCGCTTAGGGAGCGAAGGAAAGTTGCCCTTGGGCTGGTTGATCGGCAGAGGGGACGACTATGAGGCGGTGCCAGAAGGTCCGCCCCACGGGGTTAGCCATGCATTCGAGTCGACGCCAGATCAGCTGCCGCTGCACCCGGGCAGGGTTGCGCGGGTAGCCACGGTTGCAGCACTGTCGTCGCGCCCACCTGCGTTGCGGGTATAGGTGCAGCCATAACGTGCGTCAGCGACGGTGGCCGGCGTTTTGACGTCGTCACCCGCGGGCTTGGTGCCTTTCTCGACCCAGTCGGCCATCGCCTTGAATGCTTCAGACTGCTCGGCCACGGTGAAATCGCAGTGGCTGGGGGCACGAACGGCGCGCTGCACCAGCCACTGGCCATTGCCGTTGGCCTCGACGCGGTCGCGGTAGACCTGCTCCATGTGGAAGGGCACGTACATGTCGCCCAGCGTATGCAGGGTGACCACCGGGATGCGGAACTGGCCATTGACCTGTGGCACCCAGCGCAGGCCATCGGTGCGCAGGCGGTTGGCGTCGGGTGCCGGCACCCACTTCGCGATGGTGGCGTTGAAGTCTGCCACCTCTGCCGCGCTGGCATTGAACCGGTAGACCGTACCGGTGGTGTCGATTCCCTGCTTGTTCAGGATGCCGTTGAGGGTGCCGTCGCGTCCGAAGGTGCCCCACACGGTGTTTTGCAGTGGAGCATTGGCAAAGCCCTGGTCGAAGATCGGCCGCGGCCCGCCGGTCAGGTTCATGACGATGTCTTTGAGCTTCTGCCCTTGCGGTGTCACCGGTGCAAACGATGTCTGGCTGCCGAACATGGCGTCGCGCACGCGCGGAGCGAGCGCGGCCCAGTCGGTGGTGGGTGCGGCGACGGCGGGCACACCGGCCAGCTTCTGCGCCGCCAACTGGTAGGCACCGAAGTAGTTGTACAGCGACAGATCGCCCAGCACGGCGCACATCGGCAGGGCGCCCTGGTAGCGCCGCTTGTGGACCGCCGTTTGCTGCGCCTCGTCCTCGATGGCGGCGGCGGCGATGTGGCCGCCCATCGAGATACCGGTGACATAGGTGCGGGCAGGCTCTGACAGCACACGGCCGTTGGCGGCGGCAATCGCCACAAACGCATTGGCCAGCGCATTGGTGTCTTCCACGCCCACGCGCACGTCATAAAAATTCTTGGTGTAGCTGGATGCCGCCCAGGCGTAGCCGTTTTCGATCAGGTAGCGCCGGAAAGCCGGGTTGGACACGGTCAGCGCATTGCCTTCGCCCGCATAGCCGTGGGCGTACATCACCAGGATACCGTTCCAGTTCTTCGGAACCTCTACACGGTAGCCCGCGCCGGCATTCGTGCCGCTCCAGCGGTCGGTCTGCACCGTGGTGCCATCCATGGCCGCGAAAGGCAGGCTGGCGGTGGCCACGGCAAAGCTGGTGCGGGTGTCTTGCACACGGGTTTCCTCTGGCGCGAGGCCCCCGCCACCACCGCAAGCCGAGAGCAGCAACGCACTGACGGCGCCGATGGCAGCCGTGCGGGAAGGAATCAAAAAACGGATCGGCTGCATGGTTGTGTCTCTCTTGGTAGGGGAGCAATGACGACTGCATTGGCGGCGCCAGTCTAGGCACGGCTCGCGCTACCCCTGTGCGGGTTTTCCCGCGCGTTTGTCACGCGGGCGACGGGTGGCGGCAGCAGCGGTCGGTCTGCCATAGGGGCCCGTCAGCCGCTGCGTGATGCGGCGGGCGTTGAATGCCGGGACGGTGTGGCTTGGCGCTCCGGTCATTCATCTCGCAGGATGCGCTCGCCCTCCTGCTCCACATCCTCGAACTGGCCCCGGGACACCGCCCAGCCCAGGCCCATCAAAACCAGCAGCACCAGCACGACGGACAGGGGTATGAGCAGGTAGAGGATGTCCATCACACACCTTCCGGCAGCGGCACGTCGCAGTGGGCGGCTGGTGCCGCAGCGGGAGCGTGCGGGGAGCCGGTACCGGCTGCCAGCCGCGCCGCATTCGCAACCACCAGCAGCGAACTGAGCGCCATGCCCAGCCCGGCGAGCCACGCCGGCATCCAGCCCACGACGGCCAGCGGCACGCACAGCGCATTGTAGAGCGCGGCCCACCACAGGTTCTGCCGCACCACGCGCAGGGTGCGGCGGGCCAGCAGCAGCGTCTGCACCACCTGCTCCAGGTCGCCGCCCATCACCACGAAATCCGCGCGCGACTGCGCCAGCGGCACGGCGCGGCCGAAGGCGAACGACACATGGGCGCCTGCCAGCACCGGCCCGTCGTTGAGCCCGTCGCCCACCATGGCCACGCGGTGGCCGCGCGCCTGTTCGGCCTGCAGCAGCGCGAGCTTGTCCTGCGGCGTACAGTCGCCCCGCGCGCGATCGATGCCCACCTGGGCGGCGATGCGCCGCACCGCGCCGGGCCGGTCGCCGGAGAGCAACTGCACGGCCACGCCCGCATCGCGCAGGCGGCGCACCGCGCGGGGCGCTTCGGGGCGCAGGTCTTCGCTCCAGTCGAACCGGGCCAGCTCCACGCGCGTGCCGTCGCTGCGCTGCTCGGACAGCACCACCTGCTGACCCGTGGCGCCACCTTCGCCCCCGTCACCTGCCGGGCCGCCAGCGCCCGCATGGCGCACGGAGCCCAGGCGCACGGTGCGCTCGCCCAGGGCCAACCGGCCGCGCGCATCGGCGGCGCCATCCGCGCCCTCATCCGCCTCCCGCAAACGCGCCACCAGGCCCTGCCCGGCCAGTTCGTGCACTTCCAGCACGTGCCAGCGCGAGGCGGCGGCCAGCCCCTCGCGCGATGCCGCCGCCACCAGCGCCCGCGACACCGGGTGTACCGAATGGCGGGCCACGGCCGCGGCCAGTGCGAGGGCGTCGGCCCGTTCCAGGCCTGGTGCCGGGTGCACGCCGCGCACGGCCATGCCGTCCCGCGTGAGGGTGCCGGTCTTGTCGAACACCACGGTGTCCACCCCCGCCAGGGCCTCCAGCGCCTGCAGGTGGCGCACCAGCACGCCCTGGCGCGCCAGCGTGCCCGCCGCGGTCAGCATGGCCACGGGCGTGGCGAGCGACAGCGCGCACGGGCAGGTGACGATGAGCACCGCCACCGCCACCATGAGCGCATGGCCGGGGTCGGTGGGCCACCACCACGCGGCGGCCAGCGCGGCGGCCGCCAGCACGGCGATGAGGAACGGCCGCGCGATGCGGTCCGCCAACTGCGCCAGTCGCGGCTTTTGCAGCGAGGCGCTTTCCATCAGCGCCACGATCTGGGCGAAGCGCGTGTCGGCCCCCACCCGCTCCACCTTCACTTGCACGGCCGACTGCAGGTTGTAGCTGCCGGCGGTCACGGCGCTGCCCTCGGGCCGCGTCACGGGCGTGGACTCGCCCGTGAGCAGGGCCTCGTCCGCGAGCGTGTCGCCCCGCGTGATGCGCCCATCGGCCGGAAAGGCCTCGCCCGGCAGCACGCGCACGGTGTCGCCCACGGCCAGGCGGCGCACGGCCACGCGCACGAACGCGCCATCGGCCCCCAGGCGCTCCACGCTGTCGGGCAGGCGGTTCATCACCGCCTCCAGCGCGCCGGCCGTGCGGTCGCGCAGGCGCAGCTCCAGCCAGCGGCCGGTGAGCAAAAAGAACACGAACATGGTCAGCGAGTCGTAGAACACCTCGCGCCCGAAGATTCCCGCGGGATCGAAGGTGCCCGCCGTGCTCACCCCGAAGGTGATGGCCATGCCCAGCGCCACGGGCAGGTCCATGCTCACCCGGCGCAGGCGCACGTCGCGCAGCGCGTTCGCAAAGAACGGCCCGCAGGCGAAGATGACCACCGGCAGCGTGATGACCCACGAGGCCCAGCGCAGCAGTTGCTCCATCTCGGCCGTGAGGTCGCCCGGCTGCGCCACGTAGGCGGGCCACGCGTACATCATCACCTGCATCATGCAAAAGCCGGCCACCAGCCAGCGCCACAGCGCGCGGCGGTGCTCGCTTTGGCGTTGCGCCCGAGCGAAGGCGTCCATGGCCGGCAGGGCCCGGTAGCCCGCGCGCCGCACGGCGGCGATCCATTGCGAGGGGCGCACCTGCGCCGCATTCCACACGACGAGCGCGCGCCGGGTGGCCGCGCTCACATCGGCCTGCGCCACGCCCGGCACGGCGCGAAGAACGTCTTCGATGGTCAGGGCGCAGGCGGCGCAGTGCATGCCTTCCAGCACCACGTGCGATTCCCAGGTCTGCGCGGTGGCATCGGCATCGGTGCCGGCGCTGGCACCCGCAGGCAGGCAGGCGCGGCCGAACGAGGGCCACTCCTGCGGGTCGTCCAGCAACGAGGCGCGCTCGGCGCACGGAGCGCACGGGGCCTGCGTTGGCGCAGCTAGGCCGGAGCGATCATTGGGCGGCTCGAAGCGGTGGGAAAGCATGACCCGAGGCTATGCGCCCTGCCCCGTCCGCACATTGACCTGGATCAAGCCCGCCCATGCCGTGGCTTCAGCAGCTGGCGCCTTCAACCCCTGTTGCAAGACGCAGCGCGTGCTGACGCACTCGCACATCCCGTGCCGGTGCTGCGCTGGCCGGGGCAGGCCGTGCGGCCCAACGATTTCGCGTCCAATCGCCCTCCAGCGCAATCAGTACTATGGCATTACGCTATCAAAAAAGGAGCATCCAACCGCGCGCCCCTTTTACCCGCCTCAGTGGTTGCCCAGGTACAGCTGCGCCATGCGCTCGTCGGCCAACAGCCCGTCAGCCGGGCCCTGCAGCACGCAGCGCCCCTGGTCGAGGATGTAGCCCTGTTGGCTGATCTGCAGCGCCTGGCGCGCGCGCTGCTCCACCATCAGCACCGCCACGCCGGCGGCGGGCAGCGTGCGCACCATGTCGAACACCTTGCCGACCAGCGAGGGCGCCAGCGCCGCCGTGGGCTCGTCCAGCACCATGATGCGCGGCGAGGGCATCAGCGCGCGGGCGAAGGCCAGCTGCTGGCGCTCGCCGCCCGAGAGGTTGCTGGCCGGCTGCGGCAGTCGCTCGACCAGGGCGGGAAAGTCGGCCAGCACCGCGTCCATGCGGCGCTTGACGTGCGGCACGCCGCGCACCACCAGCAGGTTCTCGCGCACGGTGAGCGAGGGAAACACATTGGCCACCTGGGGCACGTAGGCCAGGCCGGCGTCGAACCGGTCTTCGGCCGACAGCCGCGTGATGTCGCGCCCGCCCAGGTGGATGCTGCCCGTCACGCGCGGCAGCAGGCCCAGCAGCGCCTTCACCAGCGTGGACTTGCCCGCGCCGTTGGTGCCGGCGATGGTGACGATCTCGCCCGGCGCGACGGCCAGGTCGATGCCGTGGATGATGTCCACGTCCGAATAGCCGCCGCGCAGCTGCCCGATCTGCAGCAGGTTGCTGCCGCTGCTGCCGTTGTGCAAAGCGCTGGTCATACCACCCCTCCCATGTATGCCTCTTGCACGCGCGGGTCGTCCAGCACGGTGTGCGGATCGCCCTCGGCGAGGATGCGGCCACGGTCCATCACGATCATGCGGTGGGACAGCGCCTTGAGCGCCTGCAGGTGGTGCTCGATCACGATGAAGGCGATGCCCTGGCCGTGCAGCTCGCGCACGCGGTCGCAGATTTCCTCGATCAGCACCGGGTTCACGCCCGCGAAGGGCTCGTCCAGCAGGATGCAGCGCGGGTCCAGCATGAGCACGCGGCCCAGCTCCACCAGCTTCTTCTGCCCGCCCGACAGGCCGCCCGCCCGCGCATCGCGCACCCGCGCCAGGTTCAGGAACTGGAGGATGCCGTCGGCCTTGGCCGCCAGCTGCGCTTCGTGCTCGCGCAGGCTGCGCGTCTGGAAGAACGCGTTCACCAGGCGCTCGCCCTGCGGGTTGGCCGCGGCGGCCAGCAGGTTCTCGTGCACCGTGAGGCTCTTGAACTCGCGCGGGATCTGGAAGGTGCGCACCAGGCCCATGCGCGCGCGGCGGTACGGCGGCACGCGGGTGATGTCCTGGCCGGTGAAGGTGATGCGCCCGGCATCGGCGGGCTGCTGGCCGGCGATGGCGGCGAACAGGGTGCTCTTGCCCGCGCCGTTGGTGCCGGCAATGCCCAGGATCTCCTGCTCGGCCAGCTGCAGCGACACGCCGTCCACCGCCTTGAAGCCGCCGAACTGCCGCGTCACGGCCTCCACTTTCAGCATCGGTGCTGCTGTCGTTGCCATCATTGCGACTTCCCTCCGAACAGGCCGTTGGGCCGGTACAGCGTGACCAGGATCAGCGCCAGCCCCACGGCCGCGAGCCGCAGGCTGGCCATGCCCACTTCGGACACGCCCGGCACCCAGTCCTTGGCGAAGCGCGAGCCCTCCAGGAACACCATGAGCAGCAGCGAGCCGAAGACCGCGCCGCGCACCGAACCGGCGCCGCCCATCACCAGGCCCATCCACACGTAGAACGTGATGAGCGGAATGAACTGCTCGGGCGTGATGAAGGTGATGAAGTGCGCGTAGAACGCACCCGCCACGCCGGCCAGCGCCGCGCCCAGCATGAACACCTGCACCTTGAACCAGGCCGGGTCCTTGCCCAGCGCCGACAGCGCGGCCTCGTCGTCGCCGATGGCTTTCAGCAGCCGCCCGAAGGGGCTGCGCGTGAGCCGCACCGTGCCCCAGGACACCAGCGCGACCAGCGCGAGCAAGGTGGCGAACGTGGCCAGATCCGACACCGGCCCCCAGGCCGCGAACAGCTTGGGCAGGCCCGGCAGGCCCTGCACGCCCTTGGTGAGCCAGCTTTCCTGCTGGATGGAGATGCGCACGGCCTCCGAGAAGCCGAGCGTGACGATGGCCAGGTAGTCGTCGCGTAGCCGCAGCGACAACAGGCCGATGGGCAGCGCCAGCAGGCCCGAAAGCACGCCCGCAGCCACGAAGCACAGCGCCAGCGGCACGCCCTGCAGCGACAGCAGGCCCGAGGTATAGGCGCCGACGGCGAAGAACGCCACCACGCCGAAGTTCACCAGCCGCGTGAGGCCGAACTGCAGGTTCAGGCCCAGCGCGAGCAGGCAGTAGATGAGGGCGATGACGCCGATGGCGCAAAGGTAGGCAATCATGGATTCGGCTCCTTCGGCATCAGCGCACCAGCTGCACGCGGCCCATGATGCCGGCCGGGCGCAGCAACAGCACCAGCGCCAGCACCACGAACGACAGCACCAGCTTGTAGGAAGGCCCCAGCAGCGGCACGGCCAGCTCCTGCGCCACGCACAGCAGCAGGGCGCCCAGCACCGCGCCCACCGGGCTGCCGATGCCACCCAGCACCATGGCGGCGAAGGCGGGAATCAAGCTCTCCCAGCCCATCTCGGGGCTGACGATGGCCTTCATGCCCAGCAGCACGCCGCCGATGGCCGAGAGCGCGCCCACCAGCACCCACAGGCTGAGCATGAGCCCGCCCGCGCGGATGCCGCTGGCGCGCGCCAGGTCGGCGCTGTCGGCCACGGCGCGCAACTGGCGCCCGAAGCTCGTCTTGTAGATCAGCACGAACACCACCAGCAGGCACAGCACGGCGATGCCCGCGATGGCCACGTCGGTCGGCAGCAGGCGCACGCCGCCAAAGTTCCAGGCCCGCACCAGCGGCAGGTCGAACGTGCGCTGGTCGTGCCCGGCGAAGAACGAGATCAGGCTGCGCAGCAGAAAGCCCAGGCCGATGGCCGCCAACATGGACGACACCATGGGCCGCCCGGCCAGCTTGCGAAAGATCAGCGTGTACGAGCCCGCGGAGACCACGGCGGTCGCGGCCATGCTCGCCAGCGCCGCGGCCCACAGCGGCCAGCCGCCCAGCATCTGCACCGCCACGGCGGCATAGGCGCCGGTGGTCAGGAAGTCGCCCGTGGCCGCGTTGGGAAAGCGGTTGACGCCCATCACCAGGGTCATGGCCAGTGCGGGCAGCGCCACCACCAGGCCTTCGATCAATCCATTGATCAACAGGTTTGCGAAAGCTATCCAGGTCATTGCGTCATCTCGTTCTTACCCTGCCTTGTCAAGAAAAGCCCGGGCGCCCCCGCTCGGGGGCCGCCCGGGCTGCGCCCGCTCACACCGTGATGGACACCACGTCGCGGCGCACCAGCTGGCCCTTTTCGATGATGAACACGCCGAAGTCGGGCGTGGCGTCGCCGAACTTATCGAAGTCCAGCTTGCTGGACGCGCCCTCGTAGTTCACCTTGGCCTTCTTGCCCAGCTGCGTTTTGCCTTCGGCGAACGAGTACACGGCCGTGCCGGGGGCGTTGGACACCTCGCGCAGCTTGGCGTTGACCTGCTCCACCGTGGCCTTGGGGCCGGCCGCTTCCATGGCCAGGGCCAGCGAGATCACCATGTCGTAGGCCATGGCGGCGTAGATGTTGGTGGAGGCCGCCTTGCCCGTGGCCTTGGTGAAGGCCGCATCGAACTGCGCGTACGAGGTGCTCTTTTCGTTGGAGACCGTCTCCACCGAGATGATGCCCTCGCACACTTCGGCGCCCAGGGCCTTCACCAGGTCGGGATTGGCCGCCCAGCCGGGGATGACCCATTGGTTGTCGGCGCCGGACTGGAACCATTCGCGCAGGATGATGGTGGTGTCGGGCAGGTACGAGCCCATCACGATCACATCGGGCTTGGCCGCGAGGATCTTCTGCAGCTCGCTGCGGTAGCTGGGGCGGCTGGGCTCGTAGGTGACGTGCGCCGCCACCTTGCCGCCGCGCTTTTCCCAGACCTTGGTGAAGCCTTCCACATTGCCCAGGCCCGAGGCGTTGTTGAACGCCATGGTGGCCGGGCGCTTGAAGCCGCGCTTGGCGCAGATCTCGGCGAACGCCGCGCCGAAGCGGTCGTTGGTGGCCTGAAAGCGCCACACCAGGTCCTTGGTGTCGAGCGTGGAGATGGTGGGCGCACCCGACACGTTCATCTGGATGATGCCGGCCGCATCGGTCAGCGGCATCACCGCCAGCGTCACGCCCGAAGCCCAGGTGCCCAGCACGGCCTGCACCTTGTTCACTTCGATCAGCTTCTTGGCGGCCAGCACGGCCGCGTCGGGCTTGGTCTGGTCGTCTTCGGTGAAGAGTTCCAGCTTGCGCCCGCCTGCGCCACCCGCGGCGTTGACCTCGTCCACCGCCAGGCGGATGGCCTGCTGCATGCCCGGGCCGTAGGGGCTGCCGGCGCCGGTGATGGGCGTGAGCGATCCGATGCGGAAGACCTCGCCCTGCTGGCTGAAGCCGATGGAGGGAAGGCACTGCAGGGCGGCTGCGGCGCCGCCGAGCTTGACGAAATTTCTACGTTGCATGGTGTTCTCCGGTCAGGTCAGGGGTTGGTGTCAGAGGTTGTTTTTCACGAAGGCGCCGTCCTTGACGATGGCGCGGATGCGCTCGCCCTGGTTCAGCAGGCAGGCGATGTCGGTGAGCGGGTTGCCGTCCACCAGCAGCAGGTCGGCGATGGCGCCGGGCGTCACTTCGCCCAGCTGGCCCTGCTGCCCCAGGATCTCGGCGCCGACCAGCGTGGCCTGCTGCAGCACCGGGCCGTTGCCCAGCACGTCGGCGCGCAGGCGCAGCTCGTCGGCCTGCAGGTAGTGCGTCTCGGCCAGCAGGTCGCTGCCCAGGCCCATCTTCACGCCGGCCTTGGCGAGGATCTCGATGGCCTGCTTGCCCTGGCCTCGCACCGAGTCGATCTTGGCGATGGACACCGCCGGCAGGCCGTAGCGCTCGCCCTCGTTGGCCAGGCCCTCGTAGGTGATGAGCGTGGGCACCATGAAGGCGCCCAGTTCGGCCATCAGCTCGGCCGTGGGGGCATCCACCAGGTTGCCGTGCTCGATGGTGCGCACGCCGCAGCGCACGGCGCGGGCGATGGCGCGGGGCGTGTAGGCATGGGCCATCACATAGGTGTTGGCGTTGGAGGCTTCTTCCACGATGGCGCGCAGTTCGGCCTCGGAATAGCCCAGGTTGTTGATCGGGTCGTTGGGCGAGGCCACGCCGCCCGAGGCCATGACCTTGATCTGCGTGGCGCCCTTCAGGATCTCTTCGCGCACCGCCAGGCGGCAGGCGTCCACGCCATCGACCACGCGGCCGATGTTGCCCAGCTTGTAGGCGCACGAGCACACGTCCAGGTCGTCGTTGCGCTGGCGGAAGTCCGCATGCCCGCCCGTCTGCGACAGTGCCTTGCCCGAGGGAAAGATGCGCGGGCCCAGCACCAGCCCCGTGCGCACCGCTTCGGCCAGCGACCAGTCGCCGCCGCCCGCATCGCGCACCGAGGTGAAGCCGCGCTCCAGCATGCCCTTCATGATGGGCAGCGAGCGCAGCATGGTGAACACGTTGGGCATCCTGGCCACCACGCCCAGGTTGAACGACGAGGCCACCACGTGCACGTGGCAGTCGATCATGCCGGGCATGAGCGTCATGCCGCGCGCATCGACCACCGTGGCGCCTTCGGGCGCCTGCAGGCCCTCGCCCACCGCGGCGATGCGCCCGTCCTGCACCAGCACCGATAGACCCGTGCGCAGCGCCAGGGCATGCACGTCCAGCACCTGGCTGTTTTCAATCAACAAAGCGGTCATGGAATCAAAAAATCCAAAATAGGGGCTTCGAAATTACTCATGGGCTGGCGGCGATGGGGGCCAAGGCCCCGTACCTTCCCGAAGGCGGTGCACGCTGACACCTTCATTCGGGAAAAACCGTCACAACGCCGTCACAGGTTGCATTTATCGGGCCAATGGCGTCTTGTCGCAACGCCTAAAATCTCACCTGCCCATGACTACAGCTCATACCACTGCATGCGCCGCCTCTGCCCCACCCTCTCCGAACTGAACGCTTTCCACTCTGCGGCAAAGCACCAGGCCTTCACCATGGCGGCCAAGGAGCTGTGCGTGACGCAAAGCGCCATCAGCCGCCACATCGCCTCGCTGGAGGACTACCTGGGCCAGAAGCTCTTCATCCGCCGCTCGTCGGGGCTGGAGCTGACCGATGCGGGCGCCACCTACCTCAACGCCACGCGCCCGGCCATCGCCGCGCTGGAGTCGGCGACGGCCCAGCTCATGTCCTATGGCGGCGACGGCGGGGCACTGAACCTCTCGGTACCGCCCACGTTCGCGGCGCAGTGGCTGTTTCCGCGCCTGGGGCACTTCAAGCGCACGCTGCCGCAGGTGTCGCTGAACTTCGTGCGCTACCAGCACGCGCACGACTTCGCGGTGCCGCACGAGTTCGACGCCGCCATCCAGTACGGCTACGGCAACTGGCCCAGCGCCAACGCCCGCTACCTGATCGGGCAGGAGACCAGCATCGTCTGCAGTCCCCAACTGCGCGACACGCTGCCGCTGCGCACCCAGGCCGACCTGCAGCACGCCACGCTGCTGCAGCACATCGAGGTGCCGCTGGCCTGGCACGACTGGATGGCGGCAAACGGCTGCGACACCGGCGGCAGCCGCTTCGGGCCGGGCTTCAACCTGTACTCGCTCATCATCCGGGCCGCCGTGTCGGGCTTCGGCGTGGGCATCGTGCCCACCTGCCTGGTGGAGGACGAACTGCAGGCCGGCACGCTGGTCGAGCCGCTGGGCCAGCGCTTCCAGAGCCCGCTGGGCTACTACCTGTGCGCGCCCACGGCCCGCACCAACCTGTCGGTGTACCGGCTGGTGAGCGGCTGGCTGGAGCACTGCTGCAGCCACGCGGCGGGCACCGATCCGGGCGAAGGCACCTCGCCTGCGGCCGGCTGCATCTTTTGCGCCAGCGGGTCAGCGGCGGCGGCCTGACTCAGGGGCATCGCCCTGCCCTGCGCCGCGGTGCTGGCAGTGACCCGCACCGCGCCGGTCAGGCCGCCCGGGCGCCGGGCCCGGCGAGGGACAGCACCGTGTTGCGCCCGGCCTGCTTGGCGGCATACAGCGCGGCGTCGGCGCTGGCCAGCAGGTCCTGGGCGTTGTCCGGCGCGCCGTCCGTCCAGTCGCAGCAGGCCAGGCCGCCGCTGACCGTCACGCACTCGAAGGGGCTTTGCGGGTGTGCGATCTGCAGCGCGCGCACCGCCGCGCGGGCCGCCGAGGCCACGAGGGACGCGCCGGACGCGTCGGTCTCGGGCAGCACGATCACGAACTCCTCGCCACCGTAGCGCGCCACCATGTCCTCCGGCCGGCGCACCGACGCATCCAGTGCCTTGGCGACCTGGCGCAGGCATTCGTCGCCGCTGAGATGGCCGAAGAAGTCGTTGTACTTCTTGAAGAAATCCACATCGAACAGGACGATCGACACCGGCATGCGGCTGCGCCGGCAGCGGGCCATGGCGTTGGCGATGTGCTGGTCGTAGGCGCGGCGGTTGTATAGCCCCGTCAGGCCGTCGTGCTCGGCCAGGTGCTCCAGCTTGTCGTTGGCCAGCACCAGCGCATCGCGCGCCGCCGTCAGGTCGCGCTCGACGTCGCGACGGTGCCGGATCGCCTGGATCACGCCGCCCCCCGCCAGCCCGATCACGACCACCAGCAGCAGGATGCCCAGGGCCTGCACCGAGGCCGAGCGGCGCCACTGGGCCAGCACCTCGTCTTCCGCGAGGGCCACGGTGACCAGCAGGCCATTGTTGCGGGTGTGCTCGAAGCCCACCAGCCGGCGCACCCCGTCGATGGGCGATGGCGCGGTGGCGACGCCGGCGCGGCTTTGCGTCAGCATCTGGAACAGCGGCGTGCCGCTCAGGCGGCGGCCCAGATCCTCGGCGAAGAAGGGCCGCCGGGCCAGGACGGTGCCGTCGCCCAGCAGGAGCGCGATGGCGCCCTTGTCCCCGATCTGCAGGCCGTTGAGCAGGCCGAGCACATAGTCCACGCGGATGGTGGCGAGCGCCACCCCTGCGAACTGCCCTTCGGCGTCGTCGATGCGCCGCGACACCGGAATGATCCACACGCCCGAAGACCGGCTGACGATGGGCTTGCCGATGGCGACGCGCGTACTCGGGCTGTCGCGGTGGTGGATGAAATAGGCGCGGTCCGCATTGTTGGCCTGGGGGTTCTGCACCGGCTGCGAATTGACGAGCCAGCGGCCATCCGGCCCAAAGACGAACATGCCGTGCAGGTGCTCCGACTGCGCCACGTGGGTGACCAGCAGGGGCTGCAGGCGCTCCAGGGCGTCGGGGGCCATCTCCGAGCGCTCCAGTTCGTACACCACGCTGCCGACCACGCGGCCGACCTCGGCGAACATGGCATCGGTCTGCTGGGCGACGGCATGCGTCAGGTTGCGCGCCGCATCGGCCGCCTGCTGCCACTCGGCATCGCGCGCCCGCCAGGCCAGCCACACGTTGGAGGCCACCAGCAGCAGCGCGACCAGCACGACGAACAGGACCGCCGACGCGACCGACCGGTCCTTGTCCGGCAGGTTCGGGGGGGCCGGGGTCGCCGGGGACCGGGGCAAGGCGGCAGGCATGCAGCAGGACTCCAGAGGGCAAGGGCAAGGGTCAGGTTAGCACCTGCCACCCCATCGGTGAAGCGGCTTTTCCCCCGCGTTCCACGGCCCGCGCCTGCCCGGGCCTGCCGTCGCCGGCCACCGGGTCAGGCGAACAGCCCCTTGTGCTGCTCGCGCAGCAGGTTCTTTTGCACCTTGCCCATGGCGTTGCGGGGCAGTTCGGGGGCGATGAAGCAGCGCTTGGGGATCTTGAAGTTGGCCAGCTGCGATTTGAGCCGCCCCACGATGGCGTCGCCGTCGAGCTGCGCGCCGGGCTTGGGCGTGATGACGGCCACGCCGACCTCGCCGAAGTCCGGGTGCGGCACGCCGATGAGCGCGCTCTCGGCCACGCCGGGCATCTCGTTGATATAGCCCTCGATCTCGGCCGGATAGACGTTGTAGCCCCCGCTGATGATGAGGTCCTTGCTGCGGCCCACGATGCTCACGTAGCCGCGCTCGTCCACGCGGCCCACGTCGCCGGTCTTGAACCAGCGGTGCCCGTCGGCATCGGTGCTGAACTCTTCCTGCGTCTTCTCGGGCATGCGCCAGTAGCCCTTGAACACGTTGGGCCCGCGCACCTGGATATTGCCGATCTCGCCCACGGGCAGCGGCGCGCCCGCATCGTCCACCACGCGCAGGCCCACGCCCGGCAGCGCAAAGCCCACGGTGCCGCCGCGGCGCTCGTCCTGGCCGCCGTGGCGCGGGTCGGCCATGTAGGGGTTGGAGGTGAGCATGATGGTCTCGCTCATGCCGTAGCGCTCCAGGATGGTGTGGCCGGTGCGCTCCTGCCACTCGCGGAAAGTCTCGATCAGCAGCGGCGCCGAGCCCGCGATGAACAGGCGCATGTTCCGCACCGCCTCGCGGGTGAGGCCCGGCTCGGCCAGCAGGCGCACGTACAGCGTGGGCACGCCCATGAAGACGGTGGCGCGCGGCATGGCGGCGACCACCGCGCGCGGGTCGAACCGCGCCAGCCAGATCATCTTGCTGCCGTTGAGCAGCGCCGCGTGGATCGCCACGAACAGGCCGTGCACATGGAAGATGGGCAGCGCATGGATGAGCACGTCGTCCGGCCGGAAACCCCAGTATTCCTTGAGCACCTGCGCGTTGGACAGCAGGTTGCCGTGCGTGAGCATCGCCCCTTTGCTGCGGCCGGTGGTGCCGCTGGTGTACAGGATGGCGGCCAGGTCGTCGGCCGCCCGCGGCACGGGCAGGTGCGTGTCGCCGTGGTGCGCGGCACGCTCCAGCAGGGTGCCGGTGCGGTCGTCGCCCAGCGTGAACACGTGCTGCGTGCCGGCCGTGAAGGCGATCTTGGACACCCAGCCGAAGTTGGCGGGCGAGCACACCACCACCGCGGGCTCCGCATTGCCGACAAAGTACTCGATCTCGCCGCTCTGGTAGGCCGTGTTCAGCGGAAGGAAGGCATGCCCGGCGCGCAGCGTGGCCAGGTACAGCAGCAGGGCCTCGACCGACTTCTCGACCTGCACCGCGATGCGGCTGCCGTCCGGCAGGTCCAGCGACGCCAGCAGGTTGGCGATGCGCGCGCTGGCGCGGTCCAGGTCGCTCCAGGTGTAGTGCAGGGGCGTGCCGTCGGCCGCCGTGGTTTCGACGGCGACGGTATCCAGGTCGTCCGGAAAGGCCGCGCGCAGGGCGGTGTACAGGTTGTGTTGGCTCATACAAAAAAAGAGGAAAACGGTCGGGTGTCAGAAGACGGGAGGACGTTTGGCCAGGAACGCCATGATGCCTTCGCGGTGCTCGGGGCTGTCCGCGTAGGCATAGGGATCGGGGTCGGCGAAGGGGCCCGGCCCCTGCCCCGGTGCGGTGGCCGCCGGGCCGATTGCTACATTATCAATAGCACCACGCCCTAGTGGAATATGCGCCGCAGGCCCTTTCAAGGCACGAAGCGTCTGCTTGTTCATGCGCGCCGCGGCGGGGGCGAGCGCGGCGATGCGCCGGGCGCTGGCCAGGGCTTCGGCGGCCAGTGCCTCGTCGGCCACCACGCGGTTCAGGAAGCCCCGCGCCGCCATGGCCTCGGCGCCGAAGGTGGCGGCCTCCAGCAGCATCTGCCGGGCGATCAGGTCGCCCACCGCGCCGGCCACCAATTGCGCCTCGCGCGGGGCCATCGGAAAGCCCAGCCGCGCGATCGGCGCGCCGAAGCGGGCCCCTGCGCCGGCGATGCGCACGTCGCAGCAGCTGGCGATCTCCACGCCCGCGCCCATGCAGGCGCCGCGGATGCCGGCCACGATGGGCACGTCGCACGCCAGCATGGCCGCCAGGCCGCCCCACACGTCGGTTTCGTGGAAGTCGCGCAGCGCCTCGCGGTCGAAGCGGAACGCCGGGTACTCGGAGATGTCGCCGCCTGCGCAGAAGGCATCGCCCTCGCCTTCGATGAGCACGCAGCGCGCGCCGTCATCGGCCTGCAGCTGCTCGAACACGGCGCGCAGCTGCCGCCACATGGCGCGGGACATGGCGTTGAGCCGCCCCGGGTGGCGCAGCACCACGCGCACCACCCCGGGAGCGCCATCCGCCCCGTCGACCCGCTCCACCCCGATGTCACCCGCCATGTCCGCCCTCTCCACCATGTCCGCCATGTCCGCCGTTTGCACTGGCCGCATCGGCCGCCTTGCCGCCCCGCCCGGGGCCCCCGGTCAATCGAGCTTGGCGCCCGAATCCTTGACCACCTTCGCCCAGCGGCGAACCTCCGAGTGGACCATGGCGGCGAACTGCGTCTGCGACAGGCCGCCGTAGTCGGCGCCGTTCTTGGCCCACACGGCCTTCAGGTCCTCGGCCGTGCCCAGGCGCTGCGTCTCCTCGACGATGCGCGCCTGCAGGTCGGCCGGCGTGCCCTTGGGCGCCCACAGGCCGTACCAGGTGGTCACGGTGTAGTCGGGCAGGCCCACCTCGGCCGCGCAGGGAACGTCGGGGAAGGCCGGGTTGCGCCGGGCGCCGGCCACCATCAGCGCCTTGATCCGCCCGCCCTTGATGTGCGCGGCGGACGAGCCCAGCCCGTCGAACATCATGTCCACGTTGCCGCCGATCAGGTCCTGCAGCGCCGGGCCCGCGCCGCGGTAGGGAATGTGCGTGATGAAGGTGTTGGTCTGCAGCTTGAACAGCTCGCCCGCCAGGTGGTGCGAGGTGCCCGCGCCGGCCGAGGCGTAGTTGAGCTTGGCCGGGTTGCGCCGCAGAAAGTCCAGGAACTGCGGCATGGTGGTGGCCTGCACCGTGCGCGGGTTGACCACCAGCACCTGCGGCACGTTGGCCAGCAGCGCCAGCGGGATGAAGTCCTTCTCGATGTCGTAGTCGAGCTTGGGGTACATCGAGGGCGCGATCACGTGGTGCGTGCCGCCCATGAACAGCGTGTAGCCGTCGGGCTGCGCCTTGGCCGCGAAGCTGGCCCCGACGGTGCCGCCCGCGCCGCCACGGTTGTCGATGATCAGCATCTTGCCGGTGGACTTGGCGAACTGCGCCGCGAACGGCCGCGCGAAGGCGTCCGTGCCGCCGCCGGCCGGAAAAGGCACGACGAGGTTGACCGGCTTGGCCGGCCAGGGGTCGGCCGCCAACACCCGGCCGGTGGCCAGCGCCAGGCCGGCCGCGGCCGCGCCACGCAGCACGCCGCGGCGCTGCAAAGGGGAATGGTTCATGGTGTCTGTCTCCTGTCGTTGTGGGTCTTTGTCATGCATGCAAGGAAGGCGCGCTTATGGCGCCGGTGCCATCTGACCCGCGGGGCGAAAGGCTCGGGCGCTTTCATGGCGCGCACCGGCCTTTTTTCTTTCCGCCCCGCTCACACCGCCTCAGTCCCGGCACAGGCTCTCGATGTCTCCCGACATCGGCACGCGGCCCTGCGCCAGCAGGCCGCGGTGTTTGTCGATCCGCTTGAGATCGTAGAGATAGTTGACCATCAGGCCGAACGATTGCTTGAGGCCCTTGGACGACGGGTCGCCCGCCCAGTTCAGGCGCTCCACGCGCGCGCCGTTGCCCAGGTGAAAGCGCGCCACCGGGTCCACCGGCTTGCCCTCGTGCAGCTCGCGCCCCAGGTAGCGCGCGGCGCACTGCAGCAGCAGCTGGCGCACGGGCGACTTCGGGGGCAGCTCCAGCGCCTTGTCGGCCGCGGCCAGCACGTGGGCGGCCTGGGGCGGCTTGAACCCCACGGCCTTGCCCAGCTCGGCACGGCGCTTGTCATCGAGCGCATCGAGCGTGGCGGCGCAGTGCTTGGACAGCCACGAACGGAACCCCGGGATCGGCGACAGCGTGGCGAAGGTACGCAGGCGCGGAAACTCCGCGTTCAGCGTCTCCACCACGTGCTTGATGAGCGAATCGCCGAAGCTCACCCCGCGCAGCCCCGTCTGCGTGTTGCTGATCGAATAGAAGATCGCCGTGGTCGCCTTCGACAGGTCGGACGGCGCCGCGCCCTCGTCCAGCAGCGGCGTGATGCTGCTGGACAGGTCGGCCACCAGCGCCACCTCCACGAAGATCAGCGGCTCGTTGGGCAGGCGGGGGTGGAAGAAGCCGTAGCAGCGCCGGTCGCTGTCCAGCCGGTTCTTCAGGTCCGCCCAGCTGCGGATGTCGTGCACCGCCTCGTACTTGATGAGCTTTTCGATCAGCGAGGCGGGCGAATCCCACGACAGGCGCTTGAGTTCCAGGAACGCCACGTCGAACCAGGTGGAAAACAGCTGTTCCAGCTCGGCATCGAGCGCGAGCAGCCGCTTGTCGCCCTTGAGCTGCGGCAGCAGCTCGGCCCGCAGGTCCAGCAGAAAGCGCATGCCGTTCGGAAACACCGCAAAGCGCTGCAGCAGCCGCGTGCGCGGCGACACCAGCGCGCGGCGCAGGTGGATCTCGGCATGGGCCTCCTCGGCCGTGCCGGCCGCCGCCTCGTAGCGCTGGCGCGCCGACTTGAAGCGCGTGGCGTCGGGCGCGAACTGCTCGCACAGCAGCAGCCACATGTCGCGGCGCTCCTCGGGCTCGGCCGCGTGGTACCAGGCGGCGACGGCCTCGGCGCGGCGCCCGCCCTCGACCTCGCTCACCTGCGGCGCGCCCACCTCCTGCAGGTCGGCCAGCAGGCGCCGCAGCGCGCGCGGCGACAGCGCCTCCTGGCCGCGGCGCAGCGTGGCCTGCAGGCGTTCGTGCGTGGAGCGCGGCACCGGCGCCTTGGCCGGGCCGCTGCCCGCGCCGTCGGCCGATCCGGTGGTCTTGTCAGCGGGGCGCAGGCGGGAGACGCTGCGCGTGATCCATTCCGCAGTGGCATTCATGGCGTGATCCTCGAAGGGGGGTTCCGGGCGATGTCGCGCAGCGCGGCGCGCTGGCGCACGAGGTGGGTGCGCATGGCCTCCTCGGCCACCTCGGGGGCGCGCAGCTTGATGGCATCGAACAGCTCCAGGTGCTCGGCCAGGCTCTGCTGCAGCCGCCCCGGGGCGCGCAATTGCTGCAGGCGGGCCAGCCGCAGGATCTTGCGCAGGTCGCCGATCAACTGGGCCAGCCAGCGGTTGTCGGCCAGCGTGATGAGGGCCTCGTGGATGGCGTGGTTGGCCGCGTAGTACTCGCCGATGCGGCCGGCCGCGGCGTGCTCGCGCAGGCGCTCGTGCAGCACCTCCAGCGCGGCGAGGTCGGCCTCGCTGGCGCGCAGGGTGGCCTCGTGCGCGGCGCGGCCCTCCAGCAGGGCGATCACGGGGAAGATCTCGTCCAGGTCGCGCTCGGTCACCTCGGCCACGAAGCAGCCCCGGCGCGGCTCGTGGCGCAGCAAGCCCTCGGCCACCAGCACCTTGAGCGCCTCACGCAGCGGGGTGCGCGAGATGGCCAGCCGGTCGCACAGCGCGATCTCGTCCACGAACCCACCCGGGGGCAGTTGCCCGGCAAAGATCAGCTCGCGGATGCGCTCGGCCGCCTCGGAATGCAAGGACAGGGGGAGCGCGCGCGCGGTGGCGGGAAGGGAGGACATGGAAAGCGGCGCAGGGCAGCGGTCAGTGGCTCGATCGACCTCGCAAGCGGTGGCAACGAAACGCAACCTGCCGGCATCGCGCGGCAATGTGCGTAATTTCACATAATTATGGCGATTGAGCCGCCACTTTCCCATCAGGGATTCCCTGGGCCGCGAAAACCCCATGTGGTGGCGCCTGCGCGGCCGACCTGCTCCGCAGACAGTGGCCGGATCTGTGCGATGGTTGTCATTGCAGCCACCGCCGCGCCGCGCGACACTGCGGCGCATGACCCCACCCCGCCCCCGCCGCATCGCCTACCTGCTGTACCCCGGCTTCATGAGCCTGGACGTGGTCGGCCCGCTGCAGGTCTTCGCCTCCGCCAATGTCGAGATGGAGCGCCAGGGCCGCGCGCCGGCCTACGCCCTGCAGCTGGTGGCCGAGGCCGCCGGCCCGGTGGCGTGCTCCGCCGGCTTCGCCGTGGTGGCCGATGCGGCGCGGTGCGATGTGGCGCTCCCCGGACTGGACACCCTGCTCGTGCCCGGCGGCATGGGCGTGGAGGCGCAACTGGACGACCCCGCTCTGCAAGACTGGCTGCGGCAGGCCGAGCGCGCCGCACGGCGCGTGGGATCGGTCTTGCTGGCCCGCGCCGGCCTGCTGGACGGGCAGCCCGCCACCACCCACTGGGACAGCGTGGACGGCCTGCGCCTTCGGCGAGTGGGGGACTGCACCGCGCTGGATATTTGAGTCGAAGGGAAAGGCTACGGCGTACCACTCCGGGTGGTCGATCCAGCCTGCTCGTTCACCCACTCCAGGCTCTTACCTTTGACACACCAGGCTGGATCGCGTACCCAGTCTGTAAACCACATGGTGGGGTTGTCCTTCAAGTCCGAGCAAATCGAGTAGCCCTGGCTGGGCATGTAAAAGCGCAGTGCTACGGAAGTCACTGGGATAAGCAATAAGGCAACTCCGCTCGACAGCACGACCACCGTGAAAAATCGCTCGATCGGCTGGATGGACTTGTCGCTGCATGGAACTGCGCGCATAACACCCAGGATGGTTGCCACAGCGCAGATGAGCCCCATGAACGGTGCCAACAGGGCGGCCGGAGCGATCCGCACCCCTGGTGCCAGGGCCGCGACACCGACAATGGTCGGGATGATTTCGTAGCGGATCAACAGGCATGCGCCTGCCACCAATCCAAGGTACAGAGGAATTGCCCACAGCAAGGTGGCGCGCACTTTTTTAACGTCGAACATCGGTGGACTGGGCATTGCTCAATATCGAACGCATGAAATTCGACATAGCCAGTCCCTCATGCCTTGGTCGATAGCACGGCCCATCTGCGTCTTTTTCTGATTGATCGCATCGCTGATATCGCTTTGCCATGACTGGGACTTGGTATCGATGTAATAGATGCCCTGAGTGGTTTTTTCTGGAAGCATTTTGAGGGCGGCAATCACTTTGTCTTTGACGCCGTAGTGCCGATCAATCGCGTTCAAGCCGATGCCTACGCCTACAGCAAACACAGCCATGACAATCAGTGGAAGCACCGCAACCGTCGTAGCGGAACCCGCAACCCCCGCAGCCATTGAATAGGCAATCAGGCCGCCAAGCCCGCCTTTGACCGCCTCCACCCCAATCCCCCCCACCAAGTCGTACATCGTCTTTTCGTCATTGAACATGAAGTCCATCAACTCGATGCCCGTGGATACCACCACACCCAGCATGAAACCACCCTTGGCAATGCCCTGCAGACTCTTGATGCCCAGCCCAAGCTGCAGCATCTTCGGATTGGTCGCTAGGTACCGCGTGCCTTGCAGCGCACTGCTGCGTCTGGCTGAATAGCCCTTGATGATGATGTACGTGCCCGTCGCCGTGGTCTTGATGTAGGTGCCGATCCCGGCCATGCCGATGGCGTTCAGCGTCTTGGCGATAGCCAGGGCATCGTTGGCGCCCTGGGCCACCGGCCCGACCCACGGTTCGCCGGCATTGGGACTGAACTCCTTTTGCCAGTACTGACCGAAGGTGGATTGGGACAGCATCTTGCGCAGGCTGAATTCCAGCGCCGCATTGTTCTTGGCCTTGTCCTGCAGGATGCTCATGTACTGGCCCTGTGTCAGCACCAGGACGTCCACCTGGTTCTTGTCCATGGACTGGGCCAAGGTCTGTCCGTAGCCGACGTTGAAGAACGTGGCTGCCAATTCTGCGCTCATGCAATCCTCCCTCAGGATTTAGTTTTGTTGGGGGCGGATGCTAACTGCTGTCAGAAAAGACGCGAGGCCACGGATGCAACAGAGCGTTTCAATGGCACGTGGTGGGCATGTTCCTGCCGGCGTTCTTCGCCGGCCCGCTGGTGGACCGCTGGGGCCGCCGGCGCGTGGCCGGCGCGGGCGCCCTGGCGCTGGTGGGCAGCGCGACGGTGGCGCTGTCGGGCCTGGGATTCGCGCAGTTCCTGGCCAGCTCGCTGCTGCTGGGCGTGGGCTGGAACCTGATGCTGATCGCCGGCACCACGCTGCTGTCCGAAAACCATGCGGAGCACGAACGCGGCCCGGCCCAGGCGCTGATGGAGCTGTGCAACGGCGGCATGGCCGTGGCCATGTCGTTCGGCTCGGGCGCGCTGCTGTCGGGCATCGGGTGGACCGCCATCAACGCGGCCATGCTGGTCCTGCTGGCCGTGGCGCTGGGCCTGCTGTGGTCGATGGCGCCGCGGCGCGCAGCGGTCTAAGGCACCCCGGGTGCCGATTCGCCCCCAGGGCGGTTGCTATATTTTTAATAGCAACATGCCCTAGTCCTTATTGCGCTGGAGGCCGCTGGGGCCTCAAGCCCTTTGCAGCACCGGCTGGCGCCGCGCCCACACCCACATGGCGATGCCGGCGACGATCATCGGCACGCACAGCCATTGGCCCATGCTCATGCCCAGCGAGAGGATGCCCAGGAACGCATCCGGCTCGCGGAAGTATTCGGCAATGAAGCGGAAGCTGCCGTAGCCCACCAGGAACGCTGCGGCCACCTCGCCCTGGCGGCGCTCGCGGCGGGCATAGAGCCACAGCAGCACGAACAGCAGCACGCCCTCCAGCAGGAACTGGTACACCTGCGACGGGTGGCGCGGCAGCAGCGAGCCGCTTTGCGGGAACACCATGCCCCAGGGCAGGTCCGGGCTGCTGAAGCGCCCCCACAGCTCGCCGTTGATGAAGTTGCCCACCCGCCCGGCCGCCAGCCCCGTCGGCACGCACGGCGCCACGAAGTCGGCCACCTGCAGCCAGGGCCGCTTGCGCGAATGCGCAAACCACACCATGGAGGCGATCACGCCCAGCAGCCCGCCATGAAAGCTCATGCCGCCCTGCCAGATGTAGAAGATCTCCAGCGGGTTCGACAGGTAGTAGCCCGGCTTGTAGAACAGGCAGTAGCCCAGGCGCCCCCCCGCCACCACGCCCACCACGCCGAGAAAGAGGATGTCCTCCACGTCGCGCCGCGTCCAGGCGCCCGGCCCGGTGATGGAGGCAAAGGGCTCGTGGCGCAGGCGCCGCACCCCGAGGAACATGAACAGCGCGAAGGCCGCCAGATAGGTCAGGCCGTACCAGTGGATGGCCAGCGGGCCCACTTGCAGGGCGATGGGGTCGATTTGGGGGTACATCAGCATGGTGGGCGGTATTGTGCCCGCCCGGCATGACGGTTCCGGCCGGCGCCCCGGAGCGGCGGCCGCTGCGGCGGCGGCGCGGCGCGCCGGCCGGCCAGGCGCCGCCGCGGTCCGCCCGGAGGACTTCGTCATCGCATTCCGCCGGGCGGGATATGGGCCGAATCGGGCCCATGCCGGCGTTTCGATTGCCTTCGATGCTATTCAATTAATAGCATCAGTCCCGCACACCCGGCCATCGACCCCGATCGACCCGTGGTGGCGACTTCATAATTGATAACGCTTCTCATTCTTCTAACCGCTTTCCGCCGCCCGGCGGTCCTCTCCCGGCCCTTCACGGCCTGGCCACGGACCCCGGCCCGCCGGCCGCAAAGCCCCTCCTGAACACCATGCACCGACACGCCAGCCGCGCAGAACCCCGCTTCGCCCCCACCCCGCTCGCCCGCCTCGTCCGCCATTGCGTCGGCGCAGGACTTCTCATCGCCGCCGCCGGCGCCGGTGCGCAGACCGCCGCCCGGACGGCGCTCGACGAAGTGGTCGTGTCCGACCAGGCCGAGGCCATCGGCGGCCTGCAAAAGACCTATTCGGGCGGGCAGTTCGCGCGCGGCGGCAACCTGGGCATCCTGGGCAACACCGATCTGATGAACGTGCCGTTCAGCACCACCAACTACACCTCGGAGCTGATCGACAACCAGCAGGCACGGACCGTGGCGGACGTGGTGATGAACGACGCCTCGGTGCGCACGCTCACCTCGCGCGGCGGCTTCGGCGACGACTTCCAGGTGCGGGGCTTCACCCTGTCCAACAGCGACATCAGCATGAACGGGCTGTTCGGCCTGGCGCCGTCCACCAGCATCCCGCTGGAGACCATCGAGCGCGTCGAAGTGCTCAAGGGCCCCGGCGCGCTGACCAATGGCGTGGGCCCGAGCGGCAGCGTCGGCGGCAGCATCAACGTGGTGACCAAGCGCGCGGCGGACGTGCCGCTCACGCGGCTGACCACCACCTACATGGGCAAGGCGCAGTTCGGCACCCACCTGGACGTGGGCCGCCGTTTCGGCGAAGACAACCAGTGGGGCGTGCGCGTGAACGGCCTGGTGCGCGGCGGCGAGGGCAACATCGACGGCGGCAAGCAGAACCTGGGCCTGGGCTCGGTCGGCCTGGACTACGCCGGCGCCCGCACGCGCTGGTCGCTGGACGCCTTCGCCACGCGCGGCGAAACCAAAGAGTTCCGGCCCCAGATCAACTTCGCCGGCACGGCCACCTCGGTGCCGGCCGTGCCCGACGCGCGGCTCAACTTCTACCCCGGCACGAAGCTGCAGGACAACGTGAAGACGGTCATGTCGCGCCTGGAACACGACCTGAACGACCGCACCACCGTCTACGGCAGCCTGGGCTACATGGACATGGACTACGAGCAGACCTTCCCCAGCGGCCGGCCCGACGCGCTGGGCAACTTCCGCGTGTCGAACGCCTATTACGACCAGTACACGAAGTCCAAGGCCGCCGACGTCGGCCTGCGTACGCGCTTCAAGACCGGCAGCGTCGGCCACACGCTGGCCCTGGGCGCGAACTACCTGAACCAGGAAACGGACTACTTCTACGCCACCTCGGCCACGACCAACGCCTCCAACCTGTACAACCCCTCGCCCCTGCCCGCCATGACCGTGGCGCGCGGCGCACCCGGCAAGAGCTCGGTCACCGACCAGTCGAGCCTGGCGCTGGCCGACACCATGGCCTTCCTCGACGACCGCCTGCTGGTGACCCTGGGCCTGCGCCACCAGACCATGGAGCAGGAAAACTTCACGCCCACCACCGGCGTCTCCACCAGCCGCTACGACAAGAGCGCCGTGACGCCGCTGGCGGGCGTGGTGTTCAAGCCCGCGAAGAACATCTCGGTCTATGCCAACTACACCGCAGGCCTCACCCGCGGTGCCACCGCCGGGGTCACCACCGCCAACGCCGGCGAGACCTTCGCCCCGCAAAAATCCAAGCAGCACGAAGTGGGCGTGAAGGTGGACTGGGGCCAGCTCACCACGCAGGCCGCCATCTACCAGATCAAGAAGCCCGGCGCGGTCACCGACCCGGTCACCAACGTGTACAGCTTCGGCGGCGAGCAGCGCAACCGCGGCCTGGAGCTGACGGCCTACGGCGAAGTCCAGCGCGGCCTGCGCCTGATGGCCAGCGCCGCCTTCAACGACGCCAAGCTCACGCGCACCGCAGGCGGCCTGAACCAGGGCAACAACGCCGCCGGCGTGCCGGACCGCACCTTCAACCTGGGCCTGGACTGGGACACCCCCTGGGTGCAGGGCCTGAGCCTGAACGGCCGCGTCATCCACACCTCGCCGGTCTATGCCGACGCCGCCAACCGCCTGCGCGTGGGCAACTGGACGCGCCTGGACATCGGCGCCCGCTACGCCACCAAGGTCTCCGGCAAGCCCGTGGTGCTGCGCGCCAGCCTGGAAAACGCGTTCGACAAGAACTACTGGGTGGTCAGCAACTACGTGACCGTGGGCGCGCCACGCACGCTGATGCTGTCGGCGGCTGTGGATTTCTGACGCTAGGTTGCCTGGCAGGAAATTAGAGGCCCGAACAACGCCGCCGGCGTTGCCGTGTCAGCCTCATGGTGCAGAGGACGACGCTGAACCTCGATGCGCGCCGGTGGGGTGCAGAATCTGCTCCAGCTTTTCGCGGATCGCTTCCGGTTTGCTTCCACTGCGGTTGATGGTTTCGCAATTCCCCAGCGCCGTTTCTTTGGACAGACTCGGGGACCGGGCGTAGCGCAGGGACTCGCAGTCGCACCGCAACCGGGCTTTCAAGGCCTTTGTCCGCTGAATCCGAACTTCGGCCACCCAGCATGCGTCGGCGCAGCCGCAGGAGCGGTAGTTGAGCACTTCGCCGCGGTAGGGCCAGTCCAAGCGGTAGATACCTGCTCCTCCAGCGTGCGCCATCGCAGCGGTGGAGACAAAACAAAGCACCAAAGTGCTGTGCAGGACACGCCGTGCGGAGACGGGTTTGTCAAAAGGCATCTTTGGACATAGTGAGTTTTAACGCCTTGAGGTTTTCAATCCCAAATGTTTTTCGTAAATCTCGACGGTCTTTGTCATGCCCTCGACCGTTAAGGCAAAGGCATCGTCAGGACCGTCTGGGTTGCGTCCGCTGGAGAACACGATGATTGGATGTTTTGGACTGTTGGCGGGCGGCAGACCATAGCTCATCAAAACCCAGTCACCCGCAAGCCGGGCCGTGCGGCCGTTGGCATCGGGGAACGGGTGAATGCTCATCAAGCGCTGGACCGTTGCCGCTGACAGTTCGGCAGGACTCATTTGGCCTTGCGACACCTGAGCGGATGACTGTTCAAACCATTCATCGAACTGAGCCATTTCAGCGCCCACCTCTCGCTCGTCTACCACCGCAGCAGCAGCGCTTCCCTGGGGAAATCCGGTCGGTTGCCGGCGAAACTCCCCAAATCGCGCGCCAAATTTTTCAAATGCATCAGGGTCGTTGAAAGGCATGGTGCCTTGGCCCAGCATCGCATTCAGGCGCTTCAGATGATCGGTATCCAACGGCTGGTGCTGGCCGATCCATTCTTTAATTTGATGATTGGCGACCTTCCAATTGCGCCCTGCCAGTGGTGTTGATTGCGCGGTATTGGAGAGACCGGCCCTGCCCTGGTCCACTTCCAAGCGGGCGGCCTCTGCCTTCTGTGCCACTCTAGCGCCGCCGGTTTCTATCAGCTTCTGGATCGCTACCCAGTGCTTTTGCACGTGCTTGAGTTTGGCGTCTTGCTCTTTGCGCACAGGCGGACTGATGGGTTGGTTTAAAACCAAGTCCATCAGGCGGATCTGCGTGCTTCGCGTGCCGACATACACCTTTTTGAAGTTCAGGCCTGGTGGAAGCTGCTGCATGGCCGCGTTGTCCGCTAAGTTCAGCGACTTCAGCTTTGGGAGGGCCCCAATACCAGAAGGAATGATCGAGAACGAGCAACCTTTCAATTCCAGATGTTCAATATCGGGGCTCTCGCCTAATTTCTCCGGCAAATGGCTGAGCCTCGGATTATTAGAGAGATCGATTTGCCGGATTTTTGGGCCCATCCCGCCTTCCGGCAAGACCACCAAATTACAACGGGTTGCGTCGATCACCTCGAATTTTTTCAAATCCGCCATCGATGCAGGGAGTTCGGTCAATTGGGCGTTATTTTTAATCTCCAGCGTGACCAACTCCCCCGCCTGACCGATATTTTCCGGCAACTCATGCAGGTCACAATCGTTTGCCTGGATGCGGGCCAATGCGGGGGCGTAAGCCAGATCGGGCGGCAAATTTTTGAGTGAAGGGTTGCCATTCACAACGAGGTTTCCCAAATGTGGCAGCAAGAAAAGCCCATCCGGAAGACTGCTCAGATGTTTCCCTGCCAAGTCTAGAACGAAGGACTCCTGCTCGTGGGCTTTGAGAATTTTGGTTTTTACCGACTGGGGACCTGACCAATTCGTCAAAAAATCTTGGAGCATTTCCCTTTGCTCGCTCTTGCTCTGCGGCAATACTGGCCTGATTTCCACCCTGCCCGATCGCCCCCTTATCGAGGGAGACATCATCAGGGCAGACCCCGGCTCGGATGCGACCCGCTCGGCAATTTCCGTCATCCTTCGCCGATCCAGCGAAGGTCCACGGGGCTGAAACGCAAATGCCTTTCTTGGAGCAGACGAACTGGAACTCGATGAGTTGCCCTCGACGCGTGGAGGCAAATCAGATGGGCGATGGAGCGCAGCCCGATGCCTGAGAGGCGGGCGTTGGGTACTCGGCCCTTCCCCTGATGCAGTCGGGTTACCACGACGTGATGATGAATCAATGGGCGATGACTTCATTAGGGGATTCCATAGCAATTCGTAAAATCATCTTAAAAAATGCAAAGGAAACGCAATGATCGAGCGCGAAGCAATGGCAAAAATAACGAATTCCTCTCGCTTGACGAATTGGCAGGGCTTTGTTGCACAAATCGCGATGCTGATGCCCGTAGACTGACTGCGTGACAGAGACGAAGAACAGGCAGCGGAGCAAGTACCGCACGACGAACTGGAAGGCGTACAACGCGGCGCTGAAAGCGCGAGGCTCGTTGACGATGTGGCTAGATGAGGGCATGCAGTGGTTTGGCACGCCGACCGGCAGGCGTGGACGCAGCCGAACCTTCTCGGACGCAGCAATCCAGTTCTGCCTGAGCATCAAGTGCCTGTTCGGCCAGCCCTTGCGACAGGCGCTGGGCATGGTGCAGAGCCTGCTGCGGCTGGCAAAGCTGGACTGGCCGGTACCTGACTTCAGCACTGTTTGCCGGCGCCAAAAGACCTTGCAGGTCGAACTGAGCTACCAGCGAACCAACTCGCCGCTGCAGTTGCTGGTGGACAGCACCGGCATCAAGTTCCTGGGCGAAGGAGAGTGAAAACGCAAGAAGCATGGTGCTGAATACCGGCGCGAATGGCGCAAGGTCCATCTGGGCATCGACGCGCAGACGCTGGAAATACGCGCCATCGAGGTGACCAGCAACGCCATTGGGGATGCGCCGATGTTGCCCGGGTTGCTGGCTCAGATTCCCACTGACGAATCCATCGAAAGCGTCAGTGCCGATGGCGCCTACGACACGCGCGCCTGCCTGGACGCCATTGCCGAGCGGCACGCGATGGCGGTGATCCCGCCCCGCAAGAACGCCAGCCATTGGAAGAAGTCGAGTCCGGGCTCGGCGCATCGTAATGAGGCCATTCGGGCGTGCCAGCGCCTGGGTCGCGGCATTTGGAAGAAGTGGAGCGGCTACCACCGGCGCAGCCTTGTGGAGACGAAGATGCACTGCTTCAAGCGACTGGGCGAACGGGTGATCGCGCGCACGTTCGACCGCCAGGTTGTGGAGCTGCATGTCCGCGTGGCCTTGCTCAATCGGTTCAGTCAGATCGGCCGTCCTCACACCGTGTCGGTGACTGCTGTGGCATAGGTCCGTCTGGGGTTGGGGTCATGCCGTCTGCAATTCGATTTGTGCAACAGCGCCAATTGGCAGCACATCTCCTTGTTGAAAGTCGAGCATCTTTTCCTGCAATTGACCATCAATGCACGAAATACCGATCGGCTCCAACAACGCCGAGCGCTATCGTCATCAAAGCACCCCCAACGCGAACGCTTCTGATCCCGGTACGCATGCAGAGCGCCGGCCCGGGGGCTTTCACCCGCGGGCCGGGCGGCCGCGCGATACTCCTGCCCTGATTCCAAGGAAAACACATGCAGGGAAACCCACAGGTCATCGATTATTTCAAGGACCTGCTGCGCGGCGAACTGGCCGCGCGCGATCAATACTTCATCCATTCGCGCCTCTACGAAGACCAGGGCTTCGTGAAGCTCTACACGCGGATCGACCATGAGATGCAGGAAGAGACCCAGCACGCCGACGCGCTGCTGCGGCGCATTCTCTTCCTGGGCGGCATGCCCGACATGCGTCCGAAGGAATTCACCCCCGGCACCACCGTGCCCGAGATGCTGCGCAAGGACCTGGCCACCGAATACGAAGTGCGCGCCGCGCTGCAGCAAGGCATGGCCCTGTGCGAGAGCGTGCGGGACTACGTGAGCCGCGACCTGCTGCTCGCCCAGTTGCGCGACACCGAGGAAGACCACGCCTACTGGCTGGAAAAGCAGATCGGCCTGATCGACAAGGTCGGCCTGCAGAACTACCTGCAGACGCAATCGGCCTCCGCGGACTGATCCTGCGCCCGGCCAAGGCGCGCACGCCAGGGCGGCGTGCGCGCTTTTCTTTTTTCAAGCCGTTCATGCCCCATGCCGTGGTTTTCATTGCCCCGGCAGCTATCTATTTGATAGCAAACCATCCCCGATCGACCGATCCGCACCCTCACCCGGCGCCGTGCCCTGGAGCGCCTGCACGAAGGCCACGAAGCGCAGCAGCGCCGGCCCGGCCGCGGGGGCGTTCCACACCAGCCGGGTTTCGCACTCGGGCAGCGCCGGCCCCGGCCGGCGAAGCGGCGTGGCCACGCGGCGGTAGACCACGCCGGTGCGCTGGAACTGCATCACGCTCTGCGGCACGAAGGCCAGCCCCAGGCCGGCCGCCACCAGGTTGACGATGGTCTGCATCTGGATGGCTTCCTGCGCCACCTGCGGTGAATGCCCGGCCGCGTGGTAGAGCGCGAAGATCGCGTCGTAAACCGAAGGCAGGATGCGGCGTGGAAAGATCACCAGCGGCTCGGCCAGCACGGCGGCCAGCGGCGGGGCTTTCGCCTGCACCGCCAACGGGTGCGCCGCCGGCAGCGCCAGCACCAGCGGCTCGCGCGCCACGCGCAGGCCAGCCAGGCCCGGCGGGGCGAACTGCGGCGAATGCAGCAGCAGGCCTGCATCGATCTCTCCGCGCTCCAGCAACTGCAGCTGCACGTCGCCCGTGGCCTCGACCAGTTCCAGCGACACCTGCGGGCAGGCGCTGCGAAAGGCGCGCACCCAGGCGGGCAACTGCTCGAAGCCCACGGTGGACACGAAGGCCAGCCGGATGCGCCCGACCTCGCCCTGCGCCGCGGCCCGGACGCGCGCCGGCAGGGCCTGGGCACGTGCCAGCACCTCGCGCACGTCGGGCAGCAGCGCCTCGCCGGCCGGCGTGAGCGCGACGCGGCGGCGCGTGCGGTCGAACAGCAGCAGGCCCAGCGCGCGCTCCAGCTGGGCGATCGCCTGGGTGAGCGGGGGCTGGGTCATGTGCAGGCGCTGCGCGGCGCGGCCGAAGTGCAGCTCTTCCGCCACGGCCAGGAACTGGCGCCACACGCGCAGCTCGATCGATGCGTCATTCATATGCCAAGCATATCAATGACCCCTTGAAAACGGATTGGAACCAATCAATCAAACAGCGCATACTCCGCGCTGCCCCAAAAAGCCGCCCGCCCACCCGAGGCCGGCCCGGCGACACGAAATTTCCTCCCACGAAGGACGCCCCATGGAAAACAAACCCCTGCAGATCAACCGCCGCAGCGCCAACATCACCGAAGGCAAATCGCGCGCGCCCAACCGCTCGATGTACTACGCGATGGGCTACGAAGAAGGTGACTTCAAGAAGCCCATGGTGGGCGTGGCCAACGGGCACAGCACGATCACGCCGTGCAACTCGGGCCTGCAGAAGCTGGCCGATGCGGCCATCCAGGGCATCGAGGAAGCCGGCGGCAATGCCCAGGTGTTCGGCACCCCGACCATCAGCGACGGCATGGCCATGGGCACCGAAGGCATGAAGTACAGCCTGGTGAGTCGCGAGGTCATCAGCGACTGCATCGAGACCTGCGTGCAGGGCCAGTGGATGGACGGCGTGGTCGTCGTGGGCGGCTGCGACAAGAACATGCCCGGCGGCCTGATGGGCATGCTGCGCGCCAACGTGCCGGCCATCTATGTGTACGGCGGCACCATCCTGCCGGGCAAGTACAAGGGCCAGGACCTGAACATCGTGAGCGTGTTCGAGGCCGTGGGCCAGAACGCCGCCGGCAACCTGAGCGACTTCGACCTCAAGGAGATCGAAAAGCGCGCCATTCCCGGCACCGGTTCGTGCGGCGGCATGTACACGGCCAACACCATGTCCAGCGCGTTCGAGGCGCTGGGCATCAGCCTGCCCTACTCCAGCACCATGGCCAACCCGCACGACGAGAAGCAGAACTCGGCCAAGGAATCGGCCAAGGTGTTGATCGAGGCGATCAAGAAGGACATCCGCCCGAGCGACATCGTGACCAAGAAGTCCATCGAGAACGCCGTGGCCGTGATCATGGCCACCGGCGGCTCGACCAATGCGGTGCTGCACTTCCTGGCCATCGCGCACGCGGCCGGCGTGGAATGGTCCATCGACGATTTCGAGCGCGTGCGCCAGAAGACGCCCGTGCTGTGCGACCTCAAGCCCAGCGGCAAGTACCTGGCCGTGGACCTGCACCAGGCCGGCGGCATTCCGCAGGTCATGAAGGTGCTGCTGAACGCCGGCCTGCTGCACGGCGACTGCCTCACCATCGAAGGCAAGACCATCGCCGAGGTGCTGAAGGACGTGCCGGACGCGCCCCGCGCCGACCAGGACGTGATCCGCCCCATCGACCGGCCCATGTACGAGCAGGGCCACCTGGCCATCCTCAAGGGCAACCTGAGCCCCGAAGGCGCGGTCGCCAAAATCACGGGCCTGAAGAACCCCGTCATCACCGGCCCGGCGCGCGTGTTCGACGACGAGCAGTCGGCCCTGAAGGCCATCCTGGACGGCAAGATCGTGGCGGGCGACGTGATGGTGCTGCGCTACCTGGGCCCCAAGGGCGGCCCCGGCATGCCCGAGATGCTGGCACCCACGGGCGCGCTGATCGGCGCGGGCCTGGGCGAAAGCGTGGGCCTCATCACCGACGGGCGTTTCTCCGGCGGCACCTGGGGCATGGTCGTGGGCCACGTGGCTCCGGAAGCGGCGGCGGGCGGCACCATCGCGTTCGTGAACGAAGGCGATTCCATCACCATCGACGCGCACACGCTGCGGCTCGAACTGAACGTGCCCGAGGCCGAACTGGCCCGCCGCCGCGAAGGCTGGACGCCCCCCGCTCCGCGCTACACGCGCGGCGTGCAGGCCAAGTTCGCCTTCAATGCTGCCAGCGCCAGCAAGGGCGCGGTGCTGGACGCCTACTGATCCAGGCCGACCGCGCGCGCCGGCCATTGCAAAAGACAAAGCCCGCGGCCGGTCAGGCGCGCGGGCTTTTGGTTGGATGGGTCGGTGCCGATCGGGGCGGTGCGTTCAGCGGCGGTTGCGCGGCTGGATGCCCAGGGCTTCCTTGTTCTTGTTGATGCGGTCCTGCTTGCGCTGGTCCATCCGTTCCATCGCGCGGCGCTTGGTGTAGCCGGTGGCGTCGGCCCAGGCCCACCAGACGAAGGCCACGGCGAAGGGGGACAGAACCCACCACCACGACCACAGGGCCACGGGCCCGATCTCGAGGTATTTGAGCAGCACAAGAAACACTCCCAGACCCAGCGCGTACATGGTGATCTCCTGTGCGGTACGGACTTTACGTGCCGGGGGTCAACCCCCGCCACTACAATTTCATTGAGCCGGATACTAACCCACAACCCACAGGAAACCCCCGATGAAGCGCACCCTGATCACCCTCGCGATGGCCCTGTCGGTGGCCGTGCCGGCCCTGGCCGACCAGGCCCTCGCCACCTCGAAAAACTGCATGGCCTGCCATGCGGTGGACAAGAAGCTGGTGGGCCCGTCGTACAAGGATGTGGCCGCCAAATACGCCGGCCAAAAGGATGCGGTGGACAAGCTGGCCGCCAAGATCATGAAGGGCGGATCGGGCGTGTGGGGCCCGGTGCCCATGCCGGCGAATGCCCAGGTGAACGATGCCGACGCCAAGAAGCTGGCCGCCTGGGTGCTGTCGCTGAAGTAAATCCATCCATCGCGCTGCCGATCAACGCCAACGAAAACGCCGCGCTGCACGGGAACCCGTGCAGCGCGGCGTTCGTTTTGGAGGGGTCGGCGGGCGGGCTGTGCCGCCGACGCATCACCACATCAGATCGGGTCGATGCGGGAATCGACGCGCGGGGTGCCGCGCAGTTGGTGTTCGAGCTGGCCCACGTAGGCCGCAGTGGTGTTGTCCGATTCCTGGGCGCGCTGGGCCAGGTGCAGTTCCAGCGCATCGATGCGCGCGATCAGGGCGGAATGGGACTGCAGGTTCTGGTTTTCGAGAAACGCGCGCAGTTCGGTGAAGCGGGAGGCTTCGGCCTTGTCGGCCAGGTCGCGTTGGGCCGTCATTTCCTTGGCGTGGCGGCGCGTCTCCAACAGCACCGAGCCTTGCAGCGACAGCACGTAGGCGATGAAGAAAATGCCCAGCAGCACGGTCAGCCCCAGCATGAGCAGGCCCAGCGGGGCCTCGAAGGAGGTCAGCCCCAGCGAGATGACGGATGGGGTGGCCAGCGTGGTCCAGTTGAGCGCGGCCAGCACGGCCATGGCGGCCACGATGAGCAGCAGCGCGATGGTTCTGAAATTCATGTCAATCTCCCGGAAGGTGTCGAAATCCGCAGCCTGGCAGGCGCGGTTGGGGGACGTTTTTAACCTGTGCGGGGGCGGTTATCGCTGGCTGGAAATTGAAACCGGCACTGTCCTACAGTGCAGGGCGGGCGTGAAAAAACCACCGGACGGGAAAGTGCGGTGGTGTTGATGGGGACAGAAACCCACGTCTGAAAGAATGTCTGCGTGCCATCGGCGCTTTTAGGCCTGTCGATTGGCGCTAGTCACCGAGATGAGGGATTTTGCCGGCACTCACATCGCCTGCGGCGATATGAGTGCCGGCAAACCCTGCGAAGCGCTTCGCGCCGGGCCACCCCCTTGCGGCGGCCCCCTGGATCAATTGGTTTCAGCCAATTGATCCAGGATCGCAGGGTTTTGGTGAGCACATCACGCCGCCGCGCGGCATGAGTACTCCCCAATCCTGCAGCAGCTTCGCTGCGCGCCGATGGCGCTTTCTGATCAGTTGGTCTGCGACAACTGATCCAGAATGGCCGGATTCTCCAAGGTGCTCGTGTCCTGCGTGATCTGCTCGCCCTTGGCGATGGAACGCAGCAGGCGGCGCATGATCTTGCCGCTGCGGGTCTTGGGCAGGTTGTCGCCGAAGCGGATGTCCTTGGGCTTGGCGATGGGGCCGATCTCCTTGGCCACCCAGTCGCGCAGTTCCTTGGCGATGGCCTTGGCCTCGTCGCCGGTGGGGCGCGAGCGCTTGAGCACGACGAAGGCGCAGATCGCCTCGCCCGTCACGTCGTCGGGCCGGCCCACCACGGCGGCTTCGGCGACCAAGTCGGTCTTGGACACCAGGGCCGATTCGATCTCCATCGTGCCCATGCGGTGGCCCGAGACGTTCAGCACGTCGTCGATGCGGCCCGTGATGCGGAAGTAGCCGCGGTCGGCACTGCGCACCGCGCCGTCGCCCGCCAGGTAGTAGCCCTTGAGCTCTTCGGGGAAATAGCTTTTCTTGAAGCGCTCGGGGTCGTTCCAGATGGTGCGGATCATGCTGGGCCACGGCTTCTTGATGACCAGGATGCCGCCCGTGCCGTTGGCGATGTCGTTGCCCACCTCGTCCACGATGGCGGCCGCGATGCCCGGCAGCGGCAAGGTGCAGCTGCCCGGCACCAGCGGCGTCGCGCCTGGCAGCGGGGTGATGACGTGGCCGCCGGTCTCGGTCTGCCAGAAGGTGTCCACGATGGGGCAGCGCTCGCCGCCCACGTTCTTGTGGTACCACATCCAGGCCTCGGGGTTGATGGGCTCGCCCACGCTGCCCAGGATGCGCAGGCTCGACAGGTCGGAGCGTGCGGGGTGCACGGCGGCATCGCCTTCGGCCGCCTTGATGAGCGAGCGGATCGCCGTGGGCGCGGTGTAGAAGATCGTGCAGCGGTGGCGCTCGATCATCTGCCAGAAGCGGCCGGCATTCGGGAAGGTGGGAATGCCCTCGAAGATGATCTGCGTGGCGCCCGCGGCCAGCGGCCCATAGGCCACGTAGGTGTGGCCGGTGATCCAGCCGATGTCGGCCGTGCACCAGAACACGTCGTCCGGGCGCAGGTCGAACGTCCAGTCCATGGTGAGCTTGGCCCACAGCAGGTAGCCGCCGGTGGCGTGCTGCACGCCCTTGGGCTTGCCGGTGGAGCCGCTGGTGTACAGGATGAACAGCGGGTGCTCGGCGCCCACGGGCACCGGCGGGCAGTCGCTGCTCTGGCCCTGCAGCGCCTCGGCGAAGGTCTTGTCGCGGCCCGCCACCATGGCGCAGGCGGTGGCCGTGCGCTGGTACACGAGGATGCTGCGGATGGTGTCGCAGCCGCCCATGGCCAGGGCCTCGTCCACGATGGCCTTGAGCGGCAGCTCCTTGCCGCCGCGCATCTGGTAGTTGGCGGTGATGACGGCCACCGCGCCCGCGTCGATGATCCGCTCCTGCAGCGCCTTGGCAGAAAAGCCCCCGAACACCACGCTGTGCGTGGCGCCGATGCGCGCGCACGCCTGCATGGCGATCACGCCCTCGACCGTCATGGGCATGTAGATGAGCACGCGGTCGCCCTGCTGCACGCCGTTGGCCTTGAGCGCGTTGGCGAACTGCCCCACGCGGGCCAGCAGTTCCTTGTAGGTGACCCGGGTGACGGTGCCGTCGTCGGCCTCGAAAATGATGGCGGTCTTGTTTTCGACCGGGGTGCCGATGTGCCGGTCCAGGCAGTTGGCGCTGGCGTTCAGCTGGCCGTCGGCGAACCATTCGTAGAACGGCGCCTTGGAGGCATCGAGCGTGCGGGTGAAAGGCTTGTCCCACTGCAGGTTCTCGCGCGCCAGGCGGGCCCAGAAGCCTTCGAAATCCTGCTCGGCCTCGGTGCACAGCGCGTCGTAGCCGGCCATGCCGGAAATGCGCGCGGCCTTCTGCAGGGCGTCGGAGGGCGGGAAAACGCGGTTTTCCACCAGCACGGATTCAATCGTGGACGAGGACGCACTCATGGGTTTTGTCTCCTGGAGTCAACATAATTTGGCGGTACTTTCGGGGGCCGCACTTACATGCCACTGACGGATGCCGGCGGCCGCCAAAGGCTCCGATGCTACGCCTGTGCAGCGGCGGGTTTCTGTCACAGCGCAAGCGGCCGGTGCTTCTAGAATCGCGCGAGTTTCATTTCTAGCGATTTTCAAGAAAACCCTCCCATGGCCTTCCCGCACCCCCCCGCTTCCCGCAACGGCAGCAAGTCCCTCACCCCGCTGGCTTCGCTGATCTTCGCCAGCCGCTGGCTGCAACTGCCGCTCTACCTGGGGCTGATCGCCGCCCAGGGCGTGTACGTGTGGCACTTCCTCGTGGAGCTGTGGCACCTGATCGAGGCCGCGTTCGGCCACCAGGGCGCGCTGCAGTCGCTGGTCACCAGCATCGGCTACAAGCCGGGCGTGGAGGTCACGGCGCTCAACGAGACGGTAATCATGCTGGTCGTGCTGGCGCTCATCGACGTGGTGATGATCTCCAACCTGCTCATCATGGTGATCGTGGGCGGCTACGAGACCTTCGTGAGCCGGCTCAACCTGCAAAGCCACCCCGACCAGCCGGAATGGCTGGGCCACGTGAACGCCTCGGTGCTCAAGGTCAAGCTGGGCCTGTCGATCATCGGGATCAGTTCCATCCACCTGCTCAAGACCTTCATCAACGCCGCCAACTACGACGAGAAGGTGCTGATGTGGCAGACGATCATCCACGTGGTGTTCCTGCTGAGCGCCATCGCCATTGCCTACACTGACAAATTGCTGAACGTTTCGCACGAAAAGCACTGAGCGCCCACACCCTCTCCCACCGAGCCCCGGCAAGGCCCCGAAACAGGGGTCTTTCGGGGCTCTTGCCTTAGTACTCATTGGTCTGATTGCTATTAAAAATATAGCAATCCAGTATCCACCTAGCTCCGCTGCTGCGCACGCGATTAACACATCGGGCAAACCCGGGTCTTTTGACACAAAAACACCCAATAACTATACTTTTGGAGTGTTTTACAACCTGCAATGCAGGTAATCCGCTCTTTCCGGCCCGCAACGCGGCGTTTTCACCGGAGCGGATCCCGCCAGGAAGACGGCGGCCCGGCCCCAGGCCCGGTCGCTTCCCCCCTGGCCCATGGCCGACCCATTCGGCCCTGATGCCCCAAGGCGCCCGCCCGTTCATCGGGCTCGGCGCCGCGTGATCCCGGGAGTCCTCCGACCGACCTCTCCCGGCACGCCCCAGGCCCTTGCGCACCGCCTCGCGTGCCATTCGGGCCGATCCCGGTCACCTCGGTGCCCACCCTTTCGCTGCTGTTCCCGCGCGCCCTGGGCGTCCGGGTCCGGCTGCCGCATCAGGGTCTCGAATGCCCAGGCCTTCGCAGCCCCGCCCGCCTTCGGGCGGCCGGGGCGTGTTCAACCCGTTCCAACCGAGGGAGGACCCCCACCGTGGCCAAACAAATCACCATCGAACATGTGTTCAAGGTTTTCGGCGATGCGCCGCAAGCCGCGCTCGAACTCGCCAGCCAGGGCCTGAGCAAGCAGGACATCCTGGCGCGCACCGGACATTCCATCGGCGTGTTCGACGCCAGCTTCACCATCGAGGCGGGCGAGATCTTCGTCGTGATGGGACTGTCGGGCTCGGGCAAGTCGACCCTCGTGCGCATGCTCAACCGGCTGATCGAGCCCACGGCGGGCCGCATCCTGGTGGACGGCCAGGACATCAACGCGCTGTCCGACCGGCAACTGCGCGCGCTGCGCCGCAAGGACATCAGCATGGTGTTCCAGTCGTTCGCGCTCATGCCCCATCTCACGGTGCTGGACAACACCGCGTTCGGCCTCGAACTGGCGGGCGTGGCCCGGCCCGAGCGCCAGCGCCAGGCCGCACTGGCGCTGGAGCAGGTGGGCCTGGGATGCTGGGCCGACAGCTACCCCGACGAACTGTCGGGCGGCATGCAGCAGCGCGTGGGCCTGGCCCGGGCGCTGGCATCGGACCCGTCCATCCTGCTGATGGACGAGGCGTTCTCCGCGCTGGACCCGATCATCCGCACCGAGATGCAGAGCGAGCTGCTGCGCCTGCAGCAGATCCAGCGCCGCACCATCGTCTTCATCTCGCACGACCTGGACGAGGCCATGCGCATCGGTGACCGCATCGCCATCATGAAGGACGGCTACGTGGTGCAGGTGGGCACGCCCGACGAGATCCTGCGCAACCCGGCCAACGACTACGTGCGCAGCTTCGTGCGCGGCGTGGACGCGGCGGCCGTCTTCAAAGCCGGCGACATCGCCCGGCGCCCGCTCACCGTGGTGTCGGAGCAGCGCGACCGGGGCTCGCGCGCCGCGCTGCAGCAACTGGAGGAGCAGGACCGCGACTTCGCCTACGTGGTGAGCCCGGCGCGGATGTACCTGGGCACGGTCTCGGCCGACTCGCTGCGCGCAGCGCTCCAGGGCCACGTGGGCCCGCTGGGCCTGCAGCACGCCTATCTGGACGGCGTGGTGCCCATTCCCGTGGACGCGCCGGTGGCCGACCTGTTCGGCCAGGTGGCGCAGGCGCCCTGCCCGCTGCCGGTGGTGGAGGACGGCGGCCGCTTTCGCGGCGCGATCAGCAAGACCACGCTGCTGCGCTTTCTCGACCGCGACACGCCGCCCGTGCCGCCGGACCCTTTGCCACCCGCGCCCGCCATCGCCAACCCGCCCGCCAATGAACCATCCGAAAGGAGCCCGGCATGACCCAGTCCACCGCCCCAGCGCTCGATTCCACCACCAACCCCACGGCCGGCGAGTCCACCCCCTGGACGCCGGCCGCGGAGGCACCGCCCGCGGCCTCGGCCTCGCCCTGGGATAGCCCGGCCGCCGCGGCGCAGCAGGCCCCCGCCCCCGAGGCGGCGGCCGATCCCTGGGCCGCGTCCACCGCACCCAGCGACGCTGGCAACACCGACTGGCTGAACGCCCCCGCCAGCGCCACGCCCGGCGACGCCGCCGCGGGCTTCGACCCCACGGCCGGTGGCTTTCAGCTGCACCAACTGTGGGACGGCAGCCTGCCCGTGGAGTCGTGGATCAACCACGGCCTGTCGTGGGTGGTGACGCATTTCCGGCCGTTCTTCCAGACCGTTCGCGCGCCCATCGACGGCACGCTGGCCTGGGTGGAGGGCCTGCTCACCAGCGTGCCCACGCTGGCCATGATCGCGCTGATCGGCGTGCTCGCCTGGCAGTTCGCCGGGCGCGCGCTGGCCGTGGGCACGGTGGTCTCGCTGCTGCTCGTGGCCATGCTGGGCATCTGGCCCGAGGCCATGGTGACGCTGTCGCTGGTGCTGACCTCGCTGGCCTTCTGCCTGGTGATCGGGCTGCCCCTGGGCATCCTGCTGGCCAGCAGCGACCGGGCCCAGCGCGTGATGCGGCCGGTGCTCGATGCCATGCAGACCACGCCGGCCTTCGTGTACCTGGTGCCGGTGGTGATGCTGTTCGGCATCGGCAACGTGCCGGGCGTGGTGGTGACCATCGTGTTCGCGCTGCCCCCGCTGGTGCGCCTGACCAACCTGGGAATCCGCCAGGTGCGGCCCGACCTGATCGAGGCCGCGCGGGCATACGGGGCCTCGCCCCTGCAGCTGCTGGCCAAGGTGCAGCTGCCGCTGGCCATGCCGTCCATCATGGCGGGCATCAACCAGTCGCTGATGCTGTCGCTGTCGATGGTGGTGATCGCCTCGATGATCGCCGTGGGCGGCCTGGGCCAGATGGTGCTGCGCGGCATCGGCCGGCTGGACATGGGCCTGGCCACCGTGGGCGGCCTGGGCATCGTGCTGCTGGCCATCACGCTGGACCGCATCACCCAGTCCATGGGCCAGCCGCGCCGCGGCGTGCGCCACTGGTGGCAGACCGGCCCGGCCGGCCTGGTGTGGCGCCTCGCCGCGCGGCGCGATAACGCCGCCCCGGCGGCCCCCGCAGCCGATGCGGCAACGCCCCAGCCTGCCACGCAAGGCGCCTCCGGCGCCGCCCCGCAATGGGCCACCGCCGGCCGCTGAGCCCCCGCCCATCCCCTTTCAGAAACAAGGACGACGACATGACCTGCATCACCCCTTCCCTCCGCCCCTCGCGCTCCCTCGCCCGTACCTGGCTGGCCGCCAGCGCCCTGGCCGTCGGCCTGGCCGGCACCGCCGCTGCGCAGCCCCTGCCGGGCCAGGGCGTGCGCGTGCAGCCGTTGCAAAGCTCCATCGCGGAAGAGACCTTCCAGACCCTGCTGGTCGGCCGCGCGCTGCAAAAGCTGGGCTACGACGTGCAGCCCATCAAGGAGATCGAGTACGCCACCGCCCACGTGGCGATCGCCAACGGCGACGCCACCTTCATGGCGGACCACTGGGACCCGCTGCACGCGGACTTCTACAAGAACGCCGGCGGCGATGCCAAGTTGTGGCGCCAAGGCACCTATTCGCAGAACGCCGCGCAGGGCTACCTGATCGACCGCAAGACGGCCGAGAAGTACCGCATCACCCACATCGACCAGCTCAAGGACCCGAAGCTCGCCAAGCTCTTCGACACCAACGGCGACGGCAAGGCCGACCTCACGGGCTGCAATCCCGGCTGGGGCTGCGAGGGCGTGATCGAGCACCAGCTGAAGGCCTTCGGCCTGGGCGCCACCGTCACGCACGTGCAGGGCAGCTACTCCGCGCTGATCGCCGACACCATCGCGCGCTTCAAGCAGGGCCAGCCCATCCTCTACTACACCTGGACGCCCTACTGGGTGAGCGGCGTGCTGCGCCCGGGCCAGGACGTGGTGTGGCTGCAGGTGCCGCGGTCTTCGTTGCCGGGCGCGCAGGCCGGGCAGGACACCGCCCTGCCCGACGGCAAGAACTACGGCTTCGTGCTGAACACCCAGCGCATCGTGGCCAACAAGGCCTTCGCCGAGAAGAACCCCGCCGCCGCGCGCCTGTTCGAGGTGATGCAGCTGCCCGTGGGCGACATCAACGCCCAGAACCTGGCGATGAAGAACGGCCAGAACCAGCCGGCCGACGTGGCGCGCCACACCGACGGCTGGATCAAGGCCCACCAGAAGACCTTCGACGGCTGGATTCAGCAGGCACTCGCCGCGGCCAGGCCCTGAGGCGGCACGCAGGCCCCGGGCATGCGCTGCCCGAGGGCATCACGCCGCGCCATCGGCCCGCGCCTGGAAGGCCCGCGTGAAGTCGCAGCACGACTGCGCCAACATGATGATCGAGGCGGCCAGCGCGCTGCGGTGCTCGCCCTTGTGCATGGCCACGTAGGGCACGCTGGGCAGCGCAGGCACCACGTCGATCACGGCCAGCATGCCCGCCGCGATCAGCGGCGCCAGGCAGTGCCGGGGCAGGTAGGCCACGCCCAGGCCCGACACGGTGAGGCCCGTGAGCGCGACGAGGTTGCTCACCACGATGGCGTCGGCCAGCTCCACCCCGCGCTCCTTCATCCACGCGTCGTAGAGCCGCCCGGTGCCCGAGGCATTGCCCTGCACCAGCAGGCGGTGGCGCGCCAGTTCGTGCAGCCGCACCGTGCCGGCCGGCACCAGCCCGGGCTTGCACATCCACGCGCTTTCCACCTGGCCGATGGCCTTGGCCGGCAGGCGCGCATCGGCGAAGGCATCGGGCACGATGATGAGGTCCAGCTCGTCGGCCAGCAGCTTGTCGCGCAGGGGCAGGCTGCCGTCCACATCGGGCTCCAGCGTCACCTTGGGGTAGTGCTGCTGCACCAGGGCAACCAGCCGGGGCAGCCAGGTCATCGCGGTGAGTTCGGTCACGCCGATGCGCAGGCGCCGCTCGATCACGCCGGGCTTGCCGAACTGCTCCACCGCCGCGTCGCGCTGGCGCAGCAGCTTGCGGGCGAGCACGAACATCTCCTCGCCTTTTTCGGTCAGCCGCGCCGTGCGCTGGCTGCGGTCGAACAGCGGCGTGTCGAAGAGCAGTTCCAGCTCGTGCACCCGTTTGGACACGGCCGACTGCGAGGTGTGCAGCTTCTGGGCCGCCTGCGCGAAGCCGCCGAGCTGGCCGATCCAGTACAGCGCTTCGAGTTGCTTGAAGGTCATCATGGCGGGGATTTCAGAACACTTTTATTCATCCGATTCGAGCACAAAAAATCGCTTTTTCAAAAGCGTCGGCGCTTTGAGAATGCCTTTCAGCCCCTCGCCAACGCGAGGTCCCCAGCGCCCTCTTCCGAAAGCCCGCCATGCACCGCCTGCCCCGCCCCCTTGCCTTCGCCCTGCGCCGCACCCTGCCCCTGGCGGTCTGCGCCGCCCTGCTGTCCAACGTGGCCAGCGCCCAGGAGATCGACACCCTGCGCAAGATCAAGGAGAGCGGCACGCTCATCATCGGCAGCCGCGACAGCTCCATTCCGTTTTCGTACAAGCCCACGGGCAGCGGCGACCCCATCGGCTTTTCCAACGACATCTGCCTGAAGATCGCCGAGGCCGTGAAGGCCAAGCTCGGCCTGCCCACGCTGCGCGTGCAGTACACCCTGCTCAACTCGCTCAACCGCATTCCACTGCTGCAGAACGGCACCGTGGACCTGGACTGCGCCACCACCACCAATTCGGTCGTGCGCCAGCAGCACGTGAATTTCGCGCCCAGCCATTTCGTGACCAACATCACCGTGGCGGTGAAGAAGAACTCCGGCATCCAGTCGCTGGCCGACCTGGCCGGCAAGACGGTGGCCACCGTGGCGGGCAGCACGTCGATCCAGCTGCTGCGCACCTACAAGCGCGCCGAGAACCTGGAGGTGCAGGAAATCTCGGGCAAGGACACGGCCGATGCCTTCCTGCTGCTGGCCAGCGACCGCGCCGCCGCCTACGTGCTGGACGACGTGCAGCTGGCCGGCCTGATCGCCACCGCGCCCAACCCGGGCGACTTCCGCATCCTCAAGGACGTGGTGCTGCGCCAGGAGCCCTACGGGATCATGCTGCGCAAGAACGACCCGCAGTTCCAGGCCCTGGTGGACCAGACGGTGACCGGCCTGATGCGCTCCGGCGAAATGGAGCGCCTGTACGCGCGCTGGTTCACCCAGCCCATCCCGCCGAGCAACGTGAACCTGAACTTCCCCATGTCCGACGCCGTGCGCGAGGCCTTCCGCAACCCCAGCAGCAAGGGCGTGTGATGGCAGGCCACAGCAACACCACGCACTACCCGCAGGGTCGCCTCTTCCCCGACGCCCTGATGCGCGAGGTGCGAGAGCGCTTCCTGCAGGTGGAGCGCGACCACCACGGCCACGAGCGGCTGTATTTCGACAACGCGGGCGGCTCGTTCCGGCTGAAGGCGGCGGTGGAGCGCTTCGCGCAGATCGATGCCGTGCCGGACAACACCGAGCGCATCCACGCCACGGCGCGCGAACTGCAGGATATCCAGGCCGCCGGCGTGGCCGACGTGCGGCTGCTGCTCAACGCCAAGGGCGGCAGCGTGTACGCCGCGCTCACCGCCTCGGGCGTCATGTTCGAGATGGTGCGGGCCGTGGCGCAGAACGTGCCGGGCACCAACATGGTCACCACCGTGCTGGAGCACCCCTCGTCGTACGACGCCATGGAGCGCTACGCCCGCGAAATGGGCCGCGAGCTGCGCGTGGCGCCCAGCAACCGCGCCACCGGCGGCGTGGACGTGGACGCCATCGTGGGCCTGGTGGACCAGGGCACCAGCGTGCTCAACGTGATCCACGCCTCCAACATCTCCGGCGCCAAGCTGGACCTGGAGGCCATCGTGCGCCGGGCGCGCGCCATCCGGCCCGACCTGTACATCCTGGTGGACGCGGTGCAGCACGCGCCGCACGGCCTCATCGACCTGCAGAAGACGCCGGTGGACGGCATCAACATCGCGCCCTACAAGTTCTTCGGCTGCCGGGGCTCGGGCTTCGGCTGGCTGTCCGACCGCGCGGCCGCCCTTCCGCACCACAAGCTGTCGGCCAAGCCCGCCGACTTCTGGGACCTGGGCAGTACCGCGCCGTGGCAGTTCGCCGTGGTGACGGAGATCGTGGACTACGTGTGCTGGCTCGGCGCGCAGGCGCCCGAGGGCGGGCCCGCCGGCGATGCGGCCCCTGGCGACCGGCGGGCGCGCTTCGAAGCCGGCATCGCGGCCATCGAACTGCACGAACGCGCGCTGCTGTCGCGCCTACTGAACGGCGGCGACAGCGACAACGCGGTGCCCGGGCTGCGCGCCATGCCGGGCGTGGAGGTGTTCCTGGACCACCCCGACCTCACCCGGCGCGACCTGATCGTCGGCATCGGCTTTCCGCACCTGGACTGCACCCGTGCCGTGCGCGAGTACGGCGCACGCGGCGTGACGGTGTACGAGCGCTCGGCCACCAGCCTGTATTCGCGCCGCATGCTGGAGTCGTTCGGGCTCGCGGGCGCGGTGCGCGTCTCCCCGCTGCACTGCCATTCGACGGCCGATGTGGACCGGTTCCTCGCGGTGACGCAGGATATCGCCCAGGCGTTCGCCTCGGCGTGAGCGACGGGCCGGCCGGGGCGGGTCGGCCACACTGGAGGCGAAAAAGGCCTCCAGCGCATGGATCACTAGGGCATGTTGCTATTAAAAAAGTAGCACCATGCACCGACCCGCCTGACGGGGAGAAAGGCGCGCACCGCCTCAATTTCTCCTCAATTGGATTGCAAAGTTCCTCCATCCCCAACGAAGGAAAAGGAGAGGAACCATGAACACATCCACCCCATTGGCCACCGCGGCCGCTGACATCGCAGCGTCCACCGCGGACAAACGGCGGCGGCTGGCACTCGGCACCATCGGCTCCCTGGGCATCGCCACCCTGCTGGGCTGCGGCGGAGGCGGCTCCGACGCCGTGGCCGACAGTTCGGGCACCGGGACAGGCACCGGTACGGGCACCGGAACCGGAACGGGCACGGGTACAGGCACCGGCACAGGTACGGGAACTGGCACCGGAACGGGAACCGGCACGGACACCACCTGCTCCGTCGTCCCCGAGGAAACCGCCGGTCCCTACCCCGCCGACGGCTCCAACGCCAGCAACTCCAACTACAACGTGCTCGCGCTCAGCGGCATCGTGCGCAAGGACATCCGCAGCAACATCGGCGCGTCCACCACCGTGGGCGGCGTGCCGCTCACCATCACCATCACGCTCACCAACACGCGTGCCAGCTGCGCGGCGCTGCAGGGCTATGCCATCTACCTGTGGCATTGCTCGCAGGGCGGCGACTACTCGGTCTACACCGAGCGCAGCATCGCCGCCAACTACCTGCGCGGCGTGCAGGCCACCGATGCGAGCGGCACCGTGACCTTCACCACCATCGTGCCGGGCTGCTACGCCGGGCGCATGCCCCACATGCACCTGGAGGTGTATCCCAGCCTGTCGGTGGCCACCACGGCCAGCAACAAGGTCAAGACCACCCAGCTCGCGTTCCCCACGGACACCCTGCGCTCCATCTACACGGCCAATTCGGGCTACAGCGCCAGCGTGTCCAACCTGGCGGCGATCACCTTCGCCACCGACAACGTGTTCAGCGACGGCACCGACCTCGAGATGGTGACCATGCAAAGCAACGGCAGCGGCGGCTACACCGCCGCCATCACGATCTCGATCGCCGCCTGAGCGCCACCGGGGCGGCTGCCCCGGTGCCTCCCGCCGTCCCGAGGCTCGCCCCGGGCCTTCTTCCCTCCGCAACAAAGGCACGCGCCACCATGCACCCTCCCCGCCACACGACCATCACCTTCGCCGGCCTCTGCCTGGGCCTGTCCCTCGCCGCCTTCACCTGCGGCGCCCTGGCCCAGGGCGCGCCGGGCGGGCAGCCCCCCGGCCCGCCGCCAGAGGCCTACACCGCCTGCAAGGGCCAGACCGAAGGCGCCTCGGTCACGCTGACCATGCCGGACGGCAAGACCCTGCCCGGCACATGCCGCACAATGAACGGCACCCTCGTGGCCATGCCCGCCGGCGGCCCCCCTCCAGGCGCCGGCGGCCCGCCCCCCTCCCGCTGACCCCCGACCAGCCGCCCATGCCCCGCCTCACGCTGCAAAGCAAAGCCTTCCTCGCACTCACCCTGTTGCTGGCCGTGCTGCTGCTGCTTTTCGTGGGGTTCTCGCGCCTGGGGCTGCAGCGCGGGCTGGGCCCGTACGTGGCCGAGATCGAGCTGGCCCGCATGGACTGGCTGGCCGCAAGGCTGCAGCGCATGCACCTGCTGCATGGCGGCTGGCAGACGCTGCGCACCCAGCCCGAGTTGTGGCGCGAGATGCGCCGCCCCGGCGACAGTCCCGCGCTGCGCAGCAGCGCCCAGGGCGCGGCCAGCCCGAACGGCCGCAGCGGCGACAACACCACCGCCGGCAACGAGGGCCGCAGCGGCGGCTTTCGCGAGCGCCCACCGCCGCCGCCCGACTTCGGCGAACCCGGCGAAGGCCCGCCGCCCGACGGCTATTCGCCCGATCGCACCGCCTCCGATGGCCGCGACCGTCCGCCACCGCCGCCCGGCTCCATGCTGTCGCAGCGGCTCGGCGTGCTCGATGCCCAGGGCCGCCTGGTGGCCGGCGTGCGCCCCACGCCCGATGCCGCCCGCCTGCCGCTGCGCGGCAGCGACGGCACCCCCATCGGCGAGCTGGTGCTGAGCCCGCCCTCGCACATGGAGACCGAGGCCGACCGCGCCTTCATCGCCCGGCAACTGGGCTTCGTGGTGTGGACCGGCATTGCCGGCCTGGCGCTCGCGCTGCTGCTGTCCTGGGCGCTGGCCCGCCGCTGGCTCGCCCCCATCGGCGCGCTGGTGGACGGCGCGCGCGGCGTGGCGGCGGGCCGGCTGGACACCCGCGTGGCCGTGCACGGCGACGACGAGCTGGCCAGGCTGGCGCTCACCTTCAACGACATGGCCGAGCAGCTGGGCGGCATGGAAGCCTCGCGCCGACAGTGGATCGGCGACGTGGCGCACGAGCTGCGCACCCCGCTGGCGGCGATGCGCGCCGAGATCGAGGCCGTGCAGGACGGCGTGCGCCCGTTCGACGACAAGACCGCGCTGCGCCTGCACCGGCAGGTGATGCGGCTCATCCAGCTGGTGGGCGACCTGCGCGCCAGCCTGGATGCCGCCGCGGGCAGCGCGCCCTCCGCGCTGGTGCCCGTGCACCCGCTGTCGCTGCTGGCCGAGGCCGTGGCCTCCATGCAGCCGCGCTTCGACCAGGCCGACCTCGCGTTGGACACGCACGGGCTGGCCGCGCTCGCCCGCCTGCCGCCCCCGCCGCTGGTGCGCGGCGACGCGCAGCAGCTTCACCGCGTGTTCCTGAACCTGCTGGAAAACACCGTGCGCTACACCGATCCCGGCGGCCGGCTGGAAATCCAGGCGCAGACCGAGCGCAGCGGGCCCGCGCCCTCGCTCGTGCTGCAGTTCGACGACACCGCGCCCGGCGTGGCCGAGCACGACCTGCCGCGCCTGTTCGACCGCCTGTACCGCGCCGAAGCGTCGCGCGCGCGCGCCACCGGCGACCTGGGCGGATCGGGCCTGGGCCTGGCGATCTGCCGCGCCATCGTGCAATCGCACGGCGGCCGCATCACCGCGCAGCCCTCGCCGCTCGGCGGGCTGCGCACCACCCTCACCCTGCCCTTGCTGGAGAACCCTTCATGACAGCGCGCATCCTCGTGGTCGAGGACGAGACCGACATCGCCCACATCGTGCTCGACTACCTGCGCCACGCCGGCTACGAGGCCGAGCACGTGGCCGACGGCCCCGGCGCCCTGGCCCGGCTGACCAGCCCCACGCCGCCCGACCTCACCCTGCTGGACGTGATGCTGCCGGGGCTCGACGGCCTGTCGGTGCTGCGCCAGGCGCGCCGCCACACGGACAAGCCCATCATCATGCTCACCGCCCGCGTCGAAGAGGTGGACCGCCTGATCGGCCTGGAGCTGGGCGCGGACGACTACATCTGCAAGCCGTTCTCCCCGCGCGAGGTGGTGGCGCGGGTCAAGACCGTGCTGCGGCGCGGCATGGCGCAGCCGCCGGCCACGGCCGGCCCGCCGGTGCTGGCGCTGGACGAGGCGCACTGGCAGGTCACGCTGCGCGGCGCCCACGTGGCGCTCACGCCGCGCGAGTTCCGCCTGCTGCAGGCGCTGGCGCGGCAAAGCGGGCGCATCTTCTCGCGCGCGCAATTGCTCGACCTGGCCTACGGCGACACGCTGGACGTGAACGAACGGGCCATCGACAGCCACATCAAGAACCTGCGCAAGAAGCTCAAGGCCGCCAGCGGCGACGGCGTGGAGTGGATCCGGTCGGTGTACGGGGTGGGCTTCGCGTTCGACGAGGACGCGGGCGACACGAGCGCAGCCGCCCCCTCCAGCGCCGCGTACTAAGCGGGTCGCGATGAAGACGCAGTTGCGCCCTCGGGCGGCGGCGCGGCGCCAGCGAAGCGAAGCAGTGCTTTTTCGTAGTGGTGGCGATTGGAGTGGTAACCCAGGAATTTTCCGAATACCTTGGCCTCCGAAGGCTTCGGCGGCTGGGAATCGACCCCGTCGTCGTTCTTGAGCCCCAGCGCGAGACGAACCAGCCCCTTGGGCTGGTAGCCCAGATAGCGCAGGTTATCCACCAGGTTCTTGCGTGGCTTTTTTTCGTAGTCCAAGGTGATGATCAGTCCCTCGACCGGCCGCTTCTGCGGGGGCAGCACGGTCCCTTTGGCCGCATGCCGGACCTGCGCCTGGCTGAGCAAAGCGGGATCCAGAAGAATGAGCGAGGGAGGCGCATCCAATGCGATGTGCCCCTGCAAGGCCTTGGTGAACATCTGGGCGGAACCGCCCCCGATGGACAGGCCGCAAACCTGGACGATTTCCACATCCGGCGCGGAGGCGGATTCGGCCCTTTCCTGCAGGATGTTCGCCACGAGCTGCCCCGCCTCGCAGGCTTTCCGATAGACATCGCCGATCCCGCCCTGAATGACCCGCTTGACCTGGTTGCCGGCCCGGTCGGGAATGCCATCGAAATAGATGCCCACCTCGACTTTCTGTCGCTGAGTGACGGGATCGACGGTTTCCCGCTCGCGCAGCCACAGATGCGTTTTCATCGCCAGTTGCTGCAGCAGTTGGCGTTTTTCACTGGAGGCCCCCTTCACCAGCGCGGAGTCCTTGATGCGTCGCGCCTCCTGAGCGCCGTCGTACTGCGTGAAGACCTCGCCCAGCCTCAGCCGTTGCAGCCGATGGGCCACCGCCTGGGCAGCGGATGCGGTGGCTTGCGCATCGGACAGAGCATCGGCAGGCGCTGTGCGCAAGCCCAATGCCTGGGCCAGCGCAGAGATTTGTGCCGCAGGCAGGCCGGACACATGGGCATCCGGTTGCCGAACCAGATCGATTTTCTTTTCGATCCTGTTTTTGCTTCGGCGCGAAGGTTCGGGCGCTTGCGCCAATGCGTCAAGCGATGGCAGGCCATCGGTGGCTCCGCGCTCGGGGTGGGCTGCCGGCACCACGCCTTGCGCGGTTTGCACCGACACAGCAGGGCCAGTCGTGGGGGGCGGTCCGTCCTCTGCAGGAACGATCTCGCTCGTGCTATCGGCCTGTACGGTGTCCCATCCATCGCTGTTCGCGCCAGGTCCCAGAGGTGCCTCGGCGATGGCCAAGGCTTGGTCATCGGTATCGCGCGGCGAAAGTCGCTGCGCCGCCTGGATCGACTCACTCCTCGCATCGTGGTGCATCAGTGCCGCCAATGGGCCACGGCTGCCCTCGGGAAGCGCCTGCTCCACGGGCGGTGACATCAATTGCGCAAGTGGGCCCTTCGCGCCGGTCGGCAAGCTGAGCCAGGCAGACCGCATGGCGGCCGAACCGCGCTCCGGCAGCACGGCATTCTGGCGCCGCAACGATGGCTGCGGGGAGGGACGGTCCACAGGCCGGGCAAGGGTCTCGGCAGGGCGAGCAGACAGCGCGGGGAGTGTCGCATTGGCGGGCCTGGATCGGGAAGCCGTCGCCGCAGGCTTATGGGATTGCGCTGCATCCGCAGGCCGGGTTGGCGGAGTGGGTTTTCCGGTGAACAGCGAGCGAAGGCGAGGCAAGGTCATGGGGAGTCCGTATTGCCGCTCTGGCCTGTGCACAAAAAATGGAGCGAGGGGAGCCAATGGCATGCCGGCCAGACTTTATCGCCCTGGCTGGCTCGCCCCGCGCGCCGCACCGAAGCCATCACCACGGGGCCGAAGCGTTGCCGGCGCGCGCTGAAGCGAGGTTCTGAGCAGAAGGCAAGCACATTGCTATATTTTTCATAGCAATACGCCATAGATTTTATTGCGGCGGAGGCCATTTCGACCCGTGGCCTTCAGGCCCCGCCTACCGAGCATGCACGGCGCGGATTCAATCCCACCGGCGCAGCGGGCTGCCTCCTACAGCCGACCCGCGCCGGCTGGGCTGAGATCGGGGGGCGCGCTTCGCGCCCCCTTTTTGCCGCACCGCCTGCCTTCCCATATGCCACGCACCGCAACCGCCCCTGCCGCCCCTGCCGCCGCTTCACCGGCCCGCCCGCCCGCCACCCGCCTGGCCCGTGGACTGCGCTACGTCAACCCCGAGATGCCGGGCCTGAGCCGCGAGCGCAAGGGCGAGGGCTTTCGCTACCGCCAACCCGACGGCCGGTGGCTGACCGACCCGGACGAGATCACCCGCATCCAGCGCCTGGCCATCCCGCCCGCCTACACCGAGGTGTGGATCTGCCCGCTGCCCAACGGCCATCTGCAGGCCACGGGGCTGGATGCGCGTGGCCGGCGGCAGTACCGCTACCACGCCGACTGGCGGCTGCAGCGCGACGAGGCCAAGTTCGAACGCATGCAGGCCTTCGGCCGCGCCCTGCCCCGCATCCGCGCGCGGGTGGCGCGCGACCTGCGGGCCAAGTCGGGCCCGGCCCTGTCCCGAGAGCGGGTGCTCGCCACGCTGGTGCGCCTGCTGGACACCACCTACCTGCGCGTGGGCAACGAGGAATACGCCAGCACCAACCGCTCCTATGGCCTGACCACCTTGCGCACCCGCCATGCGGCGCTGCGCGGCAGCCAGCTGCAGCTGCGGTTTCGCGGCAAGAGCGGCGTGCAGCAGGAGGCCACGCTCGACGACCCGCGCGTGGCCCGCGTGGTGCGCCGCTGCCAGCAGCTGCCGGGCCAGGAACTGTTCCAGTACGAGGGAGAAGACGGCGCGCTGCATGCCGTCGATTCGGGCGACGTGAACGACTACCTGCGCGAGATCACCGGCACGCAGGAGGGCGAGCATTTCACCGCCAAGGACTTCCGCACCTGGCACGGCACCGTGCAGGCGCTGGAGCTGACGCGGCTGGCCTGCTCGCCCCAGCCCGGCGCGCCCGCGGTGACGGCCAAGCACATCCTGATCGAGGTGGCACGGCAGTTGGGCAACACGCCGGCCGTGTGCAAGAAGTCGTACGTGCACCCCTCGGTGCTGGCGCTGGGGTCGCGGCTCACGTCCGACGCCGGGCCGGACATGCAGGTGCTGTGGGAGCGCATCGGCGGCACGAACACGCCGCGCGCGCTGCAGGCCGCCGAGCGGCGGCTGCTGGCGTTCCTGCGGCACCAGGACCGCCCGGTGCGCGCTCCGCGCGCGCGCAAGACCACGCACTGAGCCGGCGGGCAACGAGGCGCTGGCGCCTTTCAGTGCCCGCTCAGCGGCCGGCCTTCAGCGGCCGACCATGTTCCCAGGAACGACCCATTGGTCGAACTGCTCGCCGGTGACGTGGCCCGACGCCACGGCCGCCTCGCGCAGACTGGTGCCTTCCTTGTGCGCCTTCTTGGCGATGAAGGCGGCCTTGTCGTAGCCGATGTGCGTGTTGAGCGCGGTCACCAGCATCAGCGAGCGGTCCACCAGCTCGGTGATGCGGTCGCGGTTGGGCTCGATGCCCACGGCGCAGTGGTCGTTGAAGCTGACCATGCCGTCGGCCAGCAGGCGCACGCTCTGCAGGAAGTTGTGAGCCACCATGGGGCGGAACACGTTCAGCTCGAAATTGCCCGAGGCACCGCCGAAGTTGATGGCCACGTCGTTGCCGAACACCTGGGCGGCCAGCATGGTCACCGCCTCGCTCTGCGTGGGGTTGACCTTGCCCGGCATGATGGACGAGCCGGGCTCGTTCTCGGGAATGCTCAGTTCGCCGATGCCGCTGCGCGGGCCGCTGGCCAGCCAGCGCACGTCGTTGGCGATCTTCATCAGGCTGGCGGCCAGGGTCTTGAGCGCGCCGTGCGCATGCACCAGGGCGTCGACCGAGGCGAGGGCCTCGAACTTGTTGGGCGCCGTGACGAACGGCAGCCCGGTCAGGCGCGCCAACTCGGCGGCGGCCTGCTCGGCGTAGCCCTTGGGGGCGTTCAGGCCGGTGCCCACGGCGGTGCCGCCCAGGGCCAGCTCGCACAGGTGCGGCAGCGCGGCGCGCACGTGGCGCTCGCCGTGATCGAGCTGCGCCACGTAGCCCGAGAACTCCTGGCCCAGCGTGAGTGGGGTAGCGTCCTGCAGGTGGGTGCGGCCGATCTTCACGATGCCGTCGAAGTCCTCGGCCTTTTGCGCCAGCGTGGCGCGCAGCTTGGCCAGGGCGGGCAGCAGCCGGTGCGTGAGCGCCTCCACCGCCGCCACGTGCATGGCGGTGGGGAACACGTCGTTGCTCGACTGGCTGCGGTTCACGTCGTCGTTGGGGTGCACCAGGCGCGCCTCGCCGCGCTCGCCGCCCAGGATCTCGCTGGCGCGGTTGGCCAGCACCTCGTTGACGTTCATGTTGGTCTGCGTGCCCGAACCCGTCTGCCAGACCACGAGCGGGAACTCGCCGGGGTGCCGGCCGGCGATCACCTCGTCGGCCGCGGCCACGATGGCGTCGGTCTTCTTCGCGTCCTGCAGGCCCAGCGCCTGGTTCACCACGGCCGAGGCGCGCTTGACCTGCGCCAGGGCCCGGATGATCTCGCGCGGCTGCTGCTCGCCGGAGATGTCGAAGTTCTGCAGTGATCGCTGCGTCTGCGCGCCCCAGAGCTGATGGGCCGGCACCTCGATGGGGCCGAAGGTGTCGCGTTCGATGCGGGAAGTCATGTCTGGCGGGTCCGGTGGTGAAGAAACGAAGGGCGCACAAGGGTGCGCATCGTCCAAAAGCATAACGCGAAACAAAACCATTCTCATCGGTGGGGACCGCGTAACGCAGAGACCCTCCCGCCCCCCGGGAGAGCCTGCGGTGGATACACTTGGACACCTTTGGCGCCCCGCTGCCGCCGCACCTTCCATGCCCTCCCCGCTCACCCCACCGTTGACCGGCTTCCTGCCGTCGCACCACGATCCGCTGGTGGTGGCGGCGTCGTTCGCCGTGGCGTTGCTGGCCTCGTACGTCACGCTGAATCTGGCCCGCCGCGTGCGCACCTCCCAAAGCCGCATCGGACTGGCCTGGTGGGCCGCAGGTTCGCTGGTGATGGGCACAGGCATCTGGTCCATGCATTTCCTGGGCATGCTGGCGTTCGAGCTGCCCATCGCCCTGGGCTTCACCCCCGCGTTCACCGCCCTGTCCTGGCTGGCCGCCGTGGCGGCATCGGCCGTCGCGCTGGGCCTGGCCAGCATGGATCGCGTGCGGCGCCGGCACCTGGCCATCGGGGCGCTCGCCATGGGCGCGGGCATCAGCGCGATGCACTACATCGGCATGCGCACCATGCACCTGTCCATCGGCATCGTGTGGAACGGCTTCTACGTCGCCCTGTCGGTGGCAGTCGCGGTGCTGGCCTCGGCCACGGCGCTTTACCTGTTCCAGGCACTGCGGGGCATGCACGGCAACCGCCGCAGGATGTTCCAGGCCGCGGCTTCGCTGGTGATGGCGCTGGCCATCTGCGGCATGCACTACCTCGGCATGGCCGCCGCCCAGTTCCCGCAGGGCACCGTGTGCCTGAGCGCCAATTCGCTGGGCGGCTCGGGGCTGGCCGCCATGGTGGCGATCTTCACACTGCTGCTGATGCTCAGCACGCTGTTCATCTCCATCCTCGATGCGCGGCTGCAGAACGTCGCGCGCCGGCTCACCCGCTCGTTGCAGGACAGCAACGCCAAGCTGCAGCAGGCCAATGCCGAGCTGCAAAAGCGCGCGTTCGCCGATGCGCTCACCGGCCTGCCCAACCGCCTGCTGTTCGAAGACCGCCTTGCCCACGCGCTGCTGCGCCTGGAGCGCACCAACCACCACCGCGTGCTGGACCGCCTGGCCGTGCTGTTCGTGGACCTGGATGGCTTCAAGCCCATCAACGACTCCTTCGGCCATGCCGCGGGCGACGCCATCCTGTCGGAAGCCGCCCAGCGCCTGCGCGCCGAAGCGCGCGAAAGCGACACGGTGGCCCGCGTGGGGGGCGACGAGTTCCTGCTGCTGCTGGAAGACGTGGGCAACACGGCCGACTGCATCGTGGTGGCCAACCGCATCCTGGCAGCGCTCGCCCTGCCCTTCCAGGTGGCGGGCCGGCAGGTGCAGATCGGCTGCTCCATCGGCGTGGTGCTGCACCCCGACCACGGCGACCGCGACAAGCTGGTCGCCAATGCCGATGCCGCCATGTATGCCGCCAAGCGCGCGGGCGGCAACGGCTACGCCATGTTCGAGCCCCACATGGGCTCGGATGCGTCCGACCAGCTCGAACTGCAGAACGACCTGCGCCACGCCCTGGCGCGCGGCGAACTCGCCCTGCACTACCAGCCCAAGATCGACGGCAAGCGCGGCCGCATCAACGGCGTGGAGGCGCTGCTGCGCTGGCACCACCCGAAACGCGGCATGGTGAGCCCGCTGGTATTCATCGGCCTGGCCGAGCGCTTCGGGCTGATCGGCCAGCTGGGCGCCTGGGTCATCGAAGAGGCTTGCCGGCAGATGGCCGACTGGGCGCGCAGCGGCCTGCGCATGCGCGTGGCGATCAACCTGTCGGTGCACCAGCTGCGCGAAAGCGGCCTGGCCGAGCGCATCGAGCACGCCCTGCAGTTCCATGGCCTGGATTCCTCGCAACTGCTGTGCGAGATCACCGAATCGGTAGCCATGGAAGACACCAAGGCCACGCAGCGCACCTTCGAAGGCCTGGCGCGCATCGGCGTGTTCCTGTCCATCGACGACTTCGGCACTGGCTATTCGAGCCTGAACTACCTGCGCCAGTTGCCGGCCCAGCAGCTCAAGATCGACCGCAGCTTCGTGAACGACCTCGAACACGAAGAAGACGCCCGCGCCGTGGTCGATGCCGTGGTGCGGCTGGCCCACGCCCTGGGCCTGCGCGTGGTGGCCGAGGGCGTGGAAACCAGCGGCCAGCGCGACATCCTGCTGGCCATGCGCTGCGACGAACTGCAGGGCTTTTTCTACGCCCGCCCCATGCCGGCGGACGTGCTGCTGGCCTGGGCCCAGGGCGACAAGCCGGAAGGCTCGGCGGATTTCGCGCCTTCCGTAATCGGCGGGCTCGAGGCGCTCGAAAGCCTGCCGTTCGACGCCGCCCCCCGCGGCTGACCGCCGCCAGCGCCGTCCGGAGCGGGCGGCGATAATTGCGCGGTTCGTTCTTTCCCCAAAAACACACCCCACCATGACCACGACCATCCGGTACCACGACCTCGTGGAGTCCGTTGCTGCGTCCCTGCAGTACATCAGCTACTACCACCCCGCCGACTTCATCGCCCACCTGGCGCGCGCCTACGAGCGCGAGCAAAGCCCGGCGGCCAAGGACGCGATGGCGCAGATCCTCACCAACAGCAAGATGAGCGCGACCGGCCAGCGCCCCATCTGCCAGGACACCGGCATCGTCAACGTGTTCCTGAAGATCGGCATGGACGTGCGCTGGGAAGGCTTTCCCGGCGGCCTGGAAGACGCCATCAACGAAGGCGTGCGCCGCGGCTACAACCACCCCGACAACACGCTGCGCGCCAGCGTCGTGGCCGACCCGCAGTTCGCCCGCAAGAACACCAAGGACAACACGCCCGCGGTGATCTTCACGCAGATCGTTCCGGGCGACACCGTGGACATCACCGTCGCGGCCAAGGGCGGCGGCAGCGAGAACAAGTCCAAGATGGTCATGATGAACCCCAGCGACAACCTGGTGGACTGGGTGCTCAAGACCGTGCCCACGATGGGCGCCGGCTGGTGCCCGCCCGGCATGCTGGGCATCGGCATCGGCGGCACGGCGGAAAAAGCCGTGCTGCTGGCCAAGGAAAGCCTGATGGACGACCTGAACATGTACGAGCTGCAGGCCAAGGCCGCGCGCGGCGAAAAGCTCGATCAGGTCGAGGAACTGCGCCTGGAGCTGTACGAGAAGGTCAACGCCCTGGGCATCGGCGCGCAGGGCCTGGGCGGCCTGAGCACCGTGCTGGACATCAAGGTCAAGATGTACCCCACGCACGCGGCCTCCAAGCCCGTGGCGATGATCCCCAACTGCGCCGCCACGCGCCACGCGCACTTCGTGCTGGACGGCTCCGGCCCTGCCTATCTCGAGGCGCCTTCGCTCGACCTGTGGCCCAAGATCGACTGGGCGCCCGACTACAACAAGAGCCGCCGCGTCAACCTGGACACCCTCACCAAGGAAGAAGTGGCGAGCTGGAAGCCGGGCGACACGCTGCTGCTCAACGGCAAGATGCTCACCGGCCGCGATGCCGCGCACAAGCGCATCCAGGACATGCTGGCCAAGGGCGAGAAGCTGCCCGTGGACTTCACCAACCGCGTCATCTACTACGTGGGCCCCGTGGACCCGGTCAAGGACGAGGCCGTGGGCCCCGCCGGCCCGACGACCGCCACGCGCATGGACAAGTTCACCGAGATGATGCTGGCCGAAACGGGCCTGATCTCGATGATCGGCAAGTCCGAGCGCGGCCCGGTCGCCATCGAAGCCATCAAGAAGCACCAGAGCGCCTACCTGATGGCCGTGGGCGGCGCCGCCTACCTGGTCAGCAAGGCCATCAAGGAAGCCAAGGTCGTCGGCTTTGCCGATCTGGGCATGGAAGCCATCTACGAGTTCACCGTGGTGGACATGCCCGTGACCGTGGCCGTGGACGCGGGCGGCACCAGCGCCCACATCACGGGCCCGGCGGAGTGGCAAAAGCGCATCGCCACGGGCGAGTTCAAGTCCATCGACCTCGTCGCCGCTTGAACTCCATCTCCGGCCTTGGCGGCGGCTCCAGGCGTGGCCTGGTGGCGGCCCCGGGCCGCGGATCGGCCCAGCAGCCGCTGGGGCCGCCGGAGTTTTCTGATTTTTCCGTTCACATGGCACCAAGGCACGCATGACGCCCACCTCGCAGCAACGCCCCATCGGTGTGTTCGACAGCGGCATCGGCGGCCTGAGCGTGCTGCGCGCGCTGCAGGCCGAACTGCCGCACGAGCGCTTCGTCTACCTGGCGGACAGTGGCCACGCGCCCTACGGCGAGCGGGGCGACGCCTATGTCGCTGCGCGCACCCACGCCATCACCCGCTACCTGCAGGTGGTGCACGGCATCAAGGCCCTGGTCGTCGCCTGCAACACGGCCACCGCCGCCGCCATCCACGAGGTCCGGACCCAATGCCCGGACCTGCCCCTCGTCGGCCTGGAGCCGGCCATCAAGCCCGCGGTGGCGCTCAGCCAGACCGGGCGCATCGGCGTCATCGGCACGCGGGGCACGCTCACCAGCGGCAAGTTCGCGTTGCTGCTGGGGTCGCTGCAGTCGCAGGCCGAATTCGTGGTGCAGCCCTGCGATGGGCTGGCCTACGCCATCGAACGCAGCACTGAACATGCGGTGCCTGATGCCGCCGAATCCTCCGAGGTGCGCGAACTGTGCACTCGCTACATCGCCGCCATGGGCACGTTCGGCACCGCGGCAGGCCACATCGACACCCTGGTGCTGGGCTGCACCCACTATGTGTTCGCCGAAGAGGAGTTGCGCGCCCTCATCGGCCCGGCAGTGCGCCTGGTGGACACCGGCGAGCCGGTTGCCAGGCAAACCCGCCGCCTGCTGCAGGCGACCGGCCTCCTGGCGGATCCCGGCGACGAGATCCCCGCCGCATGCGACCGCATGCAACTGATCACCACGGGCTCGCTGCTGCCCCTGCAGGCCGCAGCCCAGCGCTGGCTGCAGCTACCGGCCCGGTGCTGCAGCACGGCCACCGTGCCGGCGGACGGTGCAGGTGCAATGGCTCATGAAGCCAATCGGGCTCTGGCGCAATAAAGTTCCCGGCGTCTAGCTACAAAAACAATAGCAGACGCAACGGCCATCAGACGCCCCAGAGGCGCTCACCCGCATGCTCGATGTGGGTCAGATACAACCGCGTATCGAACTCATACTGGTGGTAGTGGGGCTCCATGTGCTCGCACAACTGGTAGAAGGCCTTGTCGTGGTCCTTCTCGCGCAAGTGGGCCAATTCGTGCACGACGATCATGCGCAGAAACTCTTCCGGTGCCTGCTTGAACATGGAGGCGATGCGGATCTCGTGCCGCGCCGTCAGGCGCCCGCCCTGCACGCGCGCCGACGACGTGTGCAGCCCCAACGCGTGCCGCACCACATGGATCTTGCTGTCGAACACCACTTTCTGCACCGTATCGGCCTTGCGCAGATGCTGCGCCTTCAGGTCGGCGGCGTATTGGTACAGCGCCTTGTCGGTGCGCACGGCATGCGCCTGGGGATAGCGCCGCTGCAGCAGGGCCGCCAGGCCCCCTTCGGCGATGAGCGTGCGCACCTGATCCTGCAAGGCATCCGGGTACGCACGAAGGTAAGGCAGTTCGATCGCCATCGGTCGCAATCCGCTGGCCACCTCTGGACAAGAGGCCACCGGGTCTTTCACGAAAAGGCGTGCGCTCTCAGTGCAGATGGCGGGGGCGGCGCCCGCCGCTGCCACCATGGCCACCACCGGAACCGCCGCTGCCGCGTGGCGGCTTGCCAATCTCCAGCGAGTTCACCAGGGCATCGAAACGCTGCGAGAACAGCTTGTCGATCTCGGCCACCACGCCGCCCAGTTCAGCGCCGTCGAAGTGGCGTTCCATCATGTTCACGACATCCTGCACGAGCAGATCGCGCTGCACCTGCATGATGGCCGCGGGGGTCGGGCCCACGAACAGCATGAGGAAGTCGTCACGCGCTTCGGTGCCGTCATCCTCTTCGTCTTCATCGAAGTCGGTGTCGTAGAACGTGACCTCGATGGCCGCGCCCTGCTCCGACAACTCGTTGAGGCTCATGCACATCTCGTCGAGCGACTGGCGAAAGTCTTCGTCGCCACGCACCGTCCAGCAGATTTGCAGGGTGTGCTCCTTGGCGTCGAACTGGATGCCGGGCTCTTCCTCATAGGCGCTCGCCGCACCGTCGGCCAAGGAACGGGCCCCGGCGTACTTCCAGAGCGGCTTCAAAGCCTCTTGCAACTGGTCGAACCCCGTATCGGCCCGCAACTGCACCTGGCCGTGGACATGGATTTCAAAGGGAGCGTTGTAACTTGACATGATCGAATCGTAGTGGTGCCCCGAGCCGGGGTCGAACCGGCACGCCCCTTTTCAGGAAGCGGCGGATTTTAAGTCCGCAGTGTCTACCAATTTCACCATCGGGGCGCCGGCTGCGCGGCGCGCACCTTGCATTCAAGCGTAACCCGGGCCACGCAGGTGCGCAACGCTGCCAATGCGGATCGGCCAATCCAAAGAACAACCGATTCGCACAATAAAAAAGGGAAGCCTAAGCCTCCCTTGCAAATCGGAGCGGGAAACGAGATGCTCGCTTCCAACTCAACGTCTTGATACACAAGAGGTTTTTCGGACACCCCTCGGGCAGAAAACCCAGATTATGTCCTACTTTTTCGGGCGTGGCCAAGTTCCAGGCCCACGCGCAACCTGTAACCTCCAGTGCAATCACCCCACCATGGAGGGATAGGCCATACGGAGTCGACGCGTTCCAGTCCTGCTTCCTCAAAATCTTCGATCTTTCAGAGGGTCACCCATGCACTACGCACCATCGAACCGCCCAGCCACCTCGGCTTTCATCCTGGGGGTTTAACGGCTGCCTGTGCCTCACTGGCCTGGGCGCAGACGGCCGAGCCCGAACTGGGCATGGGGAGTTACGACGGAGAATTGAAGGGTGGGTCAGGCCGCAGCCTGCACATCGTTGCGCAGCAAGGCAACGCAAGACATGGTCGTGACCTATGTCAGCCACCGGCCGGATGGTTCCTCGCTCTTTCTGCAAACCGGCCGCGTGCGCGCTGAGGGACAGACGGCTTTCTCTGGCGACCTGCGCGAGTTTCGCAAAGGCCCCGTACCCGGTGGCGCCCAAGGTCACGGCGAGGAAGCGGCCGACCTCGGGCAGATGCGCATCGCTTTCGACTCCGCGACGACGGGAACGGTGACCCTGCCGGGCGACACGCCCCGCCGCATCGCGAGGTTCCAGCACAGGGCACGTTTCAATCAGAACTGTCGGAGCCGGAACATTGGCAGCACCAGCGTGACGGGGTATCCCACCGCGCCGTCGTTTTCCGCGCGCGACGGCCAGTTCCGGTTCGTTTACGGGTATGGCGAGTCCCAAACGTGCATTTACACAGGCCCCTACCGGTTCGCGGGCCGAGGCATCGAAACCTCGGGAACCTATTCCTGCAACAGCACCCAGCCCGTCACCTACGACTACCTCCGCTTCGAGGGTTGACGGAAAAGAGGCATCTGGTCGGAAACATGAATCCCGGTCGCCCCAGTGATCGGCATCTGTGTTCGCCCCGACATCACGGCGCCCGGTTTGCAACATCCATGCACCAGCGCAGAACTGAACACATTGGCACTGTGAAGGCTCCTAATCACGTCAGGGCAACTGCAAGCCGTGCGCGAAACGTGCCATGCATCCCAACAGACACCATGGGGTGATTGCAGTTCGCAGCCAGCGAGTAAATAGTGGTGTCCACACAAAGCGGCTGCGCAAGAGCAGTCGCTTCTAATGAGGGGATTCAGAGGTGAGGTAGACGTCGACTTCCCGAGTGGCTGACGAGGCCCGCAACCGCAGCCTTCGACTCCTCCACCAGCCGTTCCACCCTATTCCGCACGCTCCTCGCACAAATGCCGATCGCACCCGACAGCCGCTATCCCGATGCATGGCATGCCGAGCCCGCCGCCGATGCCCAAACCTCCAGCGCCGTACTCGATCTGGCGGTACGGCGACGACTGCTCCAATCTTTCGCATCGCGTGGCGGCGCTTCGGAGATTCCTGCCCTCGTCATCCCTGGCGTATTGACGTGGCTTCACGCGCGCACCGGAGCGCCATCCAGCCCCATGCTCTGGTGGTGGGGTGCGCTCCTCGCCTTTGCGGGCCTGCTGTGGGCCATGCAATGGCGCTTTCGCCGAGACACCACGCGACCCGATGCCGAGGTGGTGCCTCGCTGGGAACGGATCTTCCAGGTGCTGGCAGTGGTGGACGGTTTGCTCTGGGTCGTGCCCATCGCACTCACACAGGGGGCACCCCAAGATTTCCGGCTCCTGGTGTACCTCGTCATGTGTGCGGTGATCGCCTCCGGCACGACTTTCCTCGCGCCCCAGCCCCGCGTTTTCTTTCCGTTTTTCGTGGCCACGTACGGTCCGATCCTGGCCGCCGTGACATGGTATTTCCCCGAGCGCTGGCAGGCCATGCTCGCGCTGGTGGCTCTCTTTGGCGGCGTGATCTTGCGACATGCCTGGGGGTCACGCCGATTCGTCGTGCAGCAGGTGGAAATGGAGCGCCAGCGGTTGCAGCTCGCAGAACGTTACCGAGCGGCCAAGGAGGAAGCAGAGCGCGCGCTGGAGGAAAAGAACCGGTTCTATGCCACGGCCAGCCATGACCTGCGCCAGCCACTGCACGCATTGGGCCTGCTGATGGAGACGGCGATTCAGCGCAATACCGATGCGCAGCTCGTGCCGGTGCTCGACGGCATCCAAGATTGCGCCCGGTCCCTCTCCTTCATGTTCGATGCGTTGCTCGACCTGTCGCGCCTGGAATCGAGTACCTACGAAGTTCGGCGCGAGCCCGTGGCGCTGACCACCGTATTCGGCGATGTGGCGACGGTGTTCGGTCCGGATGCGCAGCGGCGGGGGCTGCGACTGCGGTTCGGCCTGCCACGCCGCCGACTGCCCACCGTGCACACCGACGGCACGCTACTGCGGCAGATGATCTTCAACCTCGTTCAGAACGCGCTGCGCTACACCTCGAGCGGCGGCATGCTGGTCGGGATTCGCGCGCGCGGCACGCAATGGCGGATCGAAGTTCGCGACACAGGCCCTGGCGTGCCGCTGGAGGACCAGCATCGCCTCTATGCCCCGTTCTATCGCGGCGGCGCCCGCTGGACGCAGGAGGTGGCCGGCCATGGCCTGGGCCTCTCGGTGGTGGCGCGCTCGGCCCGACTGATCGGTGCCACCTATGGCTTTCAGTCGACACCGGGCCGGGGGTCGTGCTTCTGGCTCTCACTCGACGCTGCGCCGGATGGCCTGCCGCAGGATGGCAAGTCGCCGGGCGACGTGTCATGGCAGGAGCGGATGGGTTCCTTGTCGGGACGCTGCCTGCTGGTCGAAGACGATCCGCAGGTGGCGACGGCGGTGGCCGCGCTTTTGCGCTCCTGGGGGCTGGAGGTCGACCTGGCAGCCACGGCACAGCAAGCACTGCAGATCGTGGACGCGGGCCCCTTGGCGCCAGGGGCCGTTCTGTGTGATCAGCGCCTTGCCGCTGGCCAGAGTGGCTTCGAGCTGCTGCAGGAGTTGCTGCGGCGGTGCCCTGCAGCGCGTGGCGCGCTCGTGAGCGGCGAGCACCAATCGGCCGCGCTGGCACAGGCAGAGGAAGAAGGCTACCTCGTTTTCCGCAAGCCCCTCTCACCCGCGCAGTTGCATGCGGTCCTGGCCCGCTGGTTCACGGCCTCCGTTTGATGCCCTGCAGCACGGTTCACCCGTCAGTGGGGGCGATGGATATCGCAGTTGGCAGCTTCAAGAAATACCTCTGAGCGCTGACGTCACATTCAAACGTTACGAGGCCCCTTCAATGCGCTGGCCTGAAGTTGGTGGCTCACCCGCCGCATATACCGATACCGATGATTCGCGCCAACATCCAGGCACCACAGGTTACGTTTAGTCAGATATATACCAAATCGGCATAGGCTGTGTGCCACCGCTCTCTACAGTGTCTGACACTTGATAAAAATTGGGACGACTGCCCGATGCTGCCTTTTGCAAACTCTGCCCGCTGCGCTGGACCGTGGCATCGTTCAGCCGCTGGCCTGGTGGAAATGCCATGGGACGGGCATCCGCGCGCGATCATCACGTGGCGCCCAGGCGTGAGCTGCCATGACGGGGGCAAGTTGAACACTGCGGACGCAGCCGATTCATTGCAACACGCCATCGACCCCAAGGCCCATCGCACCAGGAGACAACAAGATGGAAATGAAGTGGCTGGAGGATCTTCTTGCGTTGGTGTACAACGGCAGCTTTTCGGCGGCGGCCGCGGATCGGCACGTCACACAGCCTGCGCTCAGCCGCCGCATTCGCGCACTCGAACAATGGGTGGGAGTTCCACTTGTCAACAGAGCCGTCTACCCAGTGCAGCTCACGCCATACGGGCAGGAGTTCATGGGTTTGGCGCGCCAGACAGTGGCATCGATGCAAGCGATGCGCGCCGACCTTCGCCAAGCATCGGGCGAGAACGGGCAGCGTGTGCGAGTGCTGGCCCTGCACACGCTGGCATCGCGAACCGTGCCGGAGCTGATCGCACCGTTGATGCGCAATGAGCCCTCGCTGGCGGTCGAGATCGTGCCCAGTGTTCAAGGTGTTGAGTCACACTTTGACGAGCTCGACGGGGGCGGCGCACAGTTGCTGGTGGGCTATTCGCAGCTCAGGCCCGAAACGCGCACCAAGGATTACGAACGCCGTATCGTTGCTCACGATGCATTGGTTCCAGTCGCATCGTGCGCTTTCGTCGATGAAGACGGTCGCTGCGATCTGCAGCGCTCACGCGAGGTGCCCCTGCTCCGGTATTCGCCTTTCACTTTTTCGGCGGCACTGCTTGACCGTGTGTTCACGCAGATCGGCACGCGCTTACTGCCGCGCGCTGAATCGCCTTTGGCGGAGACGCTCAAAGCGCTTTGCCTGCAAGGATTGGGCGTGGCCTGGCTGCCGCGCAGCAGCGTGGCCGATGAGTTGGTGACCGGTGTTCTGCGCATCGTCGGAGCGGAGTGCTTTCATGTGCCAGTCGAAGTGTGTGCCTGGCGCCGGTTCGACCTGAATCATCGCCGCGCCGTGCATCTATTCGAGGCGCTGCCGTCCTTGGCGGCTGCGGCTGAGCCAAGTCAACAGACGTCCCACAGCAAAACACCCGCGCCCAAAACCCGTGGCAAAACCCGAGGTATGCAATGAAAGCTTCCATCACTGACCTGACCCAACGCCGTCATCTGCTGGCTCTGGCCGCCAGCCTCCCGCTGATAGGCTGCGTTTCCTCGCCGTCTGCCGGCGGGACGCTGCTTGCCGGATCGCACGTCCTGCACTTTCCCGCACCTGGCCTTGGCGCGACCTCCGACGACATTCGCCTGCATGCCCACCGCCCCGCGCGCTGGCAGCCGAACGACCCTGTCGCCATCGTCATGCATGGCGTCCGCCGCGACGCAGACCGCTATCTCCGCGAATGGCTGGAACCCGCCGAGGATGCTGGCATCCTGGTTCTGGTGCCGGAGTTCACGCAGGCCAAGTTTCCCGAGCGCAATTTTTATAACTTCGGAAATGTCGCTGACGACAAAGATGAACATACGGCCTAGTGGTGTGAACCGGAAGTTCGTATGCAGAACTCTGCAACGGACTGAAGGATTTGATCGGCCGTCTTGGTCCAGACGAAGGGCTTGGGATTGACGTTGTTGGTAGCCACGTAGGCGCGGATGGCGTTCTCCAGGGCGCGGGTCGAGGGGAATCTCCCGCGCTTGAGCCGACGCGCCGTGAGGATCGAGAACCAGCATTCCACCAGGTTGATCCAAGAGGCCGAGGTGGGCGTAAAGTGCAGGTGCACACGCGTATGCCTGAGCAGCCAGCGCTGGATGATCGGGCTCTTGTGGGTGCTGGCATTGTCGAGCACGAGATGCAGTTCGAACTCCGCGGGCGTGGCACGTTCGACGGTCTGCAGGAAGTGACGGAACTCCACGCTGCGATGACGTCGGTGGACCTCGGCGATGACCGTGCCGGCCTTGACATCGAGGGCGGCAAAGAGGTCTGTCGTGCCGTGTCTCAGGTAGTCATGCGTGTGGCGCTCCGGCTGGCCCGGTTGCATGGGTATGGCCGGAGCGGTATCACTGTGGGCCTGGATGGAGGGCTTCTCGTCCACGCACAGCACCAGAGCGCGCTCGGGTGGATGCAAGTACAACCCCACGATGTCACGCACCTTGTCGACGAAGTACGGGTCGGTGGAGAGCTTGAAGCCTTCGGTGCGATGCGGCGCCAATGCAAAGGCACGCCAGATGCGCGAGATGGTGGTCTGGCTCAGTCCCAGATGAGCGGCGAGCGTACGGGTGGACCAATGGGTGGCATTCTCTGGCACGGTCTCCAGCGTCGTGGTGATCACGGCCTCGACCTGCTCGTCCAGGATCGTGCGCGGAGCGCCTGAGCGGGGTGCATCGTCGAGGCCGGCAATGCCATGCTGGGCAAAGCGCCGACGCCACTTCGACACCGTCATCAGGCTCAAACCCATGGCTTCGGCAATCGCCGTGTTGGTCGCTGCTGAATCGGCACAGGCCAGCACGATGCGTGCTCGCAGCGCCAAGGCCTGGGCGGTCTTGCGACGGCGTGACCAACCGAGCAACACAGCTCGGTCGGCTTCGCTCAACTCGATAGCAACGGCATGCGGTCGGGCCATGATGTGCTCCCGGGCTGCAAAAAACAGCCGCCAGAAACACATCATAGAAGTTCATGCGAATCTCTGGTGCACACCGGCTTTGTTGCACAAATCGCGATGCTGATGCCCGTAGACTGACTGCGTGACAGAGACGAAGAACAGGCAGCGGAGCAAGTACCGCACGACGAACTGGAAGGCGTACAACGCGGCGCTGAAAGCGCGAGGCTCGTTGACGATGTGGCTAGATGAGGGCATGCAGTGGTTTGGCACGCCGACCGGCAGGCGTGGACGCAGCCGAACCTTCTCGGACGCAGCAATCCAGTTCTGCCTGAGCATCAAGTGCCTGTTCGGCCAGCCCTTGCGACAGGCGCTGGGCATGGTGCAGAGCCTGCTGCGGCTGGCAAAGCTGGACTGGCCGGTACCTGACTTCAGCACTGTTTGCCGGCGCCAAAAGACCTTGCAGGTCGAACTGAGCTACCAGCGAACCAACTCGCCGCTGCAGTTGCTGGTGGACAGCACCGGCATCAAGTTCCTGGGCGAAGGAGAGTGAAAACGCAAGAAGCATGGTGCTGAATACCGGCGCGAATGGCGCAAGGTCCATCTGGGCATCGACGCGCAGACGCTGGAAATACGCGCCATCGAGGTGACCAGCAACGCCATTGGGGATGCGCCGATGTTGCCCGGGTTGCTGGCTCAGATTCCCACTGACGAATCCATCGAAAGCGTCAGTGCCGATGGCGCCTACGACACGCGCGCCTGCCTGGACGCCATTGCCGAGCGGCACGCGATGGCGGTGATCCCGCCCCGCAAGAACGCCAGCCATTGGAAGAAGTCGAGTCCGGGCTCGGCGCATCGTAATGAGGCCATTCGGGCGTGCCAGCGCCTGGGTCGCGGCATTTGGAAGAAGTGGAGCGGCTACCACCGGCGCAGCCTTGTGGAGACGAAGATGCACTGCTTCAAGCGACTGGGCGAACGGGTGATCGCGCGCACGTTCGACCGCCAGGTTGTGGAGCTGCATGTCCGCGTGGCCTTGCTCAATCGGTTCAGTCAGATCGGCCGTCCTCACACCGTGTCGGTGACTGCTGTGGCATAGGTCCGTCTGGGGTTGGGGTCATGCCGTCTGCAATTCGATTTGTGCAACAGCGCCATACAGCGCGACAATCACGCTTTCGTTGCATTCGAATCGCGGAGGTTCGTTTCATGGCGAAGGAGTTCGCTTTTATCCCGACATTGGTCGCTGGACGAGAAAGAATAGCTCCTCAATCAATAACTGCCAAAGAAAGGGATTTAAGTTGTTCAACAGAATTACCGGCAATAGTTCTACATACCGTACACCAGCGGACCATTCACCTGGAAGCTCTCCTGAGCGGATTGAGGAATCGAAGAAAAAGGTGCAGGACTGGGATATGTCCTTCAGCCCCCCACGAGCATCAAATCGCCCGCGCCCAAGTTCATCGGAATCTTCCAGCATGGCTCCCAGGGGTGCATTCTTTTCCCCGAGTTCCAAGCCTGATCGTGGACATACTGTACTCGACAGTAACAGCGTCGCCGGAGGCGGTGGTGATCGGAAAATGAACGCGCAGATAGAGCGTAACGCGATGGCGGCGCGGTTACAAAAAGATTACCCGGATGGACTTCCGGAGGATAAAAAAAAATCGGTCAAATCAGGCAGTGAATTTGGCATCAACTCCAGCGAGGGCAAGAAGGTTTACAACACCTACAAAACAATGCTGAAAGAATCCTAATAGCGAGATAATAAAGGGGGGGCGCTTCAGTGCAGCCAAGTCAAGCATACGCGCTGGTCCCCCTCGACCATTTTGATGCTTTTGTACATCGCATTCTTGGAAATTTTTTCGCGGGCGACCTTGTTCGGTCAGAGCATGGCGCTTGCTGCAAAGAGTACAAACTCGCAAATCATATCTTGGCGTGGTCAACGATCTGCTCACTGTTAAAGCGCTACAACTAAGGACTTGCACTGTGGTGGCCCACGCTAATTGCCGCACCGAGTTCAACGAAGGACAAGGAAGGCGCTGTTGCACAAATCGAATTGCAGACGGCATGACCCCAACCCCAGACGGACCTATGCCACAGCAGTCACCGACACGGTGTGAGGACGGCCGATCTGACTGAACCGATTGAGCAAGGCCACGCGGACATGCAGCTCCACAACCTGGCGGTCGAACGTGCGCGCGATCACCCGTTCGCCCAGTCGCTTGAAGCAGTGCATCTTCGTCTCCACAAGGCTGCGCCGGTGGTAGCCGCTCCACTTCTTCCAAATGCCGCGACCCAGGCGCTGGCACGCCCGAATGGCCTCATTACGATGCGCCGAGCCCGGACTCGACTTCTTCCAATGGCTGGCGTTCTTGCGGGGCGGGATCACCGCCATCGCGTGCCGCTCGGCAATGGCGTCCAGGCAGGCGCGCGTGTCGTAGGCGCCATCGGCACTGACGCTTTCGATGGATTCGTCAGTGGGAATCTGAGCCAGCAACCCGGGCAACATCGGCGCATCCCCAATGGCGTTGCTGGTCACCTCGATGGCGCGTATTTCCAGCGTCTGCGCGTCGATGCCCAGATGGACCTTGCGCCATTCGCGCCGGTATTCAGCACCATGCTTCTTGCGTTTCCACTCTCCTTCGCCCAGGAACTTGATGCCGGTGCTGTCCACCAGCAACTGCAGCGGCGAGTTGGTTCGCTGGTAGCTCAGTTCGACCTGCAAGGTCTTTTGGCGCCGGCAAACAGTGCTGAAGTCAGGTACCGGCCAGTCCAGCTTTGCCAGCCGCAGCAGGCTCTGCACCATGCCCAGCGCCTGTCGCAAGGGCTGGCCGAACAGGCACTTGATGCTCAGGCAGAACTGGATTGCTGCGTCCGAGAAGGTTCGGCTGCGTCCACGCCTGCCGGTCGGCGTGCCAAACCACTGCATGCCCTCATCTAGCCACATCGTCAACGAGCCTCGCGCTTTCAGCGCCGCGTTGTACGCCTTCCAGTTCGTCGTGCGGTACTTGCTCCGCTGCCTGTTCTTCGTCTCTGTCACGCAGTCAGTCTACGGGCATCAGCATCGCGATTTGTGCAACAAAGCCGACAAGGATGGTACGCGCGGCCCCGCGATTCAGCTGAGCAAACATCCAATGGCATGTGGTCATAACGTCATCGAAGGGCTTGGCTCTGGAATAAAGCCATCCGGTGCTGACGCTACTGAGAAAACCGACCTGCCGGCATCGCAATATTCCGTTACTCAACCTTAATTTTCCTGACATGGACTTATTCAACACCGCTGGGTTCTTAAACTCTCCCGCCGCGTACGCTGAGCAAAGGCGATTGATGGGTTTGCGAGACGACGAGCCTGATTCACCCACTTCACCCTCGCCCAAGGCATCGCCAAATCGATCATCCAGCTTCGCGATGACCCCGTTGCGGGAAGCCCTGTCCTCACCACCGACACCGCATTCATCATCTTCGCGGGTAGACAGTAGCCCTGAGCGCTCACCAATCGCTCATGACGAACCCACCGCTCCACCCAGTCAAAAAAGGCGGGGATTCGGCCTGGGAAAACTCAAGAAATTTTTCGGAGGGCGATCGCACTCCAGTTCGCACCCATCCAACACTAGCGCGTCTGTCTGGAAGCCCCGTATGGAGCGCATGCCGAGTCCGCCGCGATCGGAGAGCCACTCTGGGAGTTCGTCCCCTGATCGGAATGAGCTGGAAATTTCCTCTCCACGCGCGAGCGCCAGCGGCAACGGATATGAAGGCACGTCGTGGGCGCCTTCGGTAGGAGCGCCATGGGCATTTGCCGCAGAGACGACAAATGGGGAATCGATCCAGCGAAAAGCCGCCGCCTGGGTGGATCTCAACAACACCATTCTCCAGCATGACGACGTTGACCCCCGCCTCTCCCAGGCATTGAAAAACCTGTTTTTCGTGTTTGCCGATTCGAGCGAGTTTCGTTCTACGATGAGGAGTCTGGAGGCTGGTGGTCCAGTGCACATCCAGGTGGATGCCGAGGCCGGCCGGTCGTATTTCGCGCCTGGAACCCGCACCGTTGTCTTGGATGAAATGAGGGCGCGTGATCCAGACATTGCCATGGCGACTCTGGCATTCGAATTGACGAACGCGGCCCTCGCACCGGCCTTCGCAGAGGTGGAGCGACGAGCGCAGGACACAGGGATGAGCGCTGCCGAATATGGGGAAGCGATCGAAAGGGTAGAGTATCAAACGACTGAAAGCGTTCACCGTTACTATCGGGAGGCACAGCACTCTTTACAGGCGCGCGGTCTCGGACAAGCTCGCAACTGGTTTAGCAAAATAGACCCTAGTGGTGAGGTTCGGCGGATGTTCGAGACCGAAGAGGACGCGCTGAGAACGCAACGAATGGCAGGACACACAGGCGCATACGAGCAAAGCTATCAAAGGAATTGGTAACACTCAACGATCAGGACCGTTGCAGCAAACTTCCCCGCACACATCTGGGAGCCTCTCACAACCCCATGTTTGACGAATCCGAATAGGGAGGAGTGGGCGCCAGTAGCCGTTTGAGCGTGATGAGGCCCAGCAACGGTCTGCGCCTGGGTGCATGAGGGGCCTTGCAGGCCCGGTGGCTCAGGCTTTCACCGTTTGCAGGCGCACTTGTGCCTTGCCAGTGGCGGGCTTGAAGAAAGCATCCACGCCCCGATGCAGGAACCAGGCCAGTCGCTTCATGTTGTAGCAGGCGGCCATCATCGTCATCCCCACCGTGGCGCGCGCCTGTCCGATGGTGCGCACGAACTTGCCCCCCAGGTGGCGGATACCGGCGAACACGTGCTCCACCTTGGCTCGTTTCTTTGCGATGCGCTGGTTGCGCCCCTTCTGGCATTCGCTCTGTGGTCGGCCCGCCTGCGCACGGCGCTGCATCGCATCCACGAATCCCAGCACTTTCAGCATCTGGCACCTTTGGCGGCTCGGGTAGGCTTTGTCCGCATGCACTGCCCGCCCGGTGTTGTGCATGTCCAGCACCTCATCGAAGTGGTGCCCGTCGTGCTCGCTGGCCGTGCCCGTGGCGAGGCGGCGGATGAAGCCGTGCTTGAGGTCCACGCTCACGCTGAGCTTGTAGCCGAAGTGGCTTTTGCCGTGCTTCTTCGTGTGCGTGGCCTCCACATCCTTTTGCCTGCGTCGCGCTTGGCTCCAGTCCGGCTGCCCGCCTTGTGCCAGCGTTCGCCGCTCCTGCTGGCCGATGTGCTGTCGGGGCGCGGGCACCAGCGTGGCATCAATGGCTTGCCCGCCCCGGGCGATGTAGCCGTGGCGCTGCAGTTGGGCATCCACCCCCTGGAACAAGGCCGTTGCCCCGCCCACGCCAAGGCGCTCGCCAAAGCGCCAGATCGTGTTGCGGTCCGGCACGTTCATCGCATCCTGCAACAGGCAAAACCGCTGGTAGCTCCCCCGGTCCAGCAACTGATACTCCATCTGCTCATCGGACAGGTTGTACAGCCGCTTCAACACCAGGATGCGCACCATCACCTCGGTGGGGTAGGCGGGCCGACCGCCCCGGCGGCCACCCCCGCGTTCGATCAAGGCATCCACCAGCCGGGCCAGTTCTGCGAAGTCGATGTGCCGCGCGATCACCTGCAGCGGATCGCCCACCTCATCTCTCTTGTGTTGGCGCGAGGCCTCAGCGAACAGGTCGAACTTCAGGGCGCTACGGGGAGTGATCATGGCAAAGGATGGAGCACGCATTCTCGATCAACAAGGGACCGGATGGGTTTTGAGAGGTTCCCAATAGTCTCCATACGTCGCCCACTTAGATTTGCCGTCGACAGATTTCAATACGTCCGAGACCATTTCGCATGGGTGGAGATCAGCCTTTCGATTGGCCGGTATCGGACCATCAAAGCCCATCTGAGGCCAGACAACGTATCCGTTCAAATAATCGAGCGGGTTGTCGGGATTCAACGTGGATGCATTGCCTGCGGCATTGACTTCTACAAACGCAAACTGCCCCGTAAGCTGTGCCTCACGCAGGCTTTGTTGCACAAACCGAATCGAGCGCGTTATGACCCCAGCCCCAGGCGCACTCATGCCACAGCCGCCACCGCGACGGTTTCAGGCCGTCCAAGCTGGCTGAACCGGTTCAGCAGCGCAACTCGGACATGCAGCTCAACCACCTGACGCTCAAACGTTCGTGCCATGACCCGCTCGCCCAAGCGCTTGAAGCAGTGCATCTTGGTCTCCACCAGGCTGCGCCGGTGGTAGCCGCTCCAGCTCTTCCAGATACGCCAGCCCAGGCGCCTGCAGGCCCGTACGGCTTCGTTACGGCTGGCTGACCCGGGACTGGCCCGTTTCCAGAAACTGGCGTTCTTGCGTGGCGGGATCACGGCCTGTGCACCTCGTCTGGCAATGGTGTCCAGACAGGCCCGCGTGTCATAAGCTCCGTCAGCACTGACACTGACACTGGCGATGGGCTCATCGACCTCAATTTGCGCCAGCAACTGCGGCAGCATGGGCGCATCTCCAATGGCGTTGCTGGTGACCTCGATGGCCCGGATCTCCAGTGTCTGAGCATCGATGCCCAAATGAACCTTACGCCATTCGCGCCGGTATTCGGCCCCGTGCCTTTTGCGCTTGCATTCACCTTCTCCCAGGAACTTAATGCCTGTGCTGTCCACCAGCAGGTGCAGCGGTGAGCTCCTCGGCTGGTAGTTCAGTTGGACTTGCAGATCCTTTTGGCGCCGACAGACCGTGCTGAAGTCAGGGACCGGCCAGTTCACCCCAGCCAGCTTGAGCAGGCTTTGGACCATGCCAAGCGCTTGGCGAAGGGGCTGACCAAACAGGCACTTGATGCTCAGACAGAACTGGATCGCGGCATCCGAGAACGTTTGGTTGCGACCGCGTTTGCCTTTGGGCTCAGCCAGCCACTGCATCCCCCTATCCAGCCACATCGTCAGCGATCCACGGGCCTTCAATGCCGCGTTGTACTGTGCCCAGTTTGTCGTGCGGTAGCGGGTCCGCATCTTCTTGCCTTCACTCATCTGGTCAGACTACCAGCGAGCTGCATCGCTTTGTGCAACAAAGCCATTCGGACTGGTCAAATTTACCCCGAAGACAAAAAAAGCTATTCTTCAAGAAAATGAGGAATTCTTTGGTGTTAAAAAATGCGAAAAGTGTAAATGCCAAGTTCAAAAGCCCGCCAAAAGTATGAAAGGGGTTACTCCTCCTTCTGATGAATGGCAAATTGATCATATTGAAGCAGAGTCTTCTGGTGGTCCAGCTACTGAAGTGAATGGTCAGGTGCTGTGCAGAAAGTGCAATCGTGACGATTGGCATAAGAAAAAGCCAAACTATAAGAGGAAAAATAGAAAAATGAATAAGAAGCCAAAGAAAAATGGAAAAGGAAATTGCGGTGAATGATCGGGTCAAAATTATATTTTCGCTTGTGCCTGATGAAGATGGGTATCCACCATTCGATTACGAAAGTGTGTGGGCTAAAAAATTGAATGAGAACTTGTGGAAAATAGATAATATTCCATTCTTTGTCACTGATGTCAGTAGCGGAGACATAGTTAGAATAAAAAGAAGAAAATCTGGGGAGAATCATTTTTTGGAGGTCGTGGAAAAGTGCGGGCATAGTACGTTGAGAATCTTTTTTAACGAAGAGAGTTCTGTTAAAGAAGTTCGGGATCAGTTATTAAAAATGGGCTGCTCAACAGAGGCTTCCAATATTAAAAAGTTGATCTCTATCGATGTTCCTCCTGAGGTGTCTATAAATAAAGTTAAAAGTTATCTGGAATTGCTGAATAAGCAAGAAATTCTCGATATTGAGGATGGGTGCTTGCAGCACCCATAACAGAGCGGAATACGAAGCCGTAGGGGAACCTCTCAAAACCCATCCGGTCCCTTGTTGATCGAGAATGCGTGCTCCATCCTTTGCCATGATCACTCCCCGTAGCGCCCTGAAGTTCGACCTGTTCGCTGAGGCCTCGCGCCAACACAAGAGAGATGAGGTGGGCGATCCGCTGCAGGTGATCGCGCGGCACATCGACTTCGCAGAACTGGCCCGGCTGGTGGATGCCTTGATCGAACGCGGGGGTGGCCGCCGGGGCGGTCGGCCCGCCTACCCCACCGAGGTGATGGTGCGCATCCTGGTGTTGAAGCGGCTGTACAACCTGTCCGATGAGCAGATGGAGTATCAGTTGCTGGACCGGGGGAGCTACCAGCGGTTTTGCCTGTTGCAGGATGCGATGAACGTGCCGGACCGCAACACGATCTGGCGCTTTGGCGAGCGCCTTGGCGTGGGCGGGGCAACGGCCTTGTTCCAGGGGGTGGATGCCCAACTGCAGCGCCACGGCTACATCGCCCGGGGCGGGCAGGCCATTGATGCCACGCTGGTGCCCGCGCCCCGACAGCACATCGGCCAGCAGGAGCGGCGAACGCTGGCACAAGGCGGGCAGCCGGACTGGAGCCAAGCGCGACGCAGGCAAAAGGATGTGGAGGCCACGCACACGAAGAAGCACGGCAAAAGCCACTTCGGCTACAAGCTCAGCGTGAGCGTGGACCTCAAGCACGGCTTCATCCGCCGCCTCGCCACGGGCACGGCCAGCGAGCACGACGGGCACCACTTCGATGAGGTGCTGGACATGCACAACACCGGGCGGGCAGTGCATGCGGACAAAGCCTACCCGAGCCGCCAAAGGTGCCAGATGCTGAAAGTGCTGGGATTCGTGGATGCGATGCAGCGCCGTGCGCAGGCGGGCCGACCACAGAGCGAATGCCAGAAGGGGCGCAACCAGCGCATCGCAAAGAAACGAGCCAAGGTGGAGCACGTGTTCGCCGGTATCCGCCACCTGGGGGGCAAGTTCGTGCGCACCATCGGACAGGCGCGCGCCACGGTGGGGATGACGATGATGGCCGCCTGCTACAACATGAAGCGACTGGCCTGGTTCCTGCATCGGGGCGTGGATGCTTTCTTCAAGCCCGCCACTGGCAAGGCACAAGTGCGCCTGCAAACGGTGAAAGCCTGAGCCACCGGGCCTGCAAGGCCCCTCATGCACCCAGGCGCAGACCGTTGCTGGGCCTCATCACGCTCAAACGGCTACTGGCGCCCACTCCTCCCTATTCGGATTCGTCAAACATGGGGTTGTGAGAGGCTCCCATTCTCGATCAACAAGGGACCGGATGGGTTTTGAGAGGTTCCCGTAGGGCTTTGTTGCACAAATCGCGATGCTGATGCCCGTAGACTGACTGCGTGACAGAGACGAAGAACAGGCAGCGGAGCAAGTACCGCACGACGAACTGGAAGGCGTACAACGCGGCGCTGAAAGCGCGAGGCTCGTTGACGATGTGGCTAGATGAGGGCATGCAGTGGTTTGGCACGCCGACCGGCAGGCGTGGACGCAGCCGAACCTTCTCGGACGCAGCAATCCAGTTCTGCCTGAGCATCAAGTGCCTGTTCGGCCAGCCCTTGCGACAGGCGCTGGGCATGGTGCAGAGCCTGCTGCGGCTGGCAAAGCTGGACTGGCCGGTACCTGACTTCAGCACTGTTTGCCGGCGCCAAAAGACCTTGCAGGTCGAACTGAGCTACCAGCGAACCAACTCGCCGCTGCAGTTGCTGGTGGACAGCACCGGCATCAAGTTCCTGGGCGAAGGAGAGTGAAAACGCAAGAAGCATGGTGCTGAATACCGGCGCGAATGGCGCAAGGTCCATCTGGGCATCGACGCGCAGACGCTGGAAATACGCGCCATCGAGGTGACCAGCAACGCCATTGGGGAACCTCTCAAAACCCATCCGGTCCCTTGTTGATCGAGAATGCGTGCTCCATCCTTTGCCATGATCACTCCCCGTAGCGCCCTGAAGTTCGACCTGTTCGCTGAGGCCTCGCGCCAACACAAGAGAGATGAGGTGGGCGATCCGCTGCAGGTGATCGCGCGGCACATCGACTTCGCAGAACTGGCCCGGCTGGTGGATGCCTTGATCGAACGCGGGGGTGGCCGCCGGGGCGGTCGGCCCGCCTACCCCACCGAGGTGATGGTGCGCATCCTGGTGTTGAAGCGGCTGTACAACCTGTCCGATGAGCAGATGGAGTATCAGTTGCTGGACCGGGGGAGCTACCAGCGGTTTTGCCTGTTGCAGGATGCGATGAACGTGCCGGACCGCAAAACGATCTGGCGCTTTGGCGAGCGCCTTGGCGTGGGCGGGGCAACGGCCTTGTTCCAGGGGGTGGATGCCCAACTGCAGCGCCACGGCTACATCGCCCGGGGCGGGCAGGCCATTGATGCCACGCTGGTGCCCGCGCCCCGACAGCACATCGGCCAGCAGGAGCGGCGAACGCTGGCACAAGGCGGGCAGCCGGACTGGAGCCAAGCGCGACGCAGGCAAAAGGATGTGGAGGCCACGCACACGAAGAAGCACGGCAAAAGCCACTTCGGCTACAAGCTCAGCGTGAGCGTGGACCTCAAGCACGGCTTCATCCGCCGCCTCGCCACGGGCACGGCCAGCGAGCACGACGGGCACCACTTCGATGAGGTGCTGGACATGCACAACACCGGGCGGGCAGTGCATGCGGACAAAGCCTACCCGAGCCGCCAAAGGTGCCAGATGCTGAAAGTGCTGGGATTCGTGGATGCGATGCAGCGCCGTGCGCAGGCGGGCCGACCACAGAGCGAATGCCAGAAGGGGCGCAACCAGCGCATCGCAAAGAAACGAGCCAAGGTGGAGCACGTGTTCGCCGGTATCCGCCACCTGGGGGGCAAGTTCGTGCGCACCATCGGACAGGCGCGCGCCACGGTGGGGATGACGATGATGGCCGCCTGCTACAACATGAAGCGACTGGCCTGGTTCCTGCATCGGGGCGTGGATGCTTTCTTCAAGCCCGCCACTGGCAAGGCACAAGTGCGCCTGCAAACGGTGAAAGCCTGAGCCACCGGGCCTGCAAGGCCCCTCATGCACCCAGGCGCAGACCGTTGCTGGGCCTCATCACGCTCAAACGGCTACTGGCGCCCACTCCTCCCTATTCGGATTCGTCAAACATGGGGTTGTGAGAGGCTCCCAGTATTGACCGATTCGTTTACGAACCGTCCCGAGCAAGTTGATTTCGCTAACGAGACGTTAGATAACAAGGCGCGCTCTACTAGGGACGCTTGCAACCAAGAACTAGGCAGTGAGGGAGAAGTCACGCACAAAACAACAAGTTGCAACAATTTTTCGGAATCTTTGACACCCTTCAAAAACTCACTCCCTTAAAATTTCATTGGGATTTTCTCAATAAAATTAGGGAGGTGATATGAAGAGAAATTTTCCGAGGCCCCATGCCATTTCGCGCCGCGTTGCGCTGGCGTTCTGTCTTGCAAATACCGGATTACCCTTCGCAGCCGCCGCGAAGGAAGATTTTCCAAACAAGCCGGTTCGTTTGATTTCCCCGTTTCCGGCCGGTGGCTCCACCGATATTCTGGCGCGCCTGCTTTCCAAACACATGTTTCCCGCCAGCGGGCAGGCCTTGGTCGTCGAGAATGTGCCCGGCGCTGGCGGTAATGTGGGAGCGGCCCTGGTCGCCCGCTCACCCGCCGATGGCTACACCCTCGAAATCGGTGCCATGTCCACGCATGCGATGAACGGCAGCATCTACAAGAACCTGTCGTTCGATCCCATGAACGATTTCGACACGGTGGCCTTGTTGGCCTATGCGATCAATGCGGTGGCCGTCTCGGCCAGCATGCCGGTGCGCACCTTCCCGGAACTGCTGGCCTACATCCGCGCGGCGCTGTTGCACAAATCGAATTGCAGACGGCATGACCCCAACCCCAGACGGACCTATGCCACAGCAGTCACCGACACGGTGTGAGGACGGCCGATCTGACTGAACCGATTGAGCAAGGCCACGCGGACATGCAGCTCCACAACCTGGCGGTCGAACGTGCGCGCGATCACCCGTTCGCCCAGTCGCTTGAAGCAGTGCATCTTCGTCTCCACAAGGCTGCGCCGGTGGTAGCCGCTCCACTTCTTCCAAATGCCGCGACCCAGGCGCTGGCACGCCCGAATGGCCTCATTACGATGCGCCGAGCCCGGACTCGACTTCTTCCAATGGCTGGCGTTCTTGCGGGGCGGGATCACCGCCATCGCGTGCCGCTCGGCAATGGCGTCCAGGCAGGCGCGCGTGTCGTAGGCGCCATCGGCACTGACGCTTTCGATGGATTCGTCAGTGGGAATCTGAGCCAGCAACCCGGGCAACATCGGCGCATCCCCAATGGCGTTGCTGGTCACCTCGATGGCGCGTATTTCCAGCGTCTGCGCGTCGATGCTCAGATGGACCTTGCGCCATTCGCGCCGGTATTCAGCACCATGCTTCTTGCGTTTCCACTCTCCTTCGCCCAGGAACTTGATGCCGGTGCTGTCCACCAGCAACTGCAGCGGCGAGTTGGTTCGCTGGTAGCTCAGTTCGACCTGCAAGGTCTTTTGGCGCCGGCAAACAGTGCTGAAGTCAGGTACCGGCCAGTCCAGCTTTGCCAGCCGCAGCAGGCTCTGCACCATGCCCAGCGCCTGTCGCAAGGGCTGGCCGAACAGGCACTTGATGCTCAGGCAGAACTGGATTGCTGCGTCCGAGAAGGTTCGGCTGCGTCCACGCCTGCCGGTCGGCGTGCCAAACCACTGCATGCCCTCATCTAGCCACATCGTCAACGAGCCTCGCGCTTTCAGCGCCGCGTTGTACGCCTTCCAGTTCGTCGTGCGGTACTTGCTCCGCTGCCTGTTCTTCGTCTCTGTCACGCAGTCAGTCTACGGGCATCAGCATCGCGATTTGTGCAACAAAGCCCATCACTAGCGAAACCACCAACACTTGCGGTCCAAGCGAACGCAACGAGACATCCAAGCAGCAAGGCGAGCCAGAAGGATAGGCAGGCGATGCCGCCAACCGTCAGTAACCTCAGCATCCAAACCACCGCCCTGGTGCCACCAGCTGGAATGCCATGTTCAACCAACCATATTGCTGCCCCATGCTCTTTTCGGACATAGCTGCGCCAAGCATGAGACGCACCTCTGCCCAGCCGGTAGGTCCATCCAAAAGTGTGTGACTGCGTGGTCATGGTCATCCTCCTTCGCCGTCCGAGCCGTCAGCTTCCCCACGGATTGATCACCTGGATGCCACAGTCCAGGAAGTCCTTGACGTTGCGTGTCGCCAAACTGGCTCCCCGCGATTTTGTGATTGCCGCGATCATGGCGTCAAACTGGCTGATAGGCTTTCCTGCCGCCTTGCGTGATGCGGAGATTTCCGCATAGGCATCAGCGGCATCGTCGTCGAAGCCGAGGATCTGCCCAGCCATGTCCGTGACGAAAATTCCTTTGACGGCCTCCATCAATGCCGTCTTTCGTTGCCCATCCGGTAATACATGCACACCATAGAGTAGTTCTGCGCGCGATATGGTGGTCGTGAACAGTGCAGAGCGGCGCTGCCGGTCGAGCCAGGCCATAGGCACATCTTCCGGAGCAGCCCGCAGAGTCTCCGACAGGACGTTGGTATCGAGAACGATCATGCGCCGAACTCTGGCGGCACGCGGATGGCTTCACGTGCTGGCAATTCTATTTCCACACCTCCGAGACCCTCCACACGTGCCCTGATGGCCTGCACCAGCGAGGGCGCGCGTTCCGGCTCCTTGGACAGAGCGGCACGCAGGATGTCCCGGGCTTCTTCCTCCATGGAGCGGCCATGGATGGCAGCCTGGATACGGAGCCGTCCTTTGAGCTGCTCATCAATGTTCCGAATGGTCATCGTTGTCATCATTGCATCACCTCGTTAGTCAATGACTGCAATTTAGTCGTTGATTGAAATGAACGCAACCGGCTGACGTGTTCGAGACCAATTCGTGGGTTGACTGCACGCCGCTTTCTTCAAAGATTTGCACGGGACGACGCGATATACCAAAAGGATGAAGGCAAAAGGCAAGGGAATGGGGCCGAAGGGGAATGGCCCTACCTGCAAAAGGAAAAAGGCCCATCCGCCACCAACTCCAGGGATCGCATGTTCGCGCTGTTCCAACGAAAACGCCCTCCTTCACCCGCGCAGGCCCCGCACCAAGACGCTGCGCCAAAAGGAAAAGGGCTGACCCGCCCCGAGCCCCCCGCGTCGCTGCTCGCCACCCCGCGCCGGCAAAAGCTGCTGGAACACATCTGGCAGCGCACTTCGCTCTCACGCAAGCAGTTCACCACGCTGTACCAGGGGCCCCTGGAGCGCTATGCCGAGCTGGTCCAGCAGTTTCCCGCGTCGGAAAGCCATCACCACGCTTACCCCGGCGGCATGCTCGATCATGGCCTGGAGATCGTCGCCTACGCCCTTAAGCTACGGCAATCGCACCTGATGCCAGCGGGTGCGACACCCGAGGACCAGGCAGCACAAGCCGAAGCCTGGACGGCCGCCACCGCCTACGCGGCCCTGCTGCATGACATCGGCAAGATCGCCGTCGATCTGGACGTCGAGCATGCGGACGGCAGCGCCTGGCATCCCTGGCATGGTCCGTTGCGCAAACCCTACCGCTTCCGGTATCGCAAGGACCGGGAATACCGACTGCACACCGCCGCGGCGGGCCTGCTCTATCGCCAGCTGCTGGATCTCGAAATCCTTGACTGGCTCAGCGGATATCCGACCCTCTGGGCCGCGCTGCTGTATGTGCTGGCAGGCCAGTACGAGCATGCCGGCGTGCTGGGGGAAATCGTGACGCAGGCCGATCGCGCTTCGGTCGCCCAAGAGCTTGGCGGTGATCCCGGCAAGGCGATGGCCGCACCCAAACACGCCCTGCAGCGCAAGCTCCTGGATGGCCTGCGTTACCTGCTCAAGGAGGAACTCCGGCTGAACCAGCCCCAGGCTTCGGACGGGTGGCTGACGCAGGAGGCGTTATGGCTCGTCAGCAAAACCGTGTCGGACAAGCTGCGCGCGCATTTGCTGTCTCAGGGCATCGATGGCATTCCGGCCAACAACACCGCCGTCTTCAACGTCCTCCAGGACCACGGCATGCTGCAGCCCACCGCGGATGGCAAAGCCATCTGGAAAGCGACGGTGACCAGCGACGCGGGGTGGTCTCATGCCTTCACGCTCCTGCGGCTTGCGCCGGCGCTGATCTGGGAGGGTCACGAACGACCCGAGCCGTTCGCGGGTTCGGTAGAGGTGGTGCTGGACGAACCGGCATCGTGCCAGGAAACGCCAACCGCAGAACCGGAAAACTCGCACGCCGTTCCCGTCTCCGGTCCATCGCCATCAATTGCTGCAGAGTCATCCCTGACGAAAAACTCGCCTGTGCTGCCAACCCCAGGCGACGGCGTGGATGCGCTCCTGGCCTTGATGGAAACCCCGGCAGTCGAACCCGTTGCAACCGAGGCGGCGAAAGCACTGTCGCAACCGATCCCAAGGAACCCGCCCACGGACAGCAGCCCCGAGCCGTCACGCAGCATAGGAACAGCCGTACAGGCACCATCGGGCGAGGACTTCATGGGCTGGCTTCGTCGGCACATCGAGCGACGCACGCTCATCATCAATGATGCCAAGGCCCTGGTGCACACGGTCGCTGGGACCGCATACCTGGTCAGCCCGGGCGTTTTCCAGCGCTATGCGCAGGAGCACCCGCACGTCGCAGTCCTGGCCAAGCAGGACCAGGTGGCCGATTGGCTGTGGGTGCAAAAACGCTTCGAGAAACTGCAGCTCCATCGCAAGCAGGACAGCGGCCTGAACATCTGGACTTGCGAGGTCACGGGGCCACGCAAGTCCCGGCGCTTGCATGGCTACCTGCTGACGGACCCGAAGCGGTTGTTCGAGGATGTGCCGCCCGACAACCCCTATCTGTCCAATCCCGTGAGCGAAGCGCCACCGGATGGCAGCGCCCGGAAGGAATTGGCGGGAAAGTCCGTCACCTAAGCCGACCATTGCGCGTTGGGCGCTTTCTCCTTCAAAGTGAAGCACACGGCCATGACTGCTTCATGGAAGTTTTGCGGTGTCACGGCCTGAACGGGGGCCAGCCCATCCAACAGGTCGTGCGGCTGTGAAAGCACCCGGTAAATCTCCCAGGGGTCGGCATCACCGGCATGCTTGAGAACCGCCTGGATGAGCCTGTGTTTGAGCGGGTCGAAATGCCAGTCGGGAACCCGCTGGCCCAGGTTGCCCATGCTCAACGCGAGGATCTTCTTGTTGCTGATTTCGTAGCTGATCCAGCGGCGGGACTTGCCCGCCATTTTGGCGAACTCCGCAGCGGACAGAACATGCGGCGCATTGAAGATGTCCACCATCTCGTTGCGCTGGCGCTGGGCGTCGGACAACACGGACTGCTCCCTCGGGCCCGCGATGGCCGACAAGCGGCGCGCCGTGTCCGGCACGGTTGGCGCAGTCTGAGGTGTGCTGCTCACCAGCCGTACCGGCGTTGGTGCGATCGCCCCGCGCGCATCGTGGTGCGAGCGTTCATGCACAACTTCCGGGACGCCCTCCAGATGCAGGGTCAGGCGCATGCTGCCCGCTTCGACCTGATGCTGCTCGAACAGATCGAGCCGGTCCGCCCAGTCCTGCATCATGTGCCGGCGTTGCTCCCATATTCCGCATGGTTGTAGGCGGCGCTCACCTGATCCGGGTCGGTGTGGGAAAGCTGGGCATCGATCCAGACCTTCGGGTACCCGATTTCATGCAGTGCGGTGGACATGGTTCCCCGGATACCGTGGCCGGTCAGTTGATCGGTGTAGCCCATGCGCTTGAGTGCGGCATTCAGCGTGTTTTCGCTGATGCGTTTTTTCAGGTCGCTGTAGTGGCAGAACAGGTACTTTTGCGCGGGCTTGAATTTCGCCAGCATGTGTCGGACGATCTCCATGGCCTGCACGGATAACGGCACGATGTAAGGGGGAATGTCGGCGGGACGCTTGCCCTCCTTGCGCATCTCCAACTGCAATTGCTTCACGACCTCGGGCGGGATGATCCACAGCCCCTGATCGAGGTGGAACTGGTCCGGGGTCGCCAAGCGCAATTCCCCCGTCCGCACCCCGGTCAGCATCAGCAATCGCAGTCCGAGCTGGGTTTGCAGTTTGCCGTGGTATCTGCGCAAACGCTGCAGCATCGCGGGCAACTCGGCCATGCGCAGGAACGGGTTATGGCGAACCGGAGGCTGAGGCATGGCCACGACATCCAGATCGAACGCCGGGTTCTGTTGCAGCCCGGGGACGACGATCAGGGCGTAACGAAACAACTGGCGCAGCCATGTGCGCACTTTCTCGGCAACGCTCAGGGCCTTGCGCCGCTCGATCCTGGCAACGACCTCCAACAGGTCAGGCCGCTGGATTTCGTAGATGGGCGTTTTTCCGAGGGTGGGCAGAACATCGTTGTCGAAAACCCGTTTGATCTGCGAGAGCGTCGTTTGACGGCCTTCCTTGAGGCTCAGAGAACGGTGGATGACCCACTTGTCAAAGACAGCCTTGAAGGTGTTCTCGTCCGCCAGGCGCACGGCCTGCCGCTTTTGCTTTCGATCCGAGCGGGGATTGATCCCCTTGGCCAGCAGAGCACGGGCTCCGTCGCGCAATGCACGGGCTTCTCGCAGCCCCACTTCCGGGTAGGTTCCGAGCGACATGCGTTTTTGCTTGCCGACCCAGTAGTAACGGTAGTGCCATGCCTTGCCCCCGGTCGGAGAGACTGCGAGGCAAAGCCCGTCGATATCGCTGAGTGTGTAGGGTTTGCCGTTCGGCTTTGCGTTGCGGACGGCCATATCCGAGAGTGCCATGCTATCTCCTGAGCTTCGCGTCAGGGCTACATGCTTGTCTCTTTGGCCTCGCTCCTCCAGCAACAATCCGGTCTGCGCCGCGTCCGTATTGATGGACTTAAGAATGGACTTAAAAGTCCTGGATGCAGGCGGATTTCAATAGACGTCACTGGAATGAAAAAAGGGGCAAAAGCCCCTGTTTTCAACGACTTACAGACGTCAGTGGAAGTCTGTAGATCATAAATTGGAGCGGGAAAAGAGTCTCGAACTCTCGACCTCAACCTTGGCAAGGTTGCGCTCTACCAACTGAGCTATTCCCGCATGTCGCCGGATTGATTTGCACCAACCTAGCAAGACTCAAATTATAGCACCACTTTTAACCACTCAACCAGAACACCCGAATTTTCTTGTTCAGTGCATCAAAACCGCTTTCGCGATCAGTGCTGGAGGCGCGGGCCGGAGTCGAACCGACCTACACGGATTTGCAATCCGGTGCATAACCGCTTTGCTACCGCGCCAAACCTGCTTCCCTTGGCAAAAAGGGGAAGCTGTGCTTCCCCTTTTTTGGAAATTGGAGCGGGTAACAAGCTACCCGCTTTTTTCCTAAGCCGTTGATTCAACATGGGTTCTGGGAACACCTCGCTGTTGAACGGACTGCATTGTGTACTACCTGCCGGATGTTGGCAAGGCTTTTCGTCCCATGGGATTCCATCGACCGCCACGCCGGTCTTCTGCGGTCCGGTTTTCCGATGGCCTCGCGCGAGGACGGCTGGCCTAACCCACCGCCACCTCCGAGTTTGCGCTGCGCGGACACTGCGCCAGTTCTTCCATGGCACGCTACCGAGGGCTGCACCATCGATTGGTTTGGTGGCCTTGGGCGACTGTGGGTCTCGGTCGCGCCTCGCGCGCTGCATCTGCGGATGCCGACCACAGCCCCGATTGCGACAAACCGGGTTTGTCGCAGTCCGCATTGTTCGCTGCCCCGGCGCTTCTTGTCGTCCTTCATGGCGGCGTCCGGCGAATCGCCGATGCCATCAGGAGAACCGACATGACGAACCAAGAGCCTTCCAAGGCCGTCACCATCGCCAGCGGCGACGTATCCACCCAGCTGCCATTGCTCCCGGTGCCGCTCGCCCTGCTGCGCGACCGTCGCGTGATGCCGCTGGAGCGCAATGCCTGGATGATCCTGCACGCTGGTGCCGATCCGAACGGCTGCGTCAGCGGCGTTACCTATGCCGAACTGCAACAGTTCCTGTCCTGCGTCCCCGACCGCGAACTGGCCTCGCGTGAGACCGTCTCGCGCTGCCTCACCATCCTGCGGCTGACACGCTGGATTCACATCGATGCACACATCCGCAATCCGTTGACCGGGAGGGTCCGGGTGAACCACTATGTCGTCCATACCCGGCCACTGTCGTTCGCGGAAGTGCTCGGGCGTGACCTGACGTGGATCGGCCTTTTGGACCACGCGCTGGACCATCCGACGACCACGGTGCGCCAGATTGCCGAGCAGGCGTTGCGCGATCTGGCGGGACACCCCGAAGACCTCGCACGGCTCCCGCAGCACCTGATCGCCCATGCCGGGGCACTGCGGCAGCAGGACGATGGGCGCGAGAATGGCGGCGATGATGATGATGAAGATCCGCAAGGCGGTTGCGGTGATTGCGGCGGCGATGACAGCGAACTTGCCGTCTTGGACCGGCCACCCGGACAGGAGCCCCCCCGCGACAACCCGCAAAGCCGGTCGCACGGGCGGCTCGCGCACACGCTCGCGCGTACGGTACGTAAAAATATAAATAAAAATAATACTTACGTACCGTGCCCGAACGGCGTCCCGAACCGGGCCGATGGAGGCGGTCTCGATCTGCCGGCTTCCTTCGGCGCGCTCGCCGCAGACCAGCAGCGCGATGTACTGCGCCAGTTGCGGCGGGTGGCCCCCGACCGGCAACAGGAGGTGTTGGACGAATGGTCCGCACGCTGCCTGCTCGGCAAGGTGCTGCGGCCGGTGGGCTACCTGTTTGCGCTGATCGGCAGGGCGATCAAGGGTGAATTCCGTCTCTTTGCGGCAAAGCCGCGGGCCAGTGCTGCATGCGCGGACAAGCCGGCCTGCGCATCTGCTGCGCCAATCGGAACGGCGGCACGTCCCGATGCGGCCCCGCCTCGCCCCATGCCTGTCGTCCCTGCCTCTTCCCCGGTTGCAAACCGCAGGCAAGCCCCCCAGGTCACGCCGGCCGTGCGCGAGGCGGCGCGGGCATGGCGCGCGAAGATTCGCGCCAATCTCGGGCTGCCCGACACGGGCCTGCCGCAGCAGCTCGCATGCGCACCGATTCCGGCCATGGGATGGTCCGGTGCATAGCGCTCCAGGCTCGCGCTGCCGTACCGACACGCCGGGGTCAGCCGGACTGGCGCGCCCGGCGTGCCCCCCCCCCCGATGATCGAGCGCTGCCGCAGCCGGGTCGTCACTGCCCACCGCAGTGACGACCCGGCCCCCTGCCGCAACAATACGGTCTGGCGCAGCATCGCATTGCCTGCGGCCTGCATGACGATGGCCCGGCATACTGGCGCAGCGGTGACCTTCCGGCGGGTTTCCAACACCGGAGCAACGGGTGCAATTTCCCATGCACCGCTCACGTTGCAACTGCCCCGCCGTACCCATTCGGCGGCCCGCAAGCAGCGCAGGTTCCCGCACGCGCTGCGCCCCCATCGGGGGTGGAACCGTCCTGGCACGCACCGGCTCGTCGCGCGCGCCGCCCCGGCCCATGGGGAGAGCCTGTTTTTTACCGTGGCAGGGTGTCCATCCGGCTCTCTGCCTTCCTCCCTCCAACCCGCACCGCGTGTGCGTTGTCCGCTTCACCGGCCCCGGCGCACGCCGCGCGGTCATGCCTTTGTCCTCGGTCTGGCGCAGCCTGCCCATCGGTTTTTTTCATCCCCCCGTTCTTCAGTTTCACAGGAGGTATTCATCCCGGCGTTTTCGCATGCGTCATCCCGGCCTTGTGCCGGTTTCCCCCGCTCCGGCTTCCCACAGGAAGCGAGGCGGGTGCCTCATCGGAGGCAAGAGGTGTTCTGAGCACCTGGCCCTGGCCCTTCGGGGATTCCGCCATCGGCGGATTGGCATCAACACTGACCGGATTTGCCCTCAGACGCGACGACCCATTGACCCTGCCCCCAACCCGCCCTCGCTGGCACGCAAAGCGAAAGGATTTCGATGGACGATCTGACCTATACGCTGCGGCAACTGTGCCAGCGCAACCGCGACGGCAGCCATGCGACGCAGGCGGACCGGCAGCGTTCGCTGTCGCTGGCCGCCCGGCATTTGCGCGAGGCGGGGTTTCGGCAGATGCGGGCGTCTTCGCTGAAGGGCCGGCATGTGGACGCGTTGCTCGAACGCTGGCAGGCCGAGGGGCTGTCGGCGGGCACTTTGAAGAACCGCCTGGCTCATCTGCGCTGGTGGGCGGAGAAGGTGGGCAAGGCGGGCCTCATCGCTGCGGACAATGCGCAGCTGGGGATCGCGGAGCGCCGTCATGTGCGCCAGGAGAGCAAGGCGCGCGCGTTGGGCGATGGGCTGGACCGGGTGGGCGATGCCCATGTTCGCATGAGCCTGCGCCTGCAGGAGGCGTTCGGGCTGCGCCGCGAGGAAGCGATCAAGTTCCAGCCGGGCTATGCGGACCGGGGCGATCACGTGGCGCTCAAGGGGTCATGGACGAAGGGCGGGCGCGAGCGCTGCATCCCGATCACGACGCCGCAGCAGCGTGCGGTGCTCGATGCGGCACATGCCCTGGCCGGGGCAGGTTCGCTGATCCCGGCGCACAAGACCTATATCCAGCAGCGCCATGTCTATGACGGGCAGTGCAAGGCGGCAGGGCTCAGTCACATGCATGGGCTGCGGCATCGGTTCGCGCAGGTGCGGTATGCGGCGCTGACGGGCTGGGCCGCGCCCGCAGACGGCGGGCCCACGTCCCGCCTATTGACCCCGGCGCAGCGTGTTCAGGATGCCGAGGCCCGGCAGACGATCAGCCGGGAACTGGGCCATGAGCGGGTGCAGATCACGGCGGTGTATCTGGGGCGGTAGCGGCTAAGGTTTGATGGCAAGCGGCGTGATGGCGGGGTGCGCCTGCTGCTGGGCGTGCCACAGGTCATGGGCGATCTGCTCGGCCAGATACTGGCGTGCAGCCCCCAGGCCGGACAGTTCCAGCCGGTGTGCCAGATCGGCGGTGATCGGCGCGTGGCCGTTCAGGATCGAGGACAGCAGGAGGGGCGAGTAGCCGATGTGCTGGGCGAGTGCCGCCGCGCTCAGGTCGAGGGCGGGCAGCACGTCTTCGCGCAGTGCGGCTCCGGGATGGGGCGGGTTGTGCATGGGCATGGTGGTGATTGGGTCGATGGGTTGCTAGTGTCCTGTCCCGTTAATTCGCAGGCACGATAGCTGCATGGTTTCGGGCCATCCTTGAGGTGCCGCCATGCCCAATGCAACGACCCGAACAGAAATTGCGCTTAGTGAAGTGGAGCGCGCGGAACTGACGTCCATGGCGCGATCACGTTCGCTGCCAGCGGCGTTGTCGCTCAGGGCGCGCATCGTGCTGACTTGCGAAGGCACAGATAAAGCCAGCACCGCGGTTGCGCAGGCTCTGGGGATCAGTCGTAGCACTGTCACCAAGTGGCGCGGGCGCTATGCGCGCCATCGCATTGCAGGGCTTTACGACGAGTTGCGCCCGGGTCGCCCCCGCACGGTAGATGACGAGCGTGTTGCTGAGTTGATTACCAAGACGTTGCACACCAAGCCTGCTGATGGGGGTACCCACTGGAGCACCCGCACGCTGGCCGCCGATACGGGCATCAGCAAGAGCACGGTGGCGCGCTATCTGCAGACCTTCAACCTCAAGCCGCACCGGGCCGACAGCTTCAAGCTGTCGACCGATCCGCTGTTCATCGAGAAGCTGCGCGACGTTGTGGGGCTGTACCTGAACCCACCTGACAACGCGCTGGTGCTGTGCGTGGACGAGAAGAGCCAATGCCAAGCTTTGGAGCGTACGCAGCCGATGCTGCCAATGGGGTTTGGCTATGTCGAAGGTGTCACGCACGACTACGTGCGCCACGGCACCACCACCTTGTTCGCGGCCCTGAACGTGATGAATGGCCAAGTGATCGCGCAGTGCCGGCCCCGGCATCGTCATCAAGAGTTCCTTGCCTTCCTGCGCGCCATCGACAAGGCAGTGCCCGACGAACTGGATGTGCACTGCATAGCTGATAACTACGCCAGCCACAAGCATCCAAAGGTGCGCGCTTGGTTGGCCGAGCGGCCTCGCTGGCACATGCACTTCGTTCCGACCTATTCAAGCTGGCTCAATCAGGTCGAGCGCTTCTTCTCGATCATCACCACGCGGGCAATCCGCCGTGGCTCGTTCACCAGCGTGAAGGATCTGATCAACAAGATCGACACATTCATCGCGAATTACAACCAGTCCTGCCAGCCGTTTACTTGGACAGCTACAGCAGACTCCATCCTCGAAAAACTCGCCAGACTATGCGGGCGAATTAACGGGACAGGACACTAGGCTCTATCGGTTGGCTGCCCCAATATCTCAGTTGGGCTTCCGGGTACGGCGTCGCCGCCTGTTTCGATGAACCGAACGGCTGGCACCGGCCCGGCATCGATGAAGAACCGCATGGCCTGCGGATCGCAAAGTCGGGGGTAGTCCACCTGCTGCAACTGCCGATAGCGCTCTGCTATAGCGAGCCGCTTGGCCACGTCTTCACCATGGATTTTGACGGCGAACCGGCTGGTCAATGTTTTGCCGCTAAGCAACCGAGTGGCTGCCGTCCAGTAATCGCCCGTCGTGGTGCGAACGAGAGTGACGCCAGCAACACCGCTGGTGTTGTTCTTCATGAGGCGCTGACGAACCAACCGGCTGGGCACCGGCGGGTAGGTCAACAAAAGCTCGTTACGGTAGAGCTTGGCGGCTTCCAACGCGGCTTCGGAGCTGGGGTAACGGTGATCGTAGAAATACCGTAAGCCGACATTGCGGTTATCGCGTCGAAAACGCACGATCCACACCGGCAGGCCCAGTTTCTTGATGTAACTGCGGCAAATGCCGTACATACCTTGCAAGAGAGGATTTTCTCCATCTGGCGCAAAAGGTTTCATGTTCATGATCCGGGTCCAGCCTGTTAATCGCGCCAATCCGGCACAGGCATGTCGCATATTGTCCAGTGTCGTCGTCAATTACGGCTTTCGCCAATTCATCCAAACGCGATCGCCTGTTCGAACGATCGGGCGACCATTCACATAGACGCTGGCGCTCTTGTCGATGTTGTGGCTGATTTGCACGTGGGTATCACTGACGACACCTTTACCTCCACCTGGCTCATCTCCACGCACATTGTCCACATAACTCTCATTATGTAGATAAGCGGGCTTGCCACGAAAAAAGACATTGGGCGAACACTGCTCGCTCTGGTCCATCTGGTGGGTAATCACATAGGGAACGGGATAGCCCTTCTTGCTGGGCGTCAGACACACGTCCGGCACCAAGTTCACCAGCACGAACCGTGCGTCTTTGGCGGTCGCGGTTTCATTGGCCATGGTATTGAGAATTGTTCGATTACCGAATGGGTAGATTGTCCGGATGGTCGATCCGCTCCCACCGCTTGCCGTCGAAACGGGCTATGTCCTTGGGTCCGATGGACCAGAGGACTTTGTCGTAGCTGTCCACGATGTTGGCATCCTGCAAATCCGGCTGCAAATCGGTCACTACCTTCTGAATACCTGCGCCGTGATCAGCCGGATCATAGACAAACAGGCCCATATTGGAAGCCAGATATATCTTGTCCTGAAACTTGCACACCGATGTGAAGAGCTGGTTGTCATCGACCGACGACAGGCTCTTGAACCCGTCCTCGGCATTGCCCAGGAGCAAGGTTCCATTGGACCCGCACATCCAGATGCGTGCCTCCGACTCCACGTACATATTGACGATGCGGTCTGCCACCGGGGGCAACTCGATCTCGCGCCATTGGGCACCATCGAAGAAGAAGGCTTTGGGCGGTAACCATTCTGCGTGCTGATAGCCTGCGGCATAGATCGCGCTTTCATGCGGGCCATTGATGACCGACAGGGCGATGCATTGCTCTCTGGTTGTTCTGGTGTCCTGCAACAAGCCCGCATCCATGTGCTGCCAGTTGTTCGGCCCATGCCGCTTGTAAACCTGCCCTTTGTACCCGCAGGCATAGAGACAGTCCCCTATCTGCTGAATATCGGCCAGATATCCCCAGCCTTCGGCATCAGCGCTGAAAACGCCAGCGCCGGGGATTTTCTCTAATAGTGGGTCGTGATCACCAATGTAACGAACATCCCCTTCCTCAGAAAGAACTAGAACGTCATCGAAAACTTCGTCTTGAGGGCCAAAATACGTTAGGGAAACCGCACGCCAGTCCTGATCATTTCTTCCCCACCGAGGTTCACAGTTGCTGTCATAACGAACTATCCGGGTAAATTGCGCAAAGTTTTCCAATGCATCGCCTGCGCCAGCAATATATACGCTGTCACCAGTTAAAACCATGGCTGTTGTTAAAGTAAGTTCCGCGCTCATCGCTTCCTTCTTCCTCCTGCGGGAGGTCTACGGTTATTGTCGTTTGTGGTCCCGCCATTCTCCAGATGCGCCTTTGCATCACCTTCGGGTGGCTTACCCGCTCCATTCATGGAGCGATTATCATTTTCGAAATTGGGATACGCTTTCCGGACCTCGGCTTCAATCTGTGCTTTGCAATCGGGCCTCGCCGCAATAGCAGCTTTCATTGCCACCGGCACCGCCTCGCTGACCGGCAGGGTGCCGACGGGGCCGTTATCCGTTCGCTTCGCCGCCTGGCATAACTCGTCGTCGCACTGGTGCGCTGTATTGTGCTCCGAGCCCTCCGTGCGAGCATTACCTTGCAGGCAGATCGACGGCCCGCCGCCGAAGGTCGCCATGCCCGGGATGCGTCCGATGCCCTTGCTGCCTTGAGCCCGGTTGCTGGTTCTGGCCAAGGTGTCGGGGATGATGTGGTGGGCTTGCTGGGTCGGACCACATTTATTGCGGATGTCATCGTAGGTGCCAACAATGCAGGGGCCACCCGTGCCCGGTATGTATCCTCCAGGGGGAGGTGATGCCCCGCCGGTCCGATTGCTTTTCTGGCTTCTTGCGCCAGTCCCTGCGCCCGGCACTTTCTTGAGCACCATGCCGGTCAGCAATCGCTCGCCCAACTCCAGGGCAGGCTGCACCATGTCCGGCGTCTCGCCCGTGATCACCCAGTCCGCAGCGCTGTCCAATGCGGTGGCGGCCGAGTCTGTACCGGCACCCACACCAGCGACGACACCGCCCGCCGTGGCGGTAGCACCGCCTACGGTCGCCATGCCCGCGCCGACTGGCGCTCCAATCCCCGTGGCGGCCACTGCGCCACCGGCTGCTGCTGTGACCCCTCCCGCCATCGCCACCTTGCCGCCCGTGTCCATGGCATTCGCACCGAATTCGTGCAGTGGTTCCGACAGGTTGTCTTTGTAGTATTGCGCGGCGTCCTTGACGCCTTGCTTGAACCACTCCCACCAACTCTCTTCCTTTGTCTCCGGCTGGTCGTTGGGCTCACTGAGAGAGGGGCTGGTCTTGGGCAGAATGCATCCGACGCAATTGCCGATGGGACCCGGACGCGCAAAATCGTTGGGTTTCACCCGCGCCGTTTTCGTCGCGGGCGTGTCCTCGGACCAGAATGGAAGCGGTGGACTCATATGGGTGCCGTCCCATTTCTGAGTTCAAGCACACGCACGCCAAACTGAGCCGCCACGTGGATACGCCAGATGCAACTCAGCGTCATTGCCTCAAGGTCGAAAACCAAAGTATCCAGCCGCATGGGAAGCGGCAGGACAGGCCCTAGTTGCAGGCGAACCACCGCATGCAGCGCAGGCTTGGGCAGCAGACACTGGAAAAGGCGTTGTTCCGGCGTGAGGCCCGCCAAGACGATCTCTTCTCCGCCTCGAGGGTAAGGAATCTGCTGGTCCTGCGGGGCACAATTCCAGTAGCTGAAGTCAAAATCCAGAGGCTGACGGGGCCACCGGCTTTCTTTCCACGTTGCATCATAGGTGCCGGCCTTCTGCCTTCGGGGGCTCCACCATTTTCCCACTGGTCCCACACCGACTGGGGCGTAACGCATGGCATTGGCTGCATTGGCATCAAAATGCAGATCGAAAACTTCGATCTGAGGTGCCGGGACTTCGCTGACATGGCTCTTCTTCAGCCAGGCCTTATCCACCCAGCCGCAGCCGATGGGATTGGGGTCGTAGGGTGCCCAAATTTCCGGGTTGTGACCTTCCGCCAGTTGCTGGGGCCATTGGCAGGTACCACCGTAGGCCAGTTTCCAGCGCAAAGGCACCTGGTTGACTTTTTCCGGCTCGGTGACCTTCCAACCCAGCAAACCGCGCTTCATCTGGCGCGGCCCGGTGACCGCGAGCACCTTTTGCCAATCCCCTATGCGCACGCCCACCGGCCATCGTTGGTGAGGTTGGCCGTCAGGTGCATAGGCTGTTGCGTTGGCCAAAAGGATGTCGCATTGCGGCTTGTAGGGCGCGTAATCGCTCTCCTGGATGCAGCTGCTGGTATTGGGCAACCCGTAGAACCGGTCCGCGTCGATCAAGGGGGCTTGAGCCAGCGCCAGTTGCGGGGAGCGGTCGTCGGCCAATCGCGTGAGGTCATAGGTGATGCGGCTCACCAGCACATGGAACACTTCATCGCTGGTGTCCAGCATCTGGAAATACTGGCTCTCAAAGGCAGTGTGGTTGCGCACCTCCGCCAGAGGAGCCGCCTGCACTGGCGCAGGCATCAGCAAGTCGGGACCGTTCATGGCGCCGCTCAGTTCAGATCAATGCGTTTGGATTCCACGCCGATGTGCTTGGAGCCGACGACATCGATGTCTTGTCCGTTGATGGTGATGGTGCCGTCAGCTTTCATCACCATCATGCTTTGCCCTACCTTGAAGGTAATGCTGTCGGGTTCCATGGTGATGCTGGACGTGCTACCGCCGCTCCCGCTTCCCTCATCGCTGGGAGCCTGGATGTGCTTGGCATTTCCATCACCTCCGGGTACGCCGCCAAAACCGCCGCCTACGGTCAGCTCGTATTTCTTACCCACCGTGGTGCTCTTGTCGGCTCCGATCTTGGCTGTCTGGGTCTTGCCCACGATGGTGGCCATGATCGCGCCGACGTTGAGGTTATAGACCACGCCCACGTTTTCCATGCGGCCGATGCCCACGTTTTGCATGGAGGCGATGCCGATGGTTTCGGTCTTGAACTTGCCGACCTTGATCGACCAGTTGTTGCCGATCTTGTCCTTCTCATTGCGACCGATGGTTTTTGTCCGGTTCTTGCCGATGCTCACCGTCTCGTCGATACCGACGTCCTCGCGGCGGTTGTCCCCGATGCTGATCTTCTCGTCATGGTCCACCCGCTCGGTTCGGTTGTTGTGGACCGTGATGTCCTCATTCCGGTCCACCGTTTCCGTCCGGTCGCGGTGGATGACGTTGGTCTCGTCCCGGTCGATGGTTTTTTGCCGATCCCGACCCACCCAATGGGTCTCATCGTTCTCGACCTCCACCAACTGGTCCTTCTGCGCATGCAGCCACAGCTGCTCGGCCCCGGCCTTGTCCTCGAAGCGGATGGCGTTGGCATCGCCCGCCCCATCTTTCATGCCCGCCCCGAAGGCTCCGCCCTTGCTGGATTTGGTCTTGATGCCCGATTGCGTGGCGTTGCCCGGCAGCGCCCACGGCGGCATGTTGTCGGCGTTATAGACGCAGCCGGTGATGATGGGATAGTCCGGATCACCATTCAAAAAATCTACGACGACTTCTTGGTTGATCCGCGGAATGAAGACGGCCCCGAAGCCCGAGCCTGCCCAGCTGCTCGATACCCGCACCCAGCAACTGGAGTTCTCGTTCATCGCCCCGATGCGGTCCCAGTGGAACTGCACCTTGACGCGTCCGTACTGGTCGGGCCAGATCTCCTCGCCGGGCGGGCCCACCACCACGGCGGTCTGCGGGCCGGTGGTGCGCGGCTTGCGCGTGGTGCGCTCAGGCGTGTAGGGCAAGCTGGTGGGCTGGGCTTGCAGGGTGAACTTCTGGAAGGACCCTTCTTCCTGCGGCGTGCCCTTGGGGCCGGGCGCGGCGGCGCTGACCCGGGGGTTTTCCTTGAAGTGGTATTCGATGCCGGTCAACAGGTACTGCTGGTTCTGGTCGTCCCGCGGATAGTTCTCCAGCGTGAACGTGTAGCCGGGGGCGAGCGCCCGGTGGCGCGACTGGCCCCGGACGGTGCTTTGGCCGGTGAGGCTCGATTGCAGGCGTACTCGGGCATAGGCTTCGCCATCGCCGAACTGGGTGTAGCCGCCCGGCCATTCGTAGACTTCGTGGGCGTCGTGCGCGTGCCCCGGCGGGGTCTGGCGCATGTTGGACAGGTCGGCACGGGGTTTTTGGAAGTCGTAGTCGTCGTTGTAGTGCCGGCCCGAATGGATCGCCTGGTGCAGTTCCCAGGCGTGGATGTTTTCCTTGTCGGCGACCACAGCCTTCTCAGGGGGATAAAACGGGATGACCGCCGCCCCCGGTAGCGGGCTGTGTGAGGCGACGATGTCGTCGGCGAGGATCAGGGTGTGCTGGCCCGCGGCATGCTCGAAGTAGTAGTACGCCCCTTCGTGCTCCAGCAGCCGGGACACGAAGTCGCAATCGCTCTCGCCGTATTGCACGCAATAGTCCCAGCTGCGGTAGCTGCGGGTGAGCTTCTTTTGCAGGGGGTAGCCGTATTTGCCCAAGACCTCTTCGACGATCTCCGGCGCGGTCTTGTTCTGGAATATTTTGAAATCGGTCTTGCGGGTGGCGAGCCACAGCCAGGGCTGCAGGCGCAGGCGGTAAGAGTAATACCGGTGGTCCTCGCCCTGCATGCCGAAGCGGGTGACGATGCCGTCCAGGTAGCGCCGGCCGCCGCCCTGCGTTTCCACCACGACCGTGGCGTTCTTGCCCAGCAAGGCCTTCGGGTCGATGTTTTTGCTGTCGCTCAACAAATCAAGGTCGAAACAGAACAGTTGGCTGATAGCTTCCTTGCCCTGCAACTGCCGGAACTGCAGTTGCTCTCCCAGGGGCGTTTGGATCGTGACTCTGCGGGTCATGTTTGGCAGGCCCGTGTATCGGACCGTTACATTGAAATGGCCGCGATCATATATCGCTGTGCGGAAAGTCCGGAAATTTTTACCCCAGCCGCCGATGGGACATTGCGGCAGGGTTGCGTGACTTATCCGCAAAACATGTAAGCGCTGGAGGCAGGCAGCCTCCTTCGGCCCAGGCTAGGGTTCGCGGCCACACAGGTTTCCGCGATCCATCACCCAAACATGGTTCTCGTAGTACCCGAACCCTCGACGCCATCACGCCACTGTCCTGCTTCTTCGGACCTGCACGCCTGGCAACAAAAATCAAAGCGATCCGAGACCAGCGGTCCAAAAAGCCCACGGCCCCAAGGGCAAGGGGCCATAAGGGTGAACGGGCCTACACGGAAATGGTGCAGGACAAAAGGAAAAGGGGGAAAGGCCCGCATGCGACCGCCGCCCATGCGCCATTCGCTCACCCGGTCATCGCGGCCCCGGCCCCGTGTGATACCTCGGCGCGCGCGGCACGTCGCCCGTGATGCCGAATTCCCGCTTCGCCAGGGCTTTGAGGTAGGCTTCGATGACTTCCAGGCTGTCGGGGGCCTGCGGCGCGGCGGTGACCTTCTCCACCGGCTCGCCGGATTCCCAGCGGTCCAGGCGGTCGGCCCAGTCCTGCATCATCATCCGCCGCTGCTCCACATAGTCCGCATGGTTGTAGGCGGCGCGGATCTGGTCGGGGTCGGCATGGGACAGTTGGACCTCGATCCATTCCTTGTGGTAGCCCAGTTCGTTGAGCGCGGTGGAAATGGTGGCGCGGATGCCGTGCCCGGTCAATTGGTCCCGGTAGCCCATGCGGTGCAGCGCGCCGTTGAGGGTGTTTTCGCTGATGCGCATCTTGAGGCTGCTGCGGTGGGGCAGCAGGTAGCGCTGGGCGGGGCGATGGGACTGGGCCTGCAGCAGTTGCCGCACGATGGTGATGGCCTGCCGGGGCAGCGGCACGATGTAGGGCGGGATGGTCTTGCCCAGACGGCGCAGTTTCATCTGCAGTTGCTTGACGAGGACGGGCGGGATGATCCACAGGCCCCGCTCCAGGTCGAACTGGTCGGGCGTGGCCGAACGCAGTTCTCCGGTGCGAACGCCGGTCAGCAGCAAGAGCATCAAGCCCTGCCGCGTGGTGTCCAGTCCGCCGTAGCTGCGAAGCGCCCGCAGGAACGCCGGGATTTCCTCCATGCGCAGGAAGGGGTTGTGCGAGACGGGCGGCTTGGGCAGGGCGACGATATCGAGGTCGCTGGCGGGGTTGTAGCGCAATCCTTTCTCGACCATGGCATAGCGGAACATCTGGTTGAACCAGGTGCGGACTTTCTCTGCGGTGGTGAAGGCTTTGCGGCGCTCGATGCGGCGCAGCACCTCCAGCAGATGGGGCTGTTCGACCTCAAAGATGGAGTGCTTGCCGAGTGTGGGCAGTACGTCCCTGGCGAAGATGCGGTCGATCTGCGACAGGGTGCTTTGCCGGCCCGTCTTGAGGCTCAATGCCTTGAAGTCGCGCCAGGTCTGAAAGACTGCCTTGAACGTGTTGAGGGGAGCGGCGAGGGTTTCGGCTTTGCATTGCGTCCGGTAGGTGCGCGGGTCGATGCCTTTGACCAGTTGGCTGCGCAGCTCGTCGCGCTGTTCACGGGCCTGCTTGAGGGACAGTTCGGGATAGGGACCGAGCGCCACGCGCTGCTGCTTCGATGCCCAGGAAAAACGGAAGTGCCATTTCTTGGCACCCTTGCCGCTGACGAACAGCACCAGACCATCGGTGTCGTTGAGCGTGTAGTTTCGACCGGTGGTCCGGGCCTGTCGAACGACTGCATCTGTCAATGCCATGGGGCACTCTCCTCAGATTTGAAGAGAGGTGTACCGACCGTGTGGGGGCTTGGCAGCAAACAATCCGCTCCACCGCGTGACCGTATTCCGTGTACTAGTTTATGTACTACTTCGGGCCGGTTGGCAGTGGAATTCAGCGGAACTCGCTGGACGACCCACAGGGCGTTACCCCTGTGGAATCAATGGCCTACGGACCTTGGTAGATGTCCATAGAAGAGAAACTGGAGCGGGAAAAGGGACTAGAACTTAGCCTCTAACCGCTTGATTTCTAACAACTTTCTTATATCCCGGGCTTTGGGATGGACACTATTATAGACTTGTTTTTACCCATAGGCAAACGCATTGCTCGAAAGAGCGAAAAGGTCGAAGCCTTCAGGATGGTGGACCGATCATGAGGCCACGGAATCGCCCCGGCTGCACTAGACACCATCGAGCCTCAAACCTGAGGCCCAATAGGAGGTGCCATGACGACCAAGCAGCCATACCCCGAAGAACTCAAGCGGGTGACCGAGGAGCGCGACATCTTAAGACCGGCTCACACGACTTGCCGAAAGCGTGACGGAGATCAGGTGAGCTGGACGGCTCATGTCCCGACGCCCTGTTAATGTGGAAGACACAGCCAGCCGGGTGCACAAAGGCCTGGCCTGACACCGGCCGGTGCGTGGGACGCAGCGGATCGTTGGACGATCAGGCGGCAGCGGAGTCGGCCATGAAGCTGTGCTTGCGCAGCATCTTGATCCAACGTGGGGCGTTGCGGGCCACACTCAACGCCTCATAGTCGACCGTCTTGTCCTCGTAGTGGCTGCCACTGGCCAGCATGGCGTAGATGGTGCGCAGCATCTTGTGCGCCAGGGCGACGACAGACTTCTTGTATCCCTTGCGGATGGCCAGCGACTCGAACTTGGCCCTCAAGGCGCAACGCGTTCGGGCCGCAGCTTGCGCGAACTCGCACAACAGCCGGCGTACCCAGGCGTTGCCTCGGCGGATCCGCCCGCTTTTGCGCTTGCCCGCGCTCTCGTTGTTGCCCGGAAAGATACCCACGAAGCCAGCCGCTCGGCGCTACCGAACACCGCCATGTCGGAGCCGATCTCCATCAGGAGCATCGCAGCGCCTTGGATGTCGATGCCGGAAATGGTCTGCAGCAGATTCAACTGCGGCTGCCATGCCCTCAAACCGTCCAGCAGATACTGGTCCATGCGGGCGATGCGCTGCTCGATCTGCTCGATGTGCTGCATGATCTCCTCGGCCACGAAACGGTGCACCGCGCTGAACTGCTCGGTGGTCAGGGCCTCGAACAAGTCGTCTCGGCTGGCCCGCAGGCGCCCCTTGTGATCCAGCACCTCGTGCATGGCTTGGCACGCAATGAGCGCTTTGACCATGGCCCGCGCACTGGCGCCGTGGATGTCGCTGACCACCACGTTGATGCGGATACCACAATCCACCAGCACCTTGTGCAGCCGGTTCTTCTCGGCACTACACATGCCCACCAGCTTTTGCCGCTGGCGCGCCACCAGGCGAAGCTGACGGAAATCCACCGGCGGGATGAACGACGCACGCAGCAGCCCGGCTCGCGCCAGCGTGGCCAGCCACTGCGCATCAGCCATATCGGTCTTGCGACCGGGCACGGCCTTGACGTGCCGGGCATTGACCACCCACGCGATGATGCCCACCGCCTCCAGCGCCGCGAACGGGCTCTTCCAGTACACGCCTGTGCTCTCGATGACCACCACCTCGGGCCCGATCTCCAGCGCCCACTGCGCCAGGGCGCGGCGGTCGCACTTGAAGGCGCCGAAGTCGCGTTTGATCACATCCATCCGGCCGTCGTCATGTTCGACAACGGCGCAGGCCGTGATCTTGGCCTAGTGAACGTCCAGCGCAATGACGCGCTTGTGCATCGGGGTCAAATCCATTGCGGCTCTCCTGCAGCTTGAATCACAATCACAAGCGTGCGGAGTTGCGCAGGTGCCGCCGACCAACGGCCTGCCGGGCAAGCCCGGTGGCTCTGTTTAATGTGGGCTGTCAGGCGCGCCCAGCCCCCCCATGGGACTGCGCAACGCTCGCAGGCAATCCTGGGTACGAGTGGTCGGTGGCGGGTCAACTTAGAGATCGCGGTCCAAGGCCATCAATAAATTGATCGACCTCTAACCGCGCGGCTCCGCACACCCTCAGTGTTTTCCATCATCCGGGGTGCCCGCACTGTTCATGTCACTTAGTAAGGATCTGTGGAAACAGCCCCAGCCCCTGATCCCGGTCTTTTCCCCCTCCGCCAAAGGCGGCCCCCGCAGCCGTAAAGTCAGCGACGAAGCCGCCCTCAACGGCATCCTGTTCGTGCTGCACACAGGCATCCTGTGGGAAGACCTCCCCCCAGTCGCTGGGCTGGGGAAACGGCATGACCTGCTGGCGACGGCTGAGGGACTGCAATGCTGCAGGCGTGTGGGACAAGCTGCACCAGGCCATGTTGATGCGCCTGCGTGAGCACGACCAGATTGATTGGAACCGAGCCAGCATTGATGGATCATCGGTGCCAAGCCCCCCGGGGGGCCAGGAAACAGGGCCCAACCCTACGGATCGCGGCCGAGCTCGGAACCAAAAGGCACATCGTCGTAGACGCGCGTGGCATCCCCACTGGTGGTACTGGTCAGTGGTGCAAACCGGCACGACTCCATGATGTTCGACAAGTGCATCGATGCACTGCCGGCCGTCAGAGGGCTGCGCGGCAGGCCTCGCCGCTGGCCATCGAAGCTGCATGCCGACAAAGGCTATGACTACGCAAGATGCCGAGCGCATCTGCGCAGCCGTGGCATCACCAGCAGGATTGCCAGGCGAGCATCGAAAGCAGCACACGCCTGAGCAAACATCGCTGGGTCGTGGAGAGAACCCACGCTTGGTTTGCTGGTTTCGGCAAGCTGCGCATTCGCTTTGAGCGAAGGTTGGACATTCACAAGGTGCTGCTCATGCTCGCCGCCGCAATCATCTGCTCTCGCTTCGTCGAGCGGTCGTGTTGGCCACTCTAAAAGTCTTCGTCGGAGTCCGTCTGCACTTCCCGCAACAGTTGCCCCGCCTGTTCAAGAGAGACCTTGTGACCGGCCTCACGCATTTCCGCTTTAAAAACCTGGGCATCGTTCTTTGGTGCGCTATGTTTGGACCCAACTACAAATTTAGATGGAATGGATGATTTTGTTCGGACATTGTATTTGAATATCTCTCCGTTCTCGTCCCGACTGTCAGGATCCAATTCCAGATTAAAGTTATTTGGCAACCCGATAGTCCGAACGAGAGTGGGATTCTGCGGATCTGACCGGCGAGCATAGCATTTGGCACTTTCCCGACTGCCAGTAAAATAATTGTGCTGACTTGCGCTTTCTATCACATTTTCATTCAGCTCATAGCCGGCGCGGAGAGTGCCCTCTACAGCGCCTGAACGCCTCCGCTGAAATCCGAGATTTCTGAGTTCGTCCAAGTAACCCCCGGAAGTGCCGTGCCAAAGCCGGCTATCGTGATAAACGCTAGCTGCAGCATCACGCAAGTTTGAGGTTTGGCCTTGACTTGAACTGGCTTGGTTTCCACGGTCGCTTATGCTATTGTCGTCCTCAGTGCGAGTGGATTGATAACCGGAACTCCGGTTGGTACTGGATATGCAGCCCATGTTGATCCCATTAGTTGAGTGATAAAAGAAAATTAATTCGTGTAAAGGATGAATCGAGCTACAAGTTTCGGTAGTCCGCTACTTTTCGCATGAAGAAGCTTCGCTGTCGGTGTCGAACGAATAGGCTATGACCATCTCACGGTCATGACACTGCAAACGCTCGGGGGCGTCAATGAAGCGATCCCGAATCTCGATTGCCTTTGCGGTGGCAACGGATTTTTGTTCATCCAAAACATCTGCTGCTATGTGTTGTACTTCATTCCAGAACGTCATGCCGACGCGCAGACTTGCACGATGGAGTAGAAACCGGCCTTTGGTCGGATCGAACAAACCTTTATCGCGTCGAGCCTGGCTTTCAACTTCGTGGCAAGTTGCGCAGGGAATGAATTTCCCCGCCATGGGCACAACAACATGATTACCTGGCGCGAGGTCCAAATGAGAGATTGCGGTCCGATACACCTCCTCCTGAGTGATCGCCAGAGCATTTGCGATACTTTGTTCGGCGTGCATTGTTTGAGTGACCTGCGGCGGAAGTGCTTGCAACAACAGCTTGTCTTGCCTCGGATGACATACGACAAGTTCGTCGGATGTCAACGTATTGCAAACCGCTTTCTCGATCACGTCGCGCAGCGTGCGCAGCGCGGCGTGTGCCTGCGAAAGCACTTCGTCTCGTGCGAGATTTGATCCGGATGGTAACCCGATGCCTTTAGAAATTTCAATCTCAACTTTTCGTAGCAAGGCAAAGAACATAACATCACCATCAAGGAAATCGCGTCTCAGCAGTTTTAGATGACGTTCAAACCGCGCAGCGCCGACTTGCTGCTTGTTGTTTCTGTTTTCGGGCCACGCAGCCTGATTGGGCAACGGTGCAGTCAACGCATGACGGAGGGCAACCTGGATACTGTGAGAATGGAAATTTGACGAAACGTAGAGACGCCCAGCGATCACTGAGGCTTGAACCTCAATTGGATCAAGGCCTATGTGATCGAGCATACCATATTGAATTGCCGTTGCGATGTGCCTCAGTGAACGGCAAACCCGGTTGAATCCTTGATAAGGCTTGGGCTGTGGCGGTAGGATAGTCCGACGCGCAATGCGTTCGACCTGCACTTCGCTTGCCAAGAAAGCCGGCTGTATCCCAACGAAGCTACAGTGGCGATGCCGCAAACCTTCCAGTCCCGACAAATTCTGAGGGCCTATGCGCAATCGATCAATCTTTGCAAATGGCCTTTCGGCGCTCGGCGACTCTGGCGAAGCGGAAGGTTCGATTTCAACATGGGCGCCGGCAGAGGTCGATCGATGGGAGGGATTGATATTCATGAGAAATACTTAGAATTAAAAGTTCATTGAACCACACATCCTGCTATGCATCACTTAGCCGGCTGCTGAAATACTGTTTCGAAAATGTTTGGCGAAAAGTCAGGCCGCATAGAACCGATTACAAGCGATTTTTTGAAATTCGGCAGGAGTGAAGCACTTCTTAAACGATCCTCTGCAGCCCCTCTCAACCAGTATTTTCGCCGCCTGTTGGATTATCAGATGGAGCAAACTACAGCTTAACTCCATTCCCAGGAAAAAGAAATCACAATGCGAAGCAGTTTTCATTTGCGCGAACCGAGCGGGAACCGCTAAGGATTTGCTTCAAAACGGCTTTGTTGCACAAAACCTCGACAATCCATCGATCGGACAGCATTTAATATACGCGGGCCGTCTTTTTTCCTTGATGGCTTCGGTGGGACGGTCATCTGTTACAGCTAAGCTCAAGAGAATTCACGGGAGAAGTTGTCCTTCTATCGCCCATTTCAGATGCAGCATCCACAAGGCTGATTCGAACGCGAATAATTTCGCGCCCCCCCAAAAGGGGCACTACTCGAACAGCCAAAGGAGGTTTCATCATGAGAATACGTCACTTGCAATATTTCCTGATCGTTGCCCAGGAACAGAGTTTCGTTCGCGCCGCTGCCAGAGCGAATATCGAGCCATCACCGTTATCGCGGGCAATCAAGGATCTGGAAGAGCAATTGGGCGTGCAGTTGCTGAACAGAACAAAGGGCCGGATCACCCTCACCTGGTGCGGAGAGGTATTTCGGGATGAGGCCCGCCGTATAATCGAATACATAGAAAGCGCTAAAACCCGCGTTGCAGCGGCATCCCTCGGATTCAAGGGTCGTTTGCGGGTAGGCATTACCGACAGTCTCGCCCAGCCGCGTCTGACACGACTTCTTTCACAAAGCCGGGAAGAAGAACCCAGTACGGAAATTCGCATTACCGAAATGACCGTCAACGAAATGCAGATTGCGCTTCGATATGACCAGATCGACATGGGCTTCACCATGGATGAGGAACCAGTTGATGGCTACCTTAAACACATGGTGTGGAAGGAGCGCCCAGCAATAGCGATCCCCAAACATCACCCGATCCTGTCACAGGACAAAGTTTCCATGCGGGAAGTGGTCCGTTACCCACTGATCATGTGCCACCCGGAACGATGGGCGGGTGGCTACAAAGTCATACAGCGCTGGATCACCGATCACGATCTCGCATCACCGACCGTCGCAGAACATGCCGCGTGCCATGAGGCCATGATGATGCTCGTCGCGGCAGGATACGGGGTGGGCATCGGCATGCAGTCCCAAGCCGCCCTGTATGACCATCCGAACGTCATTGTCCGGCCCATGGTGGACGAAATCCCGGATGTCCCCACCTTCATCGTTATCTCCGATGAAAACACCTCACCGGAAACGACTCGATTTATCCAGCGCGCAAGAGAAATCGGAATGGCCACGCCGAGCGATTAATGGTCAACATGAAATTTTCATGACATATCCCCTGCATTTTCCATCGGCCTGACGACAAAAAAAGTCACCTGCTTGCATGGCAGGTGCCATATTCCGTTGATTTCAAAACGATTAAAGGATTGCGCTGTTTTTCTGCCAGCAGCGGCAAGCCGCCTTGAGAACAACTTTTTGTGTAAAGCGCAGACATTTTAAGTCGCTCGGGCGACGTTTTGCGGCAGAACATGGTGCTCAAGCGCCTGGCATCCTGACAGGCAATACCAAGCTCTTCATTCGCGCGCGATCGCTACTTAATATGTAGCGCCCTGACCCAAACCGTGAGAGTTGAATGACGAGCGAACTGGCTGGTAATCACGTTTCTGATCGCGACGGAATGAATGCGGTATCCATTGCAACCGCATTGTTTACTGATTTTCGGCAATGGCATCCATTTAATGCCGATCACGCCCAAGAAGTGCCACTGAGCATCAAGGAGTGATCGCAATGTCCGAACAGAGCAGCCCGCCAGATACCGGGCGCAAAATCCTTCGCCGTGCGGAGGTGGAAGCCAAGACGGGTTTCAAACGCGCGCACCTGTACAACCTGATGAAGGATGGCAAGTTTCCGAAAGCCGTCCGGCTAGGGGTGCGTGCCGTGGGCTGGGATTCCACGGAGATCGACCAGTGGATCATCGACCGTCTCAATGACCGCGCATGACCCGGCTCCCATTCGTTTTGAAGCGGAGCGAACCGCCATGCAGGTGATTTCGGTGATTTCGACCAAGGGCGGCGTCGGGAAAACCACCGTCGCGGCCAATCTCGGCGGGTTCATCGCGGACGCGGGTTTGCGCGTGCTGTTGCTGGACCTGGACATGCAACCCACCCTCTCGTCGTACTACGAGCTCACCAGCCGTGCCCCGTCTGGCATTTACGAGTTACTGGCTTTCAACGAGCGCGACCTCACGCGGCTGGTATCGCACACCGCGATCGAACGCCTGCATGTGGTTTTGTCCAACGACGAGCATCGGCAACTGAATACGCTGCTTTTGAATGCTCCGGATGGACGGCTGCGGTTGCGCCATCTGCTCCCGGTATTTCGACCCCACTACGACGTGGTGCTGATAGACACCCAGGGGGCCCGAAGCGTCCTCCTGGAGATGGCGGTGCTCGCGTCGGAATGCGTGGTCTCACCCGTGACGCCGGAAGTGCTCGCAGCCCGAGAGTTGCGGCGCGGGACGCTGCAGCTCATCGAAGATATCGCCCCATACCGGCATCTTGGCATCCCCGTGCCACCGCTGCACCTGCTGATCAACCGGGTGCCTGCGGTCTCGGCCAATGCCCGGCTGATCCAGCAGACGCTGCATCTGGTGTTCGGTGAACATCCCGGCGTCCATGTCCTCGAAACAGAGGTGCCGGCCATCGAGGCGTTTCCGCGCGCCGCCACACGCGGATTGCCCGCCCATCGGGTGGAATATCGCCGCCCCCAGGGACGCCTCACCCCAGCGGCATTCGAGATCGTCCGCGCCCTGGCTTCGGAGTTGTGCCCCCAGTGGAACGAACGGGAGCCTCTCACAACCCCATGTTTGACGAATCCGAATAGGGAGGAGTGGGCGCCAGTAGCCGTTTGAGCGTGATGAGGCCCAGCAACGGTCTGCGCCTGGGTGCATGAGGGGCCTTGCAGGCCCGGTGGCTCAGGCTTTCACCGTTTGCAGGCGCACTTGTGCCTTGCCAGTGGCGGGCTTGAAGAAAGCATCCACGCCCCGATGCAGGAACCAGGCCAGTCGCTTCATGTTGTAGCAGGCGGCCATCATCGTCATCCCCACCGTGGCGCGCGCCTGTCCGATGGTGCGCACGAACTTGCCCCCCAGGTGGCGGATACCGGCGAACACGTGCTCCACCTTGGCTCGTTTCTTTGCGATGCGCTGGTTGCGCCCCTTCTGGCATTCGCTCTGTGGTCGGCCCGCCTGCGCACGGCGCTGCATCGCATCCACGAATCCCAGCACTTTCAGCATCTGGCACCTTTGGCGGCTCGGGTAGGCTTTGTCCGCATGCACTGCCCGCCCGGTGTTGTGCATGTCCAGCACCTCATCGAAGTGGTGCCCGTCGTGCTCGCTGGCCGTGCCCGTGGCGAGGCGGCGGATGAAGCCGTGCTTGAGGTCCACGCTCACGCTGAGCTTGTAGCCGAAGTGGCTTTTGCCGTGCTTCTTCGTGTGCGTGGCCTCCACATCCTTTTGCCTGCGTCGCGCTTGGCTCCAGTCCGGCTGCCCGCCTTGTGCCAGCGTTCGCCGCTCCTGCTGGCCGATGTGCTGTCGGGGCGCGGGCACCAGCGTGGCATCAATGGCTTGCCCGCCCCGGGCGATGTAGCCGTGGCGCTGCAGTTGGGCATCCACCCCCTGGAACAAGGCCGTTGCCCCGCCCACGCCAAGGCGCTCGCCAAAGCGCCAGATCGTGTTGCGGTCCGGCACGTTCATCGCATCCTGCAACAGGCAAAACCGCTGGTAGCTCCCCCGGTCCAGCAACTGATACTCCATCTGCTCATCGGACAGGTTGTACAGCCGCTTCAACACCAGGATGCGCACCATCACCTCGGTGGGGTAGGCGGGCCGACCGCCCCGGCGGCCACCCCCGCGTTCGATCAAGGCATCCACCAGCCGGGCCAGTTCTGCGAAGTCGATGTGCCGCGCGATCACCTGCAGCGGATCGCCCACCTCATCTCTCTTGTGTTGGCGCGAGGCCTCAGCGAACAGGTCGAACTTCAGGGCGCTACGGGGAGTGATCATGGCAAAGGATGGAGCACGCATTCTCGATCAACAAGGGACCGGATGGGTTTTGAGAGGTTCCCGAACGTTTTGCCGCGGTGAACGGCAAGCCCGGCGGGAGATTTGCCCATGCCAAACGCCCATGAGCTTGCCCGCGGCCACAAACGATTGCTGCCTCTCATCGAGTTTGCGCTGAAGGAGGGGTGGGAAGTCACACGCACGGCCGGGGGGCATCTCCGGTTTTTCAAAGCGGGGCTGGCCCCCATCTTCACCAGCTCGACCCCCAGCGATCACCGCTCCGCAAGCAATGCACACGCACGGCTGCGCCGCGCGCAGCGCCAGGCAGACACATCGCGCGATATCGGCAGACACGAGGCGCCCCATGGCTGAGATTTCCCCGCAGGACATGGCGTCGCGGCTGCTGCAGGACCGGTTCACCCGCACCGGGCCTGTGGCAGACGCATTGACGGACCCGATCGCCGATACGCCGATGATCGTGACACTGGACGAGCTGCGCCCCTACGAGCTCGATCCCCGGATCACGCGCAATCCGCTGTACGACGACATCCTGTCATCGATCCGCGAGCGTGGTCTGGACACACCGCCGCCGATCACCCGCCGACCCGGCGCGACCCACTACATCATCCGCAACGGCGGCAATACCCGCTTGGCGGTCCTGCGGGAGTTGTGGGCACAGACCAAGGACGAGCGGTTCTTTCGCATCGGTTGCCTCTTTCGCCCCTGGCCCCAGCGCGGCGAGATCGTCGCGCTGACCGGCCACCTCGCGGAAAACGAACTCCATGGCGGCCTGTCTTTCATCGAGCGGGCACTCGGCATCGAGAAGGTTCGGGAGCTCTATGAAGAAGAGGATGGCAAGCCGCTGTCGCAATCGGAACTGGCGCGGCGGCTGAAATCAGATGGCTATCCGGTTCCCCAACCCCACATCAGCCGCATGCAGGAGGCGATCCAGTATCTGCTGCCTGCCATTCCGAATGTCCTCTACGGCGGTCTGGGTCGGCACCAGGTCGAACAACTCACGGCGCTGCGCAGGACGGGAACGAAGATTTGGGAAGTGCGTGCGGCATCGAGGCGGCTCGACCTGGATTTTCCGACGCTGTTCCAGGATGTGCTGTCGGTCTTCGACGCGAGCCCAGGCCAATTCAACGTGCAGCGCGTGCAGGACGAACTGGTGGGACAGATGGCCGATCTGCTGGGCGAGAAGTACGATACGCTCGCCTTCGATATCACGGCCTCGGACAAGCGCTGGCAGTTGCTCAGCAGTGAACCGGGCAGCGTGCCGGCCATCCCCGCGATGCCGGCCCCGCCCGAGCTGCCCCCTCCCCCACGCCCATCGCCTGCGACATCTCCCATCGCAGCGCTGCCTGCGCCCCGCACGGAACCATCGACCGACCCTTCCGAGGCGGTATCGCCACCGGAACCGCTCACAGTTCAAGCGCGCAACGGCGCTTTCGACGAGGTGGACGATCATGCAGCGCGGGTGCGTGGGCATGTGGTTTCCCCGGCACCGACGTCCGATCGATTGCAGTCCATCCAGCGCCTGGTGGCCGACCACCTTGGCGAGGCACCGCCGGACTTCGAGAGCAATGTGCTCCAAGCCATTCCGGTGCAGGCGGGTGGCCTCTATCCGGTGAGCGACATCTGGTACATCGATCCGGGCCTGGACACGCCGGAACGGCTGAGAACCCTCATCGCGCAACTGGCGCTGGAAATCGCCGACGAGGCGGAACTGTCCGCTGAAATCCTTCCCAGCGAAGACGGTATCGGCTTCCATTGCGCCCAGGACAGCGAATCGATCGGCGCGCGCGCCAGTGCGCCCTTCCCGCGCACGATCCTCTCGCTCCTGCATGCCCTGAGCGCACCGTTTGAGCACGCACGGTTTGTTGCCCCGCACATCGACACGGTGCATCTGGCAAACCATCTCGGCCCCCTGCTGCAGGGGCCGGGCCTCAAGGTACAGTTTCCGCGATTGAGCGACAACGGCCTGGTGAAACTGTTTCGGCTGGTGCGCCTGGCGCGGCGGCTGCTGGACATCGAAGCCTCCCTGCATGGCGACAGCGCCATGCCGTCCCCGTAGGACGGCCCGCGATGTCCGGTCCGCATCCGCTGAACCAGGCCGTGATTGCACAGGCCCTGCACGACCTTCGCAACGGCCAGCTGCGCAGAGCCAAATCCATGGGCTTCGATGACCAGGACCTTGATGCCCTGAAACACCCGGCCATGGCGAGCGTGCTGGCGAATGCAACGGTGTCTTGGTGTTCGGTCGAGGTCAACCGCGATGTGCTGCGCCGCCTGCTGCATCAGGTGAACGACGTGGCCAAGGAGATCGAGGCGGTGGACCGGATGCTACGCCTGGGTGCCAGTACCGAGATGATCAGCAAGTTCTACGGATTGACGCATCAGGAGGTCGCGCTGCGCAGATCGGTGATCGGCTTGCCCAAGCGCAAGGGTCGGTATCCGGTTCTGACGGAACAGCAGGACGCACAGCTGTGGGAATCCTGGTCGGACCTCATCAAGGAGCGGGGCATCGCGCTGAACAACGACACGGCCATGCTCGCCATCGCGGCGGATTTTTCGGAATCCACGGGGGTGCCGGTCTCGGTGATCTGGAGCGCCATTCGCGGATGGATCGATGAAGGGCTGGTTTGAACATGACAGCACCGCGCAGACCAGGCGGGCCGGTCCTGCTGGGAGAACTGCTCGACCAGGCGCTGCAGCGGATGCAAGTCGAACCCGCAACCCCGCCGGAAAAAGCCGCGCCAGCCCTGCCCCCATCCGATGGCTTCATTTTCAGCGGCAATCGCCATGACAGCGTGCCGAGGGCGCTGCTGCTGGACCGGCGTCTCACGCCCCTGGAGCGCAATGCCTGGCAGGTGTTTCGCCTGCTGCTCAACGACGATGGCATCACGGCCTTTCCGACCTATGACCAACTGTGCCCTTATCTGGCCTCCATGCCCTGCGCTGCCAAGGCATCGCATGAGACCGTTGCACGCGCGCTGACCCTCTTGCGCCTGACCCGCTGGGTCAGCCTGGTCCGGCGGCGGCGCGATGCCAGGACCGGGCGAATGCTGGGCAATCTCTACGTCCTTCACGACGAACCGCTCACGCCCTATGAAGGCATCCAGCTCGACCCCGACTACCTGGGGCTGGTCAGCCATGCGCTCGATCACGCCAGCAAGTCCATCCAGCGGGTCGGCGAGCACACGCTCAAGGAGATGGCCGAGGACCCGATGCTCAACGGGCGGATACTGCCGAGCCGTCTGCAGGTGCTGACCCAACGCCTCGCCGCCCAGGGGTGGGGGGAGACGATCGGTTATCCACAGGCTGGGGACAGTCACGATTCCGAAGACGGGTCGAGCGGCCTTCTTCGGAATCGGAAACCACCGGGTTCGGATTCCGAAGTGGGTCAAAAAGCCCGCCAAACCGGCACGCTTCGGAATCCGAACGAGGACCGTACTGTACGTAAAGAAGAGATAGAAAAAGAAATACGTACAGTACCCCGCACGCGAGGCGCCCTGCTCCTGCCCGAGCGCTTCAAGGCCCTGAAGTCGGAACAGCAGAACGGGGCGCTCGCCGCCCTGCAGTCGGTCGATCCCGCGTTGCACCAGGCCGTGCTGGATGAGTGGGATGCACGCTGCCGCGAAAGCACGGTGCGCAATCCCGCAGGCTATCTCTTTGCCCTCATCCAGCGCGCGTTGCGCGGGGATTTCAAAGCCTGGGCCGCATCGAAGGCACCTCCCGCCGCCACCGCTCCCACCGCGGCCGAGCCGGCCCCGTCCCGCCCGGCAGACCCGGAGGTGGCACGGGCGCACATCGCCAAGATCCGGGCCCTGCTGCGGATGCCGTGACGCGGTGCAGTCTTGAGGTTCGCAATCGCACGCTGGATCGTCCACTGGGTTCCATGCTGGGCTATACCCCGGGTATAACCCGGCGCGCCACCCTCCATCGACGGCGGGGCATGCGCCCACATCGGCGGACTGATCGAGCGGCGCGCGCTTTGCGGCGCGCACCCTGTCGCGAGACCTTTAGCGCTCCACGCGCCTGTGCCGGCGTCCACCGAAGGCCAGGCTCGCCTATACCCTGGGTATAGCGCGACATGCAGCCTTCCTGGCTGGAGGATCAATGACGCTCGGGAGGCCGTCGCCCCTGTGCATGCGGGCACAAACAGGCGTTCGAGGGATGCGGTTTGATCACTGACGGCCTTCCCGCGCTCGCAGATGCTGAAACCTCGTCTCCACCAACGAGGGTTGCCACCATGTCCAACGAAACGGAACCATTGCAGTTGAACCTGGGGTCGCTGCGCAGTGCGATGTCGCTGACGCTGCACACCCACCACGCCTCGCGCATCTGGCATGGCCGGGCCGCCGCGGAAGGCAAGCCCGGCATCATCGGCCTCAACGGCTTCGTCGGCATCATGAACAAGTTGAAGCGTGGATCGGAACAGGACGATCCTTATTCCGACTGGTGGATGCTTCGGATCGAGGACAAGCTCAACGCCACCAAGGAACAGTTGCAGACCCTGCGCGAACAGGTGGACCGTGCCTTGGCCGACGTTCCACCCGCCCTGAGCCTGGGTGAGAACCTCAACGTCCAGCCCGTCAAGCTGCCGCTGTTCGTCGCCTCGCAGTTGGGCTTCATGGCGGTCTATTTGTTGGCGGACTACGACGATCTGGCACGCCGCCTGATCCTGGCCCACCACACCGCGCTGATCGATCGCGGGACATTGGAACGCTGGCTCAACGAAGGCGCCCACGCCTTGCGCAGCCTGTTTTCGCTGGCACAGCAATACCGATACTCCGGGACGACCCGCAACGACTTCTCCACCGGCAACGCCGCCGCGCGCGTGGCGCGGGAAAAATTCGGCGATCTGCCGCAGGACATTCTGGACGGCTCGCGCCGTTCGCGCTTCGCCCCACCCCCCGTGCGACGGTCCGCACCAGCGTCTGCCACCACGCGCTCCCGTGAACCGCAAGAGGCACCGATCATGGATGCCAATGCAGCGCCCGCCGACACCGACGCGACTTCTCAGGACGAGGACGCCCCCTCCGACAGCGACGGAGAGGAGCCGGCATGAGCGCGCTGCATCGCTTTGTGCCACTGGAACAGCCCGCCTTCCAGTCGCTGGAACATGCGGCCTACCTAAAAGGCCTTTTAAGACCCTTTAAAGGTAAGGGGGCGCTGGAGGACTGGGCCAGCCATTGCGGTGGTCTGCGCGACAGCCTCGTTGCGCTGGCCGAGCGCCGTTTGCTGCCACAGGTGCAAGGCTTTCCGTTCGATCGGCTGGCCGCCCATCTGGCCCCGCAGAACACCGGGGCCGGCACGACGTTCCTGCGCTGGCGCAACGCCGACCGCTCCCGGATGGGGGTTGCATTGTGGGAGGGACTGCTTGCCGATCCCGCGATGCCTGCCGCGCTGATCGATGACCTGTACGCCATCGAGGTTCAGCGCATCGTGCTGAACATGCAGGTCAGCCTCACCCACAGCATCGCGCGGCAGGCCACCGACTGCGCTCGCAAGGTGGCCCACGCCGACACGATCTACCAGTGGCGCATCCGCGCCATCGCCCACCCCGAGGAGTCACACCCATGAGCACGCATTTCCATGGCGAGGGCAATATCGGCTCTGCGCCCGAGTACGACGAGTACCCCAACGGCAACGAGGAGCCGCGCCGGGTCCTGCGCCTGAACGTGTATTTCGACAACCCGATTCCGGGCAAGGACGGCTACGAGGACCGTGGCGGTTTCTGGAGGCCGGTCGAATGGTGGCACCGCGATGCCGAACACTGGGTTCACCTGTTCCAGAAAGGCATGCGCATCGCCGTCAACGGGCGTGAGGAACGCAACGACTGGACCGATGAGGACAACAACCCGCGCACGACCTATCGCATCAACGCCCGAACGGTAGGCATCCTGCCCTACCGCATCGAGTCGGTGACCCTCAGCGCCCGGCCATCGGGACACGAGACGGAACCGCAGGCCGATTGAACGGGGTCTGCGAGGGCGGCTGCCGCAACCGTTATCCGCCCTCCATGCGCCAGACGTCGGCGATGCCTCAACGATTGCGGCCTGCGCCAGCGGCGGTCGTCCGGACAGATGCGCCAGCTTGTCTATCCGACCATCGGCGAACCCAACCCGCTCCCCTTGCCGCAGCCGCCCAACAAGCGGGGCGCGGTCGGCTTCCGCTTCTTTGCTGCCAGCGACAGCCAGTGTGGACATGCTGGTGTCCTATTCAACGAACGCCACGCCATTTCCGGGGAGGCTCCATGGCTTTGTATCTTTGCGAAAAGCACTCGCAGGCCAAGGACATCGCCCGGGTACTGGGTGCCACCCGGCGCGGCGACGGCTGCTACATCGGTCCCCGCGACACCGTCACCTGGTGCATCGGCCATCTGCTGGAGGCAGCGCCGCCCGAAGCCTACGGCGATCAGTACAAACGCTGGTCCATCGAGCAGCTTCCGATTGTTCCAACGCGCTGGCGCAGCGAGGTCAAGGCATCCACGGCCAAGCAATACAAGGCGGTCCAGCAATTGATCGCTCGGGCCACCGATCTGGTCATTGCCACGGACGCCGACCGGGAGGGCGAGATGATCGCCCGCGAAATCATCGATCGGTGCGGCTACCGGGGTCCCATCCAGAGGCTGTGGCTGTCGGCCCTGAATGACGCATCCATCCGCAAGGCACTGGGCGCGCTCAAGCCCTCTGGCGAAACGCTGCCGCTGTATCACGCGGCCCTGGCGCGATCGCGTGCGGACTGGCTGATCGGAATGAATTTGAGCCGCCTGTTCACCCTGCTCGGCCAACAGGCCGGCTACCAGGGCGTGCTGTCGGTCGGCCGCGTTCAAACGCCGACGTTGCGTCTGGTGGTGGACCGGGATCGCGAGATCGCGGGTTTCGTTTCCGTGCCCTACTGGGCCGTCGAAGTCCAACTGTCGCATGCCGGCCAGTCGTTCGCCGCGCACTGGGTGCCGCCCGATGGCAGTACCGATGCTGCGGGACGGTGCCTGCGGCCATCCTTGGCCAGAGAAGCCGCCGACCGCATCCGGCAGGACCGTGGGGCGCTGGTGGTCTCGCTGGAGACCGAGCGAGTGAGCGAAGCGCCACCGCTGCCGTTCGACCTGGGAACACTTCAGGAGGTCTGCTCGCGCCAGTTGGGCCTGGACGTGCAGGACACGCTGGACATCGCACAGGCTCTGTACGAAACGCACAAGGCCACCACCTATCCCCGCTCCGATTCCGGCTACCTTCCGGAGAGCATGCTCCCGGAAGTTCCGGCGGTACTCGACGCGGTGCTGGCGACCGATCCCGGCCTGCGGCCATTGATCGAACGCCTCGACCGCACCCAGCGCTCACGCGCATGGAACGACAGCAAGGTCACGGCCCACCACGGCATCATTCCCACGTTGGAGCCAGCGAAACTTGCCGCCATGTCGGAAAAGGAACGCGCGGTCTATGGCCTGATCCGCTCCCATTTCCTGGCGCAGTTCCTGCCCCACCACGAATTCGACAGGACGACCGCCCGGTTGTCCGCAGGCAGCCAATCCTTGCAGGCGACCGGCAAACAGATCGTCGTTCCCGGCTGGCGGATCGCGCTGCCCGGCCTTCCGGCGAACGGGGCCGACGACGCGGACGATGCACAGGGACGGCGCAGCCAGGTCTTGCCACCGCTCGCGCAGGCAAGCCGTTGCAGCATCGAACAGGTCGATGTGAAGGCGCTCAAGACGCTGCCTCCCAAGCCCTACACGCAGGGCGAACTGGTCAAGGCGATGAAAGGGGTTGCCAAGCTGGTGACCGATCCGCGCCTCAAGCAGAAGCTGAAAGAGACCACGGGAATCGGCACCGAAGCAACCCGTTCCAGCATCATCAACGGCCTGCTCGGCCGAAACTATCTCCTCAAGAAGGGCCGTTCCATCCGCGCATCCGATGCTGCTTTCACACTGATCGATGCCGTGCCCCCGGCCATCGCCGATCCCGGCACCACCGCGGTCTGGGAGCAGGCGCTGGACATGATCGAGACGGGGCAGCTGACCCTGGACGCCTTCATCGACCGGCAATCGGCGTGGGTGGCGCAACTGGTGGAGCAGTACCGCAGCGCGAGCCTGTCCCTCCCCGTACCCCAAGGTCCCGCCTGTCCTCTCTGCGGCAGTCCCACGCGGCAACGCAACGGCAAGTCCGGTGCATTCTGGTCCTGCAGCCGGTATCCCGAATGCAAAGGCACGGCAGCGCTGGTTTCGCCCGGCGGCAAGCCTTCTGCCCCGCGCCAGCGCGGCCCCCGTTCCAAAGCGTCCTGAACCCGTCACGTCGTGCCCCGGCCCGCGTTCCCTGCGGCCGTTGGGCGTGGCCCCGCATCACTGGCGGGGCACACCAAACATGCCCTCGCCTTCTGCAATGGCATGTGCCTCCCCGGCCGTTCGTGTGGCCGGGTGAGAGGAAGGCGTCTTTATCGACCCCGCTCCCCGCGGACCTCTGTTCCGCTTTCTCCACGTTGCACCCGAAGGGTCTCCTGGCACCTCGCGCATGAGGTGCCCGGAGACCCTTCGGGATCGACGGTGTTCGATGCCGGTGCCCGCCGGCGAAAAAACCGGGCTCCCTTTGTGCGCGGATGTGCGCCGAACGGTTCCGACCCCAGCCACGAAACGGGTCGGGTGCGATCGCTGACGCAACGGCAGGCTCTCCCGATGGCCACGCCCTGCAGCAGCCCACGGGTGGTTTCCTCTTCCCTCGCCGCGGCACCACGCCCGCGGCACCTCTGTCGCCTCGATCCCGACCGCAAGCAGTGCACCGGACCGCCGTACCAGCGGCGCAATCGCTGTGCCCACTCAAGGAGACCACCCCATGACACATCCCCCCATCGAATACGGCAGCGTGTGCAGCGGCATCGAGGCGGCAAGCCTCGCATGGCAACCGCTCGGCTGGCACCCCGCCTGGTTCTCGGAGATCGATCCGTTCCCGATGGCCGTTCTGGCGCACCGGCACCCTGGCGTTCCCAACCTCGGGGACATGGCGCAGATCGCCGCCGGGGTGCTGGAGGGCACCGTTGCGGCCCCCGACATCCTCGTCGGCGGCACGCCATGCCAGGCATTCAGCACCGCCGGATCACGCCAAGGTCTCGCGGACCCGCGCGGCGCCCTCACCCTCAAATACACGGAGCTCGCCAATGCCATCGACCAAGCCCGCCAGGCGCAACGCCGGCAACCCGCGGTCATCGTCTGGGAAAACGTCCCGGGCGTCCTGTCCGACCGTTCCAATGCCTTCGGATGCCTTCTGGGCGCCTTGGCCGGCGAGAGCCGCCCGCTGCAGCCGGCAGGGGGCCGATGGACGCACGCAGGTTGTGTGTCTGGACCCCGCCGCCGCATCGCGTGGCGGGTGCTCGACGCACAATATTTCGGCGTGGCCCAACGCCGCAAGCGCGTGTTTCTTGTCGCAAGTGGTCGTACCGGGTTCGATCCCGCCGCGGTACTTTTTGAGTCCGGTGGCCTGCCTGGGCATCCTTCGCCGGGCAGACCGGCGCGGCAAGAATCTGCCACCGCTGCTGAAATGGGTGCTGAAGGCGCAGGCCGATTCGACCACGAACTGAACAGCGCCTATGGCAAGGTATCGGTGACCGTCTGCTTCGGTGGCGGACATTTGCGGGGCCCGATCGACAAGGCGGCATGCCTGACCGCCCGCGGCCACAAATGCGATTTCGAGGTGGAAACCTTCGCGGCGCAATCCGTGGCCGGCAGCATCAGCCACACGCTCGATACGGCCAACCGGGGCAAGGGCTGTGGCGAAGACGGAACGGGCAAAGGCGTTCCCATCGTGGTCGCCTGTGCGCCGCAAGCCCTGGCGTTTGCGCAAAACAGCCGCAGCGAGGTGCGGCTGGAATCGGGACATGGCCAGATCGCGGGCACGCTCTCGACCGGCGGCGGCGCTCCGGGCCAGGGCCGGCCCGTGATCGCCAGCATCACGATTCCAGCCGGACACACGGCGGGTGCCATCGCCGACTTGGGAAGTGACCTGTTTCCGACCTTGCGCTCCAGCCGCGGTGGAGGCGACCTCGGCCACGTCGTGATGCCGAACATCGAGGCGTATTTCCAGTGCACGCTGGAGCCGCCCGAAGGTGGCTGGCTGGACTGGTCGTCATGGCGCGTGCGCCGCCTCATGCCGATCGAGTGCGAGCGGCTGCAGGGGCTGCCCGACGACTACACGCTGGTGCCGTATCGGGGCAAACCGGCTGCGGATGCACCGCGCTACAAGGCCATCGGGAACTCCATGGCCGTTCCCTGCATGGCGTGGCTGGGCCAGCGACTCCACGAAGCCTTGCCTATCTAAAGGGCTGCCCACTGGCACCGTTTGTCGAATGACGGCAGGGGCGGCGATGGCCAAGGTGCCGGCGCGCGTCGGCTGATGACCTCAGCGACATGCCAGCAGCCCGGGTTCTCAAGGCTGCGACGTGGATTTTCCACGGGACCCATCCAGTCCGCACCGCATCACGACCGCGGACGCACGCCCTTTCGGCGTCGATGCATTTCGTCCTCGCGCAACGCCTGCGTCCCAAAGCCATGCCGGGCGCGCGACCTGTTCGGTCACCGCCCCGCGCGCTGCGCAACCCCACCCATCCCTGCGCCGTCGCTGCGCACCCACCATCAGGAGGCCCCATGGGCACCATTCGTCTTCACAACCATCAGGATTTCCTCATCGCGGCCCTGCGCCAGCAACTCCATCAGGCATCGGACCTCGGCGCTTTGCTCCAGACCGCGCGGGGCGCGGGTGCCACCCTCATCCGCATCGTGGCCGACAACGCTTCGATCACCCTCTGCGACGACGGTAAAAGCATCGAAGACATGCAGGCGCTGCTCGATCTGCCCGATCCCATCGGCGAACACGAAGTGCGGGAACGCGGCAATGCTCCCCTCACGGGCGTGTTGTCTGCGCTGTATTTCGCCACGCATTTGTCGGTCCATTGCGGCCAGCAAGGGTTCAGCACGCCGACGGACGCCATCATCCGGGGCGAACCGATTGCCGTTCATGCCGCCGCTCCCCGGATCGGCAACGAGTTCCGCCTCGATGGGGTGGAGTCTCCCCGCCCGGATATGGATCTGCCGCAATGGGTGCGGTCTCATCTGAGGCATTTGTGCCAGGCGTTTCCGGTTCGCGTGATCTTCAACGGCGTGGAGGTACCACGGCCTCTGGCCCATCCATCGCTGGCCTGGCGTGAAACGCCGATCGGCCGTGTGCTCCTCGACCTGGACGCCCCGCCGCATGAGTGGCAGTGCTTTCGCAACGGCTTGCCCATCGGCCCTGCGCCGTCCACCCCCCGCTACCAGGCCGTGCTTTTGCACGATGGCTCGACCACCCGTCCTCCCGATCCGTGGCACCCTTGCGGTGAAGGAAACGACCATGGGTGCATCCAGGCAACGATCGACCCGGCCTATCGGGCGGCGCTGATCGAAGCCAAGGCACGGCTTTCCGCCAGCGAGTTCGTCGTCTTGTATTGGGAGGCGTGCCTGGCCTCGTCCCATGCCGATCTTCTCAATGACGTTCCCTTTGCCCCTCGGGCATGGTTTCGTGACTGGGACGCCCATCCGCCGGGCTACCAACGCTTCAGGCAGAGCGAGCGCCGCAGCGGTGTCGCACACCGGGACAGTCTGGACACGGAAGGCGTCTGGCGCATCCATCGCGATGGCGATGAGGACCACGCCGCAGAAGTCTATGTCTGCGCCCGTGGAGGTCTTTTGCTGGAAGAACGCCGCCTCGATCCGGGGCACTGGTTGTTCCAGCGGATCAGGTCCATCTCCTCAGAGCAGGTTCGGGTCTATCAGGACGCGGTCCTGCACGAAGACATCCAGGCCACGCTCTACGAGGACGAGATCGAGCTGGTGCTGGTCCGTGCGCTGAATGTCCGCCTCAACGGCGATCCCGATGCGTATGCGGTGAACGCCGTGCGCAAGGACGGCAAGCTGGTCCTGACGGAACAGGCCGGCCCGGTCACCCGACTGGTGTCCGACTATGTTTTCGATGGGCGCCACGACGAAGCGGCCGAAGCAACCGACGCGCAGACCATTCTCGCGTTCATCGCGGCAGGCAGCGCACAAGGCCCCGCCCGGATCGTCAACGCCGTACTACCGCCATCGCTGCGATACCAACCCAATCCTGGCTTGGCCGGAGCAACGGTGCATCTGCGATTCGGCCCGGATGGACGGCTGCAGGCGATCGACGCCTGATCAGCCTTTTCACAACGCCCCTTCGGGGGCGTTCTTCTTGCCTGAAACGGGTACGGACCCTGTTCGCATTCCAGTGGGACGGAGCCGCGCCGCACGCCCATGCTGCACCCATGTGTCGCTGATGCTTTCAGCACATGCCAGCAGTTCCGGTCTCCCAGACTGCGCCGCGGTTTCCACGCGCCGACCGAACCTGTCCGCTCTCGCATCGCCTCCGCGGACGAACACCTCTCAGGTGTCGATGCTTTTCATCTGCCAGGCTCCTTGCGGGCCCGTTTTCATGAACAGGAGATTTCCATGCGTTCGATCTTTTCGCACTTGAAAACCGTAAGGCAAAGCCTTACACTCCGTGCATCATGATCCGGAGTTTTCAGCACAAGGGACTGCGGGTCTTGTACCAGCGTGGTGATGCGTCCGGTGTTCGCGCCGATCACGTCCAACGTCTGCAACGCCTGCTCGCCTCCCTGGAAGTCGCTCGCGCTCCCAACGACATGGATCGCCCCGGCAACCGGCTGCATCCCTTGAAAGGGAGGCTCAACGGCTTCTGGGCGGTCAACGTGTCGGGCAACTGGCGCGTCGTTTTCCGTTTCATCGACTCCGATGTGGAGCTCGTCGATTATCTTGATTATCACTAGGAGGCCCTGATGCCCATGCACAACCCTCCCCATCCGGGAGAAGCCCTGCGCGAAGACGTGATGCCGGCCATCAAAATGAGCGTTTCGGCGCTGGCCCGGCACATCGGCTACTCGCGCGGCCAACTGTCCACGGTCCTGAACGGGCACGCGGCGATTTCCGCCGACCTGGCCCACCGCCTCGAACTCGCCGGCCTCGGCAGCGCACGCCAGTATCTGGCCGAACAGGCGGCCTACGATCTTTGGCAAGCGGAACACCGGGAGCACCCTCCCATCCTGCGCCTGCGGTTCGCCTAAGCCCTCGACACACCCAATACCCCTCCCCCCTTAGCCCCGCCATCGCGGGGCTTTTTTTCGACCTGGTTTTTGGCGAACCGGGAAATCGGCCCATGAATCGGGGCACTGAAGGGCTCGCGTGATGCACCCCGGCACCACGCCAGAAAACGGTGTGCCGCCGTTTCCCATTGCCCGTCGCGATTCGATGCGCCCCGCCGCACATTGCCGCATGCGTTGCCGACCGTCGTCGGTGCCATGCCCAGGCAGTTCGGGTCTTCAAGGCTGCTCGGTGGCTCTGCCACCCAGACCCTCCAGTCCGCCCCGCATCGTCCTGCGGACGAGCGCCGTCCCGGCGCAGATGCTTTGTTCCACCCCCCGCGGAAGTTTCACGCCCGCAGGGACGTGGCGCTTTCCGCTCTTTCAAGGAGAAACCCATGTCCCAAGCATTGCTCGACCAGACCTTGAGCATCGCCCAGGCCAAGGCCCAGTCCATCGGGTATCTGGCTTTGACCTATGTGAACAAGCGCCTCCCACTGGAGGTGCGCCACAGCGCCGCCGGCCACTACATCGGCACGGGCGACGCGGACGGCAATGTGTCCAGAGAGTCCTGCGCGTATTTCCGGTCCTATGACGCGGCGCAGGCCGCCCTCAAGACGGGCCGCTGGCAACAGCGCACCCATCCATGAACCTTCCCCGACCCCAGGAGAATTTCCATGTCCTTGCCACTGGCCCCCGATGCCACCGATTACATCTCACTGGAGGATGCCCACTTCATCCAGGCTCCCGAGGCATTCTTTCGGGCCTGGAAGCGTGGCGCACAGATCGCTGGTGCCGAATGGTTCGGCGATGGCACCCATGAAGGGTGGTTGCGCGCCCACAGCAAATGGGACTTGAAGCCCCGGTTGTTGGTGGTCAACGACGCCCTTGGCGTCCTCAGCGGCGGCGAGAAGATTTTCCTCTCGGCGATGGTGAGCTTCTACAACGCCCGTGAGGGCGGTGCGATGCTCAAGCGCTCCGGCTTTCTGGGCTTTGCCGACCTGGGCGGCCTCGATCTGGAACGCCGCAAGGTCATCACCGACCTGGCGCTGAACTACTCCGGCTGGTGAGCCACCGCGCCGCCATCCTTCATTTCATCTTCATCCCTTCGGGACACGCGTCCCGGATGGGGCCGTGTCCTCGTCATTTTTCTTCACAAGGAGCAACCATGGCCCCCCAGGACAATCCCTTCCTGCGCGGTTACCAGAACCTGCGCGTCAGCCGCATCCTGTGCATCACCTGCAGCGATGACCATCCTCCCCTCTGGAGGCCCCTTCATCCCAGCCAGGTGCATCTGACCGATGAGCAGGTCATTCAATCCCACTGTCGTGTGGGCCGCGATTTCGCCATCGTCTTGCAAGGCAACACGACCGACGTGGAGCGGGCATGGCCCGCACTGGAAGGCATCGTGCGCTTCGTGTCCTATTCGGTCGTCGGCGACGACTTCGGCCAACCGGTTCACGTGGGCGATGCCTACTCTTTGGAAGCGGCGCGCGAGGTGATGCGGCGCCTGACGTTCGAGACCGGCTTGTACAGCCGGTGCTGGGAAATCAGCTGCGCGCACCTCAGCGAGGCGGCCTACCGGCATCTCGAAGCGCTCGCGGACTCCCGCGAGTCCCGTGATTCGATCATCGCAGCATTTCGCATCCCCGGCAGCCCGGCGATCGGGATCAAACTGATCGCCACCCCATGGACCGATGCCAACCTGCATTCCATTTTCGGCCTGAGCGCGCACCAACTGCGGCAGGAACACATCGCACAAGGCATGCCCCCCTCGCTGGCGGACGTACTCCACCTTGCCGGTCAGGCCGATGTGCGCATGCTGGTCTTCGACGCCGATGCGCGCCGCCTCGATGGCCTCGCCGTCCACGACACCTGACACCTTCCCAAGCCCCTCACGGGGCTCTTTTTTTTGGCGGAGCGTTGCGATTGCCATCGGGATCGCCATACTGCCGGCTCTCCACCTTGATGCATCCCGTCCCTCCAAGAAACCAGCCCGATCCCGCCCCATGTCCCAGCCCTACCCGCCGGCACAACGCTTGCAGCGTGACGACACCCCACTGCACCAGGCGGTTCGCTCGCTGGTCTCGGCCAAGGACGATCTGGATGCCGCCCTCCGCTCGCCGGTCCTGTCACCCTTGCTTCCCGCGCAACTGGCCAACGCGGCGGCGTCGGCCATCAGCGTATCGGGGTTCGTCCACGCGGTCGTGCCGTTCCTGGACCACACAAAAGCTGAGGACCGCGAACGCGCACGGGTTCTGATCGACCGGCTGCTGGGGGAATCCTGGCGCTGGCGCGAACCCTATAAAGCCAATCCATCGGCTGAAGAGCTGACACGCCATCTGCTGGACGATGCACGCTCCCACGATGGCGACCCCGACCTCGCCATCGTCTTCGCGGTGGTGCCGCTGGGATTGTTCTTTGCCCATGAAGGCAAGAACCGGGTCCAATTCCTGCGCTCGCGCGGTGCCACCGACATGCCCGCCAGAATCACCCCGCTGGACTACCCCGATGCCCACAGGCTGGCGCTCTACCGCTTGCGGGTCGTTGATCGGATCGAACATTGGTGCGTACTGGACCGGCGGTGGGCACAGGCCCTGCCGCTGGCCCACCTCACCGAGCGCCTGCTGGTCGCCTACGGGGTCGCGCACCCAGCGGCATGGCCTGCCGATCTGCCCGCACCGGACGCCGCCGCACGGGCGATGCTTCGGCTTCCACCTGATGACGACCATCAACCGATCGACCTGGACCTGCTGCGCCAGCGGCTCCATGCGCAGGCCACGCGGGAAGACTTCACGAACGCCAGCCTCGGCGAACTCGCGATCGCCGGCATGATCCGGCCCCGCTGGCGTTGGATCGGGGCCGCAGGCGCCCTGCTGCTGGCCGCTTACCTGCTGAGCCTGGCGGTGCCCTCGCCATGGGACCAATGGCTGTACATCGGGGCCACCGCAACGCTGTACGGGGCCTGGGCGACGCTGGCCCTTCCATGGGTGCGAACGCGACGCCGGCATCTGGACCGCCAATGATGTGACCGGGACCACCGCGCTGGTGTGCCAAGCGTGGTGTTTGGGGACAGAACTCCGATCGCATTGAGGCGGGCCAAAGCGCGTGGCCTCGGCCAAGCTGCCACCGTGTTCGCTGGCGTTGCCGGCAAGCATCCCAGGCAGCCAAGACCCTGAAGGCTGCGGTGCGGTTTCCGCACAGGTTGTCACCGTCCCCAGGCGCTCCGCGCCATGTCACTCAACCCACAAGGGATCACCTCCCTTGCGGGAGGGCGACCCTTGGTTTTCCTCAAGGAGTTCCCCAATGGATCATCAAGCCATCCGTGCGCAACTGCCCTCCCTGGTCGCAGGCCATGTTCCGCGCAACATCCGGTCTTTCAAATTCCGCATCCATGACGACCAGCCACAGACGTCCGGACTGGGCTTTTCCATCGATCCCAAGCCCTTCGAAGGCACGGTGATCGCCACGACCGCCGAGGCCATCGTCGTCAAGACAGGACGAGCGGAGTTCGCGGTACTGGATCGCCACCTTGTGACACAGGTGCCGGATGAAGGCATCAAGGTGCATGTGCGGCCCTATGCACGCCATCGGTTCGACGGCCTGCGCGCGGACACCCCCGAGGAGCGAACCGAGTTCACGTCCGACGGCATGCCCTACACCGTGCAAACCCACGTCCTCGGATCGGCACCCGCCAAGTTGCCGATCCCGCAACCCCGTTGCCCCCAACTGCAGGAACTGGTGCATCAAATGGAAGCGCTGCCCGCGCCCGATGGCTTTCGGCGCATCACGCATTTGCTGGTGGACGCCGGAGCCCGGGATTTCCGCTGGGTCGATCCGCTGGACGCCGACATCATCCGAACCCCGCCTGCGATCAGTTTCAGCGTGGACAACGCCAAGTTCCAAGGCCGGGTCACGGTGCTCTATGAGCGGGCCGATGACCTCTATGCCGTGGAGCTGCACCGCGATGAAGAAATCGTTCAGCGGGTGGACTCGGTGTTCTTCGACACGCTCGGAGAAACGCTGGAGCGACTGATCGACGACGGTGCCTGGCGCCGCATCCAGGTGGACATCCTGCCCGGTGCGCGCAAGCGGGCCCGGCACTGATCCACCGGACGGTATTCCCGCCTCCAAAACGACTTCCCGCCCTCGCGGCGGGAGGTTTCTTTTCAACCCCTGGAGACAACCCCCATGCTGCGATTCAAAGGTGAAGACCTGCGCCCCATCCTGGCCGAGGCCGCAACCCATCGATGCCGTATCGTCCTTGTCAAGGACCACGGTGTGTACTTCCTGGCGGAGAACGGCGAGCAAACGCCGCAGGGCCACCGAACGCTGCTGGCTTTCGCGGTCGGCTGCAACCCCGACCTCGACCCGTTCGATGCATGGTGGGAGCGGGCCCGCACCGAACTCGGCGGCGACGACTTCGCCGAATATTTCGACAGGGACAGCACGGTGTTCGCGCGCATCGCCAACAGCCAGGACGACCTGGCCGTGTCGGCCACAGCGACGCACATCACGCTGCAGCCCATCCCGGCCGACGCCGACGAGCGCCCCTCCACCCCATGATCCCCAAGCCCTCATCCGAGGGCTTTTTCTTGCGCTGCGAACCCGATGCAGCGTTGCCCGCGCATCGCTTCGAGTTGCCCCACCTGCCCCACCCCATCGCCGCAAAAACGCGCCCAAGAAACGGGAGCCGTGCCAGTGCCGCTTTCCAGTGGCAGAGCGCACCGGCCAGCGCCACGATCGCCCCATGTCCCGCTGACCCCGGTCAGCGACATGCCCAGGTAGCCATGGTCTTTGAGGCTACGACACGGCTTCGGCCGTGTGATCGCACCAGTTCGCACCGGCATCCCAGCGCGAACGTCCGCCGAAGGTTTCGGCGGTGATGCCACCCACCACCCACACGGGGACCACACCTCCCCTTGGGGCAGGCGTGTCTCTGCCATCCTGTCCTCAAGTCTGGAGATTCACCATGACCGATTCCCATCCGAAGTCGTATTTCGACCTGCACATCACGGGCCTGGGCTACCTCAATCGCATCCGCGACGTCAAACCCAAGCATGCCGAGGCGTTCCTCGCCTGCGACATCGCGGCGCTCAGCGGCCCCGGCGATGACATTTCCTACGTGCGTTTCGACACCAAGGTGGTCGGAGCAGACGCCCAGCATCTGGTTCGCCGTTGTGATGACGCTGTCAAGGCGAAACGCAAAGTGCTCGTCGGATTCCGCCTGGGCGACCTGTGGAGCGACATCTTCCACATCAAGAGTGGCGAGAACGCAGGAAAGCCCTGCGTCAGCCTCAGGGGCCGTCTGCTGTTCATCAGCTGGATCAAGATCGACGGTGTCCTCAAGTACAAGGCCGAGACTGAAGATTCCAGACGGGGCACTGCGGAGCCGCCTTCGGAGCCGGCTCGGGAAGTAGCGCCCCCTCAAACGACGGCGGCCGAAACGCCTGCGACAACCTCCCCTTCGCTGGATCAGGCCGCAGGAACTCAGGCCCCCGCAACGGAGGAGGACCGCCCCTTCTGAACGGCCAGACCCCTCGCACCGGGGCCTTGCCTGGATTCCATCCGCCCCTCTGGCACCGCAGTCCCCCTGCGGGGCCGTGGTGCCGGGTGACCCATTCATCAGGAGCCTTCCATGATCATTCTTGCCGGTCAGCTGGCCATCAAGACCATCCATGGGCGCAACGGCGATTTCAACGTCGGGCGCCTTACCACTTCCATCGGGGAGTTCGTCGTGAAGAACGCCGAACTCGATCAATACGACGAAGGCAAGTACGAGGGCGAATTCACGCTCGTGGAAATCCGCCCCGCCACGTACTACGCCAACGGTCGCCTGGTCGTCGAGATCCGCGCCTATCTGGGCGGGATGACCGTCTCCAACATTGATCGGCTGAGCCGGGACGAAGCCCAGCAACTGGGTCCCCAGGAGGTCGATCCCATCGACGAGGAGCCGCAGGCCCCGAAGTCCGATCCGAAGGCGACAGCCACGCCGAAGGCGCGCAAGCGTCCGGACCCGCTGATCGACACCACGCCGTTCGGCAGCGAGCCGGCGGATGCACCGTCCTCGGGCGAAAACGCCGAGGAAGACGATGCGGCACTGTTCGGAACGCTCTGGCCTCTGGGCCCGATCGTAAAGCTCGATGCGACCGTCGATCGCCGTGTCATGCGGCAGCAACGCGACCGCCTCGATGCCCTGGGCTACCAGTTCCAGCCGATGTCGCAGGACTGGCATCTCAAGACCTGATCGCACACCCGGCCATCCGCTTCGGATTGCCGCATTCATCCACCCCCCGGGACAGCACCTGCCCCACGGGTTCGGTGGCTGTCCCGCTTTTCCCAAAGGACACCACCCATGCCCCAGCACCCCTCTTCCTCATCGCTTCTGCGCATCGACGAATGCCCCGACCTCATGGTCGATGGCTATGTCGGCGACGAAAGCGGCCACCTCGTCTTCCTGTCCGTGTGGGCACGCGATACCGCGATCCAGCAGTTCATCGCCCGGCTCACGCTGGGACGCGATGAAGACGGATTGGATCAATTCCACATCCTGACCGATCAAAACGGGTCCGTTCCCGTGTTCGTCGGCAACGTCGATCGCCTGGACAAGCGCTCCACGCGCGTGTTCCGGCGGACGCTGTTCGGCTCGATGGTCAATCTGTGGCTGTTCGATCAGCGCTGCGTGAAGCCCGACAAGGCCAACGCCAGTGCCCTGGCGCTCCTGCGCCGGGATGCGGATCAGCCATTCCAACGGCTGTGGACACTGGTGCAGGACACCTGCCCCTTGCCGCTGCTCGACCACTGGCGTGACACCGTGCTGGACATGCTGCTCGCGCAATCCATGCTCTCACGCCTTCCCATGGCCCTCGGACCGCTGGAGGGCTACCGGCTCTCGATCGATGTTCCGGCGCTCACCAAGGGACTGGGCGATCTGATCCGCAACGGCACCCTCGGTGCCACCCGCCACGAACTGGCCAGCGGCGAAGCGCTTCGGCGTGTCGCCTGAATCTCCCATCCTCCCCGGCCCGCGCACCGCGCCCGCCCTCTGCCTGTCCCCCATCTGCCAAAGGAGGTTTCCATGGCGCTCATGTTCCCCCGGCTCGCCCGGAATTTTGCCAAGAACGGGTATTTCCCGACGGATGAACCCACGCTGGAGCGAGCGCTGAAGGCGCTGGCACCGGCACCCGCTCGAATGAGCATCATCGATCCCTGTGCGGGCGAAGGCGTCGCCATCGCCGAAGCCGCACATGCCCTGGGCCGGAGCCAGGTGTCCGCCTATGCCGTCGAGTTCGATGGCGAGCGCGCCAGCCATGCCAGGGGTCTCGTCGATCACTGCCTGCACAGCGATCTCATGGATACGCTGGTGAGCCGGCAGAGCTTCGGGCTGTTGTGGCTCAATCCGCCCTACGGGGATCTGTCCAGGAGCGCCGATGGCGACATCGGCTATCAGGGACAGGGCCGCGCCCGGCTGGAAAAGCTGTTCTATCAACGGTCCCTGCCGCTGCTCCAATACGGCGGCGTGCTGGTGTTCATCATTCCGAGCCATGTACTCGATGCCGAACTGGTGGGCTGGCTCACACGCCATTTCACCGGGCTGCGCATCTACCGTGCGGTGGAGACGCAGTACAAGCAAGTGGTGATCTTCGGCACCCGCGTGCGCCAACGCGATCTGTTGGCCGATGCGGCCCGGCCCGCACGCCAACGGCTTCTGCAGATCGGCGCGGGCGATGTCTCAGCGGAGGAACTGCCCCTCGAATGGCCGTTCCTGCCATACACCGTTCCATCGGCGACAGCCGAGCCGGAACATTTCTGCAGGGTGTCCATGGAGCCCGAGCAATTCGCGCGGGAGGTCCATCGGCTGCAAGGGCTGTGGCCGTCTCTCGATACGCACCTGGGCGCATCGCAGCAATCGCTGCGGCCACCGGCACGCGCCTTGTCCCAATGGCATCTGGCACTGGCCCTGGCCGCAGGCGCCATCTCCGGCGTCGTGCGCTCACCCAGCGGCAAGGTCATGGTGGTCAAGGGCGATACCCACAAGGAGAAAACCTCCGCCGTGGAATACACCGAACGTGACGACGGCTCCATCGCCGAGACACGCATCCTCACCGACAAGTTCGTCCCCGTCATCCGCGCATGGGACATGACACCTGGCTCCCCGACAAGGGGCGAGGTGCTCACCATCTGCTGACGTTCTTCCCTGCTCCCCAAAGCGGCTCATCGCCGCCTTCGTTCACCGGAACGATCCGCCCGCTAAAGGGCGTTCGTCCGGCCTTCATCCCTGCCCACCGAAAGGAGTTCACCATGCCACTGCGGCTTTTCACCGGCATGCGCGCAGCGCAGCCTTCCCACCCTCTGTTTTCCACCGGCACCCTGAAGCTCAGCGACAAGGTGCAGTGGCTCGACAGCAAGGGACTTGTCGATCCGCATCGCTACCTGCACCGCCATCTGCGCGGCGACTGGGGCGAAATGGACGATGAAGGGCGCCGTGCCAACGACGCCGCATTCCAGTCCGGCGGCCTTCTGACTTCGCGCTATGCGGTGACACGCCGACTGTCGTTGGTGGTGGTCACCAACGGCGATCGCAGCCTCACCGTCATACAGCTGCCCGAAGAGAACCCGCTTCTCTGACGGTCTTTCCATCTTTCCCGACCACCCAAAGGGGTCACGCACCCCTTCGGGGATGCCGTGGCCCCGCCCTCTCGAAAGGAGCCACCATGGCACTCGCACTCTTGTCTTCAACGCAGTTTCAGGCCGGGCAACTGGTCATGACCCAAGGCGTGAACGATCTGCTCCAGCAGGGCCGGATCGATCCCCTGGTTTGCCTTCGCCGGCATCTCAATGCCGACTGGGGCGATCTCAGCGACAGCGACTGGCAATCCAACGATACCGCGCTGCGCACGGGCCAGGACCGCCTGTTTTCATCCTATGAGCTGTCACCGATCCTGACGCTCTGGATCATCACCGAATGGGATCGCAGCGTCACCACGCTGCTGCTGCCCAGCGAATACTGATCGGTTCGGCGGCTGACCAGCCGCCGGATTTCCTTCTCACCCCAACGGGCATGTCCATCGCCCTGCGGGCCGGTGCATGCCCTTTTTCTTTTGGAGCATCACCATGTCCCTCGATCTCGACACCGATACCCTCACCGATGGCACCGCGCAGGACGACCTGTTCGCAACGCCATCGATTCCTCTGACCATCAGCCTCACCGACTTCGTTGGCGAATTCGGCGACGAGCTGCTGGACTCCCTCAATCGCGCGAATCCGCCGGTCTATGCGGGGCAACCGCGTCCCGCCCGGCAGATGGCGCTGTCGCGCCTCAAACGCGCTCCGTTTCCCGCACAGGCCGAGGTCATCCACGCGGTGACCGAGCTGCTGCTGGACCGTGGCGAGCGTGCCGCGATCATCAATGCGGAGATGGGCACCGGCAAGACGCTCATGGCCATCGCCACCGCGGCGGTCACAAACGCCGAAGGCTACCGCCGCACCCTGGTCCTGTCGCCGCCCCACCTGGTCTATAAGTGGCGCCGCGAAATCCTCGAAACCGTTCCCGGTGCCAGGGTGTGGGTGCTCAACGGGCCCGATACCCTGGTCAAGCTGCTCAAATTGCGCGAGCAGCTCGGCGTGCCGGCGCAGGCTCAGGAGTTCTTCGTCCTGGGGCGGGTGAGGATGCGGATGGGCTTTCACTGGAGGCCCTCCTTCGTCCAACGCCGCACGCTCAATGGGCCGGTGGGGGCCTGCCCCCATTGCGGGACAGCCATCACCGACCTCGATGGCGAACCCATCCCAACGGCCGAACTGCAGGCCGAAGAATCGCGCCGCAAGTGCGGCCATTGCGCATCCGCGCTGTGGACGCTGATGCGGCCGCGATCGCTGTCCGCCACCGACCAGTCGTCGGCCGTCATCAAGGCCCTCAAGCGGATACCGACCATCGGGCAAGCCACGGCCCAGCGTCTGATGAAGACGTTCGGCGAGGCGTTCCTGGTCTCTCTCCTGGGCGACAACCTGTTCGAGTTCATCAACCTGATGGACGAGAAAGGCCAGTTGGTGTTTTCCGACCGGCAGGCCCATCGCATGGAACGCGCGATGGCCTCGATGGAGTTCGGTTTCGGCGAAGGCGGATACCAGCCTTCGGAATTCATCAAGCGCTATCTTCCCCAAGGGTTCTTCGACCTTCTGGTGGTGGACGAAGGCCATGAGTACAAGTCGCCCGGGTCTGCCCAGGGTCAGGCCATGGGCGTGCTCGCCTCCAAGGCGCGCAAGGCCCTGCTTCTCACCGGGACGCTGATGGGCGGCTACGCGGACGACCTGTTCGCGCTGCTGTTCCGGACGTTGCCCGCACGCATGATCGAAGACGGCTACCGCCCCTCCAAGACCGGCAGCATGGCGTCGGCGGCCCTCGCCTTCATGCGGGACCATGGCGTGCTCAAGGACATCTATTCCGAGAGCACGGGCACGTCCCACAAGACGGCGCGCGGCAGCAAGGTGTCGGTGCGCACGGTCAAGGCCCCGGGGTTCGGACCCAAGGGCATCCTGCGATGCGTCCTGCCGTTCACGGTGTTCCTCAAGTTGCGCGACATCGGCGGCAACGTCCTGCCGCCCTACGACGAGGAGTTCCGCGAGGTCGCCATGCAGACCGACCAGGCAAGCGCTTACCGCGAACTCGCGGGGCGTTTGACGGCCGAACTGAAGGCGGCGCTGAGAAAACGCGACACGACGCTGCTGGGGGTGGTCCTCAACGTGCTGCTGGCCTGGCCGGACACATGCTTTCGTTCCGAGGTCGTGACGCACCCACGCACGCGGGAAACCCTCGCGTGCACGCCATCGCAGTTCAGCGACCGACAGGTCATGCCGAAAGAGCGCGAACTGATCGACATCTGCAAGGCAGAGAAAGCCGCCCATCGCAAGGTGCTGGCCTATACCGTCTATACCGGCACGCGGGATACCACGTCCCGGCTCAAGTCGCTGCTGGAGCAGGAAGGTCTGAAAGTCGCGGTGCTGCGCGCGAGCGTGGACACCTCCCGGCGCGAGGACTGGATCGCCGAGCAGTTGGACCGGGGCATCGACGTGCTTCTCACCAACGCCGAACTGGTCAAGACGGGCCTTGATCTGCTGGAGTTCCCCACGATCGTGTTCATGCAGTCGGGGTGGAACGTGTACACCCTGCAGCAGGCTGCGCGGCGCTCCTGGCGCATCGGCCAGGACCTGCCGGTGAAAGTGATCTACCTGGGCTATGCGGCCACGTCGCAGATGACTTGCCTGGCATTGATGGCGAGGAAGATCCTGGTTTCGCAAAGCACGTCAGGCGATGTGCCGGAATCCGGGTTGGATGCGCTGAACCAGGACGGCGACTCGATCGAGGTCGCGCTGGCAAGGCAACTCGTTGCCGCTTGATCCGCTCCTAAGCCGGCAGCCCTTCCGGGGGCTGCCGGCTTTTTTTATGGGCACCGCGCCCTCGCCCTGCCAAACCGGGTGCTGGCCGGTGCCTTTTGTTTGCTGATCCACCCGGCCTGTTGGGCAATCGTGCGGGTTCGATGTTCCAGAGAACCGCCCCATGCGATCCATTCATCCCTCCCCACGTTTCTTCGCAGGCTGCGGCCTGTGGCTCGCCGCGGCCCTGATCGGCGGCTGTGCCAAGGCACCGCCACCCACCACGTCCGCTGCATCCGCCACATCGGCCACGCCGCTGAACACGCGGTCCCCATCGCACGCTGCAACCCCGGTGCCCAAGCCACCGCCCGGCTTCGTGCCTGTGGTGCGCCAGGGACGCTATACGCTGGTCGAGCTTGCCCCGGAATCCGCGCAGAAGGACTTGCTGCAACAGGTGATCGAGGTGTCGGTGCCCGATGCGCGCCGGGCCACGGTCGGTGATGGCCTGCGCCATGTGCTGATGCACTCGGGCTACCGACTGTGCCAGGCGGGAGAGGTCACGGCTTTCGACTCGCTGCCGTTGCCGGCCGCGCACTTCCGGCTGGGACCTGTGCTGCTGCGCGACGCCCTGCTGACACTCGCGGGTCCCACCTGGGAACTTCGGGTGGACGACGCTGCCCGCAGCGTGTGCTTTTCCCGCGCCGGGTCCCCGCCCGCGCCTGCTGGCGAAAAGACATCGAAAACACCCGACCGCACCGGCACGTCGGCCAAGGTCCCCACGGCCCGGCAGGGGGCTCGGTCATGAAACTCCCCACACTGCGCCCGCCCAGCCGCTCGATGCTCCTGCGCGCCGCCGCCATCACCGCGCTCGTCCTCACCAGCGTGATCGCCGTGATCGATCACGTTGCCTTGTCCCGTCTTTCCGAGCGGACCAGCGCAGGCCCACGGGCCTCTCAGATCGCCTCCCTGGAAAACCGCCTAGCGGAACTGGCGCAGCAGATCGAGAGCGTCCAACAGCAGCCACCCGCAATGACGCAGGCCGATTTCGAGGAGGCGCGCAGCGCCATCGCACAGCGGCTGGCAGACGTCGATCAGGCCATCGCAGAGCGCCCGCCGGCACCCGACCTGTCACCGCTGCAAAGCCGCATCGAACAATTGGAAGAGCGCCTGAACACCAGCGCGCGTGCGGCGATGCAGCCACCCCCGTCGCCTGGCGCACCGCCTCCACGGCCCAAGGCATCCGCGCCACCTTTCCAGGTCATCGGCAGCGAGGTGCGTGGCGGCGAACGCTTCCTGACCATCCTGCCGCAGAACGCCTCCGCGCCGTCGCAGGCCCGTGTGCTGCGGCCTGGTGACGTCGAGTCCGGCTGGCGGCTGGAGACCATCGAAAACCGCACGGCGGTGTGGGAACACCAGGGCGAAGTCCGTCGCCTGGCCGTGCCATAGGAGGATGCAATGAAACACTGGACCACCCGCATCGCGTTGGCCCTCGGGCTGTCGGCAGGCAGCGTGCTGCCGGTGTTTTCGCAGGATGCCCGCCTGCGGTCCTCTCCCGTGGTGCCCAACCGGGAGCAATCTGCCGCCACCGCGCTCAGCGAGGAGCAGCAGGCCCGCACCTGGGGTCTTGGCGTGGAGGACTGGGCGCGTTTTCGGGAGGTGATGCAAGGCCCGCTGGGCACCTACTCTCCGCACCTGGACCCCCTGTCGGCGCTCGGCATCGAGGCCCGCTCGGAAGAAGAGCGCCGCCGCTATGCCGAGTTGCAGGTCGAGGCGGAAGCGCGCCGCGTGGAGAAGATGCTGGTCTATCAGCGCGCCTACGATGCCGCCTGGCAGCGCCGGCATCCCGGGGCGCAGCGGGTCAGCCTGCCCGGTGCCAACACCCATCCCGGCACATCAGGCGCTGCGGCCCGCCTGGCGGTTTTCGTCAAGGGCGATTGCGCGCCCTGCTTGCCTCTGGTGCAGCAACTGCAATCGGCCGGGACGCCCTTCGACCTCTACATGGTGGGAAGCCGGGCCGAGGACGGCCGCATCCGCGAATGGGCCCGCCAGGCCCGCATCGATCCGGGCAAGGTCCGCTCCGGCACGATCACCCTCAATCACGATACGGGCCGCTGGCTGTCGCTGGGACTGCCGGGCGATCTGCCCGCCGTCGTGCGACAGGTGGACGGCCAATGGCAGCGCCAATGAACCGGCTCGCTACCATGGTGATCCTGCTCGCCAGTTGGGGGGCTGCCAGTGCTGCGGCGCAGGCGCAGGAGATGCCGCCTCCCGCCTACCAGATCGCCGCCCGGCGCGCCGACATTCCCTCCGCGGTCCTGTACGCGGTCGCGTTGCAGGAAAGCGGGTGGCAACGCGGCGGACGGGTGGTGCCCTGGCCCTGGACCCTGAACGTGGCGGGCGACGCCCGGCGGTTCCACAATCGCGGCGACGCCTGCGCCGGTCTTCAAAGGGCGCTGCGGGAGGTGCCGTCCACGCGCGTGGACGCGGGCCTGGGGCAGATCAACCTCGGCTACCAGAAGCACCGCTACGACCGGCCCTGCGATCTGCTCGACCCCTACCGCAATCTGGCGATCGCCGCCGAGATCCTGCGCGAGCAATACGACCCCGGCGAGGACTGGCTGATGGCGATGGGCCGCTATCACCGCCCGGCCGGTGGTGCGCCTGCCGCCCGCTACCGCCGAAGCGTCGGCCAGCACCTGGCGCGCGTCCTGGGTCCCTCCCAAGCCCAGGCGGCCCTGGCGGGCTGGCACCACGGCGCGCGATGGCAGGAAAGGACGCCCCGATGATCCGCCGCCACGGCTCCCGCATCCAGCATCTGGTCAACGTGTCGGGTGGCAAGGACAGCACTGCCACCTACCTGCTGGCGCTCGAATCGGGCCGCGCGTTTCGCGCCGTGTTCGCCGACACGGGCAACGAGCATGAGTGGACCTACGCATTCATCCAGCAACTCGCTGCGCGCACGGGTGGCCCGGAAATCGAGATCGTGCGCGCCGACTTCACGGCGCAACTGGCACGGCACCGCGCGTTCGTGCTGCGGGAATGGCCCCGCATGGGCGTGGCCGATCACATCGTCCGGGAAGCCGCGGCATTGCATGAGCCCACCGGCATCCCGTTTCTCGACCTTTGCATCTCCAAAGGACGGTTTCCGAGCCGGATGGCGCAGTTCTGCACCTTCGAGCTGAAAGCGCAGCCCATCACTGTGCAGGTGGTGTTTCCCATGCTGCGCAACGGCCCGGTCCTGCAGTGGCTGGGCATCCGCGCACAGGAGAGCGCCCACCGGGCCCAGCAACCGCGCTGGAACCGCCATGAGACCGGATGCATGGTGTGGCGCCCGATTTTCCGTTGGTCGGTCGATGACGTGTGGGCGCTGCACCGCCGCCACGGGCTGGAGCCCAACCCGCTCTACGCCCACGGCATGGGTCGTGTGGGCTGCATGCCCTGCGTCAACTGCCGCAAGGGCGAGCTTCGATCCATTGCCGAGCGGTTTCCAGCACAAATCGACCGCATCGAGCGATGGGAGGCCATCGTGGCCGCAGCGAACAAGCGCCGGGCCGCGACGTTTTTCCCCGCCGTGAAAGACCCCATGGACGTGGAGCGGCCCGGCACCTACGCCGGCATCCGCACCGTGGTGGAGTGGAGCCGCACCAGCCGTGGCGGTCGGCAGTACGACATGTTCTTCGATGACCAGGGCGGGGGCGGCTGCCAATCCGATCTGGCGCTTTGCGAGCGCAGCGACCCATGAACGCGACTAGGAGCCTCCGATGAAACACTCATACACCGCCCGGTCGGGACTGGCCTGTCTGTTGTGCTGCAGTCCGTGGACCGTCCTGGCCCAGTCCCCTTTGACCGTGGTGGAGGACCGGGGCGGCGCTTCGGCCCTGCCCTACTACGAAGCATTGAGCCCGCCGCCCAAGCAGCAGGCTTCGCCTTCACCATCCAGCGCGGCCGTGCCCGCCGCACCGGCCCGGCTGTTTTCCGAAGCCGACATGCTGCCGGTGCGTTCGCAGCGCCTGTCGCCGGGCACCGAGCCACGCCGTGTGATCCAGGCGCCGGGGCTCATGCCGATGTTCGTGATCGGCGACGACGACCGCTCGCGGGCCTGGCTGGCCGAACGCGGCGCAACCCTGCGCGAGATGAATGCGACGGGTCTGGTGGTCAACGTCGAATCGGCGTGGGCCCTGGCCGCTTTGCGTCGGGAGGCCCACGGTCTGACGCTTTCCCCCGCATCCGGGGACGATCTTGCCGGGCGTCTCGGCCTGCGCCACTATCCCGTGCTGATCACCCCGACCGGCATCGAGCAGTGAGGCCGTCGCCATGGCCCAGCCCCATGCGGTGGAAGTCCTGCTCCGGCCCGCCGTGGAGCTCTACACCGTCGCGGTCTGCGCGGGAACCGCGCTGCTGTGCGCGATGGCCCCCTGGGCAATGGCCCTGAGCCCGCGGCTGGGCGCTGGTTCCGCGATGGCCTTTCTCGCCTTCGGGGCGATCCGCCTGCGCGACGCCCTGGCGATCCTGCGCTACCGCCGCAACATCCGCCGCCTTCCCCGCTACGTCATGACCAGCCGTGCGGTTCCGGTGAGTTCGCAGCGGCTCTTCATCGGCCGGGGGTTTCGCTGGGACCAGCGGCACACCCACCGCCTGATGCAGACCTATAGGCCGGAGTTTCGCCGCTACGTCGAGCCCACGGCCCTGTACCGCCTGGGCCGGCGTGTGGAGGCGCGCCTGGAATTCGCGCCGTTTCCGCTGTCGGCCATCGGACGCCTGACCGCATGGGATCACCCGCTCAATCCCGCGCGCCCGTTGCCGCCCGTGGGCGGCATGCCGCGCTTGCACGGGATCGAGCCGCAGGAAACCGACGTGACCCTGCCCCTGGGTGAACGGGTCGGCCATTCGCTGGTGCTGGGCACCACGCGGGTCGGCAAGACGCGCCTGGCCGAACTGTTCATCACGCAGGACATTCGCCGGCGCAATGCCCACGGAGATTTCGAGGTCGTCATCGTCTTCGATCCCAAGGGCGATGCCGATCTGCTCAAGCGCATGTATGTCGAGGCCCAACGCGCAGGCCGCGAGGCCGAGTTCTATGTGTTCCATCTCGGCTGGCCCGACATCAGCGCGCGCTATAACGCCGTGGGCCGCTTCGGGCGGATCTCGGAGGTGGCGACCCGCATCGCCGGGCAGTTGTCCGGCGAGGGCAACAGCGCTGCCTTCCGCGAATTCGCCTGGCGGTTCGTCAACATCATCGCGCGTGCGCTGGTGGAGTTGGGCCAGCGCCCCGACTACCTGCTGATCCAGCGGCATGTCGTGAACATCGATGCGCTGTTCATCGAGTATGCCCAGCACTACTTCGCCCGGAACGAGCCGAAGGCCTGGGAAATCATCGTCCAGCTCGAAGCGAAGTTGAACGAGAAGAACATCCCGCGCAACATGATCGGTCGGGAAAAACGTGTCGTGGCGCTGGAGCAGTACCTGTCCCAGGTGCGGACCTACGACCCGGTACTCGACGGCCTGCGCAGCGCCGTGCGCTACGACCGCACGTATTTCGACAAGATCGTGGCCAGCCTGCTGCCGCTGCTGGAAAAACTCACCACCGGCAAGATCGCGCAGTTGCTGGCACCCGACTATTCGGACCTGGCCGACCCGCGGCCGATCTTCGACTGGATGCAGATCATCCGCAAGCGCGCCGTGGTCTATGTGGGCCTGGATGCACTGTCCGATGCGGAGGTCGCCGCCGCCGTCGGCAATTCGATGTTCTCCGACCTGGTGTCGGTCGCAGGGCATCTGTACAAGTTCGGCGTGGACGATGGACTGCCCGGTGCATCCGCGAACGCGAAGATTCCGATCAACGTGCATGCGGACGAGTTCAACGAACTCATGGGCGACGAGTTCATCCCGATGGTCAACAAGGGTGGTGGTGCGGGCATCCAGGTCACCGCCTACACGCAGACGCTCTCCGACATCGAGGCACGCATCGGCAACAGTGCCAAGGCCGGCCAGGTGGTGGGCAACTTCAACAACCTGTTCATGCTGCGGGTGCGCGAGACGGCCACCGCCGAACTGCTCACGAAGCAGTTGCCCAAGGTGGAGGTTTACGCCACGTCCGTCATGAGCGGTGCCACGGACAGCTCAGACATCCATGGCAAGACGGCGTTCACCAGCAACACGCAGGACCGTATCACCACCTCCAGCGTGCCGCTGATCGAGCCGGCGCATGTGGTCGGCCTCCCGAAGGGCCAGGCTTTTGCGTTGCTGGAAGGTGGCAATCTCTGGAAGATCCGCATGCCGTTGCCAGCGCCCGATCCCGACGAAGCGATGCCCAAGGACCTCCAGCAACTGGCCGGATACATGCGCCAGCACTACGTGGAGGCCGGCGACTGGTGGGAACACCAGGGATTTGCAGGATTGCAGGACACGCCCCTGCCCGCCGATCTGCTGGACGGCTTTCGCCACATGGCCGCGGACGAGGCACAAGAGAGCGTGGCGGCACCATGAGCGATCCGGCCGCGACCGCCCGGCGCCAGCAGGACCAGCAGCAAGGATTGGTCGCCCAGATCATCACGCTGCCGTTTCGCTTCGTCGGGGTCCTCTGCGGCTCGCTGCTGCTGTGCATCGCCATCGAATGCGTCGGCATGCACCTGTTCTGGCCGGAAGAAGGCTGGCGGCACGCATCGAACATGCTGAACGACGAACTGGCCCAGTTGTCGGGGCATTTCACGCGCAGCGCGCTGGTGGAGGAACCGGGACGCACGGGCCGATGGCTGGTCGAGCAGGGCTACGAATGGACCTTCGTGCGAAGCGGTCTGGTGGACTGGATGCGCGATGCGTCGGCGCAGGCCAGCGCGCCCAGCCGCGGCAGCCATCGGGATTTCCGCTTCTACATCAGCCAGGTGTATGTCTGGACGGAGCGCTATTTGATTGCCAGCGGTTTCATGCTGCTGGTGTTCATCGTTCGACTGCTCGTCCTGGTGCTCAGCCTGCCGCTCTTTCTGATGGCGGCCTTCGTCGGGCTGGTGGATGGCTTGGTGCGCCGCGATATCCGGCGCTTCGGTGCAGGCCGGGAGTCCGGTTTTGTCTATCACCGGGCGAAGGCTGCGGTGATGCCGCTCGCCGTATGGCCATGGGTGGTCTATCTGGCCTTGCCCGTGAGCGTCAGCCCGCTGCTGATCCTGCTGCCCAGCGCGATGCTGTTGGGATTGGCGGTAAACATCGCGGTGGGCAGCTTCAAGAAATATCTATAGATAGCTGCGTAGCTATAACCGCACCGATCTGTTAAGCGATACGCACCGTCAGGAAAAATACGGACGCAATCTAACGGCTATTTCTTCTGTCGCAGTCAATGGTAATTCAGGAACCTTCCCCCAATCTGTTCCACCCTCTTCAAGGGTACCAGCTACGTGAAAATGCACATGCCCGATGGATTGGCTGGCTGAGGTGCCATTATTCTGCCAGACGGAGATTCCGGACGGCTTGTATTCCTTTTCAATAGCCTTGGCGACGTCACGCACGCCAATGGACAACCTTGCCGCCTCCTGATCCGAAATATCCAACAAAGTCTCAACATGCCGGGTTGGAATCACCAAGAGGTGAGGCTCTCCCCGTTGTTCTCTTGTGACCATAATGGCGATGTCTGCGTCCCTAAACACAAACGTGAAAGGTCTTTTTTCATTCAGATAGTCGCAAAACGCGCAAGATTTTTGCTCTGGCGTAACGATACTATTTTGCTTTTTCACGATGGCCTCAACGAAGACAGGAAAGACTGCAGTTCCATTCGGTCGAGCCGATCATAGTCGGCCGGTTGCACCACAATTCGCAACTCATCGGACACCTTATGTTTGCGCGACGCAAACATGAAAGACAAAGCGATTATTCGTATTGCATCCTGAGCGGGCAACAGGGAGGACATTCTTGCTTGACCACCACCAATAACGGGCACCGATATAGAAGAATGATTGCCATGGACTGATTGTGCAGTCCAAAGCGAAGACAAGCTTTTCCATACGGCATCAACCGTTCCGAACGCCTCATTGCGTTTATTCATTTCGCAATAAGCCACAAAAAATACCAGGCGTGGATCATGGCGAACTACCGCTACCGTACCCAATTCGTACCTTTTGGTTTTTCCTTCTTTTTCTATTTCTCCCACCGGCGTCTCGCCGATCAAGGCTTCGTCAAGGAGTCTGTCGATCTGCTTCGTATCGCCGCCGTACAAGCTGCTGATAGTCTGACCCAGCAGGCTGTTTCGCGATATTATCTTTGGAGTTTCCGTATCGAACGTATCGCAAACTCCCACGACAAGATGCCCGTCCTGCTTGAGAATATCGCCTTTGATGATTTTTATTTTTGTCTTTGGAGCACTAAATTCCATTTCGATTGGACGAGGCCAGGACTTAAACACCCCAGAAATAACAGAAACGGCTGCAATGATGGCAAGAGGCCCTCTTCCCCGAAAAACCGAAGCAAGAGAAGGATCGATTATCAACAAAAACTGCATTACCGCCGACAGGAACCCACCAAATGCCAGGGAGTATAGAAGCAGATATCGCCAAAAGCGTAGGGTTTTAAGATCGGAAATTATATTCACTTAAATCCCCAGCTTGCTGTATATCTCTTTTTCGTAAAAGTGAGGCCCCTTTTTTGCAGAGGCAGCAAATGCGACAGCATAGTTATCCAAAGCAAATTTTATGATGGCAGGCTGCAACGACACCGACAACGTGTAGTAGCTGGCATCCAGTAGTGGCGCAGGAATAAATCCCCTATCTATCGTTCGATCACCGTCTTTATTCGCAACTACGATCGGGAGATTGAACTCCATGATTACTTCAATTTCGTGCGCCAAAAATGAGTACCCGTCGCCGCCTTTTCTTTTGGCATCAGCGCTCCCGATCAAAACAATTTGCTTGGCATTCTTCAGTCTTTCACGAAGATTTTTTTTGATCGTTTCTCGCGAACTGGTGTCGCGCGAAATAAAAAGATCATGGGCATCGTAAAAATCAAAATCTATTTTCTCGTTTTCCCGCCAAGCCTCCATCAATCGATAGAGATGGATATCCTCGCTAGCGAAAGCAACGTAAGTTTTATTCCTATAACTCATATACCCCCCATAATATTTAGTCGTTACATCGAATTAGACTCGCAGCCTACGCGAGTCGAGCAACGTCGATATTAAGCCATTACTTGTAACATCAGCAACTGCTTTGTGGGCCATGACGCAGCGGGCAGGTCACTCTGACTTGGCAGCAGCGTCGGCAAAGAGGAAACGACGCCCATGAGAATCGACAACAGAAGCATGACTACGTTGCCGCTCCACAAAGTGGTGACAACACATTCCCGATAGATCGCGGACTTTTCCCCCACCACGCCGCAGCATCCAGCCATTCGCATCAGACGGGATGGCACGATGGATCGAACCCACAGATCGACGCTGGCATGGCGACCCGCTTTCGCGGCGGTCCTGTTCGCCAGCCTGGTGCCCACGGCACACCAAGCCGCCGCAACCGATGACGCGGAGATCGAACGCGAGCGCCTCGCCGCCATCGTTCGCCAGTTGGACCTGATCGATCGCCTCGTCGGTCAATCCGCCACCGCCGCGCCCGACGTTCCTGCCCGATACCACTTCGACTACCCGCGCCTGAATGCCGATCTGCAGCGCGTGCGCGCCGGCATCCGCGATTACCTCAGCCCGCAGCGGGCCCAGCCGCGCGACCCGGCCGCGCTCTCCGGCGACTACCGCCAGGACGCCGGGCAGGAGCGCGAGCGATGACGGCCCAGCAACTGTCCGCATTCCAGGCCAATGGCGGCTTCGACGCCTCCGCATCCCTCGGCCTGCTGGTCGGGGCCGTGTTCGCCATCCTGCTGCTGTGGGGCGTGTGGGCATTGCGCACGGCCTATGTCGGTTGGTCGGAGCAACGAATTTCCCAGCGTCAGTTCCTCGGTGTCGCGATGCGTTTCGTCGCGATGTACCTCGTGCTGACTTTCTTCCTTCTCTCTTGACGCAAAGGCAGGACACCATGCATCCGGTCCCCTCCCATCGTTCCCTCCTCCGCTGGCCCGTGCGACTTTCGGCGCGGGCCAGTATTCCCGCGTTGCTGCTGTCGTCATTCGCGCAGGCCCAGGGGTTGCCCACGCTGGAGGACCCCACCCGCGGCGCGGGTAGCGGCATCATGGAAACGCTGCGCAACTACGCCTACGACATCGTGATGCTGGTGGCGCTGCTCGTCGTGGCCTCCATGTTCATCGGTGTCTGCTACCACGCCTACGGCACCTACGCCGAGATCCACAACGGCCGCAAGACCTGGGGCCAGTTCGGATTGAGCGTGGCGGTCGGAGCGGTGCTTTTGGTGGTGGGCATCTGGCTGCTCACCAAGGCCACCGGGATTCTGTGAGGGCATGGGCATGGCCGAGTACGATGTCCGGCCCGATGGCACGGTCGCATTCCTCCCGCACCGGCTCAACCGCCATCCCGTGGTGGTCCGGGGCCTCACGGCGGACGAGCTGTGGGTCTGCGCCGGACTGTCGGGGGCGGCGGGGTTTGCGATGGGGGTACCGCTGGCCATCCTCGCCGCCTCGATCGCCGTCGTGCCCACCGCCATCGTGCTGGCCATCGCGGTCGGCGTGTTCGTCGGCGGCGGTGTCCTGCGTCGTCACAAGCGCGGTCGGCCCGATACCTGGCTGTACCGGCAGATGCAGTGGTGGATCGCACGCCACCAGCCGGCGCTGGCCTGGCTGTTCGGGGGAGATGGCCTGGTGGTCCGCTCGGGCTGGTGGTGCACCCGGAGGACCACGACGTGAGCCGGTTCAAGAACGAAATCACGCAGTTGCGCGCGCACATCCAGACCCTGCGCCTGGGCGCTTTCGCGCTGCTGCTCATCGCTCTGGTGATGGGCGCGGGCTGGTGGAGCTCGCCGCGCAACCTGACCATCCATGTGCCACCGGACCTCCGGTCGGGCAGCACCCGCAAATGGTGGGAGGTTCCCCCGGAGAGCGTGTACGCGTTCACGTTCTACATCTGGCAGCAGCTCCAGCGCTGGCCGACCAATGGCGACGAGGACTATGCGCGCAACATCCGTGCGCTGTCGCCCTACCTCACGCCGGCCTGCCAGGACTTCCTTTTGCACGACTACGAACTGCGCCGCGCGGCGGGCGAGTTGCGCCAGCGCGTGCGCGGCATCTACGAGATTCCGGGGCGTGGCTATGGCAGCGATCCCGCGCTGCGCGTCAAAACCGTGTCCGAACGGGACTGGCTCGTCACGCTGGATGTGACCGCCGACGAGTATTTCGGGGCGGAACAGGTCAAGCGCGCGCTGGTGCGCTACCCGCTCAAGGTCGCGCGCTCGGACATCGATCCCGAACGCAACCCGTTCGGGCTGGCGCTGGATTGCTACAGCACACCGCCACAACGCATCGCCACGCCCGAACCTGCGCCCGCCCCTGGCCGGCCCTCGGGGGTGCTCGGTGGCGCCTTGGGAGAGACACCATGAAACACACCCGTTGGTCCATCGGCCTGCTGCTGACCGCGGCCTACCTGGCCACCCCGGCGCAGGCGCTGGAAATCCTGCGCTGGGAGCGGCTTCCCCTGGCGGTGCCGCTGCATGTCGATCAGGAGCGTGTCGTCTTCATCGACCGCAATGTCCGCGTGGGCGTGCCGGCATCGCTGGAAGGACGGTTGCGGGTGCAAAGCGCGGGCGGCGCGATCTATCTGCGTGCCAGCGAACCGATCGAACCCACCCGGCTGCAATTGCAGGACGCCGATACCGGCGCGCTCATCCTGCTGGATGTCGCCGCCGAAACGGCCCGTTCCGGCCAGCCGGCCTTGGAGCCGGTCCGCATCGTCGAGGCCGATGCCGCCGCCGTGCGCTACGGCGATGCAAAACCCGCGGCAACCATCGAGGATGCCGCCGAAGGGCCGGGATCATCGCCCCGCACGCCGCGCGAGACGCCGATCCCCGTCGTTCTGACCCGGTTCGCCGCGCAGAACCTCTATGCCCCCTTGCGCACCGTCGAGCCCTTGAGCGGCATCACGCGCGTGAACCTCCCGCGCCACCTGGCGCTGGAGACCCTCTTGCCGACCGTCCCGGCGCGGGCGCGGGCCCTGGCGGCCTGGCGGCTCGATGACCTGTGGGTCACGGCGGTGCAACTGAGCAATGGCTCCCCGGGCACGTTCAGCCTGGACCCGCGGGACTTGGTGGGCGACTTCGTGACGGCCACCTTTCAGCACGGGACATTGGGGCCCGCCGGCCAGCCGGACGACACCTCGGTCGTCTATCTGGTGACGAAGGGGCATGGCCTCGCGCAATCGCTGCTGCCCGCCATCGGCCGGATCGATGCCGCCGTCAACCTTCCGAAACCGGCCCAGCGCCCGCAGGGAGCCTCCCATGAAAAGTAATGGCCTGCTCAAGTGGTTGATGGTCCCGCTGGCGCTGGCGCTGGTGCTGGTGTTCGCGGGCATCCAGCTGTTCTCCGGCGGCAGCGCGTCGTCGCCCCGCCCGCCCGGCACCCGGCTGACCGCCGAGGAGGCCAAGACCCTGGGCATCGATGCCGACACCCCGCGCGACACCGTGGCGACCCTGGTCGGCCAGGTCAAGCAATTGCGCACCGAACTGCAGGGTGCCCTGGCGGACAACAAGACCCAGCAGGCCGAGAACGAGCGGCTGCGCCAGCGCGAGGGCGCGATCGACCGGCGCATCCAGAGCGCGCTGGACGCCGAGCGCAACCAGTTGCGCACCGACCGCGATCAGGTCGCAGGCGAGCGCCAGCAGGCGCAAGGCCTGCTGCAGGAGGTGCAGCGCCAGATCGAGGGGCTGGCCGGAAAAAACGGCGATGCCGACCTGCCGGTCGGTCTCGGGCTGGAGCCCGATGCCAAGGGTGCGCCCGGCGCGCAAGGCATGCGCTGGATCGAACCCGACGATGCGCGCCGCGACAAAAAGAGCGGCGTGTCCGATCAAAATTTCAGTTTCCCCACCCGGTTCGGGATGGACAAGGCCAACGGGGCGTCCGCCGATCACACCACGGACCCTGCCGGGCAGACGCGAGAAGTCTCCACCGCCAAGCCGGTCTATACCGTGCCTACCAACGCCACCCTGATGGGCTCCATCGCGATGACCGCGTTGATCGGGCGTGTGCCGGTGGATGGCACCGTCAACGACCCCTATCCGTTCAAGGTGCTGATCGGGCCGGACAACCTGACGGCCAACGGCATCGACATTCCCGAAGTGGCAGGGGCCGTGGTGAGCGGCACGGCCTCCGGCGATTGGACCCTTTCATGCGTGCGCGGCCAGATCCGCTCGGTCACCTTCGTCTTCGCCGATGGCACCATCCGCACCGTGCCGCAGGATCGCGGGCGCGGGTCGGGCCATGGGCAGCAGAGCGGCACGGGTGAAGGGAATGGCAATGCCGACAGCAATGGGGCGCGGGAAGGCCTGGGCTGGATCAGCGATCCCTACGGCATCCCCTGCGTCAGCGGCGAACGGCGCAGCAATGCACAGCAGTATCTGGGGACGCAATCGCTCATCACCGCAGCGGGGGCCGGTGTCGCCTCCTTGATCAAATCCGACAAGGGCAGTGTCGCGGTCGTCGCCAACAACAACGGCTCGCTGGGCACGGTCGGCATCTCCGGCAACGAGGCGATGGGCCGCATCCTCGCCGGCGGCGTGCAGGACATGTCGCAGTGGGTGAACAAGCTCTACGGCCAGGCGTTCGCCGCCGTCTATGTCCGGCCCGGCGCGAAGGTGGCCGTGCACCTCGAACAACCCCTCACCATCGACTACGACCCGAAGGGCCGCAAGGTCGATCATCGCCTCGGAGGAGCCTTGCATGCGCAGGACCTGGATTAACGGCATGGCGGCGCTGTTCGCCGCCCTCGCGCTGGCGGGCTGCTCGACCAGCAAGGAAAAACTCCTTCCCCACGACGACCAGACCATGCTCGACGTCTGGAACGCGGAAACCGGCGGCAGCGCGGGCGCAGGCCGACAGGCCGGGCAACTGCTCGACGCCCGGCAGTCGCTGCGCCGCCCGCTCACCGAGGCAGACGTGAAGGCAGCGCCCGCGGGCCAGGCGAGCTACACCCGCACGGCGCGCAACGAGATCGACCGGCAGTTCCACCGCCTGCCCAATCCCGACCTGGCGATGTACGTGTTCCCCCATCTGGCGGGCACCGATCCCGTGCCGATTCCGGGCTACACCACCGTGTTCCCGCTGTACCAGCGGGTGCAGTACGCGATGCCCGGAGAACGGACCGAGGACTACTGATGCGGTGGCCCTTCCAGCGCCATCGCAACGCCGCACCCGACGCTGGCGCGGACGCGCCGCCGCCCGATGCCTGGGAGCGACACGTCGCTGCGTTGGCGGCGCAAGGCATCGCCGAACCGGGCAAGCCACGGGGCCGGGCAACGCGCCCTGCGACGGTCGCCGACGAGCAGGCGCTCTACGACGTGACCCCATCGTTTGCCGACATGCTGCCCTGGGCCGAGTACCTACCCGACTCCCGATGCATGCTGCTGGAGGATGGCACCTCGGTGGCCGCATTCTTCGAGTTGCAGCCGATCGGCACGGAAGGCCGCGAGGCCGACTGGCTGATGCAGGCGCGCGATGCCGTGGAAAACGCGCTTCAGGACAGTTTCGATGAACTCGACGAATCGCCGTGGGTGGTGCAGTTCTACGTGCAGGACGAGGCGGACTGGAACCACTACCTGCAGACCTTGGAGAACTACGTGCAGCCGCGTGCGCAGGGGACTGCCTTCAGCGCGTTCTACCTGCGGTTCCTGGCCCATCATCTGCGGGCGGTGGCCAAGCCGGGCGGCTTGTTCGAGGACCACACGGTCACGCGCCTGCCCTGGCGCGGGCAGACCCGCCGCGTGCGCCTCGTCGCCTATCGGCGTGTCCACCAGACCGCGGCCCGCAGGGGCCAGTCACCGGAGCAGGCGCTGAACGTGATCTGCGAGCGATTGGTCGGTGGCCTGGCCAATGCCGGCGTGCAATCGCGCCGCCTGGCCGCTGCGGACATCCATGCATGGCTGCTGCGCTGGTTCAACCCTTGCCCGCCCCTGCTGGGGCCGAGCGCCGAGGACCGCGAGCGCTTTTACCGCTTGGCGGCCTATCCCGAATCCACCGATCCCGGCGAGATCGAGATGGCGAGCGGCACGGATTTCGCGCAACGCCTCTTCTTCGGCCAGCCGCGATCGGATGCCGACAACGGTCTTTGGTATTTCGACGCAATGCCGCACCGGACCATCGTGCTGGACCGGCTTCGCCTGCCGCCCGCGACGGGCCACGTCACCGGGGAGACCCGCAAGGGCGGCGATGCCATCAACGCGCTGATGGACCAGATGCCTGAGGACACCGTGATGTGCCTGACGCTGGTCGTGACGCCGCAGGACATTCTGGAATCCCATCTCAACCAGATTGCCCGCAAGGCGGTCGGCGAGACGCTGGCGTCGGAGCAGACGCTCAAGGACGTGCGGCAGGCGCGCGGCCTGATCGGCAGCTCGCACAAGCTCTACCGGGCCTCCATGGCGTTTTACCTTCGGGGACGCGATGTGGCCGAACTCGACGCGCGCGGGGTGCACCTGGGCAACGTGCTGCTCAACGCGGGCCTGCAGCCGGTGCGCGAAGAGGACGAGGTGGCACCGCTCAACAGCTATCTGCGCTGGCTGCCGTGCGTCTATGACCCCGCCAAGGACCAGCGCCAGTGGTACACGCAGCTGATGTTCGCACAGCATGCGGCGAACCTGGCACCCGTGTGGGGCCGCAGCCATGGAACGGGCCACCCCGGCATCACCTTCTTCAATCGTGGCGGCGGGACCGTGACGTTCGATCCGTTGAATCGCCTGGATCGGCAGATGAACGCCCACCTGTTCCTGTTCGGGCCGACCGGCTCGGGCAAGAGCGCCACGCTGAACAACATCCTCAACCAGGTCACCGCGATCTACCGGCCACGGCTGTTCATCGTGGAAGCGGGCAACAGCTTCGGCCTGTTCGGCGACTTCGCCAAGCGGCTCGGGTTGACGGTGCATCGCGTCAAGCTGTCTCCGGGCTTGGGCGTGAGCCTGGCTCCGTTTGCCGATGCCTGGCGCCTGGTCGATACACCCAGCCAGGTGCAGACCCTGGACGCCGATGCACTGGACGAGGACAGGGAAGAATGGGGCCATGCCGCCGATCACGAAGAACAACGTGACGTCCTGGGCGAACTGGAGATCACCGCCCGACTGATGATCACGGGGGGCGAAGACAAGGAGGAGGCCCGCATGACGCGCGCCGACCGCAGCCTGATCCGCCAATGCATTCTGGATGCGGCGCAGCGCTGCACCAGTGAGCGGCGCACCGTGCTGACGCGCGACGTGCGCGATGCGCTGCGAGAGCGTAGCCGTGACAGCACCTTGCCGGAAAGCCGACGATCGCGATTGCTGGAGATGGCCGATGCCATGGACATGTTCTGCCAGGGCGTGGATGGCGAAATGTTCGACCGCCCAGGCACGCCCTGGCCCGAGGCCGACATCACCATCGTGGACCTCGCCACCTTCGCCCGCGAAGGCTACAACGCACAGCTGTCGATCGCCTACATCTCGCTCATCAACACCGTCAACAACATCGCCGAGCGCGACCAGTTCCTGGGCCGGCCGATCATCAACGTGACCGACGAGGGACACGTCATCACCAAGAACCCGCTGCTGGCACCCTATGTGGTGAAGATCACCAAGATGTGGCGCAAGCTCGGCGCCTGGTACTGGCTGGCGACGCAAAACCTGGACGATCTTCCCAAGGCGGCAGAACCGATGCTCAACATGATCGAGTGGTGGATCTGCCTGTCCATGCCGCCCGACGAGGTGGAGAAGATTGCACGGTTTCGGGAGTTGAACGCCTCCCAGAAGGCCCTGATGCTGTCGGCGCGCAAGGAGGCGGGCAAGTTCACCGAGGGCGTGATGCTGTCCAAATCGATGGAGTTGCTGTTCCGCGCCGTGCCGCCCAGCCTGTACCTCGCCTTGGCGATGACCGAGCCGGAGGAAAAAGCCGAACGCTTCCAACTGATGCAGGAGTTCGGTATCAGCGAGCTGGAGGCCGCCTTCAAAGTGGCTGAGAAGATCGACCGCGCGCGCGGAATCGAACCTTTGGCGTTCGATGCGCTGGACTGAAACTGGCGGATGGCAGAGCCCATGCAGAGCGCCCCGACAAGGCGCACCGCCGCACTCAACGTCCCGCCCGATCGACCACCGACATCGGGTCAATTGTGGCAATACATATCAAACTGGCGCAATAGTTACGCTTCGACGCATTTAGACAGGTCTGGCGCAAGGGGGAAATGGCTCGATATTCCATCTGTCGGGATATGATCGCGGCCATTTCAATGTAACGGCCCGATACAAGGGCCTGCAAAACATGACCCGCCGCGTCACGATCCAAACGCCCCTGGGAGAGCAACTGCAGTTCCGGCAGTTGCAGGGCAAGGAAGCCATCAGCCAGTTGTTCTGCCTCGACCTGGACCTGCTCTGCGACAGCAAAAGCATCGACCCGAAGGCGCTGCTGGGCAAGAACGCCACGGTCGTGATGGAAACGCAAGGCGGCGGCCGGCGCTACCTGGACGGCATCGTCACCCGCTTCGGCATGCAGGGCGAGGACCACCGGTATTACTCTTACCGCCTGCGCCTGCAGCCCTGGCTGTGGCTCGCCACCCGCAAGACCGATTTCAAAATATTCCAGAACAAGACCGCGCCGGAGATCGTCGAAGAGGTCTTGGGCAAATACGGCTACCCCCTGCAAAAGAAGCTCACCCGCAGCTACCGCAGCTGGGACTATTGCGTGCAATACGGCGAGAGCGATTGCGACTTCGTGTCCCGGCTGCTGGAGCACGAAGGGGCGTACTACTACTTCGAGCATGCGGCCGGCCAGCACACCCTGATCCTGGCCGACGACATCGTCGCCTCGCACAGCCCGCTGCCAGGGGCCGCCGTCATCCCCTTCTACCCGCCAGAAAAAGCCGCCGTTGCCGACAAAGAGAACATCCACGCCTGGGAACTGCACCAAGCAATCCACTCCGGGCGGCACTACAACGACGACTACGACTTCCAGAAACCGCGCGCCGACCTGTCCAACATGCGCCAGACCCCGCCGGGGCACGCGCACGACGCCCACGAAGTCTACGAATGGCCGGGCGGCTACACCCAGTTCGGCGATGGCGAAGCCTATGCCCGCGTGCGCCTGCAATCGAGCCTCACCGGCCAAAGCACCGTCAAAGGCCAGTCGCGCCACCGGGCGCTCGCCCCCGGCTACACCTTCACGCTGGAGAACTACCCGCGGGAAGACCAGAACCAGCAGTACCTGCTGACCGGCATCGAATACCACTTCAAGGAAAACCCCCGGGTCAGCGCCGCCGCGCCCGGCCCCAAGGGCACGCCGCAGGAAGAAGGGTCCTTCCAGAAGTTCACCCTGCAAGCCCAGCCCACCAGCTTGCCCTACACGCCTGAGCGCACCACGCGCAAGCCGCGCACCACCGGCCCGCAGACCGCCGTGGTGGTGGGCCCGCCCGGCGAGGAGATCTGGCCCGACCAGTACGGACGCGTCAAGGTGCAGTTCCACTGGGACCGCATCGGGGCGATGAACGAGAACTCCAGTTGCTGGGTGCGGGTATCGAGCAGCTGGGCAGGCTCGGGCTTCGGGGCCGTCTTCATTCCGCGGATCAACCAAGAAGTCGTCGTAGATTTTTTGAATGGTGATCCGGACTATCCCATCATCACCGGCTGCGTCTATAACGCCGACAACATGCCGCCGTGGGCGCTGCCGGGCAACGCCACGCAATCGGGCATCAAGACCAAATCCAGCAAGGGCGGAGCCTTCGGGGCGGGCATGAAAGATGGGGCGGGCGATGCCAACGCCATCCGCTTCGAGGACAAGGCCGGGGCCGAGCAGCTGTGGCTGCATGCGCAGAAGGACCAGCTCACCGAGGTCGAGAACGACGAGGACAAGTGGGTCGGCAACGACCGCCGCAAGACCGTGGACCGGGACGAGACCAACGTCATCCACCGCGACCGCACCGAGACGGTGGACCGGAATGAGGACATCACGGTCCACAACAACCGCACGGAGCGGGTGGACCATGACGAGCGGATCAGCATCGGGGACAACCGCCGCGAGGACGTCGGTATCGACGAGACGGTGAGCATCGGCAAGAACCGGACAAAAACCATCGGTCGCAATGAGAAGGACAAGATCGGCAACAACTGGTCGATCAAGGTCGGCAAGTTCAAGACCGAGACCGTGGGCCTTGCCTACCTGCAAAACGTCGGGCTGGCCAAGATGATGAACATCGGCGCAGCCTACAACGTGAACGTGGGCGCGGCCATGATCGTCAACGTGGGCCTGACGCAGAGTACCAACGTGCTGCTGAGCCGTTCCGTGACCGTGGGGCAGAGCGAAACCAGCAAGGTTGGTAAAGACCGCACCGACAGCACCACGGAAAACTACACCGAAACCGTGGGCAAGAATTCAGAAACCACGGTCGGCGAGGTGCGCACGCTATCGGTCGGCAAGGAAATGTCCGTGACCGTGGGCGACGCCATCGAGATCAAATGCGGCAAGGCCGTGCTGCGCATGACCAGCGACGGCACCGTGCAGATCAACGGGCAGACCATCAACGTGGCCGGTAGCTCCAGCGTCACCGTCGCGTCGCCGAACACCAACGTCAACCCCACGTAACCGGAGCCACGCCATGGCCATCGTGCAACCCATTGCGCCTCCCACCACGCCATCCCCGGGCGATTCCCCCGATCCTGCGGGCACCGTGCACCTGTGGCAAGCCACCGTGTCATCCGCCACTGCGCAGCAGGACACCTACACCGTGGTGCTGGGGACCGAAACCCTGGAGGCGCGCGTGGGGGTCATGCTGCCGCTGCTGGTGCCCGGCGACGAAGTGCTGCTGACGCGCACCGGCGAGGGCCGTGCCGTCATCACTGCCGTTCTCAGCCCCTCAGCGGCGGTGCCTTGGGACGACCGGCCCATCCGGCTGCAGTCGCACCAGTCGATCACGCTCGCTGCTGGCTCCGCGACACTGCGTCTCACCGCCGAGGGCCTGACCCGCATCGTCGCCCTCACCATCGAGCACGACGCGCGCGATCTCGTGGACATCGACGCCGCCGAAGTCCGGATCAACTGATCCGCTGGCTCCTCAAAGATGGATTTGCACCCCGTCCGCCCGTCCCTGCTCTCCCTGCGGCAGCGCATGCCGCCACGTCAATGCGAAGTGGCCATGCTCGGGCTCGATGGTCACGGTGTCGAAATGCGGGGACGCGGTATGGCTCTTGCCGCCCGCCGTCCAGGAAACGCAAGGCCGGATGTCGGGCAGGGTGATCTGCGACGGCCCCTGGGCACTCAAGTGGACCCACTGGATCGATGTGCCGGGTTTCACCTGCTCGAAAGAAAACTGCATCCTAGGATGCGCGCAGTTCCAGGCCGCCGGGTCGAACGATTGCGGCATCCGCCCCACGATGCCCGGCACCTGCCACTCCGCCGGTCCATAGCTGCCCAGCAGCTTGCGCCGCGGGAGCCAGGTGCGGCCGAAGCAGCCGAACCCGGCCGGCACCGGCGTGTCGCCGGAAGCGCGGATCAACTGATCCGGCCATTCGAGCCGTGGCAGCGGCCAACCATCGGGCGGCAGGCCTGCACTGAAGCCCAGGCCTGTCGGATTGCCCGGTGCGAAGGCCTGCGCATCGGCCGGGTCCTGACCGCCGTAGGCCAGGTGATAGGCCACGGGCACGCGCAGCGCGGGTGCCTGTTCGACCGCCACCGGGAACAACCCCAGCCGCTTGCGCCACACGCGCTCGCCAAAGACGCGCACCGTGCGCGACTCGCGGCCGATCTGGAGACCGGCATCGAACGACGCCACGGGCTTGCCGCCGGGCGCGTAGGCCACGGCGTTGACGATGACATCCACCCGGGGCTTGAACGGCACCAAATCGCTCTCGAAGCGCACCACGCTTTCCATGCCCGGCGCATCAAAGAATTGATCGCCCCGCAGGATCGGCAACCCCTTGCTCTGCGTCACCAACCGCGACCGGAAATCCAGCGTGGCCTTGACCACCACGATCCTCTGCAACCCGCCATCCACCCCATAACCGGGCAGGATTTCTGCGGCAAAAGGCGTCAAATTCTCCAGCATCGTATGCCTCCCTACTGTTTTTGGCCTGATCCCAACCTTGCGTGCGAAGGCCGTCCATGAGTGTCGTCCCACTTCCCCTCGCCCGTGCCATCGACATCCCCGTCCTGCGCACGCTGCCCCTGCGCATGGCGCGTTCGCTGGTGACGCAGTATTGGCGCCGCGCCCACATGCTCACCGTGCCGGCGCATCGGCTGCAGGCCCTGGCGGTCTTCGATGAAGGCATCGTCCAGAGCCTGGCCTCCCTCAAGCTGCACCTGGCGAACGCCCCGGCGATGGAGGCGGATTTTCATGCAGAAATCGCCGCCGCAGGGCACGAATTGCAGCAGGAAGGTCCCGCCGTTTTCGCCCACGCATGCATCGAAGTCCTCAAGCTCCAATTGGGCCGGCCCGGCGACGTGGCGCCCGCCCTCTGGAACGACCACCTGCAGACCCACCCGTCCGCCGTGTTCAACGCGCTGCGCTTTTGCTTCGATGAAGCCGTGGGCGCCTACCTTGCTCCGCGCGCAGCACAAGCAGTGGCGCAAAACCACCCATCGTTGGTGCGGCTGCTCATGCGCCTGGCCATCGCGCGGCCAGGCGTCTGTGACGCCTACGCACAGGCCCTGCATGCCATGGCGGGACCGATGCCAGGCGGGATGCCTGCCCTGTGCCAGTGGCGCTGCCTGGGCCAGGGCGACGAAGCCAAGGCACTGCAAGCGCTGGAGACATCGAGCGATGCAGACGCCGCCCTTGTGGCACTGGCCCTCATGGGCAGTTCCCAGCAGATCGCCAGCGCCAAGGCCCTGCTGGCACGCGCGCCCGATTCCAGCATCGCCCTGGGGCTGTGCGCGGCAGGCGCAGGCCACGACCTCGCCGTTGCCTTGCGGGCGGGGCGCTTTCCCGCGATGGCCTGGAGCCAGCAGATCTATGCCGCCGCCCTGGTCGGCGACGGCCCCCTGCTGCGGCACCTGGCGACGCACACGCCGTGGGACGACGAGTTGGCATGCCGGGCATTGGCCGACAGCGTGGCGTTGCTGACCAGCGTCCCCTCCGATGGTCTGTTCGACCGCACGCGCCCTGCCGGTGAACGCGCCCAATGGGTGGACAGCACCCTGGCGGCCCTGCCTGCCACGGGCCCCGCGTTGCGGCTCGGCCTGCCACGCCAGGCGGTTGTCCTGGGGGACGCCGCTACCCGAGTGGGGGCACCGTTGCGGCAACTGCTGTACGTCGAACAAGCATCGCGCATGGGCGGCGTGCTCTGGATCGAGGCCGACGACCTCGCCAGTGTGCAGGCGCTCGCGCTCACCACCGCGTCCGTCTTCGAGCGGGCCGTCATCACCGGGACCGCGCCATGACCCCCTTGACCATCGCCGCTGCGGGGGCGTGCACGCCCATCGGCACGCGTGCCTGGCAGACCGGCAGCGCCGTGGCCAGCCGCTTCGCGGCCTTCACCCGCCAGCCCATCAAGGGCCACATCGATCACCAGGCCACGGTGTCGCGCGTGCAGGCCATCGCGCCCGACTGCACCGGCGTCGATCGATTGGTCCGGCTGGCAGCACCCGCGTTGCATGAAGCGCTGCAAGGGCCCACCACCGCATCCACCGCGGCATGGCCGCTGGTCCGGCCGATCCCGGTCTTCATCGCGCTTCCCGAGCCACTGCCCGAACTGCGTGGCCTCATCGATGCCCAGCGGTTCGCGTTGGAGTTGCCGCGTGCGCTCGACGTGGCCCCCGAATTCCTGCCGTTGATGCTGTACACGGGCGGGTCGGTGGGCGGGGCAGATGCGCTGGCTGCGGCATACCGCTTCCTGCACGAACATCCCGCCGTGCCCGAGGTCGTATTCGGTGGCGTGGACAGCCTGGTCGACCCGGCCGTCGTGGACTGCCTCTATGAACGGCGCTGGCTCAAGGTCAACGGCCACACCGAGGGCTTCATCGCTTCGGAAGGGGCCGCTTTCGTGCGGCTGGCGCGCAAGCCTTGTGCGGCGAACTACGTCACCGTGTTTCCGCCGGGCTTCGGGCAGGAAGCCGCGCCGCGCGTGGGCAGTGAAGCCATCCTGGGCGGCGCGGGCCTCATCGACGCTGCCATCCAGGCCCTGAAGGCCGCGACCCTGCCGGCGGAGGCACTGCATTCGTACTGGAGCGACACGGACGGCAGCCCTTGGCGCGGTAGCGAACTCACTAACCTGAGTGCGGCCCTCGCCGCGCAACACGGCCATCCTGCGATGCAGGAACCCGCCGCCTTCCTGGGCGAGATGGGCGCCGCCTGGGCGCCGCTGCTTCTGTGCCTGCTGCATGAAATGCGCCAGGACTTGCATCACCCGCACATGCCCGTGGCACTGAGCGGCCACGCCGGCCTGCAAAGCGTGACCGGCCTGTCCACGCGAACGGCCGCCTGGGTCGCCACCTGGAACCACACCCACGCACCGATGCCATCCCCATCCACCCGCAACCGCGAAGCTGCTTGACCCATGGCCACGTACGTCAACGACCGCAGGGCGATCCACGAGGGGCGCAGCCCGGCCATGATTCCGGGGCCGATCAATCCGGTGTTCCCCAAGCCCAACGGGCCACCAGTTCCGATCCTGAACATGGCCCACGGGCCGGGACTCAAGAACGGCACCGCCACGCTCAAGATCGACGGCCAGCCGGTCTCGGTGGCCGGCAGCCGGTTCGAATCCATTCCTGCCACGCCCGACCGGCTGGGCGGCATTGCCGGCGTGCGCTCCCAGGTGGTGGGAGGCGCGGCCGAACCCACCAGCTACAGCAGCGACACCAAATTCGAGGGCCGGGGCAGCGTCCGCTCGTTCGATACCACCAAAAGCAACGCCAAAGTCGTTGAGCCTGGCTGGTTCGAATGGGCGGCCATGAAGGCCCTGCCGGGCCCCTACGACCAACTGGCCGTCAAGGTCCTCGACAAACTTCCTGGCGCGTTGGGGGACGAGCTCATTGCGGTGGGCGATAGCCTCACGGATCCGTGGTCGCTGGTGGGGCCTGCGTTCAAGCTGCTGGGGAAGGCGATTCCTGGCCTGAACGTCCTCGTCGGCGGTGCGGCGGCCGCAGAGGCCGGCGTCCAAATGGAAGAGGTCGCCAAGCAGGTTCAAGAAATGCTTGCGCCGCCGATGACGGACGAGAAGCTCGATCAGATCGCCCAATTCATCGCAGACGAATTGGCGCGAATCGTGGTTGGCTTCGTCATCGGCAAGATTGCCAAGCGCGCCAAGGCCAAGCCGGACTCGGTCGGGAGCCGCGGGGACAACCAGGTCAATCCCAACACACAGGCCAAAATTATCGATGACGCAAACAAGCCCAAACCGGGCATTCCGGGCTGCGAAATGGGCAGTTGCGAACCTGTCATCTTCGCCACCGGCGTCAAGATATTGTCGGAAACCGACTTTGCCTTGCCTGGCCTGCTGCCGCTGGAATGGCGGCGCTTTTACCGCTCGGCCGACCGGCGCCCCGGCTGGCTGGGCTGGGGGTGGAGCACGCCCTTGAGCATCGAGCTGGCCCTGGTCCACGGCCATGTGCATTACTACGATGCGCGCGGGCGCCGGATGGAGTTCCCGCCCTTGCAACCCGGACAGCGCCACTTCGCCGAGCGGGAAAAAATCACTCTCATCCACCACGAAGACGGGCACTACAGCGTCGAGGCCACCGACGGACTGCGGCACGAGTTCGCCAAGCCCGTGCCCGGCCAGTGGCGTCTGCCCCTGGCGCGGCTGCGCGACCGCCACGGCAATGCCATCACGCTGCACTACCCGGCCTATGAAGAAACCGGCGTGGACGGCATTGCGCCCCGCCCCGCCGGCCTCACCGACAGCGCCGGGCGCGAGTTGCACTTCGGCTGGACCGACGCCGGCCTGCTGGCCGAGGTGCGCCTGGAACCCCGCACCCTCGATGGCGTGGAACACCAGGGCGGGGTGCTAGTGCGTTATGCCTACGACAGCGCGGGCAACCTGCAGGGCGATACGCACGCCAATCTCTGCAGTGCCACCGATGCGCAGGGCGGCACCAAGGCGTACCGCTATGAAAATCACCTCCTGGTGGCCTACACCAACAAGAACGGTTTCACCCACCACCAACAGTGGAGCCGGCTGGACGCAGGGGGGCGCGTGGTGCGCACTTGGACCGATACTCCCGGCCTGCGGGACACCCGCTTCGAATACGACCTGGGGTCGCGCACCACCCACGTCACCGATGCCCTAGGCCGGCGCACCAGCTACCACTACAACGCGCACAACGAAGTCGTTGCCGTCACGGAACCCGGACCGGACGGCCAGCCCGTGCGCACAGAAACCCAGATGGATCGGGCGGGCAACCCCATCGCCACTACGGACGCACTGGGTCGCACCACACGCTATGAGTTCGATCACTTAGGTAATCTGCGCGCTGCGACCGACGCGGCCGGCGCCACCACGCGGCTGCGCTACAACGCTTTGAGCCTGCCCACCGAGATCATCGACGCCCTGGGCCACGTCTGGAAGAACGACTACGACGCGCGTGGCGACCTGCGCGAGCACACCGACGCGCTGGGCCACGCCACCCGCTACCAATACGACCCGCGCGGCCTGCCCGTTGCCATCGAGGACGCCCACGGCAAGACCCGGCATCTGCAATGGGATGCGGCCGGCCAACTGGTGGCCTACACCGACTGCTCGGGCCGCACCACCCGCTACCAGTACGACATCCTGGGCAACCTGGCCGCCAGCGTCGATGCCCTGGGCCAGGCCACGCGCTACCAGCACGACGCGCTGGGCCAGTTGCGCATCGCAACGCAAGCCGACGGGGCCGAGCACCGCTACGACCACGACGCCCAGGGCAACTTGGTGGCCTACACCGACCCCAAGGGCGCCATCACCCGCTACGCGTACAACGGCCTGGACCAGCCCGTGGAGCGCCAGGACCCGCAGGGCCAAAGCCTGCGCTACCGCTACGACGCGGTGGGGCGGCTCGTGGCGCTGCAAAACGAGAACGGCGCCTGGTACCAGTTTCACTACGACGCGGCTGACAACCTGGTGCAGGAGATCGGCTTCGATGGCCGAATCCAGCGCTACCGGTACAACGCGGCGGGCGAGCTGACCGAGTTGCACGAACGCGATGCGGCCGAGCCGCCGGACACGCCGTACGACATGGCGCCCGATGCGCCGTTACCGAAGCGCACGCACTTCCAGCGCGATCGGCTGGGCCGGCTGCTGGCCAAGGTCCACAGCAATGGAGAGGCGGCCAGCTACGCCTACGACCTGCTGGGCCGCATGGTCGGCTGCGCCAACGCGCAGGCCCAGGTTCGATTCGCCTACGACCCACTGTCGCAACTGGTCGAGGAAACGCAGGTCCATCTGGGCGATGCCCAGGCAGACAGCGCGCAGGCCCAGGCGGATCGGCACTTCACCTTCCGCCACGCCTACGACGCCCTGGGCAACCGAATCGCCAGCGTGTTGCCCAGCGGCAAGAACGTGCAATGGCTGTACTACGGCTCCGGGCACCTGCACCAGATCCGGGTGGATGGCCACACCGTCAGCGACATGGAGCGCGATGCGCTGCACCAGGAGATCTCGCGCACGCAAGGGGCGTTGACCAGCCGCTACGGCCTGGACCCCATGGGCCGGCTGGTGGCCCACAAAGTGAGCCGGGAAGCCGCCTTGCAAACGCTGCCCGGTGCGGCCACGGAGGCGTCGTTGCGGGACCGGGACCCACCACCCGGAATGCCCGGCCCACCGGGCCTGTCCGACCTGCTGGCCCGTCTGCCACACCTTCCTTCAGGCCATCGGATTGCGCGGCACTACCAGTACGACCGGGGCGGCAACCTCACGGCCACGCAGGACAGCCTGCGGGGCGCCAGCGAATACCGCTACGACGCGCTGGGCCGCATCCTGTCGGCGCACAAAGGCACGCGGAGCACGACGCAGGGTACGCAGCAGGGAGAAGACCGCGAGCAATTCACGTTCGATCCGGCCGGCAACCTGCTCAACCCCAACCGGGGCGGCGAGCAAAGCGCCGGCGGCGTGAGCCACGAGCGGGAGAAGGTGCCCACCAACCGTCTCACCGTATACCAGGATCTGCGGTTCACCTACGACCTGCATGGCAACGTCGTGCAACGGCTGGTGGGCTGGCACACGGTGCAGAACTATCGCTACAGCGCGGAGCACCAGATCGTGGAGGCCACCGTCACGCGCTACCGGGACCGGCCCGCGCTGCAATCGGTGCCGGCTGCCGGCCATGGCCAAACCGAGCCTGCCGCCACCGTGCAGACCACGCGCTACCGCTACGACGCGCTGGGGCGGCGTATCGACAAGACGGACGCCTTCGGCAAGACCCGGTTCGTCTATGACGGCGACCTGCTCGCGGGAGAAATACGGGGCAGCAAAGTCAGCGAATACCTGTACGAGCCGGACAGCTTCGTGCCGCTGGCCAAGCTGGAGTCGGAGGCGAAACAGGCTCCAGTGCAAGAAGTACTAGGGCATATTGCTACAAAAGATGTAGCAAATGAGAAAGCCGAAGACAAAGACTTCGCCATCTACTACTACCAGTGCGACCAGATCGGGGCGCCGCAGGAGTTGACGGACGAGGCGGGGCGGATCGTGTGGGCAGCGAGCTACAAGGTATGGGGGCAGGCGCAGGCGCTGCAGATGCTTCGCAGCACGGGCACTGATGGGGAAGCGGCGGTGTTCACGGCCAATGAAAGACCGCTGGCGTTGGCGGTGAGCGGAGAGGTCCAGAGCCTCAACCTTGTGGAGCAGCCGCTGCGATTCCAGGGGCAGTATTTCGATGGGGAAACGGGGCTGCATTACAACCGCTTCCGGTATTACGATCCGGTGACAGGCAGATTCGTGCATCAGGACCCGATTGGCTTATTGGGAGGGACTAATTCATTTATCTACGCAGCATCGCCTACGGTCTGGGCAGATTTGTTGGGCTTAACTGCTGATAAGCTGGGTAGAAATATGGGACAAGCGGGTCGAGGTTTACGGCAAGGCCAGACCCCCCACCATATTGTTCAGGAGAATTGCAAGAAGAATAAACACGTTCAGAACTCTAGAGAGATTTTAGGGAGAAATAATATTGGCATTGACGATGCCTCGAACGGTGCTAGGCTTTGGGGAACAAATCCTGCACAAACGGCAACCGCTAATCACCCAGGAGCTGCCGCTGCCAGAACACAGGGTACCTATCATGCTGGCCCTCATGTGCACAGTGACATGAACGATAAACTCATATATCAGATCCTCAAAGGAGTTGAGAAAAGAGGAGGAGATGTAGAAAATGCTCTTAGAGATATTGGTCGCCGGCTGGAAAACGGCAGCTGGAAGTACACTTTTTCTTGTTGCTGCAGATAAATGATTGTTACACCTCTAATCGAAATTCCCGAATTCCGAGACATTATCTCCGAATGCAAAAACCTCTTTCACGAAAAAAAGATAACCATTTCAAAAGAAAATAGAGTTGAATCCTCGCTTGCATTGCCAAGCAGTTGGCGTTACTCGCGCGGAGATTACTTTTATCCGTTGCCATATCGCAATGAAATCATGGGTTATCAACCTGCAAAAATTATAAAAAGACAATATCAAAGCACAGATGAAGCAAGCAATAAAGGGATTCACTCATCAGGATTTCTAGAAGGCAAGCATATAGTTACCCGCCATCCCATCGAATTAGATACTGTTATTGATATTTCATTATTTGAATATAATATTAATGAGATTTTACATTTAAATTTAAGAGGTTTTCGCAGAAATTCCAGACAAAAAGAAGACTCTCTCAAAAGCATTGGAAAAACATTTACGCGTGATGATAAAATTATCAACGTTAATTACGCAAGAGATGGAAACTTCTTAGTTAACCTACTCAGGAAAGACGAAAAACAAAATATATTTGAAGAGTATATATACACCAAAGAATGGGATACTAATGATATTTACAAATATATCCATGACGAACAAAATCAGCTGTTAGAGGTTAGAGCCCCAGGGAAATCTGGCAATTTTGACGTTGTGATCTGGAAAAGAGATAAATAAAGATCTAATCGAAAGGAAAACTCTAATTTTTAGCCACTGGACTGCCGTAGCCACGTACCTTAGGGCCGGCAGGGTGATCGTCCACTCGCCGTTACCAACCAATGGCCGGTTAACACGACCGGTCCACGAAATGAGAACAGATGATGGCTGCGGCCAATGCAAAACATCCTGGGTAACCTAGTTGCAGTATTGACCGATTCGTTTACGAACCGTCCCGAGCAAGTTGATTTCGCTAACGAGACGTTAGGGAACCTCTCAAAACCTCCGAATTCGCAAGTTTTAGCGTCGTAACTCGTTGATTTATAAGGGCATCGATTGGCAGAAATCGGGGTTTTGAGAGGTTCCCGTTAGATAACAAGGCGCGCTCTACTAGGGACGCTTCCAACCAAGAACTAGGCAGTAAAGGAGCAGTCACGCACAAAACAACAAGCTGCAACAATTTTTCGGAATCTTTGACACTCTCCAAAAACACACTCCTTTAAAATTTCATTGGGATTTTCCCAAATAAAATCAGGGAGGTGATATGGAGAGAAATTTTCCGAGACCACATGCCATTTCGCGCCGCGCTGCGCTGGCGCTCTGTCTCGCAAATACAGGATTACCCTTCGCAGCCACCGCGAAGGAAGATTTCCCGAACAAGCCGGTTCGTTTGATTTCCCCGTTTCCGGCCGGTGGCTCCACCGATATTCTGGCGCGCCTGCTTTCCAAACACATGTTTCCCGCCAGCGGGCAGGCCTTGGTCGTCGAGAATGTGCCCGGCGCTGGCGGTAATGTGGGAGCGGCCCTGGTCGCCCGCTCACCCGCCGATGGCTACACCCTCGAAATCGGTGCCATGTCCACGCATGCGATGAACGGCAGCATCTACAAGAACCTGTCGTTCGATCCCATGAACGATTTCGACACGGTGGCCTTGCTGGCCTATGCGATCAATGTGGTGGCCGTCTCGGCCAGCGTTCCAGCGCGCACCTTCCCGGAACTGCTGGCCTACATCCGCGCCAATCCGGGCAAGGTCAACTATTCGACCGGGGGCATCGGTACGCACAACCACCTCACGGTCGCGCTGCTGGCGAAGACCGCCGGTCTGGACATCGTTCATGTGCCCTACAAAGGCGGTGGCCCTGCCGTGGCGGCATTGGTTCAGGACGAATGCCAGCTGTATGCAGGCGGGGCCTCGCTGCTGCTGCCCCACGCCCAGGCGGGCAAGGTGCGACTCGTAGCCGTGACCGAGAAGTCCCGTTCGGAATTGCTGCCGGACCTCCCCAGCGTTTCGGAAACGCTCAAGGGGTTCGAGGTGACCAACTGGTATGGCGCGTTCGCACCGCGCGGGCTGGAGGCCAGCCGCCGCGCCCTGCTCAACCAGGAGATCCATCGCGTCATCGCGCTGCCAGAAGTAGCCGAGCGGCTCAAGGGACTGGGCATGGTGCATGCCTCCCTGTCGCCGCTGCAAGTGCGCGACGTGCTGCAGGCCGATCACGACCTCTGGTCACGCACCATCCAGTCGCTGCGGATCGCCAGCGAGTGAGGTGCCGCGTTCATGCGGTGGGCATGGGTCACGTCACGATCCTGTCCCGCTCAGCGTTATGAACAGAGCGCCCGTTCCAGGAAACGCATGGGGAGCAGCGCGTGTAGCTCCTGCAATTTTTTATCCATGACGCAAGCTGCCTACCCAAAGATTTACGCCCTCACGCCACGGTTTTATAAAGGGGTCCTGGTGCGCTGGTCAGTCATGCTGGTGCGGCAGGGCCAGCGCTATCAACGCGAGTTCGCGGTCACAGATCACGGCGGCGTAGAAGACGCCAGGGCCGCAGCACTTGTCTACCGCGACGAATTGCTGCGGACCATCCGTCCGTTGAGCCTGCGGGAGTTCAGCGCCATCGTCCGCAAGAACAACACCTCCGGGGTGCCGGGCGTCTCTCGGAATGTTGATCCGGGAGGGGGTCGCTGGTCGGCCACGGTGTATCTGGCCAACGGCAAATCACAGCGCCGATCCTTTGCAGTGAAGAAATTCGGCGAGGAGCGCGCCAGGGAGCTGGCAATCGAGGCACGGCACCAGATGCTCCAAACCGTGGAAGGGTGGATGGTTCGCCACCCTGACGGTGAACCCCAAGGCCAGGCACTCCCCGACATGGATCGCTCTGCCATGCCTCGTCTTCGCAAGGACCGGGGTGAGCGATCGCCGACACGGCTGTCGCTGGAGCGCCGCGTGTACCGCTATCGGTGGACCCGGACCATGCGCCGCGGCGGGGTGTGGACCGGCGAATACTGGGTCGCGGAGTATTCGACGTCCGACGGCAAGGTTCGGCGCAAGTGCTTTTCTGTGGGGCGCCATGGCGAGGAGGAGGCCATGCGGCTTGCGCTGGAGCAACGCCGGGAATGGGTGCTGAACCCGCCCCCGCCACAGAACCGGACCCGATAGCGCAAGGCTCGCCAATCGGGAGATCCGCCAGTTCGCTTTGTTGGTCCATGGTGGCGGGACCGTGTGTTTGACTGGGTTTTCGGGCGCGATATCCGCGCCGGGAAGATCGGAACGCACCATGCCGCACCCCCGCCTTGCTCGCTATCGGCGCCCTGCCCTCACCCTTCTGGCCGGAACGCTGCTGGCCTCCTTGACGCTCTACATCGGGCTTCACCGTGGCGGCTCTGACGAGCACCGGGTTGCGGAAGACGCGCGCAATGACGACCCGATGGAGGCCAGCGGCGGCCCCTGGGTGCATGGGCCCATGCAGGCGCGGTTCGCGCTCACCCTTTATGCGGATCTCGAATGCCCGTTTTGCAAGACCTACTATCCGGCGCTGAAGGACTGGATCGACCGGCATAACGACACCCGCCTGCAATGGCACCACCTTCCCTTGCCGACACACGAACCGGCGGCATCGAACCTGGCCGCGTTGGTCGAATGCGTGGGACAGGCCCATGGCCACAGCGGCTATTGGGACGCCGTGGCGTGGATTTACCGCAACACCCGTGGCGGCGGCCAGGGTCTGGAGGACGGCCAGCGCTATCCCGGCACCACGCCGGACGTTCAGGAATGCCTGGACAGCGGCTGGGGCCGCGCCGCCGTTCAGGCGCAAGCGGCGGCAGGGGCGCGCGAGGGCGTGGTCGCCACCCCGACCGTGCGGGTGACCGACACCCTCAGCGGGCAGTCTTTGCTGCTGCAGGGACAGGTCGAGGGCGACGCGCTGCTGTCGGCCCTGGATTTGATGGGCAGCGGCAATCCGGTTGCCTCGGACTCCCGATTGTTGGCTGACCCCGCCGCCGATTCGCAGTGAACTGCACGGTGCCATCCGAGGCGTCCGTTGTGCGGGAGTTCACCATGACCAGTGTTTTTGTTCGGCCAAGTTCAACCCCGCGGGGAGGTCCGTTGCTCACGGCGGCCATCGCTCTGGCCAGCGCCTTCGCATCGACCTTCGCCCAGGCCGCAGAGGTGAGGGTCTTCACGCTGCAATCGATCCCTTTGATCGGCGTTTCCCCGGAGGTGGCCGTTGTCCACCTCGATGCGGCCAGCCAGATCGAATCCCGCATCGGCACCCAACTGCCGGCCGATCCAGCACACGCGCAGGCCATTGCGCGAGAACGCCTGAGCCGAGGTGGCGCGACGATGCAGCGGGAACTGGCAGCGGCCTATCAGGGCGTGGCCGATGCCTGGAGCCTGGGGATCACCACCCTGCCTGCGGTGGTCGTGGACCGGCGCTACGTCGTCTATGGCGAGCCCGATGTGGCGAAGGCGTCCGCCCGCATCGCGGCCTACCGAAGGGCCCACCGATGAAACACCGACCTGCATGGCGCGGCGGGATCGCTGCCGCCCTCCTGGGCATGGCTTCGACCGCCTTGGCACTGGACACCGCCACCATCGCCTCGTCCGCACTGTCACCGGATTGCCTGGAGTATCGGGTGGTGGGCATCTGCTACTGGCTGCGCTGCTCGAAGTCGGGCTGCTCGGTGCGCACCTCGGTGAAGGTCCGTCACTACGTGCCGGATGCCGTCGTGTCGAGCTATGCCAACACGGGCGAGAACCCGTGGGTCGAGGTGCGTGCGATGGGCATGCCCAATCCCACCGCAGTCGCGGGCGGCGACGGCACGACCAACCAGAGCAACGAGAACAATCTCTCCAGATTCAAGAACGCCGATGTGATCGGCCATCCGGGCGGATCGCTGTTCGGCCGTTTTGCCAGCGCCTCCGGGTATAGCTGCGAGGGCGCGGGCACGGCCTTCATGCCCTATCTGATCAGCACGCTCGATACCGTGGCCTGGCGCTACAACGTGCCCGAAGCGGTCTATCCCGAAGCACTGATCCCCGGCATGCGGGAGATCGGCGCTCGCACCACCCTCAATCTATGGGGTGCGGTCTATCCGCGGGGCGGCTTCCTGCACCAGACGGACGACCACAAGAGCGGAGCCGTGGTGGCCCAGCGGGCCGGCGATGTCGTCACGCGGCGCGGACAGCCGCATGTCTATCAGCCGATGCTCTCCAAGCCGCGCGCCGGCTACTGGCCTGCCGGTGAGCTCATCGAAGGCAATGCCTTCACGGGGAAGTGGCAGGAACTGACCCCTGCCCTGTCGCCCACCTGTGCGGTGTTCCCTCACTCGAATACCCGGGTGCAGGCCCCGCGTGGCGATTACGCCTGGGCGCTGTGGCGCCCCTACAGCTGCTGCCAGCGGCGGGGCCAGGTGTTCCTGGGCAGCATGGATTTCAACGGTGGAGGCTTGCGGCCATGACGGTTTCTCATTCGACGCGCACGTTCGCCCTGGTCACGGCGATGGCGGTGGTATCTCTGCATGTCGGCGCGGTGGCCCAGAGCGCCGATCAGACCGGCGAGAAGGCTGGCGACAAGGCCAGCGATTACGGCTTGCAGCGCCAGGGCAGCGTGATCGGGGACGATGTGCTCTACAGCATCGGCGGGGGGCGCGCAGTGTCCATGACCAGTGCCGCCCAGATGCGCTCGATCGGGGTAGGGGTCGGCTGGAACAGCAATCTCATTTGCGGCGACATGAACATCGCGACCACGATCCAGAACCAGCTCAATGGGGTCACCAACGGGTTCCAGACCATCATGTCGTCGGTGATCCAGAACGCCAGCAGCGCGGTGGCGTCGCTGCCGGCGCTGATCATCCAGCGCGCCGATCCGGGCCTGTACAACCTGCTGACCAACGGGGTGCTGCAGGCGCGGCTGGATTTCGACCGCTCGAAGGCGACCTGCCGCGGGATCGCGAACCGGATGGCGGACATGGCGGGCGGCCAGTTGGGCTGGGGCCAGTTGGCCGAAGGCATGGCCCTCAAGAAGGCCGTGGCCAGCACCGATGCGGTTTCGGCCATCGACGAGGCGGAACGCCATCGGGGCAAGGACGGCGTGCCCTGGGTGGGCGGGCGCAATGCCGGCGGTGCCGGCCAGGCACCCATCCGGGTGGTCGCGGACGTGACGCGCGCGGGCTACAACCTGGTGAACGGGCGCGGGGTCGAGGACACGTCGCCCATCGATGCCGCCGGGTGTGGCAACCGGCTGGCCTGCGAGACCTGGTCGTCCCCGCAAGCGGCGGTCGAATGGGCCACGCGGGTGCTGGGCGAGGAGGAACAGCGCACTTGCGACAGTTGCACCAAGACCCAGACCGTGCCCGGCGTCGGCCTGACGCCCCTCATTCAGGAGGAATACGACACCAAGCTGCAGGTGCTGCAGGACTTGGTTGCCGGTCGCCAGCCGACGAGCTTCGAGAACCTGCAAGCCGCGAGTAGCGGCTCGCTGCCCGTGACGCGGGGGGTGATCGAGGCGCTGCGCGACGAACCGGACCAGGACGTTCTGGCCCGGCGACTGGCCTCCGAAGTGGCCTTGGCGAGCGTGCTGGAGAAGGCGTTGCTGCTCCAGCGCACGCTGCTGACCGGGCGGATGGAGCCCAACGTGGCCGCCAACGAACTGGCCCAGCAGGCGGTAGGCCAGGACAGCGACCTCCTGGACCGCGAGATCCGCAATCTCAAGACGGAACTGGAGTTGCGCCGCGAGCTCGCCAACAACGCGCCCATGGCCATCATCCAGCGGCACGGCACGCGTGCGGCGGGATCGCGCGGCATCTATCAGGGCGACCCGACGCGCAACCGGCTCGATCAACTGCAACAGCCCCCCACGCGTGGGGGCACGCCATGATGCCCGCGTGGCTGCGACTGCGCTGGCTGCCGGGTCGGCGGGCCGCAGTGGCGCTGCTGTGGGCGGCGGCAGTGATCGCGGTCGCCGTTGTCGCCAATCTGGTGGGCATCCGGATGCTCGGCAGCATCACCCAGTGGGACCGCTGGCTCCAGGAGCAGGCGGCGTGGTTTTTCGCATGGCGGCTTTCGCTGTATGCGGGGACCGGCTGGGGGTGGGTGTGGATGCGCAGGCGTCAGTGCGCCCGCGAGCCGGACGGCAAGGCGCACCAGCGGTTCCTGCGCGCCGAAGTCGCCGCGGCCATGGCGCTGGTGGCACTGGAATGCAGCCTGCTGCTGCAGGCACGCTGACACCGGAGGGATCGGCCGATGACGCTCTACACGACGGACTATCTGGAGTATTACCTGACCCTGGTGGGCTGGCTGGTCCACAACGGAATCTGGAACGTGCTGGTCGCCAGCGGCGTGTTCGCGATCCCGTTCCTGACCATCGTGATCCAGGAGTGGCTCAAGGCACGCTCCGAAGGGGCCGACGAGGGCAACAAGGGGGTGTTGAGCGCCCTGCGGATCGAGAACCGGGTGTTCGTGGCGATCGTGGTGGTGCTGTTCGGGGGCATCCCGTTCATTGATGTGGATCTGTCCACGATCCGCTTCGACGCGTCGCGCTCCACCCAGTGCCAGACAAGGGTGCCCACGCCCGCGCAGACGGGCTGGAGCCAGTCGTTCACGACGCTGAACGAGCAGTCGGCGAAGGTGCCGGTGTGGTGGTTCTTCCTGCATTCGATGAGCAAGGCAGTGACAGGCGCGGCGGTGGCGGCGATTCCCTGCGGCACGGACTTGCGGCAGATGCGGATGGAAGTGGATGCCACGCGCATCGACGATCCGGTGCTGGCCCAGGAGGTGGCGGATTTCTCGAAGGACTGCTACGGGCCGGCGCGGGCGCGGTTGTTCATGCAGCGGCCCGATCTGGACGAGGCGCAGGGCAACGAGGTGACCTGGATCGGTTCGCGGTTCTTCGTGGACACGGCGGGGTATTACGACCGCTACCGTTCACGCACGCCGCGCGAGGGATGGCCCTATGAGGCCGAGCGGGATGCGGGCCTGGCCGAAGTCGCCAGCGGCGGGGGCTACCCGACGTGCCGCCAGTGGTGGTCGGATGGCCAGACGGGTCTGCGGGCGCGGCTCCTGGCCCAGGTGAGCCCGAGCCTGCTCACGCGGCTGGCCAATTATGCGGGGTTCGTGTCCCGCAGCGAGCTGGACGATTCGGTGATCCGGGCGATTGCGGCACCCCGCCAGCAGAAGCTGAACCAGGGGGAGGTATACACGGACTATGGCGGGCAGATCGACAAGACGTTCTTCAACGATCTGGCGCGCGGGGCGGGCAACGTGGGGCTCGCCCTGGGTACGCCGGGCTTCTTCCCGGCGATGGATGTGCTGCGCCAGGCCCTGCCCATGGTGTTGTCGCTGCTCAAGATGGCGCTGGTGATCTGCATCCCGATGGTGCTGGTGATCGGCACCTACGATCTCAAGGTGCTGATGACGAGCAGTTGCGTGTTCTTCGCGCTGTACTTCGTGGATTTCTGGTTCCAGCTGGCACGGTGGATCGACAGCACGATCCTGGATGCGCTCTATGGCTGGGGCTGGGGGTGGAACCGCCCGATGACGAATTTCAATCTCGCGATGGGCCTGGACAATGCGTTCGGCGACATGCTGCTGAACTTCGTGATGGCGACGATGTTCGTCGTCCTGCCAGGGGTTTGGATCACCGCTTTGACTTGGGCAGGTGTCCGCATCGGAAGTGTTGCACAGGCATTTTCCGAAGGCACCAAGGGCGCGGGGAATGCTGCGTCAAAAGGAATGGGTGCCGTCTCAAGCAACCTGAGATGACCGAAAACGTACAACCTCACTCATCTTCGAACATCTCGTGAGAGGCATCGTTGTGAACAACGGGGTCGTAGAACATGCTGTTTCTCAACTCGCTCTCACTCATGAACGGCCAGTCGTCGTTAGTTGAGTCGCTGTCGTGCATCGTCCAAGCGGTAGCCCCAACCGAAACGATGAGCAGTGCAAGGGCGCTGTTGCACAAATCGAATTGCAGACGGCATGACCCCAACCCCAGACGGACCTATGCCACAGCAGTCACCGACACGGTGTGAGGACGGCCGATCTGACTGAACCGATTGAGCAAGGCCACGCGGACATGCAGCTCCACAACCTGGCGGTCGAACGTGCGCGCGATCACCCGTTCGCCCAGTCGCTTGAAGCAGTGCATCTTCGTCTCCACAAGGCTGCGCCGGTGGTAGCCGCTCCACTTCTTCCAAATGCCGCGACCCAGGCGCTGGCACGCCCGAATGGCCTCATTACGATGCGCCGAGCCCGGACTCGACTTCTTCCAATGGCTGGCGTTCTTGCGGGGCGGGATCACCGCCATCGCGTGCCGCTCGGCAATGGCGTCCAGGCAGGCGCGCGTGTCGTAGGCGCCATCGGCACTGACGCTTTCGATGGATTCGTCAGTGGGAATCTGAGCCAGCAACCCGGGCAACATCGGCGCATCCCCAATGGCGTTGCTGGTCACCTCGATGGCGCGTATTTCCAGCGTCTGCGCGTCGATGCCCAGATGGACCTTGCGCCATTCGCGCCGGTATTCAGCACCATGCTTCTTGCGTTTCCACTCTCCTTCGCCCAGGAACTTGATGCCGGTGCTGTCCACCAGCAACTGCAGCGGCGAGTTGGTTCGCTGGTAGCTCAGTTCGACCTGCAAGGTCTTTTGGCGCCGGCAAACAGTGCTGAAGTCAGGTACCGGCCAGTCCAGCTTTGCCAGCCGCAGCAGGCTCTGCACCATGCCCAGCGCCTGTCGCAAGGGCTGGCCGAACAGGCACTTGATGCTCAGGCAGAACTGGATTGCTGCGTCCGAGAAGGTTCGGCTGCGTCCACGCCTGCCGGTCGGCGTGCCAAACCACTGCATGCCCTCATCTAGTGTCCTGTCCCGTTAATTCGCCCGCATAGTCTGGCGAGTTTTTCGAGGATGGAGTCTGCTGTAGCTGTCCAAGTAAACGGCTGGCAGGACTGGTTGTAATTCGCGATGAATGTGTCGATCTTGTTGATCAGATCCTTCACGCTGGTGAACGAGCCACGGCGGATTGCCCGCGTGGTGATGATCGAGAAGAAGCGCTCGACCTGATTGAGCCAGCTTGAATAGGTCGGAACGAAGTGCATGTGCCAGCGAGGCCGCTCGGCCAACCAAGCGCGCACCTTTGGATGCTTGTGGCTGGCGTAGTTATCAGCTATGCAGTGCACATCCAGTTCGTCGGGCACTGCCTTGTCGATGGCGCGCAGGAAGGCAAGGAACTCTTGATGACGATGCCGGGGCCGGCACTGCGCGATCACTTGGCCATTCATCACGTTCAGGGCCGCGAACAAGGTGGTGGTGCCGTGGCGCACGTAGTCGTGCGTGACACCTTCGACATAGCCAAACCCCATTGGCAGCATCGGCTGCGTACGCTCCAAAGCTTGGCATTGGCTCTTCTCGTCCACGCACAGCACCAGCGCGTTGTCAGGTGGGTTCAGGTACAGCCCCACAACGTCGCGCAGCTTCTCGATGAACAGCGGATCGGTCGACAGCTTGAAGCTGTCGGCCCGGTGCGGCTTGAGGTTGAAGGTCTGCAGATAGCGCGCCACCGTGCTCTTGCTGATGCCCGTATCGGCGGCCAGCGTGCGGGTGCTCCAGTGGGTACCCCCATCAGCAGGCTTGGTGTGCAACGTCTTGGTAATCAACTCAGCAACACGCTCGTCATCTACCGTGCGGGGGCGACCCGGGCGCAACTCGTCGTAAAGCCCTGCAATGCGATGGCGCGCATAGCGCCCGCGCCACTTGGTGACAGTGCTACGACTGATCCCCAGAGCCTGCGCAACCGCGGTGCTGGCTTTATCTGTGCCTTCGCAAGTCAGCACGATGCGCGCCCTGAGCGACAACGCCGCTGGCAGCGAACGTGATCGCGCCATGGACGTCAGTTCCGCGCGCTCCACTTCACTAAGCGCAATTTCTGTTCGGGTCGTTGCATTGGGCATGGCGGCACCTCAAGGATGGCCCGAAACCATGCAGCTATCGTGCCTGCGAATTAACGGGACAGGACACTAGCCACATCGTCAACGAGCCTCGCGCTTTCAGCGCCGCGTTGTACGCCTTCCAGTTCGTCGTGCGGTACTTGCTCCGCTGCCTGTTCTTCGTCTCTGTCACGCAGTCAGTCTACGGGCATCAGCATCGCGATTTGTGCAACAAAGCCCAGTGCAAGCCATATCGACGTGTAACCAAGTCCCACAAGTAGTGTGACCCTCATAAACCAAATCAATCTTTTCGCAGTGATCGGAGATACGTTGATGATTGAAACCAACCAGTAACCCAACCATTTCTCAGCGCGCGCCCAGCCACTCCAGACACGCGACATTCCGCGCCCCAGACGGTAGGCACTTTGCTCATTGGGCATCCGACCTCCCCATAATCGTAAATATTTTAACAATTTGTACTGATTGTACAGACAGGGATTTTTCCATGTAAGTGAAACATCCTACCGCAATTCTCTGGCGCGCGTCATCCCTTTGAGCATCCAATCATCGCCTGGAATAACACCTCTTCTGCACTTTCTCCGCTATATTCACACGCGAATTTTGCGGCAGATTCTCTAAACGAGAAGAACTGCGACACAGATCGCTCTTCAAATAGAAAATCACTTCCCGACCAAAGTTCACCCAAAAAATTATAGCGGAGGTGCTGATATGGAGTTTTCCTCATTACAGGAGAAGGCGTCACCAATTCGGAGCTCACGTGGCGAAAGAGGCCGCGACCTGTCAGATTTGGTGATCAGTGACCGAGACAGAGTCATGCAGGAGCTAATTGATTTCCGCGCCGTTGGCACTGTCGTGCGACGTGCCCTTCTTGCACTGGCTGAAGGCACTGCCAAAGGTGCCAAGGCCGTATTGCAGCCGGATGACTCCGAAATCATCTCGCTCATTGGCCACGAAACGCTTGATGCGCGCTTCAGGGACGAACGGCTGAACTGGAAATTGAACGCATTGATCAGCACGAATGCAGCCTACGGCGCGGTCAAGATCGTCGGTTCCAACGCCTACAACCGAACGCTGGGACTGCCGCGGTCGCGTTCCACCATCTTGCTCTATGACAAGCTGACGATGCAGCCTTTGTCCATCATGGATGGCACCCAAATCTCAGCACGGCGAACAGGTGCCTATGCCTCGGTCGTGGTGGATATCACGTTGCAGCATAAGGATCGTCTCACGGTCTTTCTTTACGGCACAGGCCCTATTGCAGCGACCATAATCGATGACCTTCATGCCCATCATGGGCATCGCATCGACAAGATATTCGTCAAGAGCCGCAGCATCGAGACGGCAGCATCATTTGCGAAGTGTGCAGAACAACGTACCCGGCTCCCGATTGAAGCAGTCGTTTCGGACGATCAGCTCGCCAATGCGGATCTGGTCATAACGGCATCCAATGCACGTAATCCTCTGTTCAACGCAGGTTCTCTTTCCGACGATATTGTCGTATTGAATCTCGGAGGCGACGAGACACCTGCGGAATTCATTCGACATTCCCTGGAAGCGGGGACCGTCATTTGCGACGATATCAAGACCGTGTGTCACCGCAACTCCCAGAGTCTTTCCCTGTACTTCTCTCGGCAAAACCTGCGGCTGGAGGAAAGCGCATCCACCTATCGAATTCTCAATTTCAGCCAACTTCTCACCAGTCCTTCGTCCCTTCTTCGGAAACCCGTCTTTGTAACGTGCGTGGGGCTACCAGTGCTGGATCTTTATGTTGCCCAGTGGATATATGAACATCCAATGCGAAATCGTCGCCATGTATACAAGGCGGCGAGATAGACCATCTCAAGCAGGCGGACACCATCAGATCATGCAGAAGGAGAGCGAGGTTGTCTGCCGACGGAGAACGCCTCAATCGGGGTGGCTGGCTCAACCTGAGAAACCAGATCAGCCATCACCTCCCCAACGGCGGGCGCAAGCTGGAAACCATGCGCAGAGAATCCAAAGGCGTGGAACGCCTTGGGACTACCGAGGCTGGGACCGATCACTGGCAACCCATCGTCCATGAACCCTTCAATTCCGGACCAGAACCTGACTGCATGAGCGGAGGCCATGAAGGGAAACAAGGTGATTGCCGTCTCTGCAGCTTTGGCGATACCCGGAAGAAGGACGTTGGCCTGATTGGTGTCGAGATCGACAGGGGCACGATGGCCCCCGCCGATCAACACCGTTCCATTCGGAAACTGCTTGAACGACAGCGATCGCCCGGCCGCCCCGACAACCGGGCCCACCATCGGCGGCAGGCGAGCGGTAATCATCAGCATGGAGCCGTTCGGCTTCAATGCCACTTCGTCTCCCAGCATTGCCGCAATGCGCTGTCCCCATGCCCCAGCGCAGTTCAAGAGCACGTCCGCCCTGAACGTCCGACCGTCTTGAAGCTTGGCGGACCAGCCGCCATCCTTATAGCCCAGGTGAGCAACCGCGGACCGCTCCTCCACGACTGCTCCGGCACGTACAGCGGCATGTTTCATCGCCAGCACCGTTCGGTATGGGTTGGCATAGCCATCATCTGCAACAAACAACCCGCCAACACAATGTGGCGTAAGCGCCGGCAGTCGGTCGTACAACTCTGATGCATCGATCACATGTTCTCGGTATTCCAATCCCAATGACGAGACCAAGCTGGAGCGGGTCTGCAACTGCGCAAATGCCGCCTGCGTCTCGGCAACGCGGATCTGGCCTACGGGTCGAAATCCGCAGTCATCGTCAAGCCAGTCCTGCGCCGTCAGCCACAGGCTCTTGGCTTTTATCGATAGAGGAAGCTCCGACAAGTGGCGCCCCAACGTGCGCACCCCACCGGCATTCACGCCGGACGCATGGCGGCCAACGTAATCCTTCTCCAAAACGCAAACCCCGATCCCCCTTCGCGCGAGTTGAAGCGCAGCGGACATTCCCTGAATACCGCCCCCGACGATCAGCACATCGCTGCCCCGCTCCATGTCAGTTTTTCTCCATCTGGCCGGCAAGTGGCGCCAGTTCATCGAGCCTCACCGGACGGACGGGGGGTCGAGAACGCGGCGGCGCAGTAGCGCTTGATGGGTCTTCACCCGAAGCCGCAGACATTGCGATGGCCAGAGTCTGTCCACACATTCGTCCTTGACATGGCCCCATGCCGCATCGTGTTTCGCTCTTGAACTGATTGAGGTCGAATCCACCAGAAGAAACAAAGCCGCTGAGCGCGCCAGCGCTCACGTTTTCGCACCGGCAGATGATCGTCGCATCGGTCAACGGCGCGATCGCTTGCTGCGCCGGACGATAGAGGGCATCAAGGAAACCCCTGATTCGACGGTTGCGCTTCATTGCTGCATCCAACGGACGAACGGCCACCCGGTGGTCGCGCTCAGACAATGCGCCGAGGTCTCGGGCAATCGCCAGCGCCGCCCGCCGTCCCGTCAGTGCAGAGCAGTCGGCTCCCACAATACGTCCTGCATCCCCGGCCATCACGATCCGCGGCTCGGAAGTGCGACCTTCACTGTCGGTAGCGATGCGCCAGCACATCTGCCCGGCGTCCCACTCGCGTTTGCACCCCGCAGCAGCCGCCAGTGCGGTGTTGGGTACGACGCCTTGATGCACAAAGAGTGTTTTCACGCCCGTGATGCATTGCGATCGATCGCGGTGGCGAAACATGATCTCTTCGATCTGCTCCTGTCCACGCGCCTCCAACGACGATGCGCCGAAGAAAAGTGGGACGCGGGCCTGATGGATGCTTCGGATCAGGCCGACGCCTGTCATGAGCAGCTTTGTCCCCATGAGTGCGCCGCTGATATGACGGCAGGCAGTCCGGTAGTTGGCCTTTGGCGTCATATCGATGACTGCCCTCACGGGCACTCCCAGACGCAGGTACTGTGCCGCCGCGAGAAAAAGAAGTGGGCCGCTCCCGGCAAAGACGGCGTGTGGCGCAACAGTTGCGCTTGCCTTCAGCGCAATCTGCGCTGCCCCTGCACCCATAACACCCGGCAGCGTCCAGCCGGGAAATGGAATGGGGCGCTCCATGGCACCCGTTGCCAGGATCACACGGCGGGCCAGCGAACGATGCGGAACTTCATCTTTTGACCACACCACCAGCCCTGCCGGATCGATGAACCAGGCATCTGCGCCAGTCTGGTGGACGGCCCCACAATGGGCAAACTTGGCGACCAGCGGCTGACCCTTTTGATAGGACTTTCCAAGCGCCTGCATGACCGATGGGTTTGACTGCTCGATCCCCCGAAAAATCTGTCCACCGGCGTGGGTTTGCTCATCAAGGACAAGCACCGATAAGCCGTGGGTCCGTGCTTCCAGAGCGGCACTCATGCCGGCTGGCCCTGCCCCGATGACGACAACATCCCAGATCGTCATCGCACGATGCCCGTATGGATCACCATCCCGGCCGCGACCGGGCGCATGCACGCCCGTGTACCGGGGCGGCCGTCGATGTCCGCCAGGCATTCAAAGCACGCCCCCATCAGGCAATGCGGAGAGCGTACCTCCCCAGTGACGGGATGGATGCGCGCAATACCGTCATTTGCAAGAAGCAGCGCCACGGCTGCCGTGGCACCCAAAGGCACCGCAACGGGCCTGTCGTCTATGAAGACCTCGACCATTTCTGCTTCTCGATCAAGACACACAAACATGACAGGTCCTATCGCTTGCCGACAAAGATGCGGTCGAGCCCATAGATCCGGTCGATGACCAGCATCAGGGCAACGGCGGCGAAAATCAAAAGCGACGAAATCGAAGCAACCATAGGGTCGATCGAATCTTCGATACGGTGATAGATAGCAACAGGGAGAGTTGTCAGCGAGGGTGATGCGATGAAGGCGCTCATCGTCACTTCATCGAAGCTGTGAATGAATGCAAGCACCCACCCGCTGACAACGCCCGGCAGCATCAGGCGCAGAGTGATCCGCCGGAACACCGTCCACGGGCCTGCCCCCAGCGAGGCCGCCGCCTGCTCAAGTGCCGCATCCATGCCATCGGCAGAAGACAGGCACAAACGCAGCGCATAAGGCGTGATGATGATGATGTGCGCGGACACCATCCCGAGAAAGGTTCCACTGATCCCGGCATCGGTGAAAAAACGCAGGAACGCGACACCGAGTACCACATGGGGAATGAGCAACGGCGACATCAAGGCAGCACTGATGGCATTGCGCCCGATGAAATGAAAACGCGCCAAAGCCAGCGCCGCAGGCAGTGCAAAAAGCAGCGATACGCTTGCCGACACCACCCCCAGGACGAGGCTGGTCCGCAGTGATTGAGCGAACTCCGGGGCCTCCAGAAGCGCCCGGTACCAGCGCAACGACGCACCATTGAACGGCATCGACATATACCCTTTGTCGGTGAACGACACCAGGATGACAGTGACCAATGGCGCGGCAATGAAGCAAATGAAGAGCGCGTGAAACAGAAGCGCGAGCGGACCATTCGTTCTCATGCGGGGATTTCCTTCGGCTGGTTCTGTACCAATGCATCGCCATGGCGTGGCTGACGCTCAGTCATGCGACGATAGGCGGCGAGGATTGCCAGATTGGCAAACAGGAGCGTCATCGCAATCGCTGCACCGAGGGGCCAGTTGAGTGTGCTGAGGAACTCGTCATAGACAGCGGTGGCCGCAACCTTCAGGCGCCGACCACCGATGATTGCCGGTGTGGCGAAGGCGGTTGCAGCAAGCGAGAAGACGACCACCGATCCCGATATGACGCCGGGCATGATCTGCGGCAGAAGCAGGCGCCGAAGGATGGTGAATTCGCTGGCCCCAAGCGATGCCCCAGCCCTTTCCACATCCGGGTCGCAACGCTGCAGCGAGACCCAGACCGAAATGACCACGAATGGCACCAATACATGCACCAGTGCAATGACCATTCCCGACATCGAGTAGAGCAGCGATACCGGCTCTTGTGCCAAACCGAGCCCCTGCAGCGCAAGGCTGATCGGGCCATTGCTGCCAAGCAAGATTGCCCAGCCAAGCGTGCGGACCACCACAGATATGAGAAAGGGCCCGAGGATCGCCACCAGAAAAAGGCTGCGCCAGGGATTTCCCATCCGCGACAGGATGATCGCCTGCGGTGTACCGATCAGTACGCAGATGACTGTGACGCTGATCGACAGAATGAAAGTGCGCAGAAACACCGTGTGGAAATAGCTGTCGGATATGACTTCCAGATAATTTCCGCCGCTGTAGCCTCCTGCCATCTGGAAACTGAGCAGAAAGGTCGCGACGAGCGGAACGGCCAACAACAATCCATAAAACACCAGCGCCGGAAGCGACAGGAAGTACGGAAGCATTGAGGGGATAAGTGCGCTGGTCGAGCGGACAGTCCTTTGCGGCTTTCGGATGAGTGGTGAAGTCGCGGGGGCTACCTTAGTGGTCATGGGGTCCCTCCCACGATCTGCATGTCTTCGGCATTCCAGCGCAAACCGACTGTTTGGCCTTCTTCCACCGGCACGCCTTCGTTTTGGCGCCGTAGAAGAAGACGCCCGACCGGGCTGTCCACTTCATAGATCCAGTGATCCCCACAGAACACTCTCATGCATACCTTCGCCTCCAGGGAATGAGACGACGACGTGGAGGCGGCCAATGGTTCAATCGCTATCTTTTCGGGGCGCAGCGACACGGAAATGTCGCCCGTCGCAGAGACACCCGCGGGGAGCGGCAAATTGATGTCCCGCACCACCAGTGCGGCATCGCCCTCGCCCCCCCGCTTCACACGACCGTTCAACAGATTCGTCTTGCCGAGAAATGTGGCGACGAAAGCCGTCACGGGTCGCTCATAGACATCGTGCGGCGGGCCGACCTGTTCAATCCGGCCCTGGTTCATCACCGCGATCCGGTCTGAAAGCGCCATGGCTTCGGACTGGTCGTGCGTCACCATGATGGTCGTGGTGCCAACCGTCCGCTGGATGCGCCGAAGCTCGATTTGCATGTCTTCACGCAACTTGGCGTCAAGGTTGGAGAGCGGCTCATCCAGAAGCAGGATCGGCGGTTCGATCACCAGAGCACGCGCCAGCGCGACCCGTTGGCGTTGGCCACCGGAAAGCTGGCTCGGTAGCCGACGCCTCATGCCGCCGAGATGCACCAGTTCGAGAATCTCAGAGACGCGACGGCGGCATTCATCTGGCGCCATACGGCGCATCTGAAGACCGAAGCCGATGTTTTCCTCCACCGTCATGTGGGGAAAAAGTGCGTAGGACTGGAACACCACGCCAAGCCCACGCTCGCTGGCCTTGGTTGCAAGCAGATCATTGTCGGCCAAGCGAATGGCGCCCGCGGTTGGATGTACGAAGCCCGCGATCATTTGCAATGTCGTGGTCTTGCCGCAGCCGGAAGGACCGAGCAGCGAAAGAAATTCACCGCGCTTGACGCCGAGCGTCAGCGCATCGACGGCGACGAAGCCGGCATATTGTTTGCGCAGACCGGCGAGTTCTAGATAGGTCATTGTCTGAACCTCAAAATGCTGGAGAGATTGGCGATGGAGGCGACCGAAGGAGGTCAACCGCCCTCGACTTCGCGGGTCCAGCGCTTCGTCCAGTTCGCCCGTTCTGCATTTACCGCTTTCCAGTCAACGGGAATGAGTTGGGAAACTGCCTGCGGGCCATAGGTCACCGTCGCTGCAATCTCAGGCGTGAGCACCGTCTTGCGGTTGGTCGGTCCCCACCCCGCCTCGCGGGCGAGCGCGGCTTGGGCTTGCGGCGTGAAAAAAGCCTGAAGCAATGCCTGCGACAACTGCGGTGCGTTGCTGCCGGTGACCGGGCAGATGGTCGTCTGTAGTGCGACGGCGCCCTCTTTCGGTGTCACGAAGGCCACCGGAAATCCGCTCTTCGAAAGTGCCAATGCCCGACCACTTCCCCAAACACCTAACAGAACCTCGCGCGTCTGGAAGAGTTCGGAAATCTTTCCCGAAGAACTTTCGAAGCTGAGCACATTCGGACCGATCTTCTCGCGCACGAAATCAAAGGCTGGCTCCATCGTGCCTGCGTCCCCGAGCGCCTTGGACAAAGCAAGCAAGGCATGCAGGCCATAACTGTTCGTAATCGACGGCAGCAGGATCTTGCCCTTGTAGGCTGGAGTGGCCAGATCGCTCCAGGATGTTGGTGCAGGCCAGCCCCTTCGCGCGAACTCTTCGGTGTTGTAGGCAAGTCCAGTCGCCACGATACCCACACCAATCGATCGGCCATCGCCGTTCGTTTTCGCAAGGTCGTAGAGATCATCCAGCCCAGAGAACGGCGCGACCGGAGCACAAAGGCCCAGGCTCACGGCCTGCTGCATAGGGCCATCATCGAGTATGGCAACGTCGATTTCTGGATTGCCTTGCTGGGCCTGAAGTCGCGCCAGATTGGCGGCCGAAGTACCCGCAACATATTCTATTTTCACATTATGCGTCGCAGCGAATGGGACGAGAATATCCTGCTTGATTACGGCTTCACTGCTTCCGCCATATCCAGCCACATATAAAACTTCCTGCGCCAACGCGGGCGAGCCAGTTGCAAAAATTAATGCACCGGACAACGTACCTCCCAGCACTCTCGACCACCAATCAAGGATAGGTTTCTTCATAAATATATCCCCTCGTTATCGTTTGATGGCCACAGGTTGTGTTGTAAATTCCATTATGTCAAAGTCGAAAAATGACCGACTTCATTCCCTGAAGGCATGGATTTACCCTGATGTCCCATCTCAATATCCGCCAGCTTGAGGCATTTCGCGCTGTCATGCTCTCCGGCTCGGTGACCGGTGCAAGCGAACTCCTCAGAGTCACCCAGCCAAGCGTCAGCAAGCTGATCGCACAGCTTGAAGCCAATACCAGCTTGAGATTATTCGATCGCCTTCGTGGGCGGCTCGTCCCACGGCCAGAGGCCAAGGGATTGTTTCTACAAGTAGATAAGGCATTCGCTGTTCTGGAAGAAACGGCGCGCAGTGCTCGTCGTATTGCCCATGGTGCATCTGGGCATCTGCGGCTTGTGTCCATCCCCGCATGCGGGCTGGAGTTCCTGCCGAACGCCATTTCCATGTTTCTCAAGGAGCGGGAAAATGCCATGATCGAGTTCAATATCCGCTCATCGAGCTATGTGGAGGAATGGGTATCCAACAAACAGGTCGATGCGGGTTTCGCCACCGCAACCGCCGCAGGGGCCGGGGTGGACGTTGAGCCATTCGTGTCTCTCAAAGCGGTCTGCGTACTCCCCAATGCACACCCGCTCACGCACAAATCTCACATTGAGCCAGAGGACCTTGCCACTGAGCGGCTTTGTTGCACAAATCGCGATGCTGATGCCCGTAGACTGACTGCGTGACAGAGACGAAGAACAGGCAGCGGAGCAAGTACCGCACGACGAACTGGAAGGCGTACAACGCGGCGCTGAAAGCGCGAGGCTCGTTGACGATGTGGCTAGATGAGGGCATGCAGTGGTTTGGCACGCCGACCGGCAGGCGTGGACGCAGCCGAACCTTCTCGGACGCAGCAATCCAGTTCTGCCTGAGCATCAAGTGCCTGTTCGGCCAGCCCTTGCGACAGGCGCTGGGCATGGTGCAGAGCCTGCTGCGGCTGGCAAAGCTGGACTGGCCGGTACCTGACTTCAGCACTGTTTGCCGGCGCCAAAAGACCTTGCAGGTCGAACTGAGCTACCAGCGAACCAACTCGCCGCTGCAGTTGCTGGTGGACAGCACCGGCATCAAGTTCCTGGGCGAAGGAGAGTGGAAACGCAAGAAGCATGGTGCTGAATACCGGCGCGAATGGCGCAAGGTCCATCTGGGCATCGACGCGCAGACGCTGGAAATACGCGCCATCGAGGTGACCAGCAACGCCATTGGGGATGCGCCGATGTTGCCCGGGTTGCTGGCTCAGATTCCCACTGACGAATCCATCGAAAGCGTCAGTGCCGATGGCGCCTACGACACGCGCGCCTGCCTGGACGCCATTGCCGAGCGGCACGCGATGGCGGTGATCCCGCCCCGCAAGAACGCCAGCCATTGGAAGAAGTCGAGTCCGGGCTCGGCGCATCGTAATGAGGCCATTCGGGCGTGCCAGCGCCTGGGTCGCGGCATTTGGAAGAAGTGGAGCGGCTACCACCGGCGCAGCCTTGTGGAGACGAAGATGCACTGCTTCAAGCGACTGGGCGAACGGGTGATCGCGCGCACGTTCGACCGCCAGGTTGTGGAGCTGCATGTCCGCGTGGCCTTGCTCAATCGGTTCAGTCAGATCGGCCGTCCTCACACCGTGTCGGTGACTGCTGTGGCATAGGTCCGTCTGGGGTTGGGGTCATGCCGTCTGCAATTCGATTTGTGCAACAGCGCCCTTGGGACCAGAAACGGCATTCCGGCATTTAATCGACCGGACCTTCCAGGATGCGGATATCAACCGGCATATTGTGGTTGAAACAGGATATTCGTCTGTGGCTTCGGCGCTGGTACAAGCCGGCACGGGCGTTGCGATTCTCGACCCGTTTTCCGCACTTGATGGATGGAGGAAAGGCATGATCACACTGAGACCATTCAAACCGGAAGTCCCATTCAAGCTGAATATCCTTTATCCTTCTGATACGCCGCGCTCGAATCTTCTCCTGAATTTCATTCAGAGTCTGAGAACCAGCGTTCTCTCTTGCGCGCAGGAATTGGATAAGGCTGGTGTGCCCCAAGGCGTTGAATTTCAGATCGCCAAAAATCACTGAATCAGATTATCTTGCCAAGGCGAAGAGAAACTAAAACACCTGATCCACTTTCCCTCTGACCGCTCACCCAAAGATAGCGGTCGAACGATGGGCCTGAGAGGAATAGCCACGGACAAACAGAGTATGTTCCGCACCGTATTCCTGGGAGAGGAACGGCATCTTCTGGCGTATACCCAAATGCACCAGAAAGGGCAAAAGGCAAGGGAATGGGGCCGAAGGGGAATGGCCCTACCTGCAAAAGGAAAAAGGCCCATCCGCCACCAACTCCAGGGATCGCATGTTCGCGCTGTTCCAACGAAAACGCCCTCCTTCACCCGCGCAGGCCCCGCACCAAGACGCTGCGCCAAAAGGAAAAGGGCTGACCCGCCCCGAGCCCCCCGCGTCGCTGCTCGCCACCCCGCGCCGGCAAAAGCTGCTGGAACACATCTGGCAGCGCACTTCGCTCTCACGCAAGCAGTTCACCACGCTGTACCAGGGGCCCCTGGAGCGCTATGCCGAGCTGGTCCAGCAGTTTCCCGCGTCGGAAAGCCATCACCACGCTTACCCCGGCGGCATGCTCGATCATGGCCTGGAGATCGTCGCCTACGCCCTTAAGCTACGGCAATCGCACCTGATGCCAGCGGGTGCGACACCCGAGGACCAGGCAGCACAAGCCGAAGCCTGGACGGCCGCCACCGCCTACGCGGCCCTGCTGCATGACATCGGCAAGATCGCCGTCGATCTGGACGTCGAGCATGCGGACGGCAGCGCCTGGCATCCCTGGCATGGTCCGTTGCGCAAACCCTACCGCTTCCGGTATCGCAAGGACCGGGAATACCGACTGCACACCGCCGCGGCGGGCCTGCTCTATCGCCAGCTGCTGGATCTCGAAATCCTTGACTGGCTCAGCGGATATCCGACCCTCTGGGCCGCGCTGCTGTATGTGCTGGCAGGCCAGTACGAGCATGCCGGCGTGCTGGGGGAAATCGTGACGCAGGCCGATCGCGCTTCGGTCGCCCAAGAGCTTGGCGGTGATCCCGGCAAGGCGATGGCCGCACCCAAACACGCCCTGCAGCGCAAGCTCCTGGATGGCCTGCGTTACCTGCTCAAGGAGGAACTCCGGCTGAACCAGCCCCAGGCTTCGGACGGGTGGCTGACGCAGGAGGCGTTATGGCTCGTCAGCAAAACCGTGTCGGACAAGCTGCGCGCGCATTTGCTGTCTCAGGGCATCGATGGCATTCCGGCCAACAACACCGCCGTCTTCAACGTCCTCCAGGACCACGGCATGCTGCAGCCCACCGCGGATGGCAAAGCCATCTGGAAAGCGACGGTGACCAGCGACGCGGGGTGGTCTCATGCCTTCACGCTCCTGCGGCTTGCGCCGGCGCTGATCTGGGAGGGTCACGAACGACCCGAGCCGTTCGCGGGTTCGGTAGAGGTGGTGCTGGACGAACCGGCATCGTGCCAGGAAACGCCAACCGCAGAACCGGAAAACTCGCACGCCGTTCCCGTCTCCGGTCCATCGCCATCAATTGCTGCAGAGTCATCCCTGACGAAAAACTCGCCTGTGCTGCCAACCCCAGGCGACGGCGTGGATGCGCTCCTGGCCTTGATGGAAACCCCGGCAGTCGAACCCGTTGCAACCGAGGCGGCGAAAGCACTGTCGCAACCGATCCCAAGGAACCCGCCCACGGACAGCAGCCCCGAGCCGTCACGCAGCATAGGAACAGCCGTACAGGCACCATCGGGCGAGGACTTCATGGGTTGGCTGCGTCGGCACATCGAGCGACGCACGCTCATCATCAACGATGCCAAGGCCCTGGTGCACACGGTCGCTGGCACCGCTTACCTGGTCAGCCCGGGCGTTTTTCAGCGCTATGCGCAGGAGCACCCGCACGTCGCAGTCCTGGCCAAGCAGGACCAGGTGGCCGATTGGCTGTGGGTGCAAAAACGCTTCGAGAAACTGCAGCTCCATCGCAAGCAGGACAGCGGCCTGAACATCTGGACTTGCGAGGTCACGGGGCCACGCAAGTCCCGGCGCTTGCATGGCTACCTGCTGACGGACCCGAAGCGGTTGTTCGAGGACATGCCGCCCGACAACCCCTATCTGTCCAATCCTGTGAGCGAAGCGGTGCCGGATGGCACCGCCCACATTGGACTGGAGGGAAAGTCCGTCATGTAAATGATGTCCTTAACCTTTCATTCCGCTCATGAGCTCCACGGGCAGCCTCGGGTATCAGGCGACCGATGACGTCGCATAATCATCCGTCGTTTACTTTGAAGTCGCTTAGAGCGTGTTATGAACTTTGCTCCGTGAGAGCGAAGCCAAGGGTAGAGTTTGCAGATGCCCCGCAAGCCCTACCCAACAGACGTCAGCGATGAAGAATGGAGCTTCGCTGCGCCTTACCTGACCCTGATGGACCAGCACGCGCCCCAGCGCGAGCATGATCTGCGAGAAGTCTTCAACGCGCTGCGCTGGCTGGTGCGCGCGGGAGCGCCCTGGCGGATGCTGCCCAACGATCTGCCGCCCTGGGAAGCGGTTTACCAGCAGAGCCGGCGGTGGCTGGATGCGGGCTGCTTCGAGGCCATGGTCTCTGATCTGCGCTCCATCATCCGCGTGGCCCAAGGGCGCCAGGGCCAGCCCAGCGCCGTGGTGATGGACGGGCGAACGCTGCAATCGAGTTGCGAGAGTGGCCCACGTGCAGGCTATGACGGCTACAAACGCAAGCGAGGCAGCAAGGTGCACATGGCCGTGGACACGCTGGGCCATCTCCTGGCGGTACATGTCACGCCGGCCGACGAGCAAGAGCGCGCTCAGGTGCACCAGTTGTGCGAGGACGTGCAGCAGGCCACTGGCCATACGGTGCAACGGGCCTGGGCAGACCAAGGCTACACGGGTAAGGCGGCATCCAAGGCGGCGCAGGACAACGGCATCGATCTGCAGATCGTGAAGCTGCCCGAGGCGAAGAAAGGCTTTGTACTGCTGCCGCGGCGCTGGGTGGTGGAGCGAAGCTTTGGTTGGCTGGCGAGGTTCCGCAGGCTCTCCCGGGACTATGAGCGGTTGCCGCAAGTGCTCGGCGGGCTGCATTTTCTGGTGTTTGCAGTGCTCATGTTGCCCGCCGCTGCACGGGGGCTAGCTGCGGCGGGAAGTTCATAACACGCTCTAATGGTGTGAACCGGAAGTTCGTATGCAGAACTCTGCAACGGACTGAAGGATTTGATCGGCCGTCTTGGTCCAGACGAAGGGCTTGGGATTGACGTTGTTGGTAGCCACGTAGGCGCGGATGGCGTTCTCCAGGGCGCGGGTCGAGGGGAATCTCCCGCGCTTGAGCCGACGCGCCGTGAGGATCGAGAACCAGCATTCCACCAGGTTGATCCAAGAGGCCGAGGTGGGCGTAAAGTGCAGGTGCACACGCGTATGCCTGAGCAGCCAGCGCTGGATGATCGGGCTCTTGTGGGTGCTGGCATTGTCGAGCACGAGATGCAGTTCGAACTCCGCGGGCGTGGCACGTTCGACGGTCTGCAGGAAGTGACGGAACTCCACGCTGCGATGACGTCGGTGGACCTCGGCGATGACCGTGCCGGCCTTGACATCGAGGGCGGCAAAGAGGTCTGTCGTGCCGTGTCTCAGGTAGTCATGCGTGTGGCGCTCCGGCTGGCCCGGTTGCATGGGTATGGCCGGAGCGGTATCACTGTGGGCCTGGATGGAGGGCTTCTCGTCCACGCACAGCACCAGAGCGCGCTCGGGTGGATGCAAGTACAACCCCACGATGTCACGCACCTTGTCGACGAAGTACGGGTCGGTGGAGAGCTTGAAGCCTTCGGTGCGATGCGGCGCCAATGCAAAGGCACGCCAGATGCGCGAGATGGTGGTCTGGCTCAGTCCCAGATGAGCGGCGAGCGTACGGGTGGACCAATGGGTGGCATTCTCTGGCACGGTCTCCAGCGTCGTGGTGATCACGGCCTCGACCTGCTCGTCCAGGATCGTGCGCGGAGCGCCTGAGCGGGGTGCATCGTCGAGGCCGGCAATGCCATGCTGGGCAAAGCGCCGACGCCACTTCGACACCGTCATCAGGCTCAAACCCATGGCTTCGGCAATCGCCGTGTTGGTCGCTGCTGAATCGGCACAGGCCAGCACGATGCGTGCTCGCAGCGCCAAGGCCTGGGCGGTCTTGCGACGGCGTGACCAACCGAGCAACACAGCTCGGTCGGCTTCGCTCAACTCGATAGCAACGGCATGCGGTCGGGCCATGATGTGCTCCCGGGCTGCAAAAAACAGCCGCCAGAAACACATCATAGAAGTTCATGCGAATCTCTGGTGCACACCACTAGCCGCCAGCAGCCCTAGCTTATAAAGGTCGCGGGCACTTGCATGCCTTTGAGAACCAGTTTCGCGTCACTCAACTAAAAGAAACTTTCTCCGATTGCTTTCCATTCAGATGTTTCTGGCGAAGCGCTGCCACTTGAATAACTGCGGGAATCGTCACTCGATACGCAGCGCCTGCAATGTCAACAGCGGTCCACAGACCAGTAATAACCCAACCAATCGGACCAGTAAGCAATGCCATCGTTCTTGTTAATGCAGCATTGCCAGCAAAAGAGAGGCCACGACCAATCAGAGCCTTCAATACTGCGTTAACAATGATGAGGGTCAGCTGGTAAGATTTAAAACCGCCAGCACGGAATACAGCCTGAAATACTCCAACCATCGTTTCTGGCGTAATTCCGCCAGCATTTTTAATTCCGGTTGCCTTCGCCAATTCATTGAGTTCTTCAGGGCTCATTTTCTCAAGAGCATCGGTGAGGATCTTCATAAGAAGATTGCCTTCAATTATTTCAGCGCTGGAGCGTTTATTGTAATTAACATTCATTTTATCACAAACATCCATGAGCACTTCTTTGTATCTTACCCCCTCCCCGCCCCGAAAAAGTGTAGCAAACGAGTTGGCACCAAAGCACTGAATTTCTGCGGCCACAAGTTTCCAATACTGATGGTGATCGGGATAGTGGGTCTTGTAATGAGAATTCTGAGTCAGTTCTTCTGTCCACCGAACATCGCCGTCCTTATCGTGAGTAAGGCAATAAACAAGGTCATCGAGTTCTTCGGATTTCATTTCGCCCAAGAACTCCAAATCACTGTCACTACGATATCCCATAGCCTTCCCCCTATAAGTTGATAAATCTCAGACTAACTCGCATCCACATGTTATCAGTTCAGCATAGGGAACAACTCGGCTGGGCAATTGCTGAGGCTTAGAACCAGTTGCTTGATCTGCTGAGCGATCACCTGTAGCAGCGCCCTGCGTCATTGCTCCTCCGCTGGCACAAGGCTCGGCAACCACGTCGAATTTCATCGCTACCGAGGCTAATTATCTGGATGCTTGGGTCAGGCTTCTTTGTCAGGAAGAGAACCGCTAGTACTACAAGGTTTCTTTAAGCCGACCATTGCGCATTGGGCGCTTTCTCCTTCAAAGTGAAGCACACGGCCATGACTGCTTCATGGAAGTTTTGCGGTGTCACGGCCTGAACGGGGGCCAGCCCATCCAACAGGTCGTGCGGCTGTGAAAGCACCCGGTAAATCTCCCAGGGGTCGGCATCACCGGCATGCTTGAGAACCGCCTGGATGAGCCTGTGTTTGAGCGGGTCGAAATGCCAGTCGGGAACCCGCTGGCCCAGGTTGCCCATGCTCAACGCGAGGATCTTCTTGTTGCTGATTTCGTAGCTGATCCAGCGGCGGGACTTGCCCGCCATTTTGGCGAACTCCGCAGCGGACAGAACATGCGGCGCATTGAAGATGTCCACCATCTCGTTGCGCTGGCGCTGGGCGTCGGACAACACGGACTGCTCCCTCGGGCCCGCGATGGCCGACAAGCGGCGCGCCGTGTCCGGCACGGTTGGCGCAGTCTGAGGTGTGCTGCTCACCAGCCGTACCGGCGTTGGTGCGATCGCCCCGCGCGCATCGTGGTGCGAGCGTTCATGCACAACTTCCGGGACGCCCTCCAGATGCAGGGTCAGGCGCATGCTGCCCGCTTCGACCTGATGCTGCTCGAACAGATCGAGCCGGTCCGCCCAGTCCTGCATCATGTGCCGGCGTTGCTCCCATATTCCGCATGGTTGTAGGCGGCGCTCACCTGATCCGGGTCGGTGTGGGAAAGCTGGGCATCGATCCAGACCTTCGGGTACCCGATTTCATGCAGTGCGGTGGACATGGTTCCCCGGATACCGTGGCCGGTCAGTTGATCGGTGTAGCCCATGCGCTTGAGTGCGGCATTCAGCGTGTTTTCGCTGATGCGTTTTTTCAGGTCGCTGTAGTGGCAGAACAGGTACTTTTGCGCGGGCTTGAATTTCGCCAGCATGTGTCGGACGATCTCCATGGCCTGCACGGATAACGGCACGATGTAAGGGGGAATGTCGGCGGGACGCTTGCCCTCCTTGCGCATCTCCAACTGCAATTGCTTCACGACCTCGGGCGGGATGATCCACAGCCCCTGATCGAGGTGGAACTGGTCCGGGGTCGCCAAGCGCAATTCCCCCGTCCGCACCCCGGTCAGCATCAGCAATCGCAGTCCGAGCTGGGTTTGCAGTTTGCCGTGGTATCTGCGCAAACGCTGCAGCATCGCGGGCAACTCGGCCATGCGCAGGAACGGGTTATGGCGAACCGGAGGCTGAGGCATGGCCACGACATCCAGATCGAACGCCGGGTTCTGTTGCAGCCCGGGGACGACGATCAGGGCGTAACGAAACAACTGGCGCAGCCATGTGCGCACTTTCTCGGCAACGCTCAGGGCCTTGCGCCGCTCGATCCTGGCAACGACCTCCAACAGGTCAGGCCGCTGGATTTCGTAGATGGGCGTTTTTCCGAGGGTGGGCAGAACATCGTTGTCGAAAACCCGTTTGATCTGCGAGAGCGTCGTTTGACGGCCTTCCTTGAGGCTCAGAGAACGGTGGATGACCCACTTGTCAAAGACAGCCTTGAAGGTGTTCTCGTCCGCCAGGCGCACGGCCTGCCGCTTTTGCTTTCGATCCGAGCGGGGATTGATCCCCTTGGCCAGCAGAGCACGGGCTCCGTCGCGCAATGCACGGGCTTCTCGCAGCCCCACTTCCGGGTAGGTTCCGAGCGACATGCGTTTTTGCTTGCCGACCCAGTAGTAACGGTAGTGCCATGCCTTGCCCCCGGTCGGAGAGACTGCGAGGCAAAGCCCGTCGATATCGCTGAGTGTGTAGGGTTTGCCGTTCGGCTTTGCGTTGCGGACGGCCATATCCGAGAGTGCCATGCTATCTCCTGAGCTTCGCGTCAGGGCTACATGCTTGTCTCTTTGGCCTCGCTCCTCCAGCAACAATCCGGTCTGCGCCGCGTCCGTATTGATGGACTTAAGAATGGACTTAAAAGTCCTGGATGCAGGCGGATTTCAATAGACGTCACTGGAATGAAAAAAGGGGCAAAAGCCCCTGTTTTCAACGACTTACAGACGTCAGTGGAAGTCTGTAGATCATAAATTGGAGCGGGAAAAGAGTCTCGAACTCTCGACCTCAACCTTGGCAAGGTTGCGCTCTACCAACTGAGCTATTCCCGCATTTACCGAAGCCTCACATTGTACAACGTTTGCATCGATGGGATGAATTGTAGCGCAATTTTTGGAGGCTTTCGACAAATTTCCATCAATGCTTCACAGAGCCTGCAGTAGTGGAAGTTTTTTCTTCTGGCGCAGGCACTGCCGCAGCGATTTCCTCATCGGTGAGCGCGATCGGTTTGCGCTCGAGCGCCACTTCCAGCACCTTGTCGATCCACTTCACCGGCACGATTTCCAGCCCGCTCTTCACGTTCTCGGGAATCTCCTGCAGGTCCTTGACGTTCTCTTCGGGGATCAAGACGGTCTTGATGCCACCGCGCAATGCAGCCAGCAATTTTTCCTTCAGCCCACCGATGGCCGTTACCTCGCCTCGCAAGGTGATTTCTCCGGTCATCGCCACATCGCCTCGCACGGGGATGCCGGTCAGCGCCGAAACGAAAGCGGTCGTCATGGCCGCGCCGGCGCTGGGCCCGTCCTTGGGCGTCGCACCGTCGGGCACGTGGATGTGGATGTCGCGCTTTTCGAAGGCCTCGTCCTTGATGCCGAGCATGCGGGAGCGGCTGCGCACCACGGTTCGTGCCGCTTCCACCGATTCCTTCATGACATCGCCCAGCGAGCCGGTGCGCGTGATCACGCCCTTGCCGGGCATGGTGGCCGCTTCGATGGTGAGCAAATCGCCCCCCACTTCGGTCCATGCCAGGCCCACCACCTGCCCCACCTGGTTCTGCTGCTCCGCACGGCCATAGGTGTACTTGCGCACGCCAAGATAGTCGGGGAGGTTGTCCGCGGTCACCACGACTTGCGGCGTCAGCTGCTTAAGCTGCAGTCCCTTGACGACCTTGCGGCAGATCTTGGACAACTCGCGCTCCAGCGAACGCACCCCTGCTTCGCGCGTGTAGTAGCGAACCACGTCCCGCACCGCCGACTCGGTGACTTGCAGTTCCTCGTCTTTGACGCCGTTGTTGCCCATCTGCTTGGGCAGCAGGTACTTCATGGCGATGTTGGTTTTCTCGTCTTCGGTGTAGCCCGACAGGCGGATCACTTCCATCCGGTCCAGCAGCGCCGGCGGGATGTTCATCGAATTGGAGGTGGCGACAAACATCACGTCGCTCAAATCGAAATCGACTTCGACGTAGTGGTCGCCGAACTTGTGGTTCTGCTCAGGATCGAGCACTTCCAGCAGGGCGCTCGAAGGATCGCCCCGGAAATCCGTACCCAGCTTGTCGATTTCGTCCAGCAGGAACAGCGGATTGCGCGTACCGACCTTGTTCAGGCTCTGCAGCACCTTGCCGGGCATGGCGCCGATGTAGGTCCGGCGGTGACCGCGGATCTCCGCTTCGTCACGCATACCGCCCAACGCCATGCGCACGTATTTACGCCCGGTCGCCTTGGCAATCGACTGCCCGAGCGAGGTCTTGCCAACACCGGGTGGCCCCACCAGACACAGAATGGGGGCCTTAACCTTGTCCACGCGCTGCTGGACCGCGAGGTATTCCAGGATGCGGTCCTTGACCTTGTCGAGACCGTAATGGTCTTCATTGAGCACGCCCTCGGCATTGGCAAGGTCGTGCTTGATCTTGGTCTTTTTGCTCCACGGCAACCCGGTGAGCACTTCAATGTAGTTGCGCACCACCGTGGCTTCGGCCGACATGGGCGACATGAGCTTGAGCTTCTTGAGCTCGCTGTTCGCCTTCTTGCGCGCGTCAGCGGGCATCTTGGCGAGCTTGATCTTCTTTTCGATCTCCTCGATGTCCGCGCCTTCCTCGCCCTCGCCCAGTTCCTTCTGAATGGCCTTGACCTGCTCGTTCAGATAGAAATCGCGCTGGTTCTTCTCCATCTGGCGCTTCACGCGGCCACGGATCTTCTTGTCGACATTGAGGATGTCCACTTCGCGATCCAGCTGCTCGAAGAGGTTTTCGAGGCGCAGCTTCACATCCGACAGGTCGAGCACGACCTGCTTGTTTTCCAGCTTGAGCGGCAGGTGGGCGGCAATGGTGTCCGCCAAACGCCCTGGATCATCGATGGCAGAGATCGAGGTGAGGATTTCCGGTGGAATCTTCTTGTTCAGCTTGACGTATTGGTCGAACTGCTGCATCACGGCCCGACGCAAGGCCTCGATCTCGCTGGGCTTGCTCTCGTCCTCCTGCGCTTCGACAGGAGCCACGGTCGCGGTGAAATGGGTTTCATTGTCCTGGATGGCAGACACGAGTGCCCGCTGCTGCCCCTCGACCAGCACCTTGACGGTGCCATCAGGCAATTTCAGCATCTGCAGGATCGTGGAAACGCAACCCACGTCGAACATGTCCGAGACGAGGGGCTCGTCCTTGGCGGCGGTTTTCTGGGCGACCAGCATGATCCGCCGGTCGGCGTCCATGGCCAGTTCCAGCGCCTTGATGCTCTTGGGGCGTCCTACGAACAGCGGGATCACCATGTGGGGGAAGACCACGACGTCGCGCAACGGTAGCAACGGCAGGTCGATGGGGGTGGCAGGCAGTGGGGTGTGTCCGGACATGGAAATCCTCATGAAGCTGCTTGGAATATGGTCCAACAGCGAGATTTTTCAACCCACCACTATCGCCGATGAAGCGAAGGCGATGGGTTGCAGGCGGAGAGGACTGCAGGCGGCTGCTGCGTTACCGGCGGGCCGCGCCTCAGGCTTTCTTGGCGGCCTCTCGGTACACGAGCAGGGGCGCCTTGTTTTCCTCGATGGTGGACTCGTCCACCACCACTTTTTCCACATTGGTGGCATTGGGCAGGTCGAACATGGTGCTGATCAGCGATTGCTCCAGAATCGACCGCAGGCCGCGCGCGCCGGTCTTGCGGGCGAGCGCCTTGCGGGCAATGGCCTTGAGCGCCGCAGGGCGGATCTCCAGGTCCACGCCCTCCATGGACAGCAGCTTGTTGTACTGCTTGACCAGTGCGTTCTTGGGCTCGGTCAGGATCTGGACCAGCGCATCCTCGCTGAGCTCGGCCAGGGCCGTCACGACGGGCATGCGGCCCACCAGTTCGGGAATGAGACCGAACTTGATCAGATCTTCGGGCTCGATCTCGGTGAACACCTCGGTCAGGGACCGTTGCTTCTTGCTCTTGACCGACGCCCCAAAACCGATGCCCGAGGCCTCCGTGCGGTTCTCGATCACCTTCTCCAGGCCCGCGAATGCGCCGCCGCAGATGAACAGGATGTTCGTCGTGTCGATCTGCAGGAAGTCCTGGTTGGGATGCTTGCGGCCACCCTGCGGGGGCACGCTGGCCATGGTGCCTTCGATGAGCTTGAGCAGCGCCTGCTGAACCCCTTCGCCCGACACGTCCCGCGTGATGGACGGGTTGTCCGACTTGCGGGAAATCTTGTCGATCTCGTCGATGTAGACGATGCCGCGCTGGGCCCGCTCCACTTCGTAGTTGCAGCTTTGCAGGAGCTTTTGCACGATGTTCTCGACGTCTTCACCCACGTAGCCGGCCTCGGTCAAGGTGGTGGCGTCCGCCATCACGAAAGGCACGTCCAGCATGCGGGCCAGCGTCTGGGCCAGCAGCGTCTTGCCCGAGCCGGTGGGCCCGATCAGCAGGATGTTGCTCTTGGACAGTTCCACCTCGTCCTTGCCGGCCTTGTCCTTGTGGCGCAACCGCTTGTAGTGGTTGTACACGGCCACGGCCAGCGTGCGCTTGGCGAAGTCCTGGCCGATGACGTAGCTGTCCAGGTTCGCCTTGATCTCCGCGGGGGTGGGAAGGTCGCCGCGCGATTCGCGCGTGCCGTCGGCTGCTGGAAGCTCGTCCCGAATGATTTCATTGCACAGGTCGATGCACTCGTCGCAGATAAAAACCGACGGACCGGCGATCAGCTTCTTTACCTCGTGCTGGCTTTTGCCGCAGAAGGAGCAGTAAAGGGTTTTTTCGCTGGAAGAGCCTTTTTTCTCGGCCATGGGGGCAATGCCTCGTGTTGCGGAACGTTGTCGGGATGATAACGAAATAAAAAACGGCGTCTTCCCTGGGGAAAACGCCGCGTATTCCCTTGCGGAGCGATCAGGGGCGCTTGGCGATCACCTGATCGACCAGACCGTATTCCTTGGCCTCATCGGCCGTGAGGAAGTAGTCGCGCTCGGTGTCGTTCTTGACCTTGTCCAGGGGCTGTCCGGTGCGTTCCGCCAGGATGCGGTTCATCTGGTCCTTGGTACGCAGAATGTCGCGTGCGTGGATTTCGATGTCCGTCGCCTGGCCACGGGCCCCGCCCAGCACCTGGTGGATCATGATCTTGGAGTTCGGCAGGGAAAACCGCTTGCCCTTGGCACCGGCGGCCAGCAGGAAGGCGCCCATGCTGGCGGCAAAGCCCACGCACATGGTCGACACATCGGGCTTGATGAACTGCATGGTGTCGTAGATCGCCATGCCGGCCGTGACGCTGCCGCCCGGGGAGTTTATATAGAACGAGATGTCCTTGTCGGGGTTCTCGCTTTCGAGGAACAGCAACTGGGCCACCACGAGGTTGGCGGTCTGGTCATTGACCTCGCCCACCAAAAAAATAATGCGCTCTTTCAGCAGCCGCGAATAGATGTCGTAGGAGCGTTCGCCGCGCCCCGACTGCTCGATGACCATGGGGACCATGCCCAAGGCTTGTGTTTCCAGTGCACTCATGTTTTCTCCTGTCATGCGGATACTGTACCCAGAAATGAATTGGGGCTTGTGCACGCAAGCACAAGCCCCCGATGTCATCCAGCCGCCAGAAACCGCAATCGGGCGGTCCGGCGGCAGCAGCGCATCAGCCCTGGCCCATCAGTTCGTCGAAGGAAACGGACTTGTCCGTCACCTTGGCCTTGCCCATCACGAAGTCGGTCACGTTGTTTTCGATGACGACGGCCTCGACTTCGGCCAGACGCTGACGGTCGCCAAAGTACCAGCGCACGACGTCTTCCGGCTTTTCGTAGCTGGCGGCCAGTTCGTCCACGTGGGCCTTCAGTTGCTCGGGCTTGGCGTGCAGTTCATTGGCACGCACCAGTTCGGCCACCACGAGGCCCAGGCGCACGCGGCGCTCGGCCTGGGGGCGGAACACGTCTTCCGGGATTTCGGCCTTGTCGGCGTCCTTGATGCCGCGTTGCTTCAGGTCGGCACGGGCACCTTCCAGCAGGCGGGCGATCTCGGCCTGCACGCTGGCATTGGGCAGGTCCAGCTCGGCCTTGGACACCAGGGCGTCCATCACGGCCTGCTTGTTGCGGGCCAGCAGGCGGAACTTGACTTCGCGTTCCAGGTTTTTCTTGATGTCGGCGCGCAGGCCGTCGACCGTGCCGTCGGCGATGCCGAGGGACTTGGCGAGCTGCTCGTTCACTTCGGGCAGGTGGGCGGCTTCGATCTTCTTCACGGTGACCATGAAGTCAGCCGTCTTGCCGGCCACGTCCTTGCCGTGGTAGTCCTCGGGGAAGGCCAACGGGAAGGTCTTGCTTTCGCCGGACTTCATGCCACGCACGGCGTCTTCGAATTCCTTGAGCATCTGGCCTTCGCCGACCAGGAACTGGAAGTCTTCGGCCTTGCCGCCGGAGAAGGTTTCGCCGTCGATCTTGCCTTCGAAGTCGACCGTCACGCGGTCGCCGTCTTCAGCGGCGGCGGCTTGCGCGCGCTGGGCGAAGCTGCGGCGCTGCTTGCGCAGGATGTCAATGGTCTTGTCGATGGCGGCGTCGGTCACTTCAGCGGACAGCTTTTCGACTTCGGCGCCGGCCAGATCGGCGATCTTGACTTCAGGGAACACCTCGAAAATGGCGTCGAAGGTGACCTGGCCTTCCGGCGCGCCGTCTTTTTCGGTGATGCGGGGCTGGCCGGCCACGCGCAGGTTGGCTTCGTTGGCGGCCTGGGCGAACGCCTCGCCGACCTTGTCGTTCAGCACTTCGTACTGGACCGAGTAGCCATAGCGCTGGGCCACGACGTTCATCGGCACCTTGCCGGGACGGAAGCCGTCCATCTTCACGGTGCGGGCCAGGCGCTTGAGGCGCGAGTCGACCTCGGACTGGATCGCGGTGAGGGGCAAGCTCAGCGTGATCTTGCGCTCGAGCTTTTCAAGGGTTTCAACAGTAACGGCCATGGCTCTTCCTCTATGAATATGGGGACCGTGACGGCTGCTTTTGCAGCCGCACCGTGGTGCGCGGGGGGGGACTCGAACCCCCACACCATTGCTGGCGTCAGGACCTAAACCTGGTGCGTCTACCAATTTCGCCACCCGCGCAAACTTACAGACAAAACAGGCGACCGGCAGGGCCGGCCACCTGTGTGAAATTGGTCAACCTTCGATTTTACCTTGTCGGCGGACCGTCTCCGATCAGGCCGGCTTCGGCGCATGCGGATCGGGCTCTTTCACGCGGAGCCAGGCCGCGTACATGGCCGGCAGCGCCAGCAGCGTGAGCACCGTCGCCACGATCAGGCCGCCCATGATGGCCACGGCCATCGGGCCCCAGAACACGCTGCGCGACAGCGGGATCATGGCCAGCACCGCCGCGGCGGCCGTGAGCACGATGGGACGCAGCCGGCGCACGGCCGACTCCACGATGGCGTCCCACGCGGGCACGCCCCGCGCGCGGTCCTGCTCGATCTGGTCGATCAGGATGACGGAGTTGCGCTGGATCATGCCCATGAGCGCGATCACCCCCAGCAGCGCCACGAACCCGAACGGCCGTCCCAGCAGCAGCAACGCCCCCGCCACCCCGGCGATGCCCAGCGGTCCGGTGAGGAACACCAGCACCGCGCGGCTGAAGCTGTGCAGTTGGAGCATGAGCAGGGTGAACGTGATGAACAGCATGATCGGCACGCCCGCGGCGATGGAGGCCGAGCCCTTGGAGCTTTCCTCCACGGCACCCGCGACCTCGATGCGGTAGCCGCCCTGGCCGGCCGCATGCCACTTCGCCTCCAGCTGCCGCAGGCCGGGCACCAGCGCTTCGGTGACGGTTGCGCCCTGCAGGCCTTCGATGACGTCGCCCTGCACGGTGATGGCGTAGTCGCGGTTCTCGCGCCACATCACCCCCGGCTCCCAGGTGAAGACCGGGCGCGCGATCTGCGTGAGCGGAATCGACTTGCCCGAAGCGGTTGGCAGGTAGGCATTGGCCACGTCGGTGATGGCCTTGCGTTCGTCCGGCGGCTGGCGGAACACGATGTCGATGAGCTTGTCGCCCTCGCGGTACTGGCCCACGGTCGTGCCGGTGAAGACGGTGCGCGCGGCCTGGGCGATGGACTGGCTGGTCACGCCCAGGGCGCGGGCCTTGTCCTGGTCCACTTCCAGGCGCATGACCTTGACGGATTCGTTCCAGTTGTCGTTCACGCCGCGCATCTGCGGGTGGTCGCGCAGGATGGCCTTGACCTCATCGGCCCGGGCGCGCAGCACGGCGGGATCGGTGCCCACCACGCGGAACTGCACCGGGTAAGGCACGGGCGGCCCGTTGGGCAGCAGCTTCACGCGCGCCCGCACCTCGGGGAACTCGCGCGCCATGATCTCGGGCAACCCGACGCGCAACGACTCGCGCACGTGCAGGTCCTGCGGGATCACGATGAACTGCGACACGTTGGTCTGCGGGAAGACCTGGTCCAGCGGCAGATAAAAGCGCGGCACGCCCGAGCCCACCCACACGCTGACGGTGGACACGCCCGCCTCGGCCCGCAGACGCTGCTCGACGCGGCGCGTGGCCTCTTCGTTGGCTTCGAACGAGGTGCCTTCCGGGAACCAGATGTCCATCAGGATTTCAGGGCGGCTCGAATCCGGGAAGAACTGCTGCTGCACGCGTCCCATGCCGACGATGCCGAGCGCGAAGGTGGCCACCGTGAGCCCGATGGTGATCCAGCGGTAGCGCACGCACCAGTCCACGCAGCGGCGAAAGACGTTGTAGAACCCGCTGTCGAACGCCTCGTGCGGCTGGCCGTCCGGGCCGGTGTGCACGTGCGGCGGCTTCTTGAGCAGCAGCGTGCCCAGGTACGGCACGAAGTACACCGAGACCAGCCACGACAGCACCAGCGCGATCACCGTGACCGCGAAGATGGCAAAGGTGTATTCCCCCGTCACCGACTTGGCGATGCCGATCGGCAGGAAGCCCGCTGCCGTGATCAGCGTGCCGGTCAGCATCGGCATGGCGGTGATCTCGTAGGCGAAGGTGGCCGCGCGCACCTTGTCGTAGCCCTCCTCCATCTTGCGCACCATCATCTCGACGGCAATGATGGCGTCGTCCACCAGCAGGCCCAGCGCGATGATGAGCGAGCCCAGCGAGATCTTGTGCAGCCCGATGTTCCAGTACCACATGGCCAGGAACGTGACGGCCAGCACCAGCGGAATGGTGATGCCCACCACCAGGCCCGGGCGGATGTCCAGCGTCCAGCGCTTCCACAGCGGATGGCGGCCCGGGCGCTTGTGCAGCCCCAGCGCCAGGAAGCTCACGGCCAGCACGATCACCACGGCTTCGATCAGCACCTTCACGAACTCGTTGACCGAAGAAGAAACCGACTTTGGCTGGTCCTGCACGTTCACGAACCGCACGCCGGCCGGCAGGGTCTTTTCGATCTTCTGCGTGGCGGTCTTCAGGGCTTCGCCCAGGCGGATGATGTCTCCGCCCTTGGCCATCGACACGCCGAGCGCGATCACTTCCTGGCCCTGGTGGCGCACCTTCACGGCCGGCGGCTCCACGTAGCCGCGGTGAATGTCGGCGATGTCGCCCAGGCGCAGCTGCGCGCCCGAGGCGCCGCGGATCGGCATGGCGCGCAGGTCTTCGACCGCACCGAATTGACCGGCCACGCGCACCTGGACCTGGTCCTGCGGCGTCTGGATGATGCCGCCGCTTTCCACCGCGTTCTGCTGGCCCAGTTGCGACAGCACCTGGTTCATGTCCAGGCCCAGTTGCGCCAGGCGCTTTTGCGAGATTTCAATGTAGAGCTTTTCGTCCTGCACGCCGAACTGCTCGACCTTGGCCACGTCGGGCACGCGCAGCAGCTGCTGGCGCACATCGTCGGCGAAGGTCTTCATCTCGGCATAGCTGAAGCCTTCGGACTCCAGCGCGTAGATCACGCCATAGACGTCGCCGAAATCGTCGTTGAAGAACGGCCCCTGCACGCCCTGCGGCAGGGTGGCTCGCATGTCACCGATCTTCTTGCGCACCGTGTACCAGACATTGGGCACGTCCGCGGACCTGGAAGAGTCCTTGATGTTGAAGATGATCTGCGACTCGCCGGGCTTGGAGTAGCTTCGGATCCTGTCGGCGTAGGGCACCTCCTGCAGGGTGCGTTCGAGCTTGTCGGTGACCTGCTCGGCCACCTGCTGCGCCGTGGCGCCGGGCCAGTAGGTGCGCACCACCATCGCGCGGAAGGTGAACGGCGGGTCCTCGTCCTGCCCGAGCTGGAAGTAGGCGCCAAAGCCCATCAGCATCAGCACGATCATCAGGTAGCGGGTGAGCGCCGGATGGTCGAGCGCCCATTTGGAGAGATTGAAGCCCTCTTTCGGCTGGATCTGCGTCATGGAGCGGCCTTCAGCGGGCGGACGATGCGGTCGCGGCGGGCGCCGGGCCGGAGGCCGTGGCACTGGCGGGGCTTGCCACGCCATTGGCAGCCGTCTGCGCTGGATTGGATTGCGCTGCAGGCGTCTTGGGCTGGTAGGGCACGACCTTCTGGCCGGGCGACAGCACGTGCACGCCCGTCGCCACCACCTGCATGCCCGGGGCCAGCCCCGAAGCCACCACCGCCTCGTTGCCGTCCGCCGTGGCGATCTGCACGGCTTGCGACCGCACGGTGCCGCTGGCGGCGTCGAAGACCCACACGGCCGTCTGCTGGCCGTCCTGGCGCAGCGCGCTGGTGGGCAGCTTGATGGCCTGCTGGCCGGCATGGCCCAGGGCCTCGGGCGTGACGTACACGGTGGCGCCGAGCGGCGGCGCCTCGGCGCCTTCGATGGCCACCTTGATCTGGAAGGTGCGGGTGACGGCATCGGCGCTGGCCGCCACCTCGCGCACCCGGCCGGTCAAAGGCGCGCCGCCCGACCACGACCGCACGGCCACCGGCTGGCCGGCCTTCACGCGGGCGACCTTGTCCTCCGGCACGACGAAGACGACGTCGCGCGGGCCGTCCTGGGCAATGCGCACCACCGGCGTGCCGGCGGACACCACTTGGCCCGGCTCGGCATCGATGCTGGTGACCACGCCAGACACGTCGGCCACCAGCCGCGTGTAGCCGGTCTGGTTGCCTTGCGAGGCCAGTTGCGCACGCGCCTGGTCGAGCGAGGCGTCGGCGGCCTTGAGGGTGGAGGCGCGGCGCTCCAGCTCGGCGCCGCTGATGAAGTTCTGCGCCTTGAGCGCGGCGTAGCGCTGGTAGTCGGCAGCGGCCAAGTCCCGCTGCGTGGCAGCGGAGGCGACCTGCGCGCGCGACGCTTCGGCGGCCAGCTGGTAGTCGCGCGGGTCGAGCTGGGCCAGCATCTGGCCCGCCTGCACGCGCTGGCCCAGTTCGGCCTGGCGCTGCACGATCTTGCCCGCCACCCGAAAGCCCAGGCGCGATTCGATGCGCGCCCGCACTTCGCCGGCATATTCGAGCTGGGTGTTCAGCGGGGCGGCGCCCACGGTGAGCAGCTTGACCGAGCGCACCGGCTCCGGGGCGGGCTCGGGCTTGGAGCAGCCTACGCCAGCGAGGACGGCCGCGCCGACGGCCAGCCCCCCCATCGCGCGCTGCACCCAAGAAAATGCCCCGAGAAGGGGCTGCGAGGGGAACGGCCGGGAAAGCCGCGGCGCGACAGAGGTGTTCATGCTGGTTCCGGGAAAGCGGTTCGTTTTAATGACTGACTGGTTAGTAATCTATGAGAAGCCACGTCACCTTGTCAAGCGACAATCGCGCCGTGACGCTTCCCTCCTCCGAACCCCGCCCCCGCACCGCACCGCCCGGCACACCCCAAGCGCCGGCCGTGACGCACTACGAAAACTTTCCCGTGGCCTCGCTGCTGTGCCCGCCGCACCTGCGCCAGCCCATCGCGGCCATCTACGCCTTCGCGCGCGCCGCGGACGACCTGGCCGACGAAGGGGACGCCGGCCCGGAGGAACGCCTGGCGGACCTGGCGGCCTATGGGGCCGAGCTACAGTCCATCGCAGCCGGCCACCCGCCCGGCGCGCGCTGGGCCGCCATCTTCGGCCCGCTGCAGGCCGTGCTGCGCAGCCATGCCCTGCCCGTGCCGCTGCTGGCCGACCTGCTGAGTGCGTTCACGCAGGACATCGCCCGCACGCGGGACGGCGCCGTGTACGCCGACCGGGCCGAACTGCTGGATTACTGCCGGCGCTCGGCCGATCCCGTCGGCCGGCTGCTGCTGCACCTCTACGGCGTGCACGATGCCGAATCGCTCGCGCGCAGCGACGCCATCTGCTCGGCGTTGCAGCTCATCAACTTCTGGCAGGACCTGAGCGTGGACATTCCGCGCGGGCGCCACTACCTCACCGACGCCGACTGCGGGGCGCACCGGGTGGACCGCGCGGCCCTGTCCACGCTGCGCACCACACCCGCCACGCGCGCGCTGGTCAACGACTGCGCGGCCTGGGCGCGCGGGCTGATGGACCAAGGCGCGCCCCTGGTGCACCGCCTGCCCGGGCGCGCCGGCTGGGAGCTGCGCCTGGTCGTGCAGGGCGGACTGCGCATCCTGGACAAGGTGGAGGCGCTCGACGGCGGCAGCCTGCACACCCGCCCGCGCCTGCGCCTGCTGGACTGGGCCCGCATGCTGGGCCGGGCCGTGGCGATGTAAGGCGAATTCATGCCCGGCAAGCGCGGCTTCAGTCGCGGCCCTGGAGGCCGACAATGCAGGGCATCGAATCGGCCTCCAGCACAATGGGTACTAAGGCATGACGCTATATTTTTTGTAGCAATCGATTTTGATTGAGCCGGTAAGGAACGGGCCTCGCGCAAGGCCGCCCCGGGATAGCGAGCATGCCCGGCCCCCACCAGCCGGTTAGCCTGCGCGCCGCACAGCCCTCGCATTGCCCGCCATGTCCGTCAGCGTTTTCGACCTGTTCAAGATCGGTATCGGCCCCTCCAGCTCCCATACCGTGGGCCCCATGATCGCGGCGCGGCAGTTCGCCGTCGCCCTGCGCGATTCCATGGGTCTGGCGCCCGTGCACCGCGTGGTGGTGGAGCTGTTCGGCTCGCTGGCCGCCACCGGCATTGGCCACGGCACCGACCGCGCCGTGCTGCTGGGCCTGGCCGGGCACGAGCCCGACCGCATCGACCCGGACCGGATCGGCCCCACGGTCGAGGCGATCCGCACGGGCGGCCACATCGACCTGCTGGGCGAGCACCGCATCGCGTTCATGGAAAAGGAGCACCTGCTGTTCCGGCGAAAGAACCTGCCGTCCCACCCCAACGGCCTGAGCTTTCATGCCCATGGCGCGCAGGGCGAACTTCTGCTCACGCGCACCTATTACTCGGTGGGCGGCGGCTTCGTGGTGGACGAAGGCGGCCAGCGGGTGCTCAACAGCGTCGAGGCCCTGGACCCAGGCGCGGCAGGCTCGGGCACGGGACTGCCCCACCCCTACCGCACCGCCGCCGAACTGCTGGCCCAATGCGCCGCCACCGGACAGGGCATCGCCGCCGTCACGCTGGCCAACGAAGGGCACTGGCACAGCCGCGCGCACGTGCGCCACCGCCTGCTGCATATCTGGCAGACCATGGCCGGCGCCGTGCAGCGCGGCTGCGCCAGCCACGGCAGCCTGCCCGGCCCCATGCGGCTGCAGCGCCGCGCGGGCCAGCTGCACCAGACGCTGTCCGGCCGCGCCGAAGAGGCGCTGCGCGATCCGCTGTCGATGCTGGACTGGATCAACCTCTACGCCATGGCCGTCAACGAGGAGAACGCGGCGGGCGGGCGCGTCGTCACCGCGCCCACCAACGGCGCGGCCGGCGTGATCCCGGCGGTGCTGCACTACTACGTGAAGTTCGTGCCCGGCGCCGACGAGGACGGCATCGCCGACTTCCTGCTCACGGCCGGCGCCATCGGCATCATCTACAAGGAAAACGCCTCGCTCTCGGGTGCCGAGGTGGGCTGCCAGGGCGAAGTGGGCGTGGCCTGCTCGATGGCGGCCGGCGCGCTGGCGGCGGTGATGGGCGGCACGCCCGCGCAGGTCGAGAACGCGGCCGAGATCGGCATGGAGCACAACCTGGGCATGACGTGCGACCCTGTGGGCGGGCTGGTGCAGATCCCCTGCATCGAGCGCAACGCGATGGGCGCGATCAAGGCCATCAACGCCGCGCGCATGGCCCTGCGCGGCAACGGCACGCACATGGTCTCGCTCGATCAGGTCATCAAGACCATGATGCAGACCGGTGCCGACATGAAGAGCAAATACAAGGAGACCTCGCGCGGCGGGCTGGCGGTGAACGTGGTCGAGTGCTGAGTGAGGGCGCCCAACCCGGGGCTGCGCCATCACCGGTGTGGTGAATAAGACGCACCTGCACGCGGGGGCGCGGGCAGGCCCTGCCTTTTTTCGTTACACGCACATACACTTTGCGGTTTTCGCCCGTGCGGGCGCCGGCGCATCCGCCGTCCTCCTTCATCCGCCTTTTTCGCCTCCACCCATGCATTTCCTTTTTCGACTGCGCCCCTGGGCGCTCATGGCGGCCCTGGCCGCGTTCGGCAGCGCAGCCCCCGCCTGGGCGGAAGACACCCTGGCGCGCATCGCCAGCTCGGGCGAACTGAAGCTGGGCCACCGCGAAAAGTCCCTGCCGTTTTCGTTCAAGGACGCCAACGGCGCGGTGAAGGGCTACACGGTGGACGTGTGCCTGCAGATCTTCGACGAGATCAAGAAGGAGCTCAAGCGTCCCGACCTGCGCGTGCACTACCTGCTGGTGGACGGCAAGAACCGCATCAGCGACGTGAAGGACGGCGTGGTGGACCTGGAGTGCGGCGGCACCGCCAACACGGCCGCGCGGCAAAAGGAGATCGCGTTCAGCCACCACATCTTCGTGGCGACCTCTTCGTTCCTCGTGCGCAAAAGCTCGGGCATCAAGACGCTGGACGACCTGCAGGGCAAGAAGATCGCCGTGCAGGGCAAGAAGATCGCCGTGCAGGGCAAGACCACCAACGAAGGGTTGCTGCGCGCCAACGAGCGCACCTACAACCGCCACTTCAACTACGTGCTGGCCGACAGCACGATCGACGTGGTGGGCGCGCTGGTCAAGGGTGAGGCCGATGCCGCCTTCGCCGACGATGCGGGCATCTGGATTCCGCTCACCCGCCTGGGCAAGAACGTGGACGACTACCAGTTCCTGGAAAAGCGCCTGTCGCTGGAGCCCTACAGCATCGGGCTGCGCAAGGATGATCCCAAGTTCAAGGAACTGGTGGACCGCGTGACGCGCCGCATGATCCAGGGCGGCGAGATGGCCGCGCTGTACAAGAAGTGGTTCAGCGTGGAGCAGCAAGGCATGCTCCCAATGAGCCTGTTCATGAAAGAGGCGCTGCGCCGGCCGAGCGACATGGGTGTGGAGCAGATCGCCTTCTGAGGCCCGCCCGCCACCATGGCGGCAGGCAGTGGGGGCCCGGAACCGATGGCCCCCGGGCCTCCGGCTTACATGTAGCCTTGGTCGATCGCCTCCTGGTGTTCTCGCAACTCTTTTTCCTTGCGCTCCCGAATTTCTTCTGGCGTGCTGGGAGTCGAGTACAGCATTGACGACAGCCCCTGGCTGTCAAACGCTTCTTCGATGTCCTTGGCCACGCTTTGCAGGGCATCCAGCTTGCGGAAAGACTGGCCGAGGTCCATCTTCGCCATCTGGCTGAGTGAGGCATGCAGCTTGGGATCGGCATAGCGCAGGCCGTCCATCTCGTCGCTGGCGAGCAATTGCTTGAGCTGAGCTTGGCTCTTGATGATCGCATCGCGCTGGCCCGACAGTTCGTCGAACTCCTGGGCGGCCCTGAAGGTACTCACCATCTTCGCGCCGCTTCGGCGCATCGTGCCCTCCAGGTCGAAGGCCATGCCCGTCTGATCGACCTTGGCGAACTTGCCGGACAGGTCCGCCAGTTTCTCCAGCATCGGAAGGTTGGCCGTCAGTGCCTGGCTCACATGGTGCACCACAGGAATGTTCATCCTCGCCATTTCGTTGCGAAGGGCATTGTGTTCACGGATCGCTGTTTTCTTCTGCGCGGTGAGGGTGTCATATCGGGCGCTCAGCGCGTCGTACTCCTTGTCGGACATGGCGTCGGTCGCGTTGTCCAACGCCGTGTCCACCTGGTGATGCTCTTTGATCACGGCGTCCATGCGGGCCTTGGCCTCCAGGTATTGCGCCTTGACCTGTCGGGTTCCGCGGATGAACTGCAATTTGGGCGGGGCCGTATCGGCTTCCGAGGACTGGGGCCTGGTCCGCCCGAAACTCGCGGACGACGCGGCCTGCTGAGGCCTTGCAGCCTGGACCGTGCTCGTCGGACCCGTCGGGCTTGCATGGGTCGTGGGACGCGACGGGCTCGTCGGGGTCGAGGGGCGCGACGGACTCGTGGGGCGTGAGGGGCTCGAAGAGCCCGAGGAACTGGTGGAGCTCCAGGAACTGAGGGAGCTCGAAGAATTCGTGGAACCCCAGGAGCTCATGGAGCTGAGCGAACTCGATGAACCGGTGGGGCGCATCGACGTGCGGTGCACTCCCGGCTGGGATGCAGGTGCATTGCTGCGCCCATCGCCGAACATCTTCAAGCCCGCGGGCTCGGGCTGCTGTTTCCGCGGAGAAGGCGCGGCCGCCGTGGCGTGCTGGTAATTCGGGGTCTGCACGCGCTGCTGCTGTTGGCCAGCGAGGCCGGCCTGCTGGTTGGCCGGTCGGAACGACTGCAGGTTGGCCCGGGGCTGTTGAGACTGCGGGCCTTGTGGACGGGCTGCGGCTCCATTGGTACGCGAACTCAATTTGGAGAACACGGTGTCCTGCTGCGGCCGGGACTGCGCGGCACCCGATGGGGTCTTGGCCTGACCCGTCGTTTTCGACGCTACCTCCTTGACGAAGCGGTTGCCCGCCGATAAGACCTTGGAAGCGAACTTGGAACTGAGGGACATGGAAAAACCTTTCGAGGCGGTCGCTCGCCGTGCCTCGCATCGGGAAATCGCCGCTTGAAATGCACTGTAGGCAGGCTCTGTTCGAGCACGGCACTGCCACCCGAAAGCGCGAGCAGGAATGCGAAGGCACCCTCCCCTGGCCTGGCCGCAGGGCGGCCCCTGCCCCGAGCCAGCCCGGTTCGCCGCCGAGCCCGGGCGCCCATGGGAGAATCGCGCCCCATGACACCGGAACAGTACGTCCAGCAAAAAGCCGCCGCCTCGGGCAGCAGCTTCTATTACGCCTTTCTGTTCCTGCCCGCGCCACGGCGCGCCGCCATCACGGCCTTCTATGGTTTTTGCCGCGAGGTCGACGATGTGGTGGACGAAGTCTCGGATGCCGGCGTGGCCCGCACCAAGCTGGCCTGGTGGCAGGCCGAGGTGGCCCAGTCCTTCGCCGGTCGTGCCACGCACCCGGTGATGCAGGCGCTGATGCCGCACGTGGCGGCCTACGGCATCGAGGAGCGCCACCTGCAGGCCGTGATCGACGGCTGCCAGATGGACCTGGAGCAGACGCGCTACCTCGACTTTCCCGGCCTGTCGCGCTACTGCCAGCTGGTGGCGGGCGTGGTGGGCGAGGTGGCCGCGCGCATCTTCGGGCAGACCGACGACCGCACCACCGAATACGCGCACACCCTGGGCCTGGCGTTTCAGCTCACCAACATCATCCGCGACGTGGGTGAGGACGCGATGATGGGCCGCATCTACCTGCCCGTGGCCGAGCTCCAGCAGTTCGACGTGAAGGCGCACGAGATCCTCAAGCGCCAGTATTCCGAGCGGTTCACGGCGCTGATGCGCTTTCAGGCCGAGCGCGCGCACCGGCTCTACGACGAGGCGATCGCCCTGCTGCCCACGGGCGACCGGCGCGCCCAGAAGCCCGGGCTGATGATGGCCAGCATCTACCGCACCCTGCTGCGCGAGATCGAGCACGACGGCTTCCAGGTGCTGCACCAGCGGGTGAGCCTGACGCCGCTGCGCAAGCTGTGGCTGGCCTGGAAGGTGCAGGCCCTCGGACGCCTCTGAGCCGGCTTTCTTCCATGCAACGTGTTGCCATCATCGGGGGCGGCTGGGCCGGCATGGCGGCGGCGGTGGCCGCCGCGCAGGCGGGGCACAGCGTGACCGTGTTCGAGGCCACCCGCGTGCTGGGCGGCCGCGCGCGCGCCCTGCCCGCCACCGAGGCGCCCGGCGCACCGGGCGCCCCGCCGCCCCTGGACAACGGCCAGCACATCCTGATCGGCGCCTACACGGAGTGCCTGCACCTCATGGCGCAGGTGGGCGTGGACCCGGACGCGGCCCTGCTGCGCCTGCCGCTGTCGCTGCGCTTCGCCGACGGCAAGGGCATCCGCCTGCCTGACATCGCGCCCCCCTGGGACGCCGTGTGGGGCATTGCCAACGCCCGGGGCTGGGGCCTGCGCCAGCGGCTGGCGCTGATGACCACCACCGCCCGCTGGATGTGGGGCCTGGGCGGATTCCGCTGCGAGCCCGGCGATACGGTGCTGACCATCAGCCAGGGCCTGCCGCCGCAGCTGATGGCCGAGTTCGTCGAGCCGCTGTGCGTCTCGGCGCTCAACACCCCCGCCGCCGAAGCCAGCGCCACGGTGTTCCTGCGCGTGCTGCGCGATGCGCTCTTCAGCGGGCGCGGCGGCTCCAATCTTCTGCTGCCGCGCACCGACCTGGGCGCGCTGTTTCCCGAACCCGCCGCGCAATGGCTGCAGGCCCAGGGCCACACCGTGCACCGGGCGCGCCGGGTGCAGGCCATCGCGCCCCAGTCACCGCCGTCGAGCGGCTGGACGGTCGATGGCGAGGCCTTCGACACCGCCGTGCTGGCCCTGCCCAGCAGCGATGCGGCCAGGCTGGTGGCCGCCTGCGCGGGCTCCGAGCAGGCCGCGCCACGCAAGGAACTGTGCTCCGCGCTGTACGACTGGGCGGCCGTGGCGCAGGCGATGCGTTTCACCGCCATCGCCACCGTCTATGCGCAGGTGCCGGGCGCCCAAGGGCCCGTGCTGGAGAGCCCCATGCTGGCCCTGCGCTCTTCGGCGCAGGAACCGGCCCAGTTCGCCTTCGACCGCGGCGTGCTGGGCGGCCCGCCGGGCCTGCTGGCCCTGGTGGTGAGCGCCTTCGAGGGCGACCGTGCCGAACGCGAGCAGCAGGTGCTGCGCCAGGCCATGCGCCAACTGGGCCTGCCGGCGCTGGAACTGGTGCAGACGGTGGTGGAAAAGCGCGCCACCTTTGCCTGCACGCCCGCGCTGCAGCGCCCGTCCAACGCGATCGCGCCGGGGCTGTGGGCCTGCGGCGACTATGTGCGCGGGCCCTACCCCGCCACGCTGGAAGGCGCGGTGCTGGCGGGCACGGCGGTCGGGCAGCAATTGGGCAAAAAATAGGCCCTAGCGCATATTCCACTAGGGCATATAGCTACAAAAACAATAGCAAACGCCCACCATGACTCACGCCGGGCGGGGCAGCACGTCCGCCATCTTGAGCACGGACACGCCCGTGTTGCCCCAGAAACGCTCCAGGCTGTCGGCCCGCTCGATCAGCAGCCGCTGCACCAGCGGCTCCAGCGACGTGGCGGCGGGATCGGCGACCAGCAGGTAGCGCGGCTCCACGGTCTCGGGCACGCCGGCGGCGGTTTCGTTGACCTGCACCACCCAGTCCAGGGCGGTGAGCGCCTCCAGCACGGGCTCCAGCTGCAGCGCATCCACGCGCAGCGACTGACACAGCGCGCTCATGCGCAGCCCGCGGGCCGGCGTCTCGTGCGCCCGGTGCAGGGCCTGCAGCGCCTCCACGGCCAGCTGGAAGGTCCAGCCCTGGCCGCTCGCCCGGCGCGCCACCCCGTTGAGCAGGCTGGGCAGGTAGGCCGCCACCACCGCGCCCAGCAGCACGATCACCCAGGCCACGTAGATCCAGACCAGCAGGATCGGCAGCGTCGCGAAGGCGCCGTACAGCACCGAATACGTGGGCACCGAGGCCAGGTACAGGCCGAGCACCTTCTTGGCCACCTCGATCCCCACCGAGACGAACACCCCGCCCGACCACGCATGGCGCCATTTGACCTGCGTGTTGGGCACGTAGCGGTACAGCGCCGCGGTGCCGCCGGCCAGCAGCAGGAATTCGATGGAGTCGAACAGCAGCCGCGCGCTGTCGGGCAGCGCGTTGTGCAGGCCGCGCGAGGCCGAGGACGCCACCGACGTGGTGAGCGCCAGGCTGGCCGCCAGCACCAGCGGCCCCAGCGTGATGACCGCCCAGTAGATCAGCACGCGCTGGCCCAGCGGCCGCAGCCGGCGCACGCGCCAGATGTTGTTGAGGGTGCGGTCGATGGTCAGGACCAGCGCCAGCGCCGTGCCCAGCAAAATCGAAAACCCCGCCACGCCCAGGCCGCTGGCCTTGGCCGCGAATTGCGTGAGGTAGCCCAGCACCTGGCGCGAGATGCTGTCCGGCACCAGGCTGTCCACCAGCCAGCGCTGCAGCCCTGTCTGCAGGGTGCCGAAGATGGGAAAGGCGGTGAACACGGCCAGCGCCACGGTGAAGAAAGGCACCAGCGCCAGCAGCGTGGTGAAGGTCAGGCTGCTGGCCGTGAGGCCCAGGCGGTCCTCGCGAAAGCGCTCGCGCAGGGTGTGCGCCGTGGTGCGCCAGGGAAAGTGCGACAGATCGGCCAGGACGGCTTCGAAGCGCTGCGCGAGTGGGGCTAAAGGCATGGCCGATATGATGCCACCCCGATGGCCTCTTCCCCCCTCTCTCCCGGCGCGCCCCGCGCCGCATCCGGCACCGGCGCTCCAGCGGCCCCCGACGTGGCGGCCACCCGGTGGCTGGCCGTGGGCAGCCTGCTCGGCCTGATCGTGCTCAGCCTGGCCTGGGAGCTGTGGCTCAGCCCGCTGCGTCCCGGCGGCTCGTGGCTGGCGCTCAAGGCGGTGCCGCTGGCGTTCCCGCTGGCCGGGCTGCTCAAGCACCGCATGTACACCTACCGCTGGGTGAGCCTGGTGGTGTGGCTGTATTTCACCGAAGGCGTGGTGCGCGCCTGGAGCGATCCGGCACCCGGCCGGTGGCTCGCGCTGGTCGAAGTGGCGCTGTGCCTGGCGCTGTTCGCCGCCTGCGCGCTGCATGTGCGCCTGCGCCAGAAGCACGCGCGTGCGGCCGCAGCCGCGGCGGCACCGGCCCCGTCCACGCCCTGAACACCCAAAAACGGCCCCGCCCCACGCCCCTTCCATTCCCCGTTTTTCGCGAGCATTCGAGAACACCATGTCCACCCTGATCGACACCCTGCGCCAGACCGTCGGCGCCGCCCATGTACTCACCGAAGGCGACCTCACCGCCTGGGAGCAGGACTGGCGCCGCCGCGCGCGCGGCAAGGCGCTGGCCGTGGTGCGACCCGGCAGCACGCAGGAGGTGGCCGCCGTGGTGCGCGCCTGCGCCGCCGCCGGCACCGCGATCGTGCCGCAGGGCGGCAACACGGGGCTGGCGGTGGGCTCCATTCCCGACGAGACCGGCACGCAGGTGCTGCTGAGCTTGGCGCGCCTGAACGCCATCCGCGCGGTGGACGCCGACAACCTCACGCTCACCGTGGAGGCCGGCGCCATCCTGCAGAACGTGCAGGACGCGGCCGAGAAGGCGGGGCTGCTGTTCCCCTTGAGTCTCGCGGCCGAGGGCAGCTGCACCATCGGCGGCAACCTGGCCACCAACGCCGGCGGCACGCAGGTCGTGCGCTACGGCAACACGCGCGACCTGTGCCTGGGCCTGGAAGTCGTCACGCCGCAGGGCGAGGTGTGGGACGGGCTCAAAGGCCTGCGCAAGGACAACACCGGCTACGACCTGCGCGACCTGTTCATCGGCAGCGAAGGCACGCTGGGCATCATCACCGCCGCGACGATGAAGCTCTACCCGCAGCCCGCTGCCAGCCTGACGGCCTGGGCCGCGGTGCCGTCGATGGAACACGCCGTGCAATTGCTGGCCCTGGCGCACAAGCACCTGGGCGCGGGCCTGACGGGCTTCGAGGTGATGGGCCGCTTCGCCCTGAGCCTGGTAGCCAGGCACATGCCGCAGCTGCGCGTGCCCTTCATCGACCAGGAAGACGTGCCCTACGGCGTGCTGCTGGAAAACAGCGACAGCGAGTCGGAGGCGCACGCCCGCACGCGCTTCGAATCGCTGCTGGAAACCGCCTTCGAGGCCGGCTGCGTGACCGATGCGGTCGTGGCCGAGAACCTGGCGCAGGCGCACCAGCTCTGGCACATCCGCGAAAACATTCCGCTGGCCCAGGCCGAGGAAGGACTGAACATCAAGCACGACATCTCGGTGCAGATCCCACGCATCCCCGCCTTCGTCGAATACGCCGACGCGCTGCTGCAGCGCGAGATTCCCGGCGTGCGGCTGGTCAACTTCGGGCACCTGGGCGACGGCAACCTGCACTACAACGTGCAGGCGCCGGCCGAGGGCGATGCCAAGGCCTTCCTGCGCGACGAGGAAGCCCGCGTGAACCACCTGGTCTACGAAGCCGTGGCGCAGTTCGGCGGATCGTTCTCGGCTGAGCACGGCGTGGGCGCGCTCAAGGTGGACAAGCTGGAGAAGTACCAGTCGCCCGTGGCGCTGTCCATGATGCGCGCCATCAAGGGCGCGCTGGACCCGCAGGGGCTGATGAACCCGCACTGCATGCTGCCGGTGCACGGCGCCTGACGGCCGGGCCACCGGGGCGGCCCGACGGGATCAGCGCCGCGCGTCTTCCAGCACTTTGCGCACGTCGGCGGGCAGGGGCACCGGCGCGCCGGCGTCCTGCACGTCCCATTCCTCGTCGCCCGTCTGCAGCCACACGCGCATCGCGTCGCGCGACGGGTCCACCACCACAGCCGCCGCCTGGGCGTCCGGCTGGGTCGACCGACGGCCGGTGATGTAGAGCAGGCCGCCTTCCTGCCGCAGCGGCGTGCTGACGGCCATGTTCTGCAGGAACTCCGGATGGTTGACTGGGCCTAGCAGTTCCTTGACCCGCACCCCCATGGGGCCGGTGCGCAGAAAGTCCGTGCCCTCCGAAGGCTTGCGGCCCACCTGCGCCTGCACGCTGGCCCAGCGGTTGGCGGCGGCCGGTGCCGCAGCAGTCGCAGCGGGCGCGGCCGGCTTGGCGGGAGAGGACGTGGGCGTGAGCGGCACGTGGGTGCCGCAGCCGGCGGCCAGCAGCGCTGCGGCGAACAATGGCAAAGAGGGCGAAAGGCGCATGGGACGGATTTCCTTGGAATCGGGGGCAACCGGCGAGCTTATCCGCTGATGCCCCCCCATCTGGCGCACCCCACGCCGTCCGCGGGCGTTTCGCACGCCCACCCCGCGATATCAGACGGCCATGGGGGCCGTGATGTGGGCGTGGTGCTGGTAGCCTTCGAGCGAGAAGTCCGACGGTTCGACCGTCTCCAGCCACTCCGGCTCGTACTTGCCGGTGGCGGCGTAGTCCGGGATGCGGTCGGACAGCAGCAGCTTGGGCAGCGGGTGGGGTTCGCGCGTGAGTTGCTCGCGAAGCATGTCCACGTGGTTCTCGTAAATATGCGCATCCCCGATGAAGTACGTGAACCAGCGCGGCGTGTAGCCCGTGAGCCGGCCCACCAGGTGCAGCAGCGCCGCCCCTTCCGCCAGGTTGAACGGCGTGCCGAGCCCGACATCGTTGCTCCGGATGTACAGGCACAGCGAGATTTCCTTCCTGCCCGGATTGGCCAGGAACTGATACAGCAGGTGGCACGGCGGCAGGGCCATTTCGTCCAGTTGTGCCCAGTTCCATCCGTGGAACAGGATGCGGCGGCTGCCCGGGTCCTTGATGAGCGTGTCCAGGCACTGCCGGAGCTGGTCGACGGCCTTGTAGAGGAGCACGCCGGACGGCTTGCCGTCCTCGCCGCCGAGCGTGCCGATGGCCTCGTATCCCCGGCCCAGCGCGTCCGCGATCTGCGCCGGGCCCTGCGGCAGCGCCGGGTCGATGAGCTTGTAGGCCGGCCACTGGCGCCACTGGACTCCGTACACCGAACCCAGGTCGTCCTCGACAAGGCGGTAGGGGTTGGCCAGCCACTGCGCGTTCTCGTTCGCGTTCTGGTCCCAGACCTTGCAGCCCAGCGCCCGGAAATCGGCCGCGCTGCGGCGTGCGCGCAAAAAGCCCACCAGTTCGCCCACCACCGACTTGAAGGCGAGCTTCTTGGTCGTGACGGCGGGAAAGCCCTCCTGCAGGTCGAACCGGAGCATCGCGCCCGGCAGGCTCAGGGTGCGAACGCCCGTGCGGTTGTCTTGCCAACTGCCGTTGTCGAAGATGTTCTGAACGAGGTCGAGGTACTGTTTCATGTGCCGAAGGGACGAGCCAAGGGCGGAATCGTAGCGCAAGGGGGTCGGACAGCGCGCCTCAGGGCCGGATGCCCTTGGCCAGCAGGGCGGCGATATCGTCGATCACCGGCAGGAGGTCGGCCACCGAATCGATCACGTAATGCGCACCCGCGCCCTGCAGCTTGCCAGCGGCCGCTTCGCGGCGGGCCTGCTGCGCGGCCGGCGGCAGGGCGTTCCACTCGGCGAGCGGCAGCCCCATCGCGTTGCCGCTGACGGCGACGCCCACCGTCCAGGTGCCGGCGTGCAGGCCCTCCTGGATGCCGACCTCGGTGTCGTCCACCTTGACCACCGTGGCGGGCCACCACACCCCCAGGTCGGCGAAGCAGCGGAACATCATCAGCGGCGAAGGGCGGCCCGCTACGAGGTCGCCCGCGCAGACGAGGTTGTCCGGCGCATAGCCGCCGGCCGCGGCGATGGGCGACAGGATGTCCATGATCGGCCGGTTGTAGCCGGTGGTGGAGCCGATCTTCAGCCCCCGGGCCCGCAGCGCGGCCACGGTGTCCAGCGCGCCGGGAATGAAGTCGGCGAAATCGGCCACCACCGCCGCATTCATCGGGGTGAAGACTTCGTAGAGGTGGTCGATGTCGGCATCGGCGAAGGGCCGGCCGTGCAGGTGCTCCCATTGCAGGGCGACCTCGGGCAGCAGGCTCAGGGCCTGGATGTGGTCCCACTTGGCGACGCCCATCGGGCCGCGGGCCTGCTCGATGTTGATCCGGATGCCGAATTGTTCGAACAGCCGCACGAAGGCGCCCATCGGCGCGCAGGAGCCGAAGTCGAGGATGGTGCCGGCCCAGTCGAAGACGACGGCGCTCAGCGTGGTGGTGGAAGGAGGCATGCCCATGTCGTGTCCTGATCGTGGCGCGGTGGGGAAAGGGTTGGGTGAAAGACGGCTCACCAGGCGCCGAAGGTGTCCTCGGCAATGCCGAAGGCGGTGCTGGCGCCGGTGCCGCTGGTGACGATCACCAACCGGGTGGCGTCGTCGGGCCGGTCGATCAGGCAGTCGGTCGTGGCCGACGAGGGGTAGATGCCCACCCAGCGCTCGGTCACCCGGCAGGCCTGCAGCTTCACCGTGTCGCGCAGGTGGCGCAGGATGAGGTCGTCCACCCGCTCGTCGGCGAAGGGCTGGGGCGCGGCGCTGTACTGGTGCGAGTCGCCCACCACCAGGGAGCCGTCGGCGCTTTGCACCACGATGAGGTGGATGCCGTTGGCCAGCGATTCGGCCTCTTCGCGCTGGAGTTGCTCGCGCAGCGCGGCGGCGGCGGGCAGGTCGCTGTAGCCCCGGTAGCGCACCAGGCTCAGGTCGGCCATGACAGAGCCGGGCAACCGCAGGCCGGGCTCGGGCATGACGCGCAGCATGTGCAGCAGACACAGGCGCAGGCTGTGCGGCGCCAGTCGCTCGGCGAACAGGCCGTGGATGTCCGAATGGGTGCAGACCACCACGCGCTCGGCGTGCAGCACAGCGCGCGCGGTGCGCACCCGCGGCGTGGCGACCTCCAGCACCGCCTCGCCGAAGCGGAACACCACGCCATGCGCCTCGGCCAGCCATTGGGTCAGCAAACCGATGGCGGTGCGCGATTCCACCCGCATCTCGTGCGGGCTGTAGAGCACGCCCTGGGCGCCCTCCAGCTGCAGCGCGGGAGCGCGGCGGGCGGCCTCGGCCACGCCGAGCAGTTCGCAGGCCTCGCCCATCTCGGTGCCCATGAACTCTTCGAGCACGGCCAGGGCCTGGGGCCGGAATGCCGTCAGGTACAGGCCATGGTGCACGGCCTCGATGCCGGCCTGGGGCGCGACCTCGCCCCACACCTCGCGGGCCCGGCGGGCGCGGCGCCAGGTGTCGCCCGCGCCCTGGCCGGTGACGGTGATGAAGCCGAAGTTGCGGATCGAGGCGCCGACGCAGGCCGCATCGCGCTCGACCACGCAGACCTTCAGGCCGCGCCGGGCGGCGGTGTAGGCATGGGCCAGGCCGACGATGCCGGCGCCGACGACGATCACGTCGAAAGTGGGGTGGGTTTCCATGGTGCTTTTTCCAGGCGGCAGGGCGGTCTTCGTCGCTGCGCGCTGTGTTTTCAGGTAGTCATCGCCTTCATCGGGCCGGTGCACGCCAGGCCTGGGTGCGCCGCTCGACCCAATGGCCGGCGGCCAGGTACAGCAGCGTCACCACCGCCGAGGTAGCGGCGATCAGCACCGCCATGGCCGCGGCCGGGCCGGTGTCGCCGGCCTCGTCCAGGTTCAGGATGGCGACCGAGGCCAGCCGGGTGTCGGGCGAGTAGAGGAACACCACGGCCGAGATCGTCGTCATGGCGCTGATGAAGAAATAGCGCGACACGTCCAGCAGCACCGGCAGGCAGATGGGCAGCGTCACGCGCCAGAAGGTCTTGTAGAGCGGCACCTTGAGCGAGGCGGACACCGCTTCGAACTCGGCATCCAGCGCCTTGAGCGCCGTCACCACGGTGAGGTGGCCGGTCGTGTAGAAGTGCACCAGCGTGCACAGCACCATCAGCGGCAGCGTCTGGTACAAGCCGTGCAGCGGGTTGGCCGGCGCGTTGAAAAAGAAGATGTAGCCCAGGCCCAGCACCAGGCCGGGAACGGCCATGGGCAGCATGGCCGCCAGCCGCACCACGGGCCGCAGGGCTTGCAGGCCCCGGGTCTTTTCCAGCAGGTAGGCGCCGACGAACACCACGGCCGTCCCCACCACCGCCGTGCCGCAGGCGAGCTTCAGGCTGTTGGCCAGGGCATCGGCCAGGTCGGCATCGATCAGGCCCGCGACGTAATGGTCCAGGCTGGGCGACAGGTTGTACGGCCACAGCTTGGCGAAGGAGGCGAACACCGCCATGCCGAACATGGCCAGCACCAGGGCGGCGATGCACAGGCAATAGAGCGCCATGGCCGCATCGAATCCGCGCGCGCGGCGGGGCACCAGCGCCACGGCCCGTGCCGTGAGGGTGGCGGTCTGCCGGCGCTGCACCAGCCCGTCGATGGCGAAGGTGAGCACCGCCGGCAGCAACAGCAGCAGCGCCACCACCGCGCCGCGCTGGAAGTCGTGCTGGCCGATGACCAGCTTGAAGACGTCGGTGGCCAGCACGTTGAAGTTGCCGCCCACGACCTTGGGAATGCCGAAGTCGGTGATGACCAGGGTGAAGCACACCAACGCGGCCGAGATCAGCCCGTACTTGGCGCCCGGCAGGGTGATGGTGAAGAATTTGCGCAGCGTGCCGGTGCCGAGCGCATCGGCCGCCTCGTACAGGCGCGCATCGGCCAGCGAAAGCGCCGTGACCAGGATCATCAGCACGTGCGGAAACACCGCGAAGCACTCGGCCAGCACGATGCCCGATGCGCCGTAGATGCCGGTGAACCCCAGCGCCGTCCAGAAGTCCCGGGCCACGCCCTGGTTGCCGAACCAGTAGATCAGCGAGATGGCCGACAGCAGCGAAGGCGCCAGCAGCGGCAGCAGCATCACCGTGCGCAGCAGCGCCTTGGCCGGCATGCAGCTGCGGGTCAGCGCGTAGGCGAAGGCGAAGGCCAGCGGCAACACGATGGCGGTCACCAGCAGCGACACCCACACGCTGTTCCACAGGCTGGTGAGCAAGGCGGGCGAGGCCAGGTAGGCAGCGAAGGCCCCCAGCCCCGACACCGCCCCGCCCTGCGGTGCATCCAGCGCCTTCGACAGGATGAGCAGCAGCGGCGCCACCAGTCCGACGCCCAGCAGCGCCACCACACCCAGCAGGCCGAGGTGGGCCAGCCGGTCGCTCCAATGCACCCGCTGGCGCAGGGGCGCCGCGCGAACGGCCGCCGCCACCGCGCTCATGCGGCAGCGCCGGCGGCGAACACGCGCAGCCGGTCGGCGCGCAGGGCGAAGCGCACTCGGGTGCCTTCGCGCACGCCGAACTCGTCCATCTGGTTGAGCGAATACTGCAGCTGCAGCGGCTGTCCGCCCAGGCCATCGACGTCGATCTCGGCCAGGCAGTTGCCGCCCAGGAACTCGATGTGGCGCACGGTGCCGGCGCACTGCAGCGGGTCGTCCTGCACGGCGGCACCGACCACGCGGTCCTCGGGCCGCAGGTACAGCGACACCGCGCTGCCCGGCCGGAACTCCGTGCCCGCGCCGGGCACGCACTGCAGGCGCTTGTCGCCGCAGCGGAACCAGTGGCCGCCCTCGGCCACCGCGTCCAGGCGGTTGACCTTGCCGACGAAGTCCGCCACGAAGGGCGATGCGGGTTCTCAGTAGACCTGCATGGGCGTGCCGACCTGCTCGATCACGCCGTGGTTCATGACCACGATGCGGTCGGCCACCGACAGGGCCTCCTCCTGGTCGTGCGTGACCATGATGGTGGTCACGCCCAGGCTGCGCTGCAGCGACCGGATCTCGTTGCGCAGGTGCACGCGCACCGTGGCGTCCAGCGCCGACAGCGGCTCGTCCAGCAGCAGCAGGCCCGGCGAGGTGGCCAGCGCGATGCGCTGCTGCTGGCCGCCCGACATCTGCGCGGGAAACTTCGGCCCGCTGCCCGGCAGCCCGACGAGGTGCAGCAGTTCCTCCACGCGCGCCGCGACCCGCGCGCGCCCCTCGCGCCGGTTGACCAGCCCGTAGGCCACGTTCTGCGCCACCGTCAGGTTGGGAAACAGCGCATACGACTGGAACATGATCCCGTAGTCGCGCTCGGCCGGCGGCGCCACCGAGATGTCCCGGCCCGCCTGCACGATGCGGCCGGCGGTTTGGGTTTCCAGCCCCGCCACGATGCGCAGCAAGGTGGTCTTGCCGCAGCCCGACGGCCCGAGAAAACAGACGAACTCCCCCTGGCGGATCGACAGGTCGATGCTGCCGAGCGCGGTGAAAGCACCGAATCGCTTGTGAATCCCGCGAAGCGCAAGGAAGCTGCCGTCGTCGTTGTCCATCGGTTTACTTCTTCGCTTCGCTCTTGCTGTCGTAGCGCCGGGACCATTCGGCCAGCGTGGCCTCGCGGCTGGCGGCGGCCTGGTCGAAGTCGAGCCGGATCAGGCGCGCTTCATAGTCGTCAGGAATGCCGGCCAGCTTGGGCGCGATGCCCGGCTGGGCGGTGATGGCGAAGTTCTTGCCGTAGAGCTTCATGGCATCTTTCGACGACGCCCAGTCGGCCAGCTTCTTGGCCGCGTCCAGCTTCTTGGTGCCCTTGTAGATGGCGAAGCCTTCCAGGTCCCAGCCCAGGCCTTCCTTGGGGAACACCAGCTCGATCGGCGCGCCCTTGGCCTTGTTGGTGTGGCCGCGGTACTCGAAGGAGATGCCCGCGACGTACTCGCCGGAAGCCGCCATGTTGCAGGGCTTGGAGCCGGAGTGCGTGTACTGGCCGATGTTCTCGTGCAGCGCGTCCATGTACTTCCAGCCGCCGCCCTTGCCGCCCTCGTCGCCCCACATCTGCAGCCAGGACACCACGTCCAGGTAGCCGGTGCCGGAGGACGCCGGATTGGGCATCACCACCTGGCCCTTGAACTCGGGCCGGGTCAGGTCCTTCCAGGTCGTGGGCAGGGGAATGTTGCGCTTCTTGGCTTCCACGGTGTTGAAGCACACGGTGGCGCCGAACACGTCCATGCCGAACCATGCGGGCGGGTTCTTCTTGTCGCGGTAGGCCGGCATGATCGCGTCGATGTTCAGCGGCGCGTAGGGCTCCAGCATGCCGTTGCGGTCGAACAGCGCAAGGCTGGTGGCCGCCACACCCATGACGACGTCCGCCTGCGGGTTGGCTTTCTCGGCCAGCAGCTTGGCGGTGATGACGCCCGTGGAGTCGCGCACCCACTTGATCTCGATGTCCGGGTTCACCGCATTGAACGCTTCCTGGTAGGCCTTGAGCTGGTCGGTCTCCAGGGCGGTATAGACGATCAGTTGCTGCTTTTGCGCGAAGGCCGAGCCGGCCGCAACGGCCAGGACCAGTCCGAGAATTGCCGCGGAAAGCGGCCGTGGGGTGCGTTGCATGGAAATGCTCCAGGGGTTGAACGGGTGGAACTTTGGTGCCCGCCCGTGTCATCCTCATGACATTCTTGCCAAGCAAAATGAGGGCCATGTTGAGCCGATTGTTTTTTGTAGATCGTAGACAATCTGCAAAATCGTCTTTTTTGGGAGAACCTGATCCATGGCCGTCCAGAGCCCCGCGAACGCCGCCATCGCACAGCTTCAGGGCAACTCGCTCGCCGGCCTCGTGCAAAACGAGATCGAGCGCATGATCCTGGCCTCCGAGCTCCAGCCCGGGGAGAAGCTGACCGAATCCACCCTGGCCACCCGCCTGGGCGTGTCGCGTGGCCCGGTGCGCGAGGCGTTCCGCATGCTCGACGAGGCCGGCCTGGTGCGCACCGAGAAAAACCGCGGCGTCTTCGTGCGCGACATCGCGCTGGACGAGGCCCTGGAGATCTTCGAGCTGCGCGCGGTGATGGAGATGTACATCGGCCGCAAGCTCGCCGAAACCTGCACCGCCGCCCAGACGAAGGCGCTGCGCCGATGGGTCGATGCCATGGACGCGGCCACCAAGGCCGGCAACGCGCAGGACTTCCACCGCTTCAACCTGGAGTTCCACGACGCCCTGCTGCAGCTGGCCGGCAACGCCAAGTTCACCGCCCATTACCGGCGCCTCATCAAGGAGCTATCGCTGATCCGGCGCCGCAACCTCACCGTCGAATCCATGGCGGTGTACACCCGCGAGCACCGGCAGATCGTCAAGGCGATCGCGGCGCGCAATGCCGAGGCCGCGGGCCAGGCGATGTTCGACCACGTGATGAACAGCCGCGAACGCACACTGCAGAACTACCGCCCCGCGCCAGAAGCCTCCCTCGCCACGCCGGCCCCAGTGCGCCGGCGCACCACGCGCGCCACCGCCGAGGCCTGACCATGCCGCTGGCCTTCGACGACATCGCACCGCTGTTCAAGCGCCATGGCGGCACGCAGTACAGCGGCGAGCCGGTCACGCAGACCGCGCACGCGCTGCAGACCGCCTGGCTGGCGGAACAGGCGGGCGCGGACGACGAGCTCGTCACCGCGGCGCTGCTGCACGACCTGGGCCACCTGCTGCAGGACCATGGCGACACCCCCACCGCGCACGGCATCGACGACCTGCACCAGTTCAGCGCCCTGCCCTTTCTGCGCGGGCTGTTCGGGGACCGTGTGCTCGACGCCATCCGCTGGCATGTGGACGCCAAGCGCTATCTGTGCGCCACCCGGCCGCATTACCGGTCGGCGCTGTCGGCCGACTCGCAGCGCAGCTTGGTGCTGCAGGGCGGCGTGTTCGGCGCGCAGGAGGCCCAGGCCTTCATCGGCCGCCCGCACGCCGAAGAGGCCGTGCGCCTGCGGCTGTGGGACGACCAGGCCAAGGTCGAGGGCCTGGCCACGCCGGGGCTGGCGCACTTCCTGGCATCGCGGCGCGGTGCCGCCTGCCGCAGCCTGCGGGACCGGCCTGAGTGCTGCGGCCCCGGGAGGTCACCGACACCCTCTAAGATACCGCCCCGTTGCGAACCCTTGGATGGGACGGCGCCTTCGGGCTCCGCCCCGTCTGTCCCGTCCCACCCGACGCCTTCCACCATCCACTCCCTATGTCTTCCGGCGGATTTCACGTACACGGCCCCCACGACCATGCGGTCGAACATGCCAGCCAGGGCCACGGCCCCCACGAGGCCCACGCGCACGAGGGCGGCGGATCGTCCACCAGCAAGATCGCCATGTTCACCGCGATCGTGGCGACGGTGGGCGCCATCTTTTCCTACATGGGCGGGGCCACGCAGGCCAATGCCGGGCTGCTGAAGAACGACGCGGCCATCCGCAAGACGGAGGCCTCCAACCAGTGGAATTACTTCCAGTCCAAGAGCACCAAGCAGTCGCTGACCGAAATGGCCCGCGACCTGGCGCCCGAGGACCGCAAGGGCAGCTACCAGACCAAGCTGGACCGCTACGAGGCCGAGAAGAACGAGATCAAGACGCAGGCCGAGAAGCTGGAGCGCGAGTCGCTCGACTTCGACCACCAGAGCGAGGCCCAGATGCACCAGCACCACCGCTGGGCCCAGGCCACCACCGCGCTGCAGGTGGCCATCGCCCTGGCGGCCATCGCGCTGCTCACGCGCAAGAAGTGGCTGGAATACGGCATGTACGGCGTGGCCGCCATCGGCCTGGGCGTCGGCACCATGGCGTTCCTGCATTTCTGAGCGCGGCTCCCCCTCTTCCCGTCTTTGCGAAAGCCCCTTCCATGGCCCTGCACCTGATTTATGCGCGCGCCGCCAACGGCGTGATCGGCAAGGACGGCACCATGCCCTGGCACCTGCCCGAAGACCTGGCGCACTTTCGCCGGCTGACGAACGGCTGCCCCGTGGTGATGGGCCGCAAGACCTGGGATTCGCTGCCACCGCGCTTTCGGCCGCTGCCGGGACGCGCCAACATCGTGGTGACGCGCCAGCCGGATTGGCAGGCCGAAGGCGCCCGCCGCGCCGCGGGCCTGCCCGAGGCCCTGCGGATGGCCGAGGCCGAGGGCCCCACCACCTGGGTGATCGGCGGCGCGCAGCTGTACGCGCAGGCCCTGCCGCTGGCCACGCGCATCGAGGCCACCGAGATCGGGCAGGCGTTCGAGGGCGACGCCTACGCGCCCGAGCCTGGCCCCGAATGGGTGGAAACGGCGCGCGAAAGCCATCGGAGTGCCGACGGCCTGCCTTACACTTTCCTGACGCTTGAGCGGCGCTGAAAAACCCCGCCCCTCTGAAAGGGCCGAGTAAGGCCGGGGTTCGAGGGGTGCGTCCGGGCCCTTAAGGCACGCGGTGACCGTTCAGCCGATGCAGAATCCGCGTGGCGGAATCGAAGGCGCCTTGTCAGGCCCCGATGCCGCCGCTCGCCGCCCCAGGCGAGCCCCCTCCTTCCTACGAACCTCCAGCCGAGCCCACTGTGAAACTAGACGCCATTGACCAAAAGATCCTGGATCTGTTGCAGGAAGACGCCGACCAGCAAGGGGCCGAGATCGCCGCCAAGGTGGGGCTCTCGACCACGCCGTGCTGGCGCCGGGTGCAGCGGCTCAAGGAGAGCGGCGTCATCAAGAAGAGCGTGGCGTTGGTCGATGCGCAGAAGGTCAACGTCGGCGTGACGGTGTTCGTTTCGGTGCGCACCAGCACCCACACGCAGGAGTGGTTCGACAAGTTCAAGGCCACCATCCAGGTCATGCCTGAGGTCGTCGAGTTCTATCGCATGAGCGGCGAGATCGACTACCTGCTGCGCGTGGTGGTGCCCGACATCGCGGCCTACGACCGGGTCTACAAGAAGCTGATCGCCAGCAACCACCTGTGCGACATCAGCTCCAGCTTCGCGATGGAAGAGATCAAGTTCACCACGGCGCTGCCGCTCAATTACGCGCGGTAGGCATCTGCGGCCGTTGGGCCGTAGGCACACCCGCTCGCCATCTGGCCGCACCAGACGGTTGCTATATTTTTAATAGCGATATGCCCTAGTACTGATTGTGCTGGAGGCATTTTTGGCCGCATGCCTGCGCACCGGCCAGGCGCACCGCCCGTCAACTGCGCCACAGCGCCATGCCGCCCGCCAGGCTCCAGGCCCGGGCGTGGCCCAGCCGGCGCAGCGCCTTGGCCGCCTGCGCGCTGCGGTTGCCGCTGCGGCAAAAGAACAGGACGGGCGTGTCGGGCGACAGAGCCAGCCATTCGGGCAGCGCGTTCACCAGGGCCGACAGCGGCACGGCCTGGCGCTGCACGGGTGCCCCCAGGTCGGGCGCCCGGCCCAGGCGCTGCTCGTAGGGCTCCCGCACGTCCACCAGCAGCAGGGCGGGCTGCGGGGCCTGCAGCATCGCTTGCAGTGCGGCCAGCGCCATGTCGCTGCCCGCGGCGGACGTGCACGGCGAGTCCACACGCACGCCGCACAGCATGGGCTGGCCGCTGGCCCCCTGCAGTGCCATGCCCTGCTCCAGCCGCGCCTTGGCCTGCGCGAAACCCGCGGCGTCCAGGCGCCCGTCGAGCACCTGCGCCAGCAGCGGCTGGGCGGCGCATTCCGTGGCGAGCGTGGTGGCGAAGCGGTGGTCTTCATCGTGCGCGGGCAGCAGCAGCGTACGGGTGCCCAGGTGTTGCGCCATGCGATGCAGCGACGGCCCGAAGGCGAGCGGCGCGCTCTGCGCGAAATCGCTGCGCCCCAGCGCGCCCGGCATGACGGTGTCTCCCACGAACGCCAGGCGCAGGCCCTGCGCGCCGTGCAGCAGATAGGCCGTGGCATCTTCGGTGTGGCCCGGCGTGGCCAGGCGGGTGAGGTGCAGCGCGCCCAGGTCGATCCGTTCGGCGGGCTGCGGCCAGCCCAGGGTGTCCACGGCCTCGTCCGCGGCCGGGTGGCCGGCCAGGGCGGCACGCAGCGCAGCGGCGGATGAGGCGTGGTCGCCGTGGCTGTGGGTGTCCAGCACCGCCGCCAGCGTGTAGCCCTGGCAACGCACCAGCTGGGCCAGCCGCTCGGTCAGCGCGGGCAGCGGATCGATCACGGCGCAGCGGCGGCTGGCGGCATCGGCCACCAGATAGCAGCACGCGCCATCGACCACGAAGCGGGTCACGCCTTCGACGGGCAGCGCGGCCGGTTGCGCCGGGCCCAGGCAGCTGGCACGCAGCGATTCGCCGCACGCGCGGATGCGGGCGCAGGCCTCGCCGATGAAGGCGGCGTCCGCGGCCGGGCCGAACGACAGCCGCACGGCCGAGTCTGCCTGCCAGGCCGGCAACTGCATGGCCTGCAGCACGTGGCTGGGCTGGGCCTTGGCCGCGCTGCAGGCCGAGCCGCCGCTGACGCGCACACCCGCGGCGTCGAACAGGTCCAGCAACAACCGGGAGCCCACGCCCGGCACCGAGAAGTTGAGCGTGGTGGGCAGGCAGAGCCCAGGCGGCGCGTTGAAGACGAGGCCGGGGAAGGCCGCCTCCAGCGCCGCGCCCAACTGCGCCCGGTAGCCCGCCAGCACCTGCGGGGGCTGGAACGTGGTGCCGCCCTCCAGCGCCGCCAGCACCGCGCCCAGGGCGGCGATGCCTGCCATGTTCTCGGTGCCCGAGCGCAGGGCGCCCTCCTGCCCGCCGCCGGCCATCATGGGCGTGAACGGCGCGCCCTCGCGCACGTACAGCAGGCCGATGCCCTTGGGCGCATAGAGCTTGTGGCCGGAGAACGTGGCGTAGTCGATGGGGTGGTCGGCCAGCTGCAGCGCCATCTTGCCCAGGGCCTGCACGCTGTCCACCAGCCACAGCGCGCCGCTGCCCGCCATCGCCTGCGCGATGCCCGCCAGATCGCTGACCACGCCGGTCTCGTTGTTGGCGGCCATGGTGCACACCAGCGCGGCGCGCGGCGCATGGGCGCGCAGCCAGTCGAGGTCGTGCCGGCCATCGTGCGCCACGGGAATGGGCAGCACCTGCAGGCCGAGCTGCAGCAGCGTGTTCCAGTGCCGGAGCGCCTCGGGCACCGCCTTGTGCTCGGTCGCGCCGTACAGCAGCAGCTGCGGCCCTGCGGCGCCGTCGCCGCCTGCGGTGCCCTGCCTGCGCACATGGTCCAGGGCCGACAGCACGGCGGTCTGGATGCCCTCGGTCGCGCCGCTCACGAACATCAGCTGGCCCGAAGGCGCACCGACCACCCGGCGGGCCCGGGCCCGCACCGCATCCATCAGCGCGCGGGCCTTGAGGCCGGTGCTGTGCGTGCTGCTGGGGTTGCCATAGTCGTCCGCCATCGCGGCCAGGGCGGCATCGCGGGCGGCGGGCAGGACGGGCGTGGTGGCGTTGGCGTCGAGGTAGATTTCCATGGCGTTGCTTGATTTCCGTTGATACGGGTAACAACAACCATGTTAGTGGGCCATATTGAGAATATTTTTCTTATTTTTTGGCTTTATTTGAAATCAGCATCCATCCACCCATGCTTTGGCAAGGCCCGGGGCACGGCGGCGGCTGCCGGCCAAGGCACTGCCGATCCGATGGGTCGGCCCGCTGGCGCCAGGGCGCTCGTCCACAATAGCGGGTTCGCCGCGGCCGGCCGCTGACCGAGCGGGTGCCGCGATGCCACCCCGCGTGGGATTGCAGCAGCGAGCGGTCGTCGCGCGCTCCGCGATCCCGGTGAAGTCGAGAGAACCCAGAACATGCAGCAGCCGGCAGAAAACACCCCCATCACCGCATCGCCATCCGCAGCGCCCTCCGCCCCTGGCACGCCCGCGCCCGCCGCGCCGCATCTGGGCAGCGACTTCTCGCACCACACGCCGATGATGCAGCAGTACCTGGCCCTGAAAGCCGCGTACCCCGACACGCTGGTCTTCTACCGCATGGGCGATTTCTACGAGGTGTTCTTCGCCGATGCCGAGAAGGCCGCGCGGCTGCTGGACATCACGCTCACGCAGCGCGGGCAGTCCGGTGGGCAGCCGGTGGTGATGGCCGGCGTGCCCTTCCACGCGCTGGAGAACTACCTGGGCCGGCTCATCAAGATGGGCGAGTCGGTGGCCATCTGCGAGCAGGTGGGCGAAGTGGGCGCGAGCAAGGGGCCGGTGGAGCGCAAGGTGGTGCGCGTGGTCACGCCGGGCACGCTCACCGACAGCGAACTGCTGTCCGACAAGGCCGAATCGCTGCTGCTGTCGGTGCACCAGGGCCCGCGCGCGCGTTGCGGCCTGGCGTGGCTCAGCGTGACGCAGGGGCTGGTGCACCTGGCCGAATGCACGCACGACGAGGTCGGCGCCTGGATCGCGCGCATAGCCCCGAGCGAGGTGATCTACAGCGCGGGCGTGACCGAGCGCTTCGAGCAGCAGCTGAAGGCGCTGCGCCAGAACGGCACGTTCGCCTGCCCCTTGAGCCTGCGGCCGGACTGGCAGTTCGATGCCGCGTTGGGCGAGCGCAAGCTGCTGGAGCAACTGGGCGCGGCCAGCCTCGCCGCCTGGAGCGCGCAGGACCTGGCCCAGGCCCACGCCGCCGCCGCCGCGCTGCTGGCCTATGCCGAGCACACGCAGGGCCGATCGCTCACCCACATGCACGGCGTGCGCGTGCAGCAGAGCGACGAGCTGATCGCCCTGCCCCTGGCCACGCGCCGCAACCTGGAACTGACGCGCACGCTGCGCGGCGAGGACGCGCCCACTCTCTTTTCGCTGCTGGACACCTGCATGACCGGCATGGGCAGCCGCCTGCTCAAGACCTGGCTGCTGGAGCCGCGGCGCGACCGCACCGAGGCCCGCCAGCGCCTGTCGGCCACCGCAGCGCTGCGCGGCACGGCCTCGGGCACCGGCGCATGGCAGGCGCTGCGCGGCGAGCTGCGCGGCGTGAGCGATGTGGAGCGTATCACGGCCCGCATCGCGCTGCGGCAGGTGCGCCCGCGCGAGCTGCTGGGCCTGTGCAAGACGCTACAAAAAGCAGAGCAGCTTGCCGGGGCATTCCATGCTTCGGAGCCGTTTTTGGCCCAGATCTTCGACCACCTGCGTCCGCCGGTCGATTGCGGCGAACTGCTGCGCGCGGCCATCCATGAAGAGCCGGCCGCGCTGGTGCGCGACGGCGGCGTGATCGCCTCGGGCTTTGACGCCGAGCTGGACGAGCTGCGCGGCATCCAGACGCACTGCGACACCTTCCTGCTCGACCTGGAGACGCGCGAGCGGGCCCGCACCGGCATCGCCAACCTGCGCGTGCAGTTCAACAAGGTGCACGGCTTCTACATCGAGGTGACCAGCAGCCACCTGGACCGCGTGCCGCACGACTACCGCCGCCGCCAGACGCTCAAGAACGCCGAGCGCTTCATCACGCCGGAACTCAAGACCTTCGAGGACAAGGCGCTGTCGGCGCAGGAGCGCGGCCTGGCGCGCGAGAAGTGGCTGTACGAGCAGTTGCTGGACCGGCTGCAGCCGCACGTGCCCGCCCTCACCCGGCTGGCGCATGCGCTGGCCACGCTCGATGTGCTGTGCGCGCTGGCCGAGCGATCGCTCACGCTGAACTGGTGCGCGCCGCAGTTCGCGCCCGAGCCCTGCATCGAGATCGAGGGCGGGCGCCACCCGGTGGTGGAGGCGCGGCTGGCCGAGACCTCGTCCGGCAGCTTCATCGCCAACCACACGCGGCTGAACGCCAACACCCGCATGCAGGTCATCACCGGGCCCAACATGGGCGGTAAATCGACCTATATGCGGCAGGTGGCGCTGATCGTGCTGCTGGCCAGCATGGGCAGCCACGTGCCGGCCACGTCGTGCCGCCTGGGGCCCATCGATGCGATCCACACGCGCATCGGCGCGGCCGACGACCTGGCCAACGCGCAATCGACCTTCATGCTGGAGATGACCGAGGCCGCGCAGATCCTGCATTCGGCCACGCCGCACAGCCTGGTGCTGATGGACGAGATCGGGCGTGGCACGAGCACCTTCGACGGCTTGGCGCTGGCCAGCGGCATCGCCACGCACCTGCACGACCGCACCAAGGCGTTCACGTTGTTCGCCACCCACTACTTCGAACTGACCGAACTGTCGGCGCGCCACCAGCACGCGGTGAACGTGCACGTGGGCGCGACCGAATCGGGCTCGAACATCGTCTTTTTGCACGAGATACAGCCGGGGCCGGCCAGCCGCAGCTACGGCATCCACGTGGCCCGCCTGGCGGGCGTGCCGGCCCCGGTGCTGAACCATGCGCGCCACACGCTGGCCGCTCTGGAGCAGCGGGCCGGCGAGGGCGAAACGCAGGTGGACCTGTTCGCCGAACCGCCCGAGGCCGAGGGGCCGCTGGTAAGCCCGGCGGAAGCGGCACTGGCCGAACTGCAGCCCGACACCCTGAGCCCGCGCGAGGCGCTGGACGCGCTCTACCAGCTCAAGCGGCTGGTGCAGGGTTAGCCAGGCCGCGCAGGCGGCCGACCCCGGGAGAGCCTACTCGGCCGGAGCCACGGCGGGCTTGGGTGCCTTGGGCGTGCGCTCGAACTTGGTCTTGGCCGCGATCTGCTGGCCTTCGGACAGGCCGTCCATGTCGCGGTACAGGTGCACCGACAGAGCGATGTCGCCGGACTTGTTCTTGAGGCTGTGGGGCACGCCCAGCTCGTCAGGCCCGAAGCCAGCCCACGACCCCTGCGGCCGCGCATTTTTGTCGGTCTTGTCGGCCAGCGGCGTTTTGTCTTTCGTTTCGCCGGTCGGTCGGTAGATCCGCTCCGACAAATTGCCCTTCAGGATGAAAGAAGCGCACTCGTTGGGATGGTCGTGGATGGGGGTCTTTTGCTTGGCATCGAACACGAACAGTTGCAGGCAGAACGACTCTCCTTCCTTTGCGTGGCTGTGCAGCAGATAGCGGCCGTAACCCGCCAACTGGGTGGCGTCCTTGGGCTGATAGATATCGGTGGACAGCTGGGCTTGCTCCAGCAGGCCCGGGAGGGCGTCCGCCACGCAATCGCGCACGTCCTTGCCGGCCGCGATCTCGGCTTGCACGGAGGCTTGCTGCAAAAACTTCTGCACGCCGGCCTCCAGGCGCTTTTGGTTGCCCGCGTGCTCGGGCAGGTTGTCTGCAGGGATGGCGGTATAGACACCCGGCAGCGCCGCTTCGCGGGCGGTGATCGTGGATTCCGCAGCGGCCACAGTGGTCAAGGGGCGCACACTTTGCAGGTGCTGAAGCCCGGCCGGGGCGCAGAGGGAATGCGCCCTGCGGCGACTGAAACGCAGCGCCGGACTGGAACGATGCGAGGCTGCCCCGGGCTTGCGGCGATGCGCTGCCCGAATGGGCCTTGCCCCCTCCCGCACGGGCATTCAAGCCCGGCGGCGCGAAACCCGGCCGCGATTGGCCGGCGGTGGTGGCGCCCGACGCGGCCTTTTTGGCCGCATGGGCGGTCGGTTGTTGCGATGCCATCTGTTTGAGGAGGCGGCTGCCCGTGGAGACGAGCCTGGATGCATTGGTCATGGAAAAAACACCTTTCGAAGCGGTAAAGAAAGCGAGAACGGCGACTACTTGATCCGTCGCTTAACCCACCCGCCATTCTTCGAACCACAAGGCGGAATCCCGCCCGACACGCGAAGCCGATGTCCGGAAATGCGAATGTCTTTTCATATTGCGAAATCATCTGAAACATTGGCGACACGCCGCACCGTTTGTCCCCTGTTTCTGACGCACCGTCTTGGGGCAAGTCCGCAGCGCAACGGCGACAACGCCTACACTCGACCCTTTGTCCCCCAATTGCCCTCCATGACGTATTGCGTCGCCATCAAGCTCAACGCCGGACTGGTTTTCCTGTCCGATTCCCGCACCAATGCGGGCCTGGACCAGATCAGCTCCTTTCGCAAGATGATGATCTACGAGAAGGCGGGCGACCGATTCATGGTGCTGCTGTCCGCCGGCAACCTGAGCATCTCCCAGTCGGTGCGCGAGATCCTGCAGTCCGAGCAGCTCACCGACCGCGAGGGCGGCGAGCCGATGACGATCTGGAATGCCAAGAGCATGTTCGATGCCGCCCGCGTGCTGGGCGCCGCCGTGCGCCACGTGCATGAACGCGACGGCGCTGCGCTCAAGCGCTCGGGTGTGGACTTCAATGTCTCGCTGGTGTTCGGCGGGCAGATCCAGGGCGAGGGCATGCGGCTCTTTCAGGTGTACTCGGCGGGCAACTTCATCGAAGCCACGTCCGAGACGCCGTACTTCCAGGTGGGCGAATCCAAATACGGCAAGCCCGTGCTCGACCGCGTGCTGACGCCCGACACGCCGCTGGACGAGGCCGCCAAGTGCGCGCTGGTGTCCATGGACAGCACGCTCAAGTCCAACCTCTCGGTAGGCCTGCCGCTGGACCTGGTGGTGTACGAGGTGGGCCAGTTCGCCACCGACAAGATCGTCTGCATCGACGAGCACAACCCCTACTTCCGCATGCTGCACAACAGCTGGGGCGAGAAGCTGCGCGAGGTGTTCGACAGCATCGAAGACCCCGCATGGCACGGCGGCCTGACCAAGGTGCCGATCAAGGTCGAGCCATCGCGCAGCCGCCCGATCAAGAAGATCACCAACCCGCGCGACAAGCTCGTCTGACGCCCTGGCGGCACGCCGCCACGGCAGCAGCCGCCGAAGCCCCATGCTCCCCATCGTCTTCTCGCACGCCAACAGCTTTCCGGCAGGCACTTACTCGGTGCTGTTTCGCCACCTGAAGGACCGGGGTTTCGATGTCAGCGCGCTGGACCGCTACGGGCATGCGCCCGAGTACCCCGTCACCAACAACTGGCCGCACCTGGTGCAGCAGCTGGCCGACTTCGCGCAGGAGCAGGTGCAGCGCGCGGGCGGGCCGGTGTTCTTCGTGGGCCATTCGCTCGGCGGCTTCCTGAGCGTGATGACCGCTGCGCGCCACCCCGAACTGGCGCGCGGTGTGCTGATGATCGACTCGCCCCTCATCAGCGGCTGGCGCGCCAGTGCGCTGGGCATGGCCAAGCAGACGCAACTGGTGGGTGCCGTGTCGCCCGGCAAGGTCAGCCGGGCCCGGCGCAACGCGTGGGCCAGCCCCGACGAGGCGCTGGAGCATTTCCGCAAGAAGAAGGCCTTCGCGCAGTGGGACGGCGAGGTCCTGCGCGACTACATCCAGCACGGCCTGCGCGAGCACGAGGGCCGGCACATGCTGCATTTCGACCGGGCCGTGGAGACCGCCATCTACAACACCCTGCCGCACAACCTGTCGCAGCTGCTGCGAGCGCACCCGCTGCGCTGCCCTGCGGCGTTCATCGGCGGGCGCTCGTCGGCCGAGGTGCGGCAGGTGGGCATGGCGATGACGCTGAGCATCACCCAGGGGCGGGTGACGGTGCTCGACGGAAGCCACCTCTTCCCGATGGAACAGCCCAAGACCACGGCCGCCGCCATCGAGGCCGCGCTGCTGAATCTCATGGCGGTCCGGACCGCCTGAGCCTCTTCCCCCCTGGTCGCGCTGCGCCCGCACGGCTTCCATTCCGCGCAGGTCCAAAGTGCCGCTGAGCGAGCGCCGACGTTAAAGGCTGCAACGCGCATTCCGCGCCCGAAGGGGCTCCATGGCCACTCGCCGCGCCATGACCACCCACTGCAGCATGGCAGCCGCTTTTCGTGTGGCCAACGTACCGCATCCATCAAAAAAATGGAATCTGCGGAGAAAGTTCTCATACACTGCGGCAGCGTTACAACGTGATACAGCATGCCTTATCCCGACACAACCCGCCCCCGCTGCGCTGCTCTCGAGTCCAGCCAGGCCCCCTGCCCGCCCTGCGGCGGCTTGCGCACATGACACGTCGCCCGACACCTCCCGGCGGGCGGTGCGCCCGCCATTCGCGCACGGTGCGCTGACGCACAAGCCACCGCGTCGCCCCCATTGCCACTGCTGCCATGCGCCTGTTCTCCCGCTTGCATCCGTGGTCTACAGCCTTCCTGCGGTGCTGGCTGCGCCGCCTTCTGCCGGGGTGGATGGTGGTGGTGTCCGGATTGCTCGCCCCCGCGGCCCAGGCGGCCCCACCGCTGGTGCTGCACGATGGCATGCCGCCCGCGAACCTGTGGCAAGCCTTCACGGTGCTGGCCGACCGCACCGCCGCGCTGACAGCCGAAGAAGCCCTGGCAAGCCCTGGCGCATTTGCCGCGCCGGCCCACACGGGCGGATCGCTCGGAGTGCATGCGGGCGCCCTGTGGCTGCGCGCCACGCTGGTCAACCAGGCGGGGGCAAACACGGAGTGGGTCGTGAACATCGACTACTCTGCCCTGCACCAGGTGGACCTCTACCTGGCGCAAGGCGGCCGCATCGTGCAGCAGGCCACCATGGGCAACATGCGTCCCTTCAGCCAGCGCCCCTGGCAATCACGCACCCCGGCGACGGGCCTCAAGATGACCGCCAGCGTGCCCTACGAACTGCTGGTGCGTGTGCGCACGGGCGGCAGCATGGTCCTGCCCGCCACCGTGGCGCAGGCGCCGCAATTTCTCTCGGGCGCGCTCGCCGAGCAGATGCTGCAGGGCCTGTTCGCCGGGCTGGCCCTTTGCCTGCTGATCTACAGCCTGGGGCAATGGATCGGAGGAGGCGAGCGGCTCTTCCTGCACTACGCGCTGCTGGTCGCTGCCAGCGCGGGCTTTTGCCTGCAGCTCTTCGGGATCGGGGCGCAGTACCTCTGGCGCGACCAGCTCTGGGTCGAGCTGCACATCGCCACCCTGTGCGGCTTCGCGGCGCTGGCGACCACGTTCCTGTTTCTCGGGCAGGCCCTGCTGGAGGGCAAGGCGCGTGGCGGTTTCTTTCGCGCCATGCAGGGCGCCGCCGCGGTCAGCGCGGTGCTGGGCGCCGCCTTTCTGGTGGACGGGATCGACACGCGCACGGCCATGGTGCTGCTCACCGCCCTGGGCCCCCTGCCCTGGCTGATGAGCGTGCCGGTGGCCTGGGCCCGCGCGCGGCGGCGCGATCCGCTGGGTGCCACGCTGCTGCTGGCCGCCGCCGCGTTCTTCGTCGCGGCGGCCACCATGGCCGGCCTGTCGCAAGGCCTGCTGCCGGCCAACGGCTGGACGCTGCATGCCCTGCAGATCGGCACGGTGGTGGACATGCTGCTGTTCATGCGTGTGCTGGGGCTGCGCACGGCGGCGCTGGGCCGGGCCGCGCGCGATGCCCGCCGCGAGCGCGACGCCATGCGCTCGCTCGCGCACACCGACCCGCTCACCGGCCTGGCGAACCGGCGCGGGCTCGACCTGGCGCTAGCGGCCGCGATGGCCCGGTGCACGCCAGAGCATCTAGCGGCCGTGTACATGCTCGACCTGGACGGCTTCAAGCCGGTGAACGACAGCCACGGGCACGACGTGGGCGACCAGCTGCTGGTGGCGGTGACGGCGCGCCTGCACGAACACCTGCGCCACACCGACACGGTCGCCCGCATCGGCGGCGACGAATTCGTGGTGCTGGCCAACGACCTGGCCAGCCCCGAGCAGGCGCATGCGCTCGGCAACCAGTTGCTCGATGCGTTTCGCACCCCCATCGTGCTGGGCAATCTCGAACTGCAGGTGGGCCTGACCATCGGCTACGCCCTGGCGCCGCTGGACTCCACCGAGCCGGCCCTGTTGATCAAGCTGGCCGATGCCGCGATGTACACCGGCAAGCAGAGCGGCAAGTTCTGCGTGCGGCGCAACACCGGGGACCTGGCGCTGTTGTCCTCCTGATGCCTCGCCACCCGGCCCCCACAGCCCATCCGCCCCAAGCCCCTTTTTTTTCCTTCCATCGTCCAACCACCCAAGGAGCTTCACCCCATGGCCCACCGCAAGAGTCCCGCCCGCATTGCCAAGGACGCCCGCGTCGCCCACCTGAACGCACTGGCCGCCAACCAGCCCGCAGACGATCCCACGCCATGGCAGGCGCTGGCCGCGCTGGAAGACGGCCTGCTCGGGCGCATCATCGTGCCCGGCGATCCGAGATACGAAAACGACCGCCAGGAGTCCAACCCGGCCTTCCAATCCTACCCGTGGGTCATCGTGTACTGCGCTTGCGAGACCGACGTGGCGCTGTGCCTGGCCTACGCCCGCACCTTCAACGCCTGGGTGGCCGTGCGCTCGGGCGGCCACAGCACCGCCGGCTACTCGGTCAACAGCGGCATGGTGATCGACCTCAGCCTGATGAGCGGCGTGGTGCTGGATCGCGCCCAGGCGCTCGTGCATGTGCTGCCCGGCACCCAATTCGAACAGTTCAATGCCGCGATGAACAACACCGGCTGGCACGTTCCCACCGGCGCCTGCGGCAACGTGTGCGTGGGGGGCTTCGTGCAGGGGGGCGGCTACGGCTACACCTCGCGCGCCTTCGGCATCCAGAGCGACCTGGTGGATTCGATGCGCGTGATGCTGGCCGACGGCACCACCGTGACGGCCAGCAAAACGGAGAACCCGGACCTCTTCTGGGCGCTGCGCGGCGGCACGGGGGGCAACTTCGGCGTGGTGCTGCAGGTGACCTACCGCATGGTGCCGCTCGACCAGGTGTGGGCCTGGTCCATCAGCTGGGATGCGGCGCACGCCGCGCAGGTGCTGGAGCTGTTCCAGACCAGCTACATGAAGGTGGGCGCGCCCGACACGCTCGGCTACATGATGAATCTGGGCTACCTGAACGGCAAGCCCGTGTACATGGTGCAGGGCATGTTCTGCGGTTCGCGCGAGGACGGCATGCACGCCATCGCCTCCCTGCTGGCCGTGCCGAGCGCGAAGCTGCTGGTGGACAAGACGGGCACCTACCCGGACATGAACAGCTACCTGGAGGACGAGCCCTACACGTTGCCCGACAACCTGCCCCCCCACATCTGCGAATCCAAGGCCAGCGCGTACATCGCGCAGCCGGTCACCCAGGCGCAGTGGCAGCAGCTGGTGGACTATTTCAGCACCTCGCCCAACACCTGGTCGCTCGCGTACCTGGAGCCCTATGGCGGCGCAATCAACCGCTACCCCGCGGCCGACAGCGCCTTCATCCATCGCCACATGGACTGCGACCTGGTGGTGGACGTGTTCTGGCGCGACGAAGAAGAGCGCGCCCACATGGAGCTGTGGCTGGCGGGCCTGATGGAACTGGTCAAGCCGTGGCTGTGCGGTGCCGTGTACCAGAACTACCCCGACGCCACGCTGGAGAACTTCGCCGACGCCTACTGGGATGCCCCCACGTACGCCAAGCTGCAGCAGGTCAAGCTGCAGTACGACCCGACGAACTTCTTCCATTACGCGCAGAGCATCGCGCTGCCGCCGCCTCCGAAAGACTGACCCGGCGCATGAAGCCGCGCATGCCACTCGCACGCAAGGGCGGGCGGCATGCCGGCCAGGCCGCCGGCCCGGTCAAGGCCGCTCGGCAGGCGGCTCGGCGTAGCGCACGCAGCCCGAGCCCGCGCGTTTGGCGGCATACATGGCCTGGTCCGCCCGAACCATGAGCACCTCGATATCGCCCTCGATGGGCGGATACGTCGCCACGCCGATGCTGGCGCCCACGCGCACGTCGCGCCCCTCCACCCGCATCGGCTGGCCCAGCGCATCGATGATGCGATGGCCCAGGCTGTTGGGGGCGCCATGGTCCACGTCGGTGTCCAGCATCACCAGGAACTCGTCGCCTCCCAGCCGGGCCACGGTGTCCTGCGCCCGCACCACGTTGCCCAGGCGCTTGGCCACGAGCCGCAGCACCTCGTCGCCCACCTTGTGGCCCTGCTCGTCGTTGATCTTCTTGAAGCCGTCCAGGTCGATGAACAGCAGCGCCACCGTGCCGGCCTGGTGGCGCGCGGCCTCCAGCGACCGTTCGCAACGGCGGTGGAAGGCCGATCGGTTGTACAGGCCGGTGAGCGAGTCGTGATTGGCCAGGTACTGCTGCTGGCGCGAGATCTCGATCTTGGAAGAAACGTCCTGCACCAGCGACATGATCGAGGTCACCCGGCCTTCGGCGTCGGTGAGCGCGGAGTTGAACCACTCGCAGTGCATCTCGGTGCCGTCGCCGCGCAGGAAGCAGGTTTCCACGCGGTTCTGGGATTCGCGGCCCGATTGCAGGCTGGCCAGGGCCTGGGTGAGGTTCTCGTCCATGGCCGCCGTGCCCGGCAGCGCCAGCAGCGACCGCGCCTCGACCTGCACCACATCTTCCCAGCCCATCAGCTGGATGGCGCGGCGCGAGCAGTGCAGCAGCCGCAATTCGTGGTCCATCTCCAGCACGGCCAGGGGGCTGTTGTCCATGTGCGAAGACAACCGCTGGTTGGCCGCGCGCAAGGCGTTCATGGTCACCTGCAGTTCATGCACATCCAGGGCCGTGGTGACGAATCCGTCGATCTCGCCCTGGGCGTTGCGCCAGGGCGCAAGGCAGATGGTGCGCCATTCCTCGAAGCCTTCGGGGTTGTGCACCAGGCGCTGGTAGTTCAGCCGCTCGCCGCGCAACACCCGCTCCACGAACGGCATGAAGCGCGAATGGTTGTAATCGCCGTACAGTTCCAGCAGCGTCTTGCCGACCAGCTCCGAGGCGGGCGCGCCGAACCAGCGGGCGTATTCGTCGTTCACGTACACGACGCGCTGCTGCCGGTTCACCGCCGCCACGGTGGCGCCCACGCTGCGAGTGAGCAACCCCAGCATCTCTTCGGCTGAAAACTCGGCGGCCGCCCTCGACGCGGGCAGCGTGCGAAATCCCGGCAGCTCGTTTGGCGTCATACGGCGGGAACCTTTGACTGTTGTCGTTGGCGGCGTGGGCAACCGGGGCTAAAAGGGGCACTGCGGCAGCCTGCCGCCGCCATCCCCCGGCATTCCGGCTTGCACGGGGCAGCTTATCACTTTCTGTTACCAATGCCTCAGCGGATGGGCTGGCAGGCCGCCACTGGCGCGAGTGGCCGGCGCCCCGTCAATCCGCCCAGGTCACCCACCCGGTCCAGGCAGTCACCAGCACCACGATGCCGAAGCCGATGCGGTAGTACGCGAACGGCACGAAGCTGTGCGTGCTGATGTAGCGCAGCAGCCAGCGCACGCAGAGCCACGCGCTGATGAACGAGAACACCAGCCCGACCGCGAACAGGGGCACGTCGCCCACCGTCAGCAGGTGCCGCTCCTTGTACAGGCTGTAGACCCCCGCACCGATCAGCGTCGGGATGGCCAGGAAAAACGAGAAGTCGGTGGCGGCCTTGCGAGACAGCCCCAGCAGCATGCCGCCGATGATGGTGGCGCCGCTGCGGCTCGTGCCCGGCACCATCGCCAGACACTGCGCCAGCCCCACCTTGAGGGCATCGAGCGGCGTCATGTCGTCCACCTCGTGAACGCGCACCGCGCGGGGCGAACGGCGCTCGGCCCACAGGATGACGAAGCCGCCCAGGATGAACGTGCTGGCCACCACCACGGGCGTGAACAGGTGCTCCTTGATGAGCTTGCCGAAGATCAGCGCCAGCACCACGGCGGGCAGGAATCCGATGATCACGTTGAGTGCGAAGCGCCGCGCCTGCCGCTGCGTGGGCAGCGCCACCACAGTGGCCCGGATCTTCTGCCAATAGACCAGAATCACCGCGAAGATCGCCCCGGTCTGGATGGCGATGTCGAAGACCTTGGCCTTGGCATCGTCGAACCCGAGCAATGAACCCGCCAGGATCAGATGCCCGGTGGAAGAGATGGGAAGAAACTCGGTCAGGCCCTCGACCACCCCCATGATGGCGGCCTTGACCAACAATACGACGTCCACTGGCGCTCCTTGAAATGACAGCCGGGATTATCGGCGCGCCGCAACAGCGGCGGCCGGTTCCGGGGGACGATCGCACGAAGGCCGTTTCACCTCGGCGCGAGCATCAATTCAATTGGTGGTCAGCAAGAAGATATATCGTTTTCGGTTATGCGTGTTGTTTTCTAAAGTCTGGGTCATGTCGAATTTCCACACCACGACGACGCCATGACAAACACCCCTGCACGCATTCCTTTCCATCTTGCTTTTCCCGTCCGCGACATCGCGTAAGCCCGCGCTTTCTACGGGCAGCTTCTGGGCTGTCCTGAAGGCCGAAGCGCTCCGGAGTGGGTCGATTTCGACTTCTACGGCCATCAGATCGTCGCCCACCTGGCCCCCGAAGAATGCGGCCACAGGGCGAGCAGCGCCGTCGACGGGCATGACGTACCCGTTCGGCATTTCGGTGCCATCTTGCCCATGGACACATGGCAGGCCCTGGCAGACAAGCTGGCTGCCGTACAAACAAAATTCGTCATCGAGCCGTACATCCGCTTCAAAGGCGAACCTGGCGAGCAGGCGACCATGTTCTTCCTGGACCCCTCGGGCAATGCCATCGAGATGAAGGCCTTCGCAGACCTGGGTTCGCTCTTCGCCAAGTGAGAACGCGATGAACCCTTTCCTCACCACCCGCGCTGGCATGGCCGCGGTGCTCATGGCGCTTGCAGCTTCGGCCTCTGCGCAAACCGATACCTTGAAAAAGATCAGGGAGTCGGCGACGGTCACGATGGGCGTTCGCGATGCATCCGGCGCCATGTCGTTCACGACGGGGCCGGGCAAATACACCGGCTTCCATGTGGAGATCTGCGAACGCGTCATTGCCGACGTCAAGAAGGCCGCGCAACTCGACCGGCTGGAGGTGAAGTACCAGCTGGTGACACCACAGAACCGCATTGCGCTCGTTCAAAACGGCACGGTGGACCTTGAATGCGGCACCACGACGAACAACCTCGCACGCCAAAAAGACGTGGCATTTGCCCCAACGCTCTATGTGGAAGGGGTTCGCATCGCGGTCAGGTCGGGCTCCACCATCCAGTCGACGGCACAGTTGGCCGGCAAGACGATCGCGGCCACCTCGGGCAGCACCTCGGTTCAGGTGCTGCGAAAGCTCAAGAGCGACGCCTCGGAACTCCTGGCCAAGGACAACAGCGAAGGATTCCTGCTGCTGGAGACTGGTCGCGCCGACGGTTTCGCGGCGGACGGGCAGATTCTTGCAACGCTGATCTCCAAGAGCAAAACCCCCGGGCAATACAAGCTGCTGGACCAGGTCCTGAGCACCGAACCCATCGCCATCATGTTGCCCAAGGGGGATCCGGCATTCAAGCAGGTGGTCGATCAGAGCATCGTGTCACTCGCCAGGAGCGGGGAAGTGGCGCGCCTCTATGACAAATGGTTCATGAAACCGATCCCGCCGCAGAACGCAACTGTCGGGCTGCCAGCGACCGAAATGACCCGAGCCGCCTGGGCCGACCCCAACGACAAACCCATGGAAGAGTACGAGGCACGCTGAATGCGTGAGCACCCTATGACACAAAACAGCAAATCGGTTCCGACCAGCGACTATCACACCGTGGTGGCGGTCGCACAGAAATACGTCGATGGCCTGCGGATCGGCAGCATCGAGGCGATTGCCCAGGCTTTCCACCAAGACGCGGTGATGTACGGCTTCACCCATGGTGAACTGCTCGGAGGCCCGGTGGCCAACCTGTTCGACTTCGTGCAGAAGAACGGAAAAGCCCCGGAGATCGCGGCCCGGCTGGACGTTCTGGCCATCACGCCCACCACGGCCGTGATCGGGGTCGACATGGAAAAGGATGCCATCGGTGCCGACCACAACGACTATCTCACGCTCATCAAGATCGGGGGCGATTGGAAAGTCATCGCAAAGGTTTACCACCAGTTCGGCTGAGGCTCAACGGATGCCGCGCCACCGCGGCATTCACGCTATGGCGTTTTAGGGCGACGGGAGGCCTGGACGTGCGCCTTGGTCCCGGCCGGCGCCTTCACGCGGCCGATCTGCGAAGCCTCTGCCAGGCTCCGCGAGAAGTGGGCCACGACCGGCGAACCGGTCTGGGCCCGACGCTGGAGCAACCCGATCTCCCGATAGAAGGTGTGTTCTTGCAGCGAGATCACACGCACGCCATCGGGCAACGGCAGATGGGCTTCCACCAGCGGAACCACCGCAACGCCCACCCCTTTCGATGCGAGATGAATGAGTCCGGGAATCTCATCCAGTTCGATGGCCTCATTGACCGCCAAGCCCTGGCGCCGCAGGAAACCTTCGACCATGCGGCCACCGAACGAGACCCGATCATAGCGAAGAAATGGCCGCTCCTGGATCAGGGTGCGCCAATCCTTGCGGGCCGTCCCCTCCTTCGGACCGACCAGCACGAAGGGCTCGTGGACCAGCGCTTGCCACGCCATGTCGGAGGGCATGCCGAAGGGAGGGCGGATCATCACCGCCGCATCGATTTTTCCCGCATCGAGATCATCCATCAAACGCATGGAAACACCGGGCGAGACGTGCACGCGGACCAGCGGAAACAAGCGCCTCAGGCCCTCCAGCGCACGTGCCACGAGCGTCGGCTGCGCCGAGGCAATGGAGCCGATGCGCAGAACCCCCTGCGTAGCGCTTTCATCGGAGGGATCACCGAGCTTTGAAAAGAGCGCGCAGATGACCTCCGCACGCTCGACAGTCGTTTGTCCGGCCGCGTTCAGCGTTGCAGAGCGGCCGGTCCTATCGAACAGGGGAAATCCCAACGCGTCTTCGAGCCGCTTGATCTGGCTGCTGACGGCCGACTGGGTCAGTCCGATCTGCTCCCCCGCTGAGGCGAAGGTTCCGTACTTGCAGACCGCGATGAGGGTCTTGAGTTCAGGGATCATCGACGAAGCATCCTAGAAATCGATGGAAATTCAAAGAATCCGATGATTTTTTTGTGGCTCAGATAGAGGGCCGCGGAAAGGCTCTCCTAGAAGTAGCCGTGCGATGGCACCTGCACCTCTTCGTCGTTCGCCGCACTGCCGGCCCCCACGGGTTCCTGCACCACCACCTGGTTTCGCCCGCCTTGCTTGGCCATGTACATCGCAGCATCGGCGCGGGCGAAGAACTCGAGGGCGGTTTCGCCCAGCACGTACTGGGTGACACCGATCGACACCGTCACCCGGCCCCGCAGACGGGGGTTTTCCCAAGCGTGCGACTCCACCTGCACGCGGATGCGCTCGCAGGTGTTCAGCGCGGGCAGCAAGGGCGTCGCAGGAAAGATCACCAGGAATTCTTCGCCACCGTACCGGCCGAAGTAATCGTCGGCCCGCACAGCGCCCTGCCCCAGCTTGGCAAAGGTGCGAAGCACTTCGTCCCCTTCCAGGTGGCCCATTTCGTCGTTGATCCGCTTGAAGTGATCCAGATCCACCACGGCCATGCAAAGCGGAATGCCGCTTTCGTCCGCCAACTGCTTTTGCTCTTCGAGGGCGGCCAGGACAGACCGTCGGTTCAGGCATCCCGCCAGAGCGTCGCGGCGCGCGCTTTCGGTAATGGAGCGCACTTCGCTGCTTTTCTTTTGCAGCAACCGGTGCAACATGCGCACACGCCCCATCAACAGCACATAGGCGGGTAATGCCAGTGCCAGGGACACGATATGCAGCACTTCCAGGCGCAGCAAGGCGGTATTTTCGTTCTGGGCATAGTGCAGACCGCTGATCGCGCCGTAGACCGCGAGGATACCGACGCACACCGCCAGTGCCATGTTGCGCGACAGGGTGAACAGGCCATAGGCCATGACCACGAACAAAAACGGCGCCAAGGCAATCTGCGTGACGGGCTCCAGATAAAAAACCAGAAGCAATGCGCCCGCCGAGCCGATCACGATGGGCAACCGCATTTGGCGGTCGGCGAAATGCTCGTGCACACCCAAATAGAAAAGGCCCATGAAAGCGACCACCAGCAATGCGATGAGGGCCGCGACCATCAGCACCGTGGAAAAACCCACCACGCCCAAGGCAAAGTAAACCAGCACGCAAGCCAGATACAGCAAGCACAGCAGGACCGGCACCATCCGCGTGCGAGGGCGGTCCATCCGCCGTCGCAGCATCAAGGCCACCCCCAGCTCCGATTGGGGTGAATGCGTGGAGGGCTCGAGCTCGTGCAACTCTTCGCTCATTGGAAACGCATCCGTATTTTCAAAGCGCATGCGCCGGCGGGCACGTAACGTGTCCCATAAATCCCTAAAACCCATGGAAGTGTTTCCTTACGATCGAACCGATGCTCGCGCCTTGACCAGTGATAAGCAAAATTTCATTGCCAATATTACATATTGGTTCATTCAGGACAATAGTCGAAGCGCAATAGATAGGCTTTCTTGATGTCCCATTCAGGAAATCGAGAGAGTGGGCGGTTTAAACGGACCTTGCATACAAGCCTTTACCCAATAAGGCAGTAAGACAGCAGCCCGTCGCACGGCAACGCGCCCCCGGCGCGGGCTCCGAGCCTAACCGGGTCGCGCGTTCTCATTTCAGCGAATGCGAACCGAATTGCGCGGTAAACACCCGTTGGCGCTTGGAAAGAACGGCAGCTTAAAGGCCAATGGAGGTTGCTTGGTTTCCCCCGTCAACGGTTCCAACCAGTGAGAAGCGGTCAAATACCATATGAAACATATATACTTCACATACTTTTCGCATAGAGGTGACTGATGGGAATCGTCAAAATTTCGGATCTGATGCATGAAAACCTGCGCGTGGCAGGCAACGCACTCAGCCGATCGATCAATGCGCAGGCCGAGCACTGGATGCGCGTCGGCATGCTCACCGAGCTGTATCCGGAGTTGAACCACCGGGAAATCTGCCAGCTGCTGATCCGCGCCGAGCTCGCCGGGGGACTGGACATCTCGGTGGCTGCCACGGCCTCCTCGGGCAAGCCCGCCCCCTCCTCGCCCGGGCAGCACTGATGGCCAGCGACATTCGCATCAAGTCGGCCGAGCAGATCGCGATGGCCCGGCAGGCCGGGCAACTGGCCGCGGAGGTCCTCAGCATGGTGGCACCCCACGTCGTGCCCGGCGTAAGCACTGAAGCGCTCGACCGCATCTGCCATGACCACATCGTGAATGTCCAGGGCGCCATTCCAGCCAATGTGGGCTACCAGGGGTACCCCAAGACCATCCTGACCTCCGTCAACCAGGTGGTTTGCCATGGCATTCCCTCGGCGGACAAGATCCTGAAGCGGGGCGACATCATTAACATCGATGTCGCCGTCATCAAGGATGGCTGGTTCGGCGACACCAGCCGCATGTATTTCGTCGGTGCCCCCAGCACCTTGGCGCGGCGCCTGGTGGACACGACCTACGAAGCCCTGCGGGCAGGCATCCAGCAAGTCCGGCCCGGAGCGACGCTGGGCGATATCGGCCATTCCATCCAGTCGGTCGCCCACCGCGAGCATTTCAGCGTGGTGCGCGAATACTGCGGACACGGCATCGGTCAGGTCTATCACGAAGACCTGCAAGTGCTGCACTACGGCCGGTGCGGAGAGGGGCTGCGGCTGGAGCCTGGCATGGTGTTCACCATCGAGCCGATGCTCAACGCCGGCCAGAGGGAGACCCGGCAACTGTCCGACGGGTGGACCGTGGTGACGAAGGACCGATCCCTGTCCGCCCAGTGGGAGCACATGGTGGCGGTCACGCCCGAGGGGTACGAGGTGCTCACCGCCTGGCCCGACGGGACGGGCACCTACCCGCCGCTGGTGGCCGGCGAACGAGCCCCTTGATCCCAGGCCTGCAGCGGCTTACCTCAGGATGGGCGTGACGCCGGGCAACTCGCACGCGTAGATCGCATTGCGCAGGGCGGCGATGACCTCGTAGCGTGGAAAGCTCCTGCGCCAGGCCAGCACGATCCGGCGCACGGGTGGCGGCTGACCGGTCTCCTGCTGGATGGGCAGGTAGCGGATCTGGCTGTCGTCGTTGCGGCGGCGTTTTTCGGCGGGATGCTCGTCGTCCTTGCGCCGTTTGTAGCCCGAATGCATCTGGTCCTGCGGCACCGACAGCCGCGGCACGAGGGTGATGCCCATGCCCCGCGAGACCATGTGCTTGATGGTTTCCAGCGAGTAGCCTTCGAAGGTGTGGCTCACCCCTTCTGCGTCGCCCAGCGCTGGCGCGGCCTCGGGGCTCAAAGCCTCCAGATGTTCCCGCAAACCCTCGTCGGCCTCCAGCAGCAGCAGGGTCTCGCCCTGCAACTCGGTCGTGGAGACGCTTTCACGCTGGGCCAGGATGTGCGAGGCAGGCACCGCGGCGATCAGGGGTTCGTCGTACAGGGCCGCCTTGGCCAGGCCGGTGGAGCGAAAGGGCTCGGCCATGATGGCGCAATCGATCTCCCCAGTGCCCAGCATTTCGATCAGCCGCTCCGTGAAGCTGCCCTTGAGAATGAGCTCCATCTGCGGCGTGCGGGCCTTGGAGTGGTGCACCAGCTCGGGCAGCAGATACGGACCGACGGTATAGGACACGCCGATCTTGATCGTGCCGGCCAGCGGGTCCTTGCCGCGCTGGGCGATTTTCTGGATGGCGGCCGCATGCTCGAGGATACGACGGGCTTCGTAGACGATCTCCTCGCCCACCGGCGTGACCGACACCTGCCCCGCCGTGCGCTCGAACAGCTTGAGTTCCAGTTCCTCTTCCAGCTTCTTGATGGCCATCGACAGCGAGGGCTGGGAGACATTGCAAAGGTGGGCTGCGCGGCTGAAACGCTTTTCCTGCGCAAGGGCGACGATGTACTTGAGTTCGGTGAGCGTCATTGTCTGGGGCGAAAAGGGACGGCAGCTGGGGTGACTCGGTTTAACACCAATCCATGAAGCAAGTATTACGCTGATTTCATTGCGCCGACTGAATACGCCGATGCGGGCATCGCGTCATTGCCTGCGCCAGGACCGGGGGTGCACCGGGGGCACGGTAGCACCCTCCTGGCCACCGCTGGTTTCCAACCGCTTCACCAGACGCTCACTGCGCCCCTGCCCCGCCTTCCCACCGCGCCTGCCATCCCCCACCCAGCGCCTGCACCAGCGTGGCGGCCGCCAGCTGTCGGTTCACCTGCAGCTGCAGCAGCGCGCGCCGTGCCGACAGCGCGGTGACCTGGGCCGTCACCACCTCGGTGTAGCTCACCTGGCCCTCGCGGTAGCGGTTCAGCAGTTGCTGCTCGGTGAGGTTGGCGGCCGACACGGCTTCCTGGCGCAAAGGCTCCTGCGCCTGCAGCGTGCGCAGCACGGTGAGCTGGTCCTCCACGTCTTGGAAGGCAGTCAGCACCGTCTGGCGGTAGGTGGCCGCGCGGGCGTCGCGGGCGGCCTCGGCCCCTTCCACCCGGGCGGCGATGGCGCCGCCGTCGAACACCGTCTGCGCCACCGACAGCCCCAGCGACCACAGCGCGCCGGAGGCGCTGAACAGATCGCCCACGCTGGTGCCGCTGCGGCCCAGCGAGGCCGTGAGGCTCAGGCTGGGGTAATAGGCCGAGCGCTGCACGCCGATCTGCGCATTGGCCGCGGCCACCGCACGTTCGGCCGCAGCGATGTCGGGGCGGCGCTGCAGCAGGGTCGACGGAATGCCTGCGGGCACCTCGGGGGCCCGCATGTTCCAGGGCGCGGGCGGCAGCGTGAACGAGGCCGGTGCCACCCCCGTCAACACGGCGATGGCGTGTTCGTAGCGGGCGCGGTTTTGCTGCATGGTGGCGAGATCCGCGCGCGCGTTGGCCAGCTGGGTGCGGGCCTGCAGCACGTCGGAGTTGGCCACCACGCCAGCGGCGTAGCGGTTCTGGGCGATCTGCAGGCTGCGCTCGTAGCCCTGCACGGTGGCCTGCAGCAGGTCGATTTCGGCATCGGCTTCGCGCAGCTGGAAATAGGCCGACACCAGCGAGCCCACGGCAGACAGCCGGGCAGAAGCCAGATCGGCTTCGCTGGCCTGGGCATTGGCGCTGGCGTTGTCCACTGCACCGCCCAGGCGCCCCCACAGATCGGGTGCCCAGTCCGCACCCAGTGCCGCCTGGGTGGTGGTACCGCGGCGGGTGGAGCCTTCGCCGCCCGCGCGCGAGCCGCTGCCCGACAGGCTGACCGAGGGCAACAGGCCGGCGCGCTGCTCGCGCACCAGCGCCTGCGCCTGGGCGTAGGCCGCCACGGCGGCAGCGATGTTCTGGTTGGACAGTTGCACCTGCGAGGCGAGGCGGTTCAGGTCGTCGTCCTGGAACAGCGTCCACCAGTCGCCGCGGTCGATCGCATCGGCGGGCGCGGCGGGCTGCCACACCGCCCCCGCTTCCTTGAAGGCGGTGGGCAGGGGCAGTTCGGGACGCTGGTACACGGGCGCCACGGAGCAGGCGGCCAGGGGCAGCAGCGCGCCCAGGCAGGCCACGCGCACGGCGCGGGGTGCCCAGGCAAGGGAGGGAAAAGCGGATGTCATGGTTGTTGCAGTGGAGACGCAGCGGCACCCGCAGGCGGGGCCGCGCGGCTCAGTTGGTGTTCGTTGGCGGAGCGCCGGCGCAGCTTGTCCAGCAGCACGTAGACCACCGGGGTGGTGAGCAAGGTCAGCAGCTGGCTGGCGATCAGGCCGCCGATGATGGCCACGCCCAGCGGCTGGCGCAACTCGGAGCCCTGCCCGAAGCCGATGGCCAGCGGCAAGGCGCCCAGCGCGGCCGCCAGCGTGGTCATCAGGATGGGACGAAAGCGCAGCATGCAGGCCTCGCGCACCGCCTCCAGCGCCGACAGGCCCCGGGCGCGCTCGGCCTCCAGCGCGAAGTCGATGATGAGGATGGCGTTCTTCTTCACGATGCCGATCAGCAAGAACACGCCGATGAGCGCAATGATGGTGAACTGCATGTTGAACAGCAGCAGCGCCAGCACCGCCCCCACGCCGGCCGAAGGCAAGGTGGTCAGCACGGTGATGGGATGGATCAGGCTTTCGTACAGCACGCCCAGCACAATGTAGATCACTACGATGGCCGCCAGGATCAGGAAGAACTGCTGCGACTGCGATTGCTGGAACCCGAGGGCCGTGCCCTGGAAGCTGCCGCGCACGTTGGTGGGCATGGCGATGTCGGCCTCTGCCTGCTCGATGACCTGTCTCGCCTGGCTCAGCGATGTGTTCCCGTCCAGGTTGAACGAGATCGTCGTGGCCAGTTCGCCGTCCTGGTGGTTGATGGAGGTGGGCGAGGCCCGCTCCACCACCTTGGCGATGGCACTCAGCGGGACCATGGTCGATGCCGTGTTGCTCAGCACCTGCCCCGTGGAGGCACCGCGCTGGCCCGGATTGGCGGCCGTGCCGGTGGCCCCGGTCGGGTTGGACGCCACGAAGATGTCGGCCAGCGCCGGCGGGCCCTTGGTGTATTCCGGCGCCCACTCCATGATGACCGAGTACTGGTTCAGCTCGCCGTAGATGGTCGCCACCGAGCGCTGGCCGAAGGCGTTGTAGAGCGCGCTGTCGATGGCCGAGGCGCTCACGCCCAGGCGCGAGGCGCTGGCGCGGTCCACCTCCACATAGGTCTCCACGCCGTTGTCGGCCTGGTCGGTGTCCACGTCGGTCAGCAGTTCTTCCTGCTTCAGGCGCTCGGCCAGGCGCGTGGCCCACAGCCGCATGTCGGCCAGGTTGTCGCTCTTGAGGGTGTACTGGTAGGTCGAATTGCTGGAGCGCCCGCCCATGCGCAGGTCCTGCACCGGGCTCAGGAACACCTGCAGGCCGGTGATCTGCGCCAGCTGCGGCCGCAGGCGCCCGATCACGGCGTTGCTGCTGTCGGCGCGTTCGCCCACGGGCTTCAGGTTCACGAACAGAAAGCCCCCGCCCGCCCGCCCACCACCGGAAAAGCCCACCACCGTGTCCACCGCCGGATCGTTGCGGATGATGCCCACCGCCTGGCGCAGCTTGCGCGCCAGGGCGTCGGAGGAGATGCTCTGGTCGGCCCGCAGCCCGCCGTTGAGCTGGCCGTTGTCCTGCTGCGGAAAGTAGCCCTTGGGAATCTTGGTGAACAGGTACACGTTGAGCCCGATCACCGCCAGCAGCACCAGCATGACCAGCGCCTTGCTCGCCAGCGCCCAGTCCAGGCTGTGGGCGTAGCCGCGCAGCATGCCGTCGTAGCCCCGCTCGGCCCAGCGCGCGAAGCGGCCGGAGGGCTTGGCCTGGGCGGGGTCTTCCGAGCGCAGCAGCCACGCGCACATCATCGGCGTGGTGGTGAGCGAGATCACCAGCGAGATCGCCACCGCCACCGACAGCGTGACCGCGAATTCGCGGAAGAGGCGCCCCACCTGCCCGTCCATGAACAGCAGCGGGATGAACACCGCCACCAGCGACAGGCTGATCGACAGCACCGTGAAGCCCACCTCGCGCGCGCCCAGCAGCGCCGCGGCCATGCGGTCCATGCCGGCCTCGATGTGGCGGCTGGTGTTCTCCAGCACCACGATGGCATCGTCCACCACGAAGCCGGTGGCCACCGTGAGGGCCATCAGGCTGAGGTTGTTCAGGCTGAAGCCCAGAAAATACATGATGCCGAAGGTGCCCAGCAGCGACACCACCGTGGCCACCGCCGGAATGACCGTGGCGCGCGCCTTGCGCAGGAACAGGCCCACCACCAGCACCACCAGCGCGATGGAGACCATGAGCGTGAACTCGATCTCGCGCAGCGACGAGCGGATGGAATTGGTGCTGTCCGACGCCACCGATACCTGGATGTCCTGCGGCAGCTGCGCCTGCAGGTCGGGCAGCAGCGCACGCACGCCGTCCACCGTGTCGATGATGTTGGCGCCCGGCTGGCGCGTGATGAGTACGATGATGGCCGGGTCGCCGTTGAACAGGCCCAGCGTGCGCGTGTTCTCCACGCCATTGACCACGCGCGCCACGTCGCCCAGGCGCACTGGGGCGTTGTTGCGCCAGGCGATCACCAGCGAGGCGTAGTCGGACGCCTTGCGCGAGGGCGAAGGCGTGTAGATCTGCAGGCGCTTGCCGTCGCCTTCGATGGCGCCCTTGGGTCGGTTGGCGTTGGAGGCCTGGATGGCTGCGCGCACGTCTTCGGTGCTGATGCCGTAGCGGTTGAGCGCGAACGGCAGCAGTTCCACGCGCACCGCGGGCAGCGAGCCACCGCCGATCTCGACCTCGCCCACGCCCGCCACCTGCGAGATGCGCTGACTCACCACGTTGGAGACCGCGTCGTAGATCTCGCCCGGCGTGCGCGTCTTGGAGGTCAGCGTGAGGATGATGACGGGCGCATCCGCCGGATTGCGCTTGCGGTAGGTGGGGTTGCTGCGCAGCGTGGCCGGCAGGTCCACGCGCGATGCGTTGATGGCCGCCTGCACCTCGCGCGCGGCGCTGTCGATGTTGCGGCTCAGGTCGAACTGCAGGCTCACGCGGGCCGAGCCGGTCGAGCTGCTGGATGTCATCTCGTTCACGCCCGCGATCACGCCCAGCCGGCGCTCCAGCGGCGTGGCCACGCTGGTGGCCATGGTCTCGGGGCTGGCGCCCGCTAGGCTGGCCGACACCGAGATGGCCGGGTAATCCACCTGCGGCAGTGGCGCCACCGGCAGCACGAAGAACGCGGCGATGCCCGCCAGCGCCATGCCGATGGTCAGCAGCACGGTGGCGACCGGGCGCTCGACGAAGGGGCGCGACAGGTTCATGGCGTGGGCCCGGAGGGTGCCGCGCCGGACTGCGCGGGCGCGGCGGCCGTGCCCCGGCCCGTCCAGCGGCGGCCCAGCCGGTCGAAAGCCAGGTAGATCACCGGCGTGGTGAACAACGTGAGCATCTGGCTCAGCACCAGGCCGCCGAAGATGGCCAGGCCCAGAGGCCGGCGCAGCTCGGCCCCATCGCCCCAGCCCAGCATGAGCGGCAACGCGGCGAACAGCGCGGCCAGCGTGGTCATCAGGATCGGGCGAAAGCGCAGCAGCGCCGCCTGGTGGATGGCCTCTTGCGGGGCCATGCCCTGCTGGCGCTCGGCGTCGATGGCGAAGTCGATCATCATGATCGCGTTCTTCTTGACGATGCCGATCAGCAGGATGATGCCGATGATGCCGATCACTCCCAGGTCGTTGCCCGTCACCATGAGCATCAGCAAGGCCCCCACGCCGGCCGAGGGCAGCGTGGACAGGATGGTCAGCGGGTGGATGTAGCTCTCATACAGCACGCCCAGCACGATGTACACGCACACCATGGCCGCGAGAATCAGCCAGAGTTGGCTGGACAGCGATTTTTCATAGGCGCCCGCTGCCCCGAGGAACTGCATCGACAGCCCCGCCGGCACGCCGATCTCCTGCGCCGCCGCGCGGATGGCATCGACCGCGTTGCCCAGCGACACGCCCTCGGCCCGGTCGAAGCCCAGCGTGGCGGCCGGGTACTGCGCCACGCGGGTGACCTGCAGCGGCGCGAGCTGCTCGCGGATGGTGGCCACGGCGGACAGCGGCGTGGGCGTGCCGCCGCCCGTGCGCAGTTGCAGGGTGCCCAGCGCCTCGGGACTGTCCAGATGCTCCTGCTGCGCCTCCAGGATCACGCGGTACTGGTTGGTCTCGGTGAAGATGGTGGAGACGATGCGTTGGCCGAACGCGCTGTAGAGCGTGTCGTCCACCGAACTGGCCGTGACCGACAGGCGCGAGGCCGTGTTGCGGTCGATGTCCACGTAGGCCGACAGGCCCTGCGCGCCCGCATCCGACGTGGCGTTGCGCACCTGGGGCACCGTGCGCAGGCGATCCACCAGCTTGTTCGTCCATTCGTTGACCTGCGCCGAATCCACCCCGCCGATCGACAGGCGGTACTCGGTGGGCCCGGTCTCGGCGTCGATGGTCAGGTCCTGCGTGGGCTGCAGGTACAGCGTCACGCCGGCCACGGCGCGCACGCGGTCGCGCAGGCGCTGCATGACGGCCTCCTGCCCGTCGCGGTCGGCCTTCAGGTTGATCAGCATGCGCCCGGCGTTCAGCATGGTGTTGTTGGCCGCGTCCACCCCGATGAAGGAGCTGAGCGACTGCACGTCCGGGTCGGCCAGGATGGCGCGGGCCGCGGCCTGCTGCAACTCGCTCATGCGGGCGTACGACACGTCCTGCGAGGCCTCCACGCGCGCCTGCAACTGGCCCGTGTCCTGCGTGGGAAAGAGCCCCTTGGGAATCACCACGTACAGCAGCGCCGTGAGCGCCATCGTGAGCAGCGCCACCACCAGCGTGGCGCCTTGGCGGCGCAGCACCCACTGCAGCCAGATGTCATAGCGCGCGATCACGCGGTCGAAGCCGCGCTGCACCGCGCCGCCAAAGCCGCGCCGCTCGCCGTGCGGCGGCTCGGGTTTCAGCCAGCGCGCCGACATCATGGGCACGAGAGTGAGCGACACCACGGCCGAGATCAGGATGGTGAGCGCCAGGGTCACCGCGAACTCGCGGAACAGCCGCCCCACCACATCGCTCATGAACAGCAGCGGAATCAGCACCGCGATCAGGGACACCGTGAGCGAGATGATGGTGAAGCCGATCTGCGTGGCGCCCTTGAGCGCGGCCTGGAACGGCGGCTCGCCCTCCTCGATGTAGCGGGCGATGTTCTCGATCATCACGATGGCGTCGTCCACCACGAACCCGGTGGCGATGGTGAGCGCCATCAGGCTCAGGTTGTTCAGGCTGTAGCCCAGCAGGTACATCACACCGCAGGTGCCGATGAGCGAGATCGGTACCGCCAGGCTGGCGATCACCGTGGCGCGCAGGCTGTGCAGGAAAAAGAAGATCACCAGCACCACCATCAGCACGGCCAGCACCAGTTCCATCTCCACGTGGTGCACCGATGCGCGGATGCCGGTGGTGCGGTCCGACAGCACCTCCACCTTCAGCGAGGCGGGCAGCCCGGCCTGCAGCTCGGGCAGCTGCTTCTTGATGTTGTCCACCGTGGCGATCACGTTGGCGCCCGGCTGGCGCTGCACGTTCAGGATGATGGCCGGGGTCTCGTTGGCCCAGGCGCCCAGGCGGTTGTTCTCGGCGCTGTCCACCACGCGGGCCACGTCGGTCATGCGCACGGGCGCGCCGTTCTTCCAGGTGACGATGAGGTTCTTGTAGTCGGCCACCGTCACCAGTTGGTCGTTGGCGTTGATGCTGTAGGAGCGCTGCGGCCCGTCGAAGCTGCCCTTGGCGCTGTTGGCGTTGGCCGAGGTGATGGCCGTGCGCAAGGTGTCGAGCCCGATGCCGTACGAGGCCAGCGCCTTGGTGTCGGCCTGGATGCGCACGGCCGGCCGCTGCCCGCCGGCCAGGCTGACCAGGCCCACGCCGGGCACCTGGCTCATCTTCTGCGCCAGGCGCGTGTTCACGAGGTTCTGCACTTCGGTGAGCGGCAGTGTGTCGGAGCTGACGGCCAGCGTGAGCACCGGCGCATCGGCCGGGTTCACCTTGGCATACACCGGCGGCGCGGGCAGGTCGGTGGGCAGCAGCGACGATCCGGCGTTGATGGCGGCCTGCACCTCCTGCTCGGCCACGTCGAGCGCCAGCCCCAGGCCGAACTGCAGCGTGACGATGGACACGCCCGAGGCGCTGGTGGACGACATGCGCGCCAGCCCCGGCATCTGCCCGAACTGGCGCTCCAGCGGCGCACTCACGGTGCGGCTCATGACCTCGGGGCTGGCCCCGGGGTAGAGGGTCTGCACCTGGATGGTGGGGTAGTCCACCTCCGGCAGCGCCGACAGGGGCAGCAGCTTGAAGCCGACCAGGCCGGCCAGCACGATGGCCACCATCAGCAGCGCAGTGGCGACGGGTCTTTCGATGAACGGACGCGACGGACTCATGGGTGGGGCCGGACGGTCGTCAAGGGGTCTGCGGGGCGGAGGCCCCGGGCTGGGCGCCCTCCTGCGGCGGGCGCTGGCGGCGCTCGCCCTCCGGTCCACGGCCCTCGCCACGGGGGCCGAAGCCCCGGGCCTCGCCCTCCCCGCGCGGGCCCGAGGCCCGTGCGCGGCGCGGCTGGGCACCGGCGGCGCCGCTGGCTGCGGAGGCCGGGCCGCGCGCGCCCTGCAGCTGCACGGTGGCACCGTCCTTCAAACGGTCGCCGCCTTCGGTCACCACGCGCTCGCCGGCCTTCAGGCCCTCGGTGACGGCCATCAGCCCCACCGTCGCCTGGCCACGCTTGACCTTGCGCAGCGACACCGTGCGGTCTTCGTTGATGACATAGACGAAGTCGCCATTGGCGCCCGTGCGCACCGCCGTCACCGGCACCACCACGGCCGGCACCTCGCGCAGCAGGAGCTGCACGTTCACGAACTGGTTGGGAAACAGCGCACCGTTGGCGTTCTCGAACCGGGCCTTGGCCTTGACCGTGCCCGTGGTGGTGTCCACCAGATTGTCCAGCGTGGAAAACTGCCCCTTGCCCACCTCGGTGGTGCGGGTGCGGTCGAACGCCGTCACGGCCAGCGGCTGCGCGCCCTGCTGCGACGCCTGCACGTCGGTCACGCGGTCCTGGGGCACCGAGAACTGCACATCGATCGGCGCCATCTGCGTGATGGTGGCGATGCCCGTGGCCTCGCCGGCACTCACGTAGTTGCCGGCGTCCACCGTGCGCAGGCCGATGCGGCCCGTGGCGGGCGAGGTGACGCGGGTGTAGTCGAGGTTCAGGCGCGCGGTCTTCTCCTGGGCGAGGTCGGTCATCACCGTGCCCTGCAGCTGCTTGACCAGCGCGGCCTGCGTGTCCACATCCTGGCGCGCGATCGAGTCCTGCGACAGCAGCGTGCGGTAGCGCTCCAGGGTGATGCGGGCATTGTCGAGCTGCGCCTCGTCGCGCTGGCGCGTGCCCTGCGCCTGCATCAGGGCCTGCTCGTAGGGGCGCGGGTCGATCTGCGCCAGCACCTGGCCCTTCTTGACCATCTGCCCTTCGGTGAACAGCACCTGGGTGAGCACGCCCGACACCTGCGGGCGCAGGGTGACCGTGGTGACCGGCGTGACCGTCCCTAGCGCGTCGATGACCACCGGCAGCGACGCCTGCCGTGCCGTGGCCTCGCCCACCGTGACCATGGCCCGCCCGCCGCCGCCGAAACCGGGCCCGCCCGGCGCGCCCGGCCCCCCGGGACCGCCCGCGCCCCGCATCGCTCCCGCCGGGGCGGTGCTGCGCTGCACCAGATACCAGGCGCCGCCGCCCAGCAGGACCACCACGGCCAGCATCAGCAGCGTGCCGAGCCAGCGCGACCGCCGCGAGGGCGGCCGGTGGGCGGAAGGCGGCGGGTTGGGAACGGGCGCGTCGTGTGGGTGTGGATTCATGGAAATGGCTGGCGTGGCGTGTCGCGGAAAAGGTCCGTCCCGGGCGGCCGGCGGGGCAGCACGGGGGGCACGCCGAATCGTAGGGGCTCTGCGTACCGATTGTCTGGCTGCTGTGCGAAGAAAGGTAAATCTGTCGCCCGGCGCAGCGGTTCGCGCCGCGCGGCGGGCGGTTCGTCGCATGGCGCTGGCCGGACCGGGCGGCCGGGCGCACAGTGCGGCCATTCCCTCCACGACCACCCCGATCCCCAAGGAGCTGCCATGCCCGCTTTCCACACCCCCGACGATCTCGCCCCCCAGGACGACCTGGACCGCCTGGCCCGCAAGCGGGCCGGTGCCAAGATGGGCTGGCTGCTGCACGCCTGCGTGTACCTGTGCGTCAACCTGGCGCTGGCCGCCCTCGCCGCCTACCAGGGGCGCCACTGGGCGGTGTTTCCCGCGCTGGGCTGGGGCCTGGGCCTGGCGATCCATGGCGCGGCGGTGTGGCTGGCGCTGCCGGGCGGGCGGCTGCACGCCCGCCTGCTGGAGCGCGAGCGCGCCGCCCTGCGCCAGGCCCTGCAGCGGCGCTGACCGGGCGCACGGCCGCCGCCAGGAGTGCCCCCACAATCGGCCCACCAGAAGCTTTTCCTTTCTCCAGCGCCGCCATGCAGCACTTCAGCCTTCGCCAATCCATTCGCCACGGGCTGGTGATCGCCGCGTTCTGCGCCGCCATCGCCGGCATCCAGCTCGCCTACGGCCGGGGACCGTGGGACGTGCAGCTCGTGTACTCCCTGGCCATCGGCCTGCCGAGCTGGCTGCTGATCGACATCGGCCGCCTGTGGCTCTCACGCCATAGCCCCATCCCGTGGCCCCTGGGCTGGCGCGGCTGGGCGCTGGTCGCGGTGGGCGGCTCCATCGGCTTTCAGTTCGGCTCGGCCCTGGGCGATGCCTACCGCGAGAGCATGCACCCCGGCCTGACCCTGGCGTCGGCAGGCGGCCCCAGTTCGGCCATGGTGACGACGGTGTTGGCGTGCCTGGCGCTGTCGTTCTTCTTCTACGCCCAGGGAAAATCGCGCTTTCTGGAAGGCAAGATCGCCGAGGTCGAACGCGACGCCGCCGAGGCGCGCCTCAAACTGCTGGAGGCGCAGCTGGAGCCGCACATGATGTTCAACACCCTGTCCAACCTGCGCGTGCTGATCGCCGCCGACCCGCCCCGCGCCCAGGCCATGCTGGACCACCTGATCGACTACCTGCGCGCCACACTCGGCGCCTCGCGGGCCACGCTGCACCCGCTGGCCGACGAATTCGCCCGGCTGCGCGACTACCTGGAGCTGATGTCGGTGCGCATGGGCCCGCGCCTGGCCTACACGCTCGACCTGCCCGAAGCGCTCGCCCGCGTGCCCGTGCCGCCGCTGCTGCTGCAGCCGCTGGTGGAAAACGCCATCCGCCACGGCCTGGAGCCGAAGGTGGAAGGCGGCAGCATCCACATCGCCGCCCGGCCATTGCCCGACGGCCTGCTGGAACTGCTGGTGCAGGATTCGGGCGCCGGGCTGGCCGCGGGCGGCACCGCACCGCCCGGGCCACCCGGCCCGGCGCGCCAGAGCTTCGGGCTGCAGCAGGTGCGCGAGCGGCTGCACACGCTGTACGGCGAGCAAGGCACTATTAATTTGATAGCACAACGCCCTAGTGGAACATGCGCCAGGGCCGTATTTCCCTTGAATCCCCCGCTGCCATGAACCTGCCGCCCTCCCGCGCGCCCCGCGCCCTGATCGCCGAAGACGAACCGCTGCTGGCCGCTGCCCTGCGCCAGGAGCTGGCCCGGGCCTGGCCGGACCTTCAGATCGCCGCCACCGTGGGCGACGGGCTCGCGGCCGTGCAGCAGGCGCTGGACCTGCGGCCCGACGTGCTCCTGTTCGACATCCGCATGCCGGGCCAGAGCGGCCTGGAGGCGGCCGCCGAGCTGGCCGACGCCTGGCCGGCCGACACGCCCTTTCCCGCGCTGGTGTTCGTGACCGCCTACGACCAGTACGCCGTGCAGGCCTTCGAGGCCCAGGCCGTGGACTACCTGCTCAAGCCCGTGCAGCCCGAGCGGCTGCGCAAGGCCGTCCAGAAGCTGCAGGCCACCCTCGCACGGCAGGCCGCGCCCGCCGCGCTGGACTTCGAGGCCACGCTGGCCCGCCTGCGCGCACTGGTGGCGCTGCCCGGGGCCGCTGCGCCGGGCATGGCCGGTGCGGCGGCGCACCCCGCCCCGCTCACCGTCATCCAGGCCAGCAGCGGCGCGCAGATCCACTTGGTGCCGGTGGCGGACGTCGTGGTGTTCGAGGCGGCCGACAAGTACGTGCGCGTGCTGACCGCCACGCAGGAGTACCTGATCCGCACGCCCCTCAAGGAACTGGCCGCCCAGCTCGACGCGAACACTTTCTGGCAGGTGCACCGCGGCACCCTGGTGCGCGCCAGCGCCATCGCCTCAGCTATGCGCGACGAATCAGGACGGTTGCACCTGCGCCTGCGCGAGCGGCCCGAAACCCTGGCAGTGAGCCGGCTCTACGCCCACCGCTTCAAGGCGATGTAGCGCCCGAGCGCCACGAAAGCCGAGGCGAAGCGACCCGGCAGCAAACGCCGCCGGCCCGCCGAATCACAAAGTCAGCGGTTGGCCGCGAGCAGCAGCCCGCCGGCGCCCATGAAGAATCCGCCCGTCGCCTTGTTCAGCCGCACCACGCCGCGCTGCGACCGGATCACCCGGCGAATCTGCCGCCCGCCCGTGGCGTACACGGCGGTGGAGACGAACTCGGCCATCAGGTACACCGAACCCAGCACCAGGAACTGGTGCGCCGCGGGCTGGGCGGGGTCGATGAACTGGGGAAACACCGCGGCGAACAGGATGATCGCCTTGGGATTGGTGATGCCCAGCAGGAACTCCTGCAGGATCAGAGAGCGGATCGGCACCGCAGTTGCCGAGGGCGTGGCCTCGCTGCCCTCCACCAGTTCCAGCCCGCCGAACTCCTGGCTGCGCCAGGCCTTCCAGCCCAGCCAGAACAGGTAGCACGCCCCCACCCATTTCACGACCGTGAAGGCCGCCTCGGAAGCCAGCAGCATCGCGCCCAGGCCCACGGCGGACACCGTCAAAAAGATGGCGAACGCCGCCGCACGCCCGATGGTGGCCACCAGCGCCGTGCCCACGCCGGCCCGGATGCCGTTGTTCAGGCCGCAGAAATTGTTGGGGCCGGGCGTGAGCGCGATCGCCACGGCCACGGGTGCGAAAAGAAGGGCGTCCATACCAGGCTCCTGAATGGCAACGGAAGGGAAAGAAACAAGCAGGAAAAGTGCGCAGAAGGATCGCAGTGTAGGCCGGGAAGGCGCCGGCTGCGAGCCCGCGCGGCGGCGGGCGGTGCACGGCGTTGCCGGGCACCCTCAGGACAAATCGATGACCGCGTTCCAAGGCACGCCCGCGAGCGCATCGTAGTGCGCCACCAGCACGGTGCCCGGCCCGCCCTGCGCCGCCCGCTGCGCCAGCACCTGCTGCAGGTACTGCACCGACGGGCGGTCCAGGCCGGCCACCGGCTCGTCCACCAGCACCAGCGGCGCCCCGCACGCGAAAGCGGCCGCCAAAAGCGCCTTGCGCCGCGTGCCGGTGGACAGCTGCTCCATCGCCTTGGGCAGGTGGCTCTCCAGCCCGAACCCCGCCACATGCCCCTGCAGCGCCGAAGCGTCCCACGCCGGATGGTGGCTGGCCAGCGCACCGAACCATGCCGCTGGGCTGGTGCTATCGAGCGCCGTCGCGCGCGGGTCGGCCCAGAACACCGCGCCTGCCTCCTTCGCGGCCCGGTCGCTGCACGCTCGCCCGCTCCGCCAGACGGTGCCGCCCTGGGGTTGCAGCTCTCCGGCCAGCAGGCGCAGCAGCGTGGTCTTGCCCGAGCCCTCATCGCCCCGCACCAGCGTCGCGCCCGGCGCGGCATGGGCGGTGAAGCCGTCGAATACGGCCGGGCCCTGCACATGGGCAAAGCGCAGGCCGTCGCACAGCAAAGTGGCAGAAAGTGTCGTCGAGTCAGGCATGGCGGGGTTCACAGGGGCGAAGAGTGATCGAGGGAGCCGCCCACGTGCGTGGGCGCTGCACATTCTGTGGCAAAGCGCGTCCGAACCTGCCCGAAAATATCCCCTGCTGCGCCACCCCCGGCGCCTTCCTTTCAAGAACCTGAAGCCCCATGACCCTGCGCTACCTGGAATTCGACTACAGCGAGGACGACGAAGGCACCGGCACCTGGGATGCCATGGCCAGCGTGACCGAAGAGCACTTGCAGGCCCTGCACGCGGAGATCGCACAGGTGCTGGGCTGGGCCCACGCCACCTTCCCGAACCAGAACGGCGCCATCGAGGACGGCGCCGCCTGGGACTACGACCTGCAGGCCGTGCGGGAGGTCTCCACCGTGCAGTCCCTGGTTTTCGACGAGGCCACCCGGCGCCTCGTTTCCACACCCGGCACACCCGCGGCACCGCGGCATACGGTGACGCTCTCGATCAGCGGGAACGCGGCGTTCTGCGAGGAATTCCGACCGCGCTTCGGAGGCGAGTGAGCACCCGATGAAGCCGTGGGCGCGGGCCAGCGATCCCCGGCCGCCATCCCCATTGCGCATGCCGCTATCATCCCGCGGCCTGCGAAGACGGGCAGAAAAAAAGGGAGGTGAATCGTGAGCGTGGCATTCAAAGACCCGTGCGGTTCGCCATGTCACGGCATCACGAATCGAATTTCAATGGCATGGAAACAATGGCTGCGGAGCGAGCCCGCAGAACCCGTGGTCAACGGGCGAATGCAATATGGACCAGGAAAGGGAATGATCAAACAGGTCTTCGAAGGCCTCGATGCTTCGCAAAAGAGGGTCCGAAAAATCGCGACCATCGACCCGATCAGGAAGAAGATCATCCTGATCCAGCCCGGGGATAAGGTGCTCTATCAATCCGGACTCAGGGAAAAGGGTGTTGCGGGTTATTTGTATGTATTTGCCCATGCCACAGCAAAAAGCATTCAGGGAATGATCCATGGCATGGAAGTGGCCGACACGATCCGGCGCAGCGGCCTCTGGCACGGAGAGCCGGTTTTGATCGACGCATGCAATGCGGGAGCCACGTCCGATGGCATCGCAAGTGAATTGGCCCAAGTGTTGCGAACGCATGTCACGGCGCCCACGACAACCACCTGGAATTACCCGCTGGGCGGTTCTGCGGTGGGGCAAGGGGCCTTCGAGAAGCTCCCGGGCGTATTGGCGATGCTCCCCATGCCCGACCTGTTGCGTCTAGGCGTATGGCGAACCTGGGGGCCCGATGGACAACCCATTGCAACGGCCCCGACCTCTCCGCGCGATACCGGCGATCTGCTGAAAGGGGCCTTGATGCAGAAAATGGGGAAGCGCCGATGATTCGCCGGTGGAAAAAATGGGGGGCAGGCACCCGAATCGCTCTGGTCCTTTCCTTGCTGGTCGGCGCCTGGACCGCGTGGTGGTGGATCGATAGCGCCGTCACCTGCGACCAGCAGGATGAATACTCGTATCACGGCTTTTGCCTGATGGAGTTGCAACGCCGCGCCGAAAGCGGCGACAACCCTGCGCAGTGGGCTTACGGCAATTACCTGGCAGGCATTCCGCCCTTCGACCAAGCCTACGAGTGGCATCTGAAAGCCATGCACGGCGCGCGCATCGGCCTGGAGTTGCGTCGCAGCATGGACGCCTACTGCGACAAGGTTCCCGGCTTCGACGCGCGCACGGTGGAGTCCGTCATGCAGCGCGTGGTCCGCACCAGTCCCGATGCCCATTTGCGGCTGTTCCAGTTGTATCTTTCCCCGCCCCCCTGCAGCGCGTTCAGCCTGGATCAAGCCAGCGCACAGATCCCCTTGCTCACCCAATGCGCCCACCTCACCCTGGCCGAATACTTCCGGGCCGTGGAGCGGGAGCGCTACACCCTTTCGGCGGCAACGCGGGCGGCCATCCGGGGCAACCTGGATCGCTGCGAAAACGAACTCGCCCACCCCCCACCAGAAGCCCCCACGGTGCGTGAGTTCATGCCATTGCAGCCGAAGGACATCGAGGCGCTTCGGCGCAGCCTGGACAAGACCGCTCCGTGACCCGGGCCCAGTCGAAATCCGGTCACCCCGTGACGGCCAGCACCACGGCCGACTCGTCCACCGCCATCGCCACACGAGCACGGGCCCGCAGGCCGCTCGACGGGGGCGCGAACCCCACCATGTGCACCCCGGCATCGAGCGTGGCCGAGACCTCGTCGCCCGCCGGCCCGCGCGACACGCGCGATGCCCTGGCCGGCCAGGCGTTGTCGGCAGCCGATGCCGGCAAACCGGCCTGAACGCGCACGGCCGCGGCCTTGCACAGCGCGAGCACGGGCAGGCCCGGACGCAGCGCCAGCAGCTCGGCGCTCTCGCGCGTGATGCGCGCGCGCAGCGCCAGGCCGGGCGCCGCCTCGCCCTGCAGATGCACGCGCACCAAGGGCCCCATCGGCTCCAGCGCCCGCACGGTGCAGGGCCACTGGTTGCGCAGGCTGGTGCGCAACGCCAGCCGGGCCAGTGCCGGCACGCCGCCCGGGCCGTGCGCCAGCCGACCGAGCACTTCGCGGCGGGCCTCCTCCAGCGCATCGGCCGCATTCAGCAATTCGAGCCCCGCCGGGGTCAACTGCGCGCCGCCGCCACCGGTGCCGCCCACGGCGCGCGCCACCAGGGGCACGCCCGCCAGGTTGGTGAGCGCATCCACTGCTTGCCAGGCGGCCTTGTAGCTCACGCCCACGGCCCGCGCGGCCTGCGAGATCGATCCGCCCACGCCGATCTGGCGCAGGATGTCGATGCGCCGGTCCGCCATGCCCTGGCCCAGCGCATCGGAGAGGGAAAGCCGCTTTGTCATGGGCGCATCATGCCGCGCTGTCCAGGGCCGCCCGGAAAACCCGTCGCTATACTCGACCGCTATTCATCCAAGGAATAGCGCCATGCGATTTGCCTCCCCCCTTATCCGACTGCTGGCCGCTGCCGGCATGGCCCTGGCGGGCTTGGCCCACGCCCATGCGGGGGAGGTGCCCGTCGCCGTCGCGGCCAATTTCACGGCGCCGATGCAGAAGATCGCCGCGGCGTTCGAGCAGGCCACCGGCCACAAGGCCGTGCTGTCGTTCGGGGCAACCGGCAAGTTCTATGCGCAGATCAAGAACGGCGCACCGTTCCAGGTGCTGCTGTCCGCCGACGACACCACGCCCGCGCGGCTGGAGCAGGAGGGCCAGGCCGTGCAGGGATCGCGCTTCACCTATGCCGTGGGACGGCTGGTGCTGTGGAGCCCGCGCGAGGGCTACGTGGACGACCAGGGCCAGGTGCTCAAGACGGGCGATTTCACCTATCTGGCCGTCGCCAACCCCAAGCTCGCGCCCTATGGCCTGGCGGCCGTGCAGACGCTGGAAAAGCTCGGCCTGGGCGAGCGCCTTCAGCCGCGCTTCGTGACGGGCGAGAACATTGCGCAGACCTACCAGTTCGTGGCCACGGGCAATGCGCAGCTGGGCTTCGTGGCGCTGTCGCAGGTCATGGAAGGCGGCAAGATCGCCAAGGGCTCGGCCTGGCAGGTGCCAGAGGCGCTGCACGACCCCATCCGGCAGGATGCCGTCCTGCTCGCCACGGGCAAGGACCAGCCCGCCGCCATTGCCCTGATGAAATTCCTGCGCAGCGACGCGGCGCGCGAGGTGATCCGGGCCTACGGCTACGGGCTCTGAGTCCCCGCACGCCCCCGCCAGACCCTGCCGGACCGACACGCTGCCGATGCCTTTTTCTGCGCAGGACCTGGCCGCCATCGGCCTCACGCTGCGGCTGGCCGCGCTCACCACGCTCACGCTGCTGGTGCTGTGCACGCCACTGGCCTGGTGGCTGGCGCACACGCCGTCGCGCTGGCGCGGCCCGGTCTCGGCGGTGGTGGCGCTGCCACTGGTGCTGCCCCCCACGGTGATCGGTTTCTACCTGCTGCTCACGCTGGGACCCAACGGCCCGGTGGGCCGCGCGATGCAGTCGATGGGCCTGGCCACCCTGCCCTTCACCTTCGCCGGTCTGCTGGTGGGATCGGTCGTGTACTCGCTGCCGTTCGCGGTGCAGCCGCTGCAACGGGCATTCGAGGCGGTGGGTGCGCGGCCGATGGAAGCCGCCGCCACGCTGGGCGCGGGCCCGTGGGACCGCTTCTTCACCGTGGGGATGCCGCTCGCGCGGTCGGGCTTTCTCACGGCGGGGGTGCTGAGCTTCGCGCACACGGTGGGAGAGTTCGGGGTGGTGCTCATGCTGGGCGGCAACATTCCCGGCGTGACGCGCGTGGTGTCGGTGCAGATCTACGACCACGTGGAGACCATGGAATACCTGCAGGCCCACTGGCTGGCGGGGAGCATGGTGGTGTTCTCGTTCGTGGTGCTGCTGTTGCTGCACTGGCTGCAGCCCGCACGGCCCGGCAGGGGCGCGGCATGACGGCCGGTGCGGGACGGTTGCCCTGCACGGGCGAAGGCACCATCGAGGCCCGCCTGAGGCTGCATCGCCCGGGCGGCTTCGCGCTGGACCTGGACCTGTCCCTTCCCGGCCGGGGCGTCACGGCGCTCTACGGTCCCTCGGGCTGCGGCAAGACGACCTGCCTGCGGGCCCTGGCGGGCCTGGAGCGGGCACAGGGGCGCGTGGCCGTTCATGGGCAGGTGTGGCAGGACGACGCACAGCGCCTGTGGCTCCCGACCCACCAGCGGGCGCTGGGCTATGTGTTCCAGGAATCGAGCCTTTTCGCGCACCTGGACGTGCGCCGCAACCTCGAGTACGGCCTGCGGCGCACACCCCCGGCGCGCAGGAAGGTGTCGCTGGAGCAGGCCGTCGAACTGCTCGGGCTGCAACCCCTGCTGGCCCGCCAGCCAAGCACCCTGTCGGGCGGCGAACGCCAACGGGTGGCAATGGCCCGGGCCCTGGCCGCCAGCCCCCGCGTGCTCCTGATGGACGAGCCCCTGGCCGCCCTGGACGCGCAGCGCAAGGCCGAAGTGCTGCCCTATCTGGAGCGCCTGCAGCGCGAACTGGACATTCCCGTGCTGTACGTGAGCCATGCGCAGGACGAAGTGGCCCGGCTGGCGCAGCACCTGATGCTGCTTGGCGGCGGTCGGGTGCTGGCGAGCGGCCCCGCGCCGGCCCTCCTGGCGCGGCTGGACCTGCCGCTCGCCCAGGGCGACACGGCGGCGACCGTGGCCGAGGGCAGGGTCCACGTTTACGACGCGGCGGACCAACTCATGGACGTTCGCCTGCCCGGGGGCGGCGCGCTGCTGGTGGCCACCGCCCATCCCCACCCGCCGGGCACGGCCGTGCGCTTTCGGGTGCAGGCGCGCGATGTGACGGTGGCGCTGGCCGCGCCGGTGCGCAGCAGCGTGCTGAACGTGCTGCCGGCGCGGGTGGTGGCGCTGCGCGAGGACGGCCCGGGGCTGGCCATGGTGGCGCTCGATGCCCAGGGCACGCCCCTGCTCGCCCGCGTCACCCAGCGCTCGGCACGCACCCTGGGGCTGGCCCCGGGCCTGCCGGTTTTCGCGCAGATCAAGGGCGTGGCGCTGCTCGTTTGACCCCTGCCGTGCAGGGGCGGCACGGCCGCTGCGCGCCGAGGGAAGGCACTATCGGGCCATGCGTTCCCAATGCCCCCCGAATAGGCGCTGTCCTACAAACCCAAGCGCCACTCCCGCGCAGCGACGACCCCGCGGGACGTGCCCCAATGGGTTTTGTGAACCGGTTGCGCTGGCGCGCCCTGCGCCGCGGAGCGCCCACTCCCCCAAGGATCCAAGCCCGTGCCTTTGCCCCACACCGCCCTGCTGACCGCCCACGACGCCTATCTCCTTCGCGAAGGAACGCATTCACGCCTCTACCAGGCCATGGGCTGCCACCTGCGCAGCGAGGGCGGCGGTGCGGACTTTTCCGTCTGGGCACCCAACGCCGCATCGGTCTCGGTCATCGGCGACTGGAATGGCTGGAACCCCGATGCGGATGTGCTCCACGCCCGGTCCGATGGCAGCGGCATCTGGGAGGGAGCCTCCCCCCACGCCGCGCACGGCCAAGCCTACAAATACCGCATCGTGTCGCACAACGGGGGCCGCGTGCTCGAAAAGGCCGACCCCTTCGCAGGGTGTGCCGAATTGCCTCCCAACACCGCATCGCGCATCTGGTCGCTCGACTACGAATGGGGCGACAGCGACTGGATGGCATCGCGCGGGCCGCGCAACGCGCTGGATGCACCGATGTCCATCTACGAGATGCACCCCGGCTCCTGGCGCCGCCGAAACGGCCAGTTCATGAACTACCGCGAACTGGCCCATGAACTGGCGGACTACGTGACATCCCTGGGCTTCACGCACGTGGAACTGATGCCCATCACCGAACACCCGTTCTATGGCTCCTGGGGCTACCAGACCACCGGGTACTTCGCGCCCACCTCGCGCTACGGCACCCCGCAGGACTTCATGTACTTCGTGGACCACCTGCACCAGCGCGGCATCGGCGTGCTGCTGGACTGGGTGCCCTCCCACTTTCCGGTGGACGCCCACGGGCTGGCGGAGTTCGATGGCACCCACCTGTACGAGCATTCAGACCCGCGCCAGGGTTTCCACCCCGAATGGAGCTCGGCCATCTTCAATTACGGCCGGCACGAGGTGCGCAGCTTTCTCATCTCCTCCGGCCTGTTCTGGCTCGACAAGTACCACCTGGACGGGCTGCGCGTGGATGCGGTCGCGTCCATGCTCTATCTGGACTACGCCCGCAAGGACGGCGAGTGGATACCCAACCGCCACGGCGGTCGCGAGAACCTGGAAGCCATCGAGTTCATGCGGCTGCTCAACCGAGCGGTCTACCGCGACCACCCGGACACGGTCAGCATCGCGGAGGAATCCACCGCCTGGCCGATGGTCTCGCGCCCCGTGGAGATGAACGGCCTGGGCTTCGGCATGAAGTGGAACATGGGCTGGATGCACGACACGCTGGCCTACCTGAAGGAAGACCCGGTCAACCGTCGATACCACCACCACAAGCTCACGTTCTCGCTGGTGTATGCCTTCAACGAGAACTTCGTGCTGCCGCTCTCGCACGACGAAGTGGTGTACGGCAAGGGCTCGCTGATCAACAAGATGCCCGGCGACGAGTGGCAGCAGTTCGCCAACCTGCGCGCGCTGTTCGGCCTGATGTGGTCGCACCCGGGCAAGAAGCTGCTCTTCATGGGCGGCGAGTTCGGCCAGCGCCGCGAGTGGACACATGAAGGCGAACTCGAATGGTGGGTGTGCGACAGCCCGTTGCACGGTGGCGTGCAGCGCCTGATCCGCGAACTCAACCGCGTCTATCGCAGCGAGCCCGCTCTGCATGAAGTGGACTTTTCGGCGGAGGGTTTTCAATGGGTGGAGGCCGACGACGCCGGGCAGAGCGTGATCGCCTTCCTGCGCAAGCCCAGCCATCGGGCGGCGCGGGAAGACGGCGCCGGCCCGGTGCTGGTGGTCTGCAACCTCACGCCCGTGCCGCGCACCAATTACCTGGTGGGCGTGCCGTCCTCCGGCTACTGGCAGGAGTTGCTCAACAGCGATGCGCGCGAGTTCGGCGGCGCCGGCTGGGGCAACCTGGGCGGCGTGGAGGCCGCGCCTGTGCGGTCGCACCAGTGGGAACAATCGCTGTGCCTCACGCTGCCGCCGCTCTCCACCCTCATCTTCCGACAGGAGCCTGCGCGCCATGCCAAAGCCTGACACCCTGCCCTCTTCTTTCCGCCCTGCGGCCAATGCCTCTCCGGCGTCGCCAGCGAGCCCGCCCACCCTGTTGACCCCGGTCGGCGGCGCAGACGGCCGCGTGCGCGCCGTGGTCGAAGCCGTGCTCCCCTGCGTGGACGGCGGTCGCTTTGCCGCCAAGCGCGTGGCCGGCGAGCCGGCCCGCATCACCGCGCACTGCTTCACCGACGGGCAAGACGTCTTGCGCGTGGCGCTGCAGTGGTGGCGCGATCGGGATGGCAACGCCACTGCAGCCCCCGCAGACGCCACTGAAGTGGCCATGGAGGCCAGCGGCAACGACGAATGGGTGGCCGACTTCACGCCGCCCGAGCCGGGCCTGTACCGCTACACCGTGTCGGCCTGGGTGGACCCGTTCGAATCCTGGCGCCGGGAACTCGAACGCCGCGTCGATCCGCAGGACATCCGCGTCGCCGCGCGCGTGGGCGCGGCGGAAGCCCTGGCGGCCGCCCAGCGTGCCAGCGCCGCCCAGGACCGCAGCGACCTGACCGATTGGGCCCAGGCCCTAGAACGCGGCGCCCAGGCCGAGGGCGATGCAGACATGCTCAAGGCCCTGGCGCTGGACGAAGCCGCCGCCGCGGCGATGCGCCGCCACCCTGACCGCCGCTTCGAGGTGCGCTACCCCGACGCCCTGCCGCTGCGGGCCGACCGCGAGCGGGCCCGTTACAGCACCTGGTACGAGCTGTTCCCCCGCTCCGCCGCACCCACCGCGGGCGTGCACGGCACGTTCCGCGACGTCGAGGCGCGCCTGGCCGATATCTCGGCCATGGGCTTTGACGTGCTGTACTTCCCGCCCATCCACCCCATCGGGCGGGAGCAGCGCAAGGGCAAGAACAATGCCCTGGCCGCGGGGCCCGACGACGTGGGCAGCCCTTGGGCCATCGGCGCGAAGGAGGGTGGGCACAAGGCCATCCTGCCCGAACTGGGCACCGTGCAGGACTTTCGCCGTCTGGTCGTGGCCGCCAAGGAGCAGGGCCTGGAAGTGGCGCTGGACATCGCCTTTCAGTGCGCACCGGACCACCCCTACGTGAAGGAACACCCCGACTGGTTCCGCTGGCGCCCCGACGGCACGGTGCAGTACGCCGAGAACCCGCCCAAGAAGTACCAGGACATCTATCCCTTCAACTTCGAATGCGACGACTGGCGCGGCCTGTGGAGCGAACTCAAAAGCGTGTTCGAGCACTGGATCGGCGAGGGCGTGCGCATCTTCCGGGTGGACAACCCGCACACCAAGGCCTTTCCGTTCTGGGAATGGGTGATCGCCGAGATTCAGCGCGACCACCCGGACACGATCTTCCTGGCCGAAGCCTTCACGCGGCCCAAGGTGATGCACGGGCTGGCCAAGCGGGGCTTCACCCAGTCGTACACCTACTTCACGTGGCGCAACACCAAGCACGAGCTGACGGAGTACTTCACCGAGCTGTCCACCGGACCGGGCCGCGAGTATTTCCGGCCCAACGCCTGGCCCAACACGCCGGACATCCTGCACGAGCACCTGCAGGGCGGCGAGCCGGCCGTCTTCATGGCACGGCTGGTGCTGGCCGCCACGCTGGCCGCCAACTACGGCATCTACGGCCCGGCCTACGAGCTGCTGGACCACCTGCCGCGCGGGCCGGGCAGCGAGGAATACCTCGACTCCGAAAAGTATCAGCTGCGCCACTGGGACCTGGAGCGCCCCGGCAACCTGCGCGCCTTCATCACCCGCGTGAACCAGATCCGGCGCGAGAACCCGGCCCTGCATGCGGACCACAGGCTGCGCTTCCTGCATGTGGACAACGACCAGCTGCTGGCTTACATGAAGCACTCCGCCGACGGACGGAACATCGTGGTCACCGTGGTCAACCTGGACCCGCACCACCCGCAGTCGGGCTGGCTGCGGCTGTCGGCGGCGGACATCGCAGCCACCGACCCCTCCACGTCCGACATGCCGGCCTCGAAGCCCGCACCCCTGCCCACTGACTGGCAGATGCACGACCTGCTGAGTCAGCAGCGATTCGTCTGGCAGGGCGATGCGCACTACGTGCTGCTGGACCCTCACCGCTCGCCCGCCCACGTGTTCGTCGTGCGCCGGCGCGTCGGCCGCCACGACGACTTCGACCATTTTGAATAAAAAGAAGAGCCGCCCATGAATGCACCTTTGGTCCACCCCCTGCCCGAGCCGGAGCCGGCCGTCACCCCCGAGAACACGGAGATCGACACCAGCGACGATCCCCAGTGGTACCGGGACGCGGTCATCTACCAGCTCAACGTCAAGGCCTTCTTCGACACCAACGGCGACGGGGTGGGCGATTTCAAGGGCGTGACCGCCAAGCTCGACTACGTGAAGGACCTCGGGGTCAACACGATATGGCTGATGCCGTTCTACCCATCGCCGCTGCGTGACGACGGCTACGACATCTCCGAGTACGAAGACGTCCACCCGCAGTACGGCACGCTGGACGACTTCCGCGAAATGCTGGACGCGGCCCACCAGCGCGGCCTGCGCGTGATCACCGAGCTGGTCATCAACCACACCTCTGCCGAGCATCCCTGGTTCCAGCGCGCGCGCACCGCGCCGCCCGGCTCGCCCGAGCGCGACTTCTACGTGTGGAGCGACACCGACCAGATCTACCAAGGCACGCGCATCATCTTCACCGACACCGAGACGTCGAACTGGGCCTGGGACCCGGTGGCCAAGGCCTACTACTGGCACCGGTTCTTCAGCCACCAGCCGGACCTGAACTTCGACAACCCGCTGGTGATGGAGGCGGTGCTCAAGACCATGCGCTTCTGGCTCGACATGGGCGTGGACGGCTTCCGGCTGGACGCGATCCCCTACCTGATCGAGCGCGACGGCACCAGCAACGAGAACCTGCCCGAGACGCACGCGGTGATCAAGCGGCTGCGCGCCGCGATCGATGCCGAATACAAGAACCGCTTCCTGCTGGCCGAGGCCAACATGTGGCCGGAGGACGTGCGCGAGTATTTCGGCGATGGCGACGAATGCCACATGGCCTACCACTTCCCGCTGATGCCGCGCATGTACATGGCCATCGCCCAGGAAGACCGCCACCCCATCGTCGAGATCCTGCAGCAGACGCCCGACATCCCCGACGGCTGCCAGTGGGCGATCTTCCTGCGCAACCACGACGAGTTGACGCTGGAGATGGTGACCAGCAAGGAACGCGACTACATGTACACCATGTACGCCGCCGACATGCGCGCGCGCATCAATCTCGGCATCCGCCGCCGCCTGGCGCCGCTGATGGAAAACGACATCGACCGCGTGAAGCTCATGAACGGCATGCTGCTGTCCATGCCCGGCTCGCCCATCATCTACTACGGCGACGAGATCGGCATGGGCGACAACGTGTTCGTGGGCGACCGCAACGGCGTGCGCACGCCGATGCAGTGGAACCCCGACCGCAACGCCGGCTTCTCGCGCGCAGACCCGCAGCGGCTGTACCTGCAGCCCATCATGGATGCCGTGTACGGCTACGAGGCGCTGAACGTCGAGGCCCAGGCCAGCGACCAGAGCTCGCTGCTCAACTGGACCCGCCGCATGCTGGCCGTGCGCAAGACCAGCCGGGCCTTCGGGCGTGGCCGGCGCATCTTCCTGAAGCCGGGCAACCGCAAGATCCTCGCCTACATCAGCGAACACGGCGACGACGTGATCCTGACCGTGTTCAACCTGTCTCGCGCCGCCCAGCCGGTGGAGCTGGACCTGTCGGCCTACAAGGGGCGCGCGCCGCTGGAAATGCTGGGCCGGGTCACCTTCCCGCCCATCGGCGACCTGCCCTACCTGCTCACGCTGCACTCCTACGGGTTCTACTGGTTCCGCCTTTCCACCGAGGCGCAGGTGCCGTCCTGGCACCAGGACGGGCTCGACCTGCAGGAGCGCCCGGTGCTGGTGCTGTTCGACGGCTGGACCAGCTTCTTCCGCGAAAACGTGATGCCCTGGCGCATCGGCATGGCCGAACGCATGCGCGTGCAATTCGAGTCCGACACGCTGCCGCGCTACATCGAACTGCAGCGCTGGTACGCCGGCAAGGGCACGGCCATCGAGCGCGCCCGCATCCAGGACCACACCGTGTGGAAGACCGATGGCGGCTACGAATGGATGCTGCCGATCCTGAATGTCGAGGCCCCGTCCGCGCCGCCCGCCTCGTACTTCGTTCCCCTGGCCCTGGCCTGGGAAGAAGGCGATGAAGAGCGCATGCGCCGGCTCTCGCCCGGCGGCGTGGCGCGCGTGCGCCAGCAGGCCAACGTGGGCGTGATGGGCGACGCCTTCCACGACGAGGCCTTCTGCCGCGCGGTGGTGCGGGCCATCGGTGCCAACGAGCAGCTGGGAACCGACCGTGGCGGCACGCTGCGTTTTCGCAGCACCGTGGCCTTCGCCGGAATGGCGCAGGGACTGGATGACCTCACTGTGGGGCGCCCGGGCGCGCAGAGCAGCAACACCGTGGTCACCCTGGGCGAAAAGCTGTTCCTCAAGGGCTACCGGCACGTGCGCAACGGGGTCAATCCCGAACTGGAGGTGGGCCGCTTCCTGACCGAGGCCGCGCGCTTCGAGCACTGCGTGCCGGTGGGCGGCGCGGTCGAGTACGTCGCGGGCGACGGTACGACCATGACGCTGGCCCTGGTGCAGTCCTACGTGTCCAACCAGGGCGACGGCTGGGAATACACCCTGGGCTACCTGGAGCGGTTTCTGGAAGACACGCGCATCGCTTCGGGCGCCACGGCGGACGTGCACGGAGGCTTCCTCGCGCTGGTGCGAACCCTCGGCCGCCGCACCGCCGGCCTGCACCGGGCGCTCGCGCTGCGCACCGGCAACCCGGCGTTCGATCCGGAGCCGGTCACCGCGCAGGACGTTCAGGCCTTCCATGAGCGCGCCCTGGCCGAGGCAGCCGACACGCTGGCGCTGCTGGAGCAGCGCATGGCCGACCTGCCCCCCGCCGCGCGCACCGATGCCCAGGCCCTGCTGGCCCGGCGCGCCACCCTCATGGACCGCATCGGCCAGGGCACCGGCGTGACCCCGTCCGGCCACAAGACGCGCTACCACGGCGACTACCACCTGGGCCAGGTGCTGGTGACCGACAACGACTTCGTCATCATCGACTTCGAGGGCGAACCCGGCCGCACCTTCGAGCAGCGCCGCGCCAAGAGCTCGCCCCTGCGCGACGTGGCGGGCATGCTGCGCTCGTTCAACTACGCCCGCTGGGCCGCGCTCAAGCGGATGACACAGTCCACCGAGGAGATGCTGCGCCTGGACGAAGCGGCCCAGCAATGGGAACGCGAGACGCGCGCCGCGTTTCTCGAGGCCTATGCCGCCGAGGCCAGCGCCCCGGCCACCCACCCCGGCGCCCATCTGGAGGTGGCCCCCGTGCCGGACGGCGCCATCGTGGCGCTGTTCGAGATCGAGAAGGCGCTGTACGAGCTGCGCTACGAACTCGGCAACCGCGTCGATTGGGCGCAGGTGCCGCTGCAGGGGCTGCTGGCGCTCATCGGCGCCGCGGCCTCGCCCTCGCCCGCCCCTGCGGCACCGTAGGCGCCGGTCACCCGGCCCGCCAACGACCGTCCACGTTCACCCGATCAATTGAGAGCACCCTCCATGGAAAATTTCAGCATTCATCTGGAACCGGCCCGCGCCATGCTGCTGCAGGTCAGCGCATTCCTGCCGCGGCTTCTCATCGCCCTGCTCGTCGTCGCAGCCGGCTGGCTGGTGGCCAAGGCGGCGCGCTTCGCCGTGACCCGCGGGCTGCGCGCGATCAACTTCCAGGTGCTCACGCAGCGCGCCGGGCTCGACGGCTTTCTGAAGCAAGGCGGCGTGCAGGGCGACACCACCAGCATCTTCGGCATCCTGGTCTATTGGCTGGTCATCCTCGCCTCGCTGCTCATCGCCTTCAACGGCCTGGGCCTGAGCTACGTGACCGCGCTGCTCAGCCGCGTGGTGTGGTTCGTGCCCAACCTGTTCATCGCGCTCATCATCCTCGCGCTGGGCGCGTACTTCGGCCGCTTCGTCGGCGAGATGGTGGCCGCGCAGGGCCGGCGCAGCGGCCTGAAGGAAACCGTGCTGCTGGGCAAGCTGGCCCAGTACGCGATCGTGGCCTTCGTCGTGCTGATCGCGCTCGACCACCTGCGCATCGGCGGCGACATCGTGCGCCAGAGCTTCCTCATCGTGCTGGGCGGCGCGGTGTTCGCCCTGGCGCTGGCCTTCGGCTTGGGGGGCAAGGACCGCGCGGCCGAGTGCATCGAGCACTGGTGGCCGCGCAAGCTCCCCATCACGCCGCCCGCTCATACCGAAGATCGTCCGCCGCGGCCCCCCGTGCCCTGACGCCGGAGCCCAGACGCCGGAGCCGCCATGCTGCCCTGGCGCCTTGACAAACGATGTATCACTAAGCGTAGGCTGTTGACCCAGGGATATGTGTGGTGCCAAGGCGCCGGTCATCAAGAAAAGCCATAGGCCGCAGCGCGCGACAAGCTCTTGGATTGAGCCTAACGGTGCGGGCCGAGGGGATCTCCATCTTTCTCAGGAGGAGATCATCACTTTCGTTTTCTGAAAAATCCCTTCACATCCAAGCCATGGGAGGAATCGCCGTTGCAAGAACATCCCGGTCTTTGTCCTCTTTCGGAAAAGCCATGGGAAATTCTTGCTGTAGCGCTGGCGGGAGCATTAGCTCTCGCAATCAATCGCCATCGGAATGGTCAGCAGCCACATCACCCAGGGCACAGACTTCAGCTTCGTCGAGCGCGCGGGCGACTCCGTCACATGATTTTCCACAAAGGGCGTCTTCCAGTTCCGGGACGAGCATGGCTCCGCGGGGCAATTCCTCCCGGTTGCCGCCGAAGAAGGTCCAGCACCATGCCGTTCGCAGTTCGCAGACCCACAAGGTGCTTCGACCCGCCAGCGACTACGCGCTGTTTTCTCGACATGGAAATGTCATCGGCGTCATCGCCAAGTCTGGGCAGCCCTCGCCCGGCATTCCCCCGGAGTTCTATGCCGAACCGATATTGCGCTGCGCCGATGGGATCAACCGCCGCTACCCCCGTCCATCTTTGCAGGAAATCTCCAATTACGAGAGTCAATTGCGTCAGGGCTTCATCAGCGACTCTCCGTCTCATTCAGTGACACAGCATTTCGGCGGCTTCGCGGCAACCTCCGATCATGCCTATGCTGCCTTCATGGTGCACGGCCAGGCCGTCCGGCCGTTCGAGATCGGCAGTTTCGAGGCTTATCCGCTGGCCAACGGACGATTCCTTGTTCCGCAGCCCGGATTCAAGGATTGTTCGCACGCGTGCGAACTGATGCTGCTCTTGGACAACGGTCTTCTGACCCCCAACGTGGGGCATGGGTACGAGGCGCCCGACCTCGGGGAGCGCCTAACCATGTCCAACCTTGTGGAGTCGTTGCAACAGCGTACCGGGATCGAGCCCACGCTCATGGAATACGACTTCAGCTACGAAAGCGGGTATGAAGAAGATCGCACGGCTGCTTGGCACAATATCGCCAACATGATCGATGAGGCCGGTCCCTGCATACTGTCCAAAATCGGCCACGTCGTAATGCTGGACGGTGTGCGCGAGGAGTATGGACAGAGGTACCTCTCGATCCGCGATCCATTCCACGGCACCAGCCTGGAGTGCGTCGAGTCGAGCGAGTTTTTCAGCACGCCGGATGGTCCTCTCGAAGACGTCACCTTGAAGGTGATTTTTCTTGGTAAGCAGGACGGTTGACCCTGGGGACATGCCCTGCATGCGGCGACTCCAGATGTTCTTTTTCGCGGTACTTATCAAGGCACGCGCGCTGCTGGCATGCAAGAGCACGCCGTGGCTAAAGCGTCCGCATATCACAAAAACGCGAGTGTTCCGCAACGAGGTTCTGTTCAACGCTTGACGACAGACAGGTCTTGGACGCCGTCCACCGCACCAAGCCCATCCGAGAGGCGGAACCCACCCGCCGCACGGGAAAACCCCACCCCCGAACGTCAGGCTTTTTTCAGCAGCCGGGGAGTACGATCAGCGCCACTCCCGGCCCTGCGTCCGCACGCAGCGGCCGGGCCGCCGTATTTCGATAATTCCCCAAGTTCTCCAGGAGACAAACCGTGTCAGGACTCCTCAAATTGGCCATGGGCATGGACTGGATTTCCACCAAGCTCAGCAAGGTGGCCGGATGGGCCGTGCTCGCCGCCGCTCTGATTTCCGCCACCAACGCGATCATCCGCTACGGCCTGGACATGAGTTCCAACGCCTGGCTCGAGATCCAGTGGTACCTCTTCGCCACCACCGTGATGCTGGGCGCGCCGCTGGTGCTCAAGCTCAACGAGCACGTGCGCGTGGACATCATCTACGGCCGGCTGCGCGGCAAGAAGCCCGTGCTGGTGGACCTGTTCGGCCTGATCGTCTTCCTGCTGCCGGTGATGGGCCTGCTCACCTGGCTGACGGCGCCGTTCTTCTGGCACATGCTGGTGTCTGGCGAGATGTCCGGCAACATCGGCGGCCTGATCCGCTGGCCCGCCGCGCTGCTGATGCCCCTGGGCTTCGGCGCGATGTTCCTGCAAGGCGTGGCAGAGATCATCAAGCGCGTGGCCTACCTGCGCGGCGACATCCAGATGAACACGCACTACGAGAAGCCGGTGCAGTAAGCACCCGCCCGCCCCTGCCCCACCGACTTCTCTCAGGACGACACCAGAATGCACATGGAAAACTTTGCCCCGATCATGTTCGCGGGGCTGATCGTGATCATGCTGATCGGGTTCCCGGTCGCGTTTTCGCTCGCGGCCCTGGGCCTGTTCAGCGGATTCTTCGCCATCGAGATGGGCTGGTTCCCGGCCAACTTCATGGCGAACCTGCCGATCAACATGTTCGGCATCCTGTCCAACGACCTGCTGCTGGCCATTCCGTTCTTCACGCTCATGGGCGCGGTGCTCGAGAAATGCGGCTTGGCCGAGGACATGCTCGACTCCATGGGCCAGCTGTTTGGCCCGGTGCGCGGCGGGCTGGGCTACTCGGTCATCATCGTGGGCTTCATCCTCGGGGCCATCACCGGCACCGTGGCCGGCCAGGTGATCGCCATGGCCATGATCTCGCTGCCGGTGATGATGCGCTACGGCTACAACATGCGCTACTCCACCGGCGTGCTGGCGGCCTCGGGCACCATCACGCAGCTGGTGCCGCCCTCGCTGGTGCTGATCGTCATGGCCGACCAGCTCGGCCGTTCGGTGGGCGACATGTACAAGGGCGCCTGGGGCCCCGCCATCCTGCAGGTGCTGATCTTCGCCATCTACACCTTCCTGCTGGGCCGCTTCCGCCCCGAGTACGTGCCCGGCCTGCCCAAGACGGCGCGCACGCTGCACGGCTGGGCCCTGTGGGGCAAGTGCCTGCGCGGCATCATCCCCTCGGCCATCCTGATCTTCGCGGTGCTGGGCTCCATGGGCGGCCTGCCCTTCATGGACCACGCCATCGCCACGCCGACCGAGGCCGGCGCCATGGGCGCGGTGGGCTCGCTGATCCTGGCGGCCATCCACAAGCGGCTCACGTGGCAGCTCATCAAGGAAGCGATGGACGGCACCATGCGGCTCACGGCCATGGTGGTGTTCATCCTGATCGGCTCGCGGGTGTTCTCGCTGGTGTTCCAGGGCGTGGATGGCGCCATCTGGATCGAACACCTGCTGAGCGACCTGCCAGGCGGCCAGATCGGCTTCCTGATCGTGGTGAACATCTTCATCTTCTTCCTGGCGTTCTTCCTCGACTTCTTCGAGATCGCCTTCATCATCCTGCCGCTGCTGGGCCCCGTGGCGCACAAGCTGGGCATCGACCTGGTGTGGTTCGGCGTGCTGCTGTGCGTGAACATGCAGACGAGCTTTATGCACCCGCCCTTCGGCTTCGCACTGTTCTACCTGCGCGGCATCTCGGACACACTGTTCAAGGAAAAACGCATCGACAGACCGGTCAAGTCCAGCGACATCTACCTGGGCTCCATCCCCTGGGTGATCATGCAGCTGATCCTGGTGGCGATCGTGATCTTCTTCCCGCAGACGGTGACCGTCTTCCTGGACAAGGAGCAGGTGGTCGACCTGGACAAGGTGCAGCTCGAGATGCCGGCCGACTCGTCCGCCGAGCCCACCATCAACATGGATGACCCGTTCGGCACCGGTGAAAAGCCCGCAGCGGGCAGCGCCGCCCCGGCCGCCGAACCCGGTGCCGAGCCCGCCATGCCGGTGCCCGAGCCAGCACCGGACGCCGCACCCGCCGAAGGCGCGGCCAGCACGCCGCAATGACGGGCAACTCCCCGAACGTGCCCCCTGCGGATGCAACGGACGCACCGGGCGGTGCCGGTGGCGCCTGGCTGGAAAGCGCCGCCTACCCGCCGGCGGTGCGCGGGCTGGCCGTGACCATCGTCGTGGCGCTTGGCGCGTTCGCGGCATGGTCGGTGCCCGCGCTGCGCGGCGCGCAGTGGTCCTTCACCAGCCTGGCCACCTTCTGCCTGGCCGGGGTGCTGATCGCCTGGGTGGGCTGGTGGATGGTGTTCAGTCGCACGCGCTTCACGGGCGACGCCCTGCTGCAATCGTGGCTGTGGGACAAGAAGGTGCACATCCGCGAAGTGGCCACCTTCAAGATCGTGCACTGGCCCTGGCTGAGCGGCATCGTCGCGCCCCGCATGCTCGTGCGCCGGCGCAACGGCAGCATCGCCTGGGTGCATTCGGCCGACCCGGCCTTGTTGGTGGCCTTCGGCGAGGCGGTGGTCCGGCAGGGCAGCAATCCACAAGCCAGCTCTGAAGACCAGCCCCCGACAACTCGCTGAATCACCGGGCGGAAATGCCACCAGCCGCTCCTGCGGTGTGCAGCCATGGCCGTGGTGCGGCAAGGCGCATGATCCACGCGCCCACGGGGGCGCGACCGGTACCAGGATTCGAACTTTGGAGCCCCTGCTCCCGTTTCAACCCACACATCCCGCGAGGGACGCGACAGACACTCTGCGTTGGTGCTTGCGCGCAAACCAGGCACCCAAAAAAAAGCCGCCGTTCACACGGCGGCTCCGGAGGATTGCGGAGTTACAGCTTCTGCTGCTGCATGAAACGGTCAAACGTGCCTTCGGTGAAGCGGAACCAGGCGTTCTGGTCGGCCAGGAACTTGGAGTAGTCGGGGTAGATTTTCTTCCATTCGGGGTTGCTGTTGTTCAGGTCCGAGTAGATCTGCTGGGCCGACTTGAAGGCCGCGTTCATCACGTCCTGCGTGAAGGGGCGCAGCTTGGTGCCGGAGCCCACCAGTTGCTTGATGGCCACGGGGTTGCGGGCGTCGTACTTGGCGAGCATGGTCACGTGGGCGTGCGAGGCGGCGGCTTCCACCACGGCCTTGTATTCGGCCGGCAGGCCTTCCCAGGCCTTGGTGTTGATGTAGAAGTCCAGCTGCGGGCCGCCTTCCCACCAGCCGGGGTAGTAATAGAACGGCGCGACCTTGTTGAAGCCCAGCTTCTGGTCGTCGTACGGTCCCACCCACTCCAACGCGTCGATCGTGCCCTTTTCCAGCGCGGGGTACAGGTCGGCACCGGGGATGGACTGGGGGATCACGCCGAACGGCTCCAGCACCTTGCCCGCAAAAGGGTTGGTGCGGAACTTCAGGCCCTTCAGGTCGGCGACCGACTTGATTTCCTTGCGGAACCAGCCGCCCATCTGCGCGCCCGTGTTGCCGCCCGGCAGGTTGATGATGTTGTACTTGGCGTAGAACTCACGCATGAGCTTCAGGCCGTTGCCCTCGTACATCCATGCGTTCATCTGGCGCGCGTTCAGGCCGAACGGCACGGCGCAGCCCAGGCAGAACGTCGGGTCCTTGCCGTAGAAATAGTAGGGGGCCGTGTGGGCCATTTCGACGGAGGCGCTCTGCACGCCGTCCACCACGCCGAAGGCGGGCATCAGCTCTCCGCCGGCATGCACCGAGATCTGGAACTTGCCGCCCGTGGCTTCGCTGACCTTCTTGGAGAACACCTCCGCCGTTCCGTAGATGGTGTCGAGCGACTTGGGGAAGCTCGAAGCGAGGCGCCAGCGGATGTTGGCCTGCGCATGCACTGCAGGGGCCGCGCCCGCGGCCAGCACGCCGACGATGCCGGCGTGCTTGATGATTGAACGACGATCCATGAGGATTGATCTCCGAGATATTGTTGGCAGAACCCGGCGCTGGTGGGCACCGTGCGCCCAGGGCAAGAAACTGTGTGGGCCGAGGACGATTGTAGGAACATGCCCCCAGCGGGTTTTGCGGGTTTTCCCGTGAAAGAACCCACCCGTTTCGCCCATTCAGGGTTCTGCAAGCATCGGGCGCGCGCCCTTCGTGGAGATCGACAGCGGGCGCCTCGGGGACCTATGCATCAGCGCCCGTGCCGCGTCTGCGAAGGCCCATCCACCTCGGGCCGTCTCGGAATGGGTCCGGCGGTCTCAGGCCGCAGCGGACGGTGCCAGGAACCGCGCGCGCACGGCCTGCTCGATGCCTGCCGCATCCAGCCCCTGCAGCGCCAGCAGCCTGGCGGGGTCGCCATGCTCGATGAACGCATCGGGCAAGCCCAGTTGCAGCACCGGCCGCACCACGCCCGCGGCGTTGAGGGCCTCGCACACGGCGCTTCCCGCGCCGCCCAGCGTGGTGCCCTCCTCCAGCGTCACCAGGGCATCGTGGTTCGCGGCCACTTCCAGCAGCAGGGCCGTGTCGATGGGCTTGGCCCAGCGCATGTTGACCACCGTGGCATCCAGCGCCTCGCCCGCCTGCAGCGCGGGGTACAGCAGCGTGCCGAAGGCCAGGATGGCGATGCGTTGGCCCTGCGGCGCGGCGCCCATGCGGCGCACCTCGCCCTTGCCGAACGGCAGCCCCTCCAGGCTGGCCAGGGGCACCACGCCCGCGCCGCTGCCGCGCGGGTAGCGCACGGCCACGGGATGGTCCTGCTCGAAGGCGGTGGTCAGCAACTGGCGGCACTCGCGCTCGTCGGCGGGGCAGGCCATGCTCATGTTGGGAATGCAGCGCACGAACGGAATGTCGTAGGCGCCGGCATGCGTGGCGCCATCGGCGCCGACCAGGCCCGCGCGGTCGAGCGCGAACACCACGGGCAGGTTCTGCAGGGCCACGTCGTGGATCAACTGGTCGTAGGCGCGCTGCAGGAAGGTCGAGTAGATCGCCACCACCGGCTTGACGCCCTCGCAGGCCATGCCGGCGGCGAACGTGACCGCGTGCTGCTCGGCAATGCCCACGTCGTAGTAGCGGCCGGGGAAGCGCTTTTCGAACTCCACGAGCCCCGAGCCCTCCCGCATGGCGGGCGTGATGCCCACCAGCCGTTCGTCCTTGGCCGCCATGTCGCACAGCCATTGGCCGAAGACCTGGGTAAAGGTCTGCTTCGGGGGCGTGGCGGGCTGCGTCAGGCCCACGCGGGGGTCGAACTTGCCGGGGCCGTGGTAGGCCACCGGATCGGCCTCGGCCAGCTTGTAGCCCTGGCCCTTCTTGGTAACGACGTGCAGGAACTGCGGGCCCTTCAGGCCCTTGATGTTTTCCAGCGTGGGAATGAGCGAGTCGAGGTCATGCCCGTCGATGGGGCCGATGTAGTTGAAGCCGAACTTTTCGAACAGCGTGGCCGGCACCACCATGCCCTTGGCCTGCTGCTCCAGCCGCTTGGCGAACTCCAGCAGCGGCGGCACGGGCTTGAGCACGGTCTTGCCCACGTTCTTGGCGGCGGCGTAGAAATGGCCGCTCATGAGCTGCGCCAGATAGCGGTTCAGCGCACCCACGGGCGGGCTGATGCTCATGTCGTTGTCGTTGAGGATGACCAGCAGGTTGGCATCGGCCACGCCGGCGTTGTTCAGCGCCTCGAAGGCCATGCCCGCCGTCATGGCGCCGTCGCCGATGATGGCCACGGCATGGCGGTTCTCGCCCCGCTGCTTGGCGGCCAGCGCCATGCCGAGCGCGGCCGAGATGCTGGTACTGGAGTGCGCCGTGCCGAAGGTGTCGTACTCGCTCTCGGCCCGCTGCGGAAAGCCCGACAGCCCGCCGAACTGGCGCAGCGTGCCCATGCGGTCGCGCCGGCCGGTCAGGATCTTGTGGGGGTAGGTCTGGTGGCCCACGTCCCACACGAGGCGGTCGCGCGGGGTGTCGAACACGGTGTGCAGCGCCACGGTCAGCTCCACCGTGCCCAGGTTGGAACTCAGGTGTCCGCCGGTCTTGGAGACGCTGTCGAGCACGAAGGCGCGCAGTTCGGTGGCCAGGTCCTTCAACTCGGCGCGCGACAGGCGGCGCAGGTCGGCCGGGTCGTTGATGGTCTGCAGCAGGGGAAAGGAATTCGTGGACATAGGCTATTTTTTGAGGAGCTGCTTGCGCCATGCAGGCAAGCGCTGCAGACCGTTCATTGTGCGGGCCGGTGCGCCGGGGCCACCGGGGAGGTCTGCGGGGATGGCGGCACAGGGCACGCAGCACGCCGCCATCATCAGTGCGAGCGGTTCACCACCATGTCGGCCAGCGCCGCCAGCGCGCGCGTGTCGGGCAGGCCGCTCGCGGCCAGCGCGGCGTGCGCCTCGACCCGCAGCTCGCCGGCGTGCGCCTGGGCGCGTTTGAGCCCGAGCAGCGATACGTAGGTGGGCTTGTCGCTCGCGGCGTCCTTGCCGGCGGTCTTGCCCAGCGTGGCCGAATCGGCCGTCACGTCGAGGATGTCGTCCACCACCTGGAAGGCCAGCCCCAGCGCGGCGCCGTACTGCGACAGCGCGGCCAGGGCGGCCGGCGCGGCCTGCCCGCAGGCCGCACCCATCACCACGCTGCCCTGCAGCAGCGCGCCGGTCTTGAGCCGGTGCATCTGGCGCAGTTCGGCTTCGCTCAAAGCGCGGCCCACGCTGGCCAGGTCGATGGCCTGACCGCCGGCCATGCCGTCGGCACCGGCGGCCTGCGCCAGCATGCGGCACAGCGTGGCCTGCATCGCGGGCGGCACCTGCGGCCCCTCCGGCGTGAGCAGGCCGAAGGCCAGCGCCTGCAGCGCATCGCCGGCCAACAGCGCGCGGGCCTCGCCGAAGCGCACGTGCACCGTGGGCTTGCCGCGGCGCAGCACGTCGTTGTCCATGCAAGGCATGTCGTCGTGCACCAGGGAATAGGCGTGGATCAGCTCCACCGAGCAGGCCGCGCGCAGGGCCGCTTCGTCCAGGCCGCCGACGGCCTCCGAGGCGGCCAGCACCAGCAGGGGCCGCAGGCGCTTGCCGCCGTCGAGCACTGCGTAGCGCATGGCCTCGCCCAGGCCCGCGGGCGCATCGCTGCACACCCAGCGCGACAGGGCGTCCTCCACGCGCGCCAGTTGCGCGTGGCTCCATGCGCCGAGGTCGAACGGGGGATGAAGCGCGGTGGGCACGGTGGATGGGCCCAGAGGGGTGGGTACTACCGCCATGGTGGGGGTCACTCCTGCGTCCATGGTTGCAGCGCTCCTTCGTCCAATACCTTGATCTGGTCCTGCACCGCTTCCAGCCGGCCGCGGCAAAAGGCCAGCAGCTGCGCGCCGCGCTGGTAGCCCGCGAGCATCTGGTCCAGAGGCAACTGGCCCGACTCGATGCGCCCCACGAGTTGCTCCAGCTCTTCCAGCGCGGCTTCGTAGCTGGCGGGTTCGGGGAGTTTCGGGGGAACGGCGGAGGCCTTGGGCATGGAACGGGGGCGGCGAACGCGCAGGTAAAACGGTCGATTTTAGGCGCACCCTCCTTCGGGCGGGCGGCGGCGGGTGGGCGGCACGTGGAAAATGGCTGGCACCTTGGCGACACCATCGGCGCGCAAGCCTTGCCCGGCGCGCTCAAGCATGTCCGGCCAATACACATACGGGGGGAGCGGAAATAACCCCACCGGCTACAATCCCATTCCCTTCGGGCCGGCTTGCATGCCGGTTTCTTTTTTTCCGTGTGCACTTCACGCACCCTCCCTGTGGGGAGTCTTTAGGTCAGGTCACCCATGTCTGATTTAAGTCTTCAACTGCAGCAGGCCGCAAGCCAACTACCAGTTTCAAGCTACTTTGACGAAGCGCTGTTCCAGCGCGAGCTGGAGACCATCTTCCAGCGCGGGCCCCGCTATGTGGGGCACCAGCTTTCCGTGCCCGATGCGGGCGACTACTACGCCCTGCCGCAGGAAGGCGAAGGCCGTGCGCTCGTGCGCAACGCGCAGGGCGGCGTCGAGCTGATCTCCAACGTGTGCCGCCACCGCCAGGCCGTGATGCTCAAGGGCCGCGGCACCCTGCAGGGCCACGGCAAGGGCCATGCGGGCGGCAACATCGTGTGCCCGCTGCACCGCTGGACGTATTCGCCCGGCGGCCAGCTGCTCGGCGCCCCGCACTTCGCGCAGGACCCCTGCCTGAACCTCAACAACTACGGCCTGCGCGAGTGGAACGGCCTCCTGTTCGAGGACAACGGCCGCGACATCGGCGCCGACCTGGCCGGCATGGGGCCGCGCGCCGAACTGAGCTTCGACGGCTTTTCGCTCGACCGCGTGGAAATGCACGAGTGCAACTACAACTGGAAGACCTTCATCGAGGTCTACCTCGAGGACTACCACGTGGGGCCCTTCCACCCGGGCCTGGGCAACTTCGTGACCTGCGAGGATCTGAGCTGGGAGTTCCAGAAGCATTATTCGGTGCAGACGGTCGGCGTGGCCTCCACCTTCGGCAAGCCCGGCTCCGACGTCTACCGCCAATGGCACGACGTGCTGCTGCGGTACCGCGAAGGCAAGCTGCCCGAGCGCGGCGCGATCTGGCTCACCTACTACCCGCACATCATGGTGGAGTGGTATCCGCACGTGCTCACCGTCTCCACGCTGCATCCCGTCAGCCCGACGAAGACGATGAACATGGTGGAGTTCTACTACCCCGAGGAGATCACCGCCTTCGAGCGCGAGTTCGTCGAGGCCCAGCAGGCCGCCTACATGGAAACCTGCATCGAGGACGACGAGATCGGCGAGCGCATGGACGCCGGCCGCCGCGCCCTCTACGAGCGCGGCGACAACGAGGTCGGTCCCTACCAGAGCCCGATGGAAGACGGCATGCAGCACTTCCACGAGTGGTACCGCGCCGCCATGGGCGATGCGGCGCCCCAGCGCTGACGCCGATCCGATTGCTATAAAAATAATAGCTTCCGCCGCATGATCCACTAGGGCATGCGGCCTTTTTCACTCAAAACCCCTCATTCCCATGCAAGCGCTCTGGATGGTGTTGGCCGCGTTCCTCTTCGCCAGCATGGGCGTGTGCGTCAAGGTCGCGTCGGCCTACTTCAACTCGGCCGAACTGGTGTGCTACCGCGGCATCATCGGCATGGCGATCCTGTGGGCGCTGGCGTGCTCGCAACGGGTCAAGCTGGGCACGCATTACCCGGGCATGCACGCGTGGCGCAGCCTGGTGGGGGTGGTCTCGCTGGGCTCGTGGTTCTACGCCATCGCACACCTGCCGCTGGCCACCGCGATGACGCTCAACTACATGAGCAGCGTGTGGATCGCGGCGTTTCTGGTCGGTGGCGCGCTGCTGGCCTGGCGGCCCTCGAGCAGCAGCTCGCGCCCGCCGCTGCAGGGCACGCTGGTGTTCACCGTGATGGTGGGCTTCGCCGGCGTGGTGATGATGCTGCGTCCCAGCCTCGACCAGCACCAGATGTTCGCCGGCCTGATCGGGTTGCTGTCGGGCCTCACCGCCGCGTTCGCCTACATGCAGGTCATGGCGCTGTCGCGCCTGGGCGAGCCCGAGACGCGCACGGTGTTCTATTTCGCCGTGGGTTCGGCGGTGGCTGGCGGCGCGGGCCTGCTGCTCACGGGCATGTCCGACTGGCCGGGCTGGCCCAGCCTGTGGTTGCTGCCGATCGGCGTGCTGGCCGCCGGCGGCCAGCTGTGCCTGACGCGGGCCTATGCCAGCGCGCGCACCTCGCGCGGCACGCTGGTGGTGGCCAACCTGCAGTATTCAGGCATTGTGTTCGCGGGGCTGTACAGCGTGCTGCTGTTCGGCGACGACATCCCCGCCATCGGCTGGGCCGGCATGGCGCTCATCGTGGTGAGCGGCATCGTGGCCACCGTGCTGCGGGCGCGCGCGGCCCCCGGGGCGCCGGCCGAAGAGCACTGAGGCCACCGGCCCGGCGGTGCCGCAGCTGCGTGGCCCCAGGGCGCGCCCGCCCGTCAGGCCTGTCCGACGCACGGCCCCGCCGCACCGGACCACAATAAGGGCTTGTCCGCCACCGATTGATTCAGTCCCATGCCGTACACCACCCTGATCTCCGCCGCCGAACTGCAATCCCTCATCGCCAGCGGCGCGCCGCGGATGGTCTTCGACTGCACGTTCGACCTGACGCAGCCCTCGCTGGGCGAGCAGCAATACCGCGAATCGCACATTCCCGGCGCGCTCTACGCGCACCTGGACCGCGACCTGAGCGCCAAGCACGGCGCGCCCGGCGCGGGCGGCACCATCGTCGCCACCGAGGCGGACCAGTCCGCATCGGGCGGGCGCCACCCCCTGCCCAACCGCGACCGGCTCGAAGCCTGGCTCTCGCGCATCGGCTTCACCAACGGCATGCAGGCCGTGGTTTACGACCGCAACGGCGCCAACTACTGTGGCCGCCTGTGGTGGATGCTCAAGTGGGCCGGCCACGATGCGGTGGCGGTGCTGGACGGCGGCCTGCAGGCCTGGACCGCGGCGGGCGGGGACCTCGCCAGCGGCGACGAGCCGGCGCATTTCCAGTCCAACTTCAAGCTGGGCGAGCCCCTGCGCCAGCTGGCCACCGCGGCGGACGTGCAGGCCGCCCTGGGGCAGGACCGCCAGACGGTGATCGACGCCCGCGCGCCCGCCCGCTACCGCGGCGAGGTCGAGCCGCTGGACCCCATGGCCGGGCACATTCCGGGCGCGCTGAACCGCCCTTTCAGCGAAAACCTCGGGCCGGATGGCCGCTTCAAGCCCGCCGCGCAACTGCGCGCCGAGTTCGAGGCCCTGCTCGGCGCCCGCGCGCCCGGCACGGTGGTGCACCAGTGCGGCAGCGGGGTGAGCGCCATTCCCAATGTCTTGGCCATGGAACTGGCCGGTTTCGGAAAAACCACGCTGTTTGCCGGCAGCTGGAGCGAATGGTGCAGCGTTCCTGACCGCCCCGTGGAGCGCGGCTGACCCCTGTGGGAGGGCCGGCCGTGCAGCAGGCCTTCCCCTCTCCAGGGTCGGACACCCGCCGCGGATTTTGTAAGGCAAATTCCTACACGCCGGGTGTGCCGACCAGACACGCTGCACATCCAAACCCCGACTTAATTTTTGATTGGGCTGAATTCACAATCCATTTCAACGGATCGCGAAACCATGCAAACCGCATGAACCCCGCCAGATCGGTTAAAGGAAAAGGATTCACCATGACCTCCGAACAACTTCTCGCTGAAATCCGCGAAGCCAACCTCACCTACCTGATGTTGGCACAGACCCTGATCCGCCAGGACAAGGCGGAAGCTGTTTTCCGTCTGGGCCTGAACGAAGACGCCGCCGACATCCTCGCCTCGCTGTCGGCCGCGCAGGTGCTCAAGCTGGCCTCCCGCAACACGCTGCTGTGCAGCTTCCGGGTGGACGACAACCTGGTGTGGAGCTTGCTCACCAACCACAACACCCCGAAGAAGGTCGGCAACGAAGCGACCAACACGCTGCACGCCAACATCCTGATGGCCAGCCGCGTGTCCGAAGTGCTCTGAGCGCAGCGCCCGCCGCCCTCACCGCCTCGCCCACCTGCCGCCGCCCACCCTTCTTCGAAAGCCAGCCATGTCCGCACCCGTCAAGAGCGTCCTCAACGAATCCAAGCAGATCGAACGCGCCGCCATGCTGATCCAGATGGGTGCCCGCATGCAGGTGCTGGAGTCGGAAACCACGCTGTCCTACGAGCGCCTGATCCGGCTGTATAAGGAGATCGCCGGCAAGTCGCCGTCCAAGGGCCAGCTGCCCTTCTCGACCGACTGGTTCCTGACCTGGCAAGAGAACATCCACAGCTCGCTGTTCCTGAACATCTACGAATACCTGTCCAAGGGCGTGGACCTGGATTCGGTGGAACTGCTCACCAAGGCCTACCGCCTGTACAACGAGCAGGTCACCACCGCCGAGATCGAACCCCTGCTGTCCTTCACCCGCGCCTGGCGACTGGTGAAGTTCGTGGACGCCGGCATGCTGACCCGCACCGCCTGCTCGCAGTGCAGCGGCCAGTTCGTCACCGAGCTGTACGAAAACGCCCGCAACTACACCTGCGGCCTGTGCAACCCGCCCGCCCGTGCCGGCAAGAGCAAATCGGCCGGCGCGCTGATGCTGCATTGAGCCCCTGCACCACCAGGCTTTGAGCCAAAAAGCCTTCCAGCGCATATTCCACTAGGGCATATCGCTACAAAATCAATAGCAAATCAAATATTCGAAAACCCGGCGCTGGCCGGGTTTTTTCATGGGCGCGCCGGGATGGTCGGGACGCCACCGCCCACAGCCCCAGCCCCCATCCGCCCACCGGCCCGTCAGCGCATCGCCAGCAGGATGCGGATGTCCGAGTCCACCGGCAGCGCGTAGTCGTAGGCCGCCATGACCGCGTTGCCCTCGGGGCTCACCAGCTTGAGGCTCACGTACACCGTCTGCGGGGTGGCCGCGTACGTGCCCACCACCACCGCCTGCGCCGCCTGGGCGCGGCTCACCTCGCGCACTTCGCGCGAGAGCAGCAGTTCGCCGTCGCCGGGCCGCATGACCAGGTTCTCGCGCAGCTTCAGTTCGGTCACGCGCACGCCGCGCTGCACCAGCCGCCCGGCGATCTGTTCGGAGCACAGGCGGCCCAGCCGGGACGATTCGTTCAGCCGGTCCAGGTGCACCAGCGTGGAGACCAGCACCGGCTGGCGCGGATCGAGCGGCGCGCCCTGCAGCAGCATGTCCGCGGCCTTCTGGTTGAATTCGAGCAGGTCGGTCTGCACGCCGCCTGCGGCCGCGCTGCCGTAGTAGAAACGCGCGCAACCCGGCATGGCCACCACCGCGGCGCCCGCCAGCGCGCCGGCCAGCACGGTGCGGCGCCTCATGGCACCACCCGCCACGTCTTGACCGGCGTGGCCGCCACCGCCGGCACGCGCGGCAGGTACAGCGCCACGTCGCCCTGGTCGATGGAATAGACGTCGCTGGTGCGCGCCAGCACGCGCTCGTCCGATTCGATGGACGTGGTCACCAAAATTTCGGTGCGCGCCGTGCCGCTGGCCAGCAGCACGTCCGGCGCCGGCACGTAGGCGCCCGACGCATCGCGCACCACCGCCACGCCCTCGGACAGCCGCACCCGCGGCGGCGCGTACACACCGCCGCCCTGGTGCTGCACCACCTGCGTGGACACCGCCATGCGCACGCCCGTCGGCTGGGTCGAGACGGTGATGCCGCGGTCCACCAGGCGCGTCACCAGCAGCGAGCGAAAGCCCGCGTCGAAGCCGTCGCCCTGCGCGGGAAGCAGATAGATCGGGTACTCCCCCGGCGGCCAGTCGCGCAGCCGCACCGTCGTGCGCTCCGCCACGTCGCGGGCCAGCACGTCCCAGTGCTGCACGGCGCGCGCGGTTTTCTGCGCGGAGGGCGCGTGCAATTCGTCGCGCGGCAGATCGGGCGCCGCGCAGCCGGCCAGCAGCGCGGCAGCGGACAGCAGGCACCCGCCCGCCAGCCGGCGTGCAGGTGCCAGACGCTCCACGCCAGCGGATTCGCGGCCCTGCGCCGGGGCCCGGGCGGCCGGGCGTGCACGTTTTTCGAGAGATTCCATAACCGCAAATGCTAGCGGCCGCCCGGGCAAGGCATCGGCCGAACAGCGCGGCTTTTCCCCCGTTGCCAGGGGGCTTGGGGGCCTCTTCACCCGGGGTTTCCCGCACGCGCCGGCCCCGCTGCTGCGGTGCTCGCCTACGCGGCGTTCGAGCGGCGTTGCGACAAAATCCGCGCATGTCCCGCCCCGCCGCCCCCCTGCCCCCCACGCCGCCCCTGGCGCGCCAACTTCCACCCACCTCCGCGACGACAGGGCAGCTTCCGGCCGGCGACCCGCCCGACCATTCCGACACCTCACCATCCAACCCCGCATCCGACCCCACCGCCGCGCCCGAGCCCGGCGACGACGTGCCGCTCGAACCCCTGGCCTCCGGGGCTGAGGAGGCATCGGCCACGTCGCCCGCCTCCACGGCCCCTTCCGCAACCGCCGCGCTGCCGGCCTCGCCCGCAGCACCGCACGCCGAACCGCACCCATCACCATCCCCGGCACCCGCCATGCCCTCGGCGGCCGCTGCCGCCGCGGCCCTGCCCGGGGCGCCGGGCTTCATGCTGAACATGCCGATCGACGTGCGCAACATGTCGCTCGCCCTGCTGGCCCTGTTCGCCACCGTCGCGCTGCTGCACTGGGCCAGCGCCGTGTTCATTCCCCTCATGCTGAGCGTGCTGCTCACCACCGCGCTGCATCCCGCGGTCACCGCCCTGCACCGCTGGCACATCCCGCGCTGGCTCGGGGCCGGCGTGCTGCTGATGGGCATCGTCGGCAACCTGGGCGGCGCGGCCTGGTCGCTCAGCGACGGCGCGGCCGAGCTGGTGGATTCGGTGCCCGTGGCCGCGCGCAAGGTGCGCGACGCCATGCGCCAGCGCGTGGGCGGGCCCAGCCCGCTGGACACCATGCAGAAGGCCGCCACGCAGATCGAGCAGGCCGCCACCGAGAGCATTCCGCCGCAGACGCGCCGCGGCGTGCAGCGCGTGGTGATCGAGCGCGCGCCCTTCAACATTCGCGACTACGTGTGGAGCGGCACCATGGGCCTGGCGTCTGCCGCCGGCCAGCTCACCGTGGTGATCTTCCTGACCTTCTTCGCGCTCGCATCGGGCAACCTGTTCCGGCGCAAGCTCATGCGCATCGCCGGGCATAGCCTGGAGCGGCGCAAGGTGACCATGGCGGTGCTGGACGACATCACCGGCCAGATCCAGCGCTACCTGCTGGTGCAACTGCTCACCAGCGTGCTGGTGGGCGTGGCCACCGGCGCGGTGTACGCCCTGCTCGGGCTGGAAAACCCCGCCGTCTGGGGCGTGGTGGCCGGGGTGCTCAACCTCGCGCCCTACATCGGCTCGGTGGTGGTGACGGGCGCCTCGGCGCTGGTCGCCTTCCTGCAGTTCGGCACCGTGGACATGGCGCTGGCCATCGGCGGCGCATCGCTCGTCATCCACACCCTGGTGGGCAATCTGCTCACCCCCTGGCTCACCAGCAAGACCAGCCGCATGAGCCCCGTGGCCGTGTTCGTCAGCGTGCTGGTGTGGGGCTGGCTGTGGGGGCTGTGGGGCCTGCTGCTGGGCATTCCGGTGATGATGGCCGTGAAGGCGATCTGCGACCGGGTGGAGGATCTGCGGGCGGTGGGGGAACTGCTGGGGGATTGAAGGGAAGGAAGGTCTGACGCGCCCGGCCAAGGCCAAGCACCGCAGCCGGGCCGGGCCCGTCTTCGATCAGGGCCATTCGCCTGTCGCCGGGGTTGCGTCCGCCCGCCTGAATCTCCATGATGGGGGCGCCGGTGTGCATGGCGCCATCGGCACATCCACGCATTGCTCGGACCCATCGATCGATGCCTTCCCCCGCAGGCGTGTCGCACACCAGCCCACAGGAGCAAAAAACCATGCCCATCGAACTCTGGCTCGCCTTCGTCGCGGCCTCGGCCGTGATGCTGGTCATCCCCGGCCCGACCATCCTCACCGTGATCAGCTACTCGATGTCGCACGGCCGCCGCGCGAACGTGCCGCTAGTGCTGGCCGTGGCGCTGGGCGATTCGACCGCGCTGTTGATGTCGCTGCTGGGCCTGGGCGCGCTGCTGGAAACCTCCGCCTTCTGGTTCACCGCGGTGAAGTGGGTCGGCGGGCTGTACCTGCTGTATCTGAGCATCCGCCTGCTGCGTGCCGGAATCTCCGCCACCGAAATCGCCGCACCCGCCGCTCCGGCATCGCGCTGGCGCCTGTTCCTGAACACCTACCTGGTGACCGCGTTGAACCCGAAGGGCATCGTTTTCTTCGTGGCCTTCCTGCCCCAGTTCCTCAGCCCCGCCGCCAGCGCGACGCAGCAAATGGGAATACTGGGCGTCACCTTCGTGGTGCTGGCCGCCACCAATGCGACGCTGTATGCCGTGTTCGCTGGCAGCGCGCGCAAGCTGCTCGCATCGCCACGGGCACAGCGGCGCTTCCATGTCGCGGGCGGTTCGCTGCTGGCGGCTGCGGGGGTCTGGGCGTTGACGGCGCGCCGGCCTGGGTGAGGTAAGAGGCCATCCATCAGGGCGGGCAGAGCATTAATCAATGCTTTGCGTCGCAGGCCGGAGGGGGCGATGGATCGGAGCATTCTGGAGGAATGTTCTCGAAAGCCACGTCATTGCCGACCTGTACCGCATTGTTGGGCGGACTCAACCACCAATGGATTTCTCCATTCATCCAAAGATCGACGACCTGACTTTCACCCAGGAGGGTTCTGGAATTCACGCGGTACAAACGCACCACGTAGGGCATCTTGTAGTCGTGATGAATGATGCGCTGAACGAGAGACGCTTTGTGAAACTCAAGGCGATAGACGCGCTGAGGGCTGTTTTCACTGTCAAAAAAAGTGGGCGTCGCAGCGTACCAAGCCAGAAAAACAAGTGCATTCAATGCCAAGCACCAGACGATGCATGGGACTTTCCTGAAATCATTCAGCTTCATTGCCAATCCAATTTGATGGGAAACAGAAGATGAACACGGTGCACGGTGACCGGCTGCGAGCCCCATGGCGTAAGGGTCCACCAGCCGGGGCACCCCGCCCCCGCTATGCCTGCGCCACCGGCGCGCGCGCCGAGAGCTGCGTAGCCAGGGCCTGCAGCAACGCCAATTGCCGGCACACCAGGGCCAGTTGCGTCTGCACCAGCCGCAAGGTGTCCGGTGCGGCATCGGCGGCCTGTTCCAGCGCGGTGGCCAGCGTTTCGCCGTGGGCTGCGTCGCCCTCCAGGGCGTCGCGGGTGCGCAGGGCGCGGGCGACGGCTTCGAGGCGCTCGACGGCGTAGCGGGCGCCCTCCTGTACTAGTGGGTCGTCCACGCCTTCGGCGAGTTGGCCGCGGTGCGCGCCCAGCGCCGAGAGGTAGTTGAGCAGGGTGTGCGACAGCACCAGCATGCGCATGCCGGCCTGCGAATGCGAGCGCACGTGGCGGGGCTCGCGCAGCATGTGCGACAGGGCGGTGGAGAAGGCGGCGTCGGCGTTGTGGGCGGTGCGGCGGGCCAGGCGGTAGTCGAGGTCGTCGTCCTTGCCGGTGGCGTACTGCGACATGATCTCGCGCAGGTACTGCCCGTTGGCCTGCAGGGCCTGCGCGGCCACGGCGGCCAGGCGCCGGCCCTGCCAGTCGGGCAGCACGACCATCATGGCGGCGGTGGCGATGGCGCTGCCGATCAGGGTGTCGAGCAGGCGCGGCAGGATCAGCGCGTGGGCTTCGCCGGTGGCCTGGTTGAAGCACATAAGCACCAGCAGCGTGATGGCGGCGGTGGCCGTGAGGTAGCGCGTGGTGCGGGTGACGAAGAACAGCACGCCCGCCGCCACTGCGAAGAGCGCCTGCAGCGGCGGGCTGGGAAAGAGCTTGAGCAGCGCCCAGCCGACCACCAGGCCGATGGCGGTGCCGGCGACGCGCTGCGACACGCGCGTGACGGTGGCGCCGTAGGTGGGTTGGCACACGAACAGCGTGGCCAGCGGAATCCAGTAGCCGTGCACGGGGTCGATGAGCTGCATGGCGATGCAGCCGGCCGCGAGCGCCAGCGACAGGCGCGTGGCATGGCGGAACAGCGGCGTGCCCGGGTGCAGCTGCGCGCGCACGCGGCCCCAGGCATCGGCCAGCGACCGGGGCGATCGGTCCAGCAGGCTGCTGTCGCCCAGGCGCTCGCCGCCATCGGGGTGGGTGGCGGCGTCGAGCTGGCCGGAGAGCGTGGCGAGGTTGCGGGCCAGCGCGCGCAGGCTGCGCAGGGGCCGCTGCCAGGCGCTCTGGCGCTGGCTTTCCAGGTGGGCGATGGAGTCGTGCAGGTCGGCCATGGCGCGCTCGCCGGCGGGGTCGCGCACGAAGGGCTCGTGCCTCTGCAGGGCCTCGGCCAGGCGGGTGCAGTCCACGCCCTGCAGTTGCAGCACGCGCTGGCAGCGGTAGAGCACGTCGCTGTGGAACAGCACGTCGGCCCAGTCGTTGTAGTGGTGGTGCGACGAACTGGCGCGCTCATGGATGTCCTGCGCGATGAAGTACAGGTTCAGGTGGCGCAGCAGCCGGCCGGTGGGGGGCGGCGCCTCGCGGCGCGCGCCCAGGCGGCTGAAGATGCTTTCCTTGGTGGTGTTGAGGGCGGACACCACGCGGCCGTTGGTCTGGGCGAGCGCCAGGCGCCGGCGCTCCACATCCACGCCGCGCACGGGCTCGAACAGGCTGGCCTTGAGCCGCAGGTAGGCGCCGAGCACGCCGTAGAGCTTGGCGAGGTTCTGGCGCACGGGCTGGTGCGGGAACAGCGCGCACCACAGCAGCGACAGCAGGCCGTACCAAGTGGCGCCGGCCAGCAGCCAGGTGGGCACGCTGAAGCCCAAGGCCGGGCCGCCCCCGCGCTGGGAGCCGGGCGCCACGCTGATGGCGGTGTAGAGCGCCAGGATGACGGTGGCCAGTGCAATGGCGCGGTAGCGCTCGCCCACGGCGCCGAGCATGGTGAAGCCGAAGGTGGACACGGCCATGCCCGCCACGAACCACAGGGGCCACGGCATCAGGGCCTCGACCGAGAACGCGGCGGTGGCGAAGCAGGCCAGCGTGACGAGCAGCGCCCTCAGCCGGCCGCGCCAGTTGTCGTCGGTCTCGGCGATGGCGCTGGCGATGATGCCCAGGAAGATCGGCGTGACCAGCGGCACGCGGTCCAGCCACCAGCACACGGCCATGGCGCCGCTCAGCGCGATGAACACGCGCACGCCGTACACCAGCGCATCCTGCGCCCACAGGCGCCTTGCCCACCCTGCCATTGCCGTTTTCAAGATCGCATCAACCCCGGAGAGAGAAAGAAAAAACCATGGCGCGGGCCCGCGCCGGATGGCGGGAACCCAAGCAGATTCCATACCACGGCACGCGGCCCCTCCCGTGCCGCGCCCAATCCCCCGCCGTCAGCCGGTGTTGCGCAGCCCCGCCGCGATGCCGTTGATCGAGATGTGGATGCCGGTCTGCACGCGCTCGTCGCCCTGCCCGCCGCGCCAGCGGCGCACCAGTTCGACCTGCAGGTGGTGCAGCGGGTCGATGTACGGAAAGCGGTGGCGGATCGACCGGGCCAGGGCAGTGTTGTGCGTCAGGCGGTGCTTGTCGCCGGTGATGCGGGTGAGCGCATCGGCGGTGCGCTGCCATTCCGCTTCGATGGCGCCGAAGACCCTCTTGCGCAGGCGCGTGTCGGCCACCAGTTCGCTGTAGCGCGAGGCCAGGGCCAGGTCGCTCTTGGCCAGCACCATGTCCATGTTGGACAGCAGCGTGCCGAAGAACGGCCACTGGCGGTACATCTTCTGCAGCAGGGCCATCTGCGCCTTGGGGTCCTGGCCGGGCTGCTTGACGAAGGCTTCCACCGCGGCGCCGAAGCCGTACCAGCCCGGCAGCGTGAGCCGGCACTGGCCCCAGCTGAAGCCCCAGGGAATGGCGCGCAGGTCTTCGATGCGCTGGCTGGGCTTGCGCGAGGCCGGGCGCGAGCCGATGTTCAGCTCGGCGATCTCGCGGATGGGCGTGGAGTTGAAGAAGTAATCGGTGAAACCCGGGGTGTCGTACACCAGCGCGCGGTAGGCGCCCATGCTGGCCACCGACAGCTGCGCCGCCGCTTCCAGGAAGTCCTTGGTGGCGGGCTTGGTGGGCTGCAGCAGCGTGGCCTCCAGCGTGGCGGCGACCAGGGTCTCCAGGTTGCGCCGGCCGATCTCGGGGTTGGCGTATTTGGAGGCGATGACCTCGCCCTGCTCGGTCAGGCGGATCTGCCCGCGCACGGTGCCGGGCGGCTGCGCCAGGATGGCCTGGTAGCTCGGCCCGCCCCCGCGGCCCACGGTGCCGCCGCGGCCATGGAACATGCGCAGCTGGATGCGGTGGCTGGCCGCCAGTTCGTCGAACAGCTCCACCAGCGCGATCTCGGCGCGGTACAGCTCCCAGCTGCTGGTGAAGATGCCGCCGTCCTTGTTGCTGTCGCTGTAGCCGAGCATGATGTCCTGCTCGGCGCCGCTGGCCCGCACCATCGCGGCGAAGCCGGGCACGGCGTACAGCTCGCGCATGATGGGCGCGGCGTTGCGCAGGTCTTCGATGGTCTCGAACAGCGGCACCACGATGAGGTCGGTGGTGGCGGCGCGGGCGCCGCTGCCCGGCACGGGCGGCACGGCATCGAGCGTGCCGTGCATCAGCCCCACTTCCTTTTGCAGCAGCAGCACTTCGAGCAGGTCGCTCACGGTTTCGGTGTGGCTGATGATGTAGTGGCGGATGGCCTGCGGGCCGAAGCGCTCGCGCATCTGCCGCGCCGTCTCGAAGATGGCGATCTCGCCCGTGGTGTGCTCGGAATACGTGGCGCCCACCACGCGCAGCGGCCGGGCATCGGCCAGCAGGCGCAGCAGCAGCGCGCGGCGGTCGGCCTCGGGCAGGACCGCGTAATCGGGCTCCACGCGCGCCGTGGCCAGCAGCTCGGCGATCACCTTCTCGTGCTGGTCGGAGCTTTGGCGCAGGTCCACGGTGGCCAGGTGAAAGCCGAACACCTCCACCGCGCGCACCAGCGGGTGCAGGCGCTCGGCGGCCAGCGCCGCGCCGCGGTGTGAGCGCAGCGAGGCCTCGATCACGCGCAGGTCGGCCAGGAAGGCCTCGGCATCGGGATAGGGGTTCTGCGGCGCGACCGCATGGCGCGCGGCCTCGCCGCCGGTCAGGTTGCGCAGTGTGGCGGCCAGCCGGGCGTAGATGCCGGTGAGCGCGCGGCGGTACGGCTCGTCCTGGCGGTGCTCGCTGTGGTCGGGCGAGCGCTCGGCCAGGGCCTGCATGTCGGGCGAGACCTGCACCAGCCGGGCCGACAGCGACAGCTCGCCGCCCAGAAAGTGCACCTCGGTCAGGTAATGGCGCAGCGCCACCTCGGCCTGCCGGCCCAGCGCCAGCGACAGCGTGGCCGCGCTGACGTTGGGGTTGCCGTCGCGGTCGCCGCCGATCCACTGGCCCATGCGCAGGAAGCTCGCCACGGGCTGGTTGCCCAGTTCGCGCTCCAGATCGGCATAGATCTTGGGGATCTCGCGCAGAAAGGTCGATTCGTAGTACGACAGCGCGTTCTCGATCTCGTCGGCCACGGTGAGCTTGGTATAGCGCAGCAGGCGCGTCTGCCACAGCTGGGCCACGCGGGCGCGCAGCCGCGCCTCGTTGGCCGCCAGCTCGCGCGGGGTGAGCGCGTCCTTGGCACTGTTGTACAGCTGCGCGCGCACCTGGATGTCGCCGCGCTCGGCCAGCAACTGGGCGATGTCGCGCTCGGCATCCAGGATGCTCTTGCGCTGCACCTCGGTCGGGTGGGCGGTGAGCACCGGCGCCACGTAGCTCCTGGCCAGCGTCTGCGAGATGGTGCGCGGCGCGATGCCCGCCCAGCGCATGCGCGCCAGCGCCACCTCGATGCTGCCCTCCTGCGCGCTGCCCGCGCGCTCGTGCACGGTGCGGCGGCGGATGTGGTGGCGGTCCTCGGCCAGGTTGGCCAGGTGGCTGAAATAGGTGAAGGCGCGGATCACGCTGACCGTCTGGTCGCCCGACAGGCCCTTGAGCAGCTTCTTGAGCGCCTTGTCGGCCTCCTGGTCGGCATCGCGGCGAAAGGCCACCGACAGCTTGCGCACCTGCTCCACGAGGTCGTAGGCGGCGACCCCTTCCTGCTCGCGGATCACGTCGCCCAGGATGCGGCCCAGCAGCCGGATGTCCTGAATCAGCGGCAGGTCCTTGTCGGTCCTGCGGGGGGCGGCCGGTGCGGGCGCGGCGTCGGTCTTGCGGGGGGTCGCGTTCATGCGGAAAAGGTCTCCTGCGCGCTCGGGCGCATCATGGACAGAGGGCGGCGGCTGCTGCGGGCCCATGCTAGCATCCCCGCTGCCCGCGCCGCCCGGCGCACCCGCCGCGCCGCCCGGCGCACCCGCCCCGCGCACCCCCTGCCTTCCTCCCGTGCCCGGCGGCCCTCCTACCGCGATGAACCCCTTCGAAACCCCCACCCATTTCCCCTTCGTGATCGCCACCCGCGAAAGCCGCCTGGCCCTGTGGCAGGCCGAGCACGTGCGCGCCCTGCTGCAGGCACGCGGCCACACCGTGACGCTGCTCGGCATGACCACCAAGGGCGACCAGATCCTGGACCGCACGCTCAGCAAGGTGGGCGGCAAGGGCCTGTTCGTGAAGGAGCTGGAAGTGGCGCTGGAGGAAGGCCGCGCGCACATCGCCGTGCACTCGCTGAAAGACGTGCCGATGGAGCTGCCCGACGGCTTTCACCTGGCCGCCGTGATGGAGCGCGAGGACCCGCGCGATGCCTTCGTCTCGAACCGCTTCGCGCGCCTGGCCGACCTGCCCCAGGGCGCGGTGGTGGGCACCTCCAGCCTGCGCCGCCAGGTGCTGCTGCAGGCCCTGCGGCCCGACCTGAAGATCGAGCCGCTGCGCGGCAACCTCGACACCCGCCTGCGCAAGCTCGACGAAGGGCTGTACGACGCCATCGTGCTCGCCGCCGCGGGCCTGAAGCGCCTGGGCCTGGACGACCGCATCCGGGCCACGTTCGAGCCCGCCGAAATGCTGCCCGCCGCCGGCCAGGGCGCGCTGGGCCTGGAGGTGCGCAGCCACCGGCAGGACGTGATCGCCGCGCTGGCGCCCCTGGCCCACCTGCCCAGCTGGCTGGGCGTGACGGCCGAGCGCGCCGTGAGCCGCGCCATGGGCGGCAGCTGCTCCATGCCGCTGGCCGCGCACTCGCACTGGCGGGCCGACGGCACGCTGCAGCTCGACGCCGCCTGGGGCGACCCGCACGGCGTGCTGCCGCTGGTGCGCGCCACCGTCTCCGGTGCGGTGCAGACGCTGGCGCAGGCCGACGCGCTGGGCAGCGACGCCGCGGCGCAACTGTGCGCGCAGGGCGCGCGGCCCGCGGGTTGAGCCCCACGCCCGCCAGCCCCTGGTGCCGCCCTTGAGCCTCGCCGCCCGCACGCCCCCCACCCGCCGCGCCATCGTCACGCGGCCCGAGCGCGATGCCGCGCAATGGGTCGTGGCCCTGCACGCGCGCGGCATCGAGGCCACGGCCCTGCCCCTGATCGCCATCGCCGGCTGCAGCCACCCCGACGCGGTCGCCGCGCTGCGCCGGGCGCGCGAGGGCTTTGGCGACTACCGCGCGGTGATGTTCGTGAGCGCCAATGCCGTGCGCTATTTCTTCGAGTCCAATCGGCCTCCAGCGCATGATCCACTAGGGCATATCGCTATAAAAACAAGAGCATGGTCCCCAGGCCCCGGCACCGCCCAGGCGCTGCGGGACGGCGGCATGCCCGCCGCGCGGATCGACCAGCCCGCGGCCACGGCCGGGCAGTTCGACTCCGAATCGCTGTGGGAGCGGGTGCAGCCGCAGGTGCAGCCCGGCGACCGCATCCTGATCGTGCGCGGCGCGCAGGGCGAGGCCGACGGCCCGTCGGACGCCGCCCAGGGCGGCACCGGGCGCGAATGGCTGGCGCAGCAGATCGCCGCGGCCGGCGGGCAGGTGGAGTTCGTCGCCGCCTACGAGCGCGCCGCGCCGCAGCTCACGCCCGCGCAGCAGGCCCTGGCCACGCAGGCCGCCACGGACGGCTCGCTCTGGCTGTTCAGCAGCTCCGAAGCCATCGCCCATCTCGCCGCCGCGCTGCCCGGCCAGGACTGGCGCGAGGCCCGCGCGCTGGTCACCCACCCCCGCATCGCGCAGGCCGCCGACGCCCTGGGCTTCGGGGCCGTGCGCCAGTGCCGGCCCGCCCTGGACGACGTGGTCGCCTCGATAGAATCGCACCCATGAGTTTTGAGCCCGCTTCCGCCCCCGCCGCCCCACCGCTGGCCGCCCCGCCCTCCGGTGCGGCCGTGCCCGCAGCGCCCGCGAAAGGCGCCAGCGGCAACCGCTACGCGCTCTGGACCCTGGGGTTCGTGGCCGCGGCCGGCCTGCTGGGCAGCGTGCTGCTGTGGCAGCGCCTGAACACCATCCAGGAACAGCTGGCGCGGCAGACCGCCGACTCCGGCACCCAGGCCATCGAAGCCCGCACCCTCGCCCACCAGGCACTGGACGTCTCTCGCGAAACCGCCGCGCGGCTCACCGTGAACGAAACCCGCGTGAGCGAAGTGGCCCTGCAGCGCGCCCAGCTCGAAGAATTGATGCAAAGCCTGTCGCGCTCGCGCGACGAGAACCTGGTGGTGGACATCGAATCCGGCATCCGCTTGGCCCAGCAGCAGGCCCAGTTGACCGGCAGCCTGGAGCCGCTGGTGGCCGCCCTCAAGAGCGCCAACCAGCGCATCGAACGCGCCGCCCAGCCCCGCCTGGCACCCCTGTCGCGCGCCATCGGTCGCGACCTGGAGCGCATCGGCGCCGCCCAGGTGACCGACACCGCCGGCCTGCTCGCGCGGCTCGACGATCTGGTGCGGCAGGTGGACGAGCTGCCCCTGCAGAACGCCGTCGCCCAGGCCGCGGCCACGCGCCGCATGAACGCCCAGGTGTCCGCGAGCGACGCCGCCGCGCCGGCTGCGGCCCCCAACCCCTGGTGGCAGTCCGCGCTGCAGCGCGCGTGGGAGGTCGTGCGCGACGAGGCCCGCGGCCTGCTGCGCGTGAGCCGCATCGATCGGCCCGAGGCCATTTTGGTGTCGCCCGACCAGGCGTTCTTCCTGCGCGAGAACCTGAAGCTCAAGCTCATGAACGCCCGCCTGGGCGTGCTGGCCCGCCAGCTCGACTCGGCCCGCGCCGACCTGGCCGCCGCCAGCGCCGCGCTCAACCGCTACTTCGATCCCGCGTCGCGCCGCACGCAGATGGCCGCCACGGTGCTGCAGCAGGCCCAGTCGCACATCCGCACGGCCGAGTTGCCGCCGCTGGACGAAACCCTGTCCGCCCTGGCCACGGCCGCGGCGGGCCGCTGAGCCGCCGGAGGACCGCCCACCCATGCGCGCCGCACTCTGGTTTCTGGCACTTTTTGGCGTGGCCGTCGCGGCCGCGCTGTTCGCGGGCAACAACCAGGGCACGGTGACCCTGTTCTGGCCGCCCTACCGCGTCGATCTCTCGCTCAACCTCGTCCTGCTGCTGCTGGTCGGTGGCTTCGCCACGCTGTATGCGGCGCTGCGTGCCCTGGCCGCGCTACTGGAGCTGCCTCGTCAGGCGCGGCGCTGGCGCGCCCAGCAAAAGGAGCGCTCCATGCACGCGGCGCTGCTCGATGCGCTGTCGCAGCTGCTGGCCGGGCGCTTCATCCGCTCGCGCAAGGCCGCCACCGCCGCCCTCGCGCAGGAGAGCGCGCTGGAGGCCTCGGGCGAGGCCGTGCCGCACGGTCGCCAATTGCGCACGCTGGCCCATCTGGTGGCCGCCGAAAGCTCGCACGCCCTGCAGGACCGCGCCACGCGCGAGGCGCATTTGCAGAACGCGCTCAACAACATTCCCGACCGCGCGCCGGTCACCGAGCTGGAGCTGCGCGAAGGCGCGCACCTGCGCGCGGCCCGCTGGTCGCTGGACGAGCGCGATGCCAACGCCGCGCTCGAACGCCTGGCCGCCCTGCCCCAAGGCGCGGCCCGGCGCACGCTGGCGCTGCGCGCGCGCCTGAAGGCCACGCGCCTGGCCCATCAAACGCAGGAAGCCCTGGAGACCGCGCGGCTGCTGGGCAAGCACCGGGCGTTTTCACCCGCCGCGGCGCAGAGCATCGTGCGCGGCCTGGCCATGGAGTTGCTGAACGGCGCGCACGACCCGGCCCAGCTGCAACAGGTCTGGATGTCGCTGGAGCCCGCCGAACGCGCCATGCCCGAGCTGGCCATCCACGCGGCGCAGCGCCTGAGCACCCTGGGCGGCGACGCCGGCCAGGTACGCCAGTGGCTGCTGCCCGTGTGGGAACGCATGGTGGAACTGCCGCACGCCATTCCCGACCACCAGGCGCTCAAGCTGGTGCGCGCCCTGGAAAACAACCTGGACGCGCTCGACGCCGCCTGGCTCGCCCGCATCGAATCGGCCCAGCAGGCCAACCCCCGCGATGCGCGCCTGCAGTACCTGGCCGCCATGGCCTGCCTGCGGCGCCAGCTGTGGGGCAAGGCGCAGCAACTGTTCACCCAGTCCACGGGGCAATTGGGCGATGCCAGCCTGCGCTGCAGCGCGTGGCGCCACCTGGCCGAACTGGCCGAGCAGCGCGGCGACGCCACGGCGGCGGCCGCGGCCTGGAAGAACGCGGTCCTGGCGTCCTGACACAAGCCGGGCCCAGGCGCCGTGCCGGGGCCTGCGCCCTCCGCCCCCTCTGCGGCCGCTCAAGGCCGCGCTCCGCTCTTGGCCGTGGGACGCGTTACGCCAGCGCGACTGACGGTGCCGCATCCAGATTCCAGCCGCCCTCCTCCCACGTCCACACCACCTGCGGCGCAATCGCCTGCAGAAAATGCCGGTCGTGCGACACCACCAGCAATGCGCCGGTGAACGACGCCAGCGCGGACTGCAGCGCCGCCACGGCCCGCGCATCGAGGTGGTTCGTGGGCTCGTCCAGCAGCAGCACCTGCGCCGGATCGCCGCTCCACAACGCGCAGGCCAGCGCGGCCTTGATGCGCTCCCCGCCGCTCAAGGTGCCCGCCGGCCGCTGCACGCAGGCGGCGTCCAGCCCCAGCTGCGCCAGACGGGTGCGCAAGGCGGCGGGCGACAGCGGCGAGCCGGTCTGCGCCAGCCGCTCCAGCACGCTCAGCCCCGGCGGCAGCAGCGCCGCGCTGTGCTGGTCGAGCCAGGCGGTGCGCACCATGCACTGCACCCGGCCCGAGGCGGGCGCGAGATGCCCCGCCACCATGCGCAGCAGCGTGGTCTTGCCGCAGCCGTTCGGGCCGGTGATGGCGATGCGCACCGGCCCGCTCCACACCCCGTCGAGCGCCTGGGGCTGGCTACTGCGCCGTGGCGACCACGGCAGGGGCGGCACGGCGCGCTCCAGCCGCAGCACCGGCTTGGCCAGCGGGATGGCGCTGGCCGGCAGCGGCAGTGCCAGGGCCGCAGCGGGCGCCAACCGGCCGGCAGCCTCGCGCACGGCGGCATCCAGCCGCTCGCCCGACTCTTCGCGGCGCACATGCTCCCGCCCCGCGAAGGCCTCTGCACGGCTTTTTTGAAGGCCCAGCAGCAGCGGCGACTGGTTCGCGTCCTGCGCTGCCGCGCGGCCGCGGGCGGCCCGCCGCATCTGCGCGTCGTGCTGCCGCCGCAAATCGCGTTGTGCGGCATCGCGTTCGGCGCGCGCATGGTGCAGCGCGGCCTGGGCCGCCTGGGCCTCGGCATCGCGCTGCGCCGCATAGACATCCCACGCACCGCCGTAGTGGCGCAGGCCTTGCGGGGTGAGCTCGGCGATGCGGTCCACCGCCTCCAGCAGCGCGCGGTCGTGCGTGGCCACCAGCACCGCGCCCCGCCAGTCCGCCAGGGCCGACAGCAGCCAGCGCCGGGCGGGCGCATCGAGGTGGTTGGTGGGCTCGTCCAGCAGCAGCACGTCGGCACCCGAAAGAAAAGCGCCCGCCAGCGCTACGCGGGCCCGCTCGCCGCCGCTCAGGCAGGCCGCTTCGCGATCCGGGGACAGGTGGCCCAGCCCCACGCCGTCGAGCGCGCGCTGCCAGCGGGCCGCGCAGTCCCACTGCCCGTCCGCGAGCAGCAGGTCGGCTTCATCGCCCTGCCCGGCCTCCAGCCGGGCCAGCGCCCCCAGCACGGAGTCGATGCCCGCCAGCGCCGCCACGGTGCCACCCGGGCGGTGCTGGTCCACCGCGTGCAGGCGGCCCGGCCGCTCCACCGTGCCCGAAGCCGGCGCCAGCGTGCCGGCCGCCAGGGCGAGCAGCACGCTCTTGCCCACGCCGTTGTCGCCCACCAGGCCGGTGATGCCGGGGGCGAGGTGGAGTGTGGGCGGCTCGGCCCAGAGCGCCTCGCCGTCGGGCCGCCGCCATTGCACCCGGGCCAGGCGCAGCAGCGCGCCCTCCCGCACCGGCGCGCAAGCCGCCAGGGGAGAAGACGTGGAAGAAGAGGAAAGGGAAACGGATGCGGTGCGCGCTGCACCGCGGTGCGGACGGGCGTCCGCGTTGAATGTCGCCATGGTCGAGCTCCAAGCCATCGAATCGGCCGCCTCCCCGGATCGGAGGGGGAAAGCGGAACGGACGGAGGGGGCTTACAGGCGCATGGGTGAAGAACCTCGGTGGCGGCGATCGGAGCGATCGAAGGGCCGGACTATACGGCCGCAGGACCGGCAACGCAAATTCACTTAGGTGAAATGCATTACGAATAGTACAATTTTCAGATCCACCCGACGGAGACCGCCATGAACGCCGTGCCAAGACCGAAACCCGACCTGTCCACCCTGCCCCCGCCCGCCGCCGTGCAGCAGCTGCACCACTACGCCTACAAGGCGCGCGACGCCGAGGAGACGCGGCAGTTCTACGAAGACATCCTGGGCCTGCCGCTCTACCACATCATCCAGAGCGACCACGTGCCCAGCACGGGCGAGTACTGCCCCTACACGCACTTCTTCTTCCGGCTGAAGGACGGCTCGTTCATCGCCTTCTTCGACCTGGGCGACGACGTGAAGGCCGAGCCCTCGCCCAACACCCCACTGTGGGTCAACCACATCGCGTTCCGCGTGGACACGGTGCAGGAGCTGGAGAACACCAAGGCCCGCCTGGAGGCGCATGGCGTCGAAGTGCTCGGCGTGACCGATCACCACATCTTCAAGAGCATCTACTTCTTCGATCCCAACGGCATTCGCCTGGAGCTGTCGGCGCAATTGGCCGATGCGCAGCAGATGGAAAAGGACAGCACGGTGGCCCACCAGCGCCTGAACGAGTGGACCGCGCGCAAGGAGCAGTGGCGCAAGGAGCGCGCCGAGGGCAAGAGCGCCGCGCCGCTCAAGCCCGCGCAGAACGACCGGCCGGAGTACGCCAAGGGTTGACCGGCCCGCGTCACGGCACCTCGGCCTGGGGCCGGGGCCGGGGCTGGCCGCTCAATCGTCCAGCGTTTCGCGCCCGCGCATGACCTGGTGGCGCTCCCAGTAGTGCTCCAGCGTCGCCTTGAAGCGCTGCTTGTCCTTCTTGAGGCCCGGCAGCTTGAGCTTCGTGCTCTTGGCGCGCAGCAGGCTTTTTTCCGGGTGCGTGATGGTGAGCGAATCGCCCAGGATGCTGTCCTTGAAGGCCATGGCCTTCACCGCGTCCCAGGGCACCGTGGTGCCATCGGCCGACGTGGCGATGCCTTCGTGGCTCACCTGCACCGTGTGGCCGCCTTTCAGCGCGAACGACCGGGCCGGAAAGTACTTGAGCACCACCGCCAGTTCCTCGGCGGTGGCCGGCTCGTAGCGATAGGCCAGGCTGCGTTCATGGCCCTGCGCGAAGGCCTGCTCGTAGTCGCTCCACAGGCGCTGCTCGATGGCGTCTGCCGTGAGGATGTCCTGCGCCCAGGTGCGCTCGGGCGGCCGCACCACGATGGCGCCGTAGTCCGATTCGGGTAGCACCCAGCCCACGTTGCGGATGCGTTCGGGCATCAGCGGGTGGGTGTCGAACGGATGGGGCACGTTGGCCGTCTGCATCGCGGTGCGGAACTCCGCCGACTGCGCATAGGGCGGCAGCCCGCTCGAGATGAAGTGCGCGATGCCCAGATCGCCCGCCAGCTGCTCTTCCTTGTCGAACAGGTCGCTCTCGATCTTGTGGCGGTACTTGGCATAGGCCGCGATCTTGACCAGCGACTGCCCGATGGCCTGGGGCGACACCAGCTGCGCGGCGATGCGGTCGGCCTGGAACTCGCGCGCCCTGCTGTCGCGGGCCAGCGCCCACTCGAAGATCAGGCGGTACAGGCCCAGCAGCGGGGACACCACCGCCGTCAGGCCGGAGGTGCGCATGGCATGGTGGTACTGGTCGTACTGCACTAGTTTCGGCCCCAGGCGCGCGCTGCTTTCGGTGTCGCCGCCGCCCAGGTGGGCCAGCTCGTGGGCGAACACCGCGTCGGCCTCGGATTGGTCGAGCAGGCGCAGCAGCGGAATGCTGACGAACAGCGTGCGCCCGGTGAGCGCCTGCCCCGCCACGTGGATGGGCGCTTCGGTCACGAAGAAATTGGCGTCGATGCCGGCCACGATGTGCTGCGGCGGCGCGGTCTGGAGCCGCGCGGCCATGTGGCGGATGCGCTGCCACAGCAGCGGCGCGTCGGCCTCCTGCACCAGCTCGCCCTCGACCTCGCTGTGGCGGTTCACCCGCTTGAAGATGCCCACCACCGCCAGCACCACGGCCACCGCCACGCCGATCGCCACCGCCATGATGAGCTTGGGCGAATAGCGGTGCCAGAAATACGCCGTCACCCAGAACGACAGCCAGGCCACCATCGCGCCCTGCACCACCACCTCCAGCGCGCTCGCGGCGGTCATCAGGCGCCAGCCGGCCACGAAGCTCGCATGCTGCAGCCGGCGGTTGACGAAGGCCAGCGCCCCGAGCGCCAGCGCGGCCACCAGCACCAGCGCGCCGGCCACCAACGTCCAAAGCGCCACGGTGCGCGCCACGAAGAACTGCCAATTGTTGGAGTACGGCGGGCACATGGCCTCGCGGTATTCCTGCGCATCGGGCGTGCGGTCGGTGCAGATCGTGGAGGGCGGATGGGCTCGGTAGTAGTCCTTCTGTTCCTGCCGGTTCGCCGGGGACAGGTCCGTGGCGGCGTCGATGCGCGATTCGATGGCGACCAGGAACCTGGCGTCCAGGTCGCGCTGCACATGGTTCGCGAAGAACAGGGTGACCAGCGGCACCGCGAACAGCGACAGCACCGACCAGAGAAAGGCTTTGCCGAGACCGGCGCGCAGCGAGGGATGAAGGGCCATGGGTGCGGATTTGTTGGAATGGGAATGGGACCTTGGCGGCACGGCACGGAGCCGGCCACCCCCTGGCGGGTGCGCCCGATGGCTCCGAGGCCGACGATTATCGGCAGCCATCTTGCTCACATCCCCTTGCAGCCTTCGGTAAAAGGTAACAAAGCGATAGCAGATCCGGCCCGCCCGCCGGGCCCAGCGCCCGCGGAGCGCTGGTGCCGCTGCCTTAAAATGCCCGGTCCCCTTCCTGACCCGAAGCCCAGGCAGCCGCCTGCCCGTTGGCCTCTTCTTGCACCCACCAGACCCCATGAGCTCGCCCCTGAACCAACCCGGCCTTGAAAGCCTGTCCAAATCCTTCGAGCCCGCTGCCATCGAGGCCCACTGGGGCCCCGAGTGGGAACGCCGGGGCTATGGCGATGCGGGCTACCGTGGCTCGCGCCAGGCCCAGGCGGGCGAGCCCGCCTTCTCCATCCAACTGCCACCGCCCAACGTGACGGGCACGCTGCACATGGGCCATGCGTTCAACCAGACCATCATGGACAGCCTCACGCGCTACCACCGCATGAAGGGCTTCAACACGGCGTGGATTCCGGGCACCGACCACGCGGGCATCGCCACGCAGATCGTGGTGGAGCGCCAGTTGCAGGAGCAGGGCATCAGCCGTCACGACATGGGCCCGACACCGCCCGAGGCGCGCAAGAACTTCGTCGCCAAGGTCTGGGAGTGGAAGGAACACAGCGGCAACACCATCACCACGCAGATGCGCCGCATGGGCGACAGCGTGGACTGGAGCCGCGAATACTTCACCATGGACGACAAGCTCTCCAAGGTGGTCACCGACACCTTCGTGCGCCTGTACCAGCAGGGCCTGATCTACCGCGGCAAGCGCCTGGTGAACTGGGACCCGAAACTGCAGTCCGCCGTGTCCGACCTCGAAGTGGAAAACGAAGAGAAGGACGGCTCGCTCTGGCACATCGCCTACCCGCTGACCGACGGCAGCGGCAGCCTCACGGTGGCCACCACCCGCCCCGAGACCATGCTGGGCGACGTGGCGCTGATGGTGCACCCCGAGGACGAGCGCTACACCACGCTCATCGGCAAGACGGTGACGCTGCCGCTGGTGGGCCGCGAGATCCCCATCATTGCCGATGCCTACGTGGACAAGGAATTCGGCACCGGCGTGGTCAAGGTCACGCCCGCGCACGACCCCAACGACTACCAGGTCGGCCAGCGCCACAACCTGCCGATGATCATCGTGCTGACCCTGCAGGCCACCATCAACGAGAACGCGCCGGCCAAGTACCAGGGCCTGGACCGCTTCGTGGCCCGCAAGGCCATCGTGGCCGACCTGGAAACCGCGGGCGCCCTGGTCGAGACCAAGAAGCACAAGCTGATGGTGCCCATCTGCACCCGCACGGGCCAGGTGGTCGAACCCATGCTGACCGACCAGTGGTTCGTCGCGATGGGCAAAGTGAGCGAACAAGACCCGACCGGCAAGAGCATCGCGCAGAAAGCCATCGACGCCGTGGTCTCGGGCGAGGTGCAGTTCGTGCCCGAGAACTGGGTCAACACCTACAACCAGTGGATGAACAACATCCAGGACTGGTGCATCAGCCGCCAGCTGTGGTGGGGCCACCAGATCCCGGCGTGGTACGACGAAGCGGGCAACGTGTACGTGGCGCGCGACGAGGCCGAGGCGCAGGCTCAGGCCGGTGCAGGCGCCCGGCTCACGCGCGACGAGGACGTGCTGGACACGTGGTATTCCGCCGCGCTCGTGCCCTTTTCCTCGCTCGGCTGGCCCGAAGCGCTTGACGATCAAAACGCCACCAAGGACTACGACCTCTACCTGCCCTCCTCGGTGCTGGTGACGGGCTACGACATCATCTTCTTCTGGGTCGCCCGGATGATCATGATGACCACGCACTTCACCGGCCGCGTGCCGTTCAAGCACGTGTACATCCACGGCCTGGTGCGCGATGCGCAGGGCAAGAAGATGAGCAAGTCCGAGGGCAACGTGCTCGACCCGGTGGACCTCATCGACGGCATCGCGCTCGACCCCCTGCTGGAAAAGCGCTCCACCGGCCTGCGCCGCCCAGAAACCGCGCCCCAGGTGCGCAAGAACACGCAAAAGGAGTTCCCCGAGGGCATTCCCGCCTACGGCGCCGATGCGCTGCGCTTCACCTTCGCGGCGCTGGCCAGCCTGGGCCGCAGCATCAACTTCGACAGCAAGCGCTGCGAGGGCTACCGCAACTTCTGCAACAAGCTCTGGAACGCCAGCCGCTTCGTGCTGATGAACTGCGAAGGCCAGGACTGCGGCCTGCAGGAGCACACCCCGGCCGATTGCGAAGGCGGCGGCTATCTGGCCTTCAGCCAGCCCGACCGCTGGATCGTCTCGCTGCTGCAGCAGGTCGAGGCCGAAGTGGCCAAGGGCTTTGCCGAGTTCCGCCTGGACAACGTGGCCAACACGATCTACGACTTCGTCTGGAACGAATTCTGCGACTGGTACCTGGAAATCGCCAAGGTGCAGATCCAGACCGGCACGCCGGCCGAGCAGCGCGCCACGCGCCGCACGCTCATCCGCACCCTGGAAACCATCCTGCGCCTGGCGCACCCGCTGATCCCGTTCATCACCGAAGCCCTGTGGCAGAAGGTCGCGCCCGTGGCCGGCCGTGCGGGCGAGTCGGTCAGCATCGCCACCTACCCGCAGGCGCAGCTGGAGAAGGTCGACGAAGCCGCCATCGCCCACGTGGCGCGCCTGAAGGCCTTCGTGGACGCCTGCCGCACGCTGCGCGGCGAGATGAACGTCTCGCCTGCCACGCGCCTGCCGCTCTATGCCGTGGGCGATGCGGCCTTCATGCGCTCGGCCGCGCCCGCGCTGCAGGCCCTGGCCAAGCTCAGCGAGGTGCAGGTGTTCGAGGACGATGCCGCCTGGGCCGCTGCCGCGCAGGCCGCGCCCGTGGCCGTGGTGGGCGACGTCCGCCTGTGCCTGCACATGGAGATCGACGTGGCGGCCGAAAAGGCCCGCCTGTCCAAGGAGATCGCCCGCATCGACGGCGAGATCACCAAGGCGCAGGCCAAGCTGTCCAACGAGGCCTTCGTGGCCAAGGCACCGCCCGCCGTGATCGACCAGGAGAAAAAGCGCGTGGCCGATTTCGGCGCCACGCTGGCCCGCCTGCGCGACCAGCTGGCCCGGCTGGCTTGATAGCGCGGGCTTCGCCCCCACGTTCACCCTTTACGACACCGACTGACCGACCCCAAGAAGGACCATCGATGACCGACAACACTTCAGCGATCCGCAAAGCCGTGTTCCCCGTGGCAGGCCTGGGCACCCGCTTCCTGCCCGCCACCAAGGCATCCCCCAAGGAAATGCTCCCCGTGGTGGACAAGCCCCTGATCCAGTACGCGGTCGAGGAAGCCTATTCCGCCGGCATCCGCCACATGATCTTCGTGACCGGCCGCAGCAAGCGCGCCATCGAAGACCATTACGACACCGCCTACGAGCTGGAAAACGAACTCGAAGCCGCCGGCAAGAACGACCTGCTGCAACTGGTGCGCTCGGTCGCCCCCAGCGACATGGACTGCGCCTTCGTGCGCCAGCCCCGCTCGCTGGGCCTGGGCCATGCCGTGCTGTGCGCCGAGCCGCTGGTCGGCCGCGAGCCCTTCGCCGTGCTGCTGGCCGATGACCTGATGGTCGGCCTGCCCGGCGGCCAGCCCGTGCTGGCGCAGATGGCCACCGCATTCCGCAAGCAGGGCCGCTCGCTGCTGGCCGTGCAGGAAGTGCCCGCCGACCAGGTGCGCCGCTACGGCATCGTGGCCGGCGAGCCCGCCGGCGGCCCGCTGATCCGCATCGACCGCATCGTGGAAAAGCCCGCACCGGAAGACGCCCCCTCGCGCATGGGCGTGGCCGGCCGCTACATCCTCACGCCCGGCGTGTTCGACGAGATCCGCAACCAGCCCCAGGGCGTGGGCGGCGAGATCCAGCTGACCGATGCCATCGCCCGCCTCATGGCGCGTGAGGCCGTGTACGCGTTCCGCTACGAAGGCAAGCGCTACGACTGCGGCAGCAAGGAAGGCTTTCTGGAGGCGACGGTGGAACTGGCGCTGCAGCACCCTCAGGTGGGTGCCGCCTTCCGCGAATACCTCAAGACCGTGGATATCTGAAACAGGCGCGGGGCCCGGTGCGGCCCAGCACTGAGGGCCCAGACGCAAATTGGCCCGGCCACCGCTGCGTCGGCGCGGTGCCGGGCCGGATCAGCGGCTGAAACGGAAAGGCCGCCCTGCTGGCGCTCAGCGCCGGCGCAGCAGGTGGATGAATTCGTCGCCCACCGTCTGCTGCTCGACCAGCTCGTTACCCGTCTGCTTGGCGAACGCCTGGAAGTCCCGCAGCGAGCCGTTGTCGGTGGAGACCACCTTGAGCAACTGGCCGCTCACCATGTCGGCCAGGGCCTTCTTGGCCTTGAGAATAGGCAGCGGGCAATTGAGACCGCGGGTGTCGATTTCCTTGTGGATGTCCATCACATGCTTCCTGGGCGAATGAGCCCCATTCTAAGCAGCGGAAGGGGCTGCGCCGCTGCGGAACAGATCCACGAATTCGGGTTCGATGCCTTGGGTTCGCAGCCAGTCCGCCAGGGCGTAGCCGGTGCCGGCCGGCCAGCACTTCACAGCCTCGGGCGCCAGCAGGCGGTAGTCCACCAGTTCGGGCGACAGCCGCACCTCGCCGTGCGCCACCGCGTGGTAGGCGATGATGACCTGATTCATGCGCTGGAAGTCATACACGCCGATGAGCGCCAGCGCGCTCACGTCGAGGTTGGTCTCCTCCTTGATCTCGCGCGTGATGCCCTCCTGCGGCGTCTCACCCGCCTCCATGAAGCCCGTGATCAGCGCGTACTGCTTGCCCGCCCAGGCCGCATTGCGCGCCAGCAGCACCTGCCCGTCACGCACCACCACCGCCGCCAGCACAGGCGTGGGGTTGTTCCAGTGCGTCCAGCCGCAGGCCGGGCAGCGCAGGCGCTCCACATCGCCGCCATCCTCGGCCACCGTGATGCGCGCCAGGGGCGTGGCGCAGTGGGTGCAGAAACGGGTTTCGTACATAGGCGCTACATTTTCAATAGCAGATAAGGCAATGAATACCCCGGCATGCGGCCTTTTTCAGCCTGAACACCGGGGCGGCGTCCCATCCAGGGCATCCCAGCGGCCGGCTCACGCCGGGAACACACCCGTGGACAGGTAGCGGTCGCCCCGGTCGCAGACCACGAAGACGATGGTCGCATTGGATTCGCGCCGCGCGATCTCCTGCGCGGCCCAGCAGGCGCCCGCCGCCGAGATGCCGGCAAAGATGCCCTCTTCCCGCGCCATGCGCCGGCACATGTCCTCGGCGTCGTCCTGGCCCACGTTGATCGTCTCGTTCACCGCGCTCGGGTCGTAGATCTTGGGCAGGTATTCCTGCGGCCATTTGCGGATGCCGGGAATGCGCGAGCCCTCCTTGGGCTGCGCGCCGATGATCTGGATGGCGGGGTTCTTTTCCTTCAGGAAACGCGACACGCCCGTGATGGTGCCCGTGGTGCCCATGGCGCTCACGAAGTGGGTGATGCGCCCTTCGGTCTGCTCCCACAGCTCGGGGCCCGTGGTCTCGTAATGGATGCGCGGGTTGTCGGGGTTGGCGAACTGGTCCAGCACCACGCCCTTGCCCTGCTTGACCATGGTCTCGGCCAGATCGCGGGCGTACTCCATGCCGCCGCTCTTGGGGGTGAGGATCAGCTCGGCGCCGAAGGCCTTCATGGTCTGCGCGCGCTCCACCGAAAGGTCTTCCGGCATCACCAGCACCATGCGGTAGCCTTTGATGGCCGCGGCCATGGCCAGCGCGATGCCGGTGTTGCCCGAGGTGGCCTCGATCAGCGTGTCGCCCGGCCGGATGTCTCCGCGCTCCTGCGCCCGGCGGATCATCGACAGCGCAGGCCGGTCCTTGACCGACCCGGCCGGATTGTTGCCCTCCAGCTTGCCCAGCACCACGGTGCCGCGCTCTGCGTTCTCTTGCGCGCCGATGCGCTGCAGCGCGACCAAGGGGGTGTGTCCAATCGCGTCTTCGATGGTGGGATAGGTCTTCATAGCGCGCTACTGTGCCATAATTCGCGGCTTCGATCTTCGCGTCGCCCGGGTGGTGGAATTGGTAGACGCAGGGGACTCAAAATCCCCCGCCGCAAGGCGTGCCGGTTCGATTCCGGCCCCGGGCACCATGGCCGCATTGCTATGGTTTTAGGAATGCGTTCCGCATTTAGTTCCGCACGTGTTCCGCAAAGTGGAGACGGCTGGACGTTCCGCCTCCTACTCTTCGCTCGCTGCTGGCAGGCCTTCAGGCTAAAAGACAGCAGACTTTTTCGATCTGAATTCGAAGAACTCCACTCGTTGGGTGTGTCGCGAGCCACACTTTGCCAGTCGGCGCAGAAGGCAAAGCCCATCGGTGGACACCAGAAAGCACAAAGCCCGCCGAAGCAGGCCTCTCCGATTAAAAGCGCTCCGACAGCCCAGCCTGTTTCATGATCGCATTGGCAGTGAAACGAGAAGCGCAGTTCGTTGAGACTGTCACCGCTATTGCCCCATTGGTCCAGGTCTGATGAGACCCCTTCTGTCTGGAAACAAAAAAGCCGTACTGTTTAAGTACGGCTGCGACTTGGTTGTAGTACCCGTTCATGCAGGTAGCACTGCCCCGTCCCAAGCTGCGACGGGACGCTTCTTCAATGGTTTCTGCAGAGTCTCCTCCAGGAGCATATCTGTGCATTCGTACAGGGATTTGAGCAATTCCCCAACAGATGGGGCCTCAACTACAAGGCCCTGTAAATCTGGGCTGGTCGCCACGAATACACCTGCCTGACGATCCTCCACCACTTCCACCCTGACAAGCAATGGAATGCCCAAACGGGCAGCGACCTTCCACCCCGGAAAGCCAACTCGGTACATAGTAATTTCTCCTGCTAAACCCTTGCGCCGAGAACGTCTCGACGAACCAAATGGTATCACTATGGTGGCATTAAGGGTCATTAAGGGGCCATAAGGGGCATTAGGGGTAATCAACAAGTTCGGGTTTCGTTGCTTTCTTACGCTCCGACCACATTGGCAATGTTGTGCGCTGCCCCGTGAGCAGCTCTCTATCTCGGGTGCTCTCCAACAATCCTGCGCGCTTGATCTGGCGGCGTTTGCAACGTGCCGCTGAAGCCGGTGCGCGAAGGTGGCCGTCTTGCGACTTGGCCAAGGCAAATCCGACACGGCGCCGGTTTTAACCACTGCATAGGGCGATCAGGCGCGTCCGGATTTCGGACGCGCTCAGTCTGGCGCCGCAAACCGCCCGGCCTCCAGCGCGTCTCGCCGTTTGCTCGGCAGGTAGACCCCCTCCTCCGCTTCCCGGATTCGCTTCTGCCGCTGGTTCACGCTCTGGGCCAGCTGCATCGCCTGGATCCGGCGGTTGGGGTTCTTCTCGTTGAACCTGGCGATGTCCTCACGGGCAGCAGCCTTGCCCTCCTCATCTCCGGCCATGGCCGCCATGGCGAACTGCTCGACCAAGGCGCTGCGCCGCGCCTGCAACGCCCGGTCGTGCTGCACGATGGCCGACTTGCCTTCGTATGCATTGCGCACGGAGGACGGCGAGAACCCGGCGGCTTGGCCCAGCAGCGCGGCGCTGCCCACCTCGTCCTGCACCACGATGCCCGACTTGTCGCGCACGCCCTCGGAGCCGTAGCGCAGCGACTTCAGCGGCCCGCGCAGTACGCTCGGTGCCATCGACTCCAGACCGCGCAGGTACTGGCCCTCGCCCATCAACTGCACGCCCTTCAGGGCGTTGATTCCGATGCCGGCAACCGGCCCCAGGGCGGCGGCCATGGCGGATTCGCCCAGGCGCTGCCCTTCAAGGCCCTCCTGCACGTCCGGGAAAATGAGCTTGTCCAAGCCCACCCGGCCCGAGACGTCCCACGGGGTCAGCCGAGACAGGCCGTGGGCCAGCACCTCGGCCGGCTTCTGCCCGAAGGTGTCAGCCAGCATGTTCTGCAGCGCCACCTGTGCATCCCACGGTTCATCGTCGTCACCCCCCAGCATCGAGGCTGCGGCGAGTAGCGTCGTGACCATGGGCAGGCCCAGGGCCCCTGCGGCCAGGCCGTGCATGGTCAGCAGGCCGCCCAGCGCCTTGCGCGCCTGTGCGCGCGCCTCGGGCGTGGCGCCCTTCAACGACTGGTGGACATTGCGCGCCAGCGTGTAGACCATGTTCTGGCCGTACTGCTTGAACAGCAGCAGCACCCGCGCCACGTTGCCCTGCATGGCCCGGGGGCGGTTGTTGGAGCTGTAGTCGAAGTGGCCGTCGTAGGTGGCCTGCACAGCCTGCTCGTACGCTGCCTTCTCGCCCGCGCCGGCCTCGCGCGCCAGACGGTAGGCCGCCACAAACATCACCTGGCGATTGAACTTCTCGGCGTGGTGGAACAGAAAGCTCGCAGCGCGCATGACCGGCCGCAGCTTGTACGACACGTTCTGGTCCTCGCCCTGAGCGATACCGGCCAGGTCGTGGGCCATGGTCACGTCGATCACCCCGGAGCGCACCGCCTCGTCGAAGGCGGCCTTTTCTTCCGCGCTCAGGCTGGCTGTGATGTCGTTCTTGCCGCGGGCGGCCTCGCCCGAGGCCTTGAGCAGCGCGGCGCTGGCCTTCTTGAAGCCCCACTTCGCCGCCATGACCGGGTAGGCCACCAGCGCAGTCTGGGTCAGGTTCACCATGGCCGACGCCGGCGACAGGCCCAGATGGAACATGAAGCCCAGGCTGGTGAGAGCAGTGGACACCGCGTTCGTCTTCGGGTTCATGGCGGCATCGTGGCGTTTGACCATCTCGTCCACCACCTGCTGTGCCTTCACCGAGTCGAAGCCGCTGTCGGTCGAGCCGGCATCCACGCGGCGCTGCATCTCGCCCAGCTCGTCCTGCAGGCGGTCACCGTACCGCAGCTTGGCCAAGTAGCTGGCGCCGTGAAACACGTTCTGAGCGAAGGCCCGGCGGGCGTCCTGGCTGAAACCGGGCGTGCCCTTGCGATGGATCCCGTGCTTGGCCCACGACAGGTCGGGCAGCGAGGACAGGTACAGCTGGCCCAGCGCATCCTCGAGCTCGGCGCGCTGCTTGCTGTCCATGCCCTGCTTGTCCAGCACGCCGTAGAGCTGCTCCATGAAGCCGCGGCCCACGCTGTCACGCTCGGCCACGAAGTCCTTGGCCTTGAGCACCTTGCCCACCGTGTAACCCTTGCTGGTCGGGAACGCGCTTTGCAATTGTGCCTGCGCGGCATCCGCCTCGGCCATGGTTTCAGCCCGGCTCACGTTGGCCACCTTGCCCTCGGCGTCCTTGACCACCACCACGTACTGGCCGAAGCGGGCCAGCGGGAAATACACGCCCTTGATGTGGCCGAAGAACTCGTCGTCCATACGCTTGAGCATGGCTGCCTTGCGCTCTGAGCTGAGCTCGGTGCGCTTGATGCGCTCCTTGATCGCGCCGCGCACGTCGCGCATGTGCTGGCGGTAGGTGTCCCGCGCACGGGCGTACACGTCCTTGGCGCCAGGCGTCAGGGCGTTGTAGCGCGCCTGCAGCCTGGTCCAGTCGATCTTGTTGTCGCCCTCCACGAAGTCACGCGACGGGTCGATCTGCGCCAGGGTGGAGTCGTGCATCAGCTCGGCCAGCGCGCGCTCGTCGGGCAGCTTGGCCCAGTCCTGCGCCAACTGGTCGGCGCCGGAGCCGGCCTCGTTCTTGTCGGCGTCCATACGCGCCATCAGGTCGCTGTACGTGCGCAGCTGGGGCAGCAGGCCGCCGTACACGTCGACCAGTTGCCGGCGGCCCAGCAGCTGCAGGCCCAGGCCACGGTAGTCGGCGGCCTTGTAGTCGGCCTGCTGCTTGAGGTTGGTCATGGTCACGGACTGGAGCGCTTTGCCCAACCGCTCGGCCGTCGGGTTCTCGTCGCGCGCGCGGTACCGGATGTCGGCGCTGTTCGGGTCGAAGGTGCCCCGGTTACCCGTAGCGGACTTGACCTGCCCGTGCTCGCGGATCATGTAGACCGTCTGGCTGCCACCATCACGCATGGCCACCTGAATGACGGCGCCGTCGTGGCGCTCCTGCAGGCCGGACTGCAGCATGCGATCAGCCTCCATCATGTTCTTGGCCTCCAGCCGCAGCGGGTTCTTCAGGGCTAAGTACACCGGCAGGATGTTCTGCGCTCCTCCCGCCATGCGCGCGTAGGTCCCGGCCACCTCCGGGCGGTCGGTGAAGAAGAACCCCATGCCGGCGTTGGCCGCCCCCGTCGTGGTGCCCGCCCGGGACTGGCTGAATTCGTTGAAGTCGCCGCCCGTGCCGTGGAACACGCGCAGCGGCTGGCCATTGCCGTCCACCACCTTGCTGTCGCCGAACCAGCGCTGAAACGCCAGGCTCTGGGTCTGGCCCACCGCACGGAACCGCACGCCTGCGGGGCCGCCAGTGCCGCTACCGGCGTGCTCGATGGCACGCAGCACGAAGCGCTCGGCCTCGTTGTAGGTCATGCCTCGGATCCGCTTGGCCAAGGCATCCATCCCCATGCGCTCGGCGACGCCGGCCAGCCAGTTGGCCAAGGTGCGCACACGCAGACCCAGGCGGGTGCCGGCTTGCTTCTGGGCGCGCAGATCCTCAGCCACCACTGCCAGGCCTTCTTCGATGGCCAGGGCCTGGTACTGGGCCGTCAGTTCGCTGCCGGTGTGCCCCTGGTCGCGCAGGGCCTGCAGCTGCTGCTGCGCGTCCGGCGCCTCGCGCTTCCACCGGTCCGCGTACTCCTGCACGCGGCTGTCCCGCTTTGCCAAGTCCAGCATGGACTGCACATAATCGGGTGCTGGCAACACATTGCGCACCCCCAGGTGAAACATCTCATGGAAAACCGTCTCAGCGATAGCGTCAGCACTCCCGTGAGCGGAGGCCACGAGGACGATGCGGCCCTCGCCTGGTATCGCCGCCCCGGCTTTGTTGCACAAATCGCGATGCTGATGCCCGTAGACTGACTGCGTGACAGAGACGAAGAACAGGCAGCGGAGCAAGTACCGCACGACGAACTGGAAGGCGTACAACGCGGCGCTGAAAGCGCGAGGCTCGTTGACGATGTGGCTAGATGAGGGCATGCAGTGGTTTGGCACGCCGACCGGCAGGCGTGGACGCAGCCGAACCTTCTCGGACGCAGCAATCCAGTTCTGCCTGAGCATCAAGTGCCTGTTCGGCCAGCCCTTGCGACAGGCGCTGGGCATGGTGCAGAGCCTGCTGCGGCTGGCAAAGCTGGACTGGCCGGTACCTGACTTCAGCACTGTTTGCCGGCGCCAAAAGACCTTGCAGGTCGAACTGAGCTACCAGCGAACCAACTCGCCGCTGCAGTTGCTGGTGGACAGCACCGGCATCAAGTTCCTGGGCGAAGGAGAGTGAAAACGCAAGAAGCATGGTGCTGAATACCGGCGCGAATGGCGCAAGGTCCATCTGGGCATCGACGCGCAGACGCTGGAAATACGCGCCATCGAGGTGACCAGCAACGCCATTGGGGATGCGCCGATGTTGCCCGGGTTGCTGGCTCAGATTCCCACTGACGAATCCATCGAAAGCGTCAGTGCCGATGGCGCCTACGACACGCGCGCCTGCCTGGACGCCATTGCCGAGCGGCACGCGATGGCGGTGATCCCGCCCCGCAAGAACGCCAGCCATTGGAAGAAGTCGAGTCCGGGCTCGGCGCATCGTAATGAGGCCATTCGGGCGTGCCAGCGCCTGGGTCGCGGCATTTGGAAGAAGTGGAGCGGCTACCACCGGCGCAGCCTTGTGGAGACGAAGATGCACTGCTTCAAGCGACTGGGCGAACGGGTGATCGCGCGCACGTTCGACCGCCAGGTTGTGGAGCTGCATGTCCGCGTGGCCTTGCTCAATCGGTTCAGTCAGATCGGCCGTCCTCACACCGTGTCGGTGACTGCTGTGGCATAGGTCCGTCTGGGGTTGGGGTCATGCCGTCTGCAATTCGATTTGTGCAACAGCGCCCTCTCTCACCCGCAATCTTCTTCTCACGAGGCCACATGGGAACATTCAGCCCGATCCACTGGATCATCGTCTTGGCCATGGCCACCCCTTTGCTGGCGCTGCTGGTGGTGCCCACTTGGCGAATCCTGCAGCGCGCCGGGTTCAACGGTGCGTGGGCCCTGCTGATGCTGGTGCCCATCGTGGGCATCCTGGTCCTGTGGTTCGTGTCGTTCTTGAAGTGGCCCGCCGACCGCGAGGGGTCCACCCACACGTCGAAAGGCTGGCTGGTGCTGGGTGTGTTGCTGGTGCCGCTGGCGATCGTCGGGCCAGTATTGGTTGGCAAGCTGGCGGTGGAAGGCAAGGGCGGACGAGGTGCCGATTCCACAAGCGCCCGCCCCGCACCTCTCGCCAACCCTGCTTGTTCCGATATCGACGCTTTCCTGGGCGGCTGCAAAAAGTGATCAGAAACCGAGCTGAGCAAGCGCGATTTTTTTCTGATCGTAGGTGAGCTTTGGGTTATCCCGAATCGCCAATGCACGGGGGTCCTTACTGATGTCCATCCGCTGGCCACCGTCGACTTGCACCGTCTCGCCAGTCTGCTTGTTGTACCGCCACACGCTGCCCTGCGTAGAACTGCCATCGGCATTCTTGGTGGCGGGTGTCACCTGAACGCCCCATTCATTCTGCGGGGCCTTCCCTGCAAGAGCCATGAGGCGCTCGCGCGCTGACCGCTGAGCCGCGGGGGTCTTGGCGGTCTCCAGCTCCACCTGCGCACGGTCGATGCGGTCTGCTGACCGGTTGGTGTAGCCCGCGGCGATCTGCTCGAGCGAGAGCCGGCCGCGCGCGATCTGGTTGGCATCGTTCACGCCCTGGGCACGGAGGCCTGCACGCTGGGTCTCCCCCGACTGTTGCAGGCCTTCGCGCGTCAGCGCGCCGGTTTGACGCAACGACTCGAGATCCTGCCCGGCCTGGTTCTGCCGGATGTTGCTGTCCTGCTGCAGCGCGGCCCGGTATTCCTGCATCGCGGCGCTGTTCTCCGCGCCCCGCCCGGCCCACCTCGACTGGTTGGTGATGCTGCTGGCGGCCACCCCTGCATCGCGCAGGCGCTGCCCGGGCGAGCGACCCAGCATGTTGCCGTAGGTGCTGCTCGATCCGATGCTGCCTGAGAAGCCGCCAGTGAGGCTGCCGGCCTCGACGGGGCCGGCGCCTGGCCCAGCAACCAACGCCATCAGCCGGCCACGTGCGCCCTGGTCCTGCCGAGCGACCAGATTGTCGGCGGCCGCCAGGTTCTGCTGGCTGATCTGCCCTCCCGGCGCCTGGCCAGTCGCAGTTGCCATCAGACGATCCCGTGCGCCCTGCCCTGTGATCCTCGTGTCATAGGCGGGGTTGTAGCCCACCGGCGTGGCGCTGGTGACCAGGCCGGCCTGTGCTGCAGCGTCGGGCGACATCCCGACTGGCGAGCGTGGTGCAGAGGTGTCGCCGGTGTTCATGAAGCCGCCGCCAGGGGCGCGGCCGTTGACCGTGATATCGCCGGCCACGTTGCTGCCCGAATAGGCGTTGCCCACTCGGGTGACATTGCCCGTGGTGCTGGGGCTGGAGCTACTCCCCGCGGTGGGGAATGAATCAGCCACGGGTGGCGGTGCCGCAGGGTCCACGAAGGCCGGGTTCACCACGCCGCGCCCGGCCCCTGCAGCCGATGCGGGCGCAGTCTGCGCGGCAACAGAGCTCGGCAACGCACTGATCGCGGCGGCGCCGGCACCGGCGTTCAGCAGCCGACTCGCCGCGTTGATGCCGCCGCTGATCGCGCCGCCCGTCTTGGCCACTGCGGGAATAGAGCCCCCCAGGGAGCCGGGCAGTGCCGCGGCGATGTTCGACAGGTTGCGCCCGGTTTCAGTATTCGCCCAGCTGTCTTGCGAACCGTCCGCCGCCGGCGCCTTCATGCCACCCGTCGGGATGTCGGCCACCGAGGCCTGGCGTGGCGCGGCAGAGGGCGCTGGTGCTGGTGCGGCTGGTGCAGGAGCCGGAGGCACGGCGGCGCCCACCTGCGTCACCCCTGGGCTGGCTGCAGCAGCGGGCGCGTCTCCGAAGCTGTTCGGGCGCTTTGTCTCGTCCTCGACCAGGCCACCATCAGCAAACTTCCCGCGTCGCGCAGCCTTGCCGCTCGGTTCGTGGGTCAGGTGCACCAGATCCTGCAGGCGGCGCACGCCGACCTTGCGCACCGTGTCGTTGGGAAGCACGAACTCGCCGTTGGAGAGTCTGGCCTTGATGGAATCGCTGGTGCCCGTGCCGGGCCCGCGGACATGGCCGCCGTCGCGGTAGTGCTGAGGGGCGGTTGCGGTGGCGATCTGGGCGAGTGTTCTGCGCATGGTGGTGGCCTTTGGAAAATCTTGGGGAATTCTTCCGGACCAGGGCGGATGCGCCAACCCCTACCGGGGCGCGAGCCTCACCAGTTACTGCGCACGATGGGGGGCCTGCGGTCGCGCTGCTTGCGCTGCACGTTCGCGTCGGGTCGCTCGCCGAAGGCTTGGACGAACAGGGCGAGGGACTCTGCGGCCTTCCCGGGATCGAATGTGTCGGCGTCCTGCTTGAGGTAGGCCCGGTGCAGCACCCAATCCATCAGCCGCTCGTGGAAGCGCTCTGGGATCTCGGGGCGGCCCTGGTCAAGGTCGGCACACAACGGCTTGAGGGCGCCGCGGTAGACCGTCAGGGCCAGCGTGTCGGCCTCAGTGGGCGTGCGCACCAGGCGCAAGCTGGCGGATCGCGTGCCACTGGCCTGCTCGAAGATATACCACCGGGGAAGACCCTTCATGCTCTCCCAGCCGCAGCAGTCCTCGTCCAGCGCCTCCACGCTCGTCTCGTCCAGCGGCTTGCCACGCAGCGTGATGCGCTTGATCTCGAAGACGCTCGGGTGGAGCTGATAGGTGGAAACGTTGGGCTCCAGGGTGATCGTGCTGACAGCGGGTGTCAGGCGGTCCTCGATGAGCTTGGCTCGCTCGCAGGCCTCCTGCACCGCCTCGTTCAGGTAGCGGACGATCAACTCCGACGACCAGAGATACGGCAGCTCGACATCGTCGACTGTCGCTCGGAAATCGGAGATGAAGTCCTCTACCTTCATGGCTTACACCTTGTCCGTGAGCTCAGCGAAGATGGCGTCGGCCTCCTCGCGGGTGACGGCGAAGCCCGCACGCGACTTGAGCCGCATCAGGTTCGGCTTGCCATCAGCGGTGAAGTCTTCCTTGTCCTGGCCGGTGATCATGGCCTGCAGCGCCTCGGAGACTGCCATCTGGCGGGCCTGGATCTGCACGTTCACCGAGGACGTCTGGGTCTCGTCGGGCGCTACTGCGCCGCGTGCGAGCGCCTCGCGGATGAAGATCTTCGGAACGTCGGTGCCATCGGGCCCGATTACGCACATGTGGCCACTGGTCAGGGCGACGTGCAGCGGTTCAGAGGAGGGGGAGCAGAGTTTCATGATGAATGTCCTTCAAAAAGACCCGGCGGGTATCAGCCGCCGGGTTCAAGGGCCGTCCAGGCCCAACCACTGAGGAGAACGGTTACCCCTGCGTGAATGCCGAGCGGCCCTCAACGTAGTAGCTGATGGTGATGCGCGCCGCGCCTGCGGTGGCCCCGGCGCCGGTCTGCGCGATCGTTGCCTTGAGCGCTTCGGCGACCGTGTGCGTGTAGCCCGAAAGGGTCAGCGCGGTGCGGCCGGCGGTCTTGAGGTCGATGGGCGAGGCGGTGTAGCGGTCATCGTCGACGGCGTCGCCCAGCTTCAGCGTGGCGGTGGTGGCGCTGTTCCAGGGCGTCTTGACCACCACATCGCCACCGAGGACGATGGCGTTGCCCGGCAGGTCGAAGGCGTTCTCGGCGTTGCCGTAGGTGGTGGGATCGGCATAGCCGATGTTCAGATGCGCCACGATCAGCTCTTGGCGCGATGCGTTTTTCTTGATGGCCACGATGGGCTCCTTTCAACAACAAGGGGGGAAGACAGCGAGACCCATCGGCCCCGCCCGGGCAGCTGCTTATTGCAGGAAGTGGTCGATCGTGAGAACGCTGAAGTCCTCCTCCGACTTGTCGTAGATGCTGTAGAACTTGGGCTTCAGCAGGCCGTGCATCTTGTCCACGTTGATGCCGCACACGCTGTCGTACTGGAAAAGCTTTTCAGTCCAGGTCGGCAGGCTGATGTCGGCCATGCCGAGCGCCTGGGCGCCGCACAGCAGCGTGCGGGTGCCGTTGACATTGCCGCCAGCACCCCACTTCGAGCCGTTGGGCGCACCCTTGTTGTTGAAGACCAGGTTGAATTCGTGGATCACAGCGCCATCCACCGTGACGGCGGCGCCCGTGAACCAGGGCGAGTCCATGCCGGACTTGGCCGCCACCTGCACCACAGCACGCTGGTAGTCGGGGTCCTTCTTCAACGCGGCGAGCGTGCCGGGCTGCACGAACATCACGTAGTAGGACTTGCCGTCCTTCTTCAGCGGCTTGATGCGGTGCGACTTCGCGTAGGCGATGGCGTCCACGATCATGGCGTACTTCGGCAGGTAGGCGTTCGTGATGCTCGCAGTGTTGGACACCTGCAGGCCCGTGCCATCCCACATCAGTGCACGCTTGCTCGTGGGTGCCGTCACATCGGCCGCGAACGACAGGCTGGGGAAAGGCGAGCCCACCCGCGCAGAACCGTCGTTGTTGAATGCGTAGCTGATGCCCGACATGGTCAGGAATGCCAGCTGATCCGTACGATCGGCCAGCCAGTGAGCCAACTTGTCGCGGCCTTGCTCGCGGAAGTTGATCGTGGAGCTCTGATCGGCCAGCTTGCCCTTGTTGCGCACCGAGTGCGTCATCAGGTCGATGTTGAGGATCTGGGCGAAGTTCTGCATGGCCTCTTCGTTGCCCTCGCGCTCGTTGTCACCGATCTGGCCATCGCCCACCAGGTCGGCCACCAGCTGCATGATGACTTGATCGCCCTTCTCGGTTTGGGTGAGGCTCGTGATGCGCTGCACCACGTTGTTCTCGCCGGTGCCCATGAAGTTCTTGAGGAACATCGCGTCGCGCGCGGCGCTCCAGACTTCACGCTCCCAGGCGATCTTGTGCACAGGCAGCAGTGCTGCGAAATTGGTTTCCATGACATGCTCCAAAAAGTTGAGGTACTTGTCGGGACATGTCGCCGCCCATCTGCGAGATACATGGCATCGGACGGCCAAGAGCGTCAGGCGGCGTTTATGTCGGCCCAGGACGGCAACCCGGAATGTCGCCAGCAGGTTGGGTGAATCCCTGCTGGCCAGGAGCCACGCGACTCAGTCGCCGCGAAGCTTCTTGCGCTCGGCCAATGGCAGCGCCTGGTACTCCTCGTCGGTCAGTTGGCGCACGTCCAGCCTGCTCGACTCGGAGCGGTTGCCGATGCCTGCTTGAACCGACGGCGGTTGCAGCAGGGAATCCGCAGCATTGCGCTGTATCGCTCTCGCAGGGCGAGTATCGGTAGGGGCCGGGGCTGCAGGCAATCCCCTACTGGGGGTCCCGTCTGGCGCGAAACGCGGTGCGATGGTGGCGATGGCGTTGGCCAGGGCGACATGGTGAGGAACCCCGTCCGCCACCTTTGCCCGCACCGAAGCAGCAATGAGGTCCAGCGCTTCAGCGCCCTCTTCCTGATCCAGCCAGGGATAGGCCGCCATGGCGTTGGCCACCACCGCCTCGGATTTGGCCGTCACCTCGTTTTGGATCGAAGCCTGCTCGACCCGCTGCACGGCGGCGTTCTCGATGTGGCGGTTGATGGTTTTGCGGATCGCCGCCGCGCCCTTCGCGTCGCCATCCAGCAGCGCCTGGGCGTACTCGGTCTCGGCAGCGTCCACATCGAATTCGGGGGCCGGGGCAGCCGAGGGTGAAGGCGCAGGCACAGGCGCCGACGGTTGGCTGGCCTTCAAGGCTTGGACTTCCCGCTGGGTTGCCGCCAGTTGCTCCTCCAACAGCCGCCGGCTCTCATTCACTTCGCGGAAGCGCGCGTAGGGCACGTTCTGAGGACCACCCGCGCCCTCGCCTGGCTCTGCGGGCGCCGGAGTTGCAGGCGCTGCAACGGGTGCCGCCGCCGCTGGGCTGGCCGGTTTCCCGGTGTACGCCTCGGTCAACACATCGCCACGGTCTACCGGCGCAGCGCGCTCCGCTTCGCCGGCGTCAGCGGTGATCTCCAACGCAGGGGTGCTGTCATCTGGATCGTTCGGGTTGGGCATGCTTTTTCTCCTTCAGGGTTGCAGGCCATCAGCGGCCAGGGTTTCAATGCCTTCGCTCGCGCCCGCAGCAGGGCTGGCCGGGTTCGCTGGGTTCAAGGGGTCTGTGTTCTGCGGCAGGTCCACCGTGGGCAGGCCACTCGGCGGCTGGGGCACGATGGGGCCCCTGTCGTGATCCACCGCGCCCGCCGACTTGAGCAAGCCGTCTGCCAGCGCAGCGGTGGCAGGCGTCTGAGCAATGACCTGCGCTGTCTGGATGGCGCTGAACTGGCTCTTGACCTGCGTATCGGTGGCCTGAACGTCCGCCTTTCGGGTCTGCGCATCGAGCAGGCGCACACGCGCCTCGACCGTAGGATCCGCGGGCGGCTGCTGGGCGCTCTGCATCGACTCCAGCAGCTCGTGCTTGTCCGACAGCGCCGAGTAGCGCACCACCGCCGTGTCAGGGATGCGCACGCCCTCGCGCCGCATCTCGATGGCCTGCTGGAACTGGCTGTTCTCGAAGGTCACCTGCATCGGCTGCTCGGTGATGACCACGTCGTAGGTGCCGATGGTCACGTCGTTGATGTAGCCACCAGTGGCCGGGTCGAACTTGTTGATCTCCAGGACCTCCTCCTTCGGCTTTCCCGTCAAGGGGTTGGTCTCGGTGATGCGGAAGACCCGGTAGCTGTCGTAGTAGCGCTGGATCAGCTTCAGGATTCGGTGGGCGAGCAGGTGCCGCGTGTACGCCAGGTTGTCCAGGGGCACAGCCAGCTGCTGCTGGCTCGCGAACTGCTTGGCCTGGATGGCGATCCCTGACGTCTCCGGGCCTTGGGTTCCGCGCATCGACTCCGGCACGGTCACGTCCTTCAACGCCTTGTCTGCCCGATCAATGAGGTGCGTGACACCCGTCGGGATCTGGTTCGGCTGGATCTTCTGGGGAGGCTTGGAGCCCTTCTTGTACTCGATCACCAAGCCCGTCTTGGCGCCGTTCTTGGAGAGGTCTTCGGTGGACATGTTGGTGAGCGAGTTTTCCTCCACCGTCCAGCCGCTGTTCGCGCTGGTGTTCACGATGTGCACCACCTGAGACACGGCCTTGTTGAGAACCTCCTGCGGCCCGATAGCATCGTCCACCATGCCGCCCGTGCGCCCGCGGCGGAAGTAGGCGAAGTAAGGGACGATGGTGAAGTGGTCGTAGGGGCTGTATGTGTTGTGCAGCGTGGCAGTGAACGTGCTCACAATCCACTTGACGCGGCGCCGCATCCGCCTGGCCCGCACGGCGCCTGTTGCCAGGGCGTCCGCCACAGAGTCCGCCGCCATGGTGGCCTCGACCTGCACATCGCCCGACTGCGGCCAGACCATGCAGGGCGTCATTTCGTAGACGAACTTCTGACGATCAATGACCCGATAGCGCTTGAGCCCATCCGCCTGGCGACCCAGGGCGTCATAGGTGGTGCCGGTGCGCCGGCTGGCGAACTTGGGCCGCTCCGCCTCTTCATCGGTGTCGCCGAAGTCAGGCCCCTCGTCACCCGATACTTCGGCCTTCTTGCGGGCGTCCTTTCCCCACAGTTGCTCGATCTCGTCCAGGGTGAGCCAGCGGGAGATCGTGACGTCTGCCCACTCATCCGGGTCGTAGGACTTCGAGTCAGGATCGGGGATGACGTCCCGGGGATCGCGCGTGCTGACAGCGATCTCGCCCTTGATGTTGGTGTCGAAGTCCATGCGCAGGTCGTAGTACCCGCGCTGCTCGATCAGGCCGTCGCCGTAGACCTGGGTCTCCTTCCAGTGGAGCGCGGCCTGGGCTGCCACCTGCATGGTCACCTTCGACAAGATCGTCGCGGTGTGGAGATCCGAGTCCCCGCCGCGCGGCTTGAACGCGATGTCCATCCGGTTGTGGATTTGGTGCCCGATGGCCGAATTGATGCTGGGCTTGATCTCGTTGAACTCGTACAGCGGCCGACGCTCCAGCGCCATCTGGGCGCGCGTGGCGGCCAGCCACTGCTTTCCCTGGCCCATGTACATGTCCTCACAGCGAGCGGCGTGCTGGCTGTACTCCAGGTGGCCGCGGTCCTTGCCGTACTGGTAACGGTCCCAGTTCTCGCGCGCTGGGTCGTCTGCGAGCGTGGTCAGTGGGGAGATGGTGGTGCTGGTCATGATCAGTAGGCCGACTGGTCGTCGGAGGAGAGAGATCGGTGCTGGGCCAGGCTGTCGCGCCAAGTCTTGGCTCTTGGCTTGGGGACTGGTTTCGGAATGTCGGCGGCGAACGTCATGGCGACCGCGTCGCCCTTATCTGGGCTGCGGCCTAGCACCAGGCGGATGTCGTCCTTGCTGCTGATCAGGATGGCCGCGCTGCGTCCCATGGTCACCACCTTGTATCGGGGGGCCGTCAGGTCGCCCGCCAGTTCCTGATCGGGCGGCAGCGCGATCGGATCAGGGTTCGTGGGGTCCAGCGCCTCCCGCAGCAGCCAGTACATCTCGGCCCGCTTGTTGCGGAAGTGCAGCTGGCCGGACTTGTCCATCAGGGTGCTGCCTTCGGAGCCCACCACCGCGTGCACGTGCAGGCCCAGGCCCTTGATGAAGTCCAGAGCCGATGAACCGATGCCGATGGAGTCGATGCACACCACCGCGCCATCACGGATCAGCGGTGCGACGAACCCGGCCGCCGATGGGCCGTCCTTCGTGACCACACCAGGGGCCGAGACGATCTTGTCGAACCACTGGCCGTGCCGGCGGGCGGCAGACGATTTGTCCTGGCCACCTCGCGACGGATCGAAGCCCATGGCGGTCATCAGGCCCTTGGCGTCTCGATCCCGCCACCTGGCCTGAGCCGCCTTCACCCAGTCGGTGGGGATCAGTTGCCAGACAGGGTCCACAGAGCCGGCGTTGAAGTCGCCGCGCAGCATCTGAGAGCGCAGCGGCTCGGGCAACGCCTGCAGGGTGGACTTGTAGCCGGTGGTGGTCAGGAACAGGTTGTCGTCGACGCGCGAGGGGATGAACGTGCGGCTTTTGGGCTCCATGAGCTCGCCGCCCACCATGACCGGCGTAGCGTCTGGCACCTCCTGGTCGTCGCCGCGCTCATTGGTCACATACCAGCGCAACTCTCCCGGCTTGGCTGGGTTGGGGTGCTGCGGATCCAGCCATGCGGCCCAGTACCGTTTCACCCACTCGCCCTCGGCCGTGGTTGGCGGGTTCCCAGCGGCCACCACCCGCTGGCGCACATCCGGGTTGTCAGTCCGCATCCAGCCGATCAGCGTGCGGAACTGCATCTCCGTGAAGTGGGTGATCTCGTCGAAGCCTTTGAAGTCGTGCGGCCGGCCTTGGTACTTCATCCAGTCGTCAGGCTTCTGCACGCTGCCCAGCTCCAGCACCTTCTTGTCCGGCAGGCGCCAGAGGTGGTCTTGGCCGTTGTACCCGAGCCGCGACCCGAGGATGGCTGTCATGCGCTCTTCCAGGCCGATCAGTTGGACGGCCTCGCGGCGGAAGATGATGCTGTGCTCCTGCTCGGTCAGGCTCAGTCCCAGCAGCAGCTCCGACTTGCCCCCACCCGCGCTGCCACCGTAGAAGACGATGTCGGCCTTCGAATGGTAGGCCGCCGACTGCGGGCCGGCCTGCGGCACCCAGATGGCCGGACTGGCCATCATCAGGAAGGAGTCCACCGCCGCACGCATCTCAGGCGTCATGCCCTTGAAGGTGGCCAGGATCTGCTCGGGCGTGGGGACGGCCAGCTTCATTGCTGTTCACCTCCGCCCGTCAGCTGCGCGAACATCGCCAGCAGCGCCGGGTTTCCCTGCAGGACGGCCGACATTCGCACCGCGCGCTCGGTGTCGGACATCGAGCGCAGAGCCAGCGGGTCGTTTCTCTGGCCGTTGTCCTTCTCGAACACGCCCAGGTGCCGGGCCAGGCGGTCCAGCGCCGCGCCCTTGTCCTGCGTGAGGACCTGAAAGCCCTCCTTCGTGCGGCGCACGCCGGCATAGAGAGCCGCGGCCGCTGGGCTCAGGTAGCGGGTGTCCTTGATCACGTCGCGCGACAGACCGTCCCCACAGCACTCAATGCATTCAGGGTTGGGCGGCAGGTGCGGGTTGAAACCGGTACCGCCCTCCTCGTCGAACACCTCGTCCGGCTTGGCCTTCTTGCGCCACAGCTCGAAGTCAGTGTCGCGTTGGACCTGGGTGCGCTGGCGCAGGAAGTTGGTGCCCCAGCAGTGCCGGCAGCAGCCGACTTTGGTCTCGACAAGCTCGCGGGGGTCGGCAAATGCGATCAGGGCGATCTCCTGGATCACGCGGGCTGCTGAGACCTGGGCGACCCCCTGCAGGTGCGTCTGGCCGGCCTTGATGGCTGCCTGCACGTCCACTCTCGCCAACAGGCGGGAAGCCATGGTCCGCGCAGTCTTCTCAACCGTTCCGGGCACGGCGCGCATGTACGCCTGGCTCCCGTTCAGATCGATCAGGAATTCGGAGACGAAGCGCTGCACCCGAGCGTCCAAGCCGACCGCCCCATTTTCGGGAGTAGGTGCGGAATTCCCCGCTTTCCGGGTATTTACCTTCGCCCGCTCGGCCTTTTCTTCCTTGGGGGGCCGCTCCCAGCCCTCGGCGGCGGCGCGCTTGGCCACCATGGTGTGGGAGACGCCGAACTGGCTGCCGATGGCGCGGGTGGACTGATGGCTACCGCAGTAGGCCTTCTTCACACCCGTCCAGTTGATGGGGGACGTGGGCGCGGCCTTGCTGCCTGCCTTGATGCTGGGTGCGGATTTGGGGGTCTTGCGGTTGCCAGTTGCCATTTACACGCATGGTCTGGCACACCCGCGAAACTTGGAAACTCTAGCGGGGGGCGGCTGGCAAAATTGCAGCCGCGCAGCTCTGGAGCCGCATCATGGATCGGAAGTCACTTTTCCACGAACCAGGCTCGCTCAGCTTTCGCGGCTTGGTATCGGCCCGTAGATCACTCCCCCAGATCCCTCTTCAGCTGCTTGAGTTCTCGGTGCAGCTCGTTCACCATGAGGTTGGTGTCGTGGCCCATCTGGATCGCCGCGAGTTGCATGAACTGGCCTGCCATCAGTGCCCCAGCCTGTCGCGCCTCCCGCGGCTGCATCACGACCTTCTGATCCCCCACCTCCAGGACGAAGAATCCATCGGTGGTCATCGAGCCGTAGACCGGCCGCGGTGGTGAATACCGGGGAACTGGAACGAACACCCCAGCACGCACTCGCCGCAGCTCACCGCTTTCGACCATCCGGCCGACGTGATCGTCGATGATGGTCATCTTCAGGCCTGTGACTTCAACGAGGCACTCACGCGTTACGACCTGATCTGCGTGGAACATTTCCGTGATGGCTTCCCAGATCCGCTGGCGTGTAGCCTTTGTAGGCCCGGCTTTCTCTTTTCCGGCTGGCCGACCCAGCGCAGCGGGAATCTCCGCACTCTGTGTCTCGATCATGGGTAGGTCTCCTCGAAATGCTGAATCAGGTCGGACGTTGACTGGCATGAAATGGGTTGGCCGCGCGCTCAAAGCGCAGCCTTTCCGTCGGGCTGCGGGCTGGTCGGGTGGGTGAACTCAATACCGTGTGCCTTCATCGTTATTCCTCCCCGGCCGGACAAGGAGCGCGGTTGACACCCCGCGCACTCGGCCAGTTGCAAGCCAGGACTTTTGCGCCCTCGCGCAAGCGGTCGTAGCTTCGGTCGCCCAGGACGGTTTTCAGTTCGGCTGGCGGCAGGTTGGAGATGACGACCGTGGGCCGGCAGTGCTGGTATCGCATGTCGATCACGTCGTAGAGCTGCACCTGCTCTGCGTTGCTTTGGAACCCGACGCCGACCTCGTCCAGCACCAGCAGCGGCAGCTCGGCCATGAAGTCCACCACCTCAGAGGTTGTGCGCAGATCCGCGAATGCGTCGTCCTCCGGCATGTCCCAGGGGTCTGAGGCCCTGTGCGTGCGGTGCCCACCCTTCACGCCGCCCCAACTGGCGCGCTGCATGTTGATGATCTGGCGGGCGCTGAACAGTCCGGCCATCTCGTGCTTCGCGCGGATCACGTGCTGGACCATGGAGCTGCCCAAGTGGGTCTTGCCCGTGCCGGGCGCGCCGATAAGCCATAGGCCACCACCGCTGGCTTCGTCGAACGTTTCCGCGAAGTTCCGGCAGGCCGCCAGCACTCTGCGCTGCTCGTCACTGTCGCACACGAAGTTTTCGAACGACGCAGCGAGCATCCGGGGCTGCAGGCCGCTCTTGGCAAGTCGTCGCGCCAGCCGGCCAGCTGCCATCGCTTCCTTCGCCTCGCGCTCCTCTGCGGCCTGTCTTTCCCTCTCGCAGGTTGGGCACCCGGCCAACTTGCGCGAGTTGGGAAAGAAGGGCTTGGCTTCATAGGGCCCATGCTTGTCGCATGTCGCCAGCGTGGCTACAGCGGGTTGCGCATCGGCCACGGCTCTGCTGGGGCCGCTCGGCCTGGGGTTAGGCTGGGAGGGTTCCATCTTCGTTCAGTCCTGCTGAGTAGTCGACTTTGTCGAAATCGGTGTGGCGGAGCGGTGTTCGGTTGTTGACGCGCGTGCCTGGCTGAGCCCCGCGGTGTTGAACGCCGTGCCCTGCTGCGTTTGCGTACCAGGTCGCCTTGAAACCCGCCCATCCGTGTTCGCAGCACGCCCTCAGTGCATCGGCCACCGACAGGCCTGCGGCTTCGGCTTCCCGCTGGATGCCCTGCAGCGCGGTCTCGGTGAGTGGGCCAACCTTTTTGCTCTTGCGGATGATCAGGTAGTCGGCCATCAGCTTGTCGTCCACGCCGGGGATGGATGCGATGGAGGCAGATGTACTGCCGCGCCTGCGCGGTGTATCTCCTCTACTACTTGGTGAATGGTGACTGGTGTCTGGGGATTGGTGTCTGGTGTTTGGTGTCTGGGTAGCCGTTGCAGGCGTCGCAGGTGCCGTTTCAGTTTCTGTCACCTGAAACGTTTCAGGTGTTGCAGGCGTTTCAGGTGCAACATCTCTCCCCTCGCAGTTGCTCCCACCTGAAACGCCAGCTGTAAGATCTGCAACGCGCACCCGCAACTCCTTGATCGGAATGTTCCATTCAGCGTGAAGGCCCGCGCTCGTGAGCTTCTCGAAGAGTTCTGCACGTTCCTGCCTGTGACGGTGGAGACGGTTCTCTTTGTTGGCCTTCTTCGCTTCCCGTTCGGGCTCACCGGCCATGTACCGTGCAATCTCGTCGTCACAGCGCGCTTGGTGCCATCCATCCTCTCGCAGGTCGAAAAACTCCTGCAGAACAACCTCGACGGCCGCCTTCTCTTCTTTGGAGCGAGCCACTACCAATCGCTGGACAGCGATCACATCAACGGGGAGAGGCTTTTCAGTCGCGTAGTACTTGCGCAGCAGCCGGCTGTACACCCCGTCTTCCAGAATGCTCAGGTGCTGCGTCGCTTCGGCATAGTCGCCAATGTGGTGCTCGTAATAGTTCACCGATCGCCCTCCCAACGCGCGCCAGGAGACGCCACTGCGTGCTTAGAACCCAGCCCCCACTCTCTGAGAACACGAAAGCGTTCCCCGCCACCCAGGAATCCGAGTTCAGCGAGAGCTTGGACGAAAACGCCCTTCTCCCCGCTCCAGTCGACGGCGAGTTCAATGTCCTCATCGGTCATACCTGACAGATCACCATCGCTCCGATGCGATGCCGCCCAGAGGAAGAGGCAGACCAGGCGCCACCCGGCATCGCCACCAAGCCGGCGCACCAGCTTTTTGGTTTTCGGGTGGCCTGGCAGGCCCGTGGAAATTCGTGCATCAGTGGCCATCGGCTGAGCCCCCTATATCAAGAGCCTTCGCCGCAGCGAGGTATTCGGCGTATCGCGGCGGCTTCTTGCCCAGTAGAGCTAGTGTCCTGTCCCGTTAATTCGCCCGCATAGTCTGGCGAGTTTTTCGAGGATGGAGTCTGCTGTAGCTGTCCAAGTAAACGGCTGGCAGGACTGGTTGTAATTCGCGATGAATGTGTCGATCTTGTTGATCAGATCCTTCACGCTGGTGAACGAGCCACGGCGGATTGCCCGCGTGGTGATGATCGAGAAGAAGCGCTCGACCTGATTGAGCCAGCTTGAATAGGTCGGAACGAAGTGCATGTGCCAGCGAGGCCGCTCGGCCAACCAAGCGCGCACCTTTGGATGCTTGTGGCTGGCGTAGTTATCAGCTATGCAGTGCACATCCAGTTCGTCGGGCACTGCCTTGTCGATGGCGCGCAGGAAGGCAAGGAACTCTTGATGACGATGCCGGGGCCGGCACTGCGCGATCACTTGGCCATTCATCACGTTCAGGGCCGCGAACAAGGTGGTGGTGCCGTGGCGCACGTAGTCGTGCGTGACACCTTCGACATAGCCAAACCCCATTGGCAGCATCGGCTGCGTACGCTCCAAAGCTTGGCATTGGCTCTTCTCGTCCACGCACAGCACCAGCGCGTTGTCAGGTGGGTTCAGGTACAGCCCCACAACGTCGCGCAGCTTCTCGATGAACAGCGGATCGGTCGACAGCTTGAAGCTGTCGGCCCGGTGCGGCTTGAGGTTGAAGGTCTGCAGATAGCGCGCCACCGTGCTCTTGCTGATGCCCGTATCGGCGGCCAGCGTGCGGGTGCTCCAGTGGGTACCCCCATCAGCAGGCTTGGTGTGCAACGTCTTGGTAATCAACTCAGCAACACGCTCGTCATCTACCGTGCGGGGGCGACCCGGGCGCAACTCGTCGTAAAGCCCTGCAATGCGATGGCGCGCATAGCGCCCGCGCCACTTGGTGACAGTGCTACGACTGATCCCCAGAGCCTGCGCAACCGCGGTGCTGGCTTTATCTGTGCCTTCGCAAGTCAGCACGATGCGCGCCCTGAGCGACAACGCCGCTGGCAGCGAACGTGATCGCGCCATGGACGTCAGTTCCGCGCGCTCCACTTCACTAAGCGCAATTTCTGTTCGGGTCGTTGCATTGGGCATGGCGGCACCTCAAGGATGGCCCGAAACCATGCAGCTATCGTGCCTGCGAATTAACGGGACAGGACACTAGCTCGTCGGCGATGCGCAGGCGCTCCCGGATTGCCGTGCGACGCTTACTCTCGAGGTCCTGCAGGTGGTTCCGGCCCTCCGCTTGCGCCATCACAAGGGTGATTCGCCCGATGGGACGCTCCCCTGCAAGTTGCTTGGAGTGTGCGTAGATGGTGGAGCCCAAGCCGCCAATCTGGCTTTGCAAGGACTGAATGTGCAGCTCTTCGGGAGTCATGGGGCGCCAGGACGATCTCCAGCGCGCCTCCTCCTCTTTTTTCATCTCCACATCTTCGAGATGGACTCTCAGTTGTGCCAGTTCGGGGAAGCTCTTAACGCCGTCTCCACCTAGCCAGGACCACAGGTAAACCACTTGACCATCCGCCGGATCTGTCCTGAACACCTCGGCGTTGCATGCTGCGGCGCGCCGCCTGATGCTCACCCATGCGGCGCCGCTCATACCACGGCCCTCATGCTGACTCGGCCCGCAGCGCGCTCCATCCGCTCCGCAAGCTTGGCTTGCACGTTCACTGATTCGATGAACGCGCGCTGCAGTTCGGCCATCTCATCCTTGGGTTCGATCGGCTGCGCGGGTGCACAGCTCAATTCGCTCAGCATGAAATCAATGCCTGCCATGCAACCCTTGTCGCGCGCCAAGCGCAACAGCATCAACAGATGCTCGGGCGACAGACGCTCAGGCTTGTCCTCGTTCAAGCAGGCCAGTAGATGACGCTGGGCAGCGTCCACCGCCTTCTCAGGCCACAGCTTGTGCCCAACAACCTTGCTGCCGCCAGCGACTTTCACACACTCTATGAGCGCCTGATTGAAGCTCTCGTACTCACCCATGATCTGCTCCAGAAAATGCACCGTTCGCGGTCCTTCCCAAAAGTTGGGAACGCCGAGGAATGACATCAAAGAGGCGAAAAAAAACAATGCGGGTCATGACCACACCACGCCATTCCGACTTCGCCGCGGCACCCAGCGCCCGGCTTTTCCACACCAGCACCCGCACCCAGATGTCCACCAACATCGACCCAACCACGGGCCTGCGTACACGGCTGCTCGCCACATCCAGCATTGAGATGGCTTGGCAAAGCGGTGAGCTGTTACTGCGGGGCCGGGTGACGCGGACCAAGCTGGTTGACAGGGGCGATATGAGGCCCATGCCGCGCTGGCGGCGGGGGGAGCAGTGATGGGTATGGGTGCCCGCCCTCTTCCGCTCTACGATGGTGTTTCTCAGGCAACCATCACGAAAGAGAGCGGGCGAAATGACCCAAGACGAAGAGATCCTGAACCTGAAAGCGGACTTGGCAGGCGCACAGGTGGCCCTTGGCACGGCGATACGGGCGCTCATCAAGACTCACCCCCATCCAGACGCGTTACTCGCCGCAATTCACCGCGAGTACCAGGAGACGCTGGTGCTTTTGACCAACGGGCCAATGCCAGACCGGGCTCTGGAAGCGTTCCATGTGAGCTGGGAGTTGGTCGGCCCGGAAGACCCAGATGCGCAGCCATACGGCCCACCGCCCGGCTGATCGGGCGGAGCCGAACAGGGTCTGTGGGTGCTGCAGCGCCCCCGGCGGCGGGCGGGCGGGATAGCTTCGGCAGTGCCATTTCAGGCTCTGGCTCGCTTGGGCGCGAAGGGGGCAATTGGTCAGGCATGGGCGACGTCCTGAACCGCGGGAGCCTCTGCTTTGGAGGTCGCAGCATTGATGTCGATGTCCACAAGGAGATCCGGTCGCGCAAGCTCCAAGAACATCATTCGCGGCCGTGGAATGCCACTTTTCTTCCACTTCGTCACGCTTGGCACCGCAATGCCGAACAGGCGCGCAGCGGCGGAGGAACCGCCGAGCGCTCGAATGATTTGGGTAGCTTGAGCATTCATAAGGCGTTCATCTTAGCCTGGGCTAAAATAACACACAAGCCCAGGCTAATAATCAACTTGTTAGGCTAGGCTAATGACTACGTTGCAAAGCAGATTGGCTGAGATGTTTCCGGACCCGAAGCCACGCGGCCTGCAAGCCCAGATTCAGCGGCTATGCGGCGTGTCTGCCGCGAGCGTGTCGAACTGGTTCAGCAATCCGGAGAAGGTGACCACAATCAGCCGTGAGAACGCGGAGAAGCTGGTTGCTGAATTTCGGCTGTCCGTGTCTCCTGCGTGGCTCGCGGAGGGAAAGCTGCCGAAAACATCAGCCGATGGCCCGTCACCTCCGCTCGCTCCAGCTCCGCACGAGGCGCCAAGCGACGAACTGGGTGAGCCTACAGACCTCGTCATCACCGAATACGCTACGGGTTGCGGCATGGGCACTCGGGGTCAACTGCTTCTGGAAGAGCAGCCAGGCATCATCAAGAGCTGGCGCGTGACGCAAGAATGGCTGCGGTTGAACGTGCCCAACCACTCAGGCTTGCGAAACCTCTGCATCGTGACAGGGTTCGGGCCGTCAATGCGGCCGATGTTCAACCCAGGCGATCCGCTGCTGGTGGACACCGGGGTTCGGGTGGTCAACCATGAGGGCGTCTACTTTTTCCGGGTTGGCGATGAAGGCTTCATCAAAATGATCCAGCGAGTGCCCGAGTTCGATGGGCCCGGGTTCTGCCTGCGGATCATCTCCAAGAACCCCGACTACCCGCCCTACGACATTTCGCCGAAGAACCAGCACTTCGAAGTGCTGGGGAAGGTATTAACGGTGTGGCGCAGCGAGCAATATTGATACACAGGGGACAACACATCGAACAGAAAATTTAGCCTAGGCTATTTACTTTTTATTAGCCCAGGCTAAACTAGCTCCATCGCGCCGCATCCCGTGGCGCTCAAATGGAGCGAAGATGGACGCAATCGAACTTGACGCCCTCCTGCTGGCGTCGCCGGCGGATCACCAGCGCCGCAGCGCGTTGGCTCGTCGCGCAGCGGCTGACGGCCGCTGGCCCGCCGCGGCGTGCGGCCTGCGTCATGCCTCTGCCATGGCCCGTGAGTGGGCTGACAAGGCAATAAAGCTGGCCGACCGGTGTGATGCAGAGGCCGAGAGTGGCCGCATCGCCTCAACCGTGGCTCCAACGCTGGTCGAAATCGCCGAGCCCGGCACGTTGCTGGAGCAGGCTGGACCGGTGACGATCGAAGCGCTCGAGGCTGGCCTGCTGGCCCTGGCCCACCACCTGGGCCGAGAGCATGCCGTGCACACGCGGCGCGCCATGGCCAATGTGCAGCGTTCGCACGCGGCCGGGGTGTGACCATGCCTAGTGTCCTGTCCCGTTAATTCGCAGGCACGATAGCTGCATGGTTTCGGGCCATCCTTGAGGTGCCGCCATGCCCAATGCAACGACCCGAACAGAAATTGCGCTTAGTGAAGTGGAGCGCGCGGAACTGACGTCCATGGCGCGATCACGTTCGCTGCCAGCGGCGTTGTCGCTCAGGGCGCGCATCGTGCTGACTTGCGAAGGCACAGATAAAGCCAGCACCGCGGTTGCGCAGGCTCTGGGGATCAGTCGTAGCACTGTCACCAAGTGGCGCGGGCGCTATGCGCGCCATCGCATTGCAGGGCTTTACGACGAGTTGCGCCCGGGTCGCCCCCGCACGGTAGATGACGAGCGTGTTGCTGAGTTGATTACCAAGACGTTGCACACCAAGCCTGCTGATGGGGGTACCCACTGGAGCACCCGCACGCTGGCCGCCGATACGGGCATCAGCAAGAGCACGGTGGCGCGCTATCTGCAGACCTTCAACCTCAAGCCGCACCGGGCCGACAGCTTCAAGCTGTCGACCGATCCGCTGTTCATCGAGAAGCTGCGCGACGTTGTGGGGCTGTACCTGAACCCACCTGACAACGCGCTGGTGCTGTGCGTGGACGAGAAGAGCCAATGCCAAGCTTTGGAGCGTACGCAGCCGATGCTGCCAATGGGGTTTGGCTATGTCGAAGGTGTCACGCACGACTACGTGCGCCACGGCACCACCACCTTGTTCGCGGCCCTGAACGTGATGAATGGCCAAGTGATCGCGCAGTGCCGGCCCCGGCATCGTCATCAAGAGTTCCTTGCCTTCCTGCGCGCCATCGACAAGGCAGTGCCCGACGAACTGGATGTGCACTGCATAGCTGATAACTACGCCAGCCACAAGCATCCAAAGGTGCGCGCTTGGTTGGCCGAGCGGCCTCGCTGGCACATGCACTTCGTTCCGACCTATTCAAGCTGGCTCAATCAGGTCGAGCGCTTCTTCTCGATCATCACCACGCGGGCAATCCGCCGTGGCTCGTTCACCAGCGTGAAGGATCTGATCAACAAGATCGACACATTCATCGCGAATTACAACCAGTCCTGCCAGCCGTTTACTTGGACAGCTACAGCAGACTCCATCCTCGAAAAACTCGCCAGACTATGCGGGCGAATTAACGGGACAGGACACTAGCACCCACCGCACACCACTCCTCATGGACGCGGCCGCTGGCGAATTCGCGTTCAACAACGCTCAGTGGCACGCTCAGCAGTCGCGCTATTGGCGCCGCATGAAGATCGCGAAAGACGCAGCAGTTGCGCCAGGCCGCTGTGAGCACCACGCCCGCCGCCACGAGCGTCGCGTCATCGAGATCGCGCAGCAGTGCGAGGCTGCACTGGTCAGCCGTGCGCGAGACGCTGGAGTCTACGGATTCAAAACTGAAGGCGTGCGCAAACTGGTCAGCCATGCGCGCGACGCTGGAGCTACAGCATGAGCAGCGCACTACCAGCACCGGAACCAACCGCTGAGCACGATCTGTGGGAAGACGTCGATTTTTCGACCATCCCCCTGCCCACCGCGCTCCGCATTCAGCGAGCCATGATGGCCGACAGCGTCGCTGCCGCAGAGGCCAACCTGCAGATGCTGCAGGCGGCGGCGAGGCTGTTCGACCTGCGCTTCGGCTTCAATGGAAAGGCCGTTTGATGTCGCTCGCACAGCTTCCCCTACTTTCCGGCAGGTGCTTCCGAGCGGCAATGGAAATGGCAGTCGAGATGCCGCGTGAGGACATTGAGCGCGATCCGATGATCCTGGCCTTGATGCTTTCCAACACCGTGGACACCCTGGAAGGCCTCACTGCGGAGAAGGCCGACTTCTTTCTCCGTGTACTGGCGTGCCTGATCGTCGACTGGTCCGAGCGACTGGAAGGCAGCGGCGCCGAGACCCTTCGCATCCTGCTCTCTGCTCAGGATGCCGAGCAGCTCGTGGCCCGCGTGAAAGCGAGGCGTCCATGAACGGCTTCCGCCTATACCAGTTGTACCGCCGCGCTGGCAACGGCCCACGGAACTCCCTGCGCATGGCCGTCGGCCTGCTGTGGCGCATCTTCAATGCCCCACCCGCCTTTTCGCACCGCCACGCGCGGCCGTAACCCTTCCCAAACCATTCAAGGGATCATCCATGCCCACCTCCGACGAACTCACCCAGCGTGCCATCAAGCTCTACACCGGCAAACTCGGCGCTCAGCAGCCAGCTGCTGACCTGAGCGGCCCAGCCACGGCCGGCGGCCTCGACTACATCGTGCTTCGAAACCTGGGCGGCGTGCTCGCGGCCTACCGCGTGCTGCCCGTCAGCCGCGCGCTGAAGCGCTTGAAGCGCTGGCCTGCGACGCTGGACGATCAGCCGAACATTCAGGGCACAGGAGCGCAGGCATGACGGCCGAGACGACCAGCCGCGACAACGCTGCGTTGCGCGCGCTGTTCTCGCTGCCTCCCATCCAGCCCAGCACGAGTACCGCGCTGACGGTGCCCGAAGCACCAGCGCCGCTGGTGGTCACCGGCGATCGCGAACTCGACGCTGTGCTTTGGCTGCGCGACTGCATCACGACCGCGCACCCGGTGTTGATCGAGAAGGCTCTGGAAACGTTCAAGAAGGTCAAGACGCCGGCGGATGAATTGGAGAAGCGCTACACAGCCTACCTCGCCAGACTTTCAGGCAACAACTTCGGCGCCGTGCTCAAGGCCTTTGGCTTTGCCGATCTCGAGAGCCTGGCCAAGAGTTCGGTAGAGAAGTCGGCACAGCAGCACGACGCAGTTGCCCGTTTCGGGAGCATCGAGAACCTGTTGAAAGACATCCCCGCCGAGACTCGTTGCAAGGCGGCGCTCCGCGGCTTGAAGCGCGTCAAACGGTCCGACTGGCCGTTTCCGGAATACGACGCCGCCCAGGCCGACTCACGATTCGAGCAGAGCCCTGATCTTGCCGTGCATACGCTGGCTGACTGCATCTTCGCGCGGTCGTTCGGCAATACCTTGTACTGGTTGCGTCATGCGTGCTCCGACAACGCAGGAGACCACTGGGATCAGTTCCAGGAACACCAGGACTACTGCTTCCGCTCCATGGCGCGCATCCCCCCTAACTCGAAGGCGGAAGCCCTTGCGGTTCTGGATTACCTCGATGCCGAGGAGGCACACGACCACACCGAATCGCCAGCGATCCTGCGCAACCTGGTCGCCGGAGGGTGGAAGTAATTATGGGCATGGTGATTTCCCCCATCCCTTGCAGAAAGCGCCCCTTCCTGGGAGAGCTTCGCGAGCACTACGAAAGTTTCGTAGTGGTCCAAAACCTCCACCGCAGCGGTTTTGGATCATTCTAAGCGGACGTATCGCATACGGCTGGTCAGTTCGTCCGAAATCCGGCCGAAGGGGTCAGGTCCGATCTGACCCCTGAACCGGGTGAGCAGGCCAAATCAGGGCTTGGGCTTGCGAGCATTGGTACTCCGCTGCGGACCGTATTGTCTCGGCTGCGGAGTGGCGGGATCACCCTCTCCCAGAAGGCCGAAGCGTTCCTCCCTTGCGTCCATAAGCCGGCCGATATTGCCCACGATGATGACCTTTTTCATGGGTGCGTCGAGATCTGCAGAAGGCGCGCTGTCGTCAAGGTCTTCAAGATGGCTGGCGAAGTTCCGCAGAAGCTCGACTTTGCCCGCATCGGATCCGTCGATGATTTTCAACAAGGAATGGACAGCTCCACGCTGGTCTCGTTCGGACAGCCACTCGGCGGTGGATTTGGCGAGTCGCCGGTCCTCTTCATCGCGCTCGGATTCGACAGGTATTCGGCTGAGCGTCGACAGCAGGATTGTGGCCAGCAGGGTTCGAACATCGTCAGACATCTCAGCCACAGCTCTGAATTGCTTGGCCAGCGCCCGCTGAGCATCTGCCTCCGCCTCAAGAGCGATAAGCCGCCCCTCATCTACGGCGACCTTTTCAAATGTCTGTTGAAGCCTGGCCGCGATCTCAGAGTTCATGCTGCGCCCGCCAGCCTGCGCAGATGCTTCAATGCGAGCTTTCAGCGCTTCAGGAAGGCGGATCTTCATTTGGGGATCTTCGCGGCTCATGGATCGAATGATAGACCACGGTGGTTCAAAACCCCCACAACTTCATCAACCTATTGCAGCGTGGATCACGGTGGTTTACGATGCAACCAATGGACCACGGTGGTTCAGAAAGGCGCCAAGTGAGCGACACCAAAACTGAAGCCTGCCAATTCAAGGTACGGCTGCAGCAGCCTTTGAAAGAGTGGCTGCAAAAGCAGGCCAACGCAGCGAAGAGAAGCCTGACGGCAGAGATCGAATTGCGGCTGGAAGAAAGCCGTGCTCGCCAGCAAGCATTAGCTGAGGTCAATCGCCCACAGTAGCTCCACAAACGGCGAAGCCCAAGAGCGCTCTCACCTGCTCTCGGGCTTCTAGATCCAGAACCCTTGCAAGGAACGAATCATGACCGCGATTATCGCGCGCCCGTCTGTGGGCGCAACCCGAGCCACATCGGCGGCACGGACATATGGAAAAAAGACTGCTCCTGCCGCCGCGCCGGCAGCGGTCCAATCCAAAGATCTCTCCGACTGGAGGGACCTGATCCGCCACGAGCTTGATCAAGCCTACGAACTTCTCGCAACCGCATTGCATGCCACCGATGGACCACCGCCTTCCGGTTTACCGTCTGAGCTTTCCTCGCAGGCAGAGGTTGCAATTCGCGACATGCTGGTGGCGGAGGACACCGCCGCACCGTGGGAAGACGACATCACTGCGATCGCCGCATTAGATTGGCCTTGCTTCAGTATGCAAGCGGCAGCCATTCTGCAGCAGCAGGCCACCGGCGCATGCACTGTGGCGAAGGCGTACTCGGTCGTCAGCAATCGGTTGATAGCCGTCTGCGCTGCGCTGGAGCTCACCCACGACTTGGCCGCCATGGCTGCGCGGCTGCAGGAGGTCGTGCCCATGCCAATCCGCACAAATCCCCATCAGCCCGTCCGGGTCGGTCACGACTACGAGGACAACTTAGCTGAAGCCACCGGAGCAGTCGCAGTGATCGGGCGCAACATGCCCGGCTACGTGCTTTTCGAAAGCAAAGCATGCCTGATCAAATTCGTGGAAAAGAGCGCTTCGCAGGCCGCCTGCCTCAACCTCATGCTCGCCTACTTGGTCAACAAGATTGGTACGAACGATGGGCCAGACGGCGATTTCGTCGCTGACTTTGCAGACTTCGTGAGCGATCAAGTGTATGAACACCAGCAGGCCGTCGGCGCGCTGCTCAAAGCTGGAAGTGCAGCATGAACGCCGTCACTACCCCCACAAACGCACAGCAATCGAAAGCCCGGGCATCAGAAAAAACGGCGAATAAAGCGGCAGCCGCGGAGCACCTGAAGACCGAGCACTGCATTGAGGTGCTACGGATCGCGCTTGGGCAGGCGGCCGAGACGGAGGAAACTGCCTCTTGGACGGGTGAAAGCGACCGGTTGCTGCGCGTGGCGCACGAGTTGGCGGGTCGAATGATCGGACCCGCAGCCGGCTTGTGGTCGGATGGAACGATCGCCAACAGTGCGCACACCATTGCGGCATTGATCAAAGCCGCATTGCAGGTGCCAGGCGATACACCCTCGGAGGAACGTCGCGGATTGATTGAGCAAGCTCGCGTACAACTCGTGGCCTTGACCAACGACCCAACCGTGCTCAATGGCTGGGAGACCTACCCGCAGTCCAAAGGGCCGGCGTGGCAAACCAATCAGCACACCCGGGTGCTGGGAGTCGTGGCTGTGCAGGCCGACACCCTGAGCAGTTTCCTCGTCGCAGCGCGGATGCGTGCCGAGGGTGCCGGTAACCTCCAGGCGGTCGGGGATTTGCTGATGGCTCAGCTCGTTGCCGAGTTCATCGGGTCAATTGCTGATGAAGCATGTGGCTCTGTCTACTGCGGCGGCCCGATCGCGTGGGCTGGAGGAGAAAGCGCATGACAGACCAGCCTTCAAAACCGGGCAGCATGGTCGCGCGCCCCTCAGATGGTCCGGTTGCGGCAGCGGCCGCATCCATCTGCGCCATACCGCACGGCCAGCCTCACATCGATGCCGCGGCATGGTACGACCAACACGCCGAACTGGCCCACCGCCTGCTGCACCTAGCCGTTCGGGCAGCCACTCTGCCGCCGGGCGCAGAGGACAGAGAGGTTAACGAGGCCCTGGCAGCATTGCTGTTGCATGCTCGCGAGATCGTGGGGTACGAGCTGCCCACGCTGCTGGCCAAGGACGGCACTCACACTATTCCCTTCGAGCGATTCGCCACCGCCCGGGCCAAGGTCTCCGCGCTCCTTCTCGAGTTGGTCCGCACGCGGGCAGAACTGGCCGCGCTGCAGAGCGAAACGAAAGGCCCTGACCATGCTGGATGACGATGACAAAGCCGAGTGGCTCTCCGAGCACGAGTGGCTTGTGCACGAGTTGCTGCACGAAACGCGAAAGCTGGCGCGGTGTCTGGGCAAGGTAGACGGAGCAACCCAGCGAGGCTACGACATGGCATTGCAGGCGCTGCTCGCCCACGCCCGGAATGTGGATCCCCGCCATCTGGTGGTGGCCGGCCGCGGCGGCGTGGGCAGCATCCCGTACGCTTTGTACGCTGCTTCCCGCGCCGAGGTGCCCGCGCTACGGCGGGCGGCGCAGGAGGAGCAGGCCAACACCACGAAGCTCACACGCGACGACACGAAGGCGCTCTGGCACGCGGTCGAGGCACAGGGCGCAGTGATCAAGGACTGTCAGCGGCGGGGCTTCACGCTGGACGACCTGCACGCCGAGCGTGCAACCCGCGACGCTGCGCGCGCCGCGCTACGCAAGGTCAACGCCATCAGACAAGCGCAGGCGGAAGAACGCGCAGCCAGACGCGGGCGAGGAGAGCGAGAATGTCTTTGAAGCCTGAGCCGCTGGCCACCGAACTGCTGCAGCCGTCAGAGCTGCGGGACCTTACAGGCACGTCGAAAATCGACGAACAGGAGCGTATCCTGACCCAGGACGGCATTCCCTACCGACGCCGCGGCAATCGCATGCTGGTCAGCCGGCACCACACCCGCGAATGGCTGGCGGGCCGGGTCGTGACGCCCGCGCGCGGCGTGAACCTGGCGGCCGTGGTATGACCAACGCGCACCCTCGCCTGCGATCCCACACGCGCAAGCGCGCAAGCGGGAAGGTGGTGACCTATTACTTCTACGACCGGCGCCCAGAGGGTGTGCCCGACATCCCTCTGGGCGCCGACTACGACGTGGCAATGAGGAAGTGGGCCGAGCTGTACCACGACACAGGCCCGTCCATCGCCGGCACGCTTGAGGAGGCATTTGCGGGCTGGGAGTTGGAGGTGCTGCCCAAGTACGACAGCAAGGTGACCAAGGCCGGCTACTCGAAGCACTTGCGCCGCATTCGGCCAGTGTTTTCGGGCCAAGCACATGGGATCAGGTCACGCTGCCCATCCTCAAGGCCTACCTGCTCAAGCGCACGGCCAAGACCCAAGGAAACCGGGAAATGGCCCTGCTGTCGATCATCTGGAACTGGGCCCGGGGTGAAGGCTATACGGCGCTGCCTTGGCCGGCTGCTGGCATGGAGCGCAGCAAGTGGCGCAACAAAGAGAAGCCCCGAAAGATGAAGGTGCCGGACCACCTGTACGAGGCGATCTATGCGCAGGCCGACCAGCCACTGCGGGACTGCATGGACCTGGGCTCGGCCACTGGGATGCGGCTGACCGACTGCATTACCGTACTGATGCCGCGGGGCGATGTGCTGCACATGGAGGCCAGCAAAACCGGGAAAGAGGCAGAGTGGGACCTGAGCCTGTCGGCCACGCTGCCAGGCCTGCTAGCGCGCCGCCGCGCGATGAACGCCGACCACTTGATGCTGTTGTCCTGTCCGGACGGCAAGCCGCTGAACTTCACCCGGCTGCGCTACCGCTGGGACACGGCGCGCGAGCAAGCGGTGGTGGTAGCCGGCCTGGCCAACGACGATGACCTGGTGCGCGCCATTCGGGCGCTGTACCTACGCGACATGCGCAAGCGGGCGGCCCAGAAGTCGGAGGATCTGGAGGCGGCCTCGGCACTGCTGCAGCACTCGGACAAGCGCATCACAGAGCGCCACTACGGGGGCGTGCGCAAGCTGAAACCGGTGAGTTGAAACCTGTTCCGCTTTTGGCTTTTACCGAAGGGAGCTGGAAGGTGCGAAATGCGGAACGGATTGCCCGCAAACCCGCATGAATCCTCAATTTCTCGTGGGACTCAAAATCCCCCGCCGCAAGGCGTGCCGGTTCGATTCCGGCCCCGGGCACCATGGCTTTCTTGCCATGAATGCACAGCAGCTTGTTCCTCGGTGCACATCCTGCATACTCTGAATGAATGGCCCGCTTTCGTGGGCTTTTTGCTTTCAGCAGCCCGGCCCTCTCGACAGTACATAGCCAGGCACCGTGCTCGGATCCCCGACTCAAAACAAAAAGCCCCGATGCGTTGCCGCATCGGGGCTTTCTCATCCGCAGAGGCATCGCCTCCGCAGGCATTACTTCACGGCATCCTTGATGTTCTCTTTGACGTCGCCATAGTTCTTCTGGGTGGTGCCCTCGACCTGCTTGGCAACGCCCTTGGCTTGCTGCTCGGGGCTGTTGATCAGCTCGCCGGTCTTTTGTTGAACCTTGCCTGCCACGTCCTTCAATGCGCCCTTGACTTGATCGGTGTTCATGGTGATTCCTTTCGGTGAGGTAAGTGCAAAACAAAATGGCTTTGCATGACCTGAAGGCTAAGACCCGATCCGCAGGGCCCGCGCGGGCGGAAGCCATCCGTTGGCGTCAGCAACTGCCTACACAAGAAAAAACCCGCAGCGCGGGTGGCGTGCGGGTCGGCAGATTTCGAAAGCAGTTTTCAATTAAAACTGGATCGCGGCACTGATTGTTCGATGCAGTACTGGGCTCAAGCGGCTGAAAGGCTCATTTGGTCCACTTGCGTTGCACCTTGGGTTTGACCCGGATGTCCACGGCCTTGCGCACTTCGGGGCGGCCGGTTTCCGCATTGGTGTCCACCACGTCTTCGAGGGCGATCTTCTCCACCTCGGAGTCCGTCTGCTCTTCCAGCTTTTCCAGCACGGCACCCACACGCTTTTCCGCGTCGGACACCTCCCGCTCGGTACCTCCGCGATTCATCGGAGGCTCCCTGCAGCATGGCCGCTCGCGTACTGCACATGCGGTGGTTCATCCGCCTGTTCGGGCGGGGGCGCGGGCACATCGGGCTCGACGGGCAGATCGGCCTTGCCAGGAGCGGGAGGATGGGAGGCCATGGGAGGATGGAAAGGTTGTTGGCGGGCGGTACAGCGTGCCGGGTGCCGGCGTCGGGATGCGGACCGAGATGCTCTGTTTCCTGCAGCTCAGAGACCGCTCATGACCGAAGCGGCCAAGTAGGCGATTCCAAGGCTGGAAAACAGCATGAATCCGGCGAGGACAGTCAGAGTTTCTTTCATATGTTCAATCCTTCAATAGGAACAGACCATCGGAAGCAAGCTATGACTGGCATCCACGACGCTGGGGGCACAAAAAGGGTGAGAAGAATCTCCTTATGTCAGCGGGTGGGTCCGCTGCCGAACTGCTTGCCACCGCCGGAATTCTTGTTCACCGTGGCCCAGGCCCGGCGCTTGGCCTCCGGCTCGCTGAGACCCTGGTGTTCATCACTGTCTTCGATGTGTTCGGTTTGGCGTTTTTGCTTGTTTGTGTACGCCGACTTGTCACCTCTTGGCATGGCTGCTCCTCGGATGGGTTTGTCGTGCCGCTTGGGGTTCAACACGCCGTGAAGCAGCACAGGCGATACCTTAAAACCGCCCCCGCGGGTCGTCTGTAGGACGAAGGCGTTTGCAGCAGGGTCTCAGGACCCGGGCACCATGGAAAAAACCCGGCGGCCTCTCCATGGCTGGAGGGGCGGCGCCGGGTGCGGACACCGGCATGGGGCCGGGTCGGATCGATGGGCGAAGGCTGGCGGTCAGCTTTCCTGGCGGCGGATCAGTTGGCGGCCCGCGTCGGTGATGGCCAGATCGCCGGCCGGATTCTTGGCCACGTAGCCGCGTTCGTAGAGCCGTCCGGACAGGTGGTGCGTGAGCGCCTCGGGCACGCTGATGGCACGGCCCAGCTCCAGTTGCTTGAGCGCTTCGAGCTCATCCACCGTGGGGTCGAAATGCGGTGCGTGATAAACGGTTCCCATGAAGCTTTCTCCTTGTTGGTTGCACAGACGCTGCAGTTCGTTGGTCCACGGCCTAGCGCTTGAGCTGCAGCTGACCAAAGGGTAGCCGCGCTGTCACCCGCGCGCAATCGGCCGGCGGAGCGGAAGGCGCCCGAGGACTCAACTCGCGGCCATGTCCTGCAACCAGTGGGCGAAGGCGGCTAGCACGGGGGGCTGGGGCTGCGCCGGGGTGATGAGGTAGTAGGCGCGTTCGCCGCGCAGGGGCCGCTCGCAGGCCAGCACCAGTTCGCCCCGGGCCCGCTCGGCCTCGATCAGCAACGGGGGCATGAGCGCCACGCCCAGCCCGTGCGAAGCGGCCACGGCCAGCATGGAAAACAGCTCGTAGCGCGGCCCGTCGAGTGCGCGCGGCGCCTGCACGTCCATCGCCTCGAACCATTGCCGCCATCCGTAGGGGCGCGTGGTCTGCTGCAGCAGCGGCAGGCCCGCCAGCGCCTGGGGTTCGAGCGGCCGCCCGCCGGGCAACAGGCGCGGGCTGCACACGGGCACCACGTCTTCCTGCAAGAGCCGCATCGCCTGCGTACCCGGCCAGTTGCTGACCTGCTCGGGCGTGCCGGCATACAGCGCGGCGTCGAATCCGGTGTCGGCGAACAGGAAGGGCCGCGTGCGCGTCTCGATGTGCACGACGATGTCCGGATGCGCCTGGGCCAGCAGGGGCAAGCGCGGGATCAGCCAGCGCGTGGCGAAGGTGGGCACCGCGGCCAGCGCGATCGACCCGCCCTGCCCCTGGTGCGCCATCACGTCCAGCGTGTCGCGCTCCAGCCCCTGCAGCCAGCGGCCCACCTGCCGCGCGTAATGGGTGCCCGCCGGGGTGAGCGCCACGCCGTGCCGCGTGCGGCGGAACAGCGCCACGCCCAGGAAATCCTCCAGTGCCATGATCTGCCGCGACACGGCGCCCTGGGTGAGCGCCAGTTCCTGGGCCGCGCGGGTGTAGCTTTCATGGCGGGCCGCAGCCTCGAAGCAGGCCAGGGACTGGGTGGAGGGCAAGGTTCGGCGCATGGCGCGATTGTGCCGAAACCCCGACCCCACTGGCCATTCAGATATGAATTGATCGCATGTCTGGATGCAGCATCCTCGCTTGCACCGCGCGATCCATGCGCCTACCATCGCATCAACCCGGCCGCCCATGCGCTTTTCGCACACCGGCACCGATCCGAACCAACCTTCCCCGGAGACACCCCCCCCATGGCCCACGCCGCCTTCCAATGGAGCGACCCGTTCCTGCTCGACCAGCAACTGACCGACGACGAGCGCATGGTTCGCGACGCCGCCGCCGCCTTCTGCCAGGACAAGCTCGCACCGCGCGTGCTGGAGCAGTTCCGCCATGAAAAGACCGACATCGCCATCTTCCGCGAGATGGGCGAAGTGGGCCTGCTGGGCCCCACCATTCCCGAGCAGTACGGCGGCCCCGGCCTGAACTACGTGGCCTACGGCCTCATCGCCCGCGAGGTCGAACGCGTGGACTCGGGCTACCGCTCGATGGCCAGCGTGCAAAGCTCCCTCGTGATGGTGCCGATCCACGAGTTCGGCACCGAGGCGCAAAAACAGAAGTACCTGCCCAAGCTGGCCAGCGGCGAGTGGATCGGCTGCTTCGGCCTGACCGAGCCGGACCACGGCTCCGACCCCGGCAGCATGGCGTCGCGCGCCAAGAAGGTGCCGGGCGGCTATTCGCTGTCGGGCGCCAAGATGTGGATCACCAACAGCCCGATCGCCGATGTGTTCGTGGTCTGGGCCAAGGAAGTGTCCGAGGCCGGCGCGGTCGGCCCGATCCGCGGGTTCGTGCTCGAAAAGGGCATGAAGGGCCTGAGCGCCCCTGCCATCCACGGCAAGGTGGGCCTGCGCGCCAGCATCACCGGCGAGATCGTGATGGACGAAGTGTTCGTGCCCGAGGAAAACGCCTTTCCCGAGGTGCAGGGCCTCAAAGGCCCCTTCACCTGCCTGAACAGCGCCCGCTACGGCATCGCCTGGGGCGCGCTGGGCGCGGCGGAATTCTGCTGGCACACCGCCCGCCAGTACACGCTGGACCGCAAGCAGTTCGGCCGGCCTCTGGCGGCCAACCAGCTCATCCAGAAGAAGCTGGCCGACATGCAGACCGAGATCGCCATCGGCCTGCAGGCCTGCCTGCGCCTGGGCCGCATGAAGGACGACGGCACCGCCTCGGTCGAGGCCACGTCCATCATCAAGCGCAACAGCTGCGGCAAGGCGCTGGACATCGCCCGCATGGCGCGCGACATGATGGGCGGCAACGGCATCAGCGACGAGTTCGGCGTGGCGCGCCACCTGGTGAACCTGGAGGTGGTCAACACCTACGAGGGCACGCACGATGTGCACGCGCTGATCCTGGGCCGGGCCCAGACCGGCATCGCTGCCTTCGCGAACTGAACCGGCAAACCGACCCACGCGCCCCGGCCTGGACCGCCAGGGCGGGCGCTGCGGGGCAGTTCATGGCCTTTCAGGCCTCCAGCGCAATCAGTACTAGGGCGTATTGCTACATTTTTCATAGCAAAGCGATTTCTGCATGACCACGACCCCCCAAGCCCCGGCGGGCGCCCTCGCCGGCATCCGCGTGCTCGATCTGTCCCGCGTGCTCGCCGGCCCCTGGTGCACCCAGGTGCTGGCCGATCTGGGGGCGGACGTGGTCAAGGTGGAACGCCCCGGCGTGGGCGACGACACGCGCCACTGGGGCCCGCCGTTCCTGAAGGACGATGCGGGCAACGACACGGCGCAGGCCGCCTACTTCACGGCCTGCAACCGCAACAAGCGCTCGGTCACCATCGACATGGCCACGCCCGAGGGGCAGGCGCTGATCCGCCAGATGGCGCAGCAGGCCGACGTGGTGGTGGAGAACTTCAAGGTCGGCGGTCTGCGCCAGTACGGACTGGACCACGCCAGCCTGCGCGCGGCCAACCCGCGGCTCATCTACTGTTCGGTGACCGGCTTCGGCCAGGACGGGCCCTACGCCGAGCGCGCCGGCTACGACCTCATGATCCAGGCCATGACGGGCCTGATGAGCATCACCGGCCGGGCCGATGGCGAGCCCGGCGCCGGCCCGCTGCGCGTGGGAGTGGCCGTGATCGACCTGTTCACCGGGCTGTACGCCAGCAACGCCATCCTGGCTGCGCTGCACGTGCGCGAGCGCACCGGCGAAGGCCAGCACATCGACATGGCGCTGCTGGACGTGGGCATGGCCGTGCTCGCCAACCAGGCCTCGGGCTTCCTGGCCACCGGGCAGGCGCCAACCCGCCAGGGCAATACGCACCCCAGCCTCGTGCCCTACCAGGACTTTCCCACCGCCGACGGCGCCATGCTGCTGGCCATCGGCAACGACGGGCAGTTCGCGCGGTTCTGCGCGGCGGCCGGCCGGCCGGAATGGGCGCAGGACGCCCGGTTCGCCACCAACCCGCTGCGGGTCAAGCACCGGGCCGAGCTGGTCCCTGCCCTGCAGGAGGTCACCCGCACCCGTACCACGGCCGACTGGATTGCCCTGCTGCAGGACAAGGCCGTGCCCTGCGGCCCGGTCAACACGCTGGCCGAGGCGTTCGACGACCCGCAGGTGCAGGCCCGGGGCCTGCGCGTGGAGCAGGCCCGGTGGCCACAGGGCGAGCCCGGCGACGGCATCGGCCGCATCGCCGGGGTGGCGAGCCCGCTGCGGCTGTCCGCCACGCCGCCGGTGCTGCACCGGGCGCCCCCGGCCCTGGGACAGCACACCGACGAGGTGCTGGCGGGCCTGGGGCTGGACGCCGAACGCATTGCGCAACTGCGCGCGGCGAACGTGGTTTAGCCCGTCCCAGGCCGATGGCATCGGCCTCCCCAGAAAAAAGCCTTGCCTTCGCGCAAGGCTTTTTTCATGGCGCGCTCCGCTGGGTGGAAAGTGAAAAATGATTTTTATGATAAAAATGATATTTCAATACACTCCATCCATCCGATAGCCCAGGGCGCTCCTCACGAAGGGGTGCCCTCCCACTCCCTCAGGGATCTTCCGATGAAGCTCAGCCGAAAACTCCCGCTCGTTTTTACATTGGCCCTCTTGCTGCTCTTCGCCGCTGCGCTGTTCGGCCTTGGCCGGCTGAACACGGCCCTGACCACTTACCAGACCACGGTCTCCACCCATACCCAGCAAGAGCGGATGGCCGCCGACGTGCTGGGCGACTTCCGGGTCCAGGTACAGGAGTGGAAAAACACACTGCTGCGGGGCAAGGACGATGCGCAGCTGTCGCGCTATTGGGCTGCCTTCGCGAAAAGCGAAGGGGCCGTGCAAGCCCAGGCGCGCAAGCTGCTGGGCGACTTGCCCGCGGGCGATGCGCGTGAGCGGGTGGGCCAGTTCCTGACGGCACACGAACGCATGGGGGTGGCCTACCGCAAAGGGTTCGAAACATTCAAGGCATCGGGCCGGGACCCGGCCGCGGGCGATCAAGCCGTGCAGGGAATGGACCGGGAACCGGCGCAACTGCTGGAGCAGACGGGCGACCTGATCAGCAAAGCCAGCGCGGCCGTGTCCCTGGAGGCTGCGACGGCGGCGCGCCAGGCCAACTGGATCAGCCTGACCGTGATGCTGGTCGTGTGCGGGGCCAGCGTCTTCGGCGCGGTGCTGTTCAGCCGCACCGTCACGCAACCGCTGGGCAACGCGGTGCGCATTTCGGAAGCCGTGGCCTCCGGCGACCTGACCCAGGCCACCCACACCCGCGGACAGGATGAAATCGCCCAGTTGCTGAACGCACTCCATGCGATGCAGACCAGCCTGTCTCAGGTGGTGAGCAAAGTGCGCGATAACGCAGACAGCGTGGCGAGCGCCAGCAGCGAGATCGCGCAGGGCAACAACGACCTTTCGGCCCGCACCGAGCAGCAGGCCAGCGCCCTGGAGGAAACCTCGGCCTCCATGGAGGAACTCAGCTCCACCGTGACGGCCAACGCGGAAAACGCCCGGCAGGCCAACCAGTTGGCCCTGAACGCATCGACCGTGGCCTCCAAGGGCGGCGATGTGGTGTCGGAAGTGGTGAGCACCATGCGCGGCATCAACGACAGCAGCCGCAAGATCGCCGACATCGTGGGTGTCATCGACGGCATCGCCTTCCAGACGAACATCCTGGCATTGAACGCCGCCGTGGAAGCAGCGCGGGCCGGCGAGCAAGGGCGCGGCTTCGCGGTGGTGGCCAGCGAGGTGCGCCAATTGGCCCAGCGCAGCGCCGAGGCCGCCAAGGAAATCAAGACCCTGATCCATGCCAGCGTCACGCGCATGCAGCAGGGATCGGTGCTGGCCGACGAGGCGGGCACTACGATGGGCGAGGTGGTCGCGTCGATCCGGCGCGTCACCGACATCGTGGCCGAGATCAGCGCCGCCAGCAGCGAACAAAGCGCCGGTGTGTCCCAGGTGGGCGAGGCCGTCATGCAGATGGATCAGGCCACCCAGCAGAACGCCGCGCTGGTGGAACAGAGCGCCGCGGCGGCGGACAGCCTGAAGCAGCAGGCGCAGCAACTGGTACAGGCCGTGGCGGTCTTCCGATTGCGCCCCCACGGCGATCCCTCGGGCTCCCGGCCGGGGGGCACCTTGAAGGCCGCGTGAGCTGTGAGCCCGGAAGGACTCCAGGCTATGGAGCCCCCGCGTGATACCCATTGCCGCTCTCGCTGGCAAGAAGATTGCATCGCACTCCCTCGAATCGGAGCGCGGGCGCAACACGGGAAAATATTAGGACCGGGCCTACACCATCACGCTCTAAAATTTGTAAACACGCGTATCCAATGCGAAGGAGGCAGCGATGAAGGCAGTGCAGCAGGAAATTGACGAGCGGACCAACCTCACCGGAACCAACAAATTCGAGTTGCTGCTCTTTCGGTTGGGCATCGACGAAAACCTGGGCAAGTCCGAGCTGTTCGGCATCAACGTCTTCAAGATCCGCGAGATCGTGGCGATGCCCAGCATCACGCCCATCGCAGGCGCCACGCCGCACTCGCTGGGTGTGGTCAATCTGCGCGGCCAGATCATTCCGGTGCTCGACCTGCCCTCCATCGTCGGCTGCAAGCCGCAGACCGGTCTGAACATCATGCTGGTGACCGAATATGCGCGCACCACGCAAGCCTTCGCCGTGGAATCGGTGGAAGACATCGTGCGCCTGGACTGGAAGCAGGTGCTCTCCGCCGAAGCCAGCGGCACCGGCGGCCAGCTGGTGACCAGCATCGCGCGGCTGGACGGCAACACCGACGGCTCCCGTCTGGCGCAGGTGCTGGACGTGGAAGCCATCTTGCAGATGGTCTCGCCGTCCGACGAGCACAAGGTCGATCCCGAGAAGGTCGGCCCCCGCCTCAAACTCAAGCCCGGCACCATGATCCTGGCCGCCGACGATTCGTTCGTGGCCCGCTCGCTCATCGAAAAGGAACTGCAGGCCCTGCACGCACCTTACGAAATGACCAAGTCGGGCAAGGAAGCGTGGGACCGGCTGAACGCCATCGCCCGCGCCGCCGAGGCCGATGGCAAGACCGCCGCCGATCGCGTGGCGCTGGTGCTGACTGACCTGGAAATGCCCGAGATGGACGGCTTCACGCTCACCCGCAACATCAAGCAGGATGCGCGCCTGAACAAGATTCCGGTGGTCATCCACTCCTCGCTGTCGGGCTCGGCCAACGAGGACCATGTGCGCAGCGTGGGGGCCGATGGCTACGTGGCGAAGTTCGTCGCGGAAGACCTGGCCGAGACCATGCGCCGCGTGCTGCCCAAGTAAGTCAATCAATCCAGCCAACCCAGCGCCGCAGGGGCCACAGCGGCCTCGCCGCCGCTCAGCGCGGCCGCGGGTAGCCGTTCTCCACCCAGGCCGCCGCGCTGGCGTTGGTGAGCACGAAGCCGGGCGACACGCTCACGCGGGCCAGCAGTTCGTCGTCCGGTGCCGAATGCGCACTGAGCGTTGCGGTGGGATGCTCATCGTCCGGCTCGATGGCCAGCGACACGCGCACGCGCTGGTCCCGCACGGTGACCGTGACGCTCTTGTTCAACTGGGCATGCAGTTGCTGCTCATGGCGGCGCAGCACCTCCGACGCGGTCTTGACCAGCGTGTGGAAGGCCGAGACATCCAGCGGCTTGGGATTCTTCTTGTCACGCCCCATGGTCCAGGGGCCGACCAGCGCGGGCTCCGACTCTCCCCGCAGCGTCATCTCGACGGCCCAGCCGTCGTCGTCTTCGTTCTTGACGACGCGCGCGGTCCAGCGCTCATCGCTCCACAGACGGGGTTCCTGCACGGGGGTGGGTTCTGAGTCTTCGGTCATGTCGGCCAGTTGGGGCCTTCGGCCGCACCGAGGCCGTCCGAAGGCAAAGCCGCAGAGTGTAGAGCGGGACGCGCATGGCACACCTCCAGAGGCCCGATCCATCTCCATCCATCCGGGAGGCCGTCGCATAGACTGCCCGGATGATCCTGGAAACCGCTCCGCTCACCATCCGCCCCGGGCAGAACGCCGCCTTCGAGCAGGCCTTCGCCGAGGCGCAGGGCCTCATCGCCCGCATGCCCGGATACCTTTCGCACGAACTGCACCACTGCGTGGAGCGCCCGCAGGAATACCTGCTGCTGGTGCGCTGGACCACGGTCGAGGCGCACGAACAAGGCTTTCGGCAGTCACCGCAATACCACGCGTGGAAGTCGCTGCTGCACGGTTTCTACGATCCGTTCCCGACCGTGCTGCATTACGCCCCCGTAGCCGGCCTGCAAAATGCCCCTGCCGCGCCCCACGCCGCCACCGTGTGAAGACGGGGCAAAGCCTGACAATGGCGCCCGCGCAAGGTCAACCAAAATGGTCATCAGCGCGTCACACACGGGCGCGGCGTGTCGCCTGACCGCCGCCGTCACCCATCGGCCGCCAGACGCTCCCTGCAGCGCGGCCACCAGCCAGCGAGGCCTTTCCATGTTCCACCCCGCCCTCCGAATCCTTGCCGCCGGCACCCTGGCCGTGCTGGCCACGGGCTGCGCGGTGCCCGGCGACCCCTACTACGAGCCCGCCTATCCGTCTGCCAACTATCCGGCAACGCCATCCTATCCCTACCCGACCAATGGCTCAACGTCGATCACCGTGTACGAACAGCCGGCCTATGGCTACAGCCGGCCCGCCTACCCCGTCTATGTACCCACGCCCGTGCCGGCGTATGGCTGGGACCGCCGTGACGATCGCCGGGACGACTGGCGTGAACGGCAGATGCGCGAAGACCGCGAGCGCGCCTGGCGCGACCGCCGGGACCGCGAGGCCCGGGAAGCGCGCGACGCCGACCGCCGCCGCGACAGGGACCGGGACGGCCAGCGTGCGGATGCCGACCGGCGCCGCGCCGAGATGGATCGTCAGCGCGCTGAACTGGATCGCCAGCGCCGCGAACAGGCCGACCGCCAGCGCGGCGAGGACCGCCGCCCGCCGGGCGCGCAAGACCAGCGGCCGGCACCGGGTTGGCGCCTGGAGCAAAATCCCCAGAACCGGCCTTGACCGCCCGGCTCCACCGACCTGAACCGACCGATCGCCCACAGGAAACGGCCATGATCCAGCGCCCTGTCTTCCTAGCCCCTCGCTCTGCCGCATGGCGCCTTGGCGCCGCGCTGGCGGTGGCGGCGTGCGCTGCGGCCCCCTTGGCCACCCATGCCCAGGTGATGCGCTGCACCGACCCCGTCTCCGGCAAGGTCACCTACACCGACGGAGCCTGCGACAAAGGCACGGCCGCACGCGAGGTCGAGGCCCGCAAGAGCCGCGAGGAAATCGAGGAGGAGCGGGCCCAGGCCCTGCAGGCGTTGCAGCTCAAGCAGCAGCGCCAGCAGATCGAGCGCCAGGAAGCCCAGCAGGAGGCACGCCAGGAACGCGAGCGCGCCGCCGCCCGGGCCCCGGCCGATCCGTCCCGATCCCCCGAATGCGCCCGTTCGCGCCGCAACCTCGACCGGGTGGCCAGCGAATCGGGCGGGGGCAATTACGACGGCCAGGCCCGCCTGACGGCCGCCCAGCGCCAGATGGACCTCGACTGCCTCGGCCCGCAGGGCTACGCGGAAGTCGAACGGTCACGCAATTACAGCGGCGGCAGTGGCGACTACTACGCGCCCCCCGCCGTCGTGGTGCTGCCGCCCCGGCGCCCGGTGGTGGTCCAGCCGGCGCTCCCGGTGCCCTCCGCGCCGATTTCGCACTGCAACGTGTTCCGCTGCTACGACCAGCAAGGAAACGTCCACCCGCGCTGATGCGTGCGGGTGGGCGCGTCAGGTTGCGCGCAGGCCCTGGGTCACGGTCGGGTAGCGCAGCACCACGCGCAGCTCCTTGCGCAGCCGCGTGGCATCCAGCCGGCGCGACTCGCCCATGAAGCTCAGTTGCGGCGCGGGCAACTGCGCCTTCGCATCGCTGCGCGCGATGCGCGGCGGGCGCGGCAACCCGTACAGGTCTGCGGCCAGATCGAAGTAATCGCCCATCTTCATGTCGCTCGCATCGCTCACGTGGTACACGCGCTGCGGCTGGCCGCGCCACAGGGCCGCCACGCAGGCGCGAGCCAGGTCGTCGGCATGGACGTGGTTGGTGTAGACATCGTCCTCGGGCAGCAGCACCGGGGTGCCGCGGCGCAGGCGGGCTTCAGGCGTGCCGCCTTCGCGGTCGGGCGCATAGATGCCGGGAATGCGCAGGATGCTGGCGCGCACGGCGCTGCGGCCCAGGTGGCGCACGGCGCGCTCGGCATTCACCCGCCGTTGCGCGCGGGAGGTGGCGGGCGCGACGGGGCGCACCTCGGTCACCCACGCGCCGCTGCAATCGCCATACACCCCGCTGGTCGATCCGTACACCAGCGCGCGCGGCAAGGTGCGCAGGCGCAGCGCCCGCGCCAGGGCGACCGTGCGGCCGTCATACCCTTTGGCGGCGCCGGCCACCGCATCGCCCGGCGGGGGCGCCAGGTGCAGGACGCGGGTGGCCAGGCCGGACAGGCGGCGCAGGCTGGGCACATCGTCCAGGTTGCCCAGCAGGGGAGTGATGCCGGCGGCGCGCAACGGCGCCATGCGTTCAGGACTGGAAGTCAGGGCCAGCACCCGGGGCCGGGGCCCGCCGGCCGATGCACCCAGCACCCGGGCGGCCCGCAGCCCCACGTCGCCACAGCCGATGATGAGCACGCGCTGGCGGCGAAAGCGGGCCGGCAGGGCCCCGAGGGGGCTTTGGTTTGAGGGCAAAATCGGATCCGTTTGGCGAGAAGAACCTCCAAGGATACCCACTCCATGACCCCCGCAGAGACGGCCGCAGCCGCCCACCAGATCACCGTACAGCCCAGCGGCCGGGCCTTTGCCGCCCAGCCCGGCGAATCCATTCTGGCCGCGGCCATCCGCAGCGGCGTGGGCCTGCCCTATGGCTGCAAGGATGGGGCCTGCGGCTCGTGCAAGTGCAAGAAGCTCAGCGGCTCCGTGGCCCATGGCGAGCACCAGTCCAAGGCCCTGAGCGCGGCCGAGGCCGACGCGGGCTTCGTGCTCACCTGCTGCGCCCAGCCGCTGACCGACGTGGTGCTCGAATCGCGCCAGGTGACCGATGAGAGCTCCTACCCCATCAAGAAGCTGCCGGTGCGCGTGTCCACGCTCACGCGGGTGTCGCACGACGTCATGCAGGTGCGCCTGCAGTTGCCCGCAGCGGACACGTTCCGCTACCACGCCGGCCAGTACATCGAATTCATCCTGCGCGACGGCGCGCGCCGCGCGTACTCCATGGCCAACGCGCCCCACACCCAGGCCGACGCGCCGGGGCTGGAACTGCACATCCGCCACATGGCGGGCGGGCGCTTCACCGACCACGTGTTCGGCGCCATGAAGGAAAAGGAAATCCTGCGCGTGGAAGGCCCCTTCGGCAGCTTCTTCCTGCGCGAGGACAGCCCCAAGCCCATCATCCTGCTGGCCTCGGGCACGGGCTTCGCCCCGATCAAGGCGCTGCTCGAACACATTCAGGCCAAGCGCATCGAGCGCCCGGTCACGCTGTACTGGGGTGGCCGCCGTCCCGGCGATCTGTACATGGATGGCTGGGTGCGCGAGCGCATGGCCACGATGCCCCAACTGGCCTATGTGCCCGTGGTGTCCCATGCCTTGCCGGAAGACGCCTGGGCGGGCCGCACGGGCTTCGTGCACCAGGCGGTGATGGACGACCATGCCGACCTGTCGGGCCACCAGGTCTATGCCTGCGGCGCCCCCATCGTGGTCGATACGGCACGGGTGGTGTACAGCGCGGAGCGCCAGCTCCCCCCCGATGAGTTCTACGCGGATGCCTTTACATCCGAGGCCGACAAGCACGGGGCGAGCGAGCCTTCCGCCCAACCCTCCGGAGCCACCTCAGGCTAACGCGGTCCGGGCGCCAGCTTGCAGCAAGGAGCGCGCACCCGGTGCGCGGCCTTCAGCGGCGCCAGCCCGGCCGGCCGTAATAGCCGCGCCCATAGCCGCCCCGGCCATAGACGCCGAAGAAGCCGATGGTCGGCGCCACCACCACGGGCGGCGGCGCCAAGTACACGGATTCGGTCTGGTAGTAGCCCAGCCCGCCGTAATAGCCGGACCCAGGACCGGGGCCACGACGCAGCCGGTGAGCAGGCTGGTGGCCACCGCAGCGGCGGCGAGGGTGATGAGGCGGATGGACATGGTGGCTCCTTGGTGCGGGGTCCGAGACGCCATTCAACGCCCCGGACCTTAAGCAGTCACTTCTGCACGGTATCGCAGAAGTAACAACCGGTAATAGCCATCCATCGGCACCGGTGGACCGTCTTCAGCGCGACAGCGCGCGGCAGGCCTCGGCACAGCGGCGGCAAGCTTCGGCGCAGGCCTGGCAGTGGGCCATGCCGTGCCGGGCGCATTCGTTGGCGCAGCTGTCGCACAGGCGGGCGCACAGGGCGCAGATCTCCGGTGCGTGGGCGCTTTCGCGGGCCATGGCGGCGGCAGCCACGCGACACAGCGCGGCGCAGTCCATGTCCAGGGCGATGCACTGCACCATGCAGCGGGGCTCGGGCTCGCGCAGGCACGCGGCCGCGCAGTAGTCGCACGCATCGGCACATTCGTTGCAGGCGCGAATGCACTCGGCATAGCGCGATGCGGTGACGGTGTCGTGTGGGGCGGCCTGCGGCATGGAATGTCCTTTTTCCGCCGGTGCGGCGGCGCGTGATGGGGTGCAAACTGGGAAACGGCTTCGACGTTTATAGAAATGCCCCCTCCCGGGCCCTGTAGGACGGCGCTGCGACCTCGCACCGCCGGACCCCCTTTCAATTTTTTGCACAATGGCAGCATGAATCGCAGAAACCTCCTTCTCTCGGCCGCCGCCCTCGCCACGGCGTTTGCATCCCCGCTGGGCTACGCGCAGGATGCGCCGATCCGGCTGATCGTGCCCTACGCACCCGGGGGGCCGCTGGACGTCACGTCCCGCGCGCTGGCCGAGCGGGTGCGCGACACGCTGGGCACGGTGATCATCGACAACAAGGCGGGCGCGGGCGGCAACATTGGCGCCGATGCCGTCGCCAAGGCCGCGCCGGATGGCCTCACCATCGGCCTGGCCGCCACGGCGACGCATGCCGTCAACCCTTGGCTCTACAGCCGCATGCCCTACGACGCGGCCAAGGACTTCGCCGGCATCACGCAGATGGTGAGCGTGCCCAACGTGCTCGTCATCAATGCGGCCAAGGCGGCGGAACTCAAGATCAACACCGTGGCCGATTTGATCGCCTACGCCAAGGCCAACCCCGCCAAGCTGAACTACGGCAGCGGCGGCAACGGCAGCGCAGGCCACCTGGCCGGCGAAATGTTCAAGCAGCGCGCCGGCATCTACGCCCTGCACATTCCCTACCGCGGTGCCAGTCCCGCGCAACTGGCGCTGCTGGCCGGCGAAGTGGACTTCAACATCGACAACCTGGCCGCCGCCGCGCCCAACATCCGCTCGGGCAAGCTCAAGGCGCTCGCAGTGACCTCGCCGCAGGCCAGCGCCATGCTGCCGGGCGTGCCCCCGCTGTCGGCCACGTTCAAGGGCTTTGCGATCGAGACGTGGTGGGGCCTCGTGGCGCCAGCCGGCACGCCCAAGCCCGTCATCGCCAAGCTGAACAAGGCCTTCGTCGCCGCGCTCAATGCGCCGGAGACCAAGACGCGCTTCGCAGCCCTCATGGCCGAGCCCGTGGGCACCACGCCCGAGCAGTTCGATGCCTTCATGGCGTCGGAGCGTGCCAAGTACCAGCAGGTGGTGAAGGCTTCCGGCGCGAAGGTCGACTGACCAGGCCAGGGCACGCAACCGCCCTTGGATCGAAACGGCCACCGGCGCATACCCATCGTGCTCCGGCAGCTATATTTTCAATAGCAAATCGTTTCAGGCGGCGGCGCGGAACTGCCGCCGGTAGGCGGAGGGCGCAATGCCCACCGCCGCCGAGAAATGCTGCCGCAGCGAGACGGCGGAGCCGAAGCCCGACGCCACGGCCACGGCATCGATCGACTGATCTCCCCCCTCCAGCAGGCGCTGCGCCAGCGCGATGCGCTGGTTCTGCAGCCATTGCCCCACCGTGGTCCCGGTGGACTGGCGAAAGCGGCGCGTGAAGGTGCGCGGGCTCATCACGGCACGCTCGGCCAGCGCCTCCAGCGTGTGCGCCTCGTGCAGGTGTTCGCCCAGCCACTGCAGCAGCGGCGCAAGCCGATCCCCCCGCACCGAGGGCGCCACCGGCTGCTGGATGTACTGCGCCTGGCCGCCCTGCCGGTGCGGGGCCACCACCATGCGGCGCGCGGCGCAGTTGGCGGCCTCGGCACCATGCTGCTGGCGCAGCAGGTGCAGGCAGCAGTCGATGCCCGCTGCGGTGCCGGCTGAGGTCAGCACCGTGCCATTTTCCACATACAGCACCTCGGGCCGCAGCGCCACCTGCGGGTAGCGCTGCGCGAACGCCTGCGCCAGCGCCCAGTGGGTCGTGGCGGCGCGGCCGTCGAGCAGCCCCGCCTCGGCCAGCACGAACGCCCCCAGGCACAGACCCACGATGCGCGCGCCGCGGCGGTGCGCGGCCCGCAGCGCGGCCAGCAGCTCGGGGGGCGCGGGGGCCAGGTTCTCGTGCCAGGACGGCACCACGACGATCTGCGCGCGCCGCAGCACCGCAAGGCTGTGCGCCACGTCGATGCCGAACCCGGCGGACGTGCGCATCGGGCCGGGCGCCACGCCGCACACGCGCAGCCGGTAGCGCGGTGCGCCTTGCGCCGTGCGGTCCTCGCCGAACACCAGGCAGGGCACCGAAAGGTGAAAGGGGCTGATGCCGTCGAAGGCCACGACGGCCACGGTGTCGGGGGCGGGCTGGGAGATGCTGCGCATAATGGCCCGATTCTATCGATCGGTTTCAATCCAGCCACTTTCAGCGATGGCGCAGAAGGCGAACAATCACCTCCGACCCTTTCGCCGCTTCAGGCAACCACCCTTCAAAAGGACTTCGAGAATGCCCACCACCCCCACCCCTCCCCGCCGCGCCCTGGTCGTCATCGACGTGCAGAACGAGTACTTCGCGGGCGGCAACCTGCCCATCGAATACCCCCCGGTGGCGGACACGCTGCCCAACATCGCCCGCGCCATGGACGCCGCACAGGCCGCCGGCGTGCCGGTGGTAGTGGTGCAGCACACCGCGCCCACAGGCGCGCCCGTGTTCGACAAGGCCACGGACCGCTGGCAACTGCACCCGGAAGTGGCGCGCCGGCCTGCCGACCACCGCATCGAAAAACAGCTCGCCAGCGTCTTTGCGAACACCGACCTGGCCGACTGGCTGGCTGCCCGCGGCATCGATACGCTGACCGTGGTGGGCTACATGACGCACAACTGCGACGCCAGCACGGTGTTCGAAGCGGCGCACCGGGGTTTGGCCGTGGAGTTCCTGAGCGATGCCAGCGGTGCCCTGCCTTATGCCAATGCGGCCGGCCGCGTGAGCGCCGAGGAAATCCACCGCGTGTTCAGCGTGGTGTTCCACAGCAACTTCGCGGCGGTGGCGACGACCCGGGGCTGGCTGGCGGCCGTGCAGGCCGGCCAGGCCCTGCCGAAGGGCGATGTGTATTCGTCGAACCAGCGCGGGCGCGAGGCCGCCTGAACAGTAGCGCAGTAGCGGCGAACACCGACCTGTCGGCGCTCCCTGCGGAGCGCGGGGGGTTGTTCAGGGCCAGAAGGGCCCGAGCCGCTCGATGCGCTGCGACTGCACGGTGGCCAGGCGGGCGGGCTCGACGCGCCCCGGTGCGATCTCGGCCAGGGGCTGCAGCACGAAGGCCCGCTCGCCCATGCGCGGATGGGGCACGGTGAGTTCCGAGGTGTCGATGCGCTCGTCGCCGTACAAAAGCACGTCCAGGTCCAGCGTGCGCGGCGCGTTGCGGTAGGGGCGCTCGCGGCCGGCCGCCTGCTCGATGGCCTGCAGAGCATGCAGCAGGTCGATGGCGGCCAGCGGGGTGGCCAGTTCGGCCACGGCATTCCAGTAGTCCGGGCCACCGGCATCCACCGGTGCGCTGCGGTACAGCGACGACACCCGCAGCAAACGGCTGCCGGGCCATTGCGCCATCGCATCGAGCGCGCCGAGCAGCGCTGCCCGCGCATCGCCCAGGTTGGCGCCCAGACCGATCCAGGCAGAGACCGGGGTGCCGGGGCCGCCCGCGGGAAAGTACACCGCCGCCATGCCGTGCCCCGCCCCGTTCAATCGCCCGAAGGGCCGGACGAGGCCGCGGGGGCCGCGCCCTCGCCGCCACCACCGCCCGAAGGCTTGCGGCGGCGCCGGCGGCGCTTCTTGGGGGCGGCCTGGCCGTCGCCGGCCGGGTCTTCGCCGCCATCGTGTTCATGGTCCTGGCCGTCCTGCCCTTCCTGATCGCCGCGGGAGGGGGCTGCGGCCGGGCGGCCCTCGCCAGGGGAGGCGGCAGCGCCGTCCGCCTCCGCCGCAGGCCGGGGCACGCGGCGCACGACGGGCTGGGCCTTGCGCTGGCGGGACTTCTGCTCTTCGCGGGCCTGGTCGATCATGTCGTCGCGGCGCATGTCGTCGGCGTGCTGGAACTCCTGCCACCATTCGGCCAGCGCCTCCTCGACCTCGCCCACATCGGCGCGCAGGCGCATGAAGTCGAAGCCGGCGCGAAAGCGTGCCTGGGCCACCATGCTGTAGGGCGTGGAGCCCACGCGCTTGTCGAAACGCGGCTGCATGACCCAGATCTCGCGCATGTCGGCGGCCAGCTTGCCGCGGCCCGACACGTCGCCGATGCGCCGCTCGAACACGTCGTCGATGGCGTCCTGCAGCGCGGGAAACGGCTGCTCGCGCTGCGCGATGCGCCGGTCCCAGCCGGTCTTCACGTCCTGCCACAGCACGCAGGCCAGCAGGAAGCTCGGCGCCACGGGCTTGCCCTCGCCCACGCGGCGGTCGGTGTCGGCCAGGGCGGCGCTCACGAAGGAGGAGTCGGCGCGCTCGACCACCACGTCCAGCAGCGGGTAGATGCCGGTCGCCATGTCCAGCTTCTTGAGCTGCGCGATCGTGGCCAGCGCGTGGCCCGTCTGCAGCAGCTTGAGCATTTCGTCGAACATGCGGCTTTGCGGCACGTCGGCCAGCAGCGCCTGCGACTCGATCAGCGGGCCCGCCGTCTTGGGCTCGATGGTGAATCCCAGGCCCGCGAGCTTGGCCGAGAAACGCACGGCGCGGATGATGCGCACCGGGTCTTCGCGGTAGCGCGTGGCCGGGTCGCCGATCATGCGCAGCAGCTTTTTCTTCGCGTCCTGGATGCCCTTGTGGTAGTCCACCACGACCTGCGTTTCGGGGTCGTAGTACATCGCGTTGACGGTGAAGTCGCGGCGCGTGGCGTCTTCGTCCTGCGGGCCCCAGACGTTGTCGCGCAGCACGCGGCCGCTGGCGTCCACGGCGTGCTGCATGCCCACCAGCTGCTGTTTGCTGGTCTTTTCGTTGCCGCTCACCTGCTGCTCGATGGCGGTGTTGTCCAGGTAGGCACGGAAGGTGGAGACCTCGATCACCTCGTGCTCGCGGCCGCGGCCGTGCACCACGTGCACGATGCGAAAGCGCTTGCCGATGATGAAGGCGCGGCGGAACAGGCCCTTGACCTGCTCGGGCGTGGCGTTGGTGGCTACGTCGAAGTCCTTGGGCCGCAGGCCCAGCAGCAGGTCGCGCACGGCGCCGCCCACGATGTAGGCCTCATAGCCCGCCGCCTTGAGCGTGCGCACCACGTCGGCCGCGCGGCGGTCCACCAGTTCGGGGTTGATGCCGTGCACCGAGGCAGGCACTTCCTCGCGCTTGCCGAAGCGGTTCTTTCCGCGGCCGGCGCCGGGGGCGCCCTTGCCCAGCAGTTTGTCGATGAACTTCTTGATCATGGTTGGGTGGGAAAGAGATCCAATATGCGCCAGCCACGCTGCTGCGCGAGCGCCCGCAGGCGGGGGTCGGGGTTGGTGGCCACCGGGTGATCGACGGTTTCGAGCAGCGGCACGTCGTTCATGGAGTCGCTGTAGAACGTGCTCTCCACGCCGCTCCAGGCCAGGCCGCGCGCCGCCAGCCATTCTTCCATGCGCCGCACCTTGCCTTCGCGCATGGTCGGCGTGCCCTCGATGGCGCCGGTGTACCAGCCCTGCGCGTCGCGCGCAAGGCCCATGGAGAGCAGCTCGTCCACGCCCAGCGCCTGGGCGATGGGGCCGGTCACGAACTCGTTGGTGGCCGTGATGATGACCACCTGGTCGCCCGCCGCCTGGTGCTGGCGCACCAACTCCAGCGCCTGCGGATGGATGGCGGGCCCGATCACCTCGCGCATGAACTGCGCATGCGCCGCTGCGGCGGCCTCGGGCCCGCGCTGGCGCACGGCCTCGATGGCGAAGCGCACGTAGTCGTGCACGTTCAGCGTGCCGGCCTGGTAATGGGCGTAGAACTCGTCGTTTCGGCGGCCGAACTCCACCGGGTCGTTCCAGCCAATGCGGATGGTGAACTCGCCCCACTCGTAGTCGGAGTCGAGCGGCAGCAGCGTGTGGTCGAGGTCGAACAGGGCCAGCCGAGGGCGTTGCGCCGGGGGTTCAGGGTTCATGCGGTGTGGGGTGTGGAAAAAGGGGGCGGGCGGAGGGAGGCAAAGCCGGCAGCGTGCGCCGCTATTCGGACTCCAGCATGGCCCGCAGCAGGGGAATGGTGATGGCGCGCTGGGTGCGCAGGGCGAAGCTGTCCAACTGGTCCAGCAACTGCATGAGGCTGCCCAGATCGCGCGAGAAGCGCTTGAGCATGTAGTCCATCACATCGTCGCCCAGGAAGATACCGCGCGCGTCGGCCTCCTGGCGCAGCACCGCGCGGCGCTCGGCCTCGCCCAGCAGGTGCAGCTGAAAGATGTGGCCCCAGCCCAGGCGGCTGCGCAGGTCGTCGCGCAGCGGCAGGTCGGCCGGCGGCGTCTGGCCGGCAGCCAGCACCCAGCGGGGCTCGCCCACGGCGGGGCTGATGGCATTGACGAACCAGTTGAAGGCGGCGGCCTGCTGGGCCGTGTTGTACAGGTGCACCTCGTCCAGCAGCACGGCGGACCAGCGGTCGTCGAACGCCGTCGGCTCGGCCACCGAGGCATCGAGCCAGCCGACCGAGGCGCCCTGCTCGCGCAGCGCCTCACGCACGGCCTCCAGCAGGTGGGTCTTGCCGCTGCCCGACTCGCCCCAGAGGTAGGTGGGCACCGGCGAGCGCAGCACCTCGACGGCGCCATCGCCCACGGCCAGCCGCAGGTGCTGCAGGGCCGCCTCGTTGGTGCCGGCGAAGAACCGGGACAGCGTGGGCCCGGTGGCCAGGCCGATGTCGAGCGCGAGCTGCTTCATGCGCCGTGCCCCGGCACGGCGGCCCGCACGCGCCGCGCACCCGGACCGCAGCGGCAGGCGCGGTGCGGGACGAAGGGCGGCAGTGGGGGGCGAGGCGGCATGGAAGTGGGAATGGCAAAGGGCCGGATGGCAGGGCGCGCGGGACACGCCGGCGCGAATTTTAGTCTGCCGCGGCGACCCGTCCGGCCACGGCGCCACGGGCCACCCGCGGCCACGCCATCCGCCGGCCCGCGGGGGCATTGGCGGGCCAGGCGGGCGGGGCCTTTAAAATCCGCCGCTCCAGCCCGCCGCGCGGGCCCACCAGCACTCACGAACCCTTCCATGAGCTCCTCCGACTCCTCCACCCCCATCTCCTACAAAGACGCTGGCGTCGACATCGATGCCGGCGACGCGCTGGTCGAGCGCATCAAGCCGCTCGCCAAGAAGACCATGCGCGAGGGCGTGCTGGCCGGCATCGGCGGTTTCGGCGCCCTGTTCGAGGTGCCCAAGCGCTACCAGGAGCCGGTGCTGGTGAGCGGCACGGACGGCGTGGGCACCAAGCTCAAGCTGGCCTTCGAATGGAACATGCACGACACCGTGGGCATCGACCTGGTGGCCATGAGCGTGAACGACGTGCTGGTGCAGGGTGCCGAGCCGCTGTTCTTCCTCGACTACTTCGCCTGCGGCAAGCTGGACGTGGACACGGCCGCGGCCGTGGTGGGCGGCATCGCCCGGGGCTGCGAGCTGTCGGGCTGCGCCCTGATCGGCGGCGAGACGGCCGAAATGCCCGGCATGTACCCCGCCGGCGAGTACGACCTGGCCGGCTTTGCGGTCGGTGCGGTCGAAAAATCCAAGATCCTCACCGGCAAGACCGTGGCGGCCGGCGACGTGGTGCTGGGCCTGGCCTCGGCCGGCGTGCATTCCAACGGCTTCAGCCTGGTGCGCAAGTGCATCGAGCGGGCCGGCGATTCGGCCCCCGCCACGCTGGACGGCAAGCCGTTCAAGCAAGCCGTCATGGAACCCACGCGCCTTTACGTGAAGAACGTGCTGGCCGCGCTGGCCAAGCACCCCGCGCCGCAGGATGCGGCATCGGCCGGTGGCATCAAGGCCCTGGCCCACATCACGGGCGGCGGCCTGCTGGAGAACATCCCGCGCGTGCTGCCCGAGGGCCTGGCCGCCCACCTGAAAGCCGGCAGCTGGCCGCAGACCGAGCTGTTCGCCTGGCTGCAGAAGACGGCCGGCATCGACGACATCGAGATGAACCGCACCTTCAACAACGGCATCGGCATGGTGGTGGTGGTCTCGGCGTCCGAGGCCGAAGCCACGGCCGCCACGCTGCGCTCGCTGGGCGAGACGGTCTACACGATCGGCACCATCGCCGAGCGCGGCGACGGCGCGCCCGTGGTGGTGGGCTGACCCCCTCAGCCGCACCCCGCCGCCCATGATGGAGCCGCTCGCACCGCACGACGTTCCGCCCTCCGCCGCCGGCCCCGTGCGGGCGGCCCCCACGGCGCCCGGCGCGGCCGGTGCCGGCGTGCCTGCGGGCACCGCGGCAGTGGCCCCGCCCCCGCCGACCTTCGCCGCCACGCCCCCCGCCCGGCCCCGCGGCGTGGTCACGGCCAGCTACGTGCTCATGGCCGCGGCCCTGCTGCTGGTGATGTGGCAGGGCCTGCTGCCCGGCCTGCTGTGCGCCTGCCTGGGGTTTCTGCTCACGCGCTGGCTGGCGCCGCGGCTGGCCTGGCCGCCGGGGCGCAGCGTGCACCGGCCGTCCGGCAGCGGCGCCACGGCGGGCCAGGTGATCGCGGCGGCCGTGGTCATGCTGGCGCCGCTTTCGCTCATCGTGCTGGCGGCCTCGCATTCGCGCAGCTACATCGTCGAGGCGCCGCAGCAGTACCGCGAACTGCTCGACTTTCTCGCCCGCACGGTGCTGGAGCTGCGCCTCAAGCTGCCGCCCGACATCGCCTCGCACCTGCCCGAAGGCGCGGTGGAGATCCAGCGCACCATCGCCGGCTACCTGGGCGCCAAGGCGGGCGCGCTGGCCATGGCCGGCCGCGCGTGGCTCAGCGGCCTGCTGCATGCCTACGTGGGCCTGCTGATCGGGGCCCTGGCGGCCGTGCGCACGCTGGACGGGCCCCGCGGGCCGCTGGCCGAGGCGCTCTCCGCGCGCATCACCTGGTTCGGCGAGGCCTTCCGCCAGATCGTGGCGGCGCAGTTCTGGATCGCGGCGTTCAACACGCTGTTGACGGCGATCTTCCTGCTGGGCGTGCTGCCGCTGTGGGGCATGCAGTTGCCGTACACGCCCGCGCTGATCACGCTCACCTTCCTGGCGGGGCTGGTGCCGATCGTCGGCAACCTGCTGTGCAACGCGGTCATCACCATCGTGGGGCTGTCGGTGTCGCCGGCCGCGGCCATCGCCTGCCTGGCGTTCCTGATCCTGATCCACAAGGCCGAATACGTCATCAACGCCAAGGTGGTCGGCCAGCGCACCCACATGGGCGTGTGGGAACTGCTGGCGGTGATGTTCGTGGCCGAAGCGGTGTTCGGCCCTGCCGGGCTGGTGGCAGCGCCGCTGTTCTACGCGTACCTCAAGAAGGAACTGCAGGCAGCGCAGCTGGTGTGACCGGCCGACCGGATGGCATTTGCTACCAAAAATATAGCAAAACAACCAATAAGTTCTAGGGCATGAGGCCCTTTTGGCTCAAACCTTCTGGAATTGCCGCGCCACGAACGCCCAGATGAGCGCCGAGGCGTCCGGGCCGTCCGGATCGCTGTAGGGCACGCTGGCCAGGCCGCCGCTCCAGGCATGCCCCAGGCCCAGGATTTCGCGCAGCGCCACCACGGTGCGGCCCTGCCGCTTGAACTCCGTGAGGCGCGTCGCATGCCGCTTGCCGCGCTGCTGCATGCGCTGGTCACCGGCCTTGGCACCCAAAGCCTGCGCCCACAGCTCGGCCGTGGTGCAGGCATTGCGGGGCGACACCACGCCGTCGGCCTCGCCGTGCAGCACCAGCAGCGGGGGCAAGGGCAGCGGGCCTTCGGGCGGGGGCGGGCCCATGCCCAGCACCGGCGGCGCGGGCTCGGGCAGCAGGGCCTCGCGGCGCCCGCTCATGGCGGCCAGCGCCTGGGCGGACGACTCCGCCGTGCCCGGCGCCACGCCCGAATGCATGGCCACCGCGCAGAACCGTTCCGGATAGCGCGCCGCCAGCAGCACCGCCATGCACGCGCCGGCCGACAGGCCGGCCACCGCCACGCGCGTGAGATCGACCGGATGGCGCCGCGCCACCTGGTCCACCGCCGCCATGAGCGTGGCCGCTTCCGCGTGGGCCTTGCCGTTGCGGTGCGAGAACCAGTTCCAGCAGCCCTGCGCGTTGGCGATGCGCTCCTGCTCGGGGTACAGCACCAGAAAACGCTCGCGGGCAGCGAGCCGGTTCATGCGCGAACTGGCGGCCAGATCGGCCCCCGTCTGCCCGCAGCCGTGCAGCATCACCATCATGGGGAGCTTTTCGCCCGCGCCCAGGGCCAGGCCCGGGGGAATGTGCAGGTGAAAGCGCCGCGCGCCGGCCGGGCCGGGGGCGATGCCGCCGATCCATTCACCGGCCCCGGGCGGCACCTTGCGCGGCGCCCGGGCCTTCGGGGTGGCGGCATTCACCAGCGACAGCAGGGGCTTGGCGGCCGCCTTCACCCGCGCGGGGCGCGTGGCGCGGGCCAGCGCCTTCAGGTTGCGCTGGTAGGCCCGGGTGAAAACGGACAGGGAAAACAGGCGGGAGCTGCGGGGCATGGGCGGTCGTCCAATCGGCGGGGTAGCGGGTTCACCATACCAGTTTTGTTGCAGTGCAGCATTTTTTGGGCCTGCCAGAACTGGAATTGGGCGCCATGGCCTACAAACCAGTCGGCCGCGTGCCATCGAAACATGTCCTGAAATGATCGATCCCTGGCCGCCCCAGGCCGGACGCAGGCCGCCACCACTTTCAAAATCAGCGCCATACTCCACCACCCATCGAATCGCCCCCATGAGAACCTGTCTCATAGTGATCGACGCGCAGGAATCTTTCCGCCAGCGTCCCTATTTCACCGCGCAGAGCCTGCCGCCCTACCTCGCCGCGCAGAACGCACTCATCGAGGGCTGCGTGGCCCGGGGCGTGCCGGTGGTGCGCATCTTCCACAGCGACGGTCCCGCCGATGCCGGCAACCCGTTCGCCATCGAGTCCGGCCATGTGCGCCCGCTGGAGGGCCTGGCGCCGTTCGACGCCGCCGCCACCTTCACCAAATCGCGCCACAGCGCGCTGGTGGACACGGGCCTGGCCGTCTGGCTGACGCAGCACGGCATCCAGCGCCTGATCGTGAGCGGCATCCGCACCGAGCAGTGCTGCGAGACCACCACCCGCCATGCCTCCGACCTGGGCTGGCAGGTGGACTACGCCCTCGATGCCACGCTCACCTGGGACATGGTGCAGCCCGACGGCCGCACACTCACCGCCGCCGACATCCGGGACCGCACGGCCACCGTGCTGCAGGACCGCTTCGCCACCGTGTGCACCGCCGCCCAGGCGCTGGAGCGCGCGGCCGCCGCGGCTTGATCCCTCCCCCGCCCCGCCCGTCCACCCTGCCCCTCTGCCATCACGACGAAAGAAGACCCGCCATGCTGGAACTGCGCCCCACCTGCGAACACTGCAACACCGCCCTGCCGCCCGCCTCGCCCGATGCGCGCATCTGCAGCTTCGAGTGCACCTTCTGCGCCGACTGCGTGGACCACGTGCTCGGCAACGTGTGCCCCAACTGCGGCGGCGGCTTCGCCCCTCGCCCGATCCGGCCGGCGCACAACCACAAGGGCAACAACTTCCTGGGCAACGACCCCGCCAGCACCGTGGTGCGCCACCGGCCCGTGGACCCGGCCGCCCACGCGGCCTTCTCCGCCGCCCTGCGGCAGATTCCGCCCGCACAGCGATGAGCAGCGGCCCCGGCGCGCCCATCCACGTCTTCTTCGCGCTGCTGCCCGACAGCCTGGTGCTGGACTGGGCCGGGCCCGCCGAGGCGCTGCGCATTGCCAACCAGGTGCTGCAGGCGCGGGGCGGGCCGCCGGGCTTCGTGCTGCACTTCGTCAACCCGGCGCCCGAATCGGTCACTTCGGTCGGCGTATCGCTGACCGGGCTGGCCCCGCTGCCGGCCACGCTGCCGCAGCCCGCCTGGGTGGTACTGGTGGGCCTGCCCGGGCAGCGCATCGACGTGCAGCGCAGCGAGGCGCGCGAACTGCTGCACTGGCTGCGCGGCCTGCGGCTGGCCACGGGCCGACTGGAACTGGTGACGGTGTGCGCCGGCGCCGTGCTGGCCGCGCACGCGGGGCTGCTGGCCGGCCGGCGCGCCACCACGCACCACCAGCACCTGGCCGAACTGGTCGAGGTGGAGCCCCGCTGCGACGTGGTGGCCAACCGCGTCTTCGTGGCCGATGGCGCCCTGCACACCAGCGCGGGCGTGACCACGGGCATCGACCTGGTGCTGCACCGCATCGCCGACGCCTGCGGCCCGGCCATCGCCGCCGAGGTGGCGCAGACCATGGTAGTGGCGCTGCGGCGCGGCCCGCACGACCCGGAAATGTCGCCCTTCCTGCACCACCGCAACCACCTGCACGGCGCGCTGCACCGCGTGCAGGACGCCGTGGCCCAGCAGCCCCAGGCCGACTGGAGCGTGCCCGCCATGGCCGAGGTGGCGCACGCCTCGCCGCGCCACCTGACCCGCCTCTTCCTGGACCACGCCGGCATCGCGCCGCTGCAGTACCTGCGCCGCATCCGCCTGGCCACCGCCGAGGCCGCGCTGCGGGCGGGGCGCAACGTGACCGAGGCGGCGGCGATGGCGGGGTTCAGTTCGGATACGCAGCTGCGCCGGGCGTGGAAGCAGTTCGGGCGGGGTGGGACGCCGTCGCAGATGGGGCATCCGGGCGGGTAGGAGCGTCTGGCCAGGGGCCAGCCAATCCAGAATCCACGCCGGCCCGCCCATGGATCACGCAAATGCGTGGAACAGGCTGGCGATGGACTCGCAGGTGCGTTGCCAGGGCCTCACGGGGTGAGGTGCCCAACGGCACGGTGTGCCTCAGAGCCGGTGAATGGCCGATGCGGCTTCGCTCAGCTGCTGTTGCGCCCGGTCGTAGGCCGCCTGCGATTCCAGCACCGCGTCCATGTGGGTCTCGGCCCAGTGCGCCAGCGCCGAAACCGTGTCCGTGAGCGTCTCGCCCAGGGGCGTCAACGAGTACTCCACCATCAGCACCTGGGTGACCTGCACCTCCCGCGCAATGAAGCCGTCGCGCTCCAAGCGGCGCAGCGTCTGGGTCAGCACCTTCTGCGTGATCTGCTTGATCTCCCGGCGCAGCGAGTTGAAGCGCATCGGCCCGTCCTTGAGGCGGTCCAAGATGAGCAGGGCCCATTTGTCTGCCAGGCGCTCCAGCACCTGCCTGGTGGGGCACCGGTCTTCGTACACGTTGTAGGCATACCGCGTCGGATTGAGCGTGGGAGCGTTCTGGGGGGGCATGGTTTCCTCCGGGATACCTGGTGTCGTCGAAGTGCGTTGTTCCGGATTTCTCCAAAGATTTCGAGAATACACCCAGTCTCTTTTGGAAACTGGTGGGGCATGGATGCAGCCCATGCACTCGCCCGCGCCGGTCGTCCAGGGAGGTCCATTCCTTCCTTCCCCCTGGGTTCTCCTGATTTCGAAAGGTGCCGCATGGCTCACGTCTCGCGTTTCTTGTCTTCCCTGGCCATTGCTGCCTGTGCGCTGTGCGCGTCCCCATGGGTCGCCGCCCAGACACAGGCCGCCGACCCCCACGCAGTCAAACAGGTCGCCGATGCCGATTTCGTGGCAACGGGCAAGTCCTACAACGTGGACTTCGGCGACCAGAAGTTCCGCCTCGACTTCAAGTCCGCGCGCGAGATGGTCTTCACATCGCCCGATGGCAAGAACATCGCGAACGTCGACATCCAGGTGACGGCACTGGGCAATGACGTCTACATGATCTACTGGTCGCGCCGCGCGGGCCAGCATGTCGTGCATGTCGACGATTTCCGCAACGGCGTGGCCTACACCAACATCTTCCTGCCCGATGGCTCGGCGTCCCGCCGCAAGGGCACCCTGGTCCAAATTCCCTGAGCCTTTCGGATCACCGCGTCTGCGCCAGCCCTGGAGGCCGTGACATGAACCTGGTCCGCGCGGCCGCCCTGAGCGCAGCCCTGGCCCTCCTGCAGGCCGCCGCGGTGGCGCAGTCGTCGGCCAGCTTCTACGGGGTGGTGGATGCCAATGTGCGTGTGGACCACAACGGCGCCGGCACGGAAACCAGCATCGGCTCAGGCCTCTCGCGCGGCTCCCGGGTCGGCTTTCGCTCTCGCGAAGACCTGGGTCAGGGCCTGCACCTGCTCGCCATGGCCGAGATGGGGATCAGCGTGGACACCGGCGACGTGCTGGCGACAGGCGCCCCCGCGCCCAGCTGGGGGCGCCAGCTCTGGGTGGGGGCCGGAAACGCCGATGCGGGCATGGTCGCGGTGGGCCGCCAGTACACGCCGTTGTTCGCCGTATCGGCGGGTGCGCTGGCCCCCCTGGGCGCCAATTACCTGGGCGCCATCACGACCACTCAGGCGCTGCAAGGCGGAATGCCCGCACGGGTGAGTGGCGCGTTGACGTATTCCCTTGGCTACGCCACGGCGATGGACGCGCCCGCGCCGAGGGCCGGGTTCAGCCTGGCGGCACTGCTGGCACCGGGCCAGGGCGCCGAGGGCGCCTCCGGACGCCACGTGGGGTTCGGCACCGGATACGGCCAGGACCCGTGGTTCATCGGCTACGCATTCCACCGCTCCCAACCCTCCGCAGGCACCACCAGCGCCGGAACGGTGGCGCAGCAAACCGCGCAGGTGCTGGGGGGAACGTTCCGGATCGGCACCGCCATGCTGTTTTCCTCGTTGCACCGGACCCGGAACCGCGCAGCGGGTATCGATCGCAGCAACACGTCGCTGGGAGCCTCCCTGCCATGGCTGCACGGACAGGTGATGGCACAGCTCCTCTGGTCCACCGACCGCACCGCGGCGGCGGCGCATGTGCGCAATGTGTCCCTCACCTACGAGCATCCGCTTGCACGAAGGACCGTGAGCTACTGGAGCTATGCGCGCAATCGCAACAGCGAAAGATCCAATGTGGCGCTGTACCAGTCGCCCCACGGTACGCCCGGGCCGGGAACCTCACCCTCCGCCCTCGCTGTTGGAGTGCGAATGACCTTTTGAGGGTGGGCACCGCACAGAGGGCGTGCGTGCCGCCACCACGCCGGACTCACGACGCGGCCTGCCCAGCGCCGGCGCCCACCATCCACCTCAGGTTCTGCAAAGCCGCGCCCGCAGCGCCTTTGCCCAGGTTGTCCAGCACCGCGCTCAAGACGATCTGGCCCGTGCGCCCATTCCACGACACGGCCAGGCCCATGTCGTTCGATCCGTTGTGGATCTGCGGGTCCCGTTCGGTCATCGGCTCGGCCGACGACATCGGCAGCACGTGCACATGCGCCGCATCGCGGTACCGCTCCGCCAGGCATTCGTGGATGCGCGAGCCCGAAGCCTGTGCGGGCAGCATTCGCGCATGCAACCCGATGGTAAGCACGATGCCCTGCCGGTAGCTGCCGTAGGCCGGCACGAAGAGGAGCGCCTCGACCAGGCCCGCATAGGCCTGGATCTCCGGCACGTGCTTGTGCTCCAGGGCCAGGCCGTAGACCTTGAGCGAATGCGCGCCCACTCCCGCTTCGTGCGCTTCGGCCCCCGACCGGCCCATGCCGGAATAGCCGGAGACGGCATGGATGGTGAGCGGATAGTCGGCGGGCAGCAGGCCCGCATCCGTCAAGGGCCGCAGCAGGGCGACTGCGGCGGTGGGGTAGCAGCCCGGGTTGGTGACCCGCGACGCCTTGGCGATGCGTTCGCCTTGCTGCGCATCCAGTTCCGGCAGGCCATAGACCCAGCCGGGGCTGGTGCGGTGGGCGGAGCTGGCGTCGATGACGCGCACGCCGGGGTTGTCGATCATCGCGACGGCCTCGCGCGCCGCGGCATCGGGCAGGCACAGGATGGCGATGTCGCAATCGTTGATCGCCGCCTTTCGCGCGGCCGGGTCCTTGCGCAGGCCCGCAGGCAAGGTATGGATGCGAAATTCCGAGCCCCGGAGCCGGTTCTGCAGGTCCAGGCCCGTGGTGCCCTGGTCGCCGTCGATGAAGATTTGGTGGTTCATGGAACGCGATCGTAGGGAGACCGCCTCGATGGCTCCAGCGAAATATCGGCAACCCAAAGTTAAGAAAAATTAAACTGCCGGCATGCGAGAACTGAGCCTGGACCACTTGCGCACCCTGGTTGCCATCGCCGATCTCGGCTCCCTGGCCAACGCGGCGCGCGCCCTTCACCTGGCGGCCCCCACCGTCACCGTGCAGATCGCGGAGCTGGAGTCGCGCCTGGGCGGCCAGCTGCTCGTTCGCGGGCGGGGGCCCGCGCAACCGACGGCCCTGGGCGAGCGGTTCATCGCGCGGGCGCGCCGGCTGCTGGCAGACGCGGACGATGCCGTCGAGGACGTTCGGCGCCAGCTCGCCGGCCAGACGGGCCGCGTGCGCGTGGGGGCCTCGACCGGCGCCATCGCGCACCTGCTGCCGCCCGCGCTCGAGCGCCTGGCCCGGCAACACCCCGGGGTCGATGTGAACGTGCAGGTGCTGACCTCCAACGAAAGCATGGCCCGGCTCGCGGCCGGCAGCCTGGACCTGGCCGTGGTGGCGCTGCCGCAGCCGGCCGTGCGCGGCGTGCAGGTCACGCCCCTGCGGCGCGAGGCGGTGGTCGCCTTCCTGCCATCGGCCTGGAAGGCGCCGCAGCGGCTCACGGCGCAATGGCTGGCGGAGCGGCCGCTCATCATGAACGACGCCTCCACCCGCCTGTACCGGCAGACCGCGGAATGGTTCTCGGCAGCAGGCGTCCATTGCCGGCCCCGCATCGAACTCAACTACAACGACGCGATCCGCACGCTGGTCGCCGCCGGCTACGGAGCGGCGCTGCTGCCGCAGGAGTCGTACGAGGCCACGCGCGACCCGCGCATCGCCATCCGCCCGCTCCGCCCGGCGCTGTGGCGACAGCTCGGCCTCGCTGTGAGCGACCGGGGGGCCAGCGGGCCGACGCGTTTCGTGCTGGAGGCGTTGCTGCCGGAGAAGGGCCCGGCAGCGTGAGCCGGCACTGAATGCCGTTCGCTGGGCGGCGATGGCAACGGGGCGAAACACCGGACAGCTACCGGGCGCCAGCACGGCGTTGCCGGTGGATACTGCGCACCGCCGCCTCTTCAGCAGCCCTCCTCCACCCGCTTTTCTGCCCCCTGCTTTTCCAGCCTTTTCATGGACCATCCGCTCACATCGCCCACTCCACGCCATCGCGCCGTGCTGTTGGCAGGCATCGCCCTCTGCATCGCCCTGGGACTGGCCTCGCGCCGGTGGCCCGGCGTGCTGTTTCCCGAAGCGCTGGGCAAGTACCCCGGCGATGCGCTGTGGGCGCTGATGGTGATGTTCGGCTGGGCCTGCCTCTGGCCGCGCATGGCCCCGGGCCGGCTGGCCCTGCTGGCGCTGGCGACCTCGTTCGCGGTGGAGTTCTCGCAGCGGTACCAGGCGCCGTGGATCAACGCGATCCGCAGCACCACGCCGGGCCACCTGGTACTGGGATCGCGGTTCAACACGATGGACCTGGCGGCCTATGCCGTGGGCGTGGCGGTCGGCCTGGGGCTCGACATGCTTTACCGGGCCTGGCTGCGCCGAAGGACTGAGAGCCAAGCGGCACGTCCCGATTGAGCGGCCGGGAGGCCCTGCGCAAAGGCCCCTGCCCGTCCGGATGCCCGCAAGCCTGGCTCACTCAGTCGAACAGCCCCGGCGTCATCGGCCCCTGGCGGGCCACCGGCGCGTCGCGCGCGGCCTGCTCGGTCAGCAGGTTACCCACGCGCACGCCCAGCAGCCGCAGCCGCTTGTCCAGCGGCACACGCTTGAGGCACTGCCCGGCCGCCCGGCGGATGGTGGCCGCGTCCTGCGTGGGGTGGTCGATGGTGAGGTCGCGCGTGGCGATCTTGAAGTCGTCGTAGCGCAGCTTGATGCCGATGGTCTTGCCCACGTAGCCCTTGCGCTGCAGGTCGCCGGCCACGCGCTCGCACAGGTCAGTGAAGATGCGACCCAGTTCGGCGCGGTCGCGCACGGCGTGCAGGTCGCGGTCGAAGGTGGTCTCGCGGCTCATGGAGACGGGCTCGCTTTCGGTGACCACGGGGCGGTCGTCGCGGCCCCAGGCGGCATCGTGCAGCCAGGCGCCGCTGGCCTTGCCGAAGTGGCGCACCAGCCAGTCGCGCGGGCGCGCGGCCAGCTCGCCCACCGTGTGGATGCCATGGGACTGCAGCTTGGCGTCGGCCTTGGGGCCGATGCCGTTGATCTTGCGGCAGGCCAGCGGCCAGACCCGGGTTTCCAGGTCGCCCTCGTGGACGACGGAAATGCCGTTGGGCTTGTTGAACTCGCTGGCCATCTTGGCCAGGAGCTTGTTGGGCGCCACGCCGATCGAGCAGGTCAGGCCGGTGGCGTCGAGGATGCTTTTCTGGATGAGCCGCGCGAGCGACCAGCCGCCGTCGCGCTGGCCGCCCGGCACGTGCGTGAAGTCGATGTACACCTCGTCCACGCCGCGGTCTTCCATGACGGGCGCGATGGACACGATCACCTCCTTGAACATCCGCGAAAAGCGCCGGTACGAGGGAAAGTCCACCGGCAGCAGGATGGCCTGGGGACACAGGCGCGCGGCCTTCATGAGCCCCATGGCCGAGCCCACGCCGAACTGCCGCGCAGGGTAGGTGGCGGTGGTGATGACGCCCCGCCCCACATAGTCCTTGAGTAGCGGGAAGGCCGCGACGGGAATCTCCGCCTCGCGGCCGGCGTACTCGGCCACCAGGGCCTCGTCCTGCGCCCGCCGGCCACCACCGATGACGGCGGGCAACCCTTTGAGCTGCGGGTAGCGCAGCAACTCCACCGAGGCATAGAACGCGTCCATGTCCAAGTGGGCGATGCGGCGTAGCAGGGGTGCGGCGGGCTCTTCGGGGGCGGTCACGTCCGCCATTGTCCACGCGCTCCCCGGCAGTTGCGTGGGCCCGGCGGGATGCTCCCGCAAGCGCCTGCGCGACGGGCGATCAGCGCACGCGCAGCGCGCCCGGCTGGCCGTGGCCGGCCAGGCGGAACACGGCCACCGTGTCCACCAGTTGCTGCGCCTGTGCCTTGAGGCTTTCGGCCGCGGCGGCGCTTTCCTCCACCAGCGCCGCATTCTGCTGCGTGACCTGGTCCATCTGGCTCACGGCCTCGCCGACCTGGGACACGCCCGAGCTCTGCTCGGCGGTGGCGGCACTGATCTCGCTCACGATGTCGCTCACGCGCTGGATCGACGACACGATCTCGCTCATCGTGGTGCCGGCCTCGTCCACCAGGGCGGTGCCGCGCTCGACGCGCTCCACGCTGTCGGTGATGAGGGCCTTGATCTCCTTGGCGGCGTCTGCCGAGCGTCCAGCCAGGCTGCGCACTTCGCTGGCCACCACGGCGAAGCCCCGGCCCTGCTCGCCGGCGCGGGCAGCTTCCACGGCCGCGTTCAGCGCCAGGATATTGGTCTGGAAGGCGATGGAGTCGATCACGCTGATGATGTCGGCGATGCGGCGCGAGCTGTCGTTGATGCCCTTCATGGTCTGCACGACCTGCCCCACCACCTCGCCGCCGCGCACTGCCACGCCGGAGGCGCTGCGTGCCAGCTGGTTGGCCTGCTGCGCACTGTCGGCGTTGTGCTGCACGGTCGAGCCCAGCTCTTCCATCGACGCGGCGGTTTCTTCCAGCGAACTGGCCTGCTCTTCGGTGCGCTGGCTCAGGTCGGCATTGCCCTGCGCGATCTGCACGCTGGCGTTGGCCACGCTTTCGGCATTGCCACGCACCGAATCCACCACCGCGCTCAACCGGTCGTTCATGGTGGCCAGGGCCTGCAGCAGGCGCGCGATCTCGTCGCGGCCCTCGGTGCGCACGCTGGTGCTCAGGTCGCCCTGCGCCACGGCCTCGGCCAGTTGCACGGCCACGGCCACCGAGCGCGTGGTGGCGCGGGTGACGATCCACATCACCCAGGCCGCCAGCGCGGCCAGCAGGGCCACGGCGGTCACCATCAGCAGCATGTCGCGGCGCAGCGCCTGGATCCGGGTGCCCAGCGTGTCGCTCAGCACGTCGAACGACACCGCCACGAGCGCGAACTGGGTGTCGATGATGCGGGTCATCTGCGCCACCCACTGCGTGGAAGGCATCGACAAGGTGGCCGCCTGCACGATGTTGTCGTCCGCGAGCTTGAAGCCCTCTTCCGCCGCCGCCAGCGCGGCCTTGCGTGCGGCTTCCACTTGCGGCGGCAGTTTGCCGCCCGAGGCCAGTTCCAGCGTCTTGCGGGCATCGCCGTAATGCTGACGGGCCCGGTCGGCCAGGGTTTCGATGCGCGCGCGCTCTTCGGGCGATGCGTCGCCGCGTGCGAGCACCAAGGCCCCGCGCGCCCGCATCTGGCCCAGGGATTCGGTCAGGTGCGGCAGATGGTTCAGCGCGGCCCGCTGAAGAAAGTAGCTGGCAGGCTCCGAATCCAGCGAGATGCCAGAGCTGTTGGCCACATCGTCGATCAATCCCAATTCGCCGGCCACCAGCGCGGCGTGGCGGGCATTGCTTTGGGCACCGGTGACGGATTTGCTCCCGACGCCGGCAACCAGGGTGCGCCATTCGCCGGCCAGCGCGTCCAGCCTGGCGGACAGCTCCCGATCCTGCAGTCCGGCAGCGGCAGCCTGGGCCCGCACGATCGCGGCTTCGACCTCGGACTGCTTGGCCTGGCGTGGCGTGTTCAAGGCGGCATCGCCGCCCAGGAAGGCCGCCGACAGGCCCCGGTGCTGCTGCGTGAGCTGCACCAGCTTGAGCAGTTCCTTGGCGGGGGCGATGCCCAGGTTTTCACGCTCCACCGTGCGCAGGGTGTCCCAGTTGAGATGCACCAAAAGGGTGGTGGGAATGGCGAACATGAAGAACGCCAGTGCGCCGATGAGCAAGAACTTGCGCGAAATCCGGAGGTTGTTGATCCAATGGGTCATAGGTCTTCACTGGCAACAGCGTCACCAGTTGTAAAAATTAAAACACCACGGATTTGATAGAAACATCCAATGCTGGGCCGTAGGAGAACGCCTTATTTCGCCGATTGCCAGCTAAATTTAGCGATTCCATCATTTTATTGATTCGACCGGACGCACACCGACAGCTGACGCACTAGGCGTACAGATACACAAAGATACCAAAAAATTTGACTTTTCACCAGATCGGTGCATTCGCAATGAGCGCACCGCCTTGGTGCCAGTCAGCGCACGGTGATGATGTCCCGGTGCATGGGGGCCAGCAGCGCCAGCAGCCGGCTTTGCTGGGTGAACGCAATGCCCTGTTCGTCCATGGCATCCTGAAGCAACTCAACCAGGACGTTGAAGTCGCGCTTTCGGATGGGCAAATCGGCATGCGCCGACTTCATGTCGGCCCCTTCGTAGCGGCATGGGCCGCCGGAGAGCACGCAGATCTGGTCCGTCAGACTGTCCTTGAGCGCCTGGGGCTTGGTCTCCTTGAACAGAGGGCCGATGCGCTCGTCCTTGAATGCCCGGTCCACCAGGCCATTCATGATGCGGGCGATGCCGGGCTTGCCGCCCAGCGCGTCGTAGAGACCTTCCGGCGCGGCAGTGGCCGGCACCGCAGCAGACGCCGCGGCCCCGGGTGGCGTGGCACCAGCGGCAGGCTGCTGCGCCGCAGCGGGCACGGCCGTGGCGAGGGCTGCGGCCAGCGCGAACACAAGGGCGGCGGCGCGCGGCGCGCGGCATGGCGGCACCGCGAATCGGGGGGTGGCAGGGATGGGCATGGGGCCTCCTCTCGTCTTTCGGCCAGCGGCTCAGTACGCGGCCTGCACCGACAGGTACAAGCCGTTTTGCCGGCGGTAGCCCGTCACGCCCGGCACGATGAGGCCGAGGTTGACGTAGGCCAGGGTGATCGACATGTGCTTGTTGGGCGCCCAGGCGATGAACAGGTCGCGCCAGTCGTCCTCGCGCAGCGCGGCGCCCAGGCCCGCCGAGGCGCCGATCGCCTGCAGGTTGTTGGGCTTGAAGCGGTATTCGGCGCCGATCGCCAGGTCACGGCGCAGCAGGTAGGCCACGGAAAATTCGGGCTGCAGGCTGCGGCGGCTGCGTCCCGGGGCCGAGCCGCCGAAGCCCAGCAGGCCGTTCTGGTTGGCGTTGGTGGAGCGCAGCGTGGCGCTCAGCACCAGGTTGCGGTCCAGCAGCAGCTTGGTGGCGGTCACGTAGACATCGGTGCCGCTCGTGTCGGCCCCCAGGAACTCGATGACCCTGCTGGCCGAAGCGGGGTGCAGCCGCTTGTGCTCCACGCCCACCGCCACCTGCGGCATGGCGCTGTCGGCCTCGAGCACCGCATCGCCGAGCAGACGGACCTTGACCCCGATGATGTCCATCTTGAGGTGCAGATCGGGCTCGACGCCGAATGCCGCGATGCCGTTCAGCGCGACGGCGGGGGCGGCATCGAAATCCTGCTTCGCCACCGACACCTCCACCCGCTCGTTCCAGCCCATCGCCGCGCCGTAGCTCGTGAGGCCGTAATCGCGCGTGCGGGTGCGGGTGGTGAAGGCGCTCATGCCGACCTCGCCCTCGGTGGCATTCGAGCCCACCACCGCCCAGGGGGTGAGCCCGCCGCCGGCCGAGCCGGAGATGCTGCTCACGCCGCCCGTCAGCAGCAGCTTGCCGGTTTCAGCCCGCGCGGTGCCGGCGGCGGCCAGCAGTGCGCAAAGTCCGGTGGTGCAGGCCACCGTGGAGATCCAGTGAATGGGGTGCATGGGGGTTCGTCCGCAAAGGAGCGCCAACCTGCGCTGTAGCAGAGTGTTACCCAAATCGACGACCGACGAAACCCCCATTCCGCAAAGCAGAATATGAGGCCGTTTCGCTACAGCATGCGTTCGATCAGCGCGCCCGTGAACAGCACCGGACCCGTCGGCCCCTTGTCGCCCGGCACGCCGCCCTGCGGCTCCAGGCTGATGGCCAGCGTGGGCACGTTCTTCACCGCGCTCTCCGGCGTGGCCAGCGTGAGCAGCGCCTGCGGCCCCAGCACGCCGAGCGAGCGCGGGCCGCTGCCGGGTGGCAGCGCCCACAGCTGCAGCGAATGGTCGCTGCCTTCCTGGAAACCGCCCACGCGCTGCAGCACCAGCGCGTTCTTTTGCGCATCGAATGTGACGAGCATGGACGGCGCGGCCTTCGCATCGGCCAGCACTGCCACGTAGCGCACCTGCGGCGTGGCGGCCAGTTGCTGGCGCAGTTGGGCGATCTGCGCCCCGCTGTCCCGCTGGAGCCGCTGGTGCGTCTGCAGCCCGACGACCACGGCAGCCACCGTGGCCAGCGCGCCCAGCGCCGCAGCGCCGCGCCACAGACGCACGCTGCGCAGCCACCCGCCAGGGCCTGCACGGTGGCCGTCGCCCTCGGCCCGCGCCGGGACGGCCCCCTGCCGCGCCGCGCGCATGGCCTCGCGTTCCTTTTCGGCCTGCACCAGGTTGTGGATGCGCAGCCACACTTCGGGCGGCGGGGCCTGCTCGGCCTGCAGCTCGGTCAGGCCGGACCAGCGCGATTGCCACACCAGCGCCGCCGCCCGCACGCCGGCATGCTCGCGCGCCAGGGTCTCGAAGCGGCGCCGCGCACCGCCGCGCAGCGTGCCCAGCGCATAGGCGGCCGCCAGGCGGTCCAGCAGTTCAGGGGATTGCGAAAGATTCATGGCAGCACCTCACGCGTAGCGCGACAGGCAGTCGCGCAACTGGCCCAGCCCCCGGCGGATCCACGTCTTGACCGTGCCCAGCGGCAGCTTCAACTGCTCGGCCAGCTCGCCGTGGCTCAGGTCGCGCAGGTACGCCAGGCTGACCACTTCGCGATGGCGGTGCTCCAGGCGGCCCAGGCATTGGTGCAGCGCGGTCGCCTGCTCGCTGGCCTGCGCGATGTCCGCCGGCGAGGGCTGGTCCGCCTGCAGTGTCTGCGCCAGTTCGTCATCGAACTCCTGCGTGAGCTGCGCCCGGTCGGCCGTGCGCCGGCGCAGAAAGTCCAGCGCCCGGCTGCGCACGATCAGGCCCATCCACGCCATCGGCGGGCTCAGGGTTTCGCGGTAGCTGCCGGCCACGCGCCAGATGGTGAGGTAGGCCTCCTGCAGCACGTCCTCGGCCCACTCGCGGTTGCGCAGCACGCGCAGGGCCACGCCGAACAGGCGCGACGACGTGTGGTCGTACAAGCGCTTGAGGGCGGCATCGTCGCGTCCCGCGACCTGGTCAATGAGGGCCATCAGTTGGGTGTCCGTGAGGGAGGTGCTCATGCACGCATTGTGTGAGAAAAAGTGCGGTCTCAGCCATGCAGCGGGATACGGTGGGTGTGGGTTGGCGGATACAAAGCCCTCCTTCGGACAAGGACTCTGAATCCGATCGGCCACGGCCGGCGTATGAAGGACACCTGCGGCACGCAGCCCTCTTTCCCGACCCACCAGGAGACAGCATGCGAGACAACCGATCCAAGGCCCTTCCCCTCGGCGACCTGCGTTCCATGAAGCGCCGCGCCACCTTCGCTGCCGGCGCGCTGCTGCTGGCCGCCGGCGCGTTCTACGCCGGCAAGAGCGCGGTGGCGCACGAACTGCCGGCCGCGGGCGCGGCCGTGCAGGCGGTGACCGGCTGATCGCCCGGCGCCTGCCGGGGCCGACTCACTAGCGACGGACCAAAGGCCCGCCCTCGCTGACGTCGCCGGCCTCTTCCATGGCCACCTGGGCGACGGCTTCTTTCGCCTGGGCGGCGCGGTTGCGCTTTTTCAGATGGGCGTCGCGCATCAGCAGATACTTGTCCAGGGCCACCTGGTCCACCCATTCGCTGGCCCCAGATAGTTGGCGCGCTGGCTGACCACCTGGACGGCAGTCAGGCTGTTCTTCACAGAGACGCTGGAGATCTGGTTCTTCGGGTTGCCCAGGCCATCGACCTGCGATGCGAACACGTCCCTCGCATTGGACGGGCCGAAGAGCGGCATCACCAGATACGGCCCCGTGCCCACGCCCCAGGTGTCCAGGGTCAGGCCGAAGTCTTCCTTGCGGTGCGGCATGCCCCAGCCGCTGGCCACGTCCACCAGGCCGAGGACGCCCACCGTGGTGTTCGTGCCGAAGCGCGCGAGGGTCGTCATGCCCTCGCCCAACCGCCCCTGCAGCATCAGGTTGACCGACGACCACGGGTTCTGCCAATTGGAAAAGAAGTTGTTCACGCCCGTTTGGGCCACGTCGGGAACCACGGTTTTGTAGGCCTTGGCGGCCGGCTGCAGGACGACCTTGTCCACGCCTTCGTTAAAGGAAAAGATCTTGCGGTTGACGGGCTCCAGCGGATCCGGCTGCGCCAGGGAGGCGCATCCGGTACTGAGAACCGCCAAGGCGCAGACGGCATACCGGGCATTCGGCATGCGGCGATTCCAGGGCGCTGAGAGATGCAGGCGAGAGGGCATTCGTACCTCCGGTGACAGTGGGTGATGGAGACTTGAGGGATGGAGTGCATCGCATCCCATGGGCCGCCATCGTCACCGCGCCCGCATTGCTGAATCCTTACTGGCCGGGGCCGGGCGCCGATGCGTGCGTCACGCGCACTTCCAGCCCCACCGCGCCGTTGCGCGCTTCGATGGTCCAGCCATGGGCGGCGACGATCTCCTGGCAGATCGACAGGCCCAGCCCGGCCCCTTCGTCGCGCCGGGACGCACCCCGCCAAAAGCGCTCGAAGAGTTTGCCCAGGTGCTCCGGCGCCACCCCCGGCCCTTCGTCGGACACCACGACCCCCCGGCCATGCACCTGCAGCCGCACCACGCGATGCGGTGGGCTGTGCTGGATGGCGTTCTCCAGCAGATTTTTGAGCAGGGTGAAGAGCGCGCCCCGGTCGGCGTCCCAGAGTCCCACGCCCTCGTCGAAGAACAGCGCGATCTGCACCTGGCTGCGCTCGGCCACGCGGTCCATGAAATCGCTGGCTTCCAGGATCGCGGAGCGCGGGTCGCACCGCTCGATCCGGTAGTTGCGCTGCTCGCTGGCCTCGGCCAGGTGGAGCAGCTGCTGCACCTGGCGCGCCATGCGGTCGATGTCCTGGAGCAGGTAGCGGCTGTGCTCGCTGCCACTGCCCTTGCCACCGCCTTGGCCGCCCAGTTCCACCTGCGCGCGGATCAGCGACAGCGGGGTCTTCAATTCATGCGCGGCGTTCGCCAGGAACTCCTGCTGCGTCTGAAACCCCAGTTGCACGCGTTCCAGCGCCCGGTTGAAGGCATCGACCAGCGGCACCAGTTCGCTGGGCAGATCCCCCAGCGCCAGCCGGTCGCCCAGGGACTGCGGCGTGATGCGCTGCGCCTGCAGCGATGCGATGCGCAGCGGCTCGAGCACCCGGCGCAGCGTCAAGTGCATGGCGATCACGAAAGTCACGAGGAACGTGAGGCAGGTGGCCACGATGCCCTTGCGCAACGCCGGCAACCCGATGCTGTGCTGCAGCAGCAAAACGATGCGGTCGCTGATGGCGAACTGCACGTACCACAGCCGGTCGGGCCGCTGCAGGGGCACCGTGGCGGCATGCATCGCCACGCCGTCGCGCTGCAGCACGAAGCCCTTTCGCTGCGGATCGAACCCCAGGCCCTCGGGCGCCAGCGGGAATCTTTTCCCGTCGGTGGTGTAGAACACCTCGCCGTGCGGATCGACGATGCGCAGCACCACCTCTTCGCTCAGGCTGGCGAAAGGCCATTCGTCGATGCGGGACCGGTCCAGGCCCACGGGCAGTCCCGCGCCGTCGAAGCGGATGATCCTGGCGACCGACTCGGCCCGCTCGATCACGCTGTGCTGCAGCATGTACCGCTCCAGCGGTTCGAGCAGCACCATGACGACGGCCATGACCAGCCCGCCGCTCAGCAGCATGCCGGCCACGTACAGCAGCAGCAGGCGCCCGCGAAAGCTACGGGGCCAGTGGCTTTTCGCGGACGGCATATCCATGGGTCCTGATGTTGGCGATCTGAACGCTCGATCCCACCGCGACGAGCTTGCGCCGCAGCCGGTGCAGCGCCACGTCCAGCGCGTTCGGCGTGACGGCCTCGGCGATGCCCCAGGCGGCGGCCTCCAGCTCCGAGCGGCGCACCACCTGGCCGGTCTTGCGCAGCAGGCACAGCATGATCTGCACCTCGGTGAGCGGCAGCGCCACGGTCTCCCCGCCGCACACCAGACACCCCCGGCCCGCATCCAGGCGCAGGTCGCCGTACACCGGGTCCAGCGCCTTCAGGTGGGAGGGTCGCCGCAGCAGCGCCCGCACCCTGGCGATCAGCTCCTCCATGGGAAACGGCTTGGTCAGGTAGTCGTCCGCGCCGGATTCGAGGCCGTCGACCCGGTCGTGCAGCGCGTCCCTGGCCGTCAGCATCAGGCAGGGCACGGCCTGGTCGCGCGCGCGCAGCCGCCGCACCAGCTGCAGGCCGTCGCCGTCCGGCAACCCCCGATCGATCACCAAGGCGCCGTAGGGAATGTCGCGCAGTGCGAGCCAGGCCGATTCGATGTCGGAAAAGGCATCCACGGCAATGCCGGCCCCCGCCATGGCCTGGCGGATGAGATCGGCCAGCCGTTCGTGGTCTTCTACCAGTGCGATGCGGTTCATCCTCGGGTCCATCCAAAAATACCTGGCGGCCTGCGCGCGGCGCAGGCCCCGAAAATCAGCGGGCCGTCAGCGACAGCAGCCGGTCCACCAGGGGGCCGATGCTGCTGCCATCGCCGGACACCCGCCCCTGCACGAGGTCGAGCCGCAGGCCTTCGATGGCATACCGGCACACCCTGTGTGTGGCGAGGTCCACCGAATCCGTGGCGCACATCTCCTCGACGAAATCCGACCAGATCGCCGGATACTGCGGATCGCCGAGCACGGCGGCCACCGCCCGGCGCTGGTAGCTGCGCAGGGCCGCCAGGCTCGCCCCCATGGCGCGCAGGTAGGCCCGCAGATGCCGCGCCGGGCCGCAGGGCTCGGCGGCCAGGGCGTCGTCCAGGAAGCGGCGAAAGTCTGCCACGTAGTCGTCGAAGACCTCCTCGGAAAAGCCCTTCGGCCCGCCGCGCCAGCCCCGACGCGCGCACGCCCGGCCAGGGGATCGCCCCCAGGGCAGGCCGCTGCCCGGCCCGAAGGCCGCCCCGCCCGTCAAGGGGCCGCCTGGAATGCGCGCAGCGCCACGCATCTCAGAACCGGTGGATGTAGCCGACGGTGGCGCGCGACATGCTCGAGCGCCCCACGATGGGACTGTTCTTGATCTCGTCGGGCAGGCTCGTCGCGCTGACGTCGAGGAACACCATCTGCCGGGGCCGGATCGCGTAGTCCAGCCGCAGCCCCAGCTCCATCGTGGTGGCCGCCTTGCCGGTGTACTGCGCACGGCCGGGCTGCGCCTCGTTGGGCCGCACGCCGAAGTAGTAGTCCACGTATTTTTCGTCGAGCCACTGCGCCTGCACCCGGGGCGTCAGCCCGAAGCTGCCGAAGCCGAACCGCCGGTCCACCTGCAGCTGCAGTTTCTGGCCCTTGCTTTTGCTGGACAGGTCGGACAGCCACTCGCCCGAAACGCGGGCAAAGCCGGTGTTCCAGGTGACGGCCGCGCCGCCCCAGACACTGCCATCGCGGTCGGCCATGCCGGCGAGCCGGGGCGAATCGCCGGCCTCGTAACCGCCATCCTCGTACTTGAGGCGCCCCGTCAGGCCAATGCTGCTCTGCGGGCCGAACTCCTTTTGCAGCAGCTTGACGTCGGCCGTGGCGCCGCTGACGCGAAGCCAGCGGCTCTCGTAGAACAGCAGCGGCACGGCGATGTTCTTGCTCTCCGCCCCCGCGTAGGGGCGCCGCACGGCCGAGGCACCGATGCCGATGCCCCAGCTGGACGCAGCGTCCGGCGCACCGGCGGCGGATGCGGCCTCGGTGCGCCGCTCCTGCGCGGCGGCTTGCGTCGCGGCCAGGAGGCACAGGGTGGCGGTGGCGGCGCCCAGGCAGGCGCGCGGGCATTTCTTGAGGGGCGTGAGGGAGAGGGTCATGGGCGGGAACAGGGTTGCTGGAAAACCGATGTTCGGCGCTCCCGCATTACCGGCGACTTACTGGGCGCCCTTCCCGCCGCGAACACGCCGGTGTGCCGGCACAAAACCAGAGAGGCCGGCGAGCGCCCGCCGGCGCAGGGGGCATACAGCTATATTTTTTATAGCAATACGCCCTAGTAAAAAATGCGCTGGAGCCCTTTTTCGCTCCAAACGCCCCTGGGGAGCCCTACCGGCAGGCAGCGGCCCGCCGCACCTCACGCCGGATAGGTGCCCGGCAGCAGGATCGAGCGGTCCACGCGGTGGATGTCCGTGTGGCCGCAAAAGGCCATGGTCACGTCCAGTTCCTTCTGGATGATCTGCAGCGCGCGGGTCACCCCGGCCTCGCCGAACGCGCCCAGCCCGTACAGGAAGCTGCGACCGATGAGCGTGCCGCGCGCGCCCAGCGCCCAGGCTTTCAGCACGTCCTGCCCGCCGCGGATGCCGCCGTCCATCCACACCTCGATCTCCTGGCCCACCGCCTCGACGATGGCCGGCAGCGCGTGGATCGACGAGGGCGCGCCGTCGAGCTGGCGGCCGCCGTGGTTGCTGACGATCAGCGCATCGGCGCCGCTGGCCACGGCCAGGCGGGCGTCCTCGGCGTCCATGATCCCTTTGAGGATCAGCTTGCCGCCCCAGCGCTTCTTGATCCACTCCACGTCGCGCCAGTTGAGCTGCGGATCGAACTGCTCGGCCGTCCACGACGACAGCGACGACAGATCGCCCACGCCCTTGGCATGGCCCACGATGTTGCCGAAGCTGCGCCGCTGCGTGCCCAGCATGCCCAGGCACCAGCGCGGCTTGGTCGCCAGGTTGAGCAGGTTCGCCACCGTGGGCTTGGGCGGCGTGGACAGGCCGTTTTTGATGTCCTTGTGCCGCTGGCCGAGGATCTGCAGGTCCAGCGTGAGCTGCAGCGCCGACACGCCCGCCGCCTTGGCGCGGTCGATCAGGCGCTCGATGAAATCGCGGTCGCGCATCACGTAAACCTGAAACCAGAAACCCGGCCCGGCGTGCGTGGAGACGTCCTCCAGCGAGCAGATGCTCATGGTGGACAGCGTGAACGGCACGCCGAACGCCTTGGCCGCGCGCGCGCCCAGGATCTCGCCGTCGGCATGCTGCATGCCCGTGAGCCCCGTGGGCGCGATCGCCACGGGCATGGCCGTCTCCTGCCCCACCATCCGCGTGCGCGTGGTGCGGCCTTCCATGTTGACCGCCACGCGCTGGCGCAGCTTGATGCGCTGGAAGTCTTCGCTGTTGGCGCGGTAGGTGCTTTCGGTGTAGGAGCCCGAATCGGCGTAGTCGTAGAACATGCGCGGCACGCGGCGCTTGGCGACCACGCGCAGGTCTTCGATGCAGGTGATTTTGGACAGGTCGGCCAAGGGAAACGCTCCTGGGTGTTTTTATGGAATGGGGAAGGGCCTCGCCCCTCCACGGCGAAGGGAAAGCGCGGCACACGGGCATCGTAGCGGCGCCCCCGCCGGACGGGTGCTGAAGACTTTTCCCCGGCCCCTGAGATTTTTTGACGGCCAGACGCGCGGGCCCTGCCCGGCCCCTGCCGCGCCGGGCGGCCTACCGGCGTGCCAGCGCCACGCCCAGGATGGCGACGACGAAGCCCACGATCTGCAGGCCGGTGAGCGTCTCGCCGAAGATCCACCACGCCTGCAGCGCCGACAGCGGCGGCACGGCCAGCACCAGCGCCGCGGTGCGCGTGGCCTCGCCGTGGCGCATGAGCCAGATCAGCAGCGTTGCGCCGCCGATGGACAGCACCAGCACGGCATAGGCCAGGTAGCCCCACAGCAGCGGCGAGCCGTCCCAGCGCGGCTCGCCGAAGACCAGCGCCATGAACACCAGCACCGTGACGGCCCCCACGTTCTGCACCGCGCTGGCACTGCGCAGGTCGCCAGCGGCCAGCGGCGACTTCTGCACCATCGATCCCACCGTGAGCGCCAGGATGCTCCCGGCCGCCGCGAGCAGCACCGGCAGCGTCAGCCCGGCCGCCCCGGCACTGACCGCCAGCCGCGGCCACAGCACCATCGCCACGCCGCTGAAGCCCAGCGCGAGGCCCGCCCAGGTGGCCGCCCGCAGGCGCCCACCCAGCAAGGTGACCGCTATGAGCGCGGTGAATAGCGGCTGCAGCGCACCGATCAGCGCCATCACGCCCGAGGGCAGGCCCTGCGCCATGGCCCACCAGCTCGGCCCCACATAAAGGCCGCTCATGAGCGCCCCGGCCACCAGGTGCAGCGCGATGCGGCGCGGCCCGCGCGGCCACGGCACGCGCGCCCACAGGGCGGCCGCGCCGAAGAGCACGGCCACGCCGATGAAGCGCACGGCCAGGAACCAGAACGGATCGGCGTGCGCCGACACGCCCCGCCCCACCAGGAAGCCCGTGGACCAGATGACGACGAAGAGCAGCGGCGCGATGGCGGTCATGCCACCCTCCCGCACGCCACGGCCGGCGCCCGGCGGCGCCGCATGCACCGGCCGCCGGGGAGCGCCGCACAGGCGCCGAACGCAAAGCATGGTGTCATTTCTTGAGTCCTGCGCCCCGCACTTCGAGGCTGATCGTGTCCAGCACCTGCCCGCCGCCGTCCAGCAACTCCACGCGGTGCCGCCCGGGCCACGGGAGCCACGCCCACTGCGGGCCCCGGCCCTGCACCCGGCCATCGATGCGCCAGCGCAGGCCGGCGTGCGCCTGGGGCTGCACCGGGGTCGCCGCGAACTGCAGCCGCTGGCGGTCGGGCGGAATGTCCGGGTCCAGCGCCACGATGGTGCCGGGCGCGGGCGAGAGGATGCGCGGCGACGGGGCCTGCAGGCCGTCCTCGGATGCGCTGGCGGCCGGGTTGGGGCGATTTTGGCCGGACGCCAGGGCTTTCATTGGTTGTTCTGCTACGTTATCGATAGCAAAAAGGGGCTGCTGCGTGCCGGCGATGAACCACTCCTGCCGCGCGCTTTCGATCAGGCGCGCGCCACCGGGCTCGGGGCCGAAGCGCACGGCCGCCTGCACCAGCCCCTCGGGCGGTGCGGGCGGGCGGCTGCGCACGCCCGCGCCGGCGCGGTGCAGCCAGCCCATGATCTCGGCCCACACGGGCGCGGCGCCGCTGGTGCCGCTCACGTCGTGCATGGGCGCGCCGCTCGCGTTGCCCACCCACACGCCCACCGTGTAGCGGCGCGACCAGCCCAGCGCCCAGTTGTCGCGCATGTCCTTGCTGGTGCCGGTCTTCACGGCGGTCCAGAAGCGGGTGGCCAGCACGCTGTCGGTGCCGAAGGTGCGCGCGCGGGCATTGCCGTCCGACAGGATGTCGCCCACCAGGAAGGCCGCGCGCGGGTCCATCGCCGGCGCCGCTGGCGTGGCCGCGCGCGGTGCACCGGCGCCCTGCTGCACGGGCGTCACGGCCACCGGTCCGTAGCGCCCGCCGTTGGCCAGCGCCCGGTAGGCGTTGGTCAGGTGCAGCAGCGGCACCTCGGCGCTGCCCAGGGCCAGGCTGTAGCCGAAATAGTCGCCGCTTTCGCGCAGCGGCAGCCCCAGCGCGCGCAACTGGCGAAAGAAGGCATCGGGCGACACCATGACCAGCGTGCGCACCGCCGGCACGTTGAGCGACGCCGCCAGCGCCGTGCGCGCGGACACCCAGCCCTTGAACTGGCGGTCGTAGTTCTGCGGAATGTAGAGCCCGCTGGCCGTCGGGATGTGCGCGCTCGAATCCTCGATGAGGGACGCCGCCGTCAGGCGCTGCTCGGCGAAAGCCTGCGCATACAGGAACGGCTTGAGCGTGGAGCCCGGCTGGCGCGGGGCCAGCACGCCGTCCACCTCGCCCGCCTGGCTCAAAGCGCCGGACGACCCCACCCACGCCAGCACCTCGCCCGTGGCGTTGTCCAGCACCACCACGGCGCCGTCCTCCACGTTGCGGCCCCGCAGCTCCCGCAGGTGCTGGTGCAGCGTCTGCACCGCAAAGCGCTGCAGCGGCGCGCTCAGGGTGGAGGTGACGCGCTCGCGGCGCGGCGAGGCGGCATCCGCGGCCGGGGTATCCGACGGCACCGATTGCGCCGCCACGGGCTGGCGCAGCAGGTAGCGCGCGAAGTGCGGGGCCACGCCATCGGCGCCGTCGAAGGCCCGGCGCTGCAGCGCGGCGGTGGTGAACAGGTCCAGCGCATCGCAGGACGGCACCACCGGCTTTTGCATCTCGCGCAGCACCCCGCAGGCGCGCTGCGCGACCAGGGCGGGCCGGGCATTGGGGGCGCGCACCAGCGCGGCGGCCACCGCGGCCTCGCGCTCGTCCAACCCGTGCGCGGCCTTGCCGAACAGCGTGCGCGAGAGCGCGTCGATGCCCACGATCTCGCCGCGAAACGGCACCAGGTTGAGGTAAGCCTCCAGCACCTGGTCCTTGCGCCAGCGCCGCTCCAGCACCTGGGCGGCCACGGTCTGCCCCAGCTTTTGCACCACGCTGCGCCCGCCCGCGCCCTGGCGCCAGTCGCCATCGAGCAGGCCGGCCAATTGCATGGTGAGCGTGCTCGCGCCGCGCGTGCGCTGGTTCCACAGGTTGCCCCAGGCGGCGGCCGACACCGCGCGCCAGTCCACGCCGCTGTGCTCGTAAAAGCGCTTGTCCTCGCTGAGCACCAGCGCCGTGCGCAGCGCGGGCGAGACCTCGGCCAGCGGCACCCACTGGCCGCGCCGCACGGTGGCATCGGTGCGCAGGCGCTGCAGCACCTCGCCCTCGCGCGAGAGCACCAGCGTGTCGGAGGGGCGATAGTCCGCACGCACCTCGTTGAAGGTGGGCAAGGCCCAGGCGGCCGGGGCGGCGATGCAGGCCAGACCCAGCGCGAGCAGCGCCCGCCCCACGGCCACTGCCACTGCGCCATGGCGGACGGTGGCGGTGCCGATACCGGCGCAGCCCTCGTGGCGGCCCCGCCCATTGCGACGCCAGGTGGCGATGCTGCGCACGACCGCGAGAAAGTCCATGGACATGGGAAGAAGGAGGATGGGTCGGAGAAAAAGAGAGCGGAGGCCGGCCCGCAGGCCGGCGGCGACCGGGGATTGTCGCCTCCTCCCGTGACGCCGTCCCACCCGGCGTTGCACCGGGCGATGGCCGCGCCCCGGATCGCAGACGCAGGGCGGGCCCTTCCGATTCTCGCGCAGAAGCCGCCGCGCGCCGCGCAGGACCCGAACGGACCCTGGGGACTTTCGCGCATCGCGCCGCACCCTCGTGTAACCTTTGGCGCAACGCCACTTCGCTCCGGCATTGGTCACGGAGCCAGCTGGCGGGTCCTCTCCGGCGGGCCTTGGTGCCATGCCCCAGGGGACCTCCCGCTTTCATGTTCGCCGTGCCCCGGGCCGCAGCCCGCGCTGCGCTGGCGGGCCCTCCATGCGCCCTTCTGAACCGTGCGGCACACGCCCCGCACCTGCGCACAACCCCATTGAAAGGCCACTGCTTTGCCTTGCTTTACCGCACCCCGCTTCCTGGCCGCTGCCATGGCAACCGCCGCCGGCCTGGCCGGCGGCGCCGCGTTCGCCCAAGCCATGCCACCGCGCCTGTCGGCCCCGCTGCCCACCACGCAGAACGCGATGATCAACAACACGCAGATCACGACGGACGATTTCCGGCAGGCCTACGTCAGCCCGGCGCCGCAGGTGCGGCAGCAGGCCGAGCTCTACCTCACGGGCGTGCTCGACGCCACCGAGGGGCGTGCGTGGTGCGGCTACCCCACGCTCAAGACCATCACCATCGACGAGCGCCTGTTCACGGAGTTGAAAAAGGTCGAAGGCCCGGCCCTGCAGCAGCGCGCCTCCAAAACCCTGGTCGCCATCCTGTCCAAGCAATTCCCTTGCCGGAGCCCGCGTTGACCAAGCCCATCTTCGAGAACCTCAAGTCCCACCACTATTCTTCCGACCGCATGCAGCCGACCCGATTCATGGACGGCGACAGCGTGTACCGCGAGATCGGATACGACATGAGCCAGCTGAAGCGGCAGAACGCCGGCTACGAAAACACCTGCGCGGTCCGCATGAGCCTGGCGCTGCTGAAGTCGGGCACCGGCATCACCGGGCGCCTGAAAATCAAGGAAGGCCCGCTCAAAGGCCGGTTCGTGGAGCCGGGCGCGAAATTGCTGGCCGACCAGCTCATGCAGCGGGGCGTACTGTGCTACCCGCAGATCCTCACGCCCGACAACGTGCAGGCAAAGATCCAGGGAAAGCGCGGCGTGATCTTCTTTTGGAAGATGGCCAGCTACAACGGCGGCCACATCGATCTGGTGGAGTCCACCAACGCCGCAGCAGTCTGCAGCTCGGCCTGCTATTTCGACTCCAAGGAAATCTGGTTCTGGCCGCTGGACTGAAGGGCGGCAGCGCGGGCCACTTTGCGTGGCCGCGTGCCGCGCCCGGGGTCCGTCGGGGCGACCGCGTCAGTTCTTGGTGGCCGCGTCCCAGTGCTCGGCGATCTTGCCGTTCTCGATGCGGAACATGTCGAACCAGGTCGTCGTGTATTTCTTGGTCGGGTCCTGCGGGTCCGTCATTTCGCGCACGAAGCTCAGGATGACCTTGTCGCCCTCGGCCGTGATCGCCACCAAAGGCGCCTTCACGCGCGGCTCGATGGGCGTGGGCGGCACAAACTGCGAGAAGAAGGCGATGAAGGCCGCGCGGCCCGTGGCCACCGTGGGGTTGTGCTGGATGTAGTCTTCCGCCATGTACTTGGGCGCCAGGTCCATGTGGCCCGCCTCGAACACCTCGCGCCAGAAGTTGTAGACCAGCCGCTTGTTCCACGCCAGCCGCCAGTCGTGGCTCATGAGCAATTGCTCGTGGTCGGGCTGCTCCACCACCGGCACCTGGGCGTGGGCCGCCACCGGCAGGACGATCGCCGCCGCGAGAACGCAGCGGGCCAATAGTTGCTTCATGAAACTCCCCTTCCAGAATCGATGGACACAGCGGATTTATATCTGCCGGCCACGCCGGCGGCGCGGGCCCGCCGATCTTTGTGGTGAGGCAATGTTTCAATCCTCAAATTTGCTCAGTGCCCTAGCCAAACGTCGTGCGTTGGGGTATAGCCCAAGGCTCTCCGGCAGGCCGTCATGGCCCTATCTCAGGCAAACGCTGGCTCGGCCTGCGTGCCGCGTTCGCGCGGCGCCACACGCGCAGCACATGCCGGGCCGCGCGGGCCAGGGCTTCGTCGAGCGCAGTGCGCCAGTCCCTGGCCACCGACGAGACCACCACGGGGCCCGCGCCGTCGGTGCGCAGCTCGATCCGGCAGCGCTTGTCCACCCCGCCCCGGGGGCCGTTCACGTCGGCCAGCTGAATATCGGCACGCGGCACCTGCGCACTCAGGCGCCGGAGCACGAAGCGCACGCGGCGATCGACGGTATCGCGCATCGCGGTCGCTTCGGGATGGCGGGACTGGAAAAAAATCTGCATCAGCGTTCTCCTTCGTTGGAGCAGGCACCTTAGCCCGCACGCCTGCAGGGGCACAGCAGTTTTCCTCTGCCAACACCCTCTGAAAAACCTGCTGCCTTGCAGCCAGACCGTAGGCTGCACGGCTTCGGTCAAACCGATGCAGCCATCTCGGAAAACCTGCTTCTTCCATCGGTCAACCGGCCGCACATTCAAGGCTGTCACCACCACAGAAAACCCCCATGAATCGCCCCATGAAGTCATTGCCCCTTGTCTCCCACCTGCTCTCCTCCCTGCGCGCCCGGGCCCTGCAGTGGCTGCAGCAGGTGTCGCACGGCAGCGGCGCGTTGCGTGCACCGGCTCGCGTTCCCGTGCGGATCGACCCCGCACGCCCTGCGCAGCCGGCGCGCCACCGCCGCTACCGCGACTGACGCCGCCTGATCGCCCCCACAACACTTCACAAAGGAACACCCCATGCGCAGCTACCCCACCAACAGCCCCGAAGCAGCGGCCCGGATCGTCGGCCTGCTGCTGATCTCGGACGGCCACGTCAGCCGTTCGGAAACGGATGCCCTGCAGCGGCTGGACATCGAACGCGAACTCGGCCTGGCGCCCGGCGACTTCGCCCAGGTGCTGCACGCGCTGTGCGAAGACCTCTTGATGGGGGCGCGCGAGCGCCGCCTGCTGACCGGAAACCTCGACGAAGCCGCCCTGGCCGCCCTGATGGCCGAGGTGACCGAACCGGAACTGCAGCAGCGCGTGCTGCACTTCGCCTGCGCGGCGGCGACCGCGGACCACCACGTGGCGGCGGCCGAGGCCTGGATCATGGAAGCCGCGCTCAAACACTGGCGCATGGGCGAGGCATCCGATCCGCCCGAGGCCGCGCCGGTCGCGGCCGGCCTTTGAACAGGGCCGCGCACGGGCCCGCCGAAGGCTAGGCCGCGGCCACCGCGTGGGCCGCCGCGACCATCTGGCGCACCAGCGGATGGTGCTGCCCGCGGCGCGACCAGATGGCGTGCACCTCCTCGCCGATGTCGGGGCAGTCGCCCAGCAGGCGAAGGCCCCGCACCAGCCCCACGTCCTGCGCGCCCAGCTGGCTCACGGGAAACACCCCGAGCCCGCGGGCCGCGAACACCGCGAGCAGCGCGCTGTCTTCGAACTCGCCCACCACCTGGGGCCGCACACCGAGGTCATCGAACCAATGGTCCAGCGTGGACCGCAGCGGAGAATGGGGCGTGGGCAACAGCACGGGAAGGTCCTGCAGCGACTGGGGGAACCGGTCTCGCGCGTGTTTCCTGACCAAAGATGCCGGCCCGTACCACTGCAGCGTGGACCGCGCGATCTGCTCGCTGGTCAGGCGCTGGTTGGGGTTGCGCGGCGCGGCCTGCCCGGCCAGCACCACATCCAGTTGGTGCAGGGCCAGCTCGGACAGCAGCTCGTCGAACTCGCCCTCGTGGCACACCAGGCGAAGGTGCGGTGTGGCGAGCACCGGCTCCAGCAGGGCATGCGCCGCCAGCTTGGAGATGCCGTCCGACAGCCCCACCGACAGCCGGGCAACCTTGGCGCTGGCCGCCTCGCGCACCTCGTCGGGAATGCCCTGCCCCAGCTGGAAGATCTCTTCCGCCCGCGCATAGGCCGCCTGGCCCGCCTCGGTCAGCACCATGCCTCGGCCCGAGGGCTTGAGCAACTGGTGGCCCAGATCCTTCTCCAGATCCCGCACCTGCGCGCTGATGGTCTGCACTGCCATCTCCAGGCGGTCCGCGGCGCGGGCGAAGCCGCCTTCCTTGGCGACCATCCAGAAATAGTAGAGATGGCGGTAGTTCAACATGCGGCCTCCGGATCGGAAAAACCGAATGCTATGTTCGATAAAAGCTGGTGTCCATCGAATGCCGCCATGGCCATACTGGGCGCTCGCCCATTCGAAAGGACAACCTCCATGTTTTATGCCATCAGCTGGTTTCTCTCTCTAACGCTTCTCGCCCTTTGGTCGCTGGCCTGCTGGGGCATGCATGCCATGGCGGTCTGGGCGGTGTCCAGCGCAGGCGCGCTGGCCGGGGGCACGTCTGCCATGAATGCTGTGGTGGTGCCCGACTGGATCAGGGGCTGGATACCGCCCGAGCTGGCCCGGGAGTTCGCAGCCATGATCGCCTCCGCCGGCCCGATGGTTCAGGCGGCGCTGGACACCGTGCCCGCCTTGGCAGGCGCCGTGACCGTGCTGGCCTGGGCCTTGTGGGGCCTGGGCGCCGTGATCTTGCTGGCGGTTGCCTTCGGGGTCCACGTCCTGATCGCGCTGCTCAAGGGTCAGCGGACCGCGCACGGCGCGCCGCGCGCCACCGTCGTCCAGTAACAGGCCCGCCCCCCCCCCCGCGCGCCCTGCGCCGGGGCCGGGCGGTGCTCACTGGTTGGAGATGATGGTGAGCAGATCGCCCCGCACATCAGGGTTGTCGGTGTACTTCTTGTACAGCGGCGCCATGCGGCGCACATAGGGAGAGAAGTCGGACACAGTCACGAACTGCACGCCTTCCTTGGCCACATTGGCACGTGCCGAGACCACCCGCTTTTCCCACAGGTTGCGCATCAGCACGGCGGAGGCCTTGCCCGCTTTTTGAAAGGCCTGCTGGTCCTGCGCACTCAGCCGGCTCCAGAGCTTGGTGGATACCACCAGGGCCTCGGGCGAGATGGTGTGCTGGTCCAGCAGCATGTATTTGGCCAGCTTGTAGTGGCCGGTCGATTCGAAGGAGACCAGGTTGCCTTCGGCGCAATCGATGGTGCCGTTGCGAAAGCTGTCGAGCACCTCCTTGTAGGGGACGACCACGGGGGTGGCGCCGAGCAGCTTCACCATCTCGATGGAGGTTTCCGACTGCTGCACGCGCACCCGCTGACCCGCCAGGTTTTCGCGCCGGGTGATCGGCTTGTTGGCGCAGTAGAACGAGCGCGCGCCGCCGTTGTACCAGCCCAGGACCACGAAGCCGGAGGCCTTGAGCTTCTCGGACAGGCGCTCGCCCATGGCGCCGTCGAGGTAGCGGAACATGTGGGCGGCATCGCCGAACAGGAAGGGCAGGTTGAACGCCTGCAGGCCGGGTGCGGCCTCGGCCAGCGGGCCCAGGTTGAATTCGGCCAGGTCGATCTCGCCGGCCTTCATCATCGTGACCGCCTTGCCCTGGTCGCCCAGCACCGCATCGGAAAACAGCTTGATGGTGTAGCGGCCCTGGGTGGAGGCTTCCACCTCGCTGATGAAGCTTTTCATCGCCTCGGTGACCGGGTAGCCGTCAGGGTGGGTGTTCCAGGCCCGCAGCGGCGTCTGGGCCCCCACGGGTACCGCCGCCGCCATGGCCATCACCGCCGCCGATGCAAGCACCGGAAAATTCATCTTGCGCATCGTGTCCCCCAAGTGTTCGAAAAATGCCTGTCCGCCAGCACGGCATCGTGCCCTGGCAGCGCATTTCGCTGGGGGCGCACCGGCATGGCCTGCGCATTCTCCGAGGGGGACTCAGCCGTAGCAAGCGCTTCGCGCGGAAGGTGCGACGGGCAAACCACAACCGCTCGAAAGGGGCAGTTGGCGAGCGGGGCGGGATGTGATAGCCCGGGCGCTGACCGCTGCCGCGCCGGCTTCTCCACCGGCTTCATGGAGCGGCTTACTTGCAGCGCAGATCGAGCGTCTTGCGGGCGTCGATGCGGTAGTCGCAACGTTCCACTTTCTGGGGCAATGCGACATCCACCGTGCGCGCATCGGCGTAATGGCAGCGCACGTGGACGGTGCGCCCCACCGAATACACGTACCCGAGCTGCCAGTGCCCCGCGCGCTCCTTCGCGACGTCGGGCACCAGGGTCGCCAAGTCTTCGACCGGGCCATCGAAAACATCGACCTGCCGCAAAGGCTGGCCGGGTTGCGCGGGGCAGACCTCGGCCGCCTGGGCGGTCGGCATGCCGCCGTTGGCGGCGGCGAACAGCAGCACACCCAGGATCGGCCGGACCCATGGCATGGGCAATCGCGTGCAGCGCGGAAGGTGCCCGCTCAGCGGGCGGCAGCTTCCACCTTCACCCGGGCGTTCGGCGTCTCGCCGAACATCTCGGGCGCGTACATGGCTTCCACGCGGCTCGGGGGCAGCGCGAAGTCGCCCACGTTGTTCAGCCGCACGGTGTATTCCGCCTTGATGGTGCCCTTGGGCAGGTACTCGTAGTAGCTGCGGTAGGCCTCGAAGCTGCGCTCCTCGAAGGCCGCCCAGGCGCTGCCCGAGCGCTTCTCGCCCTGCGTGGCGATCTCGGAATCGCGCCCCAGGCCGCTGCCCAGGATGGTGGCGCCGCCCGGGATCGGGTCGGTCAGGGCCACCCAGGTCATGTCGGCGCTGGCGTTCACCTCCAGCGTCACGCGCAGCACGTCGCCGCGCGTGTACTTGCCGGGAACGGCCTGCTCGACCGGGGTGATGGTCTTCTTGATGGCGTAGCCGGCCGCGAACGGCGCCTTGAGCTGGATGGCCGCGACCGACTGCAGCGTGAGCCACGGTTTGCCGGTGCCCTGGTGGGTGATTGCCAGGTTCTCCTTGCCGCCCGTGGCCGACCAGGGCAGGAACATGCCGTTGTTCTTGAAGTTGCCGGGCGATGCGGGTGCGCCGAACCAGGTGGTCTGGTGTGCCGCGCCCGTGGCGTCGCTCGCCTTCACGCGCTCGACCTTCGCCCAGTCCACGCTGGCGTTGCCACTGCCCAGGGCCGCGCGGGTGACGCCGGCAACGGGCGTGGCCTCGAACTTGGCGCTGAATTTCTCCAGCGCCAGGCCGCCCCACAGGTTGGCGGTGGTGGTGTGCCATGCGCCGTTCTGCTGGCGGCTGATGAAGCCGTTGGCCAGGCGGCCCATGTCGTCCTTCCAGGCCGGGTCGTCCATCACCGCGAGCATGAGGCGGGCGGTGTTGACGTCGCCGTTCTGCATCAGCCACCACCAGTAGTCGTCGCGCTCGGTGCTGAAGATGAGCTTGGTGCCCTGGTAGCTCAGGCGGGCCTTCAGCACCTGCGTGGCCTCGGCCAGCCGCTGGTCGCGCTGGGGCACGTCGTTCACGCGCTTGAGCACGTTCAGCCAGTCGATCACCGTGTGCGTGGGCCACTGGTTGGGCGCGATGGTGACGCTGCCCAGCATGCGGCCGGAGGCCTTGCCGTAGCGCGACAGCGCCTCGATGGCCGCGATCTTGCGCATGTCCAGGTCCTTGCGCGGGCTCCAGAAGTCGCGCTGGATGCGCCCTTCCACGAACGCGGTCAGGCCGCGTTCCATGGCGGCACGGGCTTCGTCCGGCAGGGCGAACTCAGGGTGCAGGCTGGAGGCTTCGTGCGCCGCCGACAGCAGGTAGGCGGTGAGCGTGTCGCTGCCCCGGTTGGCGCTGCCGGCCTGGGGCGGGAAGTAGTTGGCCAGGCCATCGGCGTCCAGGTAGGTGGGCAATTGCGCCACCACGGTCTGCCAGAGGGTGCCGTCGCGCAGGCCCACGGCCTTGCTGGTCTTTTGCTCCAGGCAGGCGAAGGGGTAGTTGGCGAACCAGTCGCGCACGCCCGGCAGGCCTTCGGCCAGCTTGGGCTGCAGCGACATCTTCAGCCCGCCGCGGCCCGGCAGCGCATCGGCTGGCGGGTTCACGTCCAGGTTGAAGCTGCCGTCCACCTGCACCAGCGTGGCCTGCTGCACCGTGAGCGGCACCGCGGGGATGATGCGCTGGGTGGCCTTGAGCGCATCGCGCGCGCCGTTGGCGCCCGCGGTGTCGCGGGCTTCGATCTCCCACAGGATGGCCTCGGTGCGCGTCTGCGCCAGCTGCGCGGGGGCGGTCACGGTCCAGGCCACCTCGCGGGATTCGCCGGGCGGGATGTCCACGCTCTGCTTGTCCAGCTGCAGCAGCGTGGCGCGGGCGGCCACCTCGACCTTCATGGCGGCCTGGGTCGTGTTGCGCAGGGTGATCTGAGCGCGGAACTGATCGTCCTCGCGCACCAGCGGCGGCAGGCCGCTGATGATCTGCAGGTCCTGCGTGGCCCGGATCTGGGTCGCACCGGTGCCGAACAGGCCCGTGCCGGCATCGGCGACGGCCACGATCTTGAACGTGGTGAGTGCATCGTTGAGCGGCACGGTCACCTTGGCCTGGCCGTTGGCATCGAGCTGGATCGCGGGCTGCCACAGCAGCAGCGTGTCGAGCAGTTCGCGCGCCTGGCTGTGGCCGCCCCCGCCGCCCGCTGGCACGGCCTTGCGGCCGTAATGGCGCCGGCCGATGATTTCCATCTGCGCGGTGGAGGTCTGCACGCCCCAGGAGCGGCGCTGCAGCATGGCATCGAGCAGGTTCCAGCTGGTGTTGGGCATCAGCTCCAGCAACGCCTGGTCCACGGCGGCCAGGGCCACCTCGGCGCCGGCCGCGGGCTTGCCGCCGGGCAGCGTGGCGGTGATGGTGACCTGCGCCTTGCCGCGCACGGGGTAGCTTTCCTTGTCGGCCACCACCTTCACCTGGATCTGGTGGGCCTGCGTGCCGACGCGGATCTCGGCCACGCCCAGGCGGTAGGCGGGCTTGGACAGATCGACCATGGCGGTGGGCGCGACGTATTCCTTGCCCTCGTACCAGAAGGCGCTCCACCACTCGGTCGGCGCCTTGAAGCCCCAGGTGAAGAAGCTGTACCACGGCACCTCGCGCAGGCGGCCGCGCAGGGCCAGCACGCTCACGTAGACGTTGGGGCCCCAGCCCTCCTCGATCTTGACCTGCACGGTCGGGTCCTGGCCGTTGAGCTGCACCACGCGCGTGTCGATGATGCCTTCGCGCTCCACGCTCACCAGCGCCGTCGCGTGGCGGAACGGCATGCGCACCTGCAGCTTGGCGGTCTCGCCGGGCTGGTAGGTTTTCTTTTCGGGCAGCAGGTCGATGCGGTCGTGGTCTTCGCCGCCGAACCAGATCTCGCCCTGGCGCGTGACCCAGACGGACGAAGCCGCCTCGGACGTGTTGCCGTCCTTGTCGCGCGCGGTAGCCACGAGCTCCACTTCGCCGGCTTCTTCGAGCTTGGTCTCGCACAGCAGCAGGCCGCGCGAATCACTCTTGCCCGTGCAGACGGTGCCCAGGTCTTTCGTCTCGGTCTTGTTGTCGTAGCTGTAGAAGCCGCCCACCATGCGCTTGCGGCTGGTGGTGGTGATGCGGGCGATGGCCTGCACCTGCAGCGGAACGCCCTCCTGCACCTTGCCGTCCAGCCCCAGCGCGAGCGCCTGGAAGCGGATCTTCTGCGCGGCGGAGACCCAGCCTTCGGTCTTGATGCCCGCCACCACGGCAGCGGGCCACAGGGTCTGCGTGCTGCGCAGCGTCTGCACCTCGCCGCTCGGGTCGGCGTAGGTGGCCTCCAGCACCAGCTCCTGCGGCCGGCGCGCCAGGGGCACGTTGTCGATGGCCAGCTTGCCGGCCCCGTTCTTGTCCAGCGTCAGCGCCAGCTTGTCGGCGATGACGCGGGCGTCCTGGCCGGCGGCCGCTTCTTCGTCGTCGCTGTGGCTTTGCGATTGCGCGCCGCGCTGGTTGGGCGGCATGAAGCTGAAGGCGTCGAAATCGCTCCACTGGGCAGATTTTCCGCGCACCAGCGCCGACACGCGCACGGGCAGGTTGGCGGCGCCGCCACCGGCCACGTAGTTCACCTGTACGTCGGTGGGCACCGAGCGCACGCGCACCAGGGGCTTCTTATCGGTGGGCGTGATGCGGCCTTCCAGCACGGGCAGGCGGAACTCCTCGACCCGGAACTGGCCCGACTCGAAGCTGTTGCGGCTGTGCGAGCCGCCCTGCAACTGCACCTGGTACACGCCGAGCTTGGCGGCAGGGGGCACGGCGAAGGTGTTCTCTGCGCTCAAGCCCCCCGTAGCGGTCTTGCGCCAGGTGAGGTCCTGCGTGTATTGCTGGCCGCTGCCCACGTGGGTGATGACCAGGGTGTCGGGCTGCTCGTCCGGCAGGCCGAAGCCCTTGCGGTTCTCGGTGCGCAGCAGGTGCTTCATCGACACGGTTTCGCCGGCGCGCAGCAGCGTGCGGTCGAACACGGTGTGGGCCCGCTCGTCGGGGCGGGGTTCCATGCTGGTGGGCAGGTTGAAGCGCCAGGGCTCGATGCCGCGCTGCCAGTCACTCCAGGTGAAGGCCATGTCCTGCACGCCATCGGCGCCCGGAGCGCGCGCGCTCACGAAGTAAGCCTGCTCGCCGCCATCGTCACCCTGGCAGGACGGCGGCTCGGGCGAGAGGCCGTCGAACAGCGCCACGCCCTGCGCGTTGGTCGTGCCCGTGGCCAGTTCGCGGCCGTTGCAGTCGGACACGCGCACCTTGGCGCCCGCCACCACCTGGCCCTTGTCCAGCGTGGTCACCCAGGCGGCCGAATTCTCGCGGCCGAGCTTGAAATGAACCCCCAGATTGGTCACCAGCGCCGAGGTGCGCACATACATGGTGCGGCCTTCGCCGTGGCGCTCGTCCAGCAGCGACTTGCCGAGCAGCGGCGAGGCGATCTCCACCACATGGAAGCCCGTGGGCAGCGGAATGCCCACCACCTCGAAGGGCCGCGGGTCGTTGTTGACCGGCTTGGGCAGGTCCAGCGTCTTCACGCCACCCTGGCCGGACAGCAGCGAGACCATGCGCGACTGCACGTACTCGCTGCTGTCGCTCTCCAGCGCAGCGGGCAGCGGGCCCTTCACGTCGCGGCGGGCGCTCTTGCGGCTCACGAGGTAGCCGTCGTAGCGGCGCACCTTGCGGTACCAGGCAATGATGTCGGCGTCGCTGCCGGGCTGCAGGGTGCTCACCTTGGCGGGCGCCGCGCCATCGGCGGGCTTGCCGGCGTCCAGGCCCTGGACCTTGAGCGCGGCCTCGACGTTGCGCAAGGTCACGGGCAGCAAGGCGGGCTCCTTGGGGCCCTCCGCATAGCGCTCCACCACGCCGAATGGCGAGGCAGCGAACTTGGCCAGGGGCGGCATGGCCCCCGTTCCCACCTTGAGCGGGAAGCTGTCGGCATTGCGCAGCGTGCGGCCCGAGGCGTCCTTGAAGTCCTTGGGCAATTGCACCGTGAAGGCCGTCTGCGCCGTGAAGGGCGGGTCGAAGCGCACGCCGTTCACCACGGTGTCGCCATCGCCCTCACCGTCGATCCGGGGCTTGAGCGTTTCCTTGTCCGAGCGCAGGCGCACCGCCTCGGCCAGCTTGCGCGGCACGGGTGCGTTGAACGACAGGAACATCGGGCGGATCGGCAGGCAGGCCGACTGGGCGTTCTCGCGCTCGCAGCGGAAATCGGCGGCGAAGGGCTCGCGCACCTTGTACTCGTAGCGCTTTTCGATGGTGTTGCCGACGCCGCTCGGCGTGGCCACGCCCTTGCCGAAGACGAGTTGCACCCGCCCGCCCGAGGTCAACCGCCGGTTGCAGGCCAGGGTGACGTATTTGAGCGGCTCCTTGGCGGCTGTCTTGTCCAGGCCCTGGGAGGCCAGCAGACCCTCGCGCTGGGCGCCTTCGATCAGGCGCACCGGAACCCGCTCGCCCACGCCATCGGCCACGCACCAGACGTTGGCCTGCACGCTGGCCAGGGTCGCCGGGCCGTTCAACTGCAGCATGAAGAACTGCTCTTCGTCGATAGGCTGGTAGGTGCCGGGGCGGATGTTCTGGACGTACGGGCCGCCGGTATTGAATGCATAGCTCTTCGTGCCCGACAGCTCGGCGCCGGCGGCCGATTTGAACCCCGACTTCACCTGGGCCGTGCAGCGCACGCCGGGCGGCAGGTCGCCCTTGAAGTCGTAGACCCATTCGCGCTCGCTGGTCCAGCGGCCCGTGCCCTGGCCGGCTTCGGCGTCGGAGCAGCTCACGGAGAGCGGGGCCGGGGCCTTGGGGTCGCCGAAATTGACCGCCGGGCCATCGAACTTGGCCACCGCCTGCCGGACGCGGGACACCTCGCCCTGGGGCGAGAAGCTGATGATGGACAGGGCATGGGCCTGGGCGGCCGCGCCCAGGGCCAAGGCCAGCGCCAGGGCGCGGAAGGAATGCGTTGTTGTTGTCATGGCTTTTGCAAAAACGGCGACGGGCCCGGCCCAACGGACCGGCACCCTTTCGAACCCGGCAGCGTAGCCCATCGGCAGGCGGCGAACCACCAGCGCAGTGACGCAGTTGTAAATGGCCTACACCGCCCGGCCCCCTCGCTCCGTGAGAATGGTTTCAATTCCACCCCGGGCGCGCCCATGCCACCCCCCTCCTCCACCCGCCGCTGGGAAATCGATGCCGTCCGGGGCCTGATGCTCGCCCTGATGACCGTCACGCACCTGCCCACCCGGCTCACGCAGCCGCTCGGTCAGCCGTTCGGCTTCGTCTCGGCGGCCGAGGGCTTCGTGCTGCTCTCGGCGTACATGGCCGGCATGGTCTACGGCCGGCTCGCCTGGCGGAAGACCGTGGCGGACATGCGCCAGGCCTTCTGGCGCCGTGCCCTCAAGATCTACGGCTGCCAGGCGGCCACGCTGCTTTTCCTGTTCACGGTGATCGCCTTCATCGGCATCCGCGTGGACGAGCCCGCCATCAAGGGCATGATGACCTTCTACCTGCTGCACCCGCTGGAGGCCCTGGTGGGCGGGCTGCTGCTGGTGTACGAACCGCCGCTGCTGGACATCCTGCCGCTGTACGTGCTGTTCATGCTGGCCAGCCCCTGGCTGATGACGTTCGCGCTGCGCCGCGGCTGGGCGCCGATCATGGCCGGCAGCGTGCTGCTGTGGCTGCTGGCGCAGTTCGGGCTGTCGCGCTGGTTCTATGACGGCTTCGCGGCGGTGCTGCCCATGCCGATCCCCTTCACCGAAACCGGCGCCTTCGTGATGTGGAGCTGGCAGTTCCTGTGGGTGCTGGGCCTGTGGATGGGCGCGAGCCGAAACGACCCCGAGGCGCCGCCGTTCGAGTTCCCACGCTGGTCGCTGTGGGTGGCCGGCGCCATCGCCGTGGTGTGCATGGTGTGGCGGCATGTGGTCGGCCAGGTGCCGTTCGGAGACGCCAACCCGCAGCTCAACCTGTTGTTCGACAAATGGGCCCTGGGCCCGCTGCGCCTGATCGACCTGATGGCCCTCACGGCGCTGACCATCCGCTTCGGGCCGATGCTGGCGGCGAAGCTGCCGCGCCAGCACTGGCTGGAAACCCTGGGCGCGGCCTCGCTGCCGGTGTTCTGCGCCCATCTGGTGGTGGTGCTGCTCACCCTGGTGTTCATGGGGGCGGACTACGAGCGGCCCTGGCCGCAGGACATCGCCCTGCTGATCGCCTGTTTTGCCACCCTCTATGCCGTGGCCCGCGTGAGCCTGTGGGTGGACAAGCCGCCCAACGACGATGGTCGCCCGGTGCAGCCCGCACCCGATGCCGGCGGCGGCCCCTCAGCCGCGGGGGCCAGCGGCGCACTGCCGCCAGGCGGCGCCAGTGCCGGCCGGGACGACCCGAGCGGGTCTCAGCGCCCGGTGCTCACCCGCACCAGCGCGGGGTTGCCGGTGACTACCGTGGCGGCAGGCATGGCGGCCGTGGCGGTGGGCGAAGCGCCGCCCGCCCGCATCGCGGGGGCCGGCGCCACGAACGCGCCGATCACCGTGCGCCACAGGTCGTAGCCGGCATCGTTCATGTGAAGGCGGTCGGGGCCGAAGAGCTCCGCCCGCGGCTGGCCGGAGGCATCGAGCATGGCCGAGAAGACGTCGATGTAGTCGCTGTTGGGCACCGTGCGCACGTACTGCGCCAGCAGGGCGTTGGCCTGCTGCATCTGGGGCATCAGCGCCACGCGCGAAGGGCTGGGCTTGATGGAGATGTAGCTGATGCGGGTGTCGGGAAGTTCGGTGCGTACCGTCTGCACGAAGGACCGGAAGCTCTCCAGGATCTGCTCGGGCGTGCGGCCCTCGGCCAGATCGTTGTCGCCTGCATAGACCATCACATGGCGCGGGCGGTACTGGAGCACCAGGTTTTTCACGAAATGGTTGCAGTCCGCCATGGTGGAGCCGCCGAAACCGCGGTTGATCACCACGGGCAACTGGCGGAAGTCCTCCGCCACGTCGGTCCAGAAACGAATGGTCGAGCTGCCGACGAAGAGGACGCCGCCGGCCTGCGGGAGGCGCTCTTTGTCCGCGGCGGCGAAGGCGTCCATGCTGGACTGCCAGCGCGCATAGGCCGAGGGCGACGTGGCAACCGCCGATGGAGCGGTAGAGTCGGCGGGGGTCGCCTGGGCGGCGAATCCCGCACAGGCCAGGGCCAGGGTCACAAGGGAACGCGTCGGGAAAGCCCGAAGAGAATGCATGGCGACTCCAAAAAGGACTGCAGCGGCGTGTGAGCGATTGTGCTGGCCCGCGTTCCGCAAGCATACAATTTTTACAAATTTACACCAACACCGACCGCCGGGTTTCCATCGACATGTCTTCCGCTTCCCAGGCCCCAGCGGGCCCCGTGCCGTTCTGGCACCGGCTCAACCAATTCTTCGCTTTCCCCCTGCAGCGCAAGCCGCTGTTCTACAGCACCGTGCTGGCCGTGTGCAGCATGCTGTACGGTGTGCTGTTCTTCCTGCCGGACGTGCTGGCCGTGCTGCTCATCGAGGTCGGCATCCTGCTGGCCGCGTCGCGCTACGGCTTCAAGGTGGTGGCGATGGGCTCGCGCGGCCTGCAGCGCGCCGAGGATTTCCCCGACCGGCTGGACGACGAGTGGACCGCCCTGCCCTGGAAGCTGTTCGGCATCCTGCTCGTGCAGGGCATCGTGGTGGGCTGGCTGCAGCGGGTCAGCACAGGCCTAGTGTCCTGTCCCGTTAATTCGCAGGCACGATAGCTGCATGGTTTCGGGCCATCCTTGAGGTGCCGCCATGCCCAATGCAACGACCCGAACAGAAATTGCGCTTAGTGAAGTGGAGCGCGCGGAACTGACGTCCATGGCGCGATCACGTTCGCTGCCAGCGGCGTTGTCGCTCAGGGCGCGCATCGTGCTGACTTGCGAAGGCACAGATAAAGCCAGCACCGCGGTTGCGCAGGCTCTGGGGATCAGTCGTAGCACTGTCACCAAGTGGCGCGGGCGCTATGCGCGCCATCGCATTGCAGGGCTTTACGACGAGTTGCGCCCGGGTCGCCCCCGCACGGTAGATGACGAGCGTGTTGCTGAGTTGATTACCAAGACGTTGCACACCAAGCCTGCTGATGGGGGTACCCACTGGAGCACCCGCACGCTGGCCGCCGATACGGGCATCAGCAAGAGCACGGTGGCGCGCTATCTGCAGACCTTCAACCTCAAGCCGCACCGGGCCGACAGCTTCAAGCTGTCGACCGATCCGCTGTTCATCGAGAAGCTGCGCGACGTTGTGGGGCTGTACCTGAACCCACCTGACAACGCGCTGGTGCTGTGCGTGGACGAGAAGAGCCAATGCCAAGCTTTGGAGCGTACGCAGCCGATGCTGCCAATGGGGTTTGGCTATGTCGAAGGTGTCACGCACGACTACGTGCGCCACGGCACCACCACCTTGTTCGCGGCCCTGAACGTGATGAATGGCCAAGTGATCGCGCAGTGCCGGCCCCGGCATCGTCATCAAGAGTTCCTTGCCTTCCTGCGCGCCATCGACAAGGCAGTGCCCGACGAACTGGATGTGCACTGCATAGCTGATAACTACGCCAGCCACAAGCATCCAAAGGTGCGCGCTTGGTTGGCCGAGCGGCCTCGCTGGCACATGCACTTCGTTCCGACCTATTCAAGCTGGCTCAATCAGGTCGAGCGCTTCTTCTCGATCATCACCACGCGGGCAATCCGCCGTGGCTCGTTCACCAGCGTGAAGGATCTGATCAACAAGATCGACACATTCATCGCGAATTACAACCAGTCCTGCCAGCCGTTTACTTGGACAGCTACAGCAGACTCCATCCTCGAAAAACTCGCCAGACTATGCGGGCGAATTAACGGGACAGGACACTAGCGGAACTCGCCTGGCTGGCCGTGAGCTTCCTGCTGCCGGCCACCATGATCCTGCTGGTGCAGACGGGCAGCCTGTTCGCGTCGCTGAACCCTGCCGCCGCCTGGGGCGTGGTGCGGATCATCGGCTGGCCCTATGGTCTGCTGTGCTTTTTCCTGTTTTTGCTCAGCCAGGGCGCGGCCATCGCGCTGGCGCTGCTGATGCCGCTGTTCAAGGGCTGGCTGCTGCTGCCGCTGGGCAACTGGCTGTTCATCTATTTCGGCTGGGTGATGTGCAGCCTGCTGGGCTACGCCATGTACCAGAACCACGAGGCCTTCGGCATCGACCTGCTGCCCGGCGGCGGGCTGGACGACGATGCCCCGCCCGACCGGCGCACGCCCCGGCAGATCGCGCAGGAGGCGACCGACGCGCTGGTGGCCCAGCAGATCACCGACGGCGACCTGGCCGGTGCCCTGGGCACGGCCTACGAAGACCAGCGCATGCATGGGGATGAATTGCCCGCCCAGCGCCGCTACCACCGCGTGCTGGCGCTGACCGACAAGACCGACACCCTGCTGCTGCATGCCCAGCGCTTCATCCCGCTGCTGCTGAACGCGGGCCAGACGACCGAGGCGCTCAAGGCGTTCCTCACCTGCCGCGAGCGCGACGCGCAGTTCGTGATCACCGACGCGGGCCACACCCTGGCCCTGGCCAACACCGCGTGGAACGGCGGCGATGCCAGGCAGGCCATCGCGCTGCTGGGCGGGTTCGACCGGCGCTTCAAGGGGCATGCGCTGGTGCCCAAGGCCTACGAACTGGTCGCGCGCGTGCTGCTGCAGGGCATGAACCGCCCCGACATGGCCCTGAAGGTGCTCGCCACCCTGCAGGCGCGGCATGCGGACAGCCCCTCGGTGGCGGAGGTGCAATGGCTGCTGCGCGCCCATTTGCCGCAGCCGGCGGCAGGCGGCGAAGCGCCCTCCACGCCTTGAGGCGACGCAGGCAGGCGCCATCGATTTGCTACTGAATTAATAGCAATACGCCCTAGTACTGATTGTGCTGGAACGGGTTTTTACTTCAAATCCAGGGTTGCCTGGCAGGCGGCCCGCCCTACCGGCCTTCGAGCAGCCGCAGCGGCGCGCTGCCGGGTGCCAGTTGCTGCAACTGCGGCAGCCAAGCCATGGCCTGCTCGCGCCGCCCGGACTGCAGCAGCGCCGTGACCAGCATGCCCACCAGTTCGCCCAGCGCCGCATGCTGCGGCGCGGTGCGGTGCAGGGCCGTGAGCAGCTTCTCGGCGTCGCTCCACTGCCCCGCGCGCACGAAGCGGCGCGCCAGGCCTGCCATGTCGTCGGGCACCAGGCGGGCGCTGGGCCGGGCGTTGTCCAGGTAGGTGCGGTAGCTGGCGTGCTGGAAGTCCAGCGTGGCGGCGTCCTGCCCCGGCAGCCGGAAGATGCGGCGGGCGGCGCGGTGAAAATCCTCGCCCGCCGGCCACAGGCTGGCGGTCTTGAACCAGGCGCTCAGCACCGGCACATCGCGCGGGCGCAACTGCGCCGCCGCCCGCCACTGCACCAGGGCGCGCTCGAACTGCATCGCCTGGGCCGACTGCCGGGCCTGGGCCACGTGGGCATCGAAGCCGTCGTCCGGCGCGGCGGGCGCCTCGGGCGGCGGTGCCTCGATCGCCTTGCGCCGCACCAGACCGGCGCCCCACATCAGCGCGGCGCCCGTCAGCAGCCCGCCCAGGTGGGCCATGTAGGCCACGCCCCGGCCGCTGAGCCAGTGCTGCAGCAACTCGTTGGCGATCCACGCCGGCAACAGCAGCAGCGCGGGCGCGGTGACGTAGTTGAAATAAAAGAACAGCTGGTAGAAGAATCGCACGCGGCGCAGCCGGTACAGCACCGCGTACATGCCCATGAGGGCCGACACCGCACCGGACGCCCCCAGGCCGTAGCTGCCTTGGCCTGCATACGCCCACCCGGCCATCAGCGAACCGCCCACGGCCCCCAGCAGGTAGAAGGCCAGGTACCGCCACCGCCCCAGGGCCAGCTCGACCGAAAAGCCGAACAGGAACAAGAACACCATGTTGCCCAGCAGGTGGCCCGTGCTGGCATGCAGGAAAGCGGCGGTGATCCAGGTCACGGGCCGCGGGGGCGCGTCCTTTTCGTAGCTCTGCGCCCAGCGGCGGGTGAAGGGCTCGGGCAGCGCCGCCTCATACCGGGCGCGGGCGGCCTTCCAGTCGGCGTACTGCGGGTCGTCCGCGCGCACGACCAGGCCGGCGTGCAGGCGCTTTTGAAAGCCCTCCTCGTGCTCCATCCACCGCAGCAGCGCGTGCTCCCGGTGCGCTGCCAGCATGCGCCGCGCCTGCTCGGCATCGCGGTGGCCGGCGTCCTTGAGCCACTGCACGAAAGGCGGCAGTTCGATGCCGGGCAAGGGACTGTCCAGATAGACCTGCGCCGCCCGGTCCACGGCCTTGGCCTCCCAGCGCTGCGGGCCCCAGAAGACCAGCAGGTTCACCACAATGATCAGCACCGTCATCCATGGCGGGTTGCGCCAGGTGGGGCGGTTGTCCAGCGGGATGGCATAGAACATGGCGGGCCTGCGTCACCTCAAGACAGGCAACGCCGGGCCCCGCGGGCCGGCCTGCGGCGCCGCGGCAGGAAAGCACGCAACCCTCACTGGGGCACGAAGCCGCTGCGCTGGATGATGCGCGTCCAGGCCTGGGTGTAGGCCTGCTGGCGCGCCGCCAGCTGCTGGGGTGTCATCGACGCCACCGTGAGCCCCAGGGCCGTGAGTTGGCGGTTCACATCGGGTTGGGCGACCACTTTGGCCAGCGCCTGCGAGAAACGGGTGACGAACGCGCCCGGCGTACCGGTGGGCGCATAGAAGCCATAGTAGGGCAGGTCCTCGAAGCCTTTCAGCCCCAGCTCGTCGAACGTGGGCACGTCCGGCAGCGCGGCTTGGCGCTGGGTGCCCAGCACGGCCAGCACGCGCACCTTGCCGCCCTTGTGGTTCTCGATGAAGTCCTGCACCGAGGCCACCCCGGCGGGAATCTGGTTGCCCAGCATGTCGGCGATCATGGGCGCGCTGCCCCGATACGGCGCCGCCACCAGGTCGATGCGGTACTTCTCGCCGATGAGCTTGACCAGAAACTCCGGCGTGGAGGCCGGGGCCGGGATGCCCACCGCGCCCTTGCCCCCGCCCTGGGTGGTGACCCACTGCACGTAGTCGTTGAACGACCTGGCCGGCGACGCGCCGGACACGGCAAAGGCATTCACGAAGGTGGCCACGCCGCCGACCGGCACGAAGTCGTGCACCGGGTCGTAGCCCGGGTGCTTGACCACCTGCGGCAGGATGGAGATGGTGTGGTCGTGCGACAGGAACACGGTGTGCCCGTCGGCCGGCGCGGCCTTGAGGGCCTGGGCGGCGATCTGCCCGCCCGCGCCGGGGCGGTTGTCCACCACCACCGGAGCGCCCAGCTCGTCCTTGAGCTTGTCGGACAGCAGCCGCGCGATCGCGTCGGTGCCCCCGCCCGGCGGAAAGCCCACCAGGATGCGGATCGGCGGGCCGGCCGGCGGCGTCTGGGCCGAAGCCACGGCGGCGACCGCCGTGGCTTCGGCCCAGACCGCGGCGCGGGCCATGCGCAAGACCCAGTGGCGGCGCGAGGAAGAACGATGCATGGTGGGCTCCGTGAAAGTGTGCGGACGGGGGGAGGTGAGCAGCGATCAGGCCAGGCGGGCGCGATGGCGGGCCAGCTGGGCGCGCACCTGGGCCGGCGCGGTGCCGCCCAGCGTGTTGCGGGCGTTGAGCGAGCCGCGCAGGCTGAGGGCGTCGAACACGTCCTTTTCGATCTGCGGGTGAAAGCCCTGCAGCACGGTCAGGGGCAGCTCCGACAGGTCCACGTTGTGCGACACGGCGGCCTTCACGGCATGGGCCACGGTCTCGTGCGCATCGCGGAACGGCAGGCCCTTCTTGACGAGGTAGTCGGCCAGGTCGGTGGCGGTGGCGTAGCCCTTGAGCGCGGCCTGCTCCATGGCCGGCGCGTTGACGGTGATGCCGCCTTCCTTCTTGCCCGTGGCCGGGTTCGGCTGGCCGCCGACCATCTCGGCGAAGATGCGCAGCGTGTCCTTCAGCGTGTCCACGGTATCGAACAGCGGTTCCTTGTCTTCCTGGTTGTCCTTGTTGTAGGCCAGGGGCTGGCCCTTCATCAGCGTGATGAGGCCCATCAGGTGGCCGACCACGCGGCCGGTCTTGCCGCGTGCCAGTTCGGGCACGTCGGGGTTCTTCTTCTGCGGCATGATCGACGAGCCCGTGGTGAATCGGTCGGCGATCTTGATGAAGCCGAAGTTCTGGCTCATCCAGATGATGAGCTCTTCCGACAGGCGGCTCACGTGCACCATGCACAGGCTGGCGGCGGCGGTGAACTCGATGGCGAAGTCGCGGTCGCTCACAGCGTCCAGGCTGTTCTGGCACACGCCGTCCATGCCCAGGGTTTTCGCCACGCGCTCGCGGTCCAGCGGGTAGGTCGTACCGGCCAGGGCGGCGGCGCCCAGGGGCAGCACGTTGACGCGGCGGCGCACGTCCTGCATGCGGTCGACATCGCGCGCGAACATCTCCACGTAGGCCAGCATGTGGTGGCCGAAGCTCACCGGCTGCGCCACCTGCAGGTGGGTGAAGCCGGGCAGGATCACCTCCACGTTCTGCTCGGCCACGTCGACCAGCGACACCTGCAGTTCCTTGAGCAGGTCGGCGATCAGGTCGATCTCGCCGCGCAGCCACAGGCGCACGTCGGTGGCCACCTGGTCGTTGCGGCTGCGGCCGGTGTGCAGGCGCTTGCCGGCGTCGCCCACCAGTTGCGTGAGACGCGCCTCGATGTTCAGGTGCACGTCTTCCAGGTCGAGCTTCCACTCGAAGGCGCCGGATTCGATCTCCTCTTTGATCTGCGCCATGCCGCGCTGGATGGAGGCGTGGTCGGCAGCCGAGATGATGCCCTGCGCGGCAAGCATGTCGGCGTGCGCGAGGCTGCCGGCGATGTCGGCCTGCCACAGGCGCTTGTCGAAGAACACGCTCGACGTGTAGCGCTTGACCAGGTCGCTCATGGGCTCGGAAAACAGCGCCGACCAGGCCTGTGCCTTGGTGTCGAGCTGGTTGTGGGAGGGGGCGGACGCTGGGCTGGAGGCGGGGCTGGTGGACATGGAGGGCAATAATCCGGTGGTTCAGACACCCGGAACACCCGGATGCCGCAATGCAAGAGACGCAAATTTTATCGACCCAGCCGCAGGCCCTGACCGAAGACCCCCGCCAGCCCCTGGGCCGGCGGGTGCTGGTGTTCGACGCCTGCCATGTCGGGGTGATCCTGCGCGCGGTGCTTTTCGTGGAGGCGGTGCTGGGCGTGGGCGCCCTCTTCAACACCGCCACGCCCCTGGAATGGCTCGGCCGGCTGTCGCTGCTGACGGGCGGCGTCCTGCCCGCCACGCTGGCCTGGCTGGTCACCGCCTGCAGCCTGAAGACCGTGCTGCAGCGCCTGCCGGTGGCCTTGCAATACGCGGCGGGCGTGGCGCTGGGCACGCTGTCCGGGCTGTATGCCTGCGGCATGCTCGCGCTGGTGGGCGTGGCGGCCGACCCGCCCTGGCTGGCCAGTGCCGCCAGCGGCGCGCTGCTGTCGGCAGCGCTGGTGGCGGCGCTGGTGCTGCGCGCCCGCGCCCGCACGCCCGCAGCCACCACGGCGCGGCTGTCGGAGCTGCAGTCGCGCATCCGTCCGCATTTTCTTTTCAACACGCTCAACAGCGCCATCGCCCTGGTGCGGGCCGAACCGGCCAAGGCCGAGGCGCTGCTGGAGGACCTGAGCGATCTGTTCCGCCACGCGCTGGTGGATCAGGGCGAGTCGGCCACGCTGGGCGAAGAGATCACCCTGGCGCGCCGCTACCTGGACATCGAGCAGGTGCGCTTCGAGGAACGGCTGCGCGTGCAGTGGTCGCTGGACGCCCGCGCCGACGGTGCCCGCCTGCCCCCGCTGCTGCTGCAGCCGCTGGTGGAAAACGCGGTCAAGCACGGCGTGGAGCCGAGCGCCACGGGCGGGCGGCTGCGCATCGTGACCGAGCTGCGCGGCAGCCGCGTGATCGTGGTCATCACCAACACCGTGCCCGCCGCGCCGCAGCGCGAGGGCGGCAGGCCGCGCGGCCACGGCATCGCGCTGGCCAACGTGCGCGACCGCCTGCGGCTGCTGCACGACGTGCAGTGCGAGTTCAGCGCCGGCATGCAAAATGGCCGCTACCAGGTGCGCATTTCGTTGCCCGCGCGGTCCTGACCTTTCCCCCTTCGCCCCTGCCATGCACATCCTGATCGTTGACGACGAAGCCCTGGCCCGCAGCCGCCTGCGCACCCTGCTGGCCGACTGCGACGCGCGGCACACCGCCGCCGAGGCCGCCAACGCCGCCGACGCGCTGGCGCAGCTGCAGCCCTCGGGCGGCCGCGCCTTCGACACCGTGCTGCTGGACATCCACATGCCCGGGCAGGACGGCCTGGCCCTGGCCCATGCCATGCGCACCCTGCCCTACCCGCCGGCCATCGTGTTCGTGACGGCCCATGCGGACCACGCCGTGAGCGCGTTCGAGCTGGACGCGGTGGATTACCTCACCAAGCCCGTGCGGCGCGAGCGGCTGGAAAAAGCCCTGGGCAAGGCCCTGCGCGCCCGGCACCCGGGCGCCCCGCCCGCGCCCACGGCGCCCATTCCCGATGGCGAGACTCTGCTGATCCAGGACCGGGGCCGCACCGAGCGCGTGCCGCTGGCCGAGGTGCTGTACTTCAAGGCCGAGCAAAAATACCTGACGGTGCGCACCGCTGTGCGCAGCTACATCCTGGACGGCTCGCTGAGCGAGCTGGAGGCGCGCCATGGCGACCGATTCCTGCGCATCCACCGCAACGCGCTGGTGGCCCGCCGCGCGGTGCGGGCGCTGGAAAAGCACTACGACCCCGAGGAGGGCGAAGGCTGGGCCGTGCGGCTGCACGGGCTGACCGAATTGCTGGCCGTGTCGCGCCGGCAGGTGGCGGCCGTGCGCGAAGAACTGGCCGGCTGAAGACCGAGGGTGTTTTGGGCCGCCAGCACAATCAAATTGCCGGCATACCGCTATTGATTTAATAGCAAACCCAGGCCCTGACGCGCCGCCGCACCGGGGCCCCACAGCCGGTCAGTGCGCGTGGGCCATGCCGCTCACCAGCGTGACCACCGTCATGCCCGCCACCAGCCAGGCGATCTGCGCCACCGTCTGGCCCGCGCTCAGGCGCTTTTGCAGCTGCGGGATCAGGTCGGCCAGCGCCACGTAGATGAAGCTGCTGGAGGCGATGGCCAGGAAGTAAGGCAGCCAGTCCTGCAGCTCGCCGACCAGGAAATACCCCACGACCCCGCCCAGGGCGGTGACCGCACCGGCCAGCGACACCTTCAGCAGCGCCATGCGGCGGTTGGCGCTGGCCTGGCGCAGCACCACCAAGTCGCCCATGTGGTGCGGCACCTCGTGCGCCAGCACCGACAGGGCCGCCACCACGCCCAGGCGCAGGTCGGCCATGAAGGCCGAGGCGATCAGGATGCCGTCGCCGAAGCAGTGCACGCTGTCGCCCGTGAGCAGCGCCCAGCCGCCGCCACTGCGCCGCGCTTCGCCTTCGGCATGGGCGTCACCGTTCGCGTGGTCATGGGCGTGGCCGTGCCCCTGCGTATGGCCATGGGCATGCCCGTGCGAATGCGCATGGCCGTGTCCGTGGCCATGCTCGTGCCCGTGGTGCCACAGCTCGGCCTTGTCGAGCAGAAAGAAGAACACCAGCCCCACCAGCAGCGTGGCGAACAGGTCGTGCGCACCGGCCTGGCTCTCGAACGCCTCGGGCAGCAGGTGCATGAAGGCCGTGGCCAGCAGCGCGCCGGCCGCCAGGCTCAGCAGGTGCTGCGGCCCCACGCCGCGCCGGCCGTCGCCCAGCCCCGCACGCATCAACAGGGCGGCCACCCACACGCTGCCGATGCCGGCCGCCAGCGTGGCCAGGATGATTGCTACCAAAGTCATGGCTTCTCGTGCTTTCCCTGCAAGGCCTGTCGGCCTTTTGTATCGAATCGATTCGGCGCGCACGGCGCGCAAAAAAAGCCCCGAAGGGCTTTGGCGGGACCGCTGGGGCAGGAACGCCGCCGGCGATGGTCTCTCAGGCCACGCCGTGTGTCTTGAACCACTGCAGCGCCCGCTTCCATCCGTCCTCGGCCGCTTCCTTTCGGAAGCTGGGCCGGTAGTCGGCATGGAAGGCATGGGGCGCGTCGGGGTACACGACGAACTGCGACGCCTTGGCGGCAGCGGAGCCGGTCTGGAGAGCCGCTTTCATCTTATCAATCGTGTCAAGGGGGATGCCGCTGTCTTTTTCGCCGTACAGGCCCAGCACCGGCGCCTTGAGGATCGGGGCGATGTCCACCGGGTGCTTGGGCGTGAGCTCGCTGGCCTGCCCCACCAGCCGGCCGTACCAGGCCACGCCCGCCTTGACGGGGCCGTGGGCGGCGTATAGCCAAGTGATGCGGCCACCCCAGCAAAAGCCGGTGATGCCGACCTTCTTCAGGTCGCCGCCGTTCTCGCCCGCCCACTTCACGGTGCCGTCCAGATCGGCAAGCACCTGCGCATCGGGCACCTTGGAGACCAGCTCGCTCATCAGCTTGGCGGCTTCGGTGTACTGAAGCGGATCGCCCTGGCGGGCATACAGCTCGGGGGCGATGGCCAGGTAGCCGGCCTTGGCGAAACGGCGGCAGGTGTCGGCGATGTATTCGTGCACGCCGAAGATCTCCTGGATCACCAGCACCACCGGCAGGTCGGTCTTGCCGGCGGGCGCGGCGCGGTAGGCCGGCACTTTGAAGCCGTTGACCTCGATGCTGACCTTGCCCGCCGTGAGCCCGTCCGCGGGCGTCTGGATCGCGGTCTGCGCCATCACGGGCATGGCCGCGGCGGCATAGCCCACGCCGAAACCGGCACCCAGGGCGACACGCATCGCGGTTCGGCGGGTGGCTCCCGCCTCGGTGCTCTGGCCCGGCAAGAGGGCGTCGAAATCGGTCTTGAGGTCATCACGCAGCATGGTCTGGCTCCTGGTTGGGTGAAAGGATCGGCAGCGCAAGAGTCTAGGGCCTGCGGCGCGCGGCGGCATGACCCGCAGGGCTGAACGGGTTTGCCGCCGTTCACCCAGGGCCGGTGCAGCAAAGGTGCAGTGATGGCGCGGCTCTTATTTCTGTATTGACAGAAATAAAAGAAAACTAAACTGCCCCCATGCAACTGACCGACATCGCCCAACGCTTCGTGGTCCATTGGGGAGAGATGGGGACCGCCTGGGGCGTGAACCGCACCGTGGCCCAGATCCACGCGCTGCTCTTCTTCCATGGCCGCCCGCTGCACGCCGAGGAAATCTGCGAGACGCTGGGCGTGGCCCGTTCCAACGCCAGCAACAGCCTCAAGGAGCTGCTCAACTGGAACCTGATCCGCACCACCCACGTGCTGGGCGACCGGCGCGACTATTTCGAAACCTCCACCGACGTGTGGGAGCTGTTTCGCACCGTGGTGCGCGAACGCAAGGAGCGCGAGTTCGACCCCACCGTGCGCATGCTGCGCGAACTGGTGGCCCGCCCCGACTTCGCCAGCGAAACCGCCGATGCCCAGGACCGCGTGCGCGAGACGCTGCACCTCATGGATTCGCTGGGGGTTTGGGCCGACGAAATGCTGCGCCTGTCCCCCGCCACGCTCGACAAGGTGCTGCGCCTGGGGGCCAGCGTGCAGAAGTTCGTGCGCGACGGATCGGCCGACAAGGCATCCCCGGGCTAGGCTTTTTTTGCCCTGATATTTCTGTTTTGAATGAAATTTCGGAAGGATTGAACATGAATGCCGCAGCCACCCCCAACCCCGCCATCTATCCCCTCACCCTCTACTTCGACTCGCGCTGCCGCCTGTGCGCCGCCGAGATGGGCAACCTGATGCTGCGCAATACCAGCGGCCTGCTGCGCTTTGCCGACGTGTGGGCGCCAGACTTCGAAGGCCCGCCGGCAGGCACCACGCGGGACGACCTGCTCACCCTGATCCATGCGCGCCAGGCCGACGGCCGGCTGCTGCGCGGCGTCGCGGTGTTCCGCGCGGCCTACGAGGCCGTGGGCCTGGGCTGGCTGACCGCCGCCACGCGCTGGCCCGTCATCGGGCCGCTGGCCGACCGGGTGTACCCGGTGCTGGCACGCAACCGCTATCGCCTGCCGCAGTGGCTGGTGCACGGCCTGTTCGAGAAGGCCAGCGGCGCGGCCGCCCGCCGGGCCGCGGCCCGCCGCTGCGGGCAGGGCGACGACCAGTGCCGGCTCTGACGACGCCCCTCACACCTTTCACGGAGCAGTTCCATGCACATCCTTCTCACCGGCTCCACTGGATTCATCGGCCGCGCGGTGCAACGCGCGCTCGAACGTGCGGGCCACACCGTGCACGGCGGCGTCTCGCCGCGCCGCGCGGCAGGCCGCCCCGGCCAGGTCGCCATGGATTTCGCACACGACACGGCGCCCGCCGCGTGGCTGCCGCGCCTGGCAGGCATCGACGCGGTGGTGAATGCCGTCGGCGTGCTGCGCGACACCCGCGCACGCCCCATCGACGCCTTGCACCAGCACACGCCGGTGGCCTTGTTCGACGCCTGCGCCCAGGCCGGCGTGCGGCGCATCGTCCAGATCTCGGCGCTGGGCATTGCCGGCAGCGCCACACGCTACGCCACCACCAAACGCGCGGCCGACACCCACCTGCTCGGTCTGACCGCACAAGGGGCCGTGTCGGGCGTGGTGCTGCGGCCCAGCATCGTGTTCGGCCGGGGTGGCGCCAGCAGCGCGCTCTTCATGAACCTGGCACGCCTGCCGGTGCTGGTGCTGCCCGGGCCGGTGCTGCAGGCCCGCGTGCAGCCCGTGGCGGTTCACGATCTGGCCGATGCGGTGGCCGCGCTGATGGGCCCCGCGCTGGACACGACCGGACTCATCGAATGCAGCGGGCCCGAGGCAGTGCCCATGGCCGAACTGATCGCCAGCCTGCGCCAGCAATCGGGCCACGGGCCCGCCCGCGTACTGCGCCTGCCGGATGCGCTCAGCCACCTGAGCGCCCGCCTGGGCGACCAGGTGCCGGCCCTGCCCTGGTGCAGCGAAACGCTCGCCTTGCTGGGCAGCGACAACACGGCGGACCCGGCCGCGTTCCAGCGCCTGCTGGGCCATGAAGCGACGCACTACCGCCATCTGGTCGAAAGCGCCTGGGCGCCGTCCGCACGATGAACGCCGAAACCACCCGCTGGCTGCGCGCCAGCCTCGTCCTGGTGTGGCTGGGCACCGCACTGGCCAGTGCCATCGAATCGCAAGGCCAGGGCCGCGATCTGCTGGTGCGTGGCGGGCTGCAGAGCGAAGCCTGGATCCAGGCGCTGGTGTGGGACGGCATCGCTGCCGACACGGCCATCGGGCTCGCGCTGTGGCTGCGCCCCGGCCGGGCCACCGATGCCCTGGCACTGGCCTTGATGGGCGTGATGACGGTGGTCGCCACGGTGCTGCTGCCCGCGCTGTGGCTGGACCCGCTGGGGCCGCTGCTCAAAAACCTGCCCATTGCCGCCATCCTCGTCGTCCTGCTGAAAGCACCACGCACATGAACACCTATCTCGCACTCAAATGGATCCACATCCTGTCCAGCGTGCTGCTGGTGGGCACGGGCTTCGGCTCGGCGTTCTACCTGTTCTTCGCCAACCGCAGCGGCAGCGTGGCCGCCCAGGCCGTGGTGTCGCGGCTGGTGGTGCGGGCCGACACGTGGTTCACCACGCCGGCCGGCATCGTGCAGCCGGTGACCGGCGTCGCCATGGCGATGATGGCCGGCTGGCCGCTGTCCACGCCATGGCTGGCCACCTCGATCGCGCTGTATGCAATAGCCGGCCTGTGCTGGCTGCCGGTGCTGTGGCTGCAGTGGCGCATGGCTGCCATGGCACGGGACGCCGCCGCGCAAGGCACGCCGATGCCGGCGCTCTACACCCGCTATGCGCGCTGGTGGGAGGCGCTGGGCTACCCGGCTTTCGTGGCCATGCTGGCCGTGTTCTTCCTGATGGTGCACAAGCCCGCGCTGTGGGGCTGATGGTTGTTCAGGCGATGGCGTCGGCGCCCGCACGCGCGGGCGTTCGCGGCTCGATCCCGGCATAGGCGCAGCGCGCCAGTGCCTCGGCCAGCACCTGCGACGGGTTGACCAGGCGAGCGCCCGCCGCGGCCTCGTCCAGGGCCAGCGGGATTTCGGTGCAGCCCATGATGAGGGTCGAAACCCCATCGCGTTCGCGCAGCGCCTGTGCCACCGCCGCGAAGCGGTGGCGGGCCAGTGCATAGTCGCCGGCCTTCACGCCGTCGTAGATGCCCTGCATGAGCTGCTCGCGCTCACCAGGCTGCGGCAGCACGCAGGCCACCCCGTGGCGCTGCAGTTCGGCCTGGTACAGCCCGCTGTCGTAAGACCCTTGCGTGGCCAGCAGCGCCACGCGAGGAACCTGCGCGGCCGCGAGCCCGGCCGCCACTTCGCGCATGCCGTGCAACACCTGCAGCTGCGGAAACCGCTGCTGCAGCTCCCCATGCCAGGCATGGGCCGTGTTGCATGCGATCGCCACGGCCTGCACCCCCAGCGCCACCAGTCGACCCGTGGCCTGCGCCATCGGCTCTGCCGGCTGGTGGGCGCCGGACGTGCGGTCGCCCAGGGCCGCCGTGCGATCGGGAATGGGCACCTGCGCCAGCCAGTGCTCCGGATAGGCCTGATCCCGCACGGGAATGCCGAGCGCGGCCATGCGCCGCGTGCACGCCTCCACGAAGAGCCGCACGAAATCGGCCCCGGCGGCCGGCCCCATGCCGCCCAGAATGCCCACCATGCGGGGCACCGGGGAGATCGGGGGGATCGACGGTGTCATGGACAACCTCTGGAAAGCGCTGGCGCAGGGGGCGATCAGTTGGCGGGCTTGTCGCTCTGCGCCACCAGGTTGTCGCGCAGTTCCTTGGACATGGGCAGGCCCAGGTTCTGGCCCTTGGGCGGCACGGGCGACATGAACCACTTGGTGTAGAGCTTCTCGAACTCGCCGGACTTCATCATCCCGCCGATCACGCCGTTCACCAGCGCCTGGAACTGCGGATCGTCCTTGCGCAGCATGCAGGCATAGGGCTCGACCTGCAGCGAATCGCCCACCACCACCCAGTCCGCGGGGTTGCGCGCATTGCCCTTCAGGCCGAACAGCAAAATGTCGTCCATGGCGAACGCCTCGGCACGGCCCGAATCGACCAGCAGCATGGAATCGTCGTGGTCCTTGCCGAGCACGATGTCCATCTCAAGGTTGTTCTCGCGGCTGTACTTGCGGATCACCTGCGCATTGGTCGTGCCGCTGGTGCTGGCGACCTTCTTCTTGGCCAGGTCAGCGTAGTTCTGCACGCCCGAGGTCTTCTTGGTGAGCAGCCGGGTGCCGGTGTAGAAATAGTTCACGGCGAACTGCACGTCCTTGCCGCGCGCGGAGTTGTTGGTGGTGGAGCCGCATTCGAGGTCCACCGTGCCGTTGGTGATGAGCGGAATGCGGTTCTGCGACGTGACGGCCTGCAGCTCCACCTTGATCGCCGGGTTCTTGAGCTTGGCGCGCACCGCATTCACCACCGCGTTGGAGATGTCCACCGAGAAGCCGATCGGCTCGCCCGGGCCCGCCAAGTAGCTGAAGGGTACCGACGATTCACGGTAGGCCAGCGTGATCTTTCCCGAGTCGGCGATCTTCTGCAGGGTGTCGGCGTGGGCCGCGGTGGCCGCAGCGCACACGCCGCAAGCGAGGACTGCGGCAGACAGGAATGGCTTCATGGGGAACTCCTTGACGGGAACAAAAAAGGGAATGGAACGGTGCAGGTGCCCAGGCACTTTAGGAACTCGGTGCGGCTTTGAACAATTCATTCGGCAGCATGGGCCATGACGAAAAGTTATGCCATCCGCATCGGCCAGGGGGTCCCCATGCAATCTTCGCGCCCGGCGCCGGCGCATAACTTCCCGGCATGCCTGCCCCGCGGTTTGGCATTGTTCAAAGGCCGCGCCCGTCCCTAGAGTGCCCAGGACGGACAACCAACGGGAATCGAGCGATATGGATGCATGTGTGATGGGTGCGGGCATCGTGGGCCTGGCCACGGCCTACGCGCTGCAGCGCCAGGGGATGCGCGTCACGGTGATCGACCAGGGCCCCGTGGGCGGCGGCGCCAGCGGCGGCAATGGCGCACAGCTGAGCTACAGCTACGTGCAGCCCCTGGCCGACCCCAGCCTGTGGGCGCAACTGCCCAAGCTGCTGCTGTCGCGCGAATCGCCGCTGCAGGTGCGACTGCAGCGGGACCCGCACCAGTGGCGCTGGGCCCTGCAGTTTCTGGCGGCCTGCAACGGCGCCACCTCGCGTAGCACCACAGCGCAACTGCTCGCGCTGGCGGCCCGCAGCCGCGCCGGGTTCGAAGCCATGCGCGCCCGCGAGGCGCTGGAATGCGACTTCTCCAGCACCGGCAAGCTCGTGCTGTACGGCACGCGCGATGGCCTGGCCGCGGCCGAGCGGCAGATGGAACTGCAGCGGGCCTGGGGCAGCGAGCAGGCCTCGGTGTCCCCCCAGCGCTGCGTGGAACTGGAACCGGCGCTCGCCCACCATGCGCCCCACATTGCCGGCGCGATCCACACGCCCAGCGAGTGCGCGGCCGATTGCCAGAAGGTGTGCGATGGGCTGCATGCCCTGCTGGCCCAGCGCGGCGCGCGCTTCGAACTGGGTGCGCAGGTACAGGGGTTCGACCGGGTACAGGGACGCATCGCGGCGGTGCGCACCAGCGCCGGCACCATCGAGGCCGACCGTTTCGTGCTGGCGCTGGGCAGCGGCAGCGTGGCGGTGGCCCGGATGGTGGGCGTGCACCTGCCCGTCTATCCGATCAAGGGCTACAGCATCACCCTCGACGCCCTGGCCGATGCACCCTGGGCGCCCCGCATGAACGTGACGCACGCGGGTCGCAAGGTCGTGTTCGCCCGCCTGGGCCAGCGCCTGCGCGTGGCCGGCATGGCAGAGCTGGTGGGCGACGACCGCCGCATCCACCCCGAACGCATCGACAGCCTGCGCGCCACGGTGCGCACCGTGCTGGGGCACGAAGCGCCCGCCGCATCGCTGCACCCCTGGACCGGCATGCGCCCCGCCACGCCCACGGGCCTGCCCATCGCCGGCCGCGCCGCCGAGGCCGACAACCTGTGGCTCAACACGGGGCACGGGGCACTGGGCTTCACCTTGGCGTTCGGTACCGCGGCCATCGTGGCCGAGCAGATGCTGCAGGCCTGCGCGCCCACCTGAGTCACGGCGGGGGGAGGCCGGCGCGCGTTCGCCGCCGTGCTCGGCTTGTCAGTCGCTCTCTGCCAGGCCGGCCGACGCCAGCGTCTGCGCCACCGCATCGCGCATGCAGCGCACCATGGTGTCCGCCAGCAGCGATGCGGGCCGGTTCACCATGCGCAGCGCCTTCACGGGCACCGCGATGCGCGGCGCGAGCGCCAGCACGTCCACCCGCGTGCGGTCGGCCGACGCCGCGGTGCACACATCCACCAGCGCCACGCCCAACCCGTGGTGCGCGAGCGCGAGCGCCGCGTGGTAGGTCTGCACCGTGAAGGCCGCCTGCAGGCCCACGTCGGCCTCGCGGCTGGCGTGGTTCACCATCGTGCCGAGCGGGTCGTTCGCCTCCAGGCGGATCACCGGCGTGTGGGCCAGATCGGCCAGGTGCACCACGCCGGCCTGCACCACGTCCGCACCCAGCGTGCCCTTGGGAGCGATGCACACCACGCGCCCTTCCGCCAGCGTCTCCTGCGCCAGCGAGGGGTGCACCAGCGCACTGAACACGAAGCCGATGTCGGCCTCCTGCAGCACCAGGGCCGAGACGATCTGCGGCGAGTGCAACGCATCGATGCGCACCACCACGTCCGGGTGCTGCGCACGGAAGGCCTGCAGCGCGCGCGGCATCACCTCGTGGCTCAGGGCCAGCACGCTCAGCACATGCAATTCGCCTTCGCGCTGCTGGCCGCGCAGGCTGTTGGCCAGGCGCTGCACGTCGTCGAGCTGGTTGAACAGCCGCTCGATGTGCGGGTACAGGGTCTGCGCCTCGCGCGTGGGCACGAGCCGCCCCTTCATGCGGTGGAACAGCGCGAAACCCAACTGCAGTTCGGCATGCGCGAGGATGCGGCTCACGGCCGGCTGGGTGACGTTGATGAGCCGCGCGGCGGCGCTCACGCTGCCGGTGAGCATCACCGCATTGAAGACTTCGATGTGGCGCAGGCGCATGGCAAAGGCAGGCTTTTTCGAAAGAAGCGAAGCCGACCATATTGCATCAAAAAGCATCAGCACCCGCTGTAAGCTGGACGCAATTGGAAACAAATGTCGCGGTGCGGTCATCCGGTACGGATAGGCTCGCCGTGGTACGTGACAACCCAAGGCCAAGGTGGCTCTGGGAGGCCTGCCGTCTTTCGATCCCGTCGGCGCGCCGCGTTGCCCATTCCTCTGGATTGCATCCAGCACCCCTCCCTCCGTTCAGAAAGAGACAAGGCATGGCAGATTCAAGTGGCAGCGCGTGGGTTGCCCGGTTCCCGACCAGTACCTCCACCAGCGATCTGATCGCCAGTTTCCGCACCAAGGTGGACACGTTCATCGCCGCGCTGGAAGCCGGGGGCGCCTCGGTCTCCATCTCCGCCACGCTGCGCCCGCCGGAGCGGGCCTACCTCATGCATCACGCCTGGCGCATCGCCCGCGAAAACGCGGACGCCGCCACGGTGCCCGCGATGGCGGGTGTGGACATCGAATGGGTCCACCGCGGTGCCACGGGCGCGGTCAATGCGGGCGCTGCCCGGGTCGCCGCCAACCAGATGGTGGCAGGCTATGGCATCGTGTATGCGCCCGCACTCACCTCGCGCCATTCCGAGGGCCGCGCCATCGACATGACGATCACCAACTATTCAGGGAAGGCCTTCAAAGATGCCACAGGCACCAGCACCACTGTCACCACCGCTGCGCAATTGCATGCCCTGGGCGCGACTTACGGGGTCTACAAGCTCACGTCCGACCCGCCGCACTGGTCCGATGATGGCCACTGAGCGCAACAGCACCCGCCGCCCCTTGAGCGGTACGGCAGGCCAGATGGCCGACGGCCGTTTTTTCAGCCGGTCCACGGCCTCGGTCCTTCTGGCGCTGGCGGGGCTGGTCCTCGGCGGCACCAGCGCGCAGGCCGACACCGCGCAGCCCGTGCCTTCGGCATCGCCCGTGTCATCGCGCGTGGGCCTTCTCGACGCCCGCCGGCCCGACGCACCCCGGCTGGTGCTGGGCCAGCCGCAGCCTGAAGGCGAGGCACTTCACTACCTTCGGTTGTCTCCGCCCATGGGCAAGACGCCGGAGTGCTGCGTTCAGGCGGGCGCGGCAGTACAGGACGCTTCCATCTTGCAATACCGCGGTGAAGACGCGGTCCCTGCGGATGAACGGGATGCGAAATTCCAGAAGGCGCCCGAAGAAGGCTTCGTGGGCCTGCTGCTGGCGAACAACGCCGTGGTCTCCCGCACCAATGCCCACCGCGTGGTGCTGCGATGGCCGGACCGCAAGGCCCGCGTGCGCGTGGACCATTGCCTGTCCAGCGAAGGCATGCACGTGAAGGTCGCAGAGAGCGGCGCCAAGGGGCAATGGGTGCCGAAGGCGCATTACTACCTTCCGCTGGGAGCGGACGTAACGCCGGATTGCCCTCCTTGACTCTTCTGTGATGAAGCGGGCAAACCGATCCCTCTAGAATTCGGGCCGCTTCAAAAATCAAGGGAGGAAGAAATTGGGGAAATTTGAAAACGGATTGATTGCAGACAAAAACATTGAAGTAAAAACATTCCCGTCCATCGAGCATGACGCGTTGAAAAAGGTCACGTCCATTGTCTTGCATCGCACCGATTCGTCGACAGCGAGCAGTTCGCTGAACGCATACAAAGCAGGTCAAAAGACCGGGGCACATTTCCTGATAGACAAATCAGGAAAAATCTATCAAACGGCCAGCCTGCTGAAAACGTGCTGGCATGTTGGCATTTTGCAACCTCGCTGTCTCAATGAAAACAGCTGCGCACCAGAAGATCTAAAAACCATTAATGCAATGTTGCACGAGCGGGGCATGAGTTTTGGGCGCAGGGCCACCAATGTGTCGGATTCCGAAAATCGGAAGGTCTACCCGCTGCGTTACCCCTCCAACAGCGACTCTATCGGGATCGAGGTGGTGGGTCTCTTTCTAACCGGCAATCAGGTCTATGAGACGCCGACTTCCGCACAGCTATATCAGACCAAATGGCTTACCCAACTTTTATTGACTGAGTATGGCCTCAAGCTGAATGCGGACGTCTACTCACACGGCGCCATAGCCCGAAAACAACCTGCAGAAGGCGCGCAGTTGCTCAAATATCTTTTCAGTGGCGCATGAGATGCAGGATCTAAGAATCTCCTCCGTCCTATTTGTCTTAGTCAGTGCAGCCCTTCTGGCTGTGTTAGGCACCCACATCAGCCGGCCCGGGCCAACAAATACCAGGCTTGCTGTCATCGATATAGAGCGACAGGTGGACAACGCAGCCGACACCATGGGCTGCGAAACGCTGTCCCTCACGCCAAAAGACGTAGCCACCTATTTCTCGAGCGCCAAGGAAGTCTCTGCCGCGACATTCCATGCCGAATCGATCATCCTTCCGTGCAGCTTCTCCGGCACGCTCATGAAAGGCGGGGCGAAATACGCGTGGCGCATCCACGCAGCAGGAGCGGGTTACCTGACGGCCGAGGCCACCGGCCAGACGCAGCGGTTTCTCTGCCAGGCCGCGTGCGAAAAGGCGCTGCCTGCGTTGATGGGGCAGTAAAGCCGGAGTCGGGCCGGCCCTGACCGGCCCCAGCCCGCCCGCGTCAGTGCGCCTTGTCCCAGTTCGGCCCCACGCCGACCTCGGCCAGCAGCGGCACCTTCAGGTCCGCCACACCCGCCATCAACCGGGGGATCTCGCGGCGCACCCAGTCCACCTCGCTCTCGGGCAGCTCTAACACCAGTTCGTCGTGCACCTGCATGATCATGAGCACGCCCGGCTTTTCGGCGTCCAGCACGTCCTGCACGGCAACCATGGCCTTCTTGATGAGGTCGGCGGCGGTGCCCTGCATGGGCGCGTTGATGGCGGCGCGTTCGGCGCCGCTGCGGCGCGGGCCGTTGGGCGAGTTGATCTCGGGCAGGTACAGGCGCCGGCCAAACACGGTCTCCACGTAGCCCTTGGTCTTGGCCAGGGCCTTGGTGTCGTCCATGTATTGCTTCACGCCGGGATAGCGCTGGAAATAGCGGTCGATGTAGGCCGCGGCGGCCTTGGTCTCGATCCCCAGGTTCTTGGCCAGGCCGAAGCTGCTCATGCCGTAGATGAGCCCGAAGTTGATGACCTTGGCGTAGCGCCGCTGCTCGCTGCTGACCTGGCCGACCTCGACGCCGAACACCTCGGCCGCCGTGGCGCGGTGCACGTCCAGCCCTTCGGTGAAGGCATGCAGCAGCGAGGCGTCGCCGCTCAGGTGGGCCATGATGCGCAGCTCGATCTGGCTGTAGTCGGCGCTGGCGATCACACGCCCGGGCGGCGCCACGAAGGCTTCGCGCACGCGCCGCCCTTCCGCCGTGCGAATGGGAATGTTCTGCAGGTTGGGGTCGTTGCTGGACAGGCGCCCCGTCACCGCCACGGCCTGGGCGTAATGCGTGTGCACGCGGCCGGTGGAGGGATGGGCCAGTTGCGCCAGCTTGTCGGTGTAGGTGCCCTTGAGCTTGGACAGGCTGCGGTGCTCCAGCAGCTTGGCGGGCAGCGGATAGTCCTCGGCCAGCTTTTCCAGCACCTCTTCGTCGGTGCTGCGCGCGCCGGTGGCAGTCTTCTTGACCACCGGCATGCCCAGCTTGTCGAAGAAGATCTCGCCCAGTTGCTTGGGGCTGCCCAGGTTGAAGGGCTGGCCCGCGATCTCGTACGCCTCGGTCTCCAACTGCAGGATGCGCTGGCCCAGCTCATGGCTTTGCTGCGCGAGGATGGGCGCGTCCACCAGCACGCCGTTGCGCTCGATGCGGTAGAGCGCCTCGCTGCTGGCCATCTCCAGTTCGTAGATGCCGCGCAGCTTGTCGTCGGCCTGCAGCTGGGGCCACAGCACGCGGTGCACGTCCAGCGTCTGGTCGGAGTCTTCGCACGAATACTCGGCCGCCAGTTCGATCGACACCTGGCTGAAAGGAATCTGCTTGGCGCCCTTGCCGCACAGGTCTTCGTAGTGGATGCCGCTGCGCCCCAGGTGCCGCTCCGCTAGGCTGCCCAGGCCGTGCGGCCGGTGCACTTCGAGCACGTAGCTCTGCAGCATGGTGTCGTGGGCGTAGCCCTGCACTTCGATGCCGTGGTTGGCCAGCACATGGCGGTCGTATTTGACGTGCTGGCCGAGCTTCTTGCGCGTGCCGTCCTCCAGCCAGGGCTTGAGCCGCGCCAGCACTTCGTCGCGGGGCAGTTGCGCCGAGGCGTCGGGGTAGTCGTGCATGAGCGGCACGTAGGCGGCCGTGCCCGCCTCCACGCTCCAGCTGATGCCGACGATCTCGGCGCGCATCTCGTCGAGCGAGGTGGTCTCCGTGTCGATCGCCACCAGTTCGGCGGCCTGCAGGCGCGCGAACCAGGCATCGAACGCCTCCCAGGTGAGCACGGTGTCGTACTGCAGGTTGCTCACCTTGGCCGCAGCCACTTCGGCGGGCTCGTCGAACAGGCCGGGCGTGGGGTCCATGGCGCCGCCACGTCCCCTGGACGCCTTGGCGGCCCCTTCCTCCAGCAGTTCCGGGGCAGTTTCCTGGATGTCGATGGCCCGGGCCAGGCCCTTGAATCCGTACTGTTCGTAGAAGGCCTTGAGGGCCGCGGCGTCCTGCGCGCCGGTGGTCAGCGCGTCCAGCGACGGCAGGCCGGCCACATGCCCTTCCAGGTCGCAGTCGGTGCGGATGGTGACCAGTTGGCGCCCGGTGGGCAGCCAGTCGCGCGCGTTGCGCAGGTTCTCGCCCGCCACGCCCTTGATCTCGGCGGCGCGCTCCATCAGCGCATCGAGCGAGCCGTATTCCATGAGCCACTTGGCGGCCGTCTTCGGGCCCACCTTGGGCACGCCGGGCACGTTGTCCACGGTGTCGCCCACCAGGGTCTGGTAGTCCACCATCAGGTGCGGTGGCACGCCGAACTCGGCCGTCACGCCGGCGATGTCGCGCTTCTTGCCGCTCATGGTGTCGATGATGGTGATGTACGCATCCACCAGCTGGCTCATGTCCTTGTCGCCGCTGGAGACGATCACCTCCACGCCCTGCCGCGCCGCGGTGACGGCGAGCGTGCCGATCACGTCGTCGGCCTCCACGCCCGGCACGTCGAGCACGGCCCAGCCCAGCAGGCGCACGACCTCGTGGATCGCCGGGATCTGGCTGCGCAGGTCGTCGGGCATGGGCGCGCGCTGCGCCTTGTATTCGGGATAGATGTCGTCGCGGAAGGTCTTGCCCGAGGCGTCGAACACGCAGGCCGCATAGTCGGCGCGCACTTCGCGGCGCAGGGCCTGCATCATGTTGACCATGCCGCGGATGGCGCCCGTGGCCGGGCTGGCGGGGTCGCCCGGCACGGCCCGCAGGTCGGGCATGGCATGGTAGGCGCGGTACAGATAGCTGGAGCCGTCTACCAGCACCAGGGTCTTGGGTTTGCTCATAGCCGCAGATTGTGCCCCGCGCTGCGCGCCCCCCAGGTGCAGCGCTCTACAATCCGCCCCATGCGCGCTGCCCACACCCTCCTCCTGCTGGCCTTCATCGCCGGCCCCGCCCTGGCCCAGACCCCCAATCAAAACGCGGCCCAGCGCACGACTGGTCAGCGCGAGCAGCTACCAAATCAGGAGCAATCGGCAGGCCGCCAGAACCAGCGCGTCGAGCGCATCCAGGTCGAAGACGAAGGCAGCCGCGTGAACGAGCTGCGGGTGGGCGGCCAGACGCAGAGCATCACCGTGCAGCCCAAGACCGGCAGCATGCCCGAATACGAAGTGCAGCCCGGCGAAGGCGCCCGCACCCGCCCACGCAACGGCGCCGAGACCAACACCGCACCGCGCGTGTGGAACGTGATGAAGTTCTGAGCCCCCGGCCGCCCGCCACGGCGCGGCCACCGGGCGATCCGGCGCGCGGCGGCTTCGGCTGCCTTCCCTGCATTCGCACTTCCGTGCCTTTTTCCTCTCCCCTCCTTTTTCCTTTTCTTCGTTTGCGCTGAGCGATGGCCGTCTTCACCGAAGTCTCCAAGAAAGAGGCGCGCGACCTGCTGCGCCGTTTGCAACTGGGCACGCTGGTATCGCTGCGCGGGATCGAGGGCGGGATCGAGAACACCAACTACTTTCTCACCAGCGACCAGGGCGAGTACGTCCTCACGCTGTTCGAGCGGCTCACCGCCGAGCAGTTGCCGTTCTACCTGCACCTGATGAAGCACCTGGCGCACGCCGGCATTCCCGTGCCCGACCCGCGGGCCGACAAGCACGGCGACATCCTGCACAGCGTGGCCGGCAAGCCGGCCGCGGTGGTGAGCAAGCTGCGCGGCAAGAGCCAGCTGGCGCCCGAAGCCTCGCACTGCGCCGCCGTGGGCGCCACGCTGGCGCGCATGCACCTCGCCGGGCACGGCTACGAACGCCGCCAGCCCAACCTGCGCGGGCTGGCCTGGTGGAACGAGACCGTTCCCGCCGTGCTGCCCCACGTGGGCGAGGAACAGGCCGTGCTGCTGCGCTCCGAGCTGGCCTACCAGAACCACGTGGCGGCCTCCGCCGGCTATGCCGCGTTGCCCCGCGGGCCGGTGCATGCCGACCTGTTCCGCGACAACGTGATGTTCGACGGCGAAGAGCTGACTGGCTTCTTCGACTTCTACTTCGCGGGCGTGGACACCTTCCTCTTCGATCTGGCCGTGTGCCTGAACGACTGGTGCATCGACCTGCCCACGGGCGCGCACCACGACGTGCGGGCCCGCGCGATGCTGGACGCCTACCAAAGCGTGCGCCCGCTCACCGCCGACGAGCGCACCCTGCTGCCCGCCATGCTGCGCTCCGGCGCGCTGCGTTTCTGGATCTCGCGGCTGTGGGATTTCCACCTGCCGCGCGAGGCCTCGCTGCTGACGCCGCACGACCCCACGCACTTCGAGCGCGTGCTGCGCGAACGCCTGGCACACCCCGTGCATGCCTGAACGGACGCGGGCGGCCCGCCGCCGGCCGCATGTCCCTGGCCCGTGCACGGCTTGGGGCCCCTCCACCACAATCCACCCATGAAACTCCACATCGTTCCCGCCCGTGCCGGCCTTGACTGGGTCCGGCTCGGCATCCGCGTCTTCTGGCGCCAGCCGATGGCGCTGGCGGCCCTGTTCTTCATGACCATGGCCGCGATGTCGCTGGCCACCCTGCTGCCGCTGATCGGCCCGGCCGTCGCGCTGGCCCTGCTGCCCTCGGCCACGCTGGCCATGATGGTGGCCGCGGGCGAGGCCACGCAGGGGCGCTTTCCCACGCCAGCGCTGCTGCTGGTGGCGTTTCGCACCGGGCGCCAGCGGCTGCGCGACATGCTCATCCTGGGCGCCCTGTACGCCATGGGCTTTCTGGCGGTGATGGCGATTTCGGCGCTGGTGGACGACGGGCAGTTCGCCCGCGTGTACCTGGGCGGCGAGCAGCTCACGCGCGAGGTGGCCGAGGCGGGGGATTTCCAGGCCGCCATGTGGCTTGCCCTGGCGCTGTACGTGCCGCTGTCGCTGCTGTTCTGGCATGCGCCGGGCCTGGTGCACTGGCACGGCGTGCCGCCCGTGAAGGCATTGTTCTTCAGCATGGTGGCGTGCCTGCGCAACTTCAGCGCATTCACCGTCTATGGCCTGGTGTGGACGGGCGTGTTCCTGGGCGCGGGCATCGTGGTCAGCATCGGCGTTACGCTGCTGGCGCTCCTGGGCCTGGGCAGCGGCGTGGCAGGCGGCATCATGGTGGCGACCGCGCTCATGCTGGCGGCGATGTTCTTCACCTCGGTGGTGTTTTCGTTCCGCGACTGCTTCGAGCCACCGGAGCGGCGCCTGGTCCCGACTCCGTCCGAGGCCGCTGCCGAGCCGCCCGGCCCGCTCTGACGCGCATGCCCTTCGGGGCCAGGCCACGGGGCAAAAGTCCCCGGGCCACCGCCGGCCGGACGAGCGCAGTCCGGTCCGGCCGACGGTCCCGCATTCGCCCGTCGATCGCTCCGATCCCCTGCATGGGGCGCGATGCAGCGGTCAATGCAGCCGCCAGCGTCACACGGCTGTCACCATTCCTTCAAATCGCTGTCACGGGCGATTCCTAGCATCCGGGCAGTGGAAGCGGCATTGCGTCGTTTCCGCGTTTGGCTCGCCGGCATGCCGCTCCCCACGGCCGTTGCCGGCGGCGTATCGCACCCCTCTCCTTTCCGGAACAAAACGATGTCCCACACCCCGATGCCCACCCGCCGCAAGGCCCTGCAATTCCTCGCCGGCGTGCCGATGCTGCCGCTGGGCGCCAGCGCCTCCGCATCCTTCCTGACCGCCTGCGGCGGCGGCAGCGATGGCGCCACGTTCGCATCGGCCAGCTTCAGCTCGATGGCCGCGCCCACGCTGTCCAACCCGGCTGCCATGGCGACCACGTCCGTGGGCTCCACGATGAGCGTGAAGTTCAGCGACAACTCGGTGCAGAACTACCAGCTGGCCTACCAGCCCTTCTTCGTGACGGGCGACATGGTGTCCGACGGCAAGGGCGGCAAGATCCTCGCGGGCGGCTATGTGGACATCAACAACAAGGCCATCACCGACACCACCGTGGCCGGCAAGGAACGCCAGTTCTTCTCCGACTCGCCGGACGGCACCTCGCTGCTGACCGTGGCCAATGCCAAGGTGGACGGCGTGAAGGGCAACCCCGTGTTCGCCGTGGTGCAGTTCGAATACACCACCTGGGCGCAGGACGGCAAGACCGACATGTACGGCAAGCTGCCCTCCCCCATCGCCGTGCTGAGCCTGGACCAGGACCCCGCCACCGGCAAGCTGTCGCTGGTCAAGTACCACAACGTGGACACCTCCAAGGTGCACGGCCTGTGGATCACCTGCGGCGCGAGCCTGTCGCCCTGGGGCACCCACCTGTCCAGCGAAGAGTACGAGCCGGACGCCTTCACCATCGCCTCCAACGCGCAGTTCAAGGCCTACAGCAAGAACCTGTACGGCAGCGAGACGGCGGCCAACCCCTACCACTACGGCCACATGCCCGAAGTGACGGTGAACGCCGACGGCACGGCCAGCATCAAGAAGCACTTCTGCATGGGCCGCATCTCGCACGAGCTGGTGCAGGTCATGCCCGACCAGCGCACCGCGCTCATGGGTGACGACGCCACCAACAGCGCCTACTTCGTCTTCGTGGCCGACAAGGAAAAGGACCTGTCCTCCGGCACGCTGTATGCCGCCAAGGTCGGCGCGGGCTTCTCCATCGACCCCGCTGCCACCACCGCCGCGCCGCTCACCTGGATCAAGCTGGGCTCCGCCACCAGCGCCGAGATCGAGGCCCTGGCCGGCAAGCTCAAGCCCACGGACATCATGACCGTGGCCAGCGCCGACCCCAAGGACACGACCTTCACCAAGATCGTCGCCAACGGCAAGACCGAGTGGATCAAGCTGAACGCCGGCATGGAAAAGGCCGCCGCCTTTCTGGAAACCCACCGCTACGCCGCCCTGCTGGGCGCCAGCCTGGGTTTCACCAAGATGGAAGGCACCACGGTCAACGCCAAGGACAAGATCGCCTACTCGGCACTGCAGAACATCCAGACCTCGATGGTGGCGGGCAACGCGGCCAACGTGCCGGGCAACGGCATCTCGGTGCCCAAGCAGCTCGTGGCCGGCGCCGTGATGGCGCTGAACCTGCGCGGCGGCCAGAAGGACACCACCGGCGCCGCGATCAACAGCGACTGGATGCCCGTGGACACCAAGGCCCTGCTGGCCGGCGAAGACATCACGGCCGACGCGCTCGGCAACACCGCCAACCCGAACAACATCGCCAACCCGGACAACCTCAAGTTCTCCGAAAAGCTGCGCACGCTGTTCATCGGCGAGGACAGCAGCCAGCACGTCAACAACTTCCTGTGGGCGTACAACGTGGACACGAAGCAGCTGTCGCGCCTGATGTCGGTGCCCGCAGGCGGCGAATCCACCGGCCTGCATGCGGTGGACGAGATCAACGGCTTCACCTACATCATGAGCAATTTCCAGCACGCCGGCGACTGGGGCAGCATCCACAGCAAGGTCAAGGACACGCTGGACCCGCTGGTGCGCGCCAACTACAAGGACAAGTTCGGCTCGGCCGTGGGCTACCTGACGGGCACGCCGTCGCAGATGAAGCTGAGCTGAGCGCAGCCGCTCTCCCGGCATCGGAGCCGTGCCAGCGCGGCACGGCCGGTGCCCACCCAAAAGCGAGGCCCTGGCCTCGCTTTTTTTCATGGGATTGGCACACGGCAGCACCCATGGCGCACCGCCACAGAATATTGGAGCAAAAACCGGCTCCAGCACATATTCTTCTATGGCATGCAGCTACAAAAATAATAGCAAATAGCGTCTCCCATGGAGACCCGCCCTTTCCGGCCGCTCCGCGCATGGCGGTACGGGGCGAAGGGTTGTCTTCAAATGATAATAAATCGCATTCTTATAATGCCCGCTCACTCAGGCGCACCCCGGGCGCCGTGCTGCCGACCGGCGGCCGGATGCCCCCACCTTGCCGCCTGTTCCCGCTGCCGCTTCCACCGGCCGCTGCCCCCGGCCCGAGCCCGGCGGCGCGCGGCCCGGCGCCCTGCCTCCGGCAGGCCGGAAAGCGTCCGCCCGGTCCGTTTTTACCCAACCTGGAGATGCCCATGACGACCCCCTTGTTCAGAACCGCCGCCCTCGCCGCCCTGCTGGCCGCCAGTCCGCTCGGCGCCGTGGGCGTGGCCCAGGCACAAGGCACCGCCGTCCAGGCCTCCCAGCCCGCCACCGCCAATGCCGTGGCTGCCCACTACGCCACGCTGGTGCACGCCAACTACGAAGACACGCTGAACGCAGCCAAGGCCATGCACGCCGCCATCAAGGCCTTCACGGCCAAGCCGTCGGTGGAGACGCTGGCCGAGGCCCGCAAGACCTGGCTGGCCGCGCGCGAGTTCTATGGCCAGACCGAGGCGTTCCGCTTCTACGGCGGCCCGATCGACGACGACAAGGGCCCCGAAGGCCAGATCAACGCCTGGCCCATGGACGAGTCGTACGTGGACAGCGTCGAAGGCAAGCCCGACGCCGGCCTGGTGAACAACCGCCAATTCGCCATCACCAAGAAGAACCTCGCCGCGCAGAACGAGCGCGGCGGCGAGGAGAACATCGCCACCGGCTGGCACGCCATCGAGTTCTTCCTGTGGGGCCAGGACCTCTCGGACACCGGCCCGGGCGACCGCAACTTCGAGGACTTCGTCGATGGCAAGGGCAAGAACGCCGACCGCCGCCGCCAGTACCTGACGGTGGTCACCGACCTGCTGATCGACGACCTCACCTTCCTCGTCAAGGCCTGGGACCCGAAGGCCAAGAACAACTACCGCGCCAAGTTCGCCAAGGGCGGGCAGGAATCGGTGCGCAAGATGCTGGTGGGCCTGGGCTCGCTCTCGCGCGGTGAACTGGCCGGCGAGCGGCTGGAGGTCGCGCTCAACAGCCAGGACCAGGAAGACGAGCACTCCTGCTTTTCCGACAACACGCACCGCGACGCGGTGACCAATGCCCAGGGCATCCAGAACGTGTGGCTGGGCCAGTACCGGCGCGCCGATGGCAGCCAGGTGCAGGGCCCCTCGCTGCGCGACCTGGTGGCCGCCAAGGACGCCGCCCTGGCCGAGAAGACCACGCAGCAGATCGCCGCGTCGGTGAAGGCGGCCGAGGCCATCCAGGCGCCGTTCGACCGCGAGATCATCGGCGAGAAGGACGCGCCGGGCCGCCAGCGCATCCAGAAAACCATCGACAGCCTGAGCGCGCAGTCCAAGGACCTGGTCGCCGCCGCCAACGCCATCGGCATCACCCGGCTGACTCTCGTGCAACCCTGATCCCGCGATGCGTTTCCTGAAAGCCTTCCACCGTCGCCGCACCTGGCGCCTCGCGACCGCCAGTGCAGGCCTGGCGGCGGCCGCCACGGGCCTCGTGGCCAGCGGCCACCCGGACCCGCTGGGCGAGAAGCCCGGCGGCGACACCACCGTGTTCGCCACCGGGCGCAACGCCTTCTCGTTCCCCGCGGCCAACCTGCCGGACGACGAGCGCACGCGCTTCGTCATCGGCAACTCGTTCTTTCGCCGCAACTGGGTGGAGGCACCCGCCTCGACCAAGGCGCGCGACGGCCTGGGGCCGCACTTCATCGCGCGCTCTTGCGGCGGCTGCCATGTGCAGGACGGCCGGGGCGCGCCGCCCGAGATCTTCAACCGCCTGGGCGAGACCAAGGACCCCACGGTGGCGCTGCTGATCCGCCTGTCCATCCCCGGTGCCGACGGCCACGGCGGACCGCTGCACGAGCCCGTGTACGGCGACCAGTTCAACAACGCGGGCATCACCGGCGTGAAGCCCGAGGGCCGCGTCACCCTGCGCTACCAGACCATCCAGGGCCAGTTCGCCGACGGCACGCCCTACACCCTGCTCGACCCGAAATACGGCTTTGCCGACTTAGGGTACGGGCCGATGCACCCGGACGTGATGGTCAGCCCGCGCATCGCGCCGCAGATCATCGGCGTGGGCCTGCTGGAGGCCATCGATGAGGCCGACATCCTGGCCAATGCCGCCGACCAGGCCAAGGCGCCCGGCCCCATCAAGGGCGTGCCCAACCGCGTGTGGGATGCGCCATCGGCCCGGATGATGATCGGCCGCTTCGGCTGGAAGGGCAACGTGGCCACCATCGCGCACCAGACCGGCGGCGCTTTCGTGGGCGACATGGGCATCACTTCGCGCCACTTCCCGCACGAGGCCTGCACGCCCGCGCAAAAGGACTGCCTGGCCGCGCCCAGCGGCAAGAGCGCGGGCCGCCAGGGCCAGCCGGGCGTGGAGATCGACGACAAGACCTTCGACGACGTGGTGTTCTACCAGGCCACGCTCGCCCCACCCGCCCGCCGAAAGGTGAACGACGTGCAGGTGCAGCGCGGCCAGGCGCTCTTCGCCCAGGCCCAGTGCGCCGCCTGCCACCGCCCCAGCTACGTCACCAAGGAAGGGCCGTTCCCGCGCCTGACCAGCAAGGCCGTCTCGGGCCAGCGCATCTGGCCCTACACCGACATGCTGCTGCACGACATGGGCGAAGCCCTGGCCGACCACCGGCCCGACTTCGCGGCCAACGGCCGGCAGTGGAAGACGCCCCCGCTGTGGGGCACGGGCTTGATCCAGGACGTGAACGGCCACACCCGCCTGCTGCACGACGGCCGCGCGCGCGGCGTGCTCGAAGCCATCCTGTGGCACGGCGGCGAGGCCGAGGAAGCCAAGCAGAACGTGCTCAAGATGAACAAGGCCGAGCGCGACGCGCTCGTGCAATTCGTGGAGTCGCTATGACGAAATTCCCTGCTCTGCGCCCCCTGCCCCGCCTGGCCGCGGTGGCGCTGTGCGCCCTGGCGGGCGCTGCGGCCACCGCCACCGCGCAGACCAACTGGCGGCACGACGCTGTGCCGTTCTACGACACCACGCACGCCCTGCAAAGCCTCTACGGCCATTGGGCCCTGCCCCGCGCGGGCGACTTCGCCACCGCGGCGCAGGCCCTGCCGCCCGCGCTGCGGGCCCTGTGCGATGCGCCGCCCGCACAGGCCGGCGCGGCGCTGGACGCCGCCCGCGGCGCCTGGCGCAGCACCATGCTCGCGTGGGAGAGCCTGGGCGCCGTGGCCGTGGGCCCGGTGATCGCCCGGCGCACGCAGCGCCAGATCGACTTCGCACCCACCCGACCCCCGCTCATCGAGCGCGCCATCAAGGCCCAGCCGCAGGGTGCCAAGGCGTTCGAGCGCGTGGGCACGCCCGCCAAGGGCCTGCCCGCCCTCGAATGGCTGCTGTGGACACAGCCGGCCCAGCCCGCCACGCCGGCCTGCCGGTACGCAGTGGAGACGGCGCTGGACGTGGAGCGCGAGGCCGTGGCGCTCAAGGCGGCGTTCGACGGCGCCGCCACCACCGACTGGGCCGCCGAGGACGAGCAGGAGCGCTCCACCCAGGCCATGGGCGAGTTTATCAACCAGTGGGTGGGCGGCATCGAACGCCTGCGCTGGGCCCACATGGAAAAGCCGCTGCGCGCCGCCCAGGGCGGCCGCACGCCGGACTACCCCCGCGCCGCCAGCGGCCTCACGCCCGAAGCCTGGGCCGCCGAATGGAAGGCCTTGCGCACGCTGGCCGTGCTGCCGCAGGGCGCCGCGCTGCCCAAGCCGGGCGAGTCCCTCGTGCCGCTGGAAACCTACCTGCGCGGCCGCGGCCTGAACCCCCTGGCCGACCAGTTGCTGCAGGCCACGCAGCGCATCGACACCGCCTTTGCCGCCCTGGCGCAGCCCAGCAAGAACACCGGGCCGCAGGTGCTGCAGGCGGCCAAGGAACTGACCGCGCTCAAGCGCCTGGCCGAGGCCGAGATCGCGCCGGCGCTGCAGGTGAGCATCGGGTTTTCGGACGCCGACGGGGACTGACGCCATGCCAACCAAGCGACCGGAACGCATCCCTGCCGCCTCGGCACCGCTGTCGCGCCGGCAGGCGCTGCGGCTCGGCGCAGGCCTGGGGCTGGCCGTGCCGCTGGCCGCCGCCTGGGCCGGCCCGGCCGCCGCCGCGGGCTCACTGCGCCTGGCAGCGGCATGGCAACAGGAAGACGGCAGCTACCGCATCGGTGTGCTGCAGGCCCGGCCCGGCCAGGACGCACCGCTGCGCGCAACGCACACCCTGGACATTCCCACCCGTGCCCACGGCCTGTGCCCCCTGCCGGACGGCAGCATCGTGGCGGCGTCGCGCCGGCCCGGCGACTGGCTGGTGCGCTGGTGGCCAGGCACCCCGCGCGAACCCGTCTGGCAGTGGACGGACGGCACCCGCTCGTTCAACGGCCACGTGATCGCATCGCCGGACGGACGCCTGCTCTACACGACCGAGACCGATGCCGACACCGGCCAGAGCCTCGTCGTGCAGCGCAGCGCCGAGCGGCTGGAGGCGGTGAGCGAATGGCCCACGCAGGGCATCGACGCGCACGAACTCATCTGGGACCGCCACACGCTCGCCGATGGCGCGCCCACCTTGATCGTCGCCAACGGCGGCGTGCCCACCGCGCCGGAGACCGGCCGCGTGAAACGCGCGCTGGAGACCATGGACTCGTCCGTCGTACGGCTGCATGGCCGCACCGGCGACGTGCTGGGCCAATGGCGGCTGGACGACCGGCGGCTGAGCCTTCGGCACCTGGCCTGGAGCGCCGATGGCCGCGTGCTGGGCATCGCCCTGCAAGCCGAGCACGACGGCCAGCCGGACCGGGAGGCGGCGCCCGTGCTGGCGCTCTTTGATGGCAAGGCGTTGCGGGCCACCGCGCCCGTCCCCGCGCAGGGACCCGGCGGTCCACAGGGCGTTTTGCAAGGCGGTTTGCGGGGGTATGGCGGCAGCATCGCCGCCACCCCCGAGGGATGGGCCGTGAGCTGCCCTCGCGCCCAGGGCATCGCCACCTTCAGCCCACAAGGGGAATGGCAGCGCCTGGTGGCGTTGCCCGAGGTCTGCGCACTCGCCGTGAACGGCACCGCGCTCTGGGCTGCCGGACTGGACCACACCCTCGAAGACGCCCGCGGCGCCGCACCGCAGCCCCATCTCCACCGCAGCGGCTTGGCCAAAGCGCGTGTGGACAACCACTGGTACATCACCGGGTAAACCCTGCACACGCCCTCTTGAGAGATGTTGCATCGCGGAACACCAAAAATAAAAACTATCGAACTCATTACAAAATGGCAAAAATTTAGGACTTTTCCTTACACTCCGCCGGTTATCACGGGGTGCCCATGTCCTTTCTTCCTCCGCAACGCAAACACCTGATCGCGGCCCTGGTGGCTGGGGCCCTGCACTGCCATGCAGTGATGGCGGCGGACATCGTGCTTGCACCGCCGCCCAATGGCGGCTTCACGGTGACCAACACCGACAAAACCCAGATCCGCCTGCGCGTGGACGAGGCGTCAGGCTCCGTGACGGTGCCCGGACTGGCGTCGGCGCCGTCGCAGGCGACGCCGGTGTGCCATGGCCCCGGAGGCGCCCTCGGCAACTGTGCGGGCGTGGTGGGGGCCACCGGCGCGACAGGTGCCACGGGCGCTACAGGCCCGGCTGGCGCCACCGGGGCGACCGGCATCGCGGGTCCGACCGGCCCCACGGGCATCGCCGGCCCGACAGGGACCACCGGCCTATCCGGCGCCACCGGGGCCACAGGCAGTGCCGGGCCCACCGGGGCGACCGGCGTGACAGGACCCACGGGCACCACCGGAGCGACGGGGGCCCTCGGCCCCACGGGCAGCGCGGGAGTGGCCGGGCCCACGGGCCCCACGGGATCGGCAGGCGCCACGGGCGCCACAGGCTCCACCGGTGGCACCGGCCCTGCGGGCCCGACCGGCGCGGCAGGCTCGGTGAGCACGGGAGTCACCGTGCGCGAGATCACGCTGCAACCGGTGAATGCACAGGCCTGCGCCGTCACCTCCTGCTGCAATGCGGGCGAGAAGGTGCTGGGCGGCGGCCATTCCGCAAGCACCGGCCAGACATCGCCCGAGGACATCGGCGTCTATCTGGGCGAGAGCCGCCCGGTGGCCAATTGCGGCGGCAATGCGGGCACCTTCGGTTGGACGATCCGCGCCCTCAACTCCTATCGCTCGGACCTGCAAAGCTGCACGGCCTACGCGATCTGCGCCCAGTAACGGCGCTGGCTTCACCCACGGCCCGCATCGCCCCATGACCGCCCAGCCCACCGTGGCACCCCTTGCGCCCAACGACTTCCCGCCCATGCGGCGGCTGGCGCACGGCATGGCCGAAGTGGCTGCGGCGCTGCAAGAGGTCCATGCATTGCCGGACAGCCTCTGGGGCCCGCATTTCAATCTGGCGAAGCACAACGGCGGCTGGCACGTGGCGGCCCTGCGCAGCACGTCCCGCTCGCCGCCGCCTGCCGCGCCAGGCGAGTTCGCCGCGGACTTCTTCCAGGACGAAGCCACGATGGCGCAATGCCCCGCCATTCGGACCCTGGTGGCCGGCATCACGGAAGGCGCGCCGCTCAAATCGGTGCGCGTGCTGCGCCTGGCGCCCGGTGGCACCATCCTGGAACACGCCGATGCCGGCGTGGGGCTGCGCGATGGCGAGGTGCGTTTGCACCTGCCGCTGCAGACGCATGACGAAGTCTTTTTCCATGTGGGTGGCCAGCGGGTGCCCATGCGCACGGGCGAGTGGTGGTATGCCGATTTCTCCCTGCCGCACCGGGTTTGCAACCGGGGCACGGTCGAGCGGCTGCACCTGGTGGTGGATTGCGAGGCGACGCCCCGCCTGCGCCAAGCCATCGCCGCGGGCGATACCGGGCGGCCCTACCCGCCCGAACAGGACCCGCAGTGGCGGTTCGCGCGGTTTCGGGAACAGGTCTTCGACGAACCGGCGCTGCAGGACCGCCTGCTGGGCATCCACTCGCGGGAGGCATTCGCGCAGGCCTGCATGGAACTGGGCCAGGCCCGTGGATGGGCCTTCACCGAGGCGGAAGTCCTGTCCGCCATGGCCTCCGGGCGGCAGGCATGGATGCAGCAATGGGTCGTCTGAATTTCGAGGGCTGGTCGCCCATCCGCATCTACCCGGGGGCCGGCGGAGAGACGCTGGTGGACTGGATGCGCGCGCCGCCCGAGGTCACGCGCGCACCCTTCTTCTCGGACGGGGTGCAGGATGCGATGCATCACCCCTTCCACCAGGGGTTTCGCCGGCAGACACCGCTGTCCGATCTGCTCGACTGGGCGCAGGCTTCGCCAGGCCTGGCGCCCTCGGGCATCGTCTTTCACGTGTCGCGCTGCGGCTCGACGCTCGTGACGCAGGCCTTCGCGGCGCTGGACAGCCACGTCACCCTATCGGAGCCTCCACTGCTGGACGATCTGATGCGCGCGAACTCCCTGCTGCCCGGCATGGATCGGGCACTGGCGGTTCCCGCGGCCAGGGCGGTGGCCAGCGCCTGGTCGCAGCCGCTGCGGCCGGGCCACGGGGCAAGGCGCAGCCACCTCGTCATCAAATGCGATTGCTGGGCCACAGGCTATGCGGACCAGATCGCGCAAGCCTGGCCCGACACCCCATGGCTTTTCCTGTACCGGGACCCGCTGGAAGTGCTGGTGTCCCAATTGCAGCAGCGCGCGGCCTACCTGATCGCGGGCGGGCCCCTCGGCGTCAACCCCGCCGGCATCGCGTTCGACGATGCCTTGCACATGGGGCCCGAAGCCTATTGCGCCCGCAGCCTGGGCGCACTCTACGAAACCATGGTGCAGCAGTTCCGGCCGGAGCGCACGCTGCTGCTCGACTACCGGCAGCTTCCATCGGCCATCCTCACGGAGGTCGCGCCGCATTTCGGCATGGCGCTCGACGCTGCGGCCACCGAGCAGGCCGAACTCACCTTCGCTGTCCATGCGAAGCACCCCAACCACCCGTTCGCACCCGACGCGCAGCGCAAGCGCAGCCAGGCTTCGCCTCGCCTGCACGAACTGGCCATGCAATGGATCGATCCCCACTACCGCGCTTTGGAAGCCATGCGCGCGGCGGCAGGTAAGGCTTCCATGCACGCCGGCGGAACCCCTTCCGAAGCCCTTGAAGCCGGTTGACCACGCAATGACTTTTTCGCCCCCCTCCCCTGCGCGACTCGGCCGACGTGGCTTCCTGGGCGCCTCCGTGTCCACGGCAGCGACCGTGGCCTGCGCCGCCGCGCCGGCCCTGGCAACGCCGACGGACCCGGCACGACACGGCATCCGGCGGACGGTCGGCGTCCTGCTGCCGGAATCGTCGCGCTACCCCACCCTTTCCGCGGAGTTCCTGGCCGGCCTGGAAGCGGGCGCCGACGCCTCGGAACACCCCCCGCGTTGGCTGCCGCTGCCCTACGGGCGCAGTCCCCAGGCCGCGCTGCGGCAGGCGCGTGACGCCGTCGGATCCGGTGCGGTCGACGCGCTGGCAGGATGGCTGCCGATGCAGTCGGCCCGGGATCTGGTGCCGCTCCTGGAAGCGAACCAGGTGCCTTTTCTGGCCAGCGACACGGGGGCCGACCGGCTGCCCACACGGCTGGCCGCCCGCTCGCCGTGGCTGATTGCGCACACGTTGGGGCTGTGGCAGTCCTGCGCGGTGCTGGGGCAGGAAGCCCCGCGGCGCTGGGGCAGCCGCGCCCTGCTGTGCATGGGCTTTCTGGAAAGCGGCTACGACTTTCCGCATGAATTTCGCCGCGCGTTCGAGGCCGCAGGCGGCACGGTGTCCGCAGTGCACGTCTCCGGCCTGCCCGACGGCTCCGACGAGTTCGCCGGCTTGCGTTCGGCCTGGCATTCCGCCCGCGCCGACTTCGTGGTGGGCCTGTATTCCGGCGCGCAGGCCTTGCGCTTTCAGCGGCAGTGGAGCCAGTTGCAGCCGCACAGCCCGCCCCCCGTGGTGGGCACCCTCTTTTCGCAAGGGCCGGCGGACGCTGTCCAGGCGCTGCCGAGAGGCTGGGCCAGCGTGGCCTCCTGGAACGCCGGGTCCGATGCCTGCCGGTCGATCGCCGCCCGTTGCACGCCTCGGGGCGCCGGTTCGCTAACGGACCTGAGCGGCCCGGCCCTGCTCGGCTTCGAGGCCGGGCAGCGCTTCGCGCAGTGGCAGAGCAACGGCGCGGGGGTTGAACAACTGGCCCTCCTGTGTGCGGCCCCGGACAATGGCCCCCGCGGCGTCCAGCCCCACGATCTGGTGAGCGGCGAGCGCAACGGCACCCACTGGCTTCGCGGCGGCACGCCCGCAACGGGCGTTGCCACCGAGCTGGCATGGGCCACGCGCGGCACCCCGGCACCGCTCGGAGCCCCCGGCTGCAGCGGCTGGGCCACCCCTTATCTCGTGACTTAATGGAAGAACATCATGGCTGCAGACCCATTCCTCGGTGAAATCTCCGTGTTCGCAGGCAACTACGCGCCCCGAAACTGGGCTTTCTGCTGGGGCCAGCTGCTGGCGATCTCCAGCAACAGCGCATTGTTCTCGCTGCTGGGCACCACCTACGGCGGCAATGGCCAGACCACCTTTGCGCTGCCCGATCTGCGCGGCCGTATACCGCTGGGCATGGGCCAATTGCCTGGCGGAAGCTTCTACAGCCAGGGGCAGATGGGCGGGCAGGAGAGCGTCACGCTCAACATCAACAACATGCCGATGCACAACCACACCACGACCGTGGCGGTGAACAGCGGCGCGGGCAACTCGGCAGCGCCCAACGGCCGGTATCTGGCCGCTTCCGACCGGCGCGACAACCAATACACCAACCAGGCCCCCGACGGCAACCTGGCCGGCATTACGACGGGGCTGGCCGGAAACAGCGTGCCGCACGAGAACATGCAGCCTTATCTCTCCCTCAACTTCATCATCGCGCTCGTAGGGACCTTTCCGGCGCGAAATTGAGGCACGCCGCGGGGCAGCGCATGCTGGCCCGCCCCATGGTGCGCAATCAATCCACCACGGTCAGCTTGGCCACCGACAGCGCCAGCCATTTGGTGCCATGCCGGGGAAAGTTCACCTGGGCGCGCGCATCGTCGCCGGTGCCCTCCAGCGCCAGCACCTTGCCCTCGCCGAACTTGGTGTGGAACACGCCCAGCCCCACGCGCAGCCCGTGCGACGGCGCGGCCTTCTGCACCGGGACCGGCGGGCTGGCGAACGATTCCGACTTGGATCCAAATCCGCCTCTCGCGTTAGATCCATATGCACCGCCCGCTCCTGAATTAGGAGCAAACGTGCCGAACCCCTGCTGCTTGGGTGTGATCCATTTCAGCGCGGCTTCGGGCAGTTCGTCGAAAAACCGGCTCTTGATGTTGTAGCGCGTCTGGCCGTGCAGCAGCCGGGTCTGCGAATGGCTCAGGTACAGGCGCTTTCGCGCGCGGGTGATGGCCACGTACATCAGGCGCCGCTCTTCCTCCAGCCCTTCGCGGTCGCTCATCGCGTTCTCGTGGGGGAACAGGCCCTCTTCCATGCCGCCGATGAACACGGCGTCGAATTCCAGGCCCTTGGAGGCGTGCACGGTCATGAGCTGCACGGCATCCTGGCCGGCCTGCGCCTGGTTGTCGCCCGCCTCCAGCGCCGCGTGGGTCAGGAAGGCGGCCAGGGGCGAGAGTGTCTCGCCGGTATCGGTGTCCACGATGCCCGCCACGCCGCTGGGCAGCGGCTCGTCGGTCGTGGGCAGCGACGGGTCCAGGCCCTGGCTCGCCGGGCTTTGCGTGAGCGGCGTGCCGTGCTCGTCCACCGGCAGCGCGATGGCATCGCGACCGAAGCCCTCCTGCGTGACGAAGCTCTCGGCCGCGTTCACCAGTTCCTGCAGGTTTTCGATGCGGTCGGCGCCTTCCTTTTCGGAGCGGAAGTGCTCCAGCAGGCCGCTCGACTCCAGCATCTGCTCGATGATGCCGCGCAGGGTCATGCCCTGCGTCTGCTCGCGCAGCACGTCGACCAGGGCGACGAAGCTGCCCAGGTTGGCGCCGGCCTTGCCCGGCACCGCAGTGACGGCATCGTGCAGCGAGCAGCCCGCGCTGCGCGCCGCGTCCTGCAGCACCTCGACCGTGCGCGCGCCGATGCCGCGCGGCGGGAAATTGACCACGCGCAGAAAGCTCGTGTCGTCGTGCGGGTTCTCCAGCACGCGCAGGTAGGCCAGCGCGTGCTTGATTTCGGCCCGCTCGAAGAAGCGCAGGCCGCCGTACACGCGGTAAGGCACCGCGGCATTGAACAGGGCCGACTCGATCACCCGGCTCTGCGCATTGCTGCGGTAGAGCACGGCCACTTCCTTGCGTTCGAAACCATCGCTGCGCACGAGCTGGCGGATCTCCTCCACCATCCACTGCGCCTCGGCTAGGTCGGTGGTGGCCTCGAACACGCGCACCGGCTCGCCGGGGCCCTGCGTGGTGCGCAGGTTCTTGCCCAGGCGCTTGCTGTTGTGGCTGATGAGGGCGTTGGCCGAATCGAGGATGTTGCTGTAGCTGCGGTAGTTCTGCTCCAGCTTGATCTGGCGCTGCACGTCGAACTCGCGCACGAAGTCGGCCATGTTGCCCACGCGCGCACCGCGAAAGGCATAGATGCTCTGGTCGTCGTCGCCCACGGCGATCACGCTGCCGCGCGGCTGGAACTGGCCGTCCGCCACGTCGCCCGCGAGCTGCTTGAGCCAGGCGTACTGCAGCTTGTTGGTGTCCTGGAACTCGTCCACCAGGATGTGCTGGAAGCGCCGCTGGTAATGCGCGCGCACCGGATCGTTGTCGCGCAACAGTTCGTAGCTGCGCAGCATCAGTTCGCCGAAATCGACCACGCCCTCGCGCTGGCACTGCTCTTCGTACAGCTGGTACAGCTCGACCTTCTTGCGGGCATCGGCATCGCGTGCGTCCACGTCGCCCGGGCGCAGGCCCTCTTCCTTGCAGCCGCTGATGAAGTACTGCACCTGCTTCGGGGGAAAGCGCTCCTCGTCGATGTTGAACTGCTTGCACAGCCGCTTGACGGCCGAAAGCTGGTCCTGCGTGTCCAGGATCTGGAAGGCCTGCGGCAGGCCGGCCAGCTTGTAGTGCGCCCGCAGCAGGCGGTTGCACAGCCCGTGGAAGGTGCCGATCCACATGCCGCGCACGTTCACCGGCAGCATGGCCGACAGGCGCAGGACCATCTCCTTGGCGGCCTTGTTGGTGAAGGTGACGGCCAGGATGCCGCCGGGCGTGGCGTAGCCGTTCTGCAGCAGCCAGGCGATGCGGGTGGTGAGCACCCGGGTCTTGCCCGAGCCTGCGCCCGCGAGGATCAGGGCGTGCCCGGCCGGCAGCGTGACCGCGGCCAGTTGCTCGTCGTTCAGGTTCTGCAGCAGGGGCGAGGCGGCATCGGACTGGGGCGCGGGGCCGGCGTCGCCAGCACCGAAAGGCGCTGGCGCGCCGGAAAACAGGTCGTGTGGGAGCATGGCGCCATTGTAGGAACCTCCACCGGCCGCCCTCCGCCGTGGGGCTGCTCGGCGCTACCCCCCGCTGCGCGGGCGGGCCGGGTGCGGCGGCATGCGGCGCAGGCCGTCCACCGCGTCGGCCTCGAAGTCCTTCCACAGCGCGTCGCGGCGCTGCAGGGTCTGCGCCACCTCGCCATGCCGCTGCTGCGCCACGGCGGACACCAGCGCGTTGCACAGGAAGAACGCGGCGGTGTAGGAGTCGAACGGGGACGCGTTGGCCGTGCCCACCAGCAGGCTGTGGTGGGCGCAGGCCACGATGGGCGCCGCCGCGCTGTCGGTGATCGCCACCACGGTGCACCCCTGCTGCCGGAAATGCTGCGCGGCCAGCAGCGCGCCGTTGGAATAGCGGCGGATGGTGAACACCAGCAGCACGTCCTGCGGCTCGGTCCACAGCAGCCGGTCCACCGCGAAGGGCGCGCCCGCTCCCAGTTCCAGCACCTGCGGCCGGCACATGTTCAGGTGAGTGGTGAGGTAGGAGGAGACCGGCACGCTGTTCTTCTCGGCCATCACGAAGACGCGCCCCTGGCAGCCGCTGATGGCCTGCACCACCGCCCCGAACACGCCCATGTCCAGGCCCTGCCGGGTGGCGGTGAGGTTGTGCTGGTCGTGCAGCAGCGCATCGTCCACGCACTCGGCCAGGGTGCGGTCGCTGCCGATGGTGGCGCGCGTGCGCTGGGCGGGCGTCTGCAGCAGCACGGTCACCTCGCTGCGGGCTTCGCGGCGCACCTCGGCCAGGCTGGCATAGCCCAGCTTGGCGAACAGCCGCACCACGGTGGAGGCGCTGGTGCCCGCGCGCGCGGCCATGGCGCTGGCCGAGTCGAGCAATCCATCGGGGTAGTGGCGCTGCAGGTCGTCCGCCAGCGCACGTTCGCTGGCCGTCAGTGTGGGAGCGTGGAGGACGAGCCGTTCGGTCAGGAGCATGGCAGGGATGGGGAAGTCGACGGGGATGGGTGAGGGTAATCCAGCGCAGCCCCGCATGGCGAAGCACCGCGAGCACATTGCAATGACTGTTTCATGAATATATGATTATTGAAATATTCATTTCACTCGCGATGCCCATGACCACCCCCATCGAAGCCGCCTCCCCTGCCACCGGCCAGGCCCTGCCGCCGGCTGCGCAACCCCTGCTGGCCTGGCTGGCCTCGCAGGAAAGTGCCATGTTCGATCTGCTGCGGCAGGTGGTGGACACCGACAGCGGCAGCGGCCATGTGGCAGGCGTGCAGCAGGTCGCAGCCCTGCTGCGCGGGCGGCTGGAAGCGGCTGGCATCGCCGTGCAGACCCTGCCGCAGCCGGGCTGGGGCGAATGCCTGCTGGCCCGCATTCCGGGCAGCAACCCAGCGGCCGCAGGCCACCTGCAACTCATGGGCCACATGGACACGGTGTTCCCCCTGGGCACGGCCGCCGAGCGCCCCTGGCGGGTGGAGGCCGGCAAGGCCTTCGGGCCCGGCGTGGCGGACATGAAATCCGGCCTGGTCATGAACGTCTTCGTGGCCGAGGCGCTGGCCCGGTTCGGCGGCAACGCCTCGCCCGTGCACCTGTTCTTCTCATGCGACGAAGAAGTGGGCTCGCCCGCCTGCCGCACGGTGATCCGCGAAATCTCCCAGGGCGCGCGTGCCGTGCTCAACGCCGAGCCCGGCCGCATCACGGGCAACGTGGTGGTCGAGCGCAAGGGCTCGTACCGCATCGATTTCGAGGTGCAGGGCGTGGCCGCGCATGCGGGCATCAACCCCGCGCAAGGGGCCAGCGCCATCGAGGCCCTGGCGCGCAAGACGGTGGCACTGCACGCGCTCAACGGCTGCGAGCCGGGCGTGACGCTCAACGTCGGCTTCATCCAGGGCGGCATGGCCTCCAACGTGGTCGCGCCGCTGGCACGGGCCCATCTGGACCTGCGCTACACGGCCGAGAACGACCTCGAGGCCGTGCTGGCCCGCATCCGCGCGGTGATCGAAGAAGAATCGCTGCCCCGCACCAGCGGCCGCATCGTGGAGCAGACGGGCACGCTGCCCATGGCCAAAACCCCGGCCGACCTGCTGGCCGCCTACCAGCGCAGCGCGGCGCAGGTCGGCTTCGCGGTCGAGGGCGAATTCACCGGCGGGGCCGCCGACAGCGGCATCACCTCGTCGATGGGCATCCCATCGCTGTGCGCGCTGGGCCCGGTGGGCGGATACGCCCACAGCGAGCGCGAGTTCTGCGACCTGACCACCTTCGTGCCACGGGCCCAGGCGCTGGCCCTCACCCTGCTCGCGCTGGGCTGACGGCGGGCCAGGCCGCGCCCTGTTTTCCACCTTTGTCTTTTCATTTGCCATTGCCCCTGCCATGCCTGTTCGCACCGCCCCTTCCTCGCCTGACGCCTGCCACTTGACCCGCCGCCAGATCCTGGCCTCCAGCCTCGGGCTGGGCCTGGCCGGCCTGCCCGCCGTGGACAGCCACGCGGCAGAGACCTACCCCGCGCGCCCGATCACGCTTGTCGTGCCCTTCCCGCCCGGCGGCTCGGTGGACGTGATGGCGCGGCAATACGCCGAGCCGCTCGGCCGCATCCTGGGCGTGCCCATGGTCATCGACAACAAGCCCGGCGCGGGCGGATCGATCGGCGCGCAGTTCGTGGCCCGTTCCAAGGCCGACGGCTACACGCTCGTGGTCTCGTCGCAAAGCAGCCACCTGGCCAATCCGCTCGTGCAGCCCAACCTGGGCTATGACCCCATCAAGGACTTCGACAACATCGCCATCCTGGGCCGCCAGCCCAACGTGCTCGTCGTGCACCCCAGCCTGCCGGTGAAGACCTTCGCCGAGTTCGTGGCCTACGCCAAGCAGCGCCCGGGCCAGCTCAACTTCTGCAGCGCCGGCGCTGGCAGCATGGGACAGCTCAATGTCGAAATGATGCAGCTGGCCATCGGCACGCAGGCCGTGCACGTGCCCTACCGCGGCGGCTCTCCGCTCATCACCGCCGTGCTGGCCAACGAGGTGCAGTTCACGCTCGACAACCTGGTCATCTTCCTGCCGCACATCCAGGCCGGCAAGCTGCGCGCGCTGGCCGTGGCGTCGCCCCAGCGCCTGCCGCAACTGCCCGACGTGCCCACCTTCGCCGAACTGGGCCAGGCCCCGCTCAACCAGACGTCGTGGACCGGCATCGCCGCGCCCGCCAACACGCCGCCCGCCATCGTGGCCACGCTGCACAAGGCCATCCGCACGGCGGCCACAGAACCCTCCATGCTGGAGAACCTGCGCGGCCGCGGCGTGATCGCGCCGGAAGACATGGCACCGGCCGGCTTCGAGAAGATGATGGCCGAGCGCCTGGTGGCCTACGGCGACGTGGTGCGCCGCGCCAACGTCAAGCCCGAGTAGGCCGCAGACCCGGCCTCCCGCCCCGCCCACGGCGCTTCGGGACCGGGGCGCCACATGCGCGGGCTGCACCCGAGCCCGGCGCATCTGTGGGAACATGGCGCGCAACACCACTGCCGCTGCTCCGCTGCCCATGCGCCCACCCCTTCACTCCCTGACCGCCCTAGCCTTGCTGGCCACCTTCGGCGGCGCCCCGCTGCTGGCCCAGGCCCAGGCGTCCTGTTCCAGCGACGGCGTGGCGCAGCCCGTGGCGCTGTACGAACGCTTCATCAACGCCGACTGCGAATCGTGCTGGGCCGGGCCGCCTGCGCACGCGCCCGGCGCCAGTGCACTGGTGCTCGACTGGATCGTGCCCGGTGGGTTGGCGGACGATGCCCCCCTGTCCGCCGCCGCCACGCGCGATGCCCTGCAGCGACTGCAGGACCTCGGCCGCGGCGTGCCGTCATTTTCAGACACCCACACCGCCGAGGTGCAGCCCCTGCCCGGCCGGCTGCGCGTGGCCAACGGCCTGGCGATGAACGACTACCTCGGCACGGGCATCGCCTTCCAGCCCGCGCCCCGCAGTCTGCTGCCGGCGGGCCGCTACGCGTACACGCTGGTGCTGGTGGAGAGGGTGCCTGCGGGCACCGCAGGGACACCGGTCGAACGGTATGTGGTTCGAAATGCCCTCCAGGGCAATTGGAACGCCGGCATCCCGCTATCGAAAAAGGAGCAATCCGCCTGGATCGACAACCGCTCCATGCGAACCCCGGAAGGTACCGATGCCGAGCGCCTGTTCGTCGCCGGCTGGCTGCAGGATGCGCAGGGCCGCATCGTGGCCGCGGCGCAGTCCCGCTGCGCAGCAGGGTCTTGAGCGGCGGGTAGAATCAGTCACCGGGCCCAAGTTTCTTGACGCCCGGTTTTTTTGTGCCTGCGCACAGCAGGGTCCGGTGCCGTCCATTGCGGCGGCACCCGCAGAGCCGGTCAGCAAGCCAAGCGCCCACCGTGGCGGAAATCCTTCCGCCGCGTCCTTCAATGGAGCTTGGAAATCTGATGGAAATCTTCGACTACGACAACGTCCTGCTGCTGCCGCGCAAATGCCGCGTGGAAAGCCGCTCCGAGTGCGACGCCAGCGTGACGCTGGGCCAGCGCAGCTTCCGCCTGCCCGTGGTGCCGGCCAACATGAAAACGGTGGTGGACGAGAAAATCTGCCGCTGGATGGCGCAGAACGGCTACTTCTACGTCATGCACCGCTTCGATCTGGACAACGTGCAGTTCGTGCGCGACATGCAAGCGGCGGGGTGCTTCGCCTCCATCTCGCTGGGCGTGAAGCAGCCCGACTACGACACCGTGGACCAGCTGGCCGCCGCCGGCCTCGTGCCCGAGTACGTCACCATCGACATCGCCCACGGCCACGCCGACACGGTCAAGAACATGATCGGCTACCTCAAGGACAAGCTGCCCGGCGCGTTCGTCATCGCCGGCAACGTCGGCACGCCCGAGGCCATCATCGACCTGGAAAACTGGGGTGCCGATGCGACCAAGGTGGGCATCGGCCCGGGCAAGGTGTGCATCACCAAGCTCAAGACCGGCTTCGGCACCGGGGGCTGGCAGCTGTCGGCGCTCAAATGGTGCGCGCGCGTGGCCACCCGGCCCATCATCGCGGACGGCGGCATCCGCGACCATGGCGACATCGCCAAGAGCATCCGCTTCGGCGCGACCATGGTCATGATCGGCTCGCTGTTCGCCGGCCATGAAGAGTCCCCGGGCCAGACGGTGGAAGTGGACGGCGCGCTGTTCAAGGAGTACTACGGCTCGGCCAGCGACTTCAACAAGGGCGAGTACAAGCACGTGGAGGGCAAGCGCATCCTTGAGCCCATCAAGGGCACGCTGGCCAGCACGCTGGTGGAGATGGAGCAGGACGTGCAAAGCTCCATCAGCTACTCCGGCGGCCGCAAGCTGATGGACATCCGGAAGGTGAACTACGTGATCCTGGGCGGCGACAACGCGGGCGAGCATCTGCTCATGTGAAAGACCGCCGGACGGCCGGCGATCAGCACGTGATGACGGCAATTTTTTCTGCGGGACTTGCAGACGCCTCAAATCTTGGTGCATAATTCGAGGCTCTGCAGCGATGCAGACAACTTTTCAGAAAGTGGGTTCTTAGCTCAGTTGGTAGAGCAGCGGACTCTTAATCCGTAGGTCGAGTGTTCGAGTCACTCAGGGCCCACCAAAAATTAAGAAGAATCAAGCACTTAGGTCACAAGCCTAAGTGCTTTTTTCTTGCCTTCTAATACTTCGTCCCCCGCTTTCTAATACGCGGCTGACTGTCAGGCTGCCTTCTCGGTCCGTTCGGGCTGTCGATCGTTGGGCGCGATGACCTTGGTCAAGTGCCGCTTGATGTACTTTTCGGTTGTCGTGACGCTGTCGTGGCCGCAGAGCGCCGAGATCTCTTCGAGCGGCACGCCACCCTGATACATGTCAGTCGCCCCTTTGGCTTTGGCGTCGTACGGCGCGAAGTCGGCGATCTTGCAGGCAGCGATGTGGCGCCGTGCCATGGAGCTCAGGCCCATCTGCGTGTAAGGGTGCCCGTCGCGGGTGCAGATGAGGTACATCGACGTCACCTTGCGCTTCTGTGCGGCGCGCGCGGCCGCCATTTCGTCGAAGCAGCGCTGGAGCGTCGCAGTCACCAGGATCTTCAGCCTGGCACCGGTTTTGGACTGCCGGAACGACAGAATTCGTTGGCCGCCTTCTTCGATGATGTTGGCCTTCGTCCACGTCAGGATGTCAGCCGGGCGCTGGAGCGTCCGGTACATCAGTTCCATCCATGCCCGCACCGGCGCTGAGGCGACGTCGTAGACCGCGTTGTATTCGGCATCCGAGATGTAGCGATCACGCTCGGTCTCTGGGTTTCGCGGGACTTGGAGGCAGACGTTTCCTTTGATTCCGCTGCCCGTCTGCAGAATCATCCAACTCATGCAGGAACTCAACGCGGCCTTGTCGCGATTGGCCTGAACCGGCCTCTCCTCGGCTGCACCGATGGCCAGGTACTCAGCGACATGGGGCGCCTCCACAGACCGCGGGATCATGGTGCCGAAGAAGTCCTTGAGCAACGGCACGGCCTTCTTGTAGTCCTTGAGCGTCCGGGGCTTGTTGAGTCCCTTTGCCACCTGGCCCTCCATGAACTTCAACCACTCGTCCATCCACCAGGCCATCGTCCCGCGCACCGAGGCACCGTCGTTGTAACCGGCGGCGATGGCCTTTGCCGCCTCCAGGTCGGCGCCCAGCCCCTCCCAGCGCTGCTTGCCTTCTTGATCTGGGGCATGGATGTAATAGAACTGCCCTGACTTGAGCGTCAGTCGCTTGGGCAGCCCTTGCTCAGGATTTTTACGCGGTCTTCCCATCTGCCTTCGCCCCTTTCTTTTTTCGTGATGCGAGCCGCGCCAGCAGCGCGTCCCTGTTTGGCTCCTGGCTTCCGGCCACAACGATCTGTGCTGCTGCGGAGTTGCCACCCAACGGCGGTCGATCGCCCAGCGCCAATCGGTCACCCACGGCGGTGCGGGAGACCAGCGGGCGACCATCAGCGCCCGGAACAAATGGCACCCCGATACGCTTCAAGAAGCGCTTCTGGGCTGCGGCCTGTGTGAGAGGACTCGTCAGTGCAGCCACTTCGGCCTCCAGGAGAAATGGGGGGATCACGGGACCCTCCCTCTGACGACACCGTCCGCGTTCTCGAACTTCTTCTCGCCGCCACGAAGACGGCGCTCACGACATTTGTCGCGGAGAGACTGCATCCGTCGGCCACAGCCATGAACTCCTGCGCCAGCAACTCGACTGGTTTTGCACGGGGTCATGATTGGCTCGTTGCGCAGGACGCGTTGTTTGGATGCCTCTAATTTCTCACCGTCTTGTATCCAAAAACGCGAACTGCGCTGCGAAACACCCCTCGAATTTCAACGTTCCTCGGACGAGGTTCCCGTTCGAAGAAGCCGAAAGGCAACCGACCTTTACTGGTTGCTGTCGCAGCGCTCCAGCCCCACGGATACATCACCGTCGGGCGTCAGCCCATACTTCGTCACCATCGCCGTCACGCTGCCGCCCCTGAACGAAGCCGGGCGCTTGTCGCAAATGAAGTAGATCCCGTCCTTGGCATTCACGAACAAGGCATCGCTCGATGACTTCAGCTTCACCGAAATGGGCTTTCCTACGACCTGCGCGGAGGTCTTGACGACGTCGCCTTGCGTTTGGCCGATGATCTTCTTCAAGCCGTCGTAGGTGATCGGTCCAGGATCTGCGGCGTGAACGCAGGTCAGCGTGAATAGTCCGAACGAGAGCGCGGCGGCGCGAGGCACAAGAACGCTGTACACGGTGAACTGCATGGTGATGTCTCGGTCAGGTTTAGTGGCTTCGGTATTGATCGGGCACGTCTGCGCCGGTTGGATCAGCGGTTGCGCTTTCGACGCAGTTCTTCGAGTGTCTGCATCGCGGATGCATAGGTCGACGCGCGCACGCCACCATTTCGCAGAAGACGCAAATGCAAGGCCGTGTTCAGTTCGACTTGGTCAAGTGAAGCTTGTGGACTTCCCGCGCCGGATGCCGCAGCGCCACGCTCGTCACTCAGCGCGTCGGGCCGAATACAACTTTCGTCAGCAATGGCCGAGCCATCTGTTGCCTTCGTCATACGAGAATCGCGCCGGGCAGCGCACGCACGTGCTTGCGTGCAAGATCGACGAGCCGGATGCCGTGCCACGAGCGCCATCCGGCCCACAAAAAAACGAGCCCCACGCCGAACAGCGGTACCAAGCCCAAGCCGAGGATCATGATGCCCATCACCATGGCGTAGCCCATCACCGAACTGCCACCGAGGTCCGTTGCGAAGAGCTTGCCATCGCCACCCCTCACTGCCACCAGCAGATCGGTCTTCTTCCCGCCTTGCATCACGTGCAGCTCGACGGACTCCCCGCTGTCCAGCGCGGCACCCAACTTGCCATCGAGACCGCCCACTACGCTGACGTTGCGCAGCATCTGCCCATCGCCGAGTTCGATATATGAATACACAGTCGAGCCGAACCGCTCGCCCGCCTCCTGCACGCTGGGCCCCAATTCCTTCAGAATGCCCGTGAAAATCGCGATGGCCATTTCTTGTTTTCTCTGTCGTTGGTTGATATGAAGTGGAGAACGGGGTCGATGCGCGGAGCCGCTCCAAGAACGTTCTCCCGAGCTATGTGAAATACGGGATGCGTGCTGTCGTCGATCGCCCGCCAGCAGCCTTCAAGCGCTGCGCAACCTCGAATCGGCCGAGTCGCAGCGCTTCTGCGAGCGGCGATACGCTGATGGTCAACATTTGCGATCCGACGCCGAAGTCGTACCGGCCACCTTGATCTGCGTTGGCACCCTGCGTCAAAAGGGCGTCGACCAAGGCCACGTCACCGCCCCAAACGGCCAGCATCAGCGGTGTCGCGCGCACTGAGCTCAACCGCGTACGGCCAGCCGTCTTGACGTCGACCTTTGGCAACAGCGCCAAAGGCTGCAGCACGCCTTCATTGCCCACGCCGAATGTCTGGATCACGTACAAGCGCTGCAAATCGTCCGAATCGATCGGCAAGGCGTCGAGCGCCGCGCCGATGGCGCCATCCTTGCCGCCCGACAGAAATGTTGATTCCAGACAGAACGCCGACTGCCCGCCGCCCAGGGCTACCGACACCTTCGCGACCGTGACGCCTGCCTCTTTGAAAAGGCGAGCTGCCTGGAGGTTGCCTTGCGTGATGGCACGGCAGACATCGTGTGGTGCCAGGCTGAAACCCTGGCGCGCCAGCAGTTCGACGGGTGATGCCGGACGCACAACGGCATCGCGGATCGCCTGCGTGTCCTCCTTGATTGCGTCCGCAGTGGCACTTGCCGATTCCGCCGCGACGGCAGCGCGCTTCGCATTCCATCCGATGGAGGTCAGCAGTCCGCCATGATCGGCACGGGCGCGCGACCAGACAGTGAATGTCGCGCCAAGCGACAGCAGCAGGACGATGGACGCAAAGCCTGGGCGAGCGCGGGCCATCCGCAGACCCTGGGCGACTGCGCCAGTGACGCTCCGCGACCGCGCGCTTGCTGAACTCTTTCCGGCGAGATAGAGGGCCAGCCCGATGCTCAATAGCCAGCCGGCGAGCGCGACGTAGCCAGTGAACTGCGCGGCCTGTCCCGCCAAGTCTGCGTACAGGCTCAGGCTTGCGCTGACGGTCGTGCAGACGACGAGGGCCGTCGCGTTCAACGCGGTGAGGCCGGCGCGCGCCGCTTCCGAGAAGACGTCGCTGCCGGGCTGCGGACTACTTGGCAGGGGCTGACTCACCGCCCGCCACCCCACGATTCCTCGCGTCGCCTTGGCATCGCACTGCAGAAGCTCACGACTTTCCTCCACCGCATTCTGGTTTTCAACAAATCGAATATAGCTGATTTGCGTTTTATTAAGCGTCGTTTTTATATGCCCATAAAGCGACCCTCACCGACATGTCAGCCAACCTTCCAAGGGGTCGGCCCCTGGGGTCGACGACATTCGATCCTGTCGTTGCCTCGTCGTTTGGCAAGGCGGTCGTCGAGATGCGCACCGCCCACGGTATGTCCCAACTCGCATTGGCGATGGAGGCATCCATCGAGCGTGCGCACATGGGACGGATCGAACGCGGGGAGCGGGTTCCAAATCTGGTGGCGATCGTTAAGATCGCCACCGCTCTGGGCTGCATCACCACAGCGCTCGTGCAGCAGTTCGAACGCCAACTCGTGGCTGCAGGCGACAACGGCAAATAGTCCGATTCGACGCGTCAAGGCGCCCGACCAGGGCCGCGTTTGCGCCCCTGGCTCTTGCGCTTGATGAAGTCCGGCATTTCCTTCTCCGCCACCGGCCTGACCGGCCGTGCCGTCTCCACCGAGTCCCGCACGATTGCCACGGCGCGCGCTTTGTGCGACCTGCGCCCACCCGCATTCCAGTTCAGCCCGTACCATGCCACCGTTGCCGCCGAGCTCTCGCCGATGACCGCAGCGATGTCCTCATCGTCCCAGTCCTCTGCCCGCATGTCGCTGACGACAGCGTGCCGGAACAGGTAGGGCGACAGCAGCACATCGCTCGGCCTGGGCGGCTTGTGCCGCGGGAACATCTTCTCGGACACGCGTGCCATGAACTTGCGCAGCGGCTCGGGCTCGGCGTGCACCGTCATGCCGCCGGCCGCGCGCACCTGCTCGTAGGCCCAATCTGGGAACACGCCACGTGTGAGTTGGAATTGCCGCCACGGCTGGCCCGTGTGCTCGCGGACCTTACCGCCATTGATCCGCACCAGAACGTTGCTCTCCACTAGTGTCCTGTCCCGTTAATTCGCAGGCACGATAGCTGCATGGTTTCGGGCCATCCTTGAGGTGCCGCCATGCCCAATGCAACGACCCGAACAGAAATTGCGCTTAGTGAAGTGGAGCGCGCGGAACTGACGTCCATGGCGCGATCACGTTCGCTGCCAGCGGCGTTGTCGCTCAGGGCGCGCATCGTGCTGACTTGCGAAGGCACAGATAAAGCCAGCACCGCGGTTGCGCAGGCTCTGGGGATCAGTCGTAGCACTGTCACCAAGTGGCGCGGGCGCTATGCGCGCCATCGCATTGCAGGGCTTTACGACGAGTTGCGCCCGGGTCGCCCCCGCACGGTAGATGACGAGCGTGTTGCTGAGTTGATTACCAAGACGTTGCACACCAAGCCTGCTGATGGGGGTACCCACTGGAGCACCCGCACGCTGGCCGCCGATACGGGCATCAGCAAGAGCACGGTGGCGCGCTATCTGCAGACCTTCAACCTCAAGCCGCACCGGGCCGACAGCTTCAAGCTGTCGACCGATCCGCTGTTCATCGAGAAGCTGCGCGACGTTGTGGGGCTGTACCTGAACCCACCTGACAACGCGCTGGTGCTGTGCGTGGACGAGAAGAGCCAATGCCAAGCTTTGGAGCGTACGCAGCCGATGCTGCCAATGGGGTTTGGCTATGTCGAAGGTGTCACGCACGACTACGTGCGCCACGGCACCACCACCTTGTTCGCGGCCCTGAACGTGATGAATGGCCAAGTGATCGCGCAGTGCCGGCCCCGGCATCGTCATCAAGAGTTCCTTGCCTTCCTGCGCGCCATCGACAAGGCAGTGCCCGACGAACTGGATGTGCACTGCATAGCTGATAACTACGCCAGCCACAAGCATCCAAAGGTGCGCGCTTGGTTGGCCGAGCGGCCTCGCTGGCACATGCACTTCGTTCCGACCTATTCAAGCTGGCTCAATCAGGTCGAGCGCTTCTTCTCGATCATCACCACGCGGGCAATCCGCCGTGGCTCGTTCACCAGCGTGAAGGATCTGATCAACAAGATCGACACATTCATCGCGAATTACAACCAGTCCTGCCAGCCGTTTACTTGGACAGCTACAGCAGACTCCATCCTCGAAAAACTCGCCAGACTATGCGGGCGAATTAACGGGACAGGACACTAGCGACAACTGCACCCCGCTTTGCAATTCCACCGGCCGCAATCCGCACGCATTCAGCAGCGCGCACGGCATCGCATGATCGGAGAACTGCACCGCGTCCAGGAACTGCTCGCGCCAACCATCAGGAAGGTACTTGAGCATGCGCGACTTCGGCTGGGGCGTCCGCGTCGTCTCGCCTGCCCTTTCCAGACAGGACTCGCGGTCCAGGTTGACCAGATGCGCCAACCTCCGCATCTCCCCTTGCAGCCGCGTGAGCATCTGGGGCAGCAAACCGAACAAGTCGCGGCCGACAGATTGGATGGCGCCTGCGCTGGTCTTCACCTCCTCGATGGCGAAGTGACGCAGTGCCGACCGGTATGCCGTGAACGACTGCTTGGCACCGGACAGCCGTCCGACGGCCATGGTCAGCTTTTCCGCCCAGCCGCCGTCGAATTCCTCCATCGCCTCTTCGACGCGGATGACCTTGCATCGGTAGTCCTCCACCGTCGAGGCTTTGGGCAACGTGGCGTGCCGCCGTTGCCGTTCTGCTTCGAGAGCGCTGAGCACCGTTTTCGTTGCTTCGAGTGCGTTGTCCTTCGTTGGCGAATGCAGCCTTGCGAAAGCGAAGGCAGCTTCGATCGCGATGTGCTTCATGGTGTGGGCTCCTCGACTGCGGCATGCTGCGCATGCCTTGAGGCTTCGCCTGCTGCGACCGGCCCGCCCGAGGGCACCGGTGCTGGCGCACCGACGCCCCCGACTAGTGTCCTGTCCCGTTAATTCGCCCGCATAGTCTGGCGAGTTTTTCGAGGATGGAGTCTGCTGTAGCTGTCCAAGTAAACGGCTGGCAGGACTGGTTGTAATTCGCGATGAATGTGTCGATCTTGTTGATCAGATCCTTCACGCTGGTGAACGAGCCACGGCGGATTGCCCGCGTGGTGATGATCGAGAAGAAGCGCTCGACCTGATTGAGCCAGCTTGAATAGGTCGGAACGAAGTGCATGTGCCAGCGAGGCCGCTCGGCCAACCAAGCGCGCACCTTTGGATGCTTGTGGCTGGCGTAGTTATCAGCTATGCAGTGCACATCCAGTTCGTCGGGCACTGCCTTGTCGATGGCGCGCAGGAAGGCAAGGAACTCTTGATGACGATGCCGGGGCCGGCACTGCGCGATCACTTGGCCATTCATCACGTTCAGGGCCGCGAACAAGGTGGTGGTGCCGTGGCGCACGTAGTCGTGCGTGACACCTTCGACATAGCCAAACCCCATTGGCAGCATCGGCTGCGTACGCTCCAAAGCTTGGCATTGGCTCTTCTCGTCCACGCACAGCACCAGCGCGTTGTCAGGTGGGTTCAGGTACAGCCCCACAACGTCGCGCAGCTTCTCGATGAACAGCGGATCGGTCGACAGCTTGAAGCTGTCGGCCCGGTGCGGCTTGAGGTTGAAGGTCTGCAGATAGCGCGCCACCGTGCTCTTGCTGATGCCCGTATCGGCGGCCAGCGTGCGGGTGCTCCAGTGGGTACCCCCATCAGCAGGCTTGGTGTGCAACGTCTTGGTAATCAACTCAGCAACACGCTCGTCATCTACCGTGCGGGGGCGACCCGGGCGCAACTCGTCGTAAAGCCCTGCAATGCGATGGCGCGCATAGCGCCCGCGCCACTTGGTGACAGTGCTACGACTGATCCCCAGAGCCTGCGCAACCGCGGTGCTGGCTTTATCTGTGCCTTCGCAAGTCAGCACGATGCGCGCCCTGAGCGACAACGCCGCTGGCAGCGAACGTGATCGCGCCATGGACGTCAGTTCCGCGCGCTCCACTTCACTAAGCGCAATTTCTGTTCGGGTCGTTGCATTGGGCATGGCGGCACCTCAAGGATGGCCCGAAACCATGCAGCTATCGTGCCTGCGAATTAACGGGACAGGACACTAGGCCACCCGCAGACTCCGACACCACAGCGCCTCCGCTTCGCGGCCCCCCTGGCAAGCCAGGGGGTGCGGCGTACATTACCGGACGGAACGTTGCAGGATTACTGTGATGTTCCGCACCGTCCGGTAATGTGCTGGCGCACGCTTCGCGATCGTTGTTCTTCGTTTTCGTTGAAGCCCCTTCGGCCTCGGTTTTTTCTTCGTTGTCGTAGCCCAGCGCCATGGTCATGCTCCTGGCTGCGCGGGTGACGCTGGCGCTGTCGGCGCGGTTTCTGCCTTGGCGGCGTCGCTTTGCGCGCGACGCTTGCTGGCCGTGCTGCCCGTCTTCCTGTCTTGCGGCTCCGTCAGCACCACGAGGTCCACGATGTTGACGATCTGCCGCGCGATGGTTGCGCGCTGCAGGTCGGACATCCGGGCCGTGATGTGCACATCCAAGCCACCCTCGGCGTTCGGCTGTGCGTGGCCGATTTCGGCCTTTCCTTCAACCTGCAGGGACAGCTTGCACGGTGCAACCTCGGGCTCGCTTGGAGCATCCACTGTCGTCTTCGCCGCCGCCACCGCCTTCTCGATCCTGTCGATCACCTTCGGGCCGGCGAGCGCGCCACCTTCTTCGCGGATGTTGGCAACTTCCAGGCCTACCGCTTCGTGGTCTGTCGCCCACGCATCCTTGAGCCGCTTGATGTCTTTGACCCGGATGTCGTTGGGCGACGCGAAAGCGGAGACCATCAGCTGCGGCAGGTCGCTGAGGTCGAAGGCTCGGTTCACTTTCGAGAGGCTGACGCCGAGCGTGGTGGCCAGGTCGGTCTGGGACATCTGCGTTGCCTGCATCGCATGCCGAACCTGCTGGCCGAACTCCCACGGGCTCAGGTCCGCACGACCGAGGTTCTCGCGCAGACGGTCAAGGCAGTCATGTGACGGCTCGTCCGAGGTGACGATCATGGCCCGTACCAGTAACCGTGCGGCAATGCACGCGAGCAGACGCCGCTCGCCGGAGACGAGTTGATAGCGTTTAGGCTCGACGTTGATCTGGCGCACCTGGATGGGCACGAGATTGCAACCACCAGCCAGGATGCCGCGCAGCAGTTCCTGGTCGCGCTCGTCTTCAGGGTCGCGAGGCAGGCGGTTCGGGTCTTTCGGAATGACGATGCTGTGCGGATCGAGCAGCAGGATGATGCCGGCAGTGGCAACGGACGGCTCGGACGCAACCACATTTGTGTCGTCGGACAGCAGGATGTCGAGTTCGCCCGCAAGTACGGGCTTCATCGGTGGAATAGGGACGGCGGTGTGGACGGTAGCGTTGGGCATAGGAGGTTCCTGATCGATGGATACGAAGCCATCGCAGACACCCCGGCCATCGCGCCGTGGTGCCACGATGGACCAGAGGAAACAGTACCGAGAAGAGGGCGGCTTGTGGGCCGAAACGGCCGGTTTACCCCCTGCTCATTTCAGGCCCCTCGGATAGGCCGGTCGATGCGATTGATCGCGCTACGGAACGGGGATGCAGGACGGCGGAAGAAAACGCTGAAGGCACTTCAGTTCGCGGGTCCACGCATCCAGCGTGGAACGCTTCATGGAAGGCTCGCTCAATGTGCCATTCGCCACCAAGTATTCGGCTCGGCGCCGGAACGCGCGACGCAGCACTTCCGGGACGCGTTCAGGCCCGTCGACACAACCACCGACGGCGATGAGTCCGGGATAGCGCACCAGATCATCGATGGCACGGCGCAGCAGTTCGGGCGCGGCGCAGCGTGGGCACAGCACCATCGCCTCGTGCGCATTGAACCATCGCGGCCGGCCGGGTCGACCGCACTGGCGGCAGGTGCAGCGCGAACGTTGCGTGCAACGACGCGCGATGCCGAGCATCACGCGGTCCGCGAAGGGCATAGTCACGTCGAGTGAGTCCGTGTCGAAGTCCGGCAACAGGTTGCCCAGGGACCGTTCGCGTGCGGGCGTCCGAACTGCCAGCAGTTGACGGACCGTGTCTCGCCACAGACGCTGCCATCCCGGTGGAACCGCACCATAGATGTTCATCGCGATGGTGATCGCGTCTTCAGTCGTGGCGGCGTACTCGAACCAGTAGGTGCTTGACTCGGTTGCCGTGTCCGACGACATCGCGTCCTGCGCGCTCATGCGAATCCCATCCGCATGCGGGCGGTGGAGCGCGTCGACGGCATGTCGCCGACGCGGATGGTCGAGCGGCCAGCCAAGGCCGCCGCGCCGAGGGCGGCACGCAGCGTACGCGCGAGATCACGCGGCACGCCGGTGGCGAGCGCATCCGCGACGTCATCTGGAAGTTCCGAGTCGAAGTGCCGTGACCAGGCGCCGGCCGTGACGACTTCACGGTAGGCACGTGCCGCGATGTCGCGCATTTGCGCTGGCGTGGGCCGCTGGATCTCGTAGTGCAGGAACCTCGACCGCAACGGCTCTGCGATCAGATCCGGATCGTTGCACGTGGCGATCCAACGGATGGCGCCGAGGTTCAGCGGCATGCGCAGGCCGTCATCGACGAAGCGGGCTGCAGTACCTGCTTCCAGCAGTTCGTACAAGGGTCTCGTCGGGTCGTGGCTGGAGAAGACGGCCGCCTTATCCAACTCGTCGACCACGACGACAGGGTCGGGTACGCCACCGTCGGCGAAGCTGCGCACGAGGTAGCCAGGACCGCCACTGTCGTACTGCGTGTTCAATCCGCCCAAGCCGAACGACGCCGTGGCCTGCGCCATCGAAAACGTCTGCATCGGAACGCGCAAGGCTGCCGCGACCTCCCTCGCGAAGTGGGACTTGCCGATGCCCGGAGAGCCGTCGAGGAGCATGGGCGCAAGCACCAGCGGGCTGCCCGGTGCCAAGCGCGCCAATGCCGCAGCGCGGCGGATGTCTTCGATGGGCGCGGCAAAGTTGGGGAAACGCCGACCCAGGTCGAGCAGGGAGCCATCCTGGGGAGTAGCGCTGCTGGGCCAATGCGCCCCTCGGTCAGCGAGGATGTTCAGCACGCGCTTGACGCTTCTGCCGGCATTGCCGGTTTCGCTTTCCGAGGATACTTTCAACTGCTCGAGGTCTTCGGGCGCATAGACCTCGACCATGTTGGACAAGGCTGGCTCTTGTCGCTGCGCGTCGGCAGCGGACCGCGCACCGTCGAGCAATGTTTCTACGTAGAAACTGAGTTGGGCACGGTCTGCACTGCGGGCAGAGCCACTTCTCGATGCACTGGCCATGGCTCAGCTGCGCTTCATGCTCGACATGCGCTCGTAGTACCACTCGCGCAACTCCCATACTTCGCGCGGGCAGCCTTCCGGGCCCGTGTGACGGTGGATATCGCACTTTTCGCGGAACTCTGCCGCCAGCGCCGACTGCGCCTGCTTGCGCCGAAGGTACTTGTGCAGTCGCTCCAGGACGGTGAATGCGCCGACGCCGTCGTAGACCAGGTTGTGGCAAACCCGGTTTTGCTTGCCTACTGGCTTGGGGCTGTACAGACGCCCCTGAACGCCGACGGCCCACGAGAACTCTCGCAGCATCAGCTCGTCGTTCTGGCTGACGTTCAGCCTCAGGCGGTAGGTCGGCCGGCGCCCGCTGACCCCATAGGTCTGGCGGGCGATGTGGATGCAGCCCTCGCCGTCCATGACGCCGGCGGCCCAACCGAGGTCGGCTTCTTCGGCGTGGCGGCGCTGAGAGATCGGGCTGAGCGCATGGCCGACCCTAGTGTGGCACGCCCCAGAATCTGGATTGATCCCTGCCGTCATTCCGGTCTGTGCAGGTCCAGAGGGGCCCTGGCCACCAGCCGGGGGCTGGATCGGTGTACCTCGGAATACGCCTTCGACTCGTGCAGGCAACGCTCCTTGGGAGTTGCAGTCACCCTCGACTGCAACCCCTGAAAATCCGCCGTCGTACTTCATGCTCATAATGTGCTCCTAGCTGATCAACGTCATCAGCTTGTTGACACTTTAGCGGACGAAAATGATTAGCTACAAGATCATTTCGATCAGCTTGTTGTCTTTTAGCAACGAGGCACGCATGATTCGGATTCATCTTTCCCGCCTACTGGGCGAGAACAAAGAGAAATTGGCTGACTTGATCCGGTCGACGGGCTTGGCGCGCAACACCGTTGCTGGCCTTTATCACGAGACGACCAGTCGACTCGACATTGAAACGTTGAACGCGATCTGTCAGCACTACCAGTGTGGTGTTGCCGACCTCCTGGAGTACGTGCCAGAGCCCGAAGGTGCCGCCTCGGTAGGCGAAAAAAGTTCGAGTGACCAAGTGCCTATGCGTAGGTCAGGGAAGCTCAGCTGATGCAAGTGCATGAGATGCATCAAGTGCTATTGCCCCTTCGGACTTTCCTTGTGCTGGGTCCGACTGCCTCGCGCGCCGCTCGCAGATGAAGATTGGAGAACTGACGTGAAGAAGAAAATTGCTTGTGTCGACTTGTTCTGCGGAGCGGGCGGACTGACCCATGGTTTCATCTTGGAGGGCCTTCCCGTCGTTGCAGGCATCGACCTCGATCCCGCTTGCCGCTTCCCTTACGAAGCGAACAACGGGCAAGCCCGCTTCATGGAACGCGACATCAGCAAAGTCACAACCGAGGAGCTTGACGGTCTGTTTAGCGATGCAGATCTGACGATCTTGGCGGGTTGTGCCCCTTGTCAGCCGTTCTCCACCTATGCCCAGCGGTATGAACTGGATGGGAAAGACGGCAAATGGGGACTGCTCTATCAATTCGCGCGCCTCGCCCAAGGTTCGATGCCTGACGTCATCACGATGGAGAACGTGCCCACCGTCGCCAAGCACGAGGTCTTTCACGACTTCGTCGATACGTTGAAACGGCTCGGCTACGAGGTTTGGCACGACGTCGTCGATAGCTCCCGCTATGGAGTTCCGCAGATGCGGCGTCGGATGGTGCTGCTGGCCTCAAAGCATGGCCGCATCGAGATGATCCCGCCGACCCATGAAAAGCCGAAGACCGTGCGGCAAGCCATTTCGCATTTGCGCGCGCTCAGCGCTGGTGAATCCGCACCTCGGGACAAGTTGCACGTCACCTCGACTCTGTCGGATACCAACCTCAAACGGATCAAAGTTTCCAAGCCTGGCGGAACGTGGCGCGACTGGCCCCCGCATCTGGTTGCGGAATGTCATAGAGCCGAGAGCGGACGCACTTATCCGGGTGTCTATGGGCGCATGGAATGGGACAAGCCCGCGCCGACGATGACGACTCAATGCTATGGGTTCGGCAACGGCCGCTTTGGCCACCCGGAACAGCATCGGGCCATCTCCTTGCGGGAGGCCGCGATCTTGCAGAGTTTCCCGCGCGACTACGCGTTCGTCCCGCGGGATGGCGAAGTCTGCTTCAAAGTGCTTGGACGCCTCATCGGTAACGCAGTGCCCGTCGATCTCGGGCGTGCCATTGCCCGCAGCATCGACCAGCACCTTGCAGCGGTCGTACGCTGACAGGCGAGGGGTCCTGAACGATGGCCAGACTCAGCAAACTCGTGCCCACTTCATCCGACACCAGTCGCCGGATGGCGAAGGTGAGGCAGAAGGGCACGGACGCCGAGTTGGCTTTGCGCCGGGAAATGTATCGCCTCGGTCTGCGCTATCGGATCGATTTCCAGGTCTTGAAGCAACCGCGCCGTGTCGCTGACGTTGCATTCCCAGGCCGCAAGATCGCCGTCTTCGTCGACGGCTGCTTTTGGCACGGGTGCCCGCAACACGCCACTTGGCCCAAGAACAACGCGGATTTTTGGCGGCAGAAGATCGAAGCTAATCGCCGACGGGACGTAGATACGACGGCACGGCTCGAAGCCAATGGCTGGACAGTGCTTCGGTTCTGGTCGCATGAGTCTCCAAACGAAGCGGCCAAAGCCGTTGCGCGCGTAGTCGCCCAGGTCGACGCGACGCGTCTCGCCTCGTCGTCTGCTGCTAGCGACGAGAACTGACGAGGAAATGGCAACCCATGGGAGTCCAGAATGAACGGCAACAACAGACATACCGCGCTCGCCCGGACCCAGGCCAACTCGTCGAAGTGCGCCGTCGGCAGTGGGTGGTAGCCGAGGTCGATGCGGCCGGACTGCAGACCGGCACACCTCAGCACTGCGTCACGCTATCGTCGATCGACGAAGATGGTCTCGGCGAAGAACTCGAAGTGATTTGGGAGATCGAGCCGGGTGCCCAGGTCATCGAACGGGCTGGCCTGCCTTCGATTACCGGACAAGACGACTCAGCCACGCTCGATGCCTTCCTCGACGCCGTGCGATGGGGCGCTGCCACCAACGCTGACCGAGGATTTCTTCAAGCTCCGTTCCGCAGCGGCGTCAGCATCGAGGATTTCCAACTCGACCCGCTGGTGCGCGCCATCGACATGGCTCGCGTCAATCTGCTCATCAGCGATGACGTCGGCCTCGGCAAGACCATCGAGGCTGGTCTGGTCATTCAGGAGTTGCTGCTGCGGCATCGTGCGCGCACTGTTTTGATCGTCTGCCCCGCGTCTCTTCAGGGGAAGTGGCGCGTCGAGATGTTGGAGAAGTTCGGCCTTGACTTCCGCGTGGTGGACACCGATTACGTGAAGCAATTGCGACGCGAGCGCGGCATTCACGCCAATCCGTGGACTTCCCATCCGCGCCTCATCACGTCGATGGATTGGGCCAAGGCCGGCGAAGGCCTGCGTGCAATGCGCGACGTGCTTCCCTCGCAGGTCGGCCACCCCCGCAAATTCGATCTCCTGGTCGTGGATGAGGCGCACAACGTCGCGCCCGCCGCTGGCGCGCACTATGCGCTGGAAAGCCAGCGTACTCGCTTCATTCGCGCCATCGGCCCGCACTTCCAGCATCGCCTGTTCCTGACCGCGACACCGCACAACGGCTACACCGAATCGTTCACCTCGCTGCTGGAATTGCTCGACGACCAGCGTTTCGCACGCAATATCCTTCCTGACGAAAAGCGCCTGAGTCAGGCGATGATCCGCCGCCTGAAGAGCGATTTGGTCGATGCGCAGGGCAACCCGTTGTATGCCCGACGTACCTTGCTGGTGCTCGAAATACCGTACACGGCGGAAGAACGCGAAATTCATCGCAAGCTAGACGACTACTGCGTCAGCCGTGAGAAAGACGCCGGGAAGGCTGGCAGTGGGTTTGGCACGGCCTTCGTGAATCGCCTCCTCAAAAAGCGTCTTCTCTCATCGCCCGCGGCATTTGCATCCACTGTCGAGAAGCACGTCGCATCGCTGTCCGACGTCCGGCCCGCAAAGACGGACACGCTGGCCGACCGAATTCTCTATAAGGCCATCCTGAAAGCCGACGAGGACTATGCCGACGACAGCGAAGTCGAGAACGCCCAAGCCGAAGCCATCGAGGAAGCCACGCGCCGCTCAATGCCGCTAACACCGGAGCAGCGGGCGACACTGAACGATTTGCGCGAGTGGGCGCAACGCGCCCGGAATCAGGCCGACTCCAAGGCCCAAGCCATCCTCGACTGGCTCACCACCCATCTCAAGCCCAACGGCGAGTGGAACGACCGCCGGGTGATCCTGTTCACCGAATACCGCACCACGCACCAGTGGATTCATCAAATACTCGCCGGCCACGGTTTCGGCGGCGAGCGCCTTGCCCAACTCCACGGCGGCATCTCCCAAGAAGAACGCGAACCCATCAAGGCGGCGTTCCAAGCGTCTCCGCAGGATTCGCCCGTCCGCATACTGCTCGCCACCGATGCAGCGTCCGAAGGCATCGACTTGCAGAACCACTGCAATCGGCTCATCCACTTGGAGATTCCCTACAACCCCAACGTGATGGAGCAACGCAACGGGCGTATCGACCGCCACGGCCAGCGCGAGAAAGAAGTGCTGATCTGGCACCCGGTCGATGGCGACGGCGACAACGGCACATCGGTCGGCGGCCACGGTGAGGACATCCTGCGCGCTTTGCGAAAGCTGGATTCGATGCGTGCCGACATGGGCAGCGTCAACCCGGTCATCGCGCCGCAGATGTCCGGCCTCATCGAAGGCTCGCTAAAGGACTTGGACACCCGCTTGGCCGAGGCGCGAATCGCTCGCGCCAAGAACTTCATGCGCGCCGAACGTGAATTGAAGGAACGCGTCACCAAGCTGCACGAGCGCCTGCTCACCACCAAGCAGGATTTCCATCTCACGCCCGACCACGTCTCAATGGCTGTGAAAACCGGCCTCGCGCTGGCGGGCCGTCCGCCGCTGGAGCCGTTCGAACTGGCGGGCGCACCCTCAGGCAGCGTCTTCCGCATGCCCGCGTTGTCCGGCTCGTGGGCACGCTGTCTGGAAGGGCTGCGCCACCCGCACACCCAGAAGATGCGGCCCATCACCTTCGACCACGCCGTCGCCAGCGGCCGCGACGACGTCGTTCTCGTCCACCTGAACCATCGCTTGGTGCAGATGTGCCTACGCTTGCTGCGCGCCGAAATTTGGGCGCAGGACGACGTGAAGAAACTGCACCGCGTCACCGTCCGCACCGTGCCGGAGGCGCTCGTAGATGGCCCCGCCGTAGTGGTCGTTTCTCGGCTGGTCGTCACTGGAGGCAACCATCATCGACTGCACGAGGAACTGACCTTGTCGGGCGGCTACCTGCGCGATCAGTCCTTTCGCCGCGAAGAAGGCGTCGCCCGCGTCCAGCAGTGGCTGGATGAATCGAAACCGATCACGGCGGCCCCGTCCCTGTTCGATGCATTGCGCGTCCGCTTCGATCGTCAGCAGGACGCCATCCTGAAAGCGGTAGATGCCCGTTCCAAAGAACGTCTCCGCTACCTGAGCAATACGCTTCAGACCCGCAAGCAGCAGGAAGTCAGTGACATTGGCACCGTGCTCGACGAACTGGAGAAGGCGATCCAGTCCGAATTGAAGAAGGGCGAGCAGCCCGAACAGCTCACGCTCTTCACCGAGGACGAGCGTACGCAACTGCGACGCGACATCGCCGCGCTGGAAGCACGTCTCGCGCGCATCCCCGACGAGCGCGGGATCGAGACGCAGGCCATCGAAGCCCGCTACGCCAACCTTGACGACCGCACCTTCCCAGTCGCGGTGATTTTCATCGTGCCGGAAGGCAGCACGAGATGAGCCGCGGAGTTCGTCACTCGCTATCTGGGTTTACGCTTGCCGACGATGCGCGGTTGTTGGGCGAAATCACCGACGCGGTTGCATCGACCGGGATACAAAGCACACGCACGACCCAAGTCGAGACGTGGAAGACCCAGATCACTCTTCTTAAACGCTGTGCGTATGATCTAATCGAACGGCACGAGGCGGCCAATGACTGGCACTTGATCCTCGAGTATGAGCTGCCGCGTCGGCAGAAGCGCCCGGACGCGATCTTGCTAGCTGAGGACGTGATTCTGGTAGTCGAGTTCAAGGTCGGGGCCACGTCTCACGACGCGTCGTCCCGCTGGCAAGTAGAAGATTACTGCTTTAACTTGCGTGACTTCCACGGTGAAAGTTCCGGGCGCGCGATCGTGCCAGTGCTTTGCTCCACGGCCGCGCCAAGTGTCACCAGTTCGCCCCCCATTTCGAACTCGCGTGTAGCGCCCACACGGCTCACGAATGCCGGCGATCTAGCTAACGTACTGCTGTCGGCCTATTCGACGCAGCACGATCTCGATAGCGTGCCCATCAATGCCGACACTTGGGTCGACGCGCCATATCGCCCTACGCTGTCAGTCATCGAAGCAGCTGAACGCCTTTACGCGAACCACGATGTTCGCGAAATCAGCCACAGCTACGCCAGCAACTTGGACGCGACGACGGACCTGCTGGCGGAGGTGATCAAAGAAGCACGTGCACAGAACCGACGTTACGTGTGCTTCGTCACCGGCGTCCCGGGCGCAGGCAAGACGTTGACGGGGCTCAACGTCGTCCATGACCCATCCCTACGTGCGGAAGGCGGCCCGTCAGGCATCTTCTTGTCCGGCAACGGTCCCCTGGTCAAGGTCGTCCGAGAGGCTTTGGTGTTGAGTCAGCAGCGCGCTGGGCGTCGGCGTCAGGACAGTGCACACGAAGTCTCCACCTTCATCCAGAACGTTCACCAGTTCCTGCGCTATCACCGCGAGCACTCCACGGCTTTGCCACACGAGCATGTCGTCGTCTTCGACGAGGCCCAACGTGCATGGAATCGCGAGCAGATGCAGCGCAAGCAAGGGGTAGACCGTTCGGAAGTCGCCGAACTTTTCGACGTGATGGAACGCCTGGACGGGTGGGCCGTGATCATCGCGCTCGTCGGTGGCGGACAAGAGATCTTCCTCGGTGAGGCGGGGCTGGAGGAATGGGGGCGAGCCGTCGCCGTTCGGCCTGATTGGCGAGTCGTCGCTTCTCCTGAAGTAATCTCCGGGGGATCCAGCGTATCTGGACACCGCTTGTTTGCTGATGGCGTTCCCCCTGGCATCGAGTTCCAACCGGAGCCATTGGCGCACCTGAGTGTCGGCGTGCGGAGCTTTCGCGCTCAACGACTGGCAGAGTGGGTCGATGCAGTGCTCACCCTCGATACCGAACGCGCACGGTCTCTGGTGCCGGATCGGCGTGAGTTCCCGCTCCATTTCACTCGAAATCTCGAAGCCGCTAGAACCTGGTTGCGTGCGAGGAGCGACCCGGGCAATGGCCAGCGCGCAGGCTTGATCGCCACTTCGGAGGATCAACGTCTGCGCGCCTACGGCCTAGAACGCTCCAGCGCCTTCCGTCTGGACTACTCGTTCGAGAAGTGGTTCTTGATGCAGCCCGCGGACGTCCGTTCGAGCCATGCTCTCGAGGTGGCGGCTTCGGAGTTCGAATGCCAAGGGCTTGAGCTCGACTGGGTAGGCTTGTGCTGGGGCAGCGATCTGACGCCCTCTAATACTGGCGGCTGGGAATACCGCAAGTTTCGCGGCAATGCCTGGCAGCAGGTACGCGGCGACTCCGAGCGTACGTATGTACGCAATCGCTATCGGGTGCTGCTCACGCGCGCACGTCTCGGTATGGTGATCTGGATACCTGAAGGCAAAGCAGGTGACTCGACGCTCGACCCGGTCAGACTCGACCGGGTCCGGAGTTTGCTTGAGGCGGCCGGCGTGCCAGAGCTCCGACAGGAATTCGAAGGAGCTCAGGCATGAGCCAAAGCAATCATCACCACCACTGGCTCTCGCTCATCGAGATTTCCGGCCCGTTCCTCGCCGTTCCCGTCCTGAAGGAAGTGTTCCCGCAAGGGTTGGAAGAACTCGATGCGGCCAAGCGCAAGCGGCTGCGGCAAGCCTATGACGAATGGCGCGAGGCGCTGGAAACCGACGATCCCCGCTTTGCCGAATTGCACGCGGCATGGATCGACGAAGTGTTGTCACGCGGACTGGAACTCGACGACGACGGTCGGGGCGACGTGCTCAGGCAGGGAGACTGGTGCGCCACTCACCTGACCGTCGCGCTGGCCGAACACGGCGTCAGCCTGTCGCCCGACTTCGCCGTCGTCGGCAATGGCGACGCGCCGCTGATGCTCGTCCACGCTTGCGCGCAGGACGTCGATCTCGACGCTACCCAGAAACTGGGCGGCTGGGCCAGCACGCCAGCGGAACGCATGGTCAGGCTCTGCCGCGCCACGGGCTGCCGTCTCGGCTTGGTCACCAACGGCGAGCGCTGGCTGCTGGTCGATGCACCGGTGGGCGCGGTCACCACTTTCGCCAGTTGGTATGCGCGCATCTGGGTGCAGGAAGCTGTCACCCTGCAAGCTTTCGTTCACCTCTTAGGCATCCGGCGTTTCTTCGTGGATGAAGCGGAACGGCTGCCCGCGCTGTTCGACCGTTCGCTGAAGTTCCAAGACGAAGTGACCGACGCCTTGGGCGAGCAGGTGCGGCGCGCGGTCGAGGTGCTGATCCAGTCGCTCGACAAGGCCGACCAAGACCGCGACCGCGAACTGCTGCGCGGCGTGAAGGAAGCCGAACTCTACGAAGCTGCGCTGACGGTGATGATGCGGCTGGTTTTTCTGCTTTCCGCCGAGGAGCGCGGCCTGCTGCTCTTGGGCGACGAACGCTACGAGGCGAACTACGCGCTCTCAACCCTGCGCATGCAGTTGCGTGCCGAATCAGAGGAGATTCTGGAGCGCCGCTGGGATGCATGGTCGCGCCTGCTGGCCGTCTTCCGCGCCGTGTATGGCGGCATCGAGCACGAAAACCTGCGCCTGCCCGCGTTGGGCGGTTCGTTGTTCGACCCTGATCGGTTCTCCTTCCTCGAAGGCCGCGCGAAGGGCTCCGACTGGCGCACCGACGTCGCCAAACCGCTGCCCATCGACAACCGCACCGTCCTGTTGTTGCTCGAAGCCATTCAGCAATTCCAAGGGCGCACGCTGTCATACCGGGCGCTCGACGTAGAGCAGATCGGCTACGTCTACGAGGGCCTGCTGGAACGCACTGTCAAGCGCACCGCCGAGGTAACGCTGGAACTCGACGGCACCAAGAGCGCACAGTCGCCCTGGGTCACGCTGGCCGAACTCGAATCCGCGCGGTTGGACGGTGCCGCGCGCTTGGCCGAACTGCTCCAGCAGCGTTCCGGCAGTTCTGCCAGCCGCGTGCGCAACGATCTGGCCCGCCCCGTGGATGATGCGCTCGCCGACCGCGTGCTGACGGCCTGCCACGGCGACATGGCGCTGCGCGACAGCATCAAACCCTTCGGCCATCTGGTGCGCACCGACCCGTGGGGCTACCCGCTGGTCTATCCCGCCGGAGCCTTCATCGTCACCACCGGTTCCGACCGGCGCGAGACCGGTACCCACTACACACCGAAATCGCTCACCGAGGCCATCGTCGTCGAGACGCTCACGCCCATCGCCTACGTCGGCCCGTCGCAGGGCACGCCCCGCGCGGAGTGGGCGCTGAAATCACCCGCCGAACTGCTCGACCTGAAGATCTGCGACCCTGCGATGGGTTCGGGCGCGTTCCTCGTGCAAGCCTGCCGGTGGCTGGCCGACCGGCTGGTGGAAGCATGGGCGCAGGCCGAGGCGCAGGGGCACACCATCGGCATCGACGGGCGTGTGTTGGACGCCGGCGTCAACGTCGAGGCGCTGCTGCGCGATACCGAGGCGCGCACCATCGTCGCCCGCAGCCTCATCGCCGAACGCTGCCTCTACGGCGTTGATCTGAATCCGCTGGCGGTCGAGTTGGCCAAGCTCTCGATCTGGCTGGTGACGCTGGCCAAGGGCCGCCCCTTCGGCTTCCTCGACCACAACCTGCGTTGCGGCGACAGCCTGCTGGGCATCCATCGGCTGGATCAGCTCACGCAGCTTTCGATGAACCCCACCGGCCAAGGACAGCTACGGCTCTTCGGGCAGAACATTGAGCAGGCCGTGCGCGAGGCCATCGAACTGCGGCAACGGTTGCGCGAAATGCCCATCCGGGACATCCGCGACGTGGAAGCGATTGCGCATCTGGACGCCGACGCGCGCCGCAGGCTCGAAGTGCCGGAAAGCATCGCGGATGCGTTCATCGCAGAAATTTTCGCATCGAGCGGCAATGGCGTGGGACTGAAAAACACGCTGGCCTCGCTGACCATCCAAGCCGGGCAGGCCATTGATGGCGACCGCGACGTGCTCATCTCGATGCGTCGGAGGTCGGCTGCCGCGCTCTCGGCCGATCTGCCCGCCGACAAAGCTGCGCGTCGCTCTTTCCATTGGCCGTTGGAGTTTCCGGAGGTATTCGCTCGCGAACGTGGAGGCTTCGATGGCATCGTCGGCAATCCACCCTTCTTGGGAGGAAAGCGCATCACCGGTGTTGCGGGCACTGCTTTCCGCGATTGGTTGGTCGCTCACATAGCCGAGGGGCGGCGCGGCTCGGCGGATCTGGTCGCCTATTTCTTTCTGCGCGCTTGGCCCCTGATGCGCGAAGGTGGCGGGTTCGGGCTGCTCGCGGTGAACACCATCGCTGAAGGCGACACGCGGCAGGTCGGGCTGGAAGCGATGGTTGGCGCAGGTGCTGTCATCCATACGGCCTACCCGAACGAACCGTGGCCCGGAAAGGCAGCGGTCGTCACAAGTCGCGTGCATGTCCACAAAGGTGAGTGGTCGGGTGAACGCTCATTGCTTGGACGACCAGCTTCCTTCATATCGGCCTTCTTGTCCGACCGTGAGGAATGGAGTCCCAAAAGACTGAAGACCTACGAGCGCACCACATTTCAAGGCTCGGTTGTGGTAGGGATGGGCTTCGTCCTCACGTCTGAGCAAGCTCAGGAGATGCTTGATGCAGATCCTCGCAATCAAGATGTCGTCTTTCCCTATCTGAGTGGCGAAAATATCAATCAAGACCCGATACACCAGCCGAGCCGCTGGGTAATCTGCTTCTGGGATTGGCCCGAAGAGAAGGCGCGCTCTTACAAGAAGCCTTGGCGATGGATTGAGGAGCAGGTGCAGCCCGAGCGTCAGCGATGCAATGAAAACGGTGAATATGTATTGCGAAAGCCACTACCACAACGGTGGTGGCAATACGGTGATAAACGACCCGGCCTTTACCACGCAGTCGGACGAGGGAAACTGTTCGATCAGCATCCCGATGGCTGGAACTCGGAAAAGAAGCCACACGGTGAGGTTCTAATCTCAGCACTCGTTGGTAAGTATTTCAATCCACCCGTCGTTCCAAATGAAGCTATCTTCAATCACAAATGCATCGTCTTTGGCGGAGCCAATGCCAATGCGCTCGCCGCATTCTTCAACTCGTCGCCGATACAAGCATGGGTCTGGAAGCAATCGGCCCGTTTGAAGCTGGATTTAAGCTTTTCACCCTCAGATGCCGTGGAAACCCTCCCGTTTCTGGCGTCAGATGTACTGGACTCGTTCGAGGCGCTGGGACGGGAGTACCTTCGAGCGCGCTGTGAGGTAATGACCGATGCCGATAACCCGATAGGCCTCACCAAGCTCTACAACCGCTTTCACACCGAAACCGAACGCGATCCTCGCATTGAAGCGTTACGCGTATTGCAGCGCGAAATGGACACCGCCGTCGCGCACGCCTACGGCTGGAACGACATCGACCTTCGACACGGCTTCCAAGAAGTTCCGTACCTGCCTGAAAACGACCGCGTCCGCTTCACGATCTCGGAGACTGCGCGCGTCGAAGTGCTGCGGCGGCTGTCGGAATTGAACCGCCAGCGATACGAGGAAGAAGTCGCGCAGGGTCTGCACGGCAGCGCCACGCCACGCGCTTCGACCCGTGCCCCGCGCGTCAGTCGCACCACCAATGCCACAGCGGCCCAGCCGTCGCTCGACTTCGGGGCAAGGACCGCCGCGAGTGCCAATGGCGCAACGCCGACCACGGCGATCCTCGGTTTCCTGAGCGCACGGGACGACTGGCACGCCAAAGCCGGCATCCTCGCCGCCACCGGCATCACGGACGGCCAATGGAACGCCGCGATCACCGACCTGATCTCCAGCGGCAATGTCGAGCGCCACGGTGAGCGGCGCGGCGCACGCTACCGATTTCTCGCAGGGACTGGTGAATGAGCGAGCAGCGCTACCCTGAAGATTTGGCCATCTCGGCTCAGGATTTCACCAACTCGGGCTGGAAGGAGGCACTGGACCAATCACCGCGCGATGGGTATCCATCAATGTGGCAAGCATTCTCTGCCGCTGCCCGCACGGCAATGGACGAAGGCAACGCAGAGCGTGGGAAAGTGCTGTGGTTGCTGGCCGATGCCTGCTCGATGATGCTGTCGCCGTCGAGCCAGAATGAACCATTCAAGCCATTCATGGTGATGGGCGGACAGCGCTCGGTGATCCCTGATGATTTGAGCGACACCGATATTGGATTCTTCGCCGACGTGGTCGATGCGATAGACGATATCTGGTTGAAGGCACGTCTCGCCGACTTGGTTTGGCTGAAGAAGACCCCGCGTGATGCCTCGTTTGCTCTCAAGGCCATCGACGCTTACCGATCCATGCCGCTTGATGCGGAAACCTGGATTCATGGTGGTCGTGACTGCTGGCCTAGAGCCATCAATCTGGTGCGGATGCTCAAGGCTGGCGCTGGGGATCGGTTGGCAAAAATGGAAGCGTCGATCATCGTTGCTTTCAATGCAGCAACGGAGGCCGACGGGTTTCTTAGAATCTGGTTGGCCGACCTTCTGAAGTCGGGCGGGTTGGGGAGAACGCACCGCGCCGATTTGGCCAAGAAGTTGGAAGCATTGGGCCGTGAGTTCGATCGACAAGGCGACCTGCACAGAGCGCGAGAGTATTTTTCCGCCGCTGCCGAGTGGTACGGCGTCGTCCCAGACGTTGCCAAAGCTGCCGAAATGACGGCGTCAGTCGCCGAAGGTTGGGTCAAGGAAGCCATCGCTCAGGCTTCGTCATCCAGTCCGAGCCACATGGTTGCAGCCAGCTTCTACGAAAACGCCATCCAAACCTATCGAGCCATCCCCAAAAAGGAACGCGCTGCGCATCGAGTGGATGAGCGAATTGCTGAGCTGCGAACCCATCTGAACGACTCCGGGCAGAGGTCGTTGGGAGAGATGGGCGTCATCAGAACGCCTGGTGTCGATATCACGGAACTGGTCGAGAACGCACGAAAGTCGGTTGCCGGAAAGCCTCTCCAGGAGGCTCTGCTCTCGTTTGCGAATATCCATCAGGGGGAGAACGTGGAGAACCTGCGTAAAAGAGTCGTGGGGCGGATGCGGGATTTTCCCTTGCAGTTCTTATCTTCGGCAACTGTGATGAGCCCAGATGGGCGGGTAATTGCGAAGCGCCCGGCAATGGGCTGGGGGAGTGAGCTGACGGCGAGCGACGAAATTGCCATCCGTGCGGAGATGGTTCGTGACTACGGCATGTTGGTGGGCATCGTAGTGCAAGGTCATATCTGGCCTGCGCATGAGGTTCTTCTGCTGGAGCACCGGTTACGTGAGGCCGATTTCATCGACTTGGCTCGCCATTCACCCATCCTTCCAAAGGATCGCGTTGGGCTTTTCGGGAAGGCTCTGTTTGCAGGCTACGAGCGCGATTTCGTCACAGCACTTCACATCCTCATTCCCCAGATAGAGCACATGGTTCGTGTGCATCTCAAACAAGCGGGGGCCAAAACCACGAATCTCGACAAGGATGGCATTCAGAACGAAAACGGGATGAGCACCTTGATGGATCTTCCGGAGGTCGAACAGGTGTTTGGCAAAGACCTGGCCTTTGAACTCAGATCGCTGTTCTGCGACGCGTTCGGACCGAACCTACGCAATGAACTTGCCCATGGGCTACTTAGCGAGAGTGCATGTCGGTCACCATTTGCCATCTATGCGTGGTGGTTGACGCTGCGACTGACGTTCAATACGTGGTGGAACGCGGCGCATGCAAACGAAATTGAGGACGGACTAAATGGAGACTACTGATAAAAAGTTCGAGATGACCGTCGATCTCAACGTCCTCGAACATCTCGGCATTAATCTCTACAGCAACATCGCTGCCGTCCTGACCGAAGCGGTGGCCAACGCATGGGACGCGGATGCGTCGAGCGTTCGGGTTCGCGTCGATCCGAACAACGAATGGGTCGAAATCGAGGACGACGGCATCGGCATGTCCGTCGATGATTTGAACGGCAGGTATCTGCGTGTCGGCTACCGCCGCCGCGACGATGAAGATGCGGAACACGGACGCAAGACAGCCAAAGGCCGACCCGTGATGGGTCGCAAGGGGTTGGGAAAGCTGTCTCTCTTTTCCATTGCCGACGTCATCGAAGTGCAATCCGCCAAAAACGGCGATAGGCACGGCTTTCGTATGACTGTGCCGGACATCAAGAAGGCTGTCCACGAAAAGCAGAAGTATCACCCTGAACCGCTTGCGCGTGATGTGCTCACGGTGACGCAGGGCACGAAGCTGGTGCTGCGCGAGATCAAGCGGCAACGGCTCGGCAAGGGCGTCGCCGCGCTGCGCAAGCGTCTGGCTCGTCGCTTCTCGATCATCGGTCAGGCCAATGGATTCGACATCGAGATCGACGGCCTGCCCATCACGGCGGCGGATCGCGGTGACTTGCCCAAAGTCCAGTTCCTTTGGACCTTCGAGGGATCCGAGCCGGAAGCCAATGCCATCTCGCACGTCAAAGAACGCGAATCGCTCCCCGCACGGTTCGAAGCTTGGGATTCAACCTGGCGAGTGAGTGGCTGGCTCGGCACTGCGCGCAAGCCCAAGGATCTCGACGATGACGAAGCAGGTAATCTGAATGGCATCGTGGTTTTCGCTCGAGGCCGCCTGTTCCATGAGAACGTCCTCGACCGTTTGAACGACGGTCGGCTCTACACCAAGTACCTTACGGGCCAGATCGAGGCGGACTTCCTGGACGATGATGATCAGCCGGACATCGCCACCAGTGACCGGCAGCGAGTGCAGGAGGACGATGAGCGATACACCCAATTGATCGCATTCCTCAGGTCACGGCTCAACCAGCTCGAAAAGCGCTGGAATGAATGGCGCAGGAAACATGAGGTGGAGAAGGCCAAGGAAACCTCTCCGGCGCTGGCCGAGTGGTTGGAGACCCTCCCGGAGGGCTACCGAAAGAGTGCCGAGACTCTGATCGCTAAATTGAGCGCGCTGCCGGTAGACGACGAGGACGACCGCAAGCTCATGTATCGGCACGGCATTCTGGCTTTCGAGCGCATGAAGCTCCGTGGCTCGACGGAAGAGTTCGTGACGAGCGTGGAGAGTGCCGACCGGCTGCTGGCCGTGCTCGCGGATCGCGACGCACTGGAAGCCTCACTGTACCGTGACATCGTGAAGTCGCGTCTGGACGCAATTCGCGACTTCCAGACCATCATCGACGAAGACGCGAAGGAACGGGTGCTCCAGAAGTATCTGTTCGACCATCTCTGGCTACTCGATCCGGCGTGGGAGCGTGCCACGGGTAGCCAGATCATGGAGTCCCGCCTAACGACCGAAGGCGTCCTGGTTGCAGACCTGACCGAGAAAGAACGTCTGGGCCGCGTGGACATCGCCTATCGCACGCAGGCGGGTAAGCACGTCATCGTCGAGCTCAAAAAGGTCGGCCGCAAGATGGGATTGCTCGAACTTGTCGAGCAGGGCCAGACCTACGTGGACAAGCTCAGGAAGATTTTGCGTGAGCAGAACGTGGCGACGCCGGACATTGAGGTGATCTTCGTGATCGGCAAGACGGTCGACGAAGAAGCCACCAACCCAGATCGACTGAAGTCGTCGATGGAATCCATCGCACCGGGTAGCCGCATCGTCCACTACGACACGCTGATCCGGGGAGCGCAGGAAGCTTATTCGGCCTACATCGACCAAACCAAGGCGCTGGACAAGCTCGAGAACATCGTGAACAGGATTTGAGGTCTCAGCAGCATGACGACGAGCAAGAAGACCACCGGCAAGAAACTCGCACCAGCAGTGCGAGAAGCCGCGACAGCGCAGGAATACTCGGTCCTACTAGCCGAGGTGAAGGCACGCATCCAGTCCGCCCAATACGCGGCGTTGCGCGCTGTGAACAAGGAACTGGTCGGGCTGTATTGGGACATCGGTCGGCTGATCGTGGAGCGTCAGCAAAGGGAAGGCTGGGGCAAGGCGGTGGTGGCGCAGCTTGCCGCCGACCTTCAAGCGGCCTTTCCAGGTACGGGTGGTTTCTCGGCCTCCAACTTGTGGCGGATGAAGAGCTTCTTCGAGACCTACAGCGGTGCGGAAAAACTCGCACCACTGGTGCGAGAAATCGGCTGGAGTCACAACCTGCTGATCCTGGAGCGGTGTCAAGACCCTCTGGAACGCGAGTTCTACCTGCGCATGACGTGCAAGTTCGGCTGGTCGAAGAACGTGCTCGCGCATCAGATCGACAACCAGAGCTACGAGAAATCGCTGCTGGGCCAGACCAACTTCGACCAAACGCTGACCCAGGCCCTGCGCGCGCAGGCCAAGTTGGCGGTGACGGATGAGTATGCCTTCGACTTCCTCGAACTGGGCGAGCAGCACAGCGAGCGTGAACTGGAGCGCGCGCTGATTGCCCGCATTGAAGACTTCCTGCGCGCGATGGGTGGCATGTTCGCCTTCATGGGCAGCCAGTACCGGTTGGAGGTGGAAGGCAAGGAGTTCTTCATCGACCTGCTGCTGTTCCACCGGAGGCTGCATGCGCTGGTGGCCATTGAGCTGAAGATCGGCGAGTTCGAGCCAGAGTTCGTCGGCAAGATGCAGTTCTACCTCGCGGCGCTGGACGCGCAGGTGCGGCAAGAGGACGAGAACCCGTCCATCGGCATCATCCTGTGCAAGGAGAAGACCCGCACCATCGTCGAATACGCGCTGCGCGACGCGCGCAAGCCCATCGGCGTGGCGACCTATGAAATCACCAAGACGCTGCCGAAGAAGCTGAAAGACCAGTTGCCGTCTCCGGAAGCCATTGCACGCCTACTGGAGAGCATATGAATGGGGCACCCATGAGTGACGCCAACGCGTGGATCGCCGTCGATCACGTTTTCGATACGGATCGCAGGCTCGCACCCTACACCCTCGTCTTGAAGGGCGACCGCTCGCTGTATCAGGCCATCGCCGTGGACGATTGGGTGCTCGTGCTGAACCCGGCCGGGGAGATCGCCCGCGCTGGGCGCGTACTGCGGCTTCGCTCCGGCCTCGAAACCACCACGATCTTCTTCGACCGAATTTCGGTCGCCGACGCTCCGGTTCCGATCTTCAGCGCTTCGCTGACCCCACCGTCGTCGGGCAACGTCGGGCGCATCCAGTGGAGTGAGTTCGTCACGGCTTTGTCCACGGCGCTGCATCAGACCGTGGACGGTGTGCCGTCGATCAAGGATCAGAGCTACATCCGCGAACTCCTGCAACTGGCCGTGGTGGACGATCTGCTCGGCCCGGCGGGCGGCCCGCGCGAGCACATCGTGGACATGAGCGTGCGCGACCGCTATCTGGTCGGTAAGCTGGCACCGCGTGAAGCGGCAGAGCGTGGACAAGAATTTCCAGTTGACCCGAACGAAGTCGAGGACGATCCCAAGGACTTGGTCGTCAAAGTGCAGCAGGAAAAATCTGGTGCTCCCATTCCCAAAGGTTCCCCGGACAGCGAACCGCCTGACGAAATCGACGCCGCCAGCAATCAATCGCTGGTTCCAAGCAGCTTCGGCATGACCTTCTGCGTCGATGGCGACGCTGAACGCATCGAGGTCGAGGCGCGGTGGGGCAGCTACGAGCGCGTGCCCAACGGGGAGCACGAACTGACCCGGCCCAACGGGCAGAAGGCCAAGGTCTGGCAGCGCATTCCCTGCGGCGGGACGCTGGTGCTGCCGCTCACCGAAGGTGGGATTCCGCATCAGGCACCGGACACCGATCGTCCGGCGGTGCGGATTCAAGGCTCCATCCGCGCCAAGAGCGCCAACGGCGACCGCTTGGTGACGCTGTTCCTGATCAACGCGCAGGAAGAACCCGACACCAACCGCGATACGGCGTGGCTGTTCCAGCCGGAACTCATCGTGCGAGCGGAAGCGGAGGTGTCCAAGCGCGCCATCTTCCGCCGTCGCCCCGTACTGGATACCGATGGCAACGACCCAGAGCGCGAATCGCTGGAGATGATCTACCGCAACCGCGTGGAGTTCGCTGTCGGGCACGGCGTCGCCGTCCATGCCGAGACGGCGGACGACCTGACGCTGGCGACTGAGGTACGCACTATCGTGCTGCCGCAGTACGAAGTGCAGGTCACGGAGACACCAGGCCTCGACCCCGCCGACCGTCCAGCGATGAAGGATATGCTGGCGAGTGGCCTGCTCGACATGCAACGGCTCGCCGCTTTGGGCGTCACCGAGTTGGTCGATGCCCTGAGCGTGCTGACGAGGGACTACGCCGCGTGGATCACCGAGCAGCGCGGGCGCATAGGTGCGGACGTGGTCGGGTATGACACGCAGGCCGCGCAGGCGCTGGATCGGTGCCAGGCAATCCAGATGCGCTTGCAACAGGGCATCGACACGCTGAAGAACGACGGCAACGCACTGGCCGCGTTCCGCTTCGCCAACAAAGCGATGGCGATCCAGCGTGTGCGCAGTCAGTACGCGCTGGAAGTGCGGCGCGGGCGTGACGTGACAGTCGATCAGTTCGACCAGCCGAAGAACCGGAGCTGGCGCCCGTTCCAGTTGGCGTTCCTGCTGCTATCGATCCCGTCGCTGGCCGATCCCACGCACCCGGATCGCGTGCAACCGATGGAAGCCCACGCAGACCTGCTGTGGTTCCCCACCGGCGGCGGCAAAACGGAAGCGTATCTGGGCGTGGCGGCGTTCACGATGGCGATTCGCCGTTTGCAAGGCAAGCTCGGCGGCTACGACGCCTCGCGCGGACTGGCCGTGATCATGCGCTACACGCTGCGCCTGCTGACCTTGCAGCAATTCCAGCGCGCCACCGCGCTGATTTGCGCGATGGAGGTGCTGCGGCGCGAGGCGCTCGCCAGCGGCGATTCCGCTTTGGGCCATGAGCCGTTCACCATCGGCCTGTGGGTCGGCAACAAGGTGACGCCGGGCACGACCGAGGACAGCCACCGCGCCATCGAGGACATCCGAAACCCCGGTAGACACCACGCCGGAGCGGCATCGCCCGTGCAACTGACCAGTTGCCCCTGGTGCGGCTCCGACATCGCGCCGGGGCGTGAGGTGGATGTCGATAAGCAGCACGGGCGGACGCTCGTCTATTGCGGCGACAAGAAGGGCCGCTGCGAGTTCTCGCGCGGCAAGTCCAGCAAGTCGCCGCACCCCGGCATCCCCGTGCTGACTGTGGACGAGGAGATCTACCACCGACCGCCGACGATGATGATCGCCACCGTGGACAAGTTCGCCATGATGGCTTGGCGTGGGCAGGTGCGCACGCTGTTCGGTCGTGTGCATCAGGAATGTGAACGCCACGGTCTGTTGTGGCCCGACTGCGATTGCACAGGGAATCACACTGCCGGGAAAGGTCTGCCTGCGGTCAAGGTCAAGAACGTCGCGCCGATCCGTCCGCCCGATCTGATCATCCAGGACGAGTTCCACCTCATCAGTGGTCCGTTGGGCACGATGGTCGGCTTGTACGAATCTGCCGTCGATGAACTTTCCGGTTGGACGCTCGGAGACAAGACGGTAAAGCCCAAGATCGTCGCGTCCACGGCAACGGTGCGCAAAGCCCAGGAGCAGGTGAACAACGTGTTCATGCGGCGCGTGTCGGTGTTCCCGCCGCACGGCTTGGACGTGGAGGACAACTACTTCTCGGTGCAGCGCCCCATCGAGGAACGCCCCGGACGGCGCTATCTCGGCGTGTGCTCGCCCGGCAGCTCGCGGCCCGCGATGCTGATCCGCGTCTATACCGCTTTCCTCACCGCCGCCCAAGCCGTGTTCGACCGCTTCGGCGAACCCGCAGACCCGTACATGACGATGGTCGGCTACTTCAACTCGCTGCGCGAGTTGGGCGGGATGCGGCGCTTGGCCGAGGACGACGTGCAGACACGTTCCTACCGCGTGCAGATGAGCATGGTCGAGCGACCCGCGCTCGCGCAGCGCAGCGTCAACAACATCCGTGAGCTGACCTCGCGCGTTTCCAGTCAGGACATCCCGAAGTATCTCGACCATCTGGAGGTCAAGTTCAAGGCTGCACTCAATGCGGCCACCGGTAAGTTCGTGACGAAGTGGAACGAGGGGGACACCCGCGCCATCGACGTGGTGTTGGCGACCAATATGCTGTCGGTCGGCGTGGACGTGAACCGGCTGGGGTTGATGGCGGTGAACGGCCAGCCCAAGGGCACGGCGGAATACATCCAGGCTACCAGCCGCGTCGGTCGTTCCTTCCCTGGATTGGTCTGCACTGTGCTCACGTGGGCGCGTCCACGCGACCTCTCGCACTACGAGACCTTCGAGCATTACCACGCGACCTTCTACAAGCATGTAGAAGCGCAGTCGGTGACGCCTTTCTCGCCGCGCGCGATGGACCGCGGCCTGACCGGTGCACTGCTTTCCCTGATGCGTCTGGAGAACGACGCCTTCAGCCCGAACGTGGGCGCGGGCGAGCTGGCGAAGTCCGACAAGCCCGAGATCACCGAAGTCATCGACGTGCTGGTACGGCGCGCGTGGAACGTCAGCGAGACGCCCACCATCAAGAATCTGGCCGAGCGTGAGCTGAAGGAACGTGCTGACGAGTGGGCCAAGGCCGTAAGCGTTCCCGGCCGCACGTTGGCTTACGAAAAACGAGGTGCGCAGGCCGCAACGATGGTCGGATTGATCAAGTCGCCAGGCATCCATGCGTGGGACAACTGGACCGTGCCGATGTCGATGCGCGAAGTGGAACCGGGCGTGCGTCTGATCATGAACACGGGACACATGCCGGATGAGCACGGGTGGAAGCCGCGTCCAGTGCAACAGGATGAAGACTGACCATGATTACCAATAGAACACCCGTCGGGGAAGTCCGCCCGAGTCAACTGCTCTGGACATATGGCCCCGGTGCGCTCATCGACCTGCCCAGTCTTTCGGTGGTGACGTTGGGTATCGACCAGTGGGAGAAGGATCGCTGCCAGCCCATCAGTGAGCCACGCCTTCTCGCTGCCGTCCAAAAGGTTCTCGGGCCGCAAGTAGAGAGCCTGCGCATGCCGCCGTTCCAGAAGAGCGAACTCGTCGACCCGTGGTCGGCGGAGGCGAACATCGGCGTCCCCGTGCGCCCGTTTCCGCGCTGGATGCGCTGCGTAAAGTGCGGTCTCTTATCGCCCTTCGACGCGGGACTGTTCGAGATCAAGGAAAGCCGCTTCCGCCCGGAACGCACCCGCTTCGTCCACAAGGGCTGCCGTGGTTCCAAGGGAGACCAACCCGCGAAGGATGCAGATGCCGTTCCCGCGCGTTTTCTCTTGGCCTGCCGCGATGGTCACCTCGACGACTTCCCGTGGCACTACTTCGTGCACGGCGGCAACACCTCGTGCAAGGGTTCGCTGCGCTTCTTCGAGAGTGGCGCTTCGTTGCAAACCGAGAACTTGTGGGTGAAGTGCGATTCCTGTGGGGCTTCGCGCAGCATGGCCCACGCCTTTGGCAAGGCCGGGAAGGAAAACCTGCCGAGTTGCCGGGGCAGGCATCCGCACCTCGACCACTTCGACGAAGAGTGCGACGAGGAAGCGCGAGCCGTTCTGCTGGGTTCGACGAACAGTTGGTTCCCGATCACGCTGTCGGCGCTTGCCATCCCGCAGGCCAAAGACCCACTTGGCCAACTAATTCAGGATGGGTGGGCGGTCTTTCAGGGAATCACGGCAGAGACGATGGTGCCGATCGTGGTGCAGACCCTGAAAGTTACGGGCGGACTTCCCGGCATCGATAAACATTCGGCATCGGACATCTGGGCGGCCATCGAGGCCCATCGCAACGGCGGTGCTCAGGAGACGGTCGGCGAAGCCGACATCAAGGGGCCGGAGTGGGAAGTGCTGACGGTGGCCAACCCGCCTGCCGACTACCCGCACTTCATGAGCAAAAAGGTAGGCACACCCGCGGGCTTCGAGAACCGGATCGCCAGAGTGCTTCTGCTGGAGCGGCTGCGCGAGGTCAATGCCCTATTGGGCTTCACCCGTGTGGAAGCGCCCGAGGAATCAAGTGACCAGAACGAGCGCCCGCAGATGGCAGGCCTCGCGCGCCGCAAGCCGGATTGGGTGCCCGCCAATCAGGTTCACGGCGAAGGCATCTTCATCCAGTTCGACGAAGCGGCGCTGCGGACGTGGGAGGTGCAGGTTGGCGTCCATCGCGTGGACGCGATGCTCAGGGCAGGTCATGGTGGGTGGCGCAATTCACGCCACCTCGACCCGAACGAGGGTTACCCCGGCATCCGCTACGCCATGCTCCACACGCTCTCGCACCTGCTCATCCGCGAACTGGCGCTGGAGTGCGGTTACAACGCGGCGAGCATCAGAGAACGCATCTATGCCGACGTGTCGAGCGCCAATCCGCAGGCGGGCATCCTCATCTACACGGCGGCCGCTGATTCCGATGGGACGCTGGGCGGACTCGTCGATCTCGGCAAGCCCGAGAACCTCGGTCGGCTGCTCCGGCAGGCGCTGAACCGGTCGAAGATCTGTTCGTCCGATCCGCTGTGTTCGGAGCACGATCCGGGCAAAGACCGTTCGTTGCACGCGGCAGCCTGCCATGCGTGCAGTCTGGTCGCCGAAACCTCGTGCGAACGAGGCAACCGATACCTCGACAGATCGTTGCTGGTGCAGACCCTCGACCGAGGCGATGCCGCGTTCTTCGCGGGGCTATGACATGGAAAGGCTGTTGGACGCCGTCACAGCCGTGGTCTCTCTCGTGTCGCCTGAGAAGGTGCGGGCCCTGGCAAGCGCGATTCGGCGGCTCGGGGGCGCGAAGGCGAACGTCGCGCTGTCGGATGTCGTCGGCACGGCTGCGGCCAAAGCCGTCGTCGAGCAGCTCGTCGAAGCATGGCGGGCCACGTCGATCGATTCCGGCGAACTGGCCTCGATGCTGCTCGCCGCCAGCCATGCATTCGAGAACGTGTCGAAGCACCAGTCCACCGAACTCGTGTGGACGGGACCGACGACGCCTTTCGTCTCCGCACGTCGCACCGAGCAGGCGCTTTTGCAAGTTATCGGCGCGGCCAAGCAGACCTTGTTTGTCACCAGCTTCGTGGCTTACGACGTCTCGACCATCGTGAAGGCGTTGAACGACGCGAGCACACGCGGTGTGCGCATCTTGATGCTGCTCGAATCTTCGCAAAATCATGGCGGCAGCATTTCATTCGACGTGATAAGCACGATGCGCGCACTGGTTCCCTCGGCGGAGCTTCACGCATGGCGTGACCGGGCGGCTCCATTCGCCAGCGGACGGGTTCATGCCAAGGTCGCGGCGGCCGACGGAGACATGTGCTTCATCACCAGCGCCAACCTGACCGGCCATGCAATGGACCAAAACATGGAAGCGGGTGTGCTTCTCACTGGCGGGCCACTTCCAAAGCTCTTGCTCGCCCATCTGCAGGCCTTGGTGGACACGAAGACCGTTGCACGTGTTTAGAGCTGGCTCCGGTCGTTGGAACACGCCGGAGCCTCTCCTCGGCCGCTGTTGGAATGGGAGCGTCAGCACGAGCATGCTACGGCCCTGCGCGAAGGCCCAAAGTGGCCGGCGCGTCAACGATGCCCGAAGCAGGTGGAGCTGCCAACCCCAGCGGGTGTATGCGAGATATGCAACATCTCAAGCGTGCGGAGGGTGGTTCAAAGCTCCAAGTTTTCAAAGCCCAGACGATGTAAAATCATCTAATACGCCCGATGGCTTCCTCGTAGAACGAAGGTGGAACTGGGCAAAAGTATTAGAAGCTGATTCCGAAAAATCCAATCAGAATCAACTACTTAGCTCCCTGAACGCAGCGGACTCTTAATCCGTAGGTCGAGTGTTCGAGTCACTCAGGACCCACCACTTATACAAGCCGCAAGGCAAAAAAAGCCGACGCTATCAAACATAGCGCCGGCTTTTTGCATTTCCGCCGCCGCTTCGTGGAAAGCACCCAGCACCTCTGCATTCCATGCACGCCACGGCGTCCTGTCGGGCAATCCCTCCGGCAGTGGGCGCGTTCTGCCTACAGCCGCCGCCGCTGCGTGCGCCTTAGGTTCATGTCTTCCCCCTTCTTTTCTTCAGGAGACCGACATGAACCAAGCCGCAGGTGTGCAACCCGATCGCATCGACGTCAACGACGCCGCCCTCGTCACCCAATGGGCCGACAAGCTCGCAGTGAGCGAGCTGCAATTGAAAGAGGCCGTGCAAGCCGTCGGCGACAAGGCGGCCGATGTGGAGATGCACCTCAAGGGTTCACGCAGCATCACCAACGATGACCGCGTGGAACAGCTCGGCGCTGATCGCTGAACCCCGCCGATCGCCCTCCATGACCCAAAAGACCCTGGCCGATCTGGCCGAGAAGATGCGCGACATCGACATCGCCATGCTGTCCACCCACACCGACGGCGGCACCATTGCCGGCCGGCCGATGAGCAACAACCGCGAGGTCGATTACGACGGCACTTCGTGCTATTTCACCTGGGAGCAATCCCGCATGGTGGCCGACATCGAACGTGCGCCCCAGGTATCGCTCGCCTTCCAGGGCGCCAAGGCCTTCCTGGTGGCCGTGCAGGGGAACGCCGAGCTGGTGCGTGACCGGACCGCCTTCGCCGAGCACTGGACGCCCGACCTGGACCACTGGTTCAAGGATGGCATCGACACACAGGGGCTGGTGATGATCCGGGTGAAAGCCTCCCGCATCCACTACTGGGATGGCGAAGACGGTGGCGACATCACCGTCTGACGCCATAGCGCCACCACTTGGCGCACCCGGGCGGGTCTGCACACGCAGGGCGCCTGCAGCAGCCCATCACCGTGCAGGCCCGGGAGGGCATCAGCCCCCGTCGCCCGCCGTGCCGGTGATCGGCAGCACGATGCCGGTGATGTAGCTGGAGCACACGGGCGAGGCGAGGAACACGTAGGCCGGCGAAATCTCTTCCGGCTGCGCGGGCCGGCCCAGCTGGGTCTTGCTGCCGAATTCTGCGATGCCCTCTTCGCTACGGTCTGCCGGATTCAGCGGCGTCCACACGGGGCCGGGCGCCACGGCGTTGACGCGGATGCCTTGCTCCGCGAGGTTGCTGGCCAGCGCTTTGGTGAACGCATGGATCGCGCCTTTGGTGGCGGAGTAGTCCAGCAATTCCTTGCTGCCACGCAGTCCGGTGACCGAGCCGGTGTTGACGATCGCGGCTCCGCGCTTGAGGTGCAGCAACGCTGCCTGGGCCATGTGGAAATAGCCATAGACGTTGGTCTTGAAGGTTTCGTCGAAGCGCTCTTCGGTCAGGTCCGCCAGGGATTCGGCATGCTCCTGGAAGGCCGCGTTGTTGACCAGCACATCCAGTTTGCCGAACGCCGACACCGTCTTGCGCACGGCCCGCTGGCAGAAGGCCGCACTCTTCACATCGCCCGGAATCAGGATGCAGCGGCGCCCTTCCTGTTCGACATGCTGGCGCGTGGTCTCGGCATCATCGTGTTCGTTGAGATAGACGATGGCCACGTCGGCGCCTTCGCGGGCGAATAGAACAGCCACCGCCCGGCCGATGCCGGAATCGCCGCCCGTGACGATGGCGGAGAAACCTTCGAGCTTGCCGCTGCCCCGGTATTGGGGCGCCTCGAACTGCGGCGCCAGTTCCATGTCGGCCTCACGCCCCGGCTTTTCCAGATGCTGCTGCGGCATGGGCGGCATGGGCGGCACGGGGGCTGCGCGGCCGGCGCCGGGGGCGACAGTCTTGGCCGCAGCGCCCTTCTTGGCTGGGGCGGCAGATCGAGAGGGTTTGGCCTGGTCCTTCACGTCCTGCTCGCGCTGAATTCGCACCTGCTTGCGTGCGACCGCTTCAGTGTCCGGGCTCTCCGCCGTGCCGGCATTGCCCCGGGCTTTGGTGGCACCGGGTGTGCCGTTGCGGGTCTTGGCTTTGGAGGAGGGAGAGGTGGGCATGAAAGGCTCCTGAGGGAATGGCGGACCGTGGCACGGCGCGCCCGCTGAAGGGCGGGCCGGCCGACGAAGACGCCCAAGGCTGCGTGCGCAGCCCGGGCGATCGCGTCGGAAAACGCGCCGTCCGAATACAAGCGGTCCCTCGGGGACGGCCTTGCGATCGACGGGGTGCCCGCTTCGGGGGCGCACCAACCCCTGGACCCAGCGCGTTTCAGGCCCAATAAAGCACGCGGCGATAATGCAGCGCACATGCCTTCCCTGCGCCACGTCCGCTTCCTCGCCCGCCTGATCCTGGCGTGGTTCGTGGCGTCGCTCGGCGTGGCGGTGGCCGCACCGCTGGTGCATCCGCAGCGCATCGAATGGGTGTGCTCGGCGGGTGGCGAGCCGCGGTGGATGGTGGCCGGCGCGGGCGAAGATGCCGCCGTGCCTGCGCACCACGGCCTGGAGTGTCCGTTGTGCCTGCCGACGGTCCTGCCGCCGCCCTCGATCGAGGCGAGCGCGCATGCCCAGGCGCTGCCGACGCACCTTTCCGCGCCGCTCTACCGCGCTCCGTCGACCACGCTGGCCGGTGCGCCCTTTCCCCCTCGGGCACCTCCGCTGGCGGCATGAACACCGGGCCGGTCCCCAGCGTGCTGACCGGCCCGTCGCCTTGCCCCCGCCACCCCGTTAACGGACCGCTGCGGGCATTGGTTTTCTGCGCAGCCCCGCGCAGGCCGTTGATCCGTTTTCCGCATTCAAGGAGCTTTCATGCCCAAGACCTCTTTTTCCGCTTTCGCCATCGCCATGGCCCTTCTGACGGCCACGGCCGCCCATGCCCAAGTCACCGTGCAGGACGCCTGGGTGCGCGCCTCGGTGCCGAACCAGAAGGCCACCGGCGCCTTCATGCGGCTCAATGCCGCGAAGAGCACGCGCCTGGTATCGGTCAGCTCGCCCGCCGCGCCGCTGGCGGAAATCCACGAGATGAAGATGGAAGGCGACGTGATGAAGATGCGCGAGGTGCCCGCGATCGACCTGCCCGCGGGCAAGGCCGTGGACCTCAAGCCCGGCGGCTACCACGTCATGCTGATGGACCTGACCAAGCCTGTGAAGGAAGGCGACACGGTGCCGCTCACGCTGGTCTTCGAAGGCCAGGACGGCAAGCGCGAGTCCCTGGAGGTGAAGGCCCAGGCGCGCGCGGTGAGCGCCAGCCAGGCACCGGCGGCCCACGGCGACCACAAGCACTGATCTGGCGAGCGGCATGGCGTGCAGTGCGCAGCACGCCATGCCTTTTTGGGCCGCCCGCTCGGCCAAGGCGCGGGCCAGGGCCGCGGACCGGCACAATACCGCGCTCGCCCACGATGCCGCCCCACCCCTTGCCTACCGCCTTGCGCCCTTCCCACCCCTTTCGATCGTCCGCTGTGCGGTGGTGCCTGCTGGCCTGGTGGATGGCGGGCGCCGCGCACGCGGGCATCCGCATCGCCGACGACCGGCAGCAGACCGTGGAGCTGCCACGGCCCGCCGGCCGCATCGTGTCGCTGCAGCCCTCGCTCACCGAGACGCTTTGCGCCCTGGGCGCCTGCGATCGCCTCGTCGGCGTGGACCGGCATTCCAACTGGCCCGAGTCGGTGCGCCAACTGCCGCAGGTGGGCAGCCTGGCGGACGCGCACGTGGAGCGCATCATCGCGCTGCGGCCCGATCTGGTGCTGGTGCGCCCGCGCAACCGCGTGGTCGAGCGGCTGGAGGGCCTGGGCATCAAGGTACTGGCGCTGGACGCCAAAACGCATGCGGACATGCGGCGCAACATGGAGGCGGTGGCACAGGCCATCGGCAAGCCGGGGGCGGGCGAAGCGCTGTGGCACCGCACCGACGTGCGGCTGAACGAAGCCCGCGCCTGGGTGCCGGCCGCATGGCAAGGCCGGCGCGTGTACTTCGAACTGCACGGCGGCTCGGCAGCGGCGAGCGAGGCCTCGTTCATCGGCGAAACGCTGGCCCGCCTGGGACTGCGCAACGTGGTGCCCGGCAGCCTGGGCGCGTTTCCCAAGCTGGGCCCGGAATACGCGGTGCGGGCCGAGCCCGATCTGCTCATCACCAACGAAGGCCGGGGCACGCCGCCGATCACCGCGCGCCCCGGCTGGGGCACCATGGAGGCGGTGCAGCGCGGTCGGTTCTGCCGCATCGCCGAATCGCACTTCGACGTGATGGTGCGGCCGGGTCCGCGCCTCGACGAGGCGGCGAGGGAAATCCTGGATTGCCTGGCATCGATGGACCGGCGCTCCACGCCGCCTTAAGGGCCGTGGCGGCCATGGGGGCAGCGATGGCACGGACATACAGGGATGCTATTAAAAATATAGCAATACGCCCTAGTATCAATTGTCCTTCAAGCCATTTTGGCATGGAGAACGCCGCTGATTCAGCGGTGGCAGCTCACCTTTCCATAGCGGCGGGAACGCCATCCGCCCTCCAATAGCGCGCCTGCCACCACTGCGCGAGCCGCTCGGCCCGGTGCAAGGGCACGCGGGCCACGTCGAAGTCCACCACGCAGGCCTCGCGCGCCACCGCCGGCCGGCCCGGCTGCTCGCGCGTGCGGGCGTCGGTGAGCAGCCAGAGCCACCCCTGCCGGTCGCGCGCGCCCTGCAGCACCTGGGCCGCCCGGTCCACCGCGCCATGCAGCGGCGTGCCGCCCCCGCCGCCGATGGGCGATACCCAGCCGTCGCTCCAGGCGGGCGCGCGCTGGGGCGGCACGCGCAACTGCACGCCGCTGCCACCGAAGCACAGCAGCGCCACGTCGTCGCGGTGGCGGTAGGCCTCGCCCATCAGCGCCAGCAGCACGCCCTTGGCGCGCGCCAGAGCACCGCTCGCCACCATGGAGGCCGAGCAGTCCAGCACAAAGCAATGCAGCCGCCCCGTGCGGGCCTGTGCGGGCTGGTGCCGCAGGTGCTCCCGCCGCAGTTGGACGGACGCACCCCGCGCCATGAAGGTGCGCGGCCAGTCCCAGGGCCCCGGCTCGCCGCCGCGCAGGTCAGGCGTTGCATCGCCCCGCCCCCGGTCTCCCTGGCGCGCCGCGGCACGCCCGGGGCGGGGGCTCAGGCTTTTTTTGGTGCGCTGTCCTGCTCGCCGCGCGGCACCAGCGGCCGCACGGGTTTGAAGGCCTGGGTGCCCACGGGCTCGGGGGGCAAGGCGCCCCAGTCCGCAGCCCCGGCGGAAAGGGTGCCGCCGCTGTCGGCAGGGCCATCTCCCTCGCTCCCATCCCCTGGTGTGGCGCTTTCGCTCGGGCGGCCTTCCCGCTGCGTGTCCGGGGGCTTCTCCACGCTCGGCCCCGGGGCCGGCAGGGGCGGTGGCGGCGCCTCGGCATCCGCGTGGCGGCGGTGCGCGAGCACCAGCTCCGCCACCGGTGCCACATGGCAGGCCTCCACGGCAGAGGCGCCCTCCCACGCGGCCAACGCGCGGGCGGCGCGCAGCATCACGATGTCCGCGCGCAGCCCGTCCACGCGGGCGGCGATGCAGCGCTCGCCGACATCGGCCAGCACCGCATCCGGCCACGGCAGCGCGCCGGGCTGGGCGATGCGCTCGCGCGCCGCGCGCAGGCGCTGCGACAGGTCGGCCTGGGTGTCGGCAAAGCGCGCGCGAAAGCCTTCCGGGTCCATGTCGAACGCCAGGCGCGAGCGCACGATGGCCTGGCGCTCGGCCGGCTCCACCACGTTCGCCAGGCGCACGCAAAGGCCCAGCCGGTCCAGCAGCTGCGGGCGCAACTGGCCCTCTTCCGGATTCATGGTGCCCACGAGCACGAAGCGCGCGGCATGGCGGTGCGAGATGCCGTCGCGCTCCACCACGTTGACGCCGCTGGAGGCCGCGTCCAGCAGCACATCGACCAGCGCATCGGGCAGCAGGTTGATCTCGTCCACGTAGAGCACGCCGCCGTGTGCGCGCGCCAGCAGCCCCGGCGCAAAGCGCACCGCGTTGCCGGCCATGGCCTGCTCCAGGTCCAGCGTGCCGGCCAGGTGTTCCAGCGATGCGCCCAGCGGCAGCGTGACGAAGGGCGCGCCTTCGATCAGCTCGGCCAGGGCACGCGCGGCGGTCGATTTGGCCGTGCCGCGCGGGCCTTCGATCAGCACGCCCCCCAGTTGCGGATCGATGGCGGCGAGCAACAGCGCCTGGCGCAGTTGCGGCTGGCCGGCAACGGCGGCGAAGGGAAAAAGCGCGGGCAGGGAAGGAGTGGCGTCTTGCATGCGGAGGGGTGGGGAAGGCGATGTCAGCGTCGATCGCGGCCTTGACCATGCGGTCCGGCTGGCAGGGGCGGTGTTGTGGGCCGTGTTGCGGCCTGTTGTGCAGATCGGGGTGCGTGGGGTGTCATCCGCGGGCGCCCTCCTGCGCTTGCTCGTGCTCCAGCAGCAGGTCTTGCAGCGCCTGGCGGTAGTCGCCCGGCTCCTGCCACAGGCCGCGCTGCATGGCCTCTAGCAGGCGCTCGAGCATGTCGCGCAAGGCGGCGGGGTTGTGGGTGCGCACGAAGTCGCGCGTGCCAGCGTCCAGCACATAGGCATCGGCCACCAGAGCGTAGTGGTGGTCACTCACCTGGCGCGTGGTGGCATCGAAGCCGAACAGGTAGTCCACCGTGGCCGCCATTTCGAAGGCGCCCTTGTAGCCGTGGCGCTTGGCGCCGTCGATCCACTTGGGGTTGGTGACGCGCGCGCGCACCACCCGGCCGATCTCTTCCTTCAGGGTTCGGATGCGGGGCGCCTGCGGGTTGGCGTGGTCGCCGTGGTACAGGGCAGGCTGCCGGCCCGACAGGTGCCGCACGGCGGCGGCCATGCCGCCCTGGAACTGGTAGTAGTCGCTGGAGTCGAGCAGGTCGTGTTCGCGGCTGTCCTGGTTCTGCGCCACCACGTCCAGGCCCTGCAGCCGGCGCGCGAGCGCATCGCCCGCAGGCTCGCCCGCGGCGTCCTGCCCGTAGGCATGGGCGCTCCAGCCCACGTAGGCGCGGGCCAGATCGCCGTCGTCCTGCCAGTCGCCGGTCTGGAACAGGCCGTTCAGGCCCGAGCCGTAGTGGCCGGGCGGTGCGCCGAACACGCGCCAGCCGGCCTGGCGGCGTGCAGCGGCCGCATCCACGCCCCGCTGCTGCAGCGCGGCGCATTCTTCGAGGATGCGGGCGCGGATGGGGTTTTCCTCGGCGTCCTCGGCCTCCAGCGCCGCCACGGCCTGCACGGCCGCATCGAACATCTGCACCGTGCCTGGGAAGGCATCGCGGAAAAAGCCGGAGATGCGCAGGGTGACGTCGATGCGCGGGCGGCCCAGCCCCACGCGCGGCACCACTTCGAAATCGACCACGCGCTGGCTGCCCGCCGCCCAGCGGGGCCGCACGCCGATCAGCGCGAAGGCCTGGGCGATGTCGTCGCCGCCCGTGCGCATGGTGGCCGTGCCCCAGACCGACAGGCCCAGCGTGCGCGGGTACTCGCCGTGCTCCTGCAGGTAGCGCTCCAGGATGCGCTGGGCGGACTGCTGGCCCAGCTCCCAGGCGGTGCGGGTGGGAATGGCGCGCGTGTCCAGGGTGTAGAAGTTGCGCCCCGTGGGCAGCACGTCGGGCCGGCCGCGCGACGGCGAGCCGCTCGGGCCCGGCGGCACGAACAGCCCGCGCAGGCCGCGCAGCAGCTGGCCCAACTCTTGGCCACCGCACGCGTCCAGCGCGGGCGCCAGCGTGCCCTGCACCCGCGTGAGCACGGCCTGCGTGCGCGGCCAGGCTGCGGCCGGCGCGCCGTCCTCCAGCAGTTGCTGGGCGAGCAGCTCCAGCCGCTCGCGCGTGTCGCCGTGGTGCCGCCAGGGGCTGGCATCCACTGCCTGCAACGCTTGGGGCCGCGGGCCCTGCCAGGGCTGCGCCGCCTCGATCTGCAGCGGGTCGAAGGGATCGCCGGGCAGCAGGTCGTCGGCCAGGGCCTGCAGCAGCCCGGCCTGAGCGCCCTGCCCGTCGCCGGCCGGGTAGCGGGCCAGCGCCAGCAGCGTGTCGCGCCGCTGGCGCCCCGTCGGCGAGGCGCCGAAGACATGCAGGCCATCGCGGATCTGCGTTTCCTTCAGCTCGCACAGATAGGCGTCGATGCGCGCGAGGATGGCATCGTCGTCCGGCGCGCTGCCGGCCGGTGCGGCCAGGTCCAGCTCTTCAAGCAGGTGCTGGCGGCGCACCGCATCCAGGATCTGCCGGCGCAGCAGCGTGGCGCGGCGCGCGTCCACCAGCAGCGCGTCGTAGTACTCGTCCACCAGGCGCTCCAGGTCCTGCAGCGGGCCGTGGTTTTCGGCGCGGGTGAGCGGCGGCATGAGGTGGTCGATGATGACCGCCTGGCTGCGGCGCTTGGCCTGCGCGCCCTCGCCCGGGTCGTTCACGATGAAGGGGTACAGGTGGGGCAGCGGCCCCAGGATCGCATCGGGCCAGCACGCCTGCGACAGCGCCAGGCTCTTGCCGGGCAGCCATTCGAGGTTGCCGTGCTTGCCCACGTGCACCACCGCGTCGATGGCGAACACGTCGCGCAGCCAGAAGTAGAAGGCCAGGTAGCCGTGCGGCGGCACCAGTTCGGCATCGTGGTAGCTTGCGTAGTCCTGCGCACCGGCAGTGTCCTGCTCTGGCGCCGCCGCATTGGCGCGCGCCGGCTGGATGCCGATGAACACATTCCCCTGCCGCAGGCCCGCGATCATGAAGCGGCCCTGGCGCAGCAGCGGGTCGGCCTCGGGCGGGCCCCAGCGGTCGTGGATGGCTTGCGCCATGCCCTCCGGCAACGCGTCCAGCCGCGCGCGGTAATCGGCCAGGGCGTAGCTCTGCCATGCGGGACGCAGCGGCCACTGCGCGGGGTCGTTCGCAATGCCCTGCTGCAGCACGCGCATGAGCGCATCGCCATCGGCCGGCACGGCCGCGGCGTCGCCCAGGGCGTAACCCTCGGCGCGCAGGCGCTGCAGGATGCCGATCACCGACGCGGGTGTGTCCAGGCCCACGCCGCTGCCCAGGCGCCCCTCGCTGCCGGGGTAGTTGGCCAGCACCAGCGCCAGCCGTTTGTCCGGGTTGGGAAGGCCCCGCAGCCGGCACCAGCGCTGGGCCAGCGCAGCGACGAACGCCACCCGATCGGGCTCGGGCTGGTAGGCCACCACGTCGGCCTGCGTGAAGGCGCAGCGGTGCGACAGCCCCTTGAAGCTGATGGCACGGGTGACGATGCGCCCGTCCATCTCGGGCAGCACCACCTGCATGGCGATGTCGCGCGGGCGCAGGCCCTGGCTGTCCGCCCACCAGTCCTCGCGGTTTCCGCCGCTGGCGATCACCTGCAGCACCGGTGCATCGCCCGCGAGCGCGGCCCCTTCCTCCAGCGCCGCGAAGGCCGTGGTGTTCAGCACGAGCTGCACCGCATGCTGGCGGCACAGGTCCTGCAGGGTGGACAGGCACAGCGGGTCCTTGAGCGAATCGAGCGCCACCGGCAAGGGATTGAGCCCCTGGCCGGCCAGCGCCAGCGCCAGCGCGTCGAACGCCGCGGTGTTGCCCGCCATGAGGTGCGAGCGGTAGAACACCAGCGCCACCACCGGCGCGCCCGGCGCCCAGGCCGCGCGCAGATCGTCGATGCCGGGCACGGTGTGCCCCGCCGGACGTGCCACGCCCAGCGCCGGCGGCACATGCACGGCGGCCTGCGGCAGGCTGCGCGGCGGCAGCGGCGCATCGCCATGGTCCAGCCCGTGGAAGGCCACCGCGCGCAGGAACTGCAGCGCATTGCCCGCGCCGCCGGCGCGAAGGTACTGCCACAGCCCATGGCACACCGAAGGGGGCAGCGTGCTGCGCTCCACCAGGTGCGGGTCTTCCTGCAGGTCGCCCGAGAACATGGCCAGTCGCTGCCCCTGCCGGCGCGCGAGCGCGCCGATCTGCTGGATGCCGTAGGGCCAGGCCGATTCGGAACCCAGGTGGTCCACGATCACCACGCGCGCGTGGCGCAGCACTTCGTCCAAATACAGGTCCAGCGACGCGGGCTGGCGCAGGTACAGCAGATTGGCCACCCGCACCGAGGGAAAGCCCGGCTGCGTGCGCGCCAGTTCGGCACAGGCGGCCGAAAGCAGCGCGAGCGTGGTGTCGGCCGAACTGAGCACGACGATGTCCGCCGGGCTCTGGTCCAGACGGGTGATGACGGTTTCGTCCTCGACGAAGCCGCCCGGGCGGGTGCTCAGCAGGTGCATGCGGGCGGGCCGGGCCGGACTATCGCGCCCGCATCAGGCGGCCACGCCGTCGAGCCCGGCACGCAGCGCGGTGGCATCCAGCGCCTGGCCGATGAACACCAGCCGCGTGCGGCGGTCCTCACCCTCGCGCCATGCGCGGTCGAAGTGGTGATCCAGGCGCCGGCCCACGCCCTGCAGCAGCCAGCGCATGGGCTTGCCCGGAATGGCGGCGAAGCCCTTCACGCGCAGGATGGCGTGCTGCTCCACGAGGCCCGCCAAGGCGGTCAACAGGCGGTCGCGGTCCACGGCCGGCAGGTCGATCACGTGCGCGTCGAACTCGTCGTGGTCGTGGTCTTCTTCATGGTCATGGTGGCTCTGGCGCTGGTCGATGGAGGCCTCGGATGCCTTGGACAGGCCCAGCAGCACATCCAGCGGCAGGCGGCCCTGCTCGGACTGCACCACCTTCACGGACGAGGGAATCTCCTCGCGCACCAGCGCCTGCACGCGGGCCAGCGCGTCGGCGTCCACCAGATCGGTCTTGTTGAGCACGACCAGGTCCGCGGCGGCGAGCTGGTCCTCGAACAATTCATGCAGCGGCGACTCGTGGTCGAGATTGGGGTCCGCGCGGCGCAGGGCATCCACGGCCTGGGGGTTGGCGGCGAACTGGCCGCTGGCAGCGGCCGGCGTGTCCACCACCGTCACCACCGCATCCACGGTGAACACGTTGGCGATCTCCGGCCACTGGAAGGCCTGCACCAGTGGCTTGGGAAGAGCCAGGCCCGAGGTCTCGATGAGCACCGCATCAATCTGGTCGCGCCGCTCGGCCAGCAGCTTCATCACCGGGAAAAACTCTTCCTGCACCGTGCAGCACATGCAGCCGTTGGCCAATTCGTAGAGGGCGCCTTCGCGCTCGTTGCCCGCGTCGTCGCAGCCGATGCCGCAGCCCTTGAGGATCTCGCCGTCGATGCCGAGTTCGCCGAACTCGTTGACGATCACCGCGATGCGGCGGCCGTCGGCGTTGTCGAGGATGTGGCGCAGCAGCGTGGTCTTGCCGCTGCCCAGGAAGCCGGTGACGATGGTGGCGGGAATCTTGGACGTTTGCATATCGGTTCTTTCGGTGCCGCAGACGGCGTGACTGCGGAATTATCCGGGAACCCGCCAAGCCGTCTCCCGCGGGACAGGCGGCTTGGGCTGCACACCTCCCAAAGTGGAGCCTGCACCATAATCGTGACCCTGTGCCCTGCGGCGACGGGGCGTGCCCACAGGCATGCGGACCGCGCTCCCACCCCACGGCGGCACGGCCCTTTCGCCCGTCCCCTGCTCCACACCGAATCCATGAACCCTGAAGCCCACAACATCTGGCGCGCACCGCGCTGGGCCCTGGCCGTCCTGCTGGCGCTGCTGGGCATGCTGGGCATGCTGGGCATGCTGGGCCCATTTTCGATCGACACCTACATCCCCGCGTTCTCGGGGATCGCCGCCGCGCTGGGCGCATCGCCGGTGGAGATGCAGCAGACGCTGTCGGCCTACCTGTTCGGCTTCGCCTTCATGACGCTGTTCCACGGGGCGCTGTCGGACAGCTTCGGGCGCAGGCCCGTGGTGCTGTGGGGCATTGCAGTGTTCACCCTGGCGTCGGCCGGCTGCGCCCTGTCGGAGAGCATCGGCCAGCTGGTCATCTTCCGCGCGCTGCAAGGCCTTTCGGCGGGCGCGGGCATCGTGGTGTCGCGCGCGGTGATCCGCGACATGTTCCCGCCCGCCCAGGCGCAGCAGGTGATGAGCCAGGTCACCATCTATTTCGGCGTGGCACCGGCCATCGCACCCATCATCGGCGGCTGGCTGTTCGTGCACGCGGGGTGGCACAGCGTGTTCTGGTTCCTGACAGGCGTCGGCGCGACGCTCTGGCTGGCCAACTACCGCCTGCGGCCGGAAACGCTGCATGCCGAGCAGCGCCAGCCCTTCAATGCGCGGCACTTGCTGCGGGGCTACTGGGAGCTGGGCTCGAGCCCCCGCTTCCTGCTGCTGGCACTGGCCAGCGGCGTGCCGTTCAACGGCATGTTCCTGTACGTGCTGGCCGCGCCGGCCTTCCTGGGCGACCACCTGGGGCTGGCTCCCACGCATTTCTTCTGGTTCTTCGTGCTGACGATCTCGGGCATCATGGGCGGCGCCTGGCTCAGCGGGCGGCTGGCAGGGCGCATCGCGCCCAAGCGGCAGATCCGCCACGGCTTTCTGATCATGTTCTCGATGTCCATCCTGAACCTGCTGGCGAACTGGCTGTTCAAGGCGCACGTGTCCTGGGCGTTGCTGCCCATCGCCGTGTTCGCGTTCGGCTGGGCGCTCATGGTGCCCGTGGTCACCCTGCTGGTGCTGGACCTGCATCCGGAGCGGCGCGGCATGGCCTCGTCGCTGCAGGCCTTCGTGGGGTCGTCCGCCAACGGCCTGGTGGCGGGGGTCGTCGCGCCGCTGGTCATGCATTCCACGCTGTGGCTGGCCGGGGCCTCACTGGGAATGATGTGCGTGGGGCTGGGTGCCTGGGTTTACCTGCATCACCGCTGGCCGGACGTCGGACGCACGGCATCGGCGGGCTGACCCGGATCGAAGCATGCCCCGCCGGGCGCAGCGCGAGCCGCCGGCTCAGTTGCCCCGGCGGCGATCCGTCTCGCGGGCCTGGTAATAGCGCATCTTCTCGGCGTACATGGCCTGGTCCGCCCGGTTCACCGCGGCCTCTAGCTGGTCGCCCGACGAGGCACTTGACGTTCCCATGGACAGGCTCAGCGGCCGGCCGGGGTAGAACTGGTTGTTCAGGTCCAGCAGCGAACTGATTTGCTCCATGAGGGAATGGGCACCGCGTTCGTCGGTGGCGGGCATCAGCACGGTGAACTCGTCGCCGCCGATGCGCGCGGCGCATGCCGGCGCATCCACGGCCTTGGCCAGCACCTCGCCCACGCGGCGCAGCATGGCGTCGCCGGCCGCATGGCCTTCTTCGTCGTTGATCGACTTCAGGCCGTTCATGTCGATCACGAGAACGGCCACCGGCCAGGGGCCCTTGCGCGTGAGCCGGTTCAGTTCCTCGACATAGAAGGCCCGGTTGCGCAGCTGGGTCAGCACGTCGTGCTTGCCCAGGTATTCCAGGTACGCCTCTGCCTTCTTGCGCGCGGTGATGTCCACCAGCGACAGCAGCACCATGCTCCAGTCGTGCGCATGCTCGGGCAGGATGGCGAATTGCATGTGGATGTTCACGGCATCGCCGGAGAGGGAGTAGTTCACCACCTCGCGCTGCTGGAAGAGCCTGCCGTCCCACAAGTCCAGCAACTGCTCCGCAAAGGACTCCTGCATTTCCCCGCGAAACACCTTGCCGATCTGGTGCAGCAGCATCTCCTTGGAGTCGGCCCCGAACATCGACAGGGTTTCCTGATTGACGTCGATCACGCGGATTTCGTGCATGCACCGCACCACGAATTCGGGGTGCACCTTGAGGAAGGTCTTGAAATCGCGGATGCCCTGCGAACGCACGTCATCCAGCAACCGCTTGACCGCGCTGAAGTCCTCCACCCACAGCGACACCGGCGAATTCTCGAAGAGACCGCGCGCATACAGTTCGCTCTCCTTCAGGGCACGGCTTGCCTGGTGCTGCGCGGTGTTGTCCTCCAGGGACACCAGCACGCGGCTCCAGTCGTCCTCATGCCCGGGCAGGATGCGTCCGCGGATCTGCACGTCGAGCCGGCGGCCATCGAGCGTGTAGTTGACCGCCTGGTTGGAAAACTCGGTCGCCCCGGACCACAGCTGCAGGATCTCGGGCAAGGCCTGCTCGTGCATGTCGTCTCGAAACACCTGACCGAGAGAGGCCTCCAGCGTGGCCTGGTCCGGCGCGGCGAACAGCTCCAGCGTCCGCTGGTTCACCTTGATGACCTTGAGGCAATGGCTGTACTGCCGCAGGCAGGAGGGGTCGTTTCGGACGTGCTCGGCGATGTCTTGCACCCCTTCGCTGCGCCAGCGGGCAAAGAGTTGCTTGAGCGCGCTGTAGTCCTCCAGCCAGAGCGACACGGGCGCAAGGTCGAACATGTGTTCGAAGTCCGCGTCCGAGGACGAGGGCAAAGAAGACGGCATCGGGAACCTCCAATCAAGCGGACGATTGTCGGGCAGACGCCGACGGCACCGTTCCATCGTGTGGTCCGCCCATAAAAAAAGCCAACCCCGAAGGGTTGGCTTTTGCAGTCAGCGGCAGTCCGCGCGCCGATCAGCGGGCAGGGCGTGCCGGGCGTTTGCGTGCATCGTGCGGCACGAAAGGCTTGCCGCCGCCGGCTCCGGGCTTCGCGAACGCCGGCTTGCGGGGCGCGAACTCGCCACGGGGAGCGAAATCACCACGCGGAGCGAAGTCGCCGCGCGGAGCGCCGCCTTCGTTGCGGCCACCGCCGAAGCCATTGCCACGGGCTGCGTCGCCGAAGCCGGGCTTGCGACCATAACCATCGCCATCGCGGCGGGCACCGCCGCCGAAGCCGCGGTCATCGCGCGGAGCGGCATGGCCGCCAGCACCTTGGTAGCCGCCACCAGCAGCACGGGGAGCGGGAGCGCCACGGCCACCGAAACCGCTGCGGTCGTTGCCCGCAAAGCCGCCACCGAAACCGCCACGGCCTGCGCCGGCCGGCTTGCGATCGCGCGAGAAGCCGTCACGGCTTTCGTAGCCACCCTGACGGCCACGGCCACCGAACTCGGGGCGGGCCTGCGGCGCGCGTTGCTGCGGCTCCAGGCCAGGCACCACTTCCGACTTGAACTGCTGCTTGCTGTAGCCTTCGATGTCGAAGATCTTGCGGCGATCGCGGAACTCGGCGAACGTCACCGCCAGGCCATCGCGGCCTGCACGGCCGGTGCGGCCGATGCGGTGGGTGTAATCCTCAGCCTTCATCGGCAGGCCGTAGTTGAACACGTGCGTGATCGTGGGCACGTCGATGCCGCGGGCAGCGACGTCGGTGGCCACCAGCACCTGCACCTGGCCGCTGCGCAGCGCCATCAGGCGGCGGTTGCGAAGGCCCTGGCTCAGGGCGCCATGCAGCGCCACGGCCGAGAAGCCTTCCTGCTGCAGGTCGTTGGCCAAGCCGTCGCATTCGACTTGCGTGCTGGCGAACACGATGGCCTGGTTGATCGTCGTGTCGCGCAGCCAGTGGTCCAGCAGCTTGCGCTTGTGCTGGGCGTTGTCGGCCCAGAACAGCACCTGCTTGATGTTGGCGTGCTTTTCCTGCGGGGAGTCGATCTGGATCTTCTTCACCGAAGCGCCGTTGTCGTGCATCACACGCATGGCCAGTTGCTGGATGCGCGGTGCGAACGTGGCACTGAACATCATGGTCTGCTGGCGCTGGGCGGTCAGCTGGTTCAGTTCGGCCAGATCGTCCGAGAAGCCGAGATCGAGCATGCGGTCGGCTTCGTCCACCACCAAGAACTGTACCTGGTCGAGCTTGATCTGCATCGAGCGTTGCAGGTCCAGCAGGCGGCCGGGCGTGGCCACCACGAGGTTGGCGTTCTGAAGCTTGGCGATCTGCAGCTGGTACGGAATGCCGCCCACCACATTGGCCACGCGCAGGCCGCGGCAATGCTTGACCAGTTCGATGGCGTCATGGGCCACTTGCTGGGCCAGTTCGCGGGTGGGGCACAGGATCAGGGCGCCAGGGGTGGCGGCCTTGAAATTGCGGGGATTGGTCGGGTCCTTGCGCTTACGCTTGGGGGCCGGCTCGCCACGGGCCAGGGCTTCGGCAACGGAACGGTCGAACTCGTCGCGGGCGGCCGCATCGGCTTCGGCCTGCTGGCGGATCAGCGTGTGCAGCACGGGCAGCAGGAACGCGGCGGTCTTGCCGCTGCCGGTCTGGCTCGAAACCATCAGGTCGATGAACTGGCTGGACTCATCGCCCGAACCCATGGCCAGGGGAATGGCACGCTCCTGAACACCGGTGGGCTGGGTGTAGCCCAAGTCGGCCACGGCCTGCACCAGCTCGGGGGCCAGGCCCAGACGCACGAAGCCGTTGGGCAACGCGGGTGCCGCGTCTTCCGCCACGGCGGCGGATTCAGTGGATTCGATCGCGGACGATTCCAGCGTTTCAACGGCCATGGAAGATTCAGCAGGCGCGAATTCGCCCTGCACTTGCAAAGTGTCGGTCATATTTTTCTCACACGAAGACGGCCGCAGGCGTGGCCTGCGGAGGCTTCGTCAATGGTTAAAAAACATCAACCATCAAACGAAACCAGCGCCAGCATGTTGCTGGGCAGGTGGGCATTAGCGCGGGATCCAGGCTGAAGGGTTCAGCAGGCCGCAGGCCCAGTGTGTGAAGGGAGATGCACAAACTGCGCGATATTTCCGCGCAGCCGGCGATTATTGCACGGCTGGGGTTTTCCCGCAATGCAATCGGTTAAATAACGCGTTAGAGCCGCCCTGCCCGAATCGAACGATCCGCGTGCGTTGCAGCCCCGCCATGAGTGCCCCCAGCGCTCACAGCGCCAGCAGGTGGGTGCGGTAGTGAGCGAGTTCGTCGATCGACTCGTGCACATCCGCCAGGGCGGTGTGCCGCTGCGCCTTCTTGAAGGTGGTGTAGGCCTCGGGCTTCCAGCGCTTGGCCAGTTCCTTGAGGGTGCTGACATCCAGGTTGCGGTAATGGAAAAACGTTTCCAGCCGCGGCATGTACCGGACCAGAAAACGGCGGTCCTGTCCGATGCTGTTGCCGCACATGGGCGCCGTGCCCTTCGGCACATAGCGCGAGAGGAATTCGATGATCTGTTGCTCTGCCTCGGCTTCGGTCACCGTGGAGGCGCGCACCTTGTCGATCAGGCCGCTGCGGCCGTGTGTGCCCTTGTTCCATGCGTCCATTCCGTTGAGCAGCGCATCCGACTGGTGAATGGCTAACACGGGGCCCTCAACACGAGGGCTGAGGGTCGGTCCCGTGACCACGACGGCGATCTCCAGCAGGCGGTCGGTTTCCGGGTTCAAACCGGTCATTTCGCAGTCAAGCCAGACGAGGTTTTGGTCGGATTTGGGTAGCACAGGCACAGTGGGGTTGGCGATATCGGACATGGCCGGCATTGTCGCCGATGGCCTAAACTCACCGGACATGCCCACCCCTGCCCCTTCCGCGCTGCTCGCGCCCTCCACCCTTCTCACCCTGCTGTTCGCCGCCTTTCTGGTGGCGGGACTCGCACTCCGGTTCTGGCTGGCATCGCGCCAGATCCGCCATGTGGCACGGCACCGCGACGCCGTGCCTGCCGCGTTCGCCAACCGCATACCGCTCGCGGCCCACCAGAAAGCGGCCGACTACACCATCACCAAGGCCCGCTTCGGCCTGCTGGAGATGGCACTGGGCGCCGCGGTGCTGCTGGGCTGGACCCTGCTGGGCGGACTGGATGCACTGAACCAGTTCCTGCTTGATGCACTGGGTGGCGGCATGGTGCAGCAATTGGCGCTGCTGGCAGCCTTCGCGGCCATCAGCGGGTTGATCGACCTTCCCGCCACGCTCTACCAAACCTTCGTGATCGAACAACGCTTTGGCTTCAACCAGATGACGGCGCGCCTGTGGCTGGCAGACCTGGCCAAGTCCACCTTGATGGGCGCGGCCATCGGCCTGCCCATCGCGGCATTGATCCTGTGGCTCATGGGCGCGGCCGGCCCCCTGTGGTGGCTGTGGGCCTGGGGCGCGTGGATGGGATTCAACCTGCTGCTCATGGTGGTCTATCCGATCTTCATCGCGCCGCTGTTCAACAAATTTCAGCCGCTGGAAGACGAATCCCTCAAGGCCCGCGTCACGGCCCTCATGCAGCGTTGCGGCTTTGCAGCCAAAGGGCTTTTCGTGATGGACGGCAGCCGCCGCAGCGCCCATGCCAACGCCTATTTCACGGGTTTCGGCGCAGCCAAACGCGTGGTGTTCTACGACACCCTGCTGCGCCAGTTGTCCCCCGGCGAAGTCGAGGCGGTGCTGGCCCACGAGCTGGGGCATTTCAAGCACCGCCACATCGTCAAGCGCATCGTGAGCCTTTTCGCGCTGAGCCTCGCGGGCTTTGCGCTGCTGGGCTGGCTTTCCACGCAGGGCTGGTTCTACACGGGGTTGGGCGTGCTGCCCAACCTGTCGCTGGAAGGCGTGGCCGGCTCTGCGCCCAACGATGCCCTGGCGCTGCTGTTGTTTTTGCTGGCGGTGCCGGTGTTCACCTTCTTCATTTCCCCGTTGTTTGCGCAGCTGTCGCGCCGCCACGAGTTCGAGGCCGACGCTTATGCCGTGGCCCAGACCAATGGCAGCGACCTCGCCACGGCCTTGCTGAAACTTTACGAAGACAATGCCTCCACCCTCACGCCCGATCCGGTGTACGTGAAGTTCTATTACTCGCATCCGCCGGCCACCGAACGGCTGGCGCGCATGCCCAACCTGGCCCCGACACCATGACTTCGATGCTCAAGAAAAAAGACTGGTCCACGCAGACGCGACGTGCTTTGACGGCGACGGAAATCGTCGCCAAGCTGGCCGACCTCGACGGCTGGAAACTGGCAGGTGACGGCGCAGATGTGGCCATCGAAAAGACCTACCGCTTCGCCAACTACTACGAGACCATCTCGTTCGTGAACGCCGTGGCCTTCGTCGCCAACGCGCAGGACCATCACCCGGACCTGTCGGTGCACTACAACCGCTGCGTGGTGCGACTGAATACGCACGACGTGAATGGCATCTCGGCGACCGACATCGAATGCGCATCGCGCTTCGATGGCCTGCTCGCCGCATGACCACACCCCTTCCCCGCCATGGCTGAGCGCAGCGCCCTTTTCGACGGCATCGTGGTGGCCAGCCACGGCCGCCATTGCCTGGTCGAGTCGCCCGACGGCCAGCGCCGCATTTGCCATCCCCGCGGGAAAAAGAGCCAGGCCGTGGTGGGCGATCACGTCCTTTGGCAGGCCGCGCCAGCCGGCCAGGGAGACGAAGGCACCATCGAGAAGGTCAAGGAGCGCCGCAACCTGTTCTACCGGCAGGACGAAATCCGCACCAAATCCTTTGCCGCCAACCTGGACCAGGTGCTGATCCTGATCGCCGCCGAACCCGTGTTCTCGGAAAGCCAGCTGGCCCGTGCGCTGATCGCAGCGGAAGCCGAGCGCATCACGCCGATCATCGCGTTGAACAAAAGCGACCTGGTCGAGCCTTTCGCCCGCGCGTGGGAGCGGCTGCTGCCCTACCGCCACATGGGCGGTAGCGCGGCGGACGGCCACCACTATGGCGTGATGCCGCTGTCGCTGTCCGAATCGGGCGAGGTGGACAAGGCCGCACTGATGGAGCGCCTGTCGGGCAAGACCACGCTGGTGCTCGGCCCGTCGGGCTCGGGCAAGAGCACGCTCATCAACCTGCTGGTGCCGGGCGCCACGGCGCTCACGGGCGAGATCTCCCAAGCGCTCAATTCCGGCAAGCACACCACCACCACCACGACCTGGTACTGGGTGGACGCCGAACGCCGCACCGCCCTGATCGACTCGCCCGGCTTCCAGGAATTCGGCCTGCACCACATCGGACCGGCCGATCTGGCGCGCTACATGCCCGACATCGGCCTGCATGCCCAGGGATGCAAGTTCTACAACTGCACGCACCTACACGAGCCCGGCTGCGCGGTCATGGCGCAGGTGGACGGATTGCAAGGCGAATCACGCACCGGCGCAGATTCCATCAGCGCGAATCGCTATCAGATTTATAGCAATCTGTTTGCCGAGCTGAGCGAGCACCGGCATTGGTGATGGGACGGAACGGCGGCGCTCAGTCCCGGCACTCTACGTACCACCCCAGATAGTCGCTCCAGGCCGGCTCGTGCTCGGCCTCCAGCACGGGGGGGGCCATGCCCGGCACCGCTTCGGCAGCGCGCCGCGCGGCCTCCAGGGCGTGGTCGGCGCTGGTCACGTAGCAATGCACCGTGCGGGTGCCACCGCGCAGCACGATGTGGCTGCAGATGCCTTGCTGGTACATGGTGGCCGCATTGACCCAGGCGTCCTCGAAATCCTGCGCCTGCTGCAGCGCGGACTTGTCCTGCGCCGGCAGGCTGGCCTGCACGCGCCAGCCGAAATCCGCGCGGGACACCAAGGCGTTGGCGCTCAGATTGACCTGCACCATGATGGGATCGCCCTGGGCATCGCGCCCCTCCAGCGCGGCCCAGCGCACCGGCTCGGGCGGATAGACCGCCGAGCGGCCCAGGGTCTCACGCCAGAAGGTGTCGATGCGCGAAACGCTGTCATCGAGCGACGCGGGCTCCCAGTCCTCGAAGCCCGCGTCGTCGCTGAGCCCATCGGTGTCGAATTCCACCACCCCGACCTTCACCGAAAAATCGTACTCGCCCAGCATGTGGTCGAGCAAGATGAACGCCATGTGGCGGGCATGGTCCTGCAGGTCCATGGGCACGGGCTTGGAAAACGACAGCGCCAATGCGATGCGTCCATCGATCTGGCCCACGCGCACCAGCAGCTCATGGGTGGCCAGATCGAATCCGTCCATGCGCATGCCGAAGCCACCGGGCATCCGCTGGCGGAAGGCCTCCACCCGCCATGGCAACTGCGCCGGTGCCTGTGCGGTCAACGCTTGCACATCGGCAAACCGCTCGGCACTCCCGTGGGCCGTGAAAACCAGCCGGGCCTGGCCTTCCACGGGCCCCTCCTTGCCCGCGCCGGCCACCTCCACCGTGACCCCGCGAACGCAAGGCTCCAGCAGGGCATTGAGGCGCTCCATGAACGGAACGGACTCCAGGCCCTGCAAATCGGCCCGTTCGCCCAGGACCGCAGCCCAGAAGCGGTCCGCGGCGGCGGACATCTCCTGCGTGGAAGGCTCGCGGGAGGGGGATTCAGATCGGTTCATGGACAGTCCTGGTGGCACCTGCTCGGGGGCAGGGCATCGGTAACGAACAAGGCCGCGTCAAAGGCGGAGCGACTTCGCCGCGAAACTTCAAAAAGAAGCCCGGCTCAGCCCAGCAACCGGGCCAGGGTCAGCAGGGCGAGCAGCAGCATCCATACCACCACCGAGCGCCAGACCAGGCCGACCACGCTGCGCAAATGCCCCACTTCGGGCTCCCGCCCCGGCGTGACGTCGCTGCTTGTGGCCTCGATGTCACCATCGAAGCCGGCGGGCGAGAGCGGGTCCACCCGCGCCCGCAAAGCCTCACCGCCCAGGCGCACGTTGATGGCGCCGGACGTGGCCGCCAGCACGACGCCATCGTTGTCGTTGGGAAAGCGCTGCGCATGGAAGCGCCAGCCATCGATGGCCTCTTCGAAGCTGCCCACCACGGCGAAGCTGAGGGCCGTCAGGCGGGCAGGCAACCAGTCGATCACAGTCCAGGACCGCGCCGAGGCACGCTGCAACGATGCGCTGGCAGGATGCGGGCTGCCGGCCTTCCAGTAGCGCGAGACGAATTCAGCCAGCCGGTAAAGCACCGCACCGGTGGGCCCCAGCCCCAACGCGGCCAGCACCGAAAAGCAGGCGAGCACGCCGAACACGTGGCGGTGCGCGGCGATGACGGAATACTCGACCACGTGCCGCACGATCTCGCTGCGGGGAAGTTGGCCCACATCCACCTGCTGCCAGGCCGCGAGCCGGGCCCGCGCGCTGTCTTCGTCACGCTCTTCCAGCGCATCGCGGATGTTGGTGAAATGGTGGCTGAACTGCCGGAACCCGAGGGTGACATAAAGCACCGCGACATTCCAGACCACCGCCGCCGGCCAGCCCACGCCGTAGAACAGCAGCCAGTGCACCGCCAGCACCGCGAGCGAAGGCACCAGCACGGCGAGCGCCCATGCCACCCATCCGTGGTGGGCCTTGCCCGCATCGAAGTTGCGGCTGATCGACAGCGCCCAGGCGCGAACGCCCGCATGGATGGGGTTGCTGCGCGCCAGCGGGCGTGCCTGCTCGATCAGCAACGCGAACAGGATGGCAAAGAAACTCATGGTGGGCAATGATAGCGGCCCGGTTCGGTGCCCAGCCGTCGTCGCCACCGGAAAGATCGCCCGATGTCAGGCGAGCATGAACCGGTAGAAATTGCGCAGCATGCCCGCCGTCGCGCCCCAGATGAAGTGCGTCTTGCCGGCGGCATCCTCATAGGGCATGGAAAACCATTCGCGGGTGACCCCTTCCCATTCGAACGCATGGCGCCGGTGGTGCGACGGATCTAGCAGGTAGTCCAGCGGGACCTCAAACACGTCCGCCACTTCGTAGGCATTGGGATTCAGCGTGCAATCGGGCTCCACCAGAGCGACCACCGGGGTGATGCTGAACCCGGTGCCCGTCCTGTACGTGGCCAGTTCCCCCAGCACCTCCACATACCGCCCCTCCAGGCCGACCTCCTCCCAGGCCTCGCGCAGCGCCGTGGCGGCAGGGTTGGCATCTTCCGGGTCGGCGCTCCCGCCGGGAAAGGCCACCTGGCCGGAGTGCGTGGACAGGTGCACGGTGCGCTCGGTGAGAAGCACCGTCGCGCGTTCGCGCATCACGATCGGGATCAGCACGGCGGCATGGCGCAGCGGCCGGTCGGTGAAGGCACGCTCATGCACGACCTCTGGCACCCACGCCGGCGCCGAGGCGAAGCGCAGCCGCAGCGCTTGCGCCGTTTGCACCGCAGCAGGCACGCGGGGGAGATGGGCGTCCACCCCCAGCACGGGCACGCGGCGCGGATCGAACTGTGGCAGCGAAGACAGCGGAGCGATCACCGAAGGCATGGAAGGTGAAGGAGGCGAAGAATCTGGCGGCGTCATTGGAGTGGGCCTGGTCAGCCAAGCGGCCAAAGAAAAAGCCGCTACGGCTTGCGCTGTAGCGGCTTCGGGGCAGTGCGCAAGGCGCCTTATGCGGCTGCGACCGGCGCGGCCTTGACACGCGAAGGCAGCTTTTCCTTGATACGTGCCGACTTGCCGCTGCGTTCACGCAGGTAGTACAGCTTGGCACGGCGCACGTCGCCACGGCGCTTGACTTCGATATTGGCGATCAGGGGGCTGTACGTCTGGAACGTGCGCTCCACGCCTTCGCCGCTGGAGATCTTGCGCACCGTGAAGCCGCTGTTCAGGCCGCGATTGCGCTTGGCAATCACCACGCCTTCGTAGGCCTGCACGCGCTTGCGGGTACCTTCCACCACGTTCACGCTCACGATGACCGTGTCGCCAGGGGCGAATTCGGGAATGGTCTTGTTCAAGCGGGCGATTTCTTCCTGCTCGAGAGTCTGGATCAGATTCATGTTTGCATCCAACGATCATGTCCGCGCCAAGATTGGCAAGCGTCGGGATTGACGTGGGGTGCTTTCGCAGCAAAGGCGAAAGCGGCCGGCCAGAGGATCGAAAAGCCCTCGATTATAGCAAGTTGCCGTTCTTTGCCAAAACGGCCTCGTCCGCCTTACCCAAAAGCCCCCGCGCGCGCGCCGCGTCGATGAGCTCGGGACGGTGCTGCGCAGTGATCGACAGGCGCTGATCCCGGCGCCAGCGCTTGATCTGCACATGGTGGCCGGAGAGCAGCGGCGCAGGAACCCGCAGGCCCTCCCACTCTTCGGGCCGGGTGTAGTGGGGGCAGTCGAGCAAGCCGTCGAGCGCTTCGTTGAAGCTGTCGAACTGGTGGCTGCCCTCATCGTTCAGCACGCCCGGCTGCAGGCGTGCCACAGCGTCCAGCAGGGCCATGGCCGGGATCTCGCCGCCCGACAGAACGAAATCGCCCAGGCTGAGCTGCATCTGCACATGCGCGTCGATAAAGCGCTGGTCGATGCCCTCATACCGCCCGCACAGCAAAATGGCGCCGGCGCTGCCGGACCAGCGGGTCACGCCCGCGTGATCGAGCACCTGCCCGATCGGCGAGAACAGCACCACCGGGGCCGTCTGCACGGCCGCCTCGGCCCGGTCGGCCCGAATGGCCGCCAGGCACCGCGACAAGGGCTCGGCCATCATCACCATGCCGGGGCCGCCCCCGAAGGGCCGATCGTCCACCCGGCGGTAGTTGCCTTCGGCGTGATCGCGCGGGTTCCACAGCCGCACCTCGACCTGGCCCGACGCATACGCGCGCCGCGTCACCCCGCTGGCCAGAAACGGCGCGAACAGCTCGGGAAACAGGGTGATGACGTCGAAACGCATGGGCAGAGAGGGCCAGGGCCGCCGAAGGAATGGCGACGCGGCCCGTCCTTCAATCGGTCGGTCGATCCATCAGTAGTCGGGTTGCCAATCGACTGTGATGCGGCGCTCGGCCAGCTCCACCTTGTCGACGAAGGCCGAGACGAAGGGAATCATGCGCTCCTGCGCCTTGCCCTCGTGTTCGTAAGCCAGCACCAGCGTGGTCTGCGGGCCGGTGGAGAGCAGCTCGCGCACCGTGCCGAGATCCACGCCCTCGCGGTTGACGACCGCCAGGCCGATCAGGTCGACCCAGTAGTACTCGTCCTCGGCGGCGGTCGGAAAGCTCGAGCGGGGCACGAAGATGCGCGCGCCGCGCAGCGCCTCGGCCGCATCGCGATCATCCACGCCCTGGGCGGTGGCGACCACCGTATCGGAATGTTCTCGCGCCTGCTTCACCGCCAGCACCACCGTGCCTTCGAAAAAGCTCTTGGCGCCCTTTTCGCTGGGCTGCAGAAACCAGCGCTTGGAGGAAAACAGCGCTTCCGGATCGGCGCTGTAAGGCAGCACCTTGAACCAGCCCTTCACACCCCAGGCATCGGCAATGCGGCCGATCTCCACCGCATCGGACGGCAATTCGGCAGACTCAAGAACGGGCAGATTGGGCATGGTGTGCAACGGGGTTTCGGAAATGAAAAAAGGCGGGGCCCGTCAGAAAAACCAACGGAACCCGCCTTTTGTCCGGAGGACGCGGATCAGGCAGCCTTCTTGGCGGCCTGCTTGATCAGACGGTCCACGGTGGGCGACGACTGGGCGCCGACGCTCTTCCAGTAGGTCAGACGGTCTTGCGCAATGCGCAGGCCTTCTTCGCTTTCCTTGGCCGTGGGGTTGTAGAAACCCAGGCGCTCGATGAATCGGCCATCGCGGCGCACACGCTTGTCGGCCACGACGATGTTGAAAAACGGACGACCTTTGGAGCCGCCGCGGGAGAGTCGAATAACGACCATAATGAATCCTTCGGGTGGTCGCAGCGTAAAGCTGCATGGTTTTTTGCTGCGTTTGAGACACGCGACATGGCCACCCGGCCAGCGACACGCTGCAAAGCCCGCGATTATAGCCACTTCACCCCACATGCCTACCATCCGCGACAGCCGCAGCGAAGATATCGCTGCCATCACCGCCATTTACCAACACCACGTCCTGCACGGCACCGGCACCTTCGAGGTGGACCCACCGACCGAAACCGACATGGCCGCCCGCCGCGCCGACGTGCTGGCCCGGGGCCTGCCCTACATCGTGGCGGAAAAGGATGGCCAGGTTCTCGGCTTCGCCTACGCCAACTGGTTCAAGCCCCGCCCAGCCTACCGCTTCTCGGCGGAAGACTCCATCTATGTCGCCGACACCGCCCGGGGCATGGGGTTGGGCCGCAAGCTGCTCGATGTGCTGGCGCAGCAGGCGGCGGCGGGGGTTCGCAAGCTGCTCGCGGTGATCGGCGATTCCGCCAATGCCGGCTCCATCGGGGTACACCGCGCTGCCGGCTTCACCGAGATCGGCGTGATGCGCTCGGTGGGCTGGAAGTTCGGCGCCTGGCGCGACATCGTGCTGATGGAAAAGACCCTGGGCGCGGGCGACACCACGTCGCCGGAATGAACCCCTCATGAAGAACAAGACCGTCGCCGCGTGGCTGGCCTTCGTCGGTGGGCCCCTGGGGCTGCACCGCTTCTATCTGCACGGCCTGTCGGACATGCTGGGCTGGCTCCTGCCCATTCCCACGGCGCTGGGCATCTACGGCATCCAGCGCGTGCAAGCGATGGGGCAGGACGACCACGCCAGCTGGCTGCTCATCCCGCTGCTGGGCTTCACCATCGCGGGCTGCGCGCTGCGCGCCATCCTCTACGGACTGATGACGCCCGAGAAATGGAACGCCCGCTTCAACCCGGCCGCGGCACCGGATGCCGCTCCGGGGCGCACGCACTGGTTCACGATCTTCGCCATCGCCCTGTCGCTCCTGGTGGGCACCGCGGTGCTGATGGCCAGCCTGGCCTTCAGCTTCCAGCGCTACTTCGAATACCAGATCGAAGAGGCCCGCAAGATCTCCCAGTGACGGCATTGGGCATCCAACATGCCCGACGCCCTAGAAAATCATGCGGCAGCAGCTATAAAAACAATAGCAAACCACCCCTGGATCGCGATCAGTAGAGCTGCAGACTGACCCAGTAGGCGATGGCCGCCACGAACGCGCTGGCCGGAATCGTCAGGATCCACGCCCAGACGATGTTGCCCGCCACGCCCCAGCGCACGGCGCTGGCGCGCTGGGTGGAGCCCACGCCGACGATGGCGCCCGTGATGGTGTGGGTGGTGGACACCGGAATGCCCAGCGCCGTGGCGACGAACAGCGTCATCGCCCCACCCGTCTCGGCACAAAAGCCGCCTACGGGCTTGAGCTTGGTGATTCTCTGGCCCATGGTCTTGACGATGCGCCAGCCGCCGAACATGGTGCCCAGCCCGATGGCCAGGTAGCACGACACGATGGTCCAGGTGGGCGGCGAGGCGTCGGATGCCGACGCGTAGCCCGTGGCGATCAGCAGCAGCCAGATGATGCCGATGGTCTTTTGCGCATCGTTGCCGCCATGGCCCAGGCTGTATGCGCCCGCGGACAGCAGCTGCAGCCGGCGGAACCACTTGTCCACCTTGTTCGGACGCGCGCGGCGGAAGATCCACGCCACCGCCACCATCATCAGCGAGCCCAGTAGAAAGCCGAGCAGCGGCGAGACGAAGATGAACGCCACCGTCTTCAGGATGCCGGCCGAGATCAGCGCCCCCGCGCCCGCCTTGGCGATGACCGCGCCCACGATGCCGCCGATCAGCGCATGCGACGAGCTGCTCGGAATGCCGTAGTACCAGGTGATGACGTTCCAGGTGATGGCGCCCACCAGGGCCCCGAAGATCACGTGCGTGTCCACCACGCCGGGCTGCACAATGCCCTTGCCGATGGTGGCGGCCACGCTCAGGTGGAAGATGAAGATGGCGATGACGTTGAAGAACGCGGCGAAGAGGACGGCCTGCGTCGGCTTGAGCACCCCGGTGGAGACCACGGTGGCAATCGAGTTGGCGGCGTCGTGAAACCCGTTCATGAAGTCGAACAGGATGGCCAGCGCCACCAGCAGCATCACGACCCACAGGGCGGTTTGGACGGTTTCCATGCGTAGAGAGCGTGTATTTCTTCTGGCAGGCCGGGATCAGGAGTTCTCGAGGATGATGCCCTCGATGTGGTTCGCCACGTCTTCGCACTTGTCGGTGATCGTCTCGAGCAGTTCGTAGATCGCCTTGAGCTTGAGCACCTCGCGCACGTCGGGCTCTTCGCGGAACAGTTTGCTCATGGCGCTGCGCATCACGCGGTCGGCATCGCCCTCCAGGCGGTCGATTTCCTCGCAGGTCTTGAGCGCGGCCTCGGCCACGGCCGGATCGGCGATCTTCTCCAGCAGCTTGACGGCGTCGCGCACGCGTTCGCAGCACTTGAGGCTGATGTCGGTCAGGCGGGTGATCTCTTCGGTCATGTGGCGCACGTCGTACAGCGCCATGGTTTCGGCCGAGTCCTGGATCAGATCGGCCACATCGTCCATCGTGTTGATGAGCGAATGGATCTGTTCGCGGTCGATGGGGGTGATGAAGGTCTTGTGCAGCGAGCGGTTGACCTCGTGGGTCACGCGATCGGCGGCGCGCTCGGCGTTGTCCACGTCCTGGTTGTACTTGTCGCGCAGGTGGGGATCGTTGTAGTTGGCCACCAACTGCGAAAACGCGCGGGCGGCCTCGACGATGCGGTCAGCATGCTGATTGAACATCTCGAAAAAATTGCCCTCGCGGGGCAACAGCTTTCCAAAAAACATGCGGACTCCTGAACAGACGGACCCATCGCCCACGGTCGCCACGGATGTGACAGGACGATGACACTTTTGCGAAAGGCGCGAGTTTAACCGCGCCGTTTGCATGCACTCCGGCCTATCGTGTGCCGACGGGCGGCGGCGGGCGTGTCAGGCAACTCCTACAAACATCGCGCCGCGCTGCCCACATGACCCTGGCAAGTCGCGGCTTACATTGAATCGGCAGTCTTTGATCCGCCCTCTTTCAGACGCTCAGACGCAACCGCCTCTTACATCGCCATGCCAAAGGATTTCCCCATGAAACACACGCTTCGCGTTCTTCCGTGCGTTCTCGCGCTTGCGTTCGGTGCCGTCACCGCCCACGCGCAGACGGCCAATCGCGCCTCCAACCGCGACTCGTTCATTCCCAGCACGCAGCAAGGCTACGTCGGCCTGAGCGGCGGCCAGTCCAAATACGATCTGCGCAGCGGCACGGGCGGCTTCGCGTTCGACGACAACGACACCGCCTGGAAAATCTACACCGGCGGCTATTTCAACCAGAACTTCGGCATCGAGTTCGGCTACCTGAACTTCGGCAATGCCACCCGCGTGGGCGGCGAGACCAAGGCGCAGGGCCTGAACCTCAGCCTGGTCGGCCACCTGCCGCTCAGCGAGCAGTTCGACGTGTTCGGCAAGGTCGGTACCACCTACGGCCGCACCAAGACCTCGGGCAACCCCGGCTTTGGCGTGACGACCGGCGACGACAACGGCTTCGGACTGTCGTATGGCGCCGGCGTGCGCTGGGCGTTCAACCCGCAGTGGGCGGCCGTGGTCGAATGGGAGCGCCACCGCCTGAACTTCGCCGACGGCAAGTCCGATGTGGACATGACCACGGTGGGCGTGCAGTACCGATACTGAGCGCGCGGGCACGCACGCGTACCCCAACGAAAAGGGCCCTTCGCAGGGCCCTTTTTTCGTGCGCTTCACGCGCTTTCATCCCGATCCATGCGCCGGTTTGCGGCGCGTGGAGGCAACGGGAGACGGGCTCACTCGCCCAGGTAGGCGGCGCGCACGCGCGGATCGCTCAGCAGCTGCTGGCCCGGGCCCGTCATGGTGATGAGGCCCGACTCCATCACGTAGCCACGGTCGGCCAGTGCCAGCGCGCGGCTGGCGTTCTGCTCCACCAGGACGATGGTCACGCCCAGGGCGTACACGTCGCGCACCACCTCGAAGATCTTGTCCACCATGATGGGCGACAGGCCCATGGAGGGCTCGTCCAGCAGCAGCACCTTGGGCTGGCTCATCAGCGCGCGGCCCATGGCCAGCATCTGCTGTTCGCCACCCGACATGGTGCCGGCCAGTTGGTCCTTGCGCTCGCGCAGGCGCGGGAAGATGGTGAACATCTTCTCGATGTCGGCCGCGATGCCGGCCTTGTCGTTGCGAATGTAGGCGCCCATCTGCAGGTTCTCGGTGATGGTCATGCGCGCGAACACGCCCCGGCCTTCCGGCACCATCACGAGGCCCTTCTTCACCAGGTCCCAGGCGCCCTGCCCCCGGATGCTCTTGCCCAGGTACTCGATGTCGCCATCGGCGAACGGCAGCGTGCCCGTGATGGCCTTCATGGTGGTCGTCTTGCCGGCGCCGTTGGAGCCGATCAGCGACACCAGCTCTCCCTCGCGCACCTCGAAGTCCACACCCTTCACGGCCTGGATACCGCCGTATGCCACCTTCAGGCCCGAGACCTTGAGCAACACGTTGTTGGATTTTTCGGCCATTCTCAATGTCCTCCGGTGCCCAGGTAGGCCTCAATCACTTTTTCGTTCTTCTGCACGGTGACAGGCGTGCCTTCGGCGATCTGCTTGCCGTAGTCGAGCACCGTGACGCGGTCGCACAGGCCCATCACCAGCTTCACGTCGTGCTCGATGAGCAAGATGGTGCGGTTGTCGTTGCGGATGCGGTCGATCAGCTCGCGCAGTTGCACCTTCTCGGTCGCGTTCATGCCGGCGGCCGGCTCGTCGAGCGCGATCAGTTGCGGGTCGGTGGCCAGGGCGCGGGCGATCTCCAGGCGGCGCTGGTCGCCGTAGCTCAGGGTGCGCGCCTTGTAGTCGGCGAACTTGCCGATGCCCACGTAGTCGAGCAGCTCCTGCGCCCGGCGGGCGATCGCGGCCTCTTCTTCCTTGAAGCCCTTGGTGCGCAGCACGGCGCCCAGCAGCCCTGACTTGGTGCGGATGTGCCGCCCCACCATCACGTTCTCCAGCGCCGTCATTTCGGCGAAGAGGCGGATGTTCTGGAACGTGCGGGCGATGCCCGCCTTGGCCACTTCGTGCACGGCCGTGGGCTGGTAGGGCTTGCCTGCCAGCTCGAAGCTGCCGCTGTCGGGTGTGTAAAGACCGGTGATCACGTTGAAGAACGTGGTCTTGCCGGCGCCGTTGGGACCGATCAGGCCGTAGACCTGACCCCGTTCAATGGTGATGCCGACGTCGGACAGGGCTTGCAAGCCGCCGAAGCGCTTGGAAATGCCGGCGACCTTCAGCACCACATCGTTGGATTTCTCTACCATTTCTAACTTTCAGTGCTGTTCAGGTCTTTTGCGTCAGGCTCTTGCCATGGTCGGGCGCGGGCCACAGGCCGCGGGGACGCAGCAGCATGATGATGATCATGGCCAGCGCGATCAGCAGCTGGCGCAGGATGGCGGAGTCGAGGCGGCCGTCCGTCATGGCCTGCAGCGGACCGGCCACGTAGCGCAGCACTTCCGGCAGGGCCGACAGGAGCACGGCCCCCAGGATCACGCCGGGGATGTGGCCGATGCCACCCAGCACCACCATGGCGACGATCATGACCGACTCCATCAGGCTGAACGATTCGGGCGACACGAAGCCCTGGAAGGCACCGAACATGGCGCCGGACACGCCGCCGAACGAAGCGCCCATGCCGAAGGCCAGCAGCTTCATGTTGCGGGTGTTGATGCCCATCGCCTTGGCGGCGATCTCGTCTTCGCGAATGGCCATCCAGGCGCGGCCGATGCGCGAGTCCTGCAGGCGATAGCAGATGATGACGCTCAGCACCACCAGCACCAGAAACAGGTAGTAATACAGCGTGACCGACGAGATGTCGAACCCGAACACCTCCAGGCGCTTGCCCAGGTCGAGCCCGAACACCTTCACCGAATCGATCTGCCCGATGCCCTTGGGGCCGTTGGTCAGATTGACGGGGTGGTCCAGGTTGTTCAGGAAGATGCGGATGATCTCGCCGAAGCCCAGCGTCACGATGGCCAGGTAGTCCCCGCGCAGCTTGAGCGTGGGCGCCCCGAGCACCGCCCCGAAGATCGCGGCCACCAGCGCCGCGAGCGGTATGACCAGCCACAGCGACGTGTGCAGCCCGTTGGGGAACATGGCCGCGAACGACGCGAAGGTCTCCGAAAGGTGGGGCGATGCCATCAGCGCGAACAGGTAGGCCCCGACGGCGTAGAACGCCACGTAACCCAGGTCCAGCAGGCCGGCGTAGCCCACCACGATGTTCAGGCCCAGGGCCAGCAGCACATAGAGCAGCGCCAGGTCGGCGATGCGCACCCAGGCGTTGCCGAAGTACTGCAGCATGAAAGGAAGCAGCAGCAGCGCGATGCCGCCGACGATCCACTGTGCGGTTTTGTTTTGCTTCATGACAATGGGTTCCTCAGGCGCGATCGGCCACACGCTCGCCCAGCAGGCCCGAGGGGCGCAGCGTGAGGATGATGATGAGCACGATGAATGCAAAGATGTCGGTGTAGTGGCTGCCCAGCAGGCCGCCTGTCAGGGTGCCGATGTATCCCGAGCCGATGGCCTCGATCAGGCCCAGCAGGATGCCGCCCACCACCGCGCCGGCCAGGTTGCCGATGCCGCCGAACACCGCGGCCGTGAAGGCCTTGAGGCCCGGCAAAAAGCCCATGGTGTGCTGCGCGGTGCCGTAGTTGGAGGCATACATGATGCCGGCGATGGCCGCCAGGATGGCGCCGATGATGAAGGTCGCCGAGATCACCATGTCGGGCTTCACGCCCATCAGGGAGGCCACGCGGGGGTTTTCCGCGGTGGCGCGCATGGCGCGGCCGAGCTTGGTGTAGTTCACCAGATACACCAGCGAAGCCAGTGCGACCACCGTCACGCTCAGGATCAGCACCTGGGTGGAGGTGATCACCGCACCGCCGACCTGGAACGGGGTCGTGGGCAGCAGGGTGGGATACGGCTTGTAGTTGGGCTTCCAGATGATCATGGCCAGCGTCTGCAGCAGGATCGACATCCCGATGGCGGTGATCAGGGGCGCCAGGCGCGGACTGCTGCGCAGCGGCTTGTAGGCGACCTTCTCGATGACGAAGTTCAGCGCCGCGGCGACGACGCAGGCGATCAGGGTGGCCAGGAGAAGGATGATCCAGCCCGGAGCCCCGGGCATGGCCTCTTGCATCAGGCCAATGCAACTCCAACTGGTGAGAGCGCCGATCATCAGCACTTCCCCATGGGCAAAATTAATCAGCTGAATAATGCCGTACACCATCGTGTAGCCCAAGGCTATCAAGGCGTACATGCTGCCGAGAACCAGACCGTTGATGATCTGCTGCAGCAAGATGTCCATAAAAAAAGTCCTTCGTGTTTGTAACGCGCGCACTTCGCAAGCCAAGATCGGCAGTGCCTTGTGAGCCCCCAATGCCACCTAGCAAAAAACCCGCCAGGAGCAAAGCTGTGCGGGTTTGGTGGACGGGATTGTAGCCAGTCGAAACCGTGCGTCTTTAGCACGTTTGGCGGGGTTTTCCCTTGGACTCGCGCGCCATCAGCGGGGCGACGTCACCATTAGTCGGCGTGATGCAGCCGTGGGATTGGCCCCGGTGGCTTATACGGTTCAGCAGCCGCAAACCACCCCGCCGAGGGGGCGGCCGGTGGGCCGGGCGGTGACGCCGCCCGGCGAGGGACCGGGGGCGCGCAGCCTCGCAGTACCCTCCCCTTGCCCTCAATCCTTGGCCGCGTCCTGGTCCAGCTGGCGCAACTGGGCCAGCTTGTCGGCGATCTTGGCCTCCAGCCCGCGGGGCACCGGCTGGTACCAGCCGGGCTCGGGCATGTCCTCGGGCAGGTAGGTCTCGCCCGCCGCGTAGCCGCCGGGCTCGTCGTGGGCATAGCGGTAGGCCTTGCCGTGGCCCAGTTCCTTCATCAGCTTGGTGGGCGCGTTGCGCAGGTGGTTGGGCACCTCGCGCGACTTGTCCTTCTTGATGAACGCCTTGGCCTGGTTGTAGGCCATGTAGCCGGCGTTGCTCTTGGGCGCCACCGCCAGGTAGATCACGGCCTGGGCCAGCGCCAGTTCGCCCTCGGGCGAGCCCAGGCGCTCGTAGGTGAGCGCCGCGTCGTTGGCGATCTGCATGGCGCGCGGATCAGCCAGCCCGATGTCCTCCCAGGCCATGCGCACGATGCGGCGCGCGAGGTATTTCGCATCCGCTCCACCATCCAGCATGCGGCTGAGCCAGTACAGCGCCGCGTCGGGGTGCGATCCGCGCACGGATTTGTGCAGCGCCGAGATCTGGTCGTAGAAGTTGTCGCCGCCCTTGTCGAAGCGGCGCGCGTTGAGGGTGAGCGCGCTCTCCAGGAAAGCGGCGTCCACCTGCTGCACCCCGGCGGCGCGCGCGGCGGTGTCGGTCTGCTCGACCAGGTTGAGCAGGCGCCGCGCATCACCGTCGGCATAGCCCACGAGCGTGTCCACCGCCGCGTCGTCCAGCTGCAGGTGGGTGAGCACCTTGTCCTGCGCCCGGCGCACGAGTTGCTTCAGCTCGTCGTCGGTGAGCACCTGCAGCACATACACCTGGGCACGCGAGAGCAGCGCCGAATTGACTTCGAACGAAGGGTTCTCGGTGGTCGCACCCACGAAGGTCACCAGGCCCGACTCCACGAACGGCAGCAGGCCGTCCTGCTGGCTCTTGTTGAAGCGGTGGATCTCGTCCACGAACAGGATGGTCTTCTTGCCCAGCGCCAGGTTGTGCTCGGCCTGCTCCATCGAGGCGCGGATTTCCTTCACGCCAGAGAACACCGCCGACAGGGCGATGAACTCATAGCCGAACGCGCTCGCCGTGAGCCGCGCCAGCGTGGTCTTGCCCACGCCGGGCGGGCCCCAGAGAATCATCGAATGCGGCTTGCCCGACTCGAACGCCAGCCGCAGCGGCCGGCCTGCACCGATCAGGTGCGACTGGCCGATGACCTCGTCCAGGCTGGCCGGGCGCAGGGCCTCCGCGAGCGGCGCGGTGGGGGCGGAGGAAAAGAGATCGGCCATGGGCTTGGGGGTCAATGGGTAGGCTCAGTGAAGAAGTGAACGCGATGGGGGCAAAAGACCAAGGGCCACCGGCGGCGGGCCGGGCGCGGGGTTACGAGGGAGGAAGCTCGGCAAGGCAGGCGGCATGGCCCCGCGACGCCCGATTATTCTCCGTCCCCTCTTCGGGCGCGTCGTCCCCATGGGCGTGCGGGAATTTCCCGCACAATGCCGCGGCGCCCGTTTCGATTCGAAAACCCAAGGAGGAGACCCCCATGTCCATCGCTGCCAATGCCGTCGTCGCCCTGATCGCCCTGCTCCACGTCTACATCCTGGTGCTGGAGATGTTCCTGTGGGACAAGCCCGCCGGCCTGCGCGCCTTCGGGCAGAGCGCCGAACGGGCCGCCGCCACCAAGGTGCTGGCCGCCAACCAGGGGCTGTACAACGGCTTTCTCGCGGCGGGCCTGTTCTGGGGCCTGTGGCTGGGCGGCGCCGGCCTGGGCGTGAAGGTGTTCTTCCTGCTGTGCGTGCTGGTGGCCGGCGTGTTCGGCGCGGCCACGGCGTCCCGCAAGATCCTGTTCATCCAGGCCATTCCGGCCGCCGTGGGCCTGGCCCTCGTGCTGCTGGCCTGATCCGGCGCGCTGCGGCGCCAGGGTGCAGGCCCTGCATCAAAATGGCCGCCAGCGCAATCAACACTAGGGCATTACGCTACAAATAAGATAGCAAAAGGACTTTTAGCCGGTCACTGCTTGACCACGTCCGCGCCCGCTGGCGGCTTGAAGTCGAACGTCGAGGCCGGCAGCGAGGCGCTCGACTGCACGTTGGTGAAGCGGATGGCCGAGCGCTGGCCGAAGCTGTCCAGGATGTCGAGCGCCGCGAGCCGTTCGCCCTGGAAGCCCACGCGCACACTCTTGAGCTGCCCGTCCTTGGCCTTCGGCGTGGCCAGTACCCACTGCAGTCCGTCCTGCTCGGGCTGCGACTCCAGAGCGAAGTCGGCGCGCAGCGCCTGCAGGTCGGGGGCCGAGGCCAGCAGCGCCGCCGGCGTGGTGCCCAGGGCCTGGGCCTGCGCGCGCTGGGTGACCTGGTTCAGGTCGGCGTCGTAGAGCCACAGCGTCTTGCCGTCGGCCACGATGGTCTGCTCGAAGGGCTTTTGGTAGGTGAAGCGAAAACGCCCGGGGCGCTGGAATTCGAAGGTGCCGCTGGACGTCTTGGTGCGCGCCGCCTCGCCGTCCTTCGGGGGAGCAGTGACGGTCTGCGTGAAATCGGCACGGCCGGCGGCCGCACCCTTCATGAAGGACTCGAGGCTTTTGAGGCCGTCGGCGCTGGCGCACTGGGCAGCGGCCGCGATCAGGGCGGTGAGGATGATTTTTTTCATGGGTTCTCGGTATCTGAGGCCGGGTGCCGGCTCTTCCAGGGCCGCCGGCTCATTCACCGCCGCCGCGGGCAGGCACCAGCACTTCGCGCTGGCCGCTGGTGGTGAGGCCGCTCACGAGGCCGGCCTTCTCCATGTCTTCGAGCAGACGGGCGGAGCGGTTGTAGCCGATGCGCAGCTTGCGCTGCACATACGAAATGCTGGCCTTGCGGTCCTTAAGCACCACTTCCACGGCCTGGTCGTACATGGGGTCCTTCTCGCCGCTGCCTCCGTCCCCCTCGCCCAGCGGGCCGTCGTCGCCATCGACCGTGCCACCCTCCAGCACGCCCTCGATGTAGTCGGGCTCGCCCTGGCTCTTGAGGTAGCTCACCACGCGGTGCACCTCTTCGTCGGACACGAAGGCGCCGTGCACGCGCACCGGCAGGCCGGTGCCGCTGGCCATGTAGAGCATGTCGCCCATGCCCAGCAGGGCCTCGGCGCCCATCTGGTCCAGGATGGTGCGGCTGTCGATCTTGCTGCTCACCTGGAAGGCGATGCGCGTCGGAATGTTGGCCTTGATCAGCCCGGTGATCACGTCCACGCTGGGGCGCTGCGTGGCCAGGATGAGGTGGATGCCGGCCGCACGCGCCTTTTGCGCCAGGCGGGCGATCAGCTCTTCGATCTTCTTGCCCACCACCATCATCAGGTCGGCCAGCTCGTCGATCACCACCACGATGTGCGGCAAGCGCTGCAGTGGCTCGGGCTCTTCGGGCGTGAGGCTGAACGGGTTGTAGATGAATTCCTCGCGCGCCTTGGCCTCGTCGATCTTCACGTTGTAGCCGGCCAAGTTGCGCACGCCCAGCTTGCTCATGAGCTTGTAGCGGCGCTCCATCTCGGCCACGCACCAGTTCAGGCCGTGGGCGGCCTGCTTCATGTCGGTGACCACGGGCGCCAGCAGGTGCGGAATGCCTTCGTACACCGACATTTCCAGCATCTTGGGGTCGATCATCAGCAGGCGCACATCGCGCGCCTCGGCTTTGTAGAGCAGCGAGAGGATCATGGCGTTGATCCCCACCGACTTGCCCGAGCCGGTGGTGCCGGCCACCAGCACGTGCGGCATCTTGGCCAGGTCGGCCACCACGGGGTTGCCCACGATGTCCTTGCCCAGGCCCATGGTGAGCATGCTCTTGCCCTCATGGTAGACGTGCGATCCGAGGATCTCGGACAGCCGGATCGACTGCCGCTTGGCGTTGGGCAGCTCCAGCGCCATGAAATTCTTGCCCGGGATCGTCTCGATCACGCGGATGGAGACCAGCGACAGCGAGCGCGCCAGGTCCTTGGCCAGGCCCACGATCTGCGAGCCTTTCACGCCGGTGGCGGGCTCGATCTCGTAGCGGGTGATGACCGGGCCCGGCATGGCTGCGACCACGCGCACTTCCACGCCGAAGTCCTTGAGCTTCTTCTCGATGAGGCGGCTGGTCATCTCCAGGGTCTCGGGCGAGACCGTCTCCTGGCGCTGCGCAGGCGGGCCGTCCAGCAGATCGACCTGCGGCAGGCGGCTGTCGGGCATGTCGGTGAACAGGGGCTTTTGGCGCTCCTTCACCACGCGGGCGCTCTGGGGCACGTCGGACAGCACCGGCTCGATGATCTGCACCGGCTGCGGATGGTGCTGCTCGACCTCGTGGCGTTCCTCCAGCACCACCTCTTCGCGTTCGCGCGCAGCGCGCTTGCCCACGGCCACGTCCTTGGCCTTCTCGCGCTTGGCGCGGCCGAGTTGCACCAGCGCATCGATGCGCCCGCCCAGCCGCTCGGCCACGTGGCCCCACGAGAAGCGGAACACCAGTGCCGCGCCCAGCACCACCAGGATCACGCCCACCAGGCCCGAACCGGTGAACCCCAGCCACTTCACGCCCGCAGGCCCGGTGAGGTAGCCGATCGCACCGCCCGCATGGCCGGGCAGCAGGGACTCCAGCCGGTACAGGCGCGACCACTCCAGCCCGGTGCTGGCCGCCATCAACACGACGAGGCCGCCCCAGAACATCGCGCGCCGCACCATCGGGCTGTGCGCATTGGCGCCGGCGTCTTCGCCGCCCCGCATCCAGCGCGCCAGGGAAGACAGCCAGGCCCGCACCGCCGCGGCCACGCACCACCAGACCGAAAAGCCCAGCGCGAAATAGCTGCTGTCGGCCAGCCAGGCACCGAAGCGGCCGGCCCAGTTGGCCATCAGCCGGCCGTCGCCCACGCCAGAGGTGGACCAGGCGGCGTCCTGCCCCGAATAGGTCGCCAACGCCAGCAGCCAGAAAACCAGGGCCACGAGACCGAGCACCAGGCTGATCTCGTGGCCGAAACGTGCGGCCCCGCTGCGGGGCGGCGACTTGCCTGCGGAGGCATTGAGGGTATTGAGGGAGTAGGTCATAAACGTGCGCGGCCAAGCTTACCCCATGCGCATTGCGCGGTTTTTCCACCGGCCGCGGCGCCGAGCGCCCCGGTGGAGCGCCCGGCTTTTCATCGCTTCTTACAATGGGCGCGATTGAAAAAGCGGCGCCTGCCGCCCGTGGCGGCGGGTTGATACTCCGCGGCTGCGGTCCCATCTGCCCATCCAGCCCGGCCGCGGGCGCATACAAACATTTACCTTCCTTCCATGTCCAACACGCAACACGCCAAAGTCCTGATCCTCGGCTCCGGCCCCGCCGGCTACACCGCCGCCGTGTACGCAGCACGCGCCAACCTGAGCCCCGTGCTCATCACGGGCATCGCCCAGGGCGGCCAGCTGATGACCACGACGGAAGTGGACAACTGGCCGGCGGACGTGCACGGCGTGCAGGGCCCCGACCTGATGCAGCGCTTCCTGGAGCATGCCGAGCGCTTCAAGACGCAGATCGTGTTCGATCACATCAACCAGGTGGACTTCAGCCAGCGGCCGTTCACGCTCAAGGGCGACAGCGGCACCTACACCTGCGACGCGCTCATCCTGGCGACCGGCGCCTCGGCCAAGTACCTGGGCCTGCCGTCCGAGGAGGCCTTCATGGGCCGCGGCGTGTCGGGCTGCGCCACCTGCGACGGCTTCTTCTACCGCGAGCAGGACGTGTGCGTGGTCGGCGGCGGCAACACCGCCGTGGAAGAGGCGCTGTACCTGTCCAACATCGCGCGCAAGGTCACGCTGGTGCACCGCCGCGACCGGTTCAAGGCCGAGCCCATCCTGGTGGACAAGCTCAACGAGAAGGTGGCGGCCGGCAAGATCGAGCTCAAGCTCTTTCACACGCTGGACGAGGTGCTGGGCAACGACGGCGGCGTGACGGGCATCCGCGTCAAGAGCACGGTGGACGGCCGCACCGAGGACATCGCGCTGCAGGGCTGCTTCATCGCCATCGGCCACTCGCCCAACACCGCCATCTTCGAAGGCCAGTTGACCATGGAGAACGGCTACATCGTCACGCAGGGCGGCCTCAAGGGCTTCGCCACGCAGACCAGCGTGCCGGGCATCTTCGCCGCAGGCGATGTGCAGGACCATGTGTACCGCCAGGCCATCACCAGCGCGGGCACGGGCTGCATGGCCGCGCTCGATGCGCAGCGCTTTCTCGAGCAGGATGGCGTCATCTGAACAAAGCGGGCTATAATCCGCGGCTTTGCTGAAATTGGGCGGGCTTTGCGCCATCCTGGACACGGCAATCGGGTTACCGCCACCCTGAACTGGCGAGGTGAGGCCGACGGCAGGCCTTGCGATCCAAAGCGTTCTTCGCTGGCGGATCCGCAGGGCACCCGCTCGAAGGCCGTTGAAAACATTGGAGTGTCCTCATGGCACGCGTATGTGAAGTCACGGGCAAGGGCCCGATGGTCGGGAACAATGTTTCCCACGCCAACAACAAAACCAAGCGCCGGTTCCTGCCGAACCTGCAATACCGCCGTTTCTGGGTCGAGAGCGAAAACCGCTGGGTGCGCCTGCGCATCTCCAACGCCGGCCTGCGTTTGATCGACAAGAACGGTATTGACTCCGTGCTCGCAGACCTGCGCGCACGTGGCCAAGCTTAAGGAGAAGCACCATGGCAAGCAAAGGCGGACGCGACAAGATCAAGCTGGAATCCACTGCGGGTACCGGCCACTTCTACACCACCACCAAGAACAAGAAGACGATGCCCGAGAAGATGCTGATCATGAAATTTGATCCAAAAGCTCGCAAGCACGTCGAATACAAGGAAATGAAGCTGAAGTAATTCAGCCTCAGGCCCCTTCAAAAACCGCCCGGCACCCCGGGCGGTTTTTTTATGCCCGCTTGCGCCATTCATGATCACCGGCCGGCGTGCTCCCCATCGGTGCCGCCCCCGGCGGCGGGCGCCTCAGGCCGCGCGGCGCAGGGCCGGCTCGGCGCGCTGCTGGGCCATGAGCGTGCCCAGCGTGCGGTAGGCCTCCTCCACCTCGGGCGTGAACGGCATGCCGCAGCTCAGGCGCAGGAAGTTCTCGTAGCGCCCGGTGTTGGAGAACATCGGGCCCGGCGCGATGCGGATGCCGCACTGCAGGGCCTGGTCATACAGGCGCGTGGTGGAAATGTCGGGAGGCAGTTCCAGCCACAGGCTGATCCCGCCCGGCGGCAGGCTCAGGCGCGTTCCGACCGGAAAGTACCGTGCCACCGCGCGCGCCGCATGCTCCCGCTGCACACGCAACTGGGTGCGCATGCGGCGCATGTGCCGCTCGTAGGCCGGCGAGTCCACGCTGCGCGCGGCCAGCAACTGGGACCAGGTCTGCATGTTGCGCGTGCGGGCGAACTTGAGCATCTGCACCCGGGCCTGCCAGCGCCCGGCGCTCATCCAGCCCTGGCGCAGGCCGGGCGCGAAGCTCTTGCTGAGCGAGGCGCAATAGATCACCTGCCCGGCATCGCCCACCTTGTCCCAGGCCTTGGCCGGCCGCAGCGCGCGGGGCGACTCGACGAACTCGCGGTAGATGTCGTCCTCGACGAGCGCCAGCCCGTATTCCACGCACAGCGCCACCAGGCGCTCCTTGTGCACATCGGGCATCACGCTGCCCTGGGGCATCTGCAGGTGGGGCACCACCACCACGCCCTTCAAGCGCGGCTCGTTGCGCGCCGCCAGTTCCAGCGCCTCCAGCGAAATGCCGGTGTGCGGGCTGCAGGGAATCTCCAGCGCCTTCAGGCCGCGCACCTGGATGGCCTGCAGGATGCCGAAGAACGTCGGCGACTCCACCGCGATCACGTCGCCCGGCTCGGCGATGGCATCCAGCGCCAGCGTGACCGCCTCCGAATTGCCATGGGTGGCACCGATGTCGGAGGGCGCCAGGCACACCCCGAACGTCAGCGCATGGCGGGCCATCGCCTGCTGGAACTCCACGTGGGTGGTGGGCGCCGAGGGCCCATAGACGAGGATGTCGGGCTGCTCGCGCAGCAGGCTTTGCGCCAGCCGGTTCAGCGCACGGGCATCGAACAGGCTGGGCGCCGGCATGGCGCTGCCCAGGTCCAGCGGCACCGGGCCGGCGCGGCGCGCCTTTTCCAGGAACATGGAGATGCGCTCGTTGATGCCGGCGAACACGCTCGGGTCGTCCGGCAGCGGCTCCAGCAACTCGGGCTCGCGCGCGCCGGGCAGCGCCATGCCGCCGGGCTCGCGCACGAAGTAGCCCACGCGCTCGCGGGCCTCCACGCTGCCCTGGGATTCGAGGTGCCGCAGCACCTGCAGCGCGGTCGTCAGGCTCACCTGGTGGCGTTGGCACAGCTCTCGCACCGACGGCATGCGCATGCCCGGCTGCAAACTGCCGGCGGCGATCGCCTGCTCATACAGGGCCGCCAGTTGGCGGTACAGGGGGGTGGTCTCTCGGGGATCGGCAGAGCGGGACATGGCAGGCATCGGAAGAACCCGCGCGCCAGGCCCCGCGCGCGGCAAGCGGGAATCCCATCATGCCCAGGCACGGTACACCGGAACAGATACAGGATGGAACATGGCGAACCATAACAGCCCCCTGGCGATCGCGGCTGTTCTACCTGCCGCAGGTGGCGCTTGTACCTGCCCCAAAAGGCCGGCTTTTCTTACGCTGGAGCCCTCATCCGAAGGAGTCCGCCATGACGCAAGCCCCCCGCCCGACCGCCACTGCCACCACCGCCGCCACCTCTGCCCTGCGCCTTGTTCTGGACATCGCGCCAGGACAGCATGTGCTGGCCTGCCTGCCCCCGGCCAGCACGCTCCGGGCGCTGGAAGGCGACATCGCCCTGGGCTTCGGCCCGCTGGTCTGCGGGCAGGTGCTGCATGTGGGCCAGCAGACGCTGGTGGCCGGGCAAGCGCTCACCCAGGACGGCGGTGCGCCCACCGCCTGGGTCCGCCTGGGAAACCTGGGCCGCCGGCCGGTGCGCGCCGTATTGATCGAAGCGGTGCCGCAGCCCGGCGCCCTGGCGCAGGCCTGGGGATGGATGAAGGCCCGGTGGCACGCTGCCGCGGCCAGCGGAGCGCGGGCGTCCGGCGAGGTCGGCGCAGCGCACTGAGCGGCAGCCGACACGGGTCGGCCCCGGGACGCCGAAGCGTTGCCGACCCGGCAGTCCGTGAGGGTCAGACCTGCGCCGCGCGCAGCCGCAGCGAAAACTCGCGCAGGGCCGCCACGCCGCTTTCCTCGGCGCGGTGGCACCAGGCCTGCAGGTCGGCCGTGAGCTGCTCGCGCGACTGCGAGGTGTTCAGCCACAGCTGGCGCAGCTCTTCGCGCATGGTCATCATCTTGTCGAGCACTGGATGGGCGGCGCGGGCCTGGGCCAGGTGCGGCTTGGCGCGGGCGGGCACCTTCTCGGCATCGCGGTGGGCCCAGCGGCGGGCGGCGCGCAGCACGGAAACATCGGCCTTGCGGGCCTTGCGGGCCTTGAGCGCCGCCAGCTCCTCGCGGCAGGCCTGGCGCACGCCACGGGCGTAGCCGGCCATCACTTCGTAGCGGTTGGCGATGAGCGCCTCCAGCGTGTGCTCGTCGGCCACCGGCTTGACGGCGCCCAGGCGCAGCTTGGGCGGCACCTTCTTGACCGTGGCCCAGCCGACGGCGCGCATCAGGGAGATGTACATCCAGCCGATGTCGAATTCATAGGGCTTGACCGAGAACTTGGCCGCGGTCGGATAGGTGTGGTGGTTGTTGTGCAGCTCTTCGCCGCCGATCACCACGCCCCAGGGCACGAGGTTGGTGCTGGCGTCCTGCGCCTCGAAGTTGCGGTAGCCCCAGAAATGCCCGATGCCGTTGACCACGCCGGCCGCCCAGAAGGGAATCCACAGCATCTGCACGGCCCACACCGTAGCGCCCAGGCCGCCGAACAGCACCAGGTTGATGATAAGCATGAGGCCCACGCCCTGCCAGGCGAACCGGCTGTACACGTTGCGCTCCACCCAGTCGTCGGGCGTGCCGTGGCCGAACTTGCGCACCGTCTCGGCATTGTTCGCCTCGGCGCGGTACAGCTCGGCGCCGCGCCACATCACGGTGTCCAGGCCGCGGGTCTGCGGGCTGTGGGGGTCTTCCTCGGTCTCGCACTTGGCGTGGTGCTTGCGGTGGATGGCCACCCACTCGCGGGTCACCATGCCGGTGCCCAGCCACAGCCAGAAGCGGAAGAAGTGCGAGGGCACCGCGCCCAACTCCACCGAACGATGGGCCTGCGCGCGGTGCAGAAAGATGGTCACCGCCGCGATGGTGATGTGCGTGGTGAACAGCGTGTACAGCACCACCTGCCACCACGACAGGTTCCACAGGCCGGAGCCCAGCCAGTCGATGGCAGCGTTCAGAACAGCCCAGTCGGGTAACAGCATAGGGAGCCTTCGCTAGCGAACAAAGTGAATGCCGCCCCCTTTCGGGGGCAACTGAATGATTTTAGGGGGCGATGCAGGCACGAAGCCGCGCATACCCGCAACACCGCCGGTGTCTTGCGGGGGTGCGCGGCGCGGCTTTCAGGGCTTGCGCGTCCACACGGCGGCAAAAAAACCGTCGGTCTGGTGCAGATGGGGCCAAAGGCGCAGATAACCAGTGCCCGATTCCGTTCCGCTGCACAGCGCACTGGCCTGCTCGACCTTGAGCTGGGTGAGCAGTTCGCCCGCATCGGCCGGCACGAAGTCGGGGTGCGCGGCACCGAAAGCCTCGGCGATGGCCTCGTTCTCCTCGGGCAGCACGCTGCAGGTGGCGTACACCAGCCGGCCACCCGGCTTGAGCAGGCGCGCGGCACTCGCGAGGATGGCCGTTTGCTTGGCCACCAGTTCCTGCACCGCCTGGGGGCTCTGGCGCCACTTCAGGTCGGGGTTGCGGCGCAGCGTGCCCAGGCCGGAGCACGGCGCATCCACCAGCACGCGGTCGATCTTGCCGGCCAGGCGCTTGATGCGGTCGTCGCGCTCGTGCGCGATGGCAGCGGGGTGCACGTTCGACAGGCCACTGCGGGCCAGCCGGGGCTTGAGTGCGTCGAGCCGGTGGGCAGACACGTCGAAGGCATAGAGGCGCCCGGTGTTGCGCATGGCCGCGCCGATGGCCAGCGTCTTGCCGCCGGCGCCCGCGCAAAAGTCGACCACCATCTCGCCGCGCTTGGCATCGAGCAGCAGCGCGAGCAACTGCGAGCCTTCGTCCTGCACCTCGACGGCGCCGCGCGTGAAGGCATCGAGCTTGGTGAGCGCGGGCTTGCCGTCCACGCGCAGGCCCCAGGGGGAGTACGGGGTGGCCTGCGCCGGAATGCCGGCCTTGGCCAGTTCCTTCTGCACATCGGCCCGCTTTTCCTGCAGCGCGTTCACGCGCAGATCGAGCGGCGCGCTCTGCGAGAGGCTGTCCACCAGGGGCCAGAAGCCATCGCCCAGTTGGCTCTTGAGCGGCGCCACCAGCCACTCGGGCAGGTTGTGGCGGTGGCGGTCCATGAGGTCGTCCGCCGGCACGGCATCGCACTGGTCGAGCCAGTTCTTTTCCTGATCGTTCAGGGCGCCGCGCAGGAAGTCGCGCGCGCCGGAGGCGTTGCCGCTGCCTGTGCGGCGGGCCTGCTCGTCCTGGCTGTGCGCGAAGCCGAGGATGGCCAGGCGCCGTTCCTTGGGACCACTGCCCGAACGGGCGAGCTGCTCGAACAGCAGCTTCTTGCGCAGCACCGTGTAGGCGGTCTCGGCGAGGGTGGCGCGCTCGCGCGGGCCGAGGGAGCGGTTGTCACGGAAAAAACGGGACACCACCGCGTCGGCGGGGTGTTCGAGGGTCAAGGTCAGCCTGACGAGTTCAGCGCAGGCGTCCAGAAGGGCTTTGGGGTGCATCGCCCGATTGTCCCACTGGCGCCGCCCCGGCCCGCCGAGGCCCTCGCCGGTGCTATCTCGACAGCACCGGAGCGAAGGCCGAGCGCTCGATCTCCTGCAGCGTGGGCGACTCCCCCGCCCACAGCACGAGCGCCGGCCCGGGCAGACTGAGGTTTCGCTCCAGCCAGCGGCACAGCCCGTAGCGGTCCTCATCGTCCATGGCCGGCAGGAGCACGAAGACGAGGTAGGCCCGCCGCTGCGGAAACTCCCGCAGGGCCTTGCACACGATCCAGCATTTCGCCACCGGGCGGCAACGGGCCAGTTCGGACTGCACCTCGCTCAGTTCGAACGGCGAGAGATCGTGCCGCGCCACCCGGCTGAAGTACGGCGGGGTGGACAGCTCCTCCCAGGCCCGCTCCTCGGCCTCGCCCGCCTGGCGCAACCGCTCGCGCCAGTGCTTGAGGGCTTCGGCGTCGTATTCCAGGCCCGGGCGCGCCGTCTCCAGTTCGGCGACGGCGGCATTGGCCGCCCACCAGCGCCGGGCCGGCGCCGCATCCCACAGCCGCGCCAGAACGGCCAGGCGGGCCTCCCGGTCGGGGGCCGGCAGGCAACGGGCCAGCCCCTGCAGCGCGCCGGCGTGCTCGCTACTGCGCTGAAGGGCCGCCTCGTACAGGGGGCGCACATCGGCAGCGGGGTCCAGGTGGCGCAGCAGCGTGGCCCATTCCACGGTTTCGTCGGCGTTGTTGCGGGCTGCGCTGGCTTTCAGCGCCTCGGCCCGTTCGCGCACCCGGGTCAGCCAGGCGTGGTGCTGCTTCCAGCCGCTGGCGTTCTCCTGGCACCACAGGCGGTCGAAATGGTCGATCCAGCGCTGCGGATCGCGGCCCAGCAGCGACAGGGCGCCGCGGCGCGAGCCCTCGGGCAGGGCGGGCCGCGCACCGGTGAGCGCCTCGACCCGGTCGCGCAGCACCGGGTGGGTGTCGTCCACGCCGCTGATGCGCCGCACGGCCTGGCGCAGCGCCTCCTGGGCGAAGCCGGCCTCGACCGGCAGCGCCAGCAGGCGTCGCAGGGCGCCGTAGGGGCCCGCCGGCAGCGGGTGGGCGGCTGCCGTGCGCCAGTGCCCGGGCCAGAACTCGTCCGCCAGCCAGGCCGCCTTGATCTCGATCTCGGCCAGCGCCGCGGCGGCCACGTCGGGTCCCAGCAACCGGCCGGCGATGCGGTCCGCCTCGTATTCGTCCTGGCGCGCCAGGGCGAACGTCCGCGCGGCGAAGCGCGGGAAGTACCAATGCAGGAAGGCCTGCGTGGCCGCCGCCACCGGCCCGCTGCCGTCGCGCAGGCCCTCGTGCAGGCGCAGCCAGCCCAGCCGCGTGCGGTAGATCCAGGCGGTGAATTGGCCGTGGCCACCGCGCAGGTGGCCGTATTCGTGCGCCAGCACGGCCATCAGGCGCGGCTTGTCCAGCGCCATGACGAGCGGCAGGCCGATGGTGAGGTGGTTGACCGCGCCGCCGAACAGGCCCCAGCGCGGCGTCTGCCGAATGCTGGCGTTGAAGTCGCCGTCCAGGTACACGCCGTGCAGCGCCGGGCCCTTGACCTTGGTGCGGATGCGCTCCAGCGCCTCGAACAGGCCGGGCGCATCGGCCGCCGTGATGGGCAGGCCATCGGGCGCATCGATGCGCACCCAGAGCGCGCGCAGGCAGGTCCACAGCAGGCCGCCCGCCCCGAGCACCACCCACACGTAGGCCACGCGAAAGCGGCCATGCAGCAACTGGGGCAACACCCAGGCCAGCAGCCCCACCGACAACAGCAGGCAACCCACCACCCAGGCGTACCCCAGGGCCGCGAAAGCGGCGACACTGCGCCGGTACGCGCTGGAGTCTTCAGCGCTCGCGTGCTCGCTCATGCGCACCATGTGCACGAAATCCGCCTGGTCCATGTCCCGCCATCCCCCGTTTGCCAATCCGCCATCGTATCCATGACCGACGACCTTCCCGCCCTGCGCCCCACCCCGCCCGGTCTCTATCGCCACTACAAGGGCCTTCTGTACGAGGTGATCGACACCGCCCGCCACAGCGAGACGTTGGAGCCCATGACGCTGTACCGCGCGCTCTACGGCGAGCGGGGGCTGTGGGTGCGGCCCGCCACGATGTTCGAGGAAACCGTGGTGATCGACGGGCGGGCGCAGCCGCGCTTTCAGCGGGTGCAGGCATCGCCGGAAGCCGTGCCCACGGCCAAGCCATAGAAGTGCCTAATGCCCTAGATCCGATTGCCTTGATAGCTATTATTTTTATAGCAGATTAATTCTGATGCGTTGCGATACGCCAGCTTCGGACGGAGCACGGCGTGTTCGTGCGGCAAAGCAAATTCCACTGCGGCGGGAGCACCATCCTCCTTCATCTTCTGGCCTGTGCCAGTCGAAGCAAAGGCCTGGCCCGTGAAATTTTCCAAACTGCTGCCGCACTCCCGTCCCACCCCCAACGCGCCGCCGTCGTCCGCGTCCGGGACAACAGCGGGTATGGCGCCCAAGGCCAGCAGCAGCCGCAGCAGCAGCCACGGCGGTGGCGGCCTGCTGTCCGGCCTGGTGGGGCGCCATTCCAAGCCACAGGCGGCGCCCCGGCCGCGCCAGCCCCTGGACAGCACCGCCAGCCAGCGGGCGTCCGACGTGGACTCCGCCATTAGCTACATGAACGTGAGCGCCGGACTGGCTTTTGCCGCATCGCCCCCCCGCCCCGCAGTGGAGCCACCGGCGGCGCAAGCCCCTTCCGGGACGCACCCGGAGATCCGGCAGGAACCGCCGCCCGCAGCGCAGCCTGTACCGGATTCGGCACACGCCGAGGAGATCCAGACCGACGAGAGCCCCGAGGTGCAAGCCGCGATGGCCCGACTGCAAGGCCGGACCCTGTTCACCATCGCCGAGGAGCCCGAGCTGGAGGCACAAGCGACGAGGGTCACCCTGCAGGATCTGTTCGATGCCGAGGACAAGGCGCGGGCCAAGGCCCAGGCCAAAGCGCAAGCCCGCTTGCCGGCCGCGGCGGCAGCCTCCACCGCGCCAGCGCATGCCTCCTCCGGGGGAATCGCGCAGCGGCTGCGCCATTTCTTCCAACGGTCTTAGCCGGAGCGCGGGCGACGCGGGCCATTCCCTGCCGGGCCCCTGCCAGGGCGATTCGATGCGCCGACGTACCAGCGCCAGGAGGTTGATTGCCTCCGTAGCTATTGTTTTTGTAGCAAACACATTGCCTGGCCGGCCCCGCCCCCGCGCGGCAGGGTCACGGTGGCGATCAGCCCGCCGCCCGGCGCATTGCACAGCTGCAGGCTGCCGCCGTGGCGCTGCGCGATGTCGTGCGCGATCGACAGCCCCAGGCCCACGCCGCCGCTGTGCCGGTTGCGCGAGCCTTCCACGCGGTAGAAGGGCTGCATCACCCGGTCCAGCTCCTGCTCGGGCAGGCCGGGTCCGTGGTCGCGCACGGCGATGCGCACCGCGGCGCCATCGTCGCTCAGCGTGATCTCGGCGCCGCCGCCGTAGCGCACGGCATTGCCCACCAGGTTGCCGATGCAGCGGCGCAGCGCGCCCACCCGCGCCGGCAGCGGCCGCGCGCTGCCCTGCAGCGTGACGGCGTGGCCGCAGTCCTGCGCGTCGTCCACCAGGCTCTGCAGCAACGCCCCGATGTCCAGCGGCGCCACCGGCTCGGCATGGGCCACGCCGCGCAGGTGGTCGAGCGTGGCGGTGATCATGGCGTCCATCTCGCCGATGTCGCGGCAAAAGCGTTCGCGCTCGCCGTCGTCGTGCAGGGTTTCGGCGCGCAACCGCAGCCGGGTGAGCGGCGTGCGCAGGTCGTGCGACACGGCGGCCACGAAGCCGTCGCGCTCGGCCAGTTGCTGGCGGATGCGCGCCTGCATCTGGTTGAAGACGCGGCTGGCCTCGCGGCATTCGGCGGGGCCGTCCTCAGGCAGCGGCGGGCCGTGCAGATCGCCGCCCAGGTCGCGCGCGACGCGGGCCAGCCGATGGATGGGCTGGGACAGCCAGCGCGCGCCCCACCAGGCCGCGAGCATGAGGGCCAGCAGCCGCACCCCGATGTCCAGCGCGAGGCCCGCGTGCAGGAAGCCGGGGCGGCGTTCTCGCGAGGGGCCACCGGATTCGGGTGGCCGGGCGGGTGGCGGGCGCCGCGCGGCATCGCCATCCATGGCGGCCTCCGGTGGTGGTGGCGGGCCCATGCCGGCCGGGCGCAGCTCGAACATCAGCGTGAGGGCCAGCACGTGGCTGGCCGTGACGGCCACGAACAGCAGCAACGCCAGCCGGCCGAACAGGGTGTCCGGCAGCCAGCGCCGCCACCCTGTGCGCGCGGGCGCCGTCGGCGCGGTGGCCGCGGCCTGCGTCACTGCGCCCTGCCCGCCAGCCCCTGCACGGTCTGGGTATGGAACAGGTAGCCCACGCCGCGCACCGTGCGGATGAAGGCGGGTGCGCGCGGGTCGTCCGACAGCTTGTGGCGCAGGCGCGAGACCAGCAGGTCGATGCTGCGCTCGAACGAATCCATGGTGCGGCCACGCGCATGCTCCATGAGCTGGTCGCGGCTGCACACGCGCCGCGGCATGCGCAGGAAGGTGCACAGCAGGCGGTATTCGGCGTTGGTGAGCGGCACGGTGACGCCGGAGGGCGAGACGAGATGGCGCTCCACGCTGTGCAGCGCCCAGCCGTCGAAGCGCACCACGTCGTCCGGCACCGCGGGCTCGGCGGCGGGACGGCCCGCCGCGCGCCGCAGCACGTTCTGGATGCGCGCGACCAGCTCGCGCGGCTCGAAGGGCTTGCTCATGTAGTCGTCGGCGCCCATTTCCAGCCCGAGCACGCAGTCGTACGGATTGGCGCGCGCGGTGAGCATGATGATGGGCACGGCCGAGCGCTCGCGCAGCTCGCGCGCCAGGGTGATGCCGTCGGTGCCGGGCAGCATGATGTCCAGCACGACGAGGTCCATGGCCTGCGCGGCCATGCGCTCGCGCAGGGTCTGCGCATCGCGCGCCGCATGGGTGGCATAGCCGAAGCGGGCGAGGTACTGCGTCAGCAGCGCGGTGATGTCGTCGTCGTCATCGACCACCAAGATGTGTTGCATGGGAGCGGGCGGAAAAGCGGGGTTGCCGCCCCAGTGTACGCAGCGACCGCGCGGCGTTGCGCGGGAACTGGCGGGCTTTTTCCCCGCTGTTCGCGCCATGGCGAACCCTTTCGTACCAGGCCCGATACAAACGGGACAAACCGCCGTTACCGGCGCTTCCAAGAATGGGCTGCAGGCTGCTGCCGGTGCGCGCGCCCCGCTCCCGGGACGCACGACGGCGCGGCAGCCGCCAACCCTTGGAACGAAAGGAACGATGATGACGACCATCAGTAGTGTCGGCAGCGCGTGGTCCAGTGCGAGCGTCCAGCGGGCTTCGCGCCCCGGGCCTTCGCCGGAGCGCCTGTTCGGAAAATTGGATGCCGATGGCAGCGGCGGCGTTGACGGCACCGAGCTGCAGGGGCTGCTGGACAAGGTGGCGAAGAAAAGCGGTGTGGACAGCAGCACCAGCGCTTCGGACCTGATCCAGAAGTACGACAGCGACGGCAACGGCAGCCTGAGCAGCGACGAGCTGTCCAAGACGCTGGAAAGCGTGCTGCCGCAGCGCTCCACCATGGACTTCGCCCAGTCGCGCAGCGACGCCGGCAGCGGCGCCACCGGCCAGGCCGGCGACGACCTGTTCGGCAAGGTGGACGGCGACGGTGACGGCAAGGTGAGCCAGGACGAACTGCAGTTCCTGCTGGAGAAAGTCTCCGGCGGCACGGCCAGCGCCACCGGCACCAGCAGCGACGAACTGTTCGGCCAGCTGGACGCGGACGGCGACGGCAGCCTGTCGCAGGCGGAGTTCGATGCCGGCCGGCCTTCGGGCCAGGGCGGCGCGGGCGGACCGCAGGCGGGCGGCATGCCGCCCCCGCCAGGCGGACCGGGTGGCCCAGGCGGGCCGGGGGGAGCGGGGGGCGCCGGCAGCGCGAGCGCATCCTCCGGCAGCACCACCTACGACGTGCTGGACACGAACGAAGACGGTGTCGTGTCGGCCTCGGAACTGGCGGCGGCCAGCACCACCAACACGTCCGGCAGCACGACGGATGCGGTCACCGCGCTGTTCAATGCCATCGACACCGACGGCGACCAGCAGCTCAGCGCCAGCGAGTCGTCGTCGTTCATCGACCAGTTGACGCAGTGGGCGACGGCCAATGCCACCAACACGGCCAGCAGCAGCAGCAGCGGTACCGGCCAGGACGACGGCACCGCCTCCCGCAGCGGCCAGCGGCTGGACCTGGCCCAGCTGGCCGAACAGGCACGCCGGCAATACGCGGCCACCGCCAGCGCGTGGACGACCAGCAGCAACGCCAGCACCTTGAGCGCCATGGCCTGAGAGGGCTGCCGGCCGCGCCCGCAGGCACGGGGCGACCGGCCCCTGGTTTTGCCGGTCCACGCAGTGCTGCACAGCCCGTCAGTGGACGAGCTGCGTGGACCGGTACCCTGCGCTGCAGGCCTTCGGGCCAAAAGCGGCTCCAGCACAATATCTTCTATGGTATATCGCTATATTTTTAATAGCAAAAGCATCCGCACGCCCACGCTGCTGTCGTTCGGTGACCCAGGAAAAGACCCTAGCCGTATCAAATGGATACAACGGAATGGCCGGATGCTGCGTACACACTCACTGTCGTTCCTTCAGTGAAGCCATTGATGCCCCCCAACCAGAAACCCGACGCTCCCGCCGACGCCATGCCCCCGGCCCCCGACCCGTCCCAGGGCGCCCCCCTGCCCTTCAACGACGCGCAGCGCCTGGAGGCCCTGGACAAGCTGCGGGTGCTCGACACCAACCCCGAGCAGGCCTTCGACGACCTCACCATGCTGGCGTCGGCGGTGTGCCAGACGCCGATCGCGCTGATTTCGCTCATCGATGCGGAGCGGCAGTGGTTCAAGTCGCGCACCGGCATCGACACGCCCGAGACGCCGCGGGAGCTGGCCTTCTGCGCCCATGCCATCCTGCAGCCCGACTATGTGTTCGAGGTGCCCGATGCGCACCTGGACCCGCGTTTTTCCGGCAACCCGCTGGTCACCGGCGAGCCGGGCATCCGCTTTTATGCCGGCGCGCCGCTGGTGACCTCGGACGGCATGCCCATCGGCACCGTCTGCGTGATCGACCGCGAGCCCCGCACCCTGACGGACGCCGAGCGCCGCGCGCTCGAATCGCTGGCCCGCCAGGTGGTGACCCAGCTGGAGCTGCGCCAGGCCATGGCCGGCCTCGAACTGGAGAGCATGACCGACGGGCTCACCGGGCTGTGGAACCGGCGCTGCCTGGACCGCCAGCTGCGCACCAGCTGGGACGAAGGCAAGCGGGCCGGACAGCCGCTGAGCCTGGTGATGGTGGACCTGGACCACTTCAAAAGCGTCAACGACGACCTGGGCCATCCGGCCGGGGACGCCATCCTGCGGCATGCGGCCGAGGTGGTCCGCAGCCACGTGCGGGCGGGCGATTTCGTGGCCCGCTTCGGCGGCGAGGAATTCTGCGTGGTGCTGCCCCAGACGCACGCCACCGGCGCCCGCCTCGTGGCCGAGAAGCTGCATGCGGCATTGAATGCCAGCACCTGGCCGTACCGGCCGGTCACCGCCAGCTTCGGGGTGGCCACGGCGGGATTCGAAGAGGTGAGCGATCCCCACGCACTGCTGGCGCGGGCCGACCGGGCGCTCTACGTGGCCAAGGATTCGGGGCGCAACCGGGTCTGCGTGTTCGACGGCTGGTCCTGAGCGGGGGCCGCCGCCCCGCGGTCCGGATCAGCCCAGCCGGTGCAGCAGTTTGAGCACGGCGCGCGGGTAGATGGCGTGCTCCTGCGCCAGCACACGCGCGGCCAGCACCGGCGCGGTGTCGCCGGGCAGCACCGGCACCACGCCCTGGGCCAGGATGGGGCCGCAATCGAGTTCGGCCGTCACCTCGTGCACGGTGGCGCCGGCCACCTCGCAGCCCGCATCGATGGCGCGCTGGTGCGTGTGCAGCCCCGGAAAGGCGGGCAGCAGCGAGGGATGGATGTTGACCAGCCGCCCGGCGTAGCGCGCCACGAACGCGGGCGTCAGGATGCGCATGAACCCCGCCAGCACCACCAGCGCCGGCGCATGCGCATCGATGCGCTCGGCCAGCGCCGCATCGAAGGCCTCGCGCGAATCGAACGCCCGGTGGTCCAGCGAATCCGTGGCGATCCCTTCGGCCCGGGCCCAGGCCAGGCCCGCGGCGTCGGCCTTGTTGCTCAGCACGGCCACCACCCGGGCGCCGTGGCGGCCGGCCCAATCCTGTTGGCGCGAAGCATTCACGATGGCTGCCATGTTGGAGCCGCTGCCGGAGATCAAAATCACGATGTTCTTCATTGCCGGAAATTATCCCCCGCCATGCCCTTCGATCCCCGCACCCGCCCCCTGTCGCCAACCGAGGCCCGCGTGCTCGCCACGCTGATGGAAAAGGCCCGCACCGTGCCCGACAGCTACCCCCTCACGCTCAACGGCGTGCTGACCGGCTGCAACCAAAAGAGCAGCCGCGATCCGGTGATGCAGTTGACCGACGCCGAGGCGCAGGAGGCGCTCGATTCGCTGCGCCTGCGCACGCTGGCGGTCGAAATCGGCGGCAACCGGGCGACGAAATTCGAGCACAACTTCCCGCGCGGCATCGGCGTGCCCGACCAGTCGGCGGTGCTGCTTTCCCTGCTGATGCTGTGCGGGCCGCAGACCGCGGGCGAGCTGCGCATCAACTCCGAACGCTGGCACCGGTTCGCCGACATCTCCTCGGTGGAGGCCTTCCTGGACGAGCTGCAGTCGCGCAGCGAAGAAAAAGGCGGCCCGCTGGTGGTGCAGCTGCCGCGCGCGCCCGGCGCCCGCGAGCAGCGCTGGGCCCACCTGCTGTGCGGCCCGGTCGATGCGAGCCAGTACGCCGCCGGTGCTTCGGCCGCCGAGGCCCCCGCCGCCCAGGGACTGGCCCCGCGCGTGGCCGCCCTGGAGGCCGAAGTGACCCAGTTGCGCGCCACGGTGCAGCGCCTGTGCCAGGAACTGGGGCTGGAGGCACCGGAGCAGGAAGGCGCTGCGTCCGTGTCTCCGCCCGGACAGGAGTAAAAAGCACGACCGTGCTACAACCGGCGGATCGGCTCGAACCGGCAGCCCGAGGAGACACACCGCATGGATCTCGCATTCACCCCCGAAGAACAGGCCTTCCGCGAAACGATTCGCGCCTGGGTCAAAGAGCATCTCCCCCCGGAGATTTCCCACAAGGTGCACAACGCCCTGCGCTTGACGCGGGGCGACATGCAGGGCTGGGCCAAGATCCTGGGCAAGAAGGGTTGGCTGGGCTTCGGCTGGCCCAAGGAGTTCGGCGGCCCGGGCTGGACCGCCGTGCAAAAGCACCTCTTCGAAGAGGAATGCGCCCTGGCCGGCGCGCCGCGCATCATCCCCTTCGGCCCGGTGATGGTGGCGCCCGTCATCATGGCCTTCGGCAATGCCGAACAGCAAAAGCGCTTCTTGCCCGGCATCGCCAGCGGCGAGGTGTGGTGGAGCCAGGGCTACAGCGAGCCGGGCGCGGGCTCCGACCTGGCCTCGGTCAAGACGCGCGCCGAGCGCGTGGGCGACCACTACGTAGTCAACGGCCAGAAGACCTGGACCACGCTGGGCCAATACGGCGACTGGATGTTCAACCTCGTGCGCACCAGCAACGAGGGCAAGCCGCAGACCGGCATCTCTTTCCTGCTGCTCGACATGAAGTCGCCCGGCGTCACGGTGCGGCCCATCAAGCTGCTGGACGGCGAGTGCGAGGTCAACGAGGTCTTCTTCGACAACGTGAAGGTGCCCGCCGAAAACCTGATCGGCGAAGAGAACAAGGGCTGGACCTACGCCAAGCACCTGCTGAGCCACGAGCGCACCAACATCGCCGACGTGAACCGCAGCAAGCGCGAACTGGAGCGCCTGAAGCGCATCGCCCGCGCCGAGGGGCTGTACGACGACCTGCGCTTTCGCGACCAGATCGCCCTGCTGGAGGTGGACATCGTGGCGCTGGAAATGCTGGTGCTGCGGGTGCTGTCGGCCGAAAAATCGGGCAAGAACTCGCTGGACATCGCGGGCCTGCTCAAGATCCGCGGCAGCGAGATCCAGCAGCGCTATGCCGAACTGATGATGCTGGCCGCCGGCCCCTTCAGCCTGCCCTTCATCGAAGAGGCGATGGAGGCCGGCTGGCAGGGCGATGCGAGCGCCGGCGCGCTGGGCGGATTCCCGGGCGGCGAGGTGGCCAACGCACCGCTGGCCGCGAATTACTTCAACCTGCGCAAGACCACCATCTACGGCGGCTCCAACGAGGTGCAGCGCAACATCGTCGCCCAGACCGTTCTGGGCTGAACCCCACCCCCTCCCGCCAGGGCGAGAACTTCGCCAGGAGTGAAAAAAATGGACTTTGATTTCTCGGACGACCAGCAATCGCTGCGCGACGCGGTGCGCCGCTGGGTGGACAAGGGCTACACCTTCGAGCGCCGCCGCGGCATCGTCGCGGCCGGCGGCTTCGACCGCGCGGCCTACAACGAACTGGCCGAGCTGGGCCTCACGGCCCTGACCGTGCCCGAGGCGCACGGCGGCCTGGGCCAGGGCCCGGTGGACGCCATGGTGGCCCTGGAGGAACTGGGCCGGGGCATCGTGCTGGAGCCGCTCGCCCAGGCCTTCATCTCCAGCAGCGTGCTGGGCCAGTACGCGCCCGAAGCCGTGCAGGCCGACTGGCTGCCACGCATCGCCAGCGGCGAGACCCTGGTGGTGCTGGCGCAGCAGGAGCGCAAGGCCCGCTACCGCCTCGACGTGTGCGAAGCCACGGCGACAGCGGCGCCATCAGGCCATGCGCTGACCGGCATCAAAAGCATCGTCCCGGCCGGCGACCAGGCCGACGCCTTCTTGGTGCCCGCCCAGTGGGAGGGCGCGATCGCCCTCTTCCTGGTCGAACGCAGCGCCCCGGGCGTCACCACGCGCGGCTACGTCACGCAGGACGGCAGCCGCGCGGCCGAGGTGCAGCTGGCCGACGCACCCGCCACGCTCGTCACTACCGACGGCCTGGCCGCGCTGGCCCTGGCGGTGGACACCGGCATCGCCGGCGTGTGCGCCGAGGCCGTGGGCGTGATGGACCAGGCGGTATCGCTCACCGTGGACTACATGAACCAGCGCAAGCAGTTCGGCGTGGTGATCGCGAGCTTCCAGGCCCTGCGCCACCGCGTGGCCGACATGAAGATGCAGCTGGAGCTGGCGCGCTCGATGAGCTACTACGCCAGCCTCAAGCTCAACGCGCCGGCGGACGAGCGCCGCCGCGCCATCGCCCGCGCCAAGGTGCAGCTGGGCCAGTCGATGCGCTTCGTGGGCCAGCAGTCGGTGCAGTTGCACGGCGGCATCGGCGTGACCGACGAATACATCGGCAGCCACTACTTCAAGACGCTCACCCAGTTGGAGATGACGTACGGCGACACGCTGCACCACCTGGGTGAGGTATCGGCGCGCATGCAGGACACGGCTGGCGTCTTCGCCTGACGGGGCGGGCCTAGCGCGGCCGGCTATTCGGACAGCACCTCGAACGCGAGGAACTGGCTGATCTGCGTGTCGTTGAAGTTGTTGTCGGACACCATCACCAGGCTGCGGTGGCCGTTGGCCAGACGCGGCCCCCAGGCCATGCCCTCGATGTTGTCCAGCGTGCGCAGGCCCAGCGTGTTCAGGTTGAGCACTAGGCGCTTGCGCACCGGCGTGAAGCCGCCCGAACCCAGCGAGGCCATGCCGCTCACGTCGCTGGCGCCTTCGGTGTCGATCTCGTACAGGCGGATGTACATGCGGTACAGATCGTCGCTGCCCTGCACGCCCGAGCGCTCCAGCACCAGGAAGCGGTGGTCGTCCACCGCCAGCATTTCCGAAACGCCGTTGTCCGCGTTCTTGCCCGTGCCCGGCACCGCCTGGATGGGATCGACCGGATAGGCCACCTGACGCAGCAGCGCACCGCTGCGGCTGTACTGCAGCAGGCGTGAATACGCGCCCGCCGTGGGCGTGGGCACCGGCCCATCCTGATAGAGCGGCGCCTCCATGGCGGCCCACAGCGATGCGCCGTCGGCCGAGAAGCTGAGCCCCTCCAGCGTGAGGTTGTTGCGCGCGCCGGTCGCCTGCGTGGGCGACATGCGGTAAGCCGCAGGCCAGGGCAACGCGCCCAGGGCCCGGCCGCTCGCATCGGCGTGCATCACGAACGGGTCCAGGCCCAGGCTGCGATCGCCCTCGCTGGTCCACCACAGGCTGCCATCGCGCGGATCGATGCGGATCGCCTCTGGATCGGGCACGGGGCTGGTCGCCGTGGAGGCCGTGCGCGCGGGGTACACGCTGCCGTCCGCCTGGCGCAACGGCATGGTGCCCAGGAACTGCACGGGCGCGAATGTGGATGGGTCGAACTGCAGGCGTGCGGTATAGAAGCGCGCGGGGTTCTTGTCCGAGCGGTCGTCGCTGACCAGCACCCAGGTGTCGCGCGCGGCGTCGTAGTCGATGCCCGAAAGCCCCCCCACCAGCGTGCCGCCCACCTGCAGCGTGTTCGGCACGGTCTGCTCGCCGATCAGGCGCACGCTGATGTCGCGGGCACCGCCGTCGCTGCCCCCACAGGCGGCAAGGCACACGGAGAGGATGGCAGCGCAGGCAAGGGGTCTGAACATGGACGGCTCTTCGGACAAGGTAGATGGCAGGGATGGACAGCGCCGGACCTTAGCGGGCCCGCATGACAAGTTGATGGCGCTCGCGGCCCGGCATTTTGCAGGGAAATTTCAAACATTCCAAAAGGTGGAATTTCGCTATAGTGGCCGCCCCAACAACATCTCGGAGGTTTTTCCGCCATGCGCACCTTGATCCAACAGATTGCGGCCATTCCCCTGATGGCCCTCATGGCCACCAGCGCCTGGAGCCACGGACCGGGCCACGGCCCTGGCGGAGGCAACGGCAGCCCGCCGCGCGAAGTCGTCGGCTACTTCACCTCGTGGGGCATCTATGCGCGCAACTTCAAGGTCAAGGACCTGGTCGCCCAGGGAGGCGTTCCCGCGGTGACCACCATCAATTACGCGTTCGGCAACGTTCAGCCCGCGCAGGCCGGCGGCGCCGGCCCGGTGGTCTGCCAGCTGGGAGATGCCTACGCCGACGTGGAGCGCGCCTGGGCCGCCGAAGAGAGCGTGGACGGCCAGGCGGTCGATGCCAGCCAGCCGCTGCGCGGCAACTTCCAGCAGCTGCTCGCACTCAAGCGGGCCTACCCCGGCACCAAGGTCCTGATCGCACTGGGCGGCTGGAACGGATCGAAATGGTTCTCCGATGCCGCGCTCACCGCCGAATCCCGCAGCGCGCTGGTCACTTCCTGCATCGACCTGTTCATCAAGGGCCGGACCGACGGCAGCACCGCGGGCAACGGGCCGGCCGCCGGCGTGTTCGACGGCATCGACATCGACTGGGAATACCCGGCCGCGGAAGGCGCCGAGGGCAACACCGTTCGGCCCGAAGACACCCGCAACTTCACGCTGCTGCTGCAGGAGTTCCGCCGCCAGCTCGACGCGGTCGATCCGCAGCTGCGCCTGACCATCGCCGCGCCAGCCGGCCCGCAGACCGCCGCCAAGATCGAACTGGCCGAGGTGGCCCGGTCGCTCGACTTCATCAACGTGATGGCGTATGACCTGCACGGCGCCTGGGAAAGCACCACCAACCACCAGGCCGCGCTCGCGCCGAACCCGAACGACCCGGCCCGCGCGCAGAAACTCTCGGTGGTCGAGACCGTGGGCAGATACCTGCAGGCGGGCGTGCCCGCGCACAAGATCGTCGTCGGGGCGCCGCTGTATTCGCGCGGCTGGACGGGCGTGACCAACGCCCAGCGCGGCCTGTACCAGCCGGCCACGGGCATTCCCGCCGGCACGTACGAGGCGGGCATCGAGGACTACCAGACCCTCCAGGCCAAGCCGGGCTTCACCCGCTACTGGGATGCCCATGCGCGCTCGGCCTGGCTGTTCGACGGCACCACGTTCTGGACCTTCGACGATGCGCAGACCCTGCGCGAGAAGGCGCGCTTCGTAAAGCTGGCCCACCTGCGCGGCATGATGTTCTGGGAGCTGTCGGGCGATGGCGGCGAGCTGGTGCGCGCCGTGGGCGACGAACTCTCGCGCTGAACGATCACTGCTCGCCCAAGGTGGAAGGCCGCTGCCGCCCGTCGGGTCGCAGCGGCCTTTTTTCAGGCCTGGGCCGGCCCCGCGCAGGCGTGGTGCAACGCCCTCGTCGCAGCGCGGCCAATGCCCGAACGGGACCCGCAGCGAATCCGGGATAATCGTCCACCCATCCTGAAGGCGCCGAGCATGCGCGCTTCCCCCTATTTGCCCCTCCCGACATGAGCGCAACACCCCTCGCAGACCCCAACCGCCAACACCTTGAAACCGCCAGGACGCAGATCGCCCAGGGCGAACTCCAGAAAGCCGCGCTGACGCTGAACAAGGCCCAGCAGCAGTCCCCCAACGACCCGCGCGTGTTCATGTTGGCGGGCCTGATGGCGGAGAAGGCCGGCAACCTGCCCAAGGCGTTCAAGGCGCTGCGCCATGCCGTGGCGATCTCGCCGGACTGGGGCCCTGGCCTGCTGGAACTGGCCCTGCTGCTGGCGCGCCAGAACCAGTTCGACGAAGCGGTGAGCACCGCGGAGAAGGTTGCCCTGATCGAACCCAACAACTTGGTGGTGCTGGCCGGCGTGATCGACGTCGCACACCGCGCGGGCCAACTGGACATGGCCGTGCGCCACCTGCGCCGCGGGCTGGAACTCGTGCCGGGCGATGCGCAACTGCGCCGCCAGCTAGCGCGCGACCTGAGCGGCCAGGGCGCGCACGCCGAATCCGTCGAGCTGTGGAGCGGCCTGATCGCAGAGAACCCGGCCGACACCGAATCGCTGCTCGGCCGCGTGAAGGCGCACCTTGCCGCGGGCACGCCCGCCCGTGCCGTCGCCGACACCACCACGCTGCTGGAACTGGCCCCTGGCGACTCGGTCTATGCCTACTACGCCGCGCTGGCCCATGGCGTGACGCCGAAGCACCAGCCGCCGGAGTTGAACCGCGGCCTCTTCGACAGCCTGGCCGAGATGTACGACCAGCACATGGTGCGCGGCCTGCGCTACCAGTTGCCCAAGCGCGTGGCGGACAAGATCCTCGAACGCTTTCCGGACAAGAAGCTCAACCTGCTGGACCTGGGCTGCGGCACGGGCCTGCTCGGCGTGTGCCTGGGCAGGCTGGACGGCTTCCTGATCGGCGTGGACATCTCGATGAAGATGATCGAGCAGGCCGGCCGCCACAACGTGTACGACCGCTTCCACCACGTCAACCTGCTCGACGCGCTGCAGGAAACGCCCGACGCCATCTACGACGTGCTGGCCGCGCTGGACGTGTTCATCTACACCGGCGACCTCACCGAGACCGTTCCCAACGCCCTGCGCATCCTGGTGCCCCAGGGCGAGCTGATCTTCTCGTGCGAGACCTCGGACGAAGCGGGCCCGGACATGGTGCTGCAGCCCAGCGGCCGCTACGCCCACAAGCGCAGCCACGTGGTGGCGCTGTGCAAGGCAGCGGGCTTCGAGACCGTGGAGGTGGAAGACACCGTGCTGCGCTACGAGAACAACGCGCCCGTGCAGGGCTTCATCGTCACGGCGCGCAAGGCGGTTTGACGGCGGGGCGCCCACGGCGCCCCACAAAGAAAAAGCGCGGCCGTTGCCGCGCTTTTTTCATGCCCTCGTGCGTGGGGTCAGAACCCCAGCGCGTGCGGCAGCCAGGTCGAGATGGCCGGCACGAAAGTCAGCAGGATCAGCACCGCCAGGTGCGCCAGCAGGAAGGGCGGCAGCTCCCGCGTGAGGGCCGCCAGCGGCACCTTGGTGGCCACCGAGGTCACGAACAGCAGCCCGCCCACGGGCGGCGTGATCATGCCCAGGGTGAGATTGACGATCACCACCATCGCGAAGTGGATCGGATCGATGCCCAGCGCCGCCGAGATGGGCGCCAGGATCGGCACGAGGATCATCACGCCCGGCAGCGGCTCCATGAAGATGCCGAAGAGCAGCAGCAGGATGTTCACCGCGATCAGGAAGGTGACGGGCGACAGGTTCCACCCCACGATGGTCTCCGCCAGTTGCTGGGGAATGCCTTCGATCGTCAGCACCCAGGCGAAAGCGGCCGACGCGGCCACCACCAGCAGCACCGATGCCGTCAGCAAGGCCGAGCGCGCGGCGATGTGGGGCAGCGCCTTCCATTCCAGCGTACGGTAGATCCATTTGCCGCAGATGAGCGCATAGAACACCGCCACCACCGACGCCTCGGTGGGCGTGAAGATCCCGAAGCGGATGCCCACCAGGATCAGCACGACCAGCATCAACGCCGGGATGGCGCGGATGCTGTTGGACAGCATCTCCGCCCGGCTCGGCCGCGGCTCGCGCGATCGGTAATCGCGGCGCACGCACACGCGCCAGTTGACGAGCGCCATGGCCGCGGCAATCAGCAGCCCGGGCGCGAAGCCGGCGATGAAGAGCGCCCCCACCGACACCTGCTCGTCCTGCAGCGCATAGATGATCATGATGATCGAGGGCGGAATGATGGGGCCCACGATGGCGGTGCTGGCGGTGAGCGCCGCCGCGTAGGCGCGCGAATAGCCGGCCTTGTCCATCATCTTGACCATCATCGAGCCGGGCCCCGCCGCATCGGCCAGGGCAGAGCCCGAGATGCCCGAGAACAGCGTGAGCGACAGGATGTTGGCATGCCCCAGCCCGCCGCGCAGGTGGCCCACGAACTGCGCCGCGAAGCGCAGCAGCACCACGGTGAGCGCGCCGCCGGACATGATCTCGGCCGCGAGAATGAAGAACGGCACCGCCATCAGCGGGAAGCTGTCGATGCCGGTGAACATCTCCTTGAACACGATCAGCTGCGGATAGCGCCCGCCCACGAACACTGCGATCGCGGCCGACATGGCCAGCGCGAATGCGACGGGAAAGCCCAGCGCCATCAGGACGATGGCGGAAACGAAGAGGGTGATGGCCATGGGTCAGGTCCTTCGGAACATCACAGCGACGCAGCGGACTCGGCGTCCATCTCGTCGGACTCGACATAGCTGCCATGAATCACATAGCCCCGGGCCATGAACAGCAGGTGCACGAACAGCAGCAGGAAGCCCACCGGCATCGCCGAATAGATCCAGGCGAACGCGATGTCGGTGGCCGGCGTGGTCTGGAACCGCGTGGCCCACACATACTGCACCGAGAACCACGCCATCACCAGAAAGAACACGCCCAGCCCCGCCACGATCAGCCCACGCAGCCAGCGCGCGCCAGTCTGCCCCAGCGTGTGGTGCAGGTTGTCGATGGCCACGTGCCCGCCGAAGCGCAGCACCAGTCCGGCCCCGAGGAACGTGCCCCAGATCATCAGGTGCCGGGCCACCTCCTCCGCCCAGACGATGGAATCGCCCGTGGTGTAGCGCAGCACCACGTTGGCGAAGACGATGCAGGCCATGGCCAGCAGCAAGATGATGAGCAGCCAGCGGTTGCAGGCCACCAGCGCGCGCTTGAATCGGTTCAGCATGGGAGGGAGGGCACCTGCCGGTGCCAATCTATCGGTCGGTCAATCACAAAGGAAAAAGCCCGGCCAGGCCGGGCAGAGGAAAAGCGCACGCCAGACAGGCTCCGGTCGCGCCGGCCACCATCACTTCGTGCCGGTGATCTGGTCCAGCGTCTTCTGGCCGAACTTGGTGGCGTATTGCTTGTAGGCGGGCTCCAGGGCCTTCTGGAAGGCCGACTTGTCGACCGACTCCACGACCTGCATGCCGGCCGCCTTGACGTCTGCCAGGCCCTTTTGCTCCACGTCGTCCACGAACTTGCGCGAGGCCGCCGCACCCGCCTTGGCACCCTGGGTGAAGCTGGCCTTCTGCGCATCGCTGAGGCTCGACCAGAGGTTGGGCGACACGATCAGCGCCATGGGCGCATAGACGTGGCCGGTCAGCGAAAGGTATTTCTGCACCTGCGGCAGCTTGGCGGAAACGATCACCGACATCGGATTTTCCTGGCCATCAATAGTGCCCTGCTGCAGCGCACCGATCACCTCGGGCCAAGACATGGGCGTGGGCGAGGCGCCCAGCGTGCGGAAGGCCGTGATGTGCACGGGGTTCTCGGTCACGCGGATCTTGAGGCCCTTGAGGTCTGCCGGCGTGCTCACCGGGTGCTTGTTGTTGGTCAGGTGGCGAAAGCCCTGCTCGCCCCAGGCCAGGGCGATCAGGCCCCGGCCCTTGAACTTGCCCAGCAGGTCCTGGCCGAACGGGCCGTCCAGCACCGCGCGGGCGTGGGCCGTGTCGCGGAACAGGAAGGGAATGTCCACCACGCCCACATCGGGCACGAAGTTGCTGAGGGCGCCGGTGGAGACGATCACCGCTTCCACGGTGCCCAGCTGCAGGCCTTCGATCAGCTCGCGCTCGCCACCCAGGGCGCTGGAGGGGAACTGCTTGAACTTGAAGGCGCCGTTGGTGCCTTTCTCGACCGTGTCGGCCCAGGCCTGGGCGGCCGCGCCGTAATGCGAGTTGATCGCCAGCGCATAGCCGACCTTGATTTCCTTGGCCTGCTGGGCGAACACGGGAAGGATGGGCAAGCCGGCAACGGCGGCGGCCAGCAACAGGCGGCGGGAAGCAATGCGCATGGAAACGGTCCGATCTGAGCCCCAGGGGGCGTTGTGACAAAGGAGGCAGGATTATTCCCGCAGCCCCGGCCCCCGGCCCTCGGGGAAAGTACCTGCGAAGGCTTTTTTTCGATCAGTCCAGCAGGCGGGACGATTTGGGCACGTGCGCCATCAAAAACTCCATCTGGTCCGCCAGGATGCGGCGGTTGCGCAGGATGAAGTCCTCCCACAGGCTGGGCGCGTAGGGCGCATAGAGCAGCGGCATGTGCGCCTGCTCGGGCGTGCGCGGGCCCTTGCGGTGGTTGCAGGGGCGGCAGGCCGTGACCACGTTCATCCAGTGGTCCACGCCCTGGCGCGCATAGGGCACGATGTGCTCGCGCGTGAGGTCCTCTTCGTGGAAGTGCCCGCCGCAATACGCGCAGACGTTGCGGTCGCGGGCGAAGAGCTTGCCGTTGGTCAGGCTGGGCTTGAGGTTGAACGGGTTGATGGACGGCACGCCCTTGGTGCCGATGATGCTGTTGACGCCGACGACCGACTGCTCGCCCGTCACGGCGTTGTGGCCGCCGCGGAACCGGGCGATCTGCGCGCCGGATTCCCAGCGCACCTCGCCCGCGGCATAGTGAATGACCGCCTGTTCCAGCGAAATCCACGATTGGGGCAGCCCCTGGGCCGACAACTTCAAGACCTTCACAACTCGCCTCCTGGAACAACGATGCACACAAGGATTCGGAACGCTGATGTCTCACGGGCGGCGTGCCAAGGCCGGCCTGTGGCTCACAATATACTCCGTTCATGACAAATTGGCGTCCAGCGCTTGATACACCTGCGCACGGCGCTATCAAAAGTAAAGCACTCCGATGAAGATCTTTCGAGGCTTCCATCACCCCGACATTGCATCGGCCTGCGCCCTCACCATCGGCAATTTCGACGGCGTGCACCGTGGGCACCAGGCCATGCTGGCGCTGCTGAACAACGAGGCGGCCCACCGCGGCGTGCCCAGCTGCGTGCTGACGTTCGAGCCCCACCCGCGCGACTACTTCGCGGGCGCCCGCCAGCGCCCCGAACTGGCCCCCGCCCGCATCGGCACCCTGCGCGACAAGCTGGACGAACTGCGCCGCTGCGGCGTGCAGCAGACGGTCGTGCTGCCCTTCAACGAACGGCTGGCCAGCCAGCCGCCGCAGGCGTTCATCGAGGACGTGCTGGTGCGCGGCCTGGGCGCGCGCTACGTGCTGGTGGGCGACGACTTCCGCTTCGGCGCGCAGCGCGCGGGCGACTACGCCATGCTGGACGGCGCCGGACGCAGCCAGGGCTTCGAAGTGGCCCGCATGAACAGCTACGAGGTGCACGGCCTGCGGGTATCGAGCTCGGCCGTGCGCGAGGCCCTGGCCGCCGGCCGCATGGAAGACGCCGCGCGGCTGCTGGGCCGGCCCTACGCCATTTCGGGCCACGTGGTGCACGGGCGCAAGCTCGGCCGTGAGTTGGGCGCCAGCCGCGAGGGCGCCGGCGACGGCTTTCGCACACTCAACCTGCGTTTTGCCCACTGGAAACCCGCTGCGGGCGGCATCTTCGTGGTGCGGGTGCACGGCCTGGCTGCCGAGCCCCTGCCGGGCGTGGCCAACCTGGGCGTGCGCCCGTCGCTCGATCCCCGGGACGTGAACGGCGGCCGCGTGCTGCTGGAGACCCACTGTCTGGACTGGCCCCGCGATCTGGGGGCCGAAGGGGCGTACGGTAAAATCGTCCGCGTGGAACTCCTGCACAAACTGCACGACGAGCTGAAATACGACAGCTTCGACGCCCTCACCCGCGGCATCGCCAGGGACTGCGATGACGCGCGGGCGTATTTCTCCGCCTCCACGCACGCCGAGACCCGTCGCCAGACCACGCGCGACCGAATTTGACGGTCCCCGTGCCGCAGCGCAGCCCTGCGGCCCCGTCCGCCCCCTCATCTTCTTTCTCTTCCTGCGTTCCAGGCCATGGCCCGGAACGGCCCGCTCCTTAGGTCTTGCCATGTCCGAGAACACGAACGCCACCCCCACCCCTTCCACCGGCACGGACTACCGCGCCACGCTCAACCTGCCCGACACCGCCTTCCCGATGCGCGGCGACCTGCCCAAGCGCGAGCCGGGCTGGGTGAAGGAATGGGACGAAAAAGGCATCTATAAGAAGCTGCGCGACGCCCGCTGCGGCGCACCGAAGTTCATCCTGCACGACGGCCCGCCCTATGCCAACGGCCAGATCCACATGGGCCATGCGGTGAATAAGATCCTGAAGGACATGATCACCAAGGCGCGCCAGCTCGAAGGCTTCGACGCGCTGTACGTGCCCGGCTGGGACTGCCACGGCCTGCCGATCGAAAACGCCATCGAGAAAAAGCACGGCCGCAACCTGAGCCGCGACGACATGCAGGCCAAGAGCCGCGCCTATGCCACCGAGCAGATCGCCCAGCAGATGGGCGACTTCCAGCGCCTGGGCGTGCTGGGCGAATGGGACAACCCCTACAAGACGATGAACTTCGCCAACGAAGCGGGCGAAATCCGGGCGTTCAAGCGCGTGATGGAGCGCGGCTTCGTGTACCGGGGCTTGAAGCCCGTGTACTGGTGCTTCGACTGCGGCTCGTCGCTGGCCGAGTTCGAGATCGAGTACCAGGACAAGAAGAGCACCACGCTGGACGTGGCCTTCAAGGCGCACGAGCCTGCCAAGCTGGCCGCCGCCTTCGGCCTGCAAGGACAGGAAGGCCCCTCCGGTAGCCTGTCCAAAGACGCCTTCGTGGTGATCTGGACCACCACCGCCTGGACCATCCCCGCCAATCAGGCGTTGAACCTGAACCCCGAAATCACCTATGCGCTGGTGGACACCGAGCGCGGCCTGCTGGTGCTGGCCGAATCGCTGGTGGAAGACTGCATGGCACGCTACGGCCTCACCGGCCAGGTGCTCGCCACGGCGCTGGGCGAAAAGCTCGGCGGGCTGGAGTTCGAGCACCCGCTCTACGACGTGAAAAGCGAAGACGGCAGCCATGGCTACCGGCGCCTGTCGCCCGTGTACCTGGCCGACTATGCCACGGCGGACGACGGCACCGGCATCGTGCACTCCTCCCCCGCCTACGGCCTGGAGGATTTCAACTCCTGCCGCGCACACGGCCTGGCGCTGGACGACATCCTGAACCCCGTGCAGGGCAACGGCACCTACGCGGCCGACTTCCCCCTGTTCGGCGGCCAGCACATCTGGAAGGCCGTGCCGGTCGTCATCGAGGCGCTGCGCAACGCTGGCCGCCTGATGGCCACCAAGGACATCACCCACAGCTACCCGCACTGCTGGCGCCACAAGACCCCGGTGATCTACCGAGCCGCCGCGCAATGGTTCATCCGCATGGACGAAGGCGAAGGCGTGTTCACCAAGGACAAGGCGCCCAAGACCCTGCGCCAGACGGCGTTGGAGGCCATCGAGCACACCAGTTTCTACCCCGAGAACGGCAAGGCCCGCCTGCACGACATGATCGCCAACCGGCCCGACTGGTGCATCTCGCGCCAGCGCAGCTGGGGCGTGCCCATCCCGTTCTTCCTGCACAAGGACTCGGGCGAACTGCATCCGCGCACCATGGAGATCATGGACCAGGCGGCCGATATCGTCGAGAAGGGCGGCATCGAGGCCTGGAGCCGCGTGACGCCCGAAGACATCCTGGGTGCCGAGGATGCGGCCTGCTACACCAAGAGCACCGACATCCTGGAAGTGTGGTTCGACTCCGGCTCCACCTTCTTCCACGTGCTGCGCGGCACGCACCCGAACGTGCACCACGACACCGGCTCCGAGGCGGACCTGTACCTCGAAGGCCACGACCAGCACCGCGGCTGGTTCCACAGCTCGCTGCTGCTGGCGAGCGCCCTGGAGGGCCGCGCGCCCTACAAGGGCCTGCTGACCCACGGCTTTACCGTGGACAGCCAGGGCCGCAAGATGAGCAAATCGCTGGGCAACGGCATCGACCCGCAGGAGATCAACAAGAAGCTCGGCGCCGAGATCATCCGCCTGTGGGTGGCCGCCAGCGACTACTCGGGCGACATCGCCGGCGACGACAAGATCCTGGCGCGCGTGGTGGACGCTTACCGCCGCATCCGCAACACGCTGCGCTTCCTGCTGGCCAACGTGAGCGACTTCGATCCGAAGGCCGACGCCGTGCCGTTCGACCAGATGCTGGAGATCGACCGCTATGCGCTCACGCGGGCCGCCGAATTCCAGGCCGAAGTGCTGGCCCACTACCAGGTTTACGAGTTCCATCCCGTGGTGGCCAAGCTGCAGCTGTACTGCTCGGAAGACCTGGGCGGCTTCTACCTCGACGTGCTCAAGGACCGCCTGTACACCACGGCGCCCAAGAGCCTGGCACGCCGCAGCGCCCAGACCGCGCTCTATCAGATCACGCACGCCATGCTGCGCTGGATGGCGCCCTTCCTTTCGTTCACGGCGGAAGAGGCGTGGAAGGTGTTCGGCACGTCCGAATCGATCTTCCTGGAAACCTACGGCGCCATCGCGGGCGCCGACGAAGGGCTGCTCGCCAAGTGGGCCCGCCTGCGCACCATCCGCGATGCGGTGAACAAGGAAATCGAGGCGCTGCGCGCGGCCGGCCAGGTGGGCTCGTCGCTGCAGGCCACCGTCACACTGACCGCCGCCCCCGAAGACCACGCGCTGCTCGCCAGCCTGGGCGAAGACCTGAAGTTCGTCTTCATCACGTCCGCGATCGAACTGGTGGCGGGCGATGCGCTGCGGATCAGCGTGCAGGCCAGTACCGACACCAAGTGCGAGCGCTGCTGGCACTACCGCAGCGATGTGGGCCAGGACCCGGCCCACCCGACGCTGTGCGGCCGCTGCACCAGCAACCTGTATGGCGCCGGCGAAGCGCGGGAGCACGCGTGATGGCCCGCAGCAGCTATTCGTCTTCATCCTCCGCGGGCGGCAAGATGTGGCCCTGGCTCGTCTGGGCACTGCTGATCCTGATCGCAGACCAGTTCACCAAGACGTTGATCCTGGGCTACTACCGGCTGGGCGATGCCACCTACATCACCGGCTTCTTCAACATCGTGCGTGCGCACAACACGGGCGCGGCGTTCTCCTTCCTGGCGGATGCGGGCGGCTGGCAGCGCTGGGTGTTCACGGGCATCGGCGTGGCGGCCACGCTGTTCATCGTGTGGCAGCTTCGCGCCCATCCCGGGCAGAAGCTGTTTTGCTTCGCGCTGTCCAGCATCCTGGGCGGCGCCGTGGGCAACGTGGTGGACCGCATGATGCACGGCTACGTGGTGGACTTCCTGGACTTCCACGCGCGGGGCTGGCACTTTCCGGCCTTCAACCTGGCGGACTCGGCCATCACGGTGGGAGCGGCCTGCCTGATCCTGGATGAACTGCTGCGGGTGAAGCGCTCGTCCTGAAGACCGGGCGCCGACAGCGCGCCCTGCCCGGCAACACGCTGGCTGCGGCAAGCGTCAGGCGCCTTTGTCACGCAGCCGCCTGGCGGCATCCAGCAACCCGGGCACTTCCTGCGTTGCGCTTCGTATGCCTGCGCCGACGTCCATCTGCCGCGCGACGCCCACGGCCAGCACCTCATTGAGCAGAGCGCGCTGGGCCCGGCGAAGGTTGGGATTCACGGCCCGCACTTCAGGAGGAACGCGGGCCTTGGCAACATCAACGGGGGCCTGTAGCTTGAGTTGCACTCGCCGCTCGAACCCCCGGCCCACCACCGCCATGGAAGGAAAGACCGTGTGTGGCGCGTAGCGCATCGTGGGCCCGACCTCGCGCAAGCCCTGGTCGAAGCGGGCCAGCAGAGATGGCGAGTTCCCGGTCAAAGCCGTCTCCATTTCAGCCCTGTCTTTCAAGCCCGTGGCATGGCCGTGCTCCAGGCTCAGGGTGAAGTCGCCGGCATCACCTGCCCATTGGCTGTCTGCAGAAAAGACTGCGGGTCCGCGAAGCCAAGGGTCCAATACCATGTGGTAATCCGGCCCCCGCCCGTCCCTCAGCTCTGCCCAGTCGTGGTCGATCCACTGCGACTTCACGAGGTAAATGCACTCCCCCTTGTCGGTGCCTGAGCTGGCTTCTTTCAACAGAGGGACATGCAGCATGATGGTCAAGGCAGCGAACTCTGCACAATTGCCGGCCCGGGCCAGAATTCCTCCGGCAGCGTAGGCCACAACTCGCGGCAGGCCGTGCTCCACCAGCATGTTCTTCACAAGCCGGCCCGCTTCGACCCTCCTGGAGCTTTCGTGACCGAATTGCGCAATGTCGTCTTTGACGTTGCCACGACCGCTCGGCAACAGCGCGCGGACCTGCTCGACCGTGGCGGTGGCGTTGCGCAGGCGCGTGAGGTCAGGCCCTTCCACATGCCGGCCATCGATGGCCCGGGCCATGACATAGCCGCGCAACTGCCGGTCCACTGCGGGGGACAGGGTTTGGCGAGGGCGAAGCAGGCCTTCTTCTATTACGGCGATACCAGCGGCTTTACGCGAATGCAGTCCGTGGACAGCTACCTCGCCGCCGCAGGCGGGGTCTCTACCAGTGGAAGGGGATCCGACACCCGGCCTGGGCGCCAGCGCGGCAGGCGGACCGCCCCGGGATGAAAGCGGTGACACCATAAGTCGGCTCCTCGATTTTGGCGCCCGGTTTTGAAAGGGAAAGGCCGCAGGCGCCGGACCAGGGCATGCGTCCTTCGACCATCCGAATCCGCCTCATGCGGAACTGGAACACGCAGGTTAAGCACGAAATCGCCCTTCCTCCATGCGTGCCGCGAAGACACCCGTGGGCGGACGAACCCGCGGACTTTGCTCCCACCGCGCGCGACTGTCATCACGCCGTCACGCCGCCCCGCTCCAATGCCATGAAATCGATTACATGGCCTTTTGCAGCCCATTCCATCCCCATGACCATCCAGGACGTCGCCCGCGAAGCCGGGGTTTCGGTCGCCACCGTGTCCCGCGCGTTCAATCTGCCGGACAAGGTCACCCCCGCCACGCGCGACCTCGTGCTCGGCGTGGCCGAGCGCCTGGGCTACGCGCCCAACGCCAGTGCCCGCACGCTGCGCACGCAGCGCAGCCGCGTCATCGGGGTGATGCTGCCCACACTGCTCAATCCCGTGTTCGCGGAATGCCTCGAAGGCATCGCGCGCGCCGCGGCGCTGGCGGGCTATGCCATCCTGCCGTTCACCACCGACTACGTGATCGCGCAGGAAGAGCGCGCCGTGAATCTGCTGCTGGCGGGCGACGTGGACGGCATGATCCTCGTGGTCTCGCAGCCCGAGTCCTCCACGGCGCTCGCACGCCTCGCGGCATCCGCCCTGCCCTACGTGCTGGCCTACAACCGGCACCCCGGCCACCCCTGCGTCTCGGTGGACAGCGAAGGCGCCGTGGCCGACCTGGTGGCACGGCTGGTGGCCCTGGGGCACCGGCGCATCGCCATGGTGAGCGGCCAGTTGGCCGCCTCGGACCGCGCACAGCAGCGCTGTCGCGGCTTTCGACGCGGCATGGCCGCTGCCGGGCTGGCGCAGGCGCCGGTGATCGAAGTGCCTTTCGTGGAAACCGCGGTGGAGGACGTGGCGCAGTGGCTGCGCGGGGCCGAGCGCCCGACCGCCCTGGTCTGCTCCAACGACCTGATTGCGATCCGCTGCCTGCGGGCCGCCCACCAGGCGGGCCTCGCCGTGCCGCGCGATCTCAGCGTGGTGGGCTTCGACGGCATCGCGCTGGGGCAGGACCTCACCCCCGTGCTGAGCACCGTGGCCCAGCCCAATGCCGACATCGGCCGCTGCAGCGTGGAACTGCTGATCCAGGCCATGGCCGCCGATGCGCCGCTGACGCCACAGGCCAGCCTGACGCTGCCCCATCGCTTCCGTGCCGGCGAATCCTGCGCAGGCGCCTGACCGACAGATCCCGCAACCCACTCCCCCAACCCATCCCTTCCTTCGTTCTGCTTTTCTGGAGCCCTCGATGAAACACACCTTGCAAACCCTGATCCGCACCACCGTGTTGGCCTTCGGCCTGGCCTCCGGCGCCGCCGCGATGGCGCAAACCGCCATTTGCTACAACTGCCCGCCCGAATGGGCCGACTGGGGCAGCCAGCTCAAGGCCATCAAGGCCCGCACGGGCGTGACCGTGCCGCCGGACAACAAGAACTCCGGCCAAGCCCTTGCCCAGATGGTCGCCGAGCGTGCAAGCCCGGTGGCCGACGTGACCTACCTCGGCGTGACGTTCGCCATCCAGGCGCAGAAAGACGGCGTGGTGGGCACCTACCAGCCCGCCGGCTGGAAGGACATTCCGGAAGGCCTCAAGGACCCGGCGGGCCACTGGTTCACCATCCACTCGGGCACGCTCGGCTTCATGGTGAACGTCGATGCGCTCAAAGGCAAGCCGGTGCCCAAATCGTGGGCCGACCTGCTCAAGCCCGACTACAAGGGCCTGATCGGCTACCTCGACCCGGCCTCGGCCTTCGTGGGCTACGTGGGCGCAGTGGCGGTCAACCAGGCCCGCGGCGGCTCCATGGACAACTTCGCCCCCGGCATCGACTACTTCAAGGCACTGCAGAAGAACGAGCCCATCGTGCCCAAGCAGACGGCCTACGCCCGCGTGCTGTCGGGTGAGATCGCCATCTTGCTGGACTACGACTTCAACGCCTACCGCGCCAAGTACAAGGACCAGGCCAACGTGCAGTTCGTAATCCCTGCGGAAGGCACCGTGGTCGTGCCTTACGTGATGAGCCTGGTGGCCAATGCCCCGCATGCGGCAGATGCCAGGAAGGTGCTGGACTTCGTGCTGTCCGACGAAGGCCAGGCGTTGTGGGCCAACGCCTACCTGCGCCCGGTGCGCGCCAATGCCATGCCCAAGGAAGTGCAGGCCCGCTTCCTGCCGGCCAGCGACTACGCGCGCGCCAAGACCGTGGACTACGGCCGCATGGCGGCTGCGCAGAAGGCGTTCTCCGATCGCTATCTGAAGGAAGTGCAGTAACGCCATGGGCCACGGTGGTTCCGCTCCGTCGCGCCCGGTGCTGCTGGCGTGCGCCGCGCCTGCCGTGGCGTTCTTTGCGGCGTTCTGGCTGCTGCCCGTCGCCCTGCTGCTGGCCCTGCCGGCGGCCAAGGGCTGGGACACCTACTTCGCGGTGCTGACCCATGCGCGCTATCTGCAGAGCCTGCTGCAGACGCTGGGACTGTCGCTCGCCGTCACGCTGGCCACGCTGGTGCTGGGTGCGCTGGTGGGCATCACGCTGGCGCGCCAGCGCTTTCATGTCCGTGCGCTGCTGCTGTCGCTGCTGACGCTGCCGCTGTCGTTCCCCGGCGTGATCGTCGGCTTTTTCATGATCCTGCTGGGCGGTCGGCAGGGGCTGGTGGCCGACCTGTCGGAGGCGCTGGGCGCCGGCCGCACCACGTTCGCCTATGGGCTCACCGGCCTGTTCCTGGCGTATCTGTATTTCTCGCTGCCGCGGGCCATCGCCACCTACACGGCGGCAGCCGGCAGCATGGATGCGCAGCTGGAAGAAGCGGCCCGCTCCCTGGGTGCCTCGCGCTGGCGCGTGGCGCGCGATGTGTGGGTGCCCGAACTGGCGGCCACGACGCTGGCCTGCGGCGCGATCGTCTTCGCCACGGCCATGGGCGCGTTCGGCACGGCGTTCACGCTGTCAGCCAAGTTCGAGGTGCTGCCCATCACCATCTACAACGAGTTCACCAACTATGCCAACTTCGCGCTGGCCGCCAGCCTGTCGATCACGCTCGGGCTGATCACCTGGATGGTGCTGTGGGTGTCGCGCCGCGTGTCCGGCACCACCGCTTTCTGAAGGAGCCGAAACCATGCGAAACGCAAGACAGGCCCCGGCGCTGCTGATGGCGCTGACCGCCCTGGTCGCGCTGTTCATGATCGCGCCCATCGCCCTCTCGGTGGTGGCCGGGCTGGTCAACAACTACAGCGTGGGCCTGAAAAGCGGGCTCACGCTGCGCTGGCTGGGCGAGGTGTGGGAGAACTACGGCGGCACGGTGGGCTGGTCCCTGGTGCTCGCGCTGCTGTGCGTGCTGGGCAACCTGTTGCTGGGCGTGCCCTGCGCCTATGCCCTGGCGCGCAGCCGCTCCCGCTGGGCCCGGCTGTTCGAAGAACTGCTCACCCTGCCTGTCGCCGTGCCGGGACTGGCCAGCGCGCTGGCGCTCATCCTCGCCTACGGGCAGCTTTCGGGCTTTCGCCAGAGCTTCGCCTTCATCCTGGTGGGGCACATGGTGTTCACGCTGCCCTTCATGGTGCGCACCGTGGGATCGGCATTCCAGAAGAACGAACTGCGCTCGCTCGAAGAGGCCGCGCGCTCGCTGGGCGCCAGCTTCGCGCAGCGCTTTCTGGGCGTGCTGGTGCCGGCCGTGCTGCCGGCCATCGTGGCGGGCAGCCTGATGGTGTTCACGCTCTCGGTGGGCGAATTCAATCTCACCTGGATGCTGCACACCCCGCTCACCCGCACGCTGCCCGTGGGGCTGGCCGACAGCTATGCATCGATGCGCATCGAGATCGGCTCGGCCTACACGCTGGTCTTTCTGATCGTCATTCTTCCCATGCTGTGGGGCCTGCAGGCCATCGGCACCTTCATCGAGAAACACCATGGAACTTGAACGCACGCGCGTGGACGTGGTCCAGTGCGCCAAAACCTATGCCGACGGTACCCGCGGCCTGCAGCCCACCGACCTGACCGTGGAGCCCGGCGAGGTGATGGCCCTGCTCGGACCGTCGGGCTGCGGCAAGACCACGCTGCTGCGCCTGATCGCCGGGCTGGAGGCCCCAGATGCGGGCAGCCGCATCGCTTTCGGAAACACCGACGTGACCCGCATGCCGATCGAGCAGCGCGGCGTGGGCATGGTGTTCCAGCACTACGCGCTTTTTCCGCAAATGACGGTGGAGTCCAACATCGGCTATGGCCTCAAGATCCGCGGCGTGGCCGAAAGCGAGCGCCGCCGCACCGTGGGCGAACTCGTCGATCTGGTGCGCCTGGGCGGCCTGGAGAAAAAACGCCCGGCCGAACTCTCTGGCGGCCAGCGCCAGCGGGTGGCCCTGGCCCGCGCCGTGGCCGCGCGGCCGCGCGTGCTGCTGCTGGACGAACCGCTCACCGCGCTGGATGCCAAGCTCAAGGAATCGCTGCGCGACGAACTGGCCGACCTGCTGCGCCGCCTGCACATCACGGCGATCCACGTCACCCACGACCAGCAGGAAGCCCTGGCCATTGCCGACCGCCTGGCCGTGATGCATGCCGGCCGCATCGTGCAGGTGGGCGACGGCGAGGCGCTCTACCGCACGCCCAGCCACCCGTTCGTGGCCACGTTCCTGGGCCGGGTGAACCGCATCGTGCCGGCCGTGGACCCCAGCGCAGCGCGGGGACTGCCGCACCTCACGGCGCTGCAGGCCTGCGACGCCCTTTCGGCTTCGGCCGACGCGCTGCTCGTGCGACCCGAGGACGTCGAGGTGGGCCCGACCCTGCCCGACTGGGGCAGCGCCGCCGTGACGCGCCGCAGTTTCCTGGGCGACCGCGTGCAGCTCACGCTGGCCGTTTCGGGGCATGCGCCCCTCCTGGCCGATGTGCACCGCGACCATCCCGCACGCGAAGGCGAGCAGGTAGGCTTTCGCATCGCCACGCACCGCCTGCTGTCCGTCACCGAAAGCCTCAGCGCATGACCCGCATGAACACCACCACCCTGCTCCTGCAGCTCTCCGACCTGCACATCCGCGAGCCCGGCCGACTGGCCTATGGCCGGCTGGACACCGCTCCCTACCTGCGCCAGGCCGTGGACACGGTGCTGCGCATGCCGCAGCGCCCGGATGCCGTCGTGGTCACCGGCGACCTGACCGACTTCGGCCGGCCTGCGGAATACGGCCACCTGCGCGAACTGCTGGCGCCGCTCGGGGCCATGCCGCTCTACCTGCTGCCCGGCAACCACGACGACCGCGAGCAACTGCGCGCCAGCTTTCCCGAGCACGCCTACCTGGGCGAAGAAGGCTTCGTGCAATACAGCGTGCCGGTGGGCGGGCTGCAGCTCATCGCGCTCGATACCGTGGTGCCCGGCGCCAGCGAAGGCGGCCTGTGCGAGGCACGGCTCGCCTGGCTGGAGCGCCAACTGGAAGCGCACCGCGGCAGGCCCGTGGTCATCGCCATGCACCACCCGCCGTTTCGCACGCTCATCGGCCACATGGACGCCATCGGCCTGCTGGAAGGCGCCGAAGCGCTGGAGGCCATCGTGGCGCGGCACGCCAACGTGGAGCGGGTGGTCTGCGGCCACCTGCACCGCGCCATCCAGGTGCGCTTCGGGGGGACGCTGGCAGCGACCGTGCCATCGCCCGCGCACCAGGTGTGCCTGGACCTGGCGCCCGACGCCGCCTCGGCCTGGACGCTGGAGCCGCCGGGCTTTGCGGTGCATGCGCTGCCGCAGGACGGGCGGCTGGTCAGCCACATCGCGGCCAGCGGGACGTATCCCGGGCCGTATCCGTTCCATGAGGCGGGGCAACTCATCGATTGAGGATCTCGTCCACCGAAACCCATTCGCCGCGATGGGGCCGCTCGGCACGGCTTCGCTCATCGGCTCCTCGGAAAAATCTCTGCCATGGAGTAGCCCTCGATCGTGGTCAGATGCTCCACGCCGTTGCGCATGCGGGCTTTGATGTCGCTGATCGATGCCGCCAGTTCACTGAATTTCGTTCCAGGGTTCATGGCCGCCGCATCGCGCCACTGCTTGAACTGCCGAAGATCCAGCCGGGCGCTCACCGTTTCGTCGGCCAGTTGTTCCACCAGATCGCCATGGCCTTGAAGCAGTTCATCTCTACTCGCCAGCACCTGCTCCAGGTTTTGGATCTTTCTGCCCATCGCCTGGACGTTTTCGAGGAGCTCCAGCACGCCACTGACGTGATATGTCATGTTCATGGTGCGGAGCGACAACAGGGCCTGCGCCGTTTCGTGGCGCTTTTCGTCTGCCGCTCTCTGTGCCAGCGCGGCGGCTGATTCGGCAGCCGCCGTGCTGGCAACATGTGTGGGGGAAGCTGGCGCGGAGCCCTCGGTCGAAGAAGCGCTGGCCACCGGCTGGGTCGATGCGTTCGCTTCACCGACACGGGGGCTGGCAGCCGATTTCGGCGGTTCGGACTGGATGGACGCCACGCTCGCCTCCACCTCGACTTCGATCTCCACGCTCTCCTTCGTTTCCGTTTCCGTCGCTGCTTCTGTTTCCGTGTCCATTGCCAGATCCGCATCCCAATCCGACAGCGCGTCCATGAAGACGTCCGTATCCGAGTCAGCGTCCGATTCAGGGGTCCCCGCCAGTCGCGCCTGCATGGCGCTCACCGCGGCCTCCGCTTCCTGGAACACCGCCTCCAGGTTCACCGATGCGGCCTGGGCCCACTGGTTGTAGCGCTCCCGTTGCTCGTGGCCGTCCAACTGGTTGATCTCCTTGCGCAGTTCTGCCTGCGCACCGAGCGCAGCGTCTCTGAACCGCAGCATGTCTTGCAGATTCCGAATCTGGGCCTGCACCGCCGCGAGGTTGTCCGTCACCGACTTCTGCGCATCGTCGACATACCCTTTCGGCTCGCCCCACATCTTGAGAATTCCTTGCGCCGCCCGATCGTGCTGATGAAGGACCGCGTCCAGGGACTTTGCCACGGTGGCGGCGGAAGTCTTCGACACGTCCCCGGTGCCAGCCGGCGATGACTGGATGCGGATGCCCACGTTCGATCGGGGACGGTTCACGTGGGAGGCCGCATGCGTCGGTGGCGCCCCGGCGTCCCCGGTGGATGTGCGTGGATGCCCAGCCCTGCCTTGCAGCGCGAGCGCAGTCTGCGGCATGGAACTCGACCTTGCCGCCGGGACGGCTTGCTTTCCGCGTTCGGCAACGGAGGGGGCAACGCGCGGCGGAGACGTGATTTCTTTGAGGTGGACCATGGCTTCTCCCTTGAATGCTTTAATGGAAGGGCCGAGGGTAGGAACGGGCCTTACCCACCGCGCCGCAGCGCCCGAAGCCCTTGCCCGGCGCGCAAAACCCGGGCCATCCCGTGCCATCCAGGCCACCCGGCACACCGATCCGACCCGCCCAGGCCCGTGGTTGCTGGCGGGCTGCTATGGATTCAGGAGTATGCTGTCACTCCCGGAACGGCAGGCAGGCCAGGAGCCCTGTGCCCCGCCCCCGGGTGAAGCATCCGATCCCTTTCATGAAGCACCTGTTGAATCTGCTGGCCGCCGTGGCACTGCTGGTCTGGGGCACCCACCTGGTGCGCACGGGCGTGCTGCGTGTGTTCGGCGCCAACCTGCGCACCATGCTCGCCCGCAGCATGGGCAACCGCTTCACGGCAGCGCTGTCGGGCATCGGCGTGACGGCCCTGGTGCAGTCCAGCACGGCCACCTCGCTCATGACCTCGTCGTTCGTGGGCCAGGGGCTCATCACCCTGCCCGCCGCGCTGGCGGTGATGCGCGGGGCCGACGTGGGAACTGCCCTCATGTCGGTGCTGTTCTCCACCGACCTGTCGTGGCTGTCCCCCCTCTTCATCTTCGTGGGCGTGGTGTTGTTCATCACCCGCCAGTCCAGCTCGGCCGGGCGCGTGGGGCGCGTGCTCATCGGGCTGGGGCTGATGCTGCTGGCGCTCGAAATGGTCGTGCAGGCCAGCGGCCCCATGCTGGCTTCCCCCATCATCAAGGCCATGCTCGGCTCGCTCAACAGCGACATCGTGATGGAGATCGTCATGGGCGCGGTGCTGGCCGTGATCGCGTACTCCAGCCTGGCCATCGTGCTGCTCATCTCGGCCATGGCGGCCTCGCACGTGGTGCCGCTGGACGTGGCCCTGGGCCTGGTGCTGGGGGCCAACCTGGGCAGCGGCCTGCTGGCCGTGCTGACCACGGCCAAATCGGCCGTGGAGGTGCGGCAGGTGACCGTGGGCAACCTCGTCTTCAAGCTGATGGGCGTGGCGCTGGTGGCCCCGTTCGCGGGGCTTTGGCTGCGCTACGTACAGCCCCACATGCCGGGCACGGCACAGGGGGTGGTGCTGTTCCATCTGGGCTTCAACGTGGTCATCAGCCTGGGGTTCATCGCCTTCACGCAATGGGTGGCCACCTGGGTGACCCGGCTGCTGCCAAAGCCCGTGGGCGCGCAGAGCCTGCGGCCCCACCACCTGGACCCTTCGGCCCTGTCCACCCCGTCGCTGGCCATTTCCTGCGCCGCCCGCGAGGCGCTGCACCAGGCCGACGTGGTGGAGACCATGCTGCTGGGTGTGCTCGATGTGATCAAGAAGAATGATGTGCAACTGGCCGAACGCCTGCGCAAGATGGATGACGAGGTGGACGAGCTGTATTCGTCCATCAAGTACTACCTGACCAAGATCTCCCGCGAGGCGCTGGGCGAGGACGAGAGCCGGCGCTGGACCGACATCATCAGCTTCACCATCAACATGGAGCAGATCGGCGACATCATCGAACGCGTGCTGCTGGACATCGAAGACAAGAAGATCAAAAAGGGCCGCCAGTTCTCCGACGCCGGCATGGCCGAGATCACGGAGTTGCACGAGCGCCTGATCAACAACCTGCGCCTGGGAATGAGCGTGTTCCTCAACGGCACGGTGCGCGACGCGCAGAAGCTGCTCGAAGAAAAAGCGCGCTTTCGCGACCTGGAGCGCGCCTACGCCGCCACCCACCTGGTGCGCCTGGCGGACAAGACGGTGCAGAGCATGGAAACCAGCTCGCTGCACATCGACCTGATCAGCGAACTCAAGCGCATCAACTCGCACATCTGCTCGATCGCCTATCCCATCCTGGACTCGGCCGGTGCCTTGGCGCCCAGCCGCCTGCGCTCGGCCACCGGCGCGGCGCAGGACGCCACGATCGGAAAATGACGGGCTTGCCGCCCACGCACGCGCCCCTTCCGAGTGCCGCGCCATTGGCGCAGCCCGACCCCTTGCCGAAAGCCCCGCCTGTGACCTCCCCTGCCCTGCCCGACCGCGCCTTCGAACCCGACGTCGTCATTTATCACAACCCGGAATGCGGCACCTCGCGCAACGTGCTGGCGCTGATCCGTGCGAGCGGCATCGAGCCGCATGTGGTCGAGTACCTGAAGACCCCGCCTTCGCGTGCCATGCTGGCATGGCTGGTCACGCGGGCAGGCGTGCCGGCGCGCGACATGCTGCGCGAGAAACACCCACTGCATGCCGAACTGGGACTCGCCGATCCGGCCCTGGACGACACCCGGTTGCTCGATGCCATGGCCGCCCACCCCGCACTCATCAACCGACCCATCGTGGTATCGCCGCGGGGCGTGCGCCTGTGCCGGCCCGCCGAACGGGTGGCGGATCTTCTGCCCGCCCGCTAGCGAAGCGGTGGGCCCGGTGCCCGCCCGTGCGCCCATCGGATGGGGTCAGTCCATCTGCTCGACGATCAGGGTCGCGCCCGCCCCGCCGTCCAAGGTCACCGAGCCCAACATCCCATAGAACTGGGCCTGCAAGGTGGAGCCCGCGATCAGCGTCACGATGGTCTCGCCGAGATACCGGTTCGTCGATGTGCTGGGCACCTCGGTCAAGGCGGGATAGGAGGCGCCATTGATCAGCACCCGGGCGCTCGCCAGGGTGGCGGCGGTGGTGCGCATGGCGTATTTCACGCGGTAGCGGCCCGTGGTGGGCACCGTGAAGACGTCGCTGGAACCATTGGCGAGAAAGCCACCGCCGAGGTTCTGCGCCTGCGGCATCGGCACATTGGTGCCCCCCAGCAGGACGGCGATGGTGGAGCCGGCCGTGTTGTGCGCAGCCATCGACACCGCACTCACCGCCCCACCAGTGCCCGCAGGGCCGGTCGCACCCGCCGTGCCGGTGGCGCCCGCCGCACCGGTCGGGCCCGTGGCCCCCATCACGCCCTGAAGGCCTTGCGGGCCCGCCGGACCGGTGGCGCCGGCCAATCCGATGGGCCCCGTCGCGCCGGTCGCGCCCGATGACCCGGTTGCGCCGGTCGCCCCCTGCGCGCCCGTGGCACCTGTCGCTCCGCCAGCCCCGGCCGGACCGGTCGCGCCGGTGGGCCCCGCCAACGCCGAAGCAGCGGCCGGGGAACAACTTCCCAGGCGGCCCGAAGCGCCATCGAAACATGCCAGTTGGCCCTGCTGCGGCGAGGCAGGCAGCGCAGGCAACAGGACCGCGCCATCGGACTGCACCCGAAGGCGCTCATCGGTGCCGCCACTGCTGCGCACGCTGAAGCCGCCGCCAGGGGGCAGCGTGATGCTGACATCGGCGGCATTCGCCGCGGCGAAATGCAGAGAAACCGTACAGGCGATCAACGCCGCGATGGCATGGCGGCGATGCCGCGGGCAAGAGGAAATCGTGTGCATGGCGCAACCCGTTCTGATTTTTTGAGAAACGACTTCTTTGCCGGATGCCCCTTCCCGAACCGGGAGACAGGGCGTGCAACGACGCTCGGGTCGCGGCAAAGACTCGGGGCCGCTGTCCGGAAAACCGCCTGCGTCTTCCGCTCCTGGTGCATGGCTCGACGCCTGTAGCACCTCTCACCCCTCTTACGAAATTTAACAGGCGAATCCGCCCCATGCCAAGGCACCCGCATGGATTTTTTTTCGATTTCCACGGGGCACAGCGCCACGGCTGAGCGATGTGAGGGGCGCTTCAGCCCAGGTGTCACGCAACGTGACAAAGGACCCTGCGCACGGCCCCATGCTCCCTCGGCCTACAGGCCGGCGGGACCGCCCAAGGCACTCTGGGCGCTCTTATCTGCATCAGGAGATCTCATGGAAATTCACATCAACATGGGCAATGGCATGGACAACCGGGAGAGCCTGGAACGCTGGGCGGATGCGGAGATCCGCAAGAATCTGTCGCGGTTCAACGAAGGCGTGCGGCGCGTCGAGGTGCACCTGTCGGACGTTAACCATGACCGGGGCGGCGCAGACGACAAGCGCTGCGTGATCGAAGCGCTGGTGCCCCAGCATGCGCCTGTCGTTGCCACCCACAACGCACCCACGGTGGACGAAGCCTTCCGCGGCGCCGAAGCCAAGTTGCAACGCGCACTGGACAGCGCCCTCGGCAAGCTCAAGGACCAGCGCGATCGCACCTCGATCCGCACGCAGCCGGAATTGCTGCAGCCTTGATCGAGCACAGTCGGCGCTCGCCGACCGCCCGGGCCAGCCCTGCCAGGGCCTGCCCGGCCTGTATTTCCGTCCCAGGAGACACGATGAACACCCCCAAGCACCCCCACGGCGATGACGAGCCGGAAATCACCCAGGAAGACAGCGTGCCGGTGGACGACACAGACCCCGATGACGAAGCCATGATGAAGGAGGTCCGCAACGACCGCCTGAAGGTGCCGCCCGGCGAAGAAAAGGAATGAGGCCGGTGCCCGCCACCCGGGCCCGCCCGCGCGGCGATGGGCGCCGCAGCGCGTTCAATTGCGGTAACGGTCCTGCCAACGGCGGTCCACGCCGTCCATGAACGCGCACAAGTCATGCACCTCTCCCGGCGGGCAAATG